>DATKPY010000039.1:0-76168 GCA_035523875.1 Steroidobacteraceae bacterium
TCGAACCCCCGACATTCGCCGTGTAAGAGCGACGCTCTACCAGCTGAGCTAAGCACCCCCGCACCCCGTCGAGACTTTACCTCACGCGCTCTCAGATGAGCCAATTGCTCGCGCTCACGGCGGCGCCGAAGACGGCGGCGAGCCCGCCGAGCACCGGGAAGAACTTGCGCTTGGAGAGGAAGTAGAGCGAGGAGAGCACCAGCCCGAGCTCGAGGAACCCCTCGCCCACATCGAAGCGCAGCGCGCGCGCCTCCTCCCGCTCGCTCGCATCGTCGCGATCCTGCGCATCGTGCTGGATATCCTGCGCCTCGCGCGCGTAGCGGTCGCGGTCCTTGGCGAAGGTCTGAGCGAGCGCGCGCGCCTTCTGCGCATCGCTCGCGGCCATCGTGGCCGCCAGGCTCGAGGCGACATCGAGCAGGTGCTCGCGGATCTTCTTCGCCTGGTAGTACGTCCACTCATCGTTCGCCTCGGTGCGATGAATGACCGAGGCGGTGTGCGCGCGATGCGAGGCGATCGTCACCACCGCGAGCACGACGCCCACCACCGCCACCATGATGCTCACGCCGCGCGAGAACGCATCGGCGGCGTGCTCGGGCGAGGCGTGAATCTCGATCTCCGCCATCGAGGAGACTCGCCGCTCGATGAGGCGCGCTCAGTGCGCCGGCACCGGCTTCAGCGTCCGGCGCCCGTTGCGCCGCTCGCGCTTGGCCTCCACGGCGGCCGCGGCGGCGGCCGGAGCGCTCACGCCCGCTTGAGCCGCAGCACTCACGGCGGCGAGCGGTGACGGCTGGTGCACGAGCGCGAGCGCGAGCACCTCGTCGATCCACTTGACCGGCTTGATGTCAAGCCGGCCCTTGATGTTGTCGGGGATCTCAACGAGATCCTTCACGTTCTCATCGGGGATGAGCACGGTCTTGATCCCACCGCGATGCGCCGCGAGGAGCTTCTCCTTCAGCCCGCCGATCGGCAGCACCTCACCGCGCAGCGTGATCTCGCCCGTCATCGCCACGTCCGAGCGCACTGGAATCTTGGTGAGCGCGGAGACGAGTGCGGTGCACATGCCGATGCCCGCGCTCGGGCCGTCCTTCGGGGTCGCCCCCTCCGGCATGTGGAGGTGCAGATCGTGCTTCTGATAGAACTCGGGCTCGAGCCCGAGCACCTGGGCACGGCTGCGCACCACGGTCATCGCGGCCTGGATCGACTCCTGCATCACCTCGCCCAGCTGGCCCGTGTGCAAGAGCTTCCCCTTGCCCGGAACGATCGCCGCCTCGATGGTGAGGAGTTCCCCGCCCACCTCGGTCCAGGCGAGCCCGGTCACTTGCCCGATGCGATCCAGATCCTCGGCCTTGCCGTAGCGGAAGCGGCGCACCCCCAGGAACTTATCCAGGTTGCGCGGGCTCACGCTCACGGTCTTGTGCTCCTTGGTGTGCAGGAGCTGCTTCACCGCCTTGCGGCTGATCTTGGCGATCTCGCGCTCGAAGTTGCGCACGCCGGCCTCGCGCGTGTAATAGCGCACGATGTCGAGGAGCGCGCCGTCGGAGACCTTGAGCTCCTCGGCTTTCAGTCCGTTCGCCTTCATCTGCTTGGGCACGAGATAGCGCCGCCCGATGTTCATCTTCTCGTCCTCCGTGTAGCCGGGAAGACGGATGACCTCCATGCGATCGAGAAGCGGGCTCGGAATGTTGAGGCTGTTCGCGGTGCACACGAACATCACCTCCGAGAGGTCGAGATCGACCTCGAGGTAATGATCGTTGAAGGTCGAGTTCTGCTCGGGATCGAGCACCTCGAGGAGCGCGGCCGACGGATCACCGCGAAAATCCATCGACATCTTGTCGACCTCATCGAGGAGGAAGAGCGGATTGTGCACGGCCGCCTTCGCCATGTTCTGCACGATCTTCCCCGGCATGGAGCCGATGTAGGTGCGGCGGTGGCCGCGGATCTCGGCCTCATCGCGCACACCCCCCAAGGACATGCGCACGAACTTGCGGTTCGTCGCCCGCGCGATGCTCTGCCCGAGGGAGGTCTTGCCGACACCGGGCGGCCCCACCAGACACAGAATCGGCCCGCGGAGCTTGTCGACTCGCTGCTGCACGGCCAAGTACTCGACGATGCGCTCCTTCACCTTCTCGAGCCCATAGTGGTCCTCGTCGAGCACCTGCTCGGCGCGCTTGATGTCCTTCAGGATCTTGCTGCGCTTCTTCCAGGGCACCTTCACGAGCCAGTCGATGTAGTTGCGCACGACGGTCGCCTCGGCGGACATCGGCGACATCATCTTCAACTTGTTGAGCTCGTTGGTGGCCTTCTCGCGCGCCTCCTTCGGCATGCCGGCCTTCGCGATCTTCTGCTCGAGCTCGGAGATCTCGTTCCCGCCCTCGTCCATCTCCCCGAGCTCTTTCTGGATCGCCTTCATCTGCTCGTTCAAGTAATACTCGCGCTGGCTCTTCTCCATCTGCGCCTTGACGCGGCCGCGAATGCGCTTCTCGATCTGCAGCACGTCCATCTCGCCCTCGATCGCGACCAGGATGTGCTCCAAGCGCTTGCGCACATCGAGGATCTCGAGCACTTTCTGCTTCTCGGCGAGCTTCAAGGACATATGCGCCGCGACGGTGTCGGCGAGCCGGCCGGCGTGCTCGATGCCGGCCAAGGCGGTGAGCACCTCCGGCGGCACCTTCTTGTTGAGCTACACGTACTGCTCGAACTGCGAGATCACCGAGCGGCCGAGCACGTCCATCTCGCGCTCGTCGTAGGTTTCCCCATCGGGAAGCGCCGTCACGTCGGCCCCGTAGTGCTCGCCCGTGTGCAGCCGGTCGATGCGCGCGCGATCGACCCCTTCCACCAGCACCTTCACGGTGCCGTCGGGAAGCTTGAGCAGTTGCAGGATCGTCGCGATCGTGCCGATGCGGTAGAGGTCATCGACCTTCGGGTCGTCCACATCCGCCTGCTTCTGCGCGATCAGCATGATGCGCTTGTCGCCGCGCATCGCCACATCGAGCGCCTGGATCGATTTCTCGCGCCCGACGAACAGCGGAATCACCATGTGCGGATACACCACCACGTCCCTGAGCGGCAGCACGGGCACGTTCTCGGCGGTGAGGGTTCGCGGAAGGACGGGGGGTGCGGAGTCGGACACGTTCAAGCCCTCGGTGGCGCGCTCAGTCGATGCGGAGGGGCGGACGGTCGCGATGCTCCCGCTCTCAACCCCCCGCACACGATACGGTTAACTATAGACTTAATACAGCGGGAAATGGGGTCGCGCCAGGGCCTTTCAACTACCGAACGCGGAAACTGTCGACTGCATCATCGGTGCCGCCGGGTCGCGTCCGCGGCGTAGAGCGGCCCTCACGCTCGGCAGCGAGCAGCCGGGGCTTTGCGCGCTAGTGCGTGGTTCCGGCGGCACGCCGAGGCTCGTCCTCGGCGCGGTAGACGACGTAGGGCTTGGAATGCCCGTCGATCACGGTCTCGTCGATGACGACCCGTTGGACATTGCGCATCGAGGGCAGCTCGTACATCGTGTCGAGGAGCACGGTCTCGAGGATGGTGCGCAGGCCCCGGGCACCGGTCTTGCGCTGCATCGCACGGTGCGCGACGGCCTTGAGCGCCTCGTCGCGAAACTCGAGCTCAGCGCCCTCCATCTCGAACAGCCGGCGGTACTGCTTCGTGAGCGCGTTCTTCGGTTCCGTCAGGATCGACACGAGCGCCGCCTCGTCGAGCTCATCGAGCGTCGCGACCACCGGCAGTCGGCCGACGAACTCCGGGATGAGTCCGTATTTGATCAGATCCTCGGGCTCCACGTCATGGAACAGGTCGTTGCCATGCGGGCGCGCGTTGATCTCGCGCACATCGGAGGTGAAGCCGATGCCACTCTTCTGGGTACGGTTCAGGATGATCTTCTCGAGCCCGGCGAACGCCCCGCCGCAGATGAAGAGGATGTTCGTCGTGTCGACCTGCAGGAACTCCTGCTGCGGATGCTTGCGCCCGCCCTGGGGCGGGACCGAGGCGACGGTTCCCTCGATCAACTTCAGCAGCGCCTGCTGCACACCCTCGCCCGAGACGTCGCGCGTGATGGAGGGGTTGTCGGACTTGCGTGAGATCTTGTCGATCTCGTCGATGTAGACGATGCCCGTCTGCGCCTTCTCCACGTCGTAGTCGCACTTCTGCAGCAGCTTCTGGATGATGTTCTCCACGTCCTCGCCCACGTAGCCCGCCTCGGTGAGCGTCGTGGCATCGGCAATCGTGAACGGCACGTTGAGAAGCCGCGCGAGTGTCTCGGCGAGCAGCGTCTTGCCGCAGCCGGTGGGGCCGATGAGCAAAATGTTGCTCTTCGCGATCTCCACGTCCTCTTTCGCGCGCGCGGCGCTGCCGCTGCGGGTCTGCAGGCGCTTGTAGTGGTTGTAGACGGCGACCGAGAGCACCTTCTTGGCGCGCTCCTGGCCGATCACGTATTCGTCGAGGACCTTCTTGATCTCGTGGGGCTTCGGGAGCTTGTCGCGCGCGCGCTCGGCGCGGTCCTCGAGCTCCTCGCGAATGATGTCGTTGCAGAGCTCGACGCACTCGTCGCAAACGAAGACCGACGGTCCGGCGATGAGCTTGCGAACTTCGTGCTGGCTCTTCCCGCAAAAGGAGCAATACAACAGCTTGCCGTCGTCGTGACGGCTGCGGGAGTCATCGCTCATCTAGGGCCCTCGTGATGCACATATCGCGCGGCCGGGCAAGGCCCGGGCGGCAATTCCTTATAGCATGCAGGGGGCCCGCCAGGCAAAGCACCGGCCCGCAAGCCTTGACGATTCGCCACGACGTGTTTTGTCGTGACGGAACGGGTACTTAGCGCGAGGCAGCGGGCATCTCCACGCGCTTCTCGAGCACCCGGTCGATGAGCCCGTACTCGACCGCTTCCTTCCAGTCCATGAAGTTGTCGCGGTCGGTGTCCTGCTTGATCTTATCCACACTCTGTCCGGTGTGCTTCGCGAGAATAATGTTCAGTCGGTCGCGCACCCCGAGCATCTCGCGCGCATGGATCTCGAGGTCGGCGGCCTGACCCTGAAAGCCCCCGAGCGGCTGGTGGATCATGATGCGCGCATGCGGCAGGCAGTAGCGCTTGCCCTTGCTGCCGCCGGCGAGCAGCACCGCGCCCATGCTCGCGGCCTGGCCGGTGCAGATCGTCTGCACATCGGGCTTGACGAACTGCATCGTGTCGTAGATCGCGAGCCCCGAAGTGACGACGCCGCCCGGGGAGTTGATGTACAGGTGGATGTCCTTCTCGGGGTTCTCCGACTCGAGGAACAGCATCTGCGCAACGACGATGTTCGCGACCTGATCGTCGATCGGGCCGACCACGAAGATCAGCCGGTCCTTCAGCAGCCGCGAGTAGATGTCATAAGCGCGCTCGCCGCGGGCGGTCTGCTCGACGACGATCGGCACCAGGTTCAGGCCACGCTCGTTCATGTTGGCTCTCGCTTGAGTCGGTCAGGTTCAGGTAGTTTGCGCCGCACCGAATCCGGTGAGCTCCTTGAAGCTCATGGGGCGCTCGGTGATCTGCGCCCGTGAGAGCGTGAGCTCGAGCACCTGGTCCTCGAGGACCGCTGACTCGATCTGACGCAGCGCCTCGGCGTTCTCATGGTACGCGCGGCGCGCCTCCTCGGGGTTGGGGTGCTGGGCGGCGAGCTCGGCGATCCGCGCCTCGACCTTCGCGCGATCGAGCGCAATGCCCTCGGTGCGCACGATCTCCCCGAGAATCACGCTCAAGGCCACGCGCCGGCGCGCGGACTGCTCGAACGATTCGCGCGGCGGGAGCTGACTCACCTCGCGCGCGCCGGTGCGGCGCGCGACCTCCAGCTGCAGCTGCTCGATATTCTCGGCGACGAGGCTGCGCGGCACCTCGAGGGGGTTGTCGCGGTAGAGCGCATCGAGCACCTGTGCGCGCAGGCGGTTGCGCACGAGATCGTCGAGCTCGCGCTGCATGCTCCCGCGGACCTCCGTGCGCAGCGTCTCGATCGAGCCCTCCTCCACGCCATAGGCGCGGCAGAACGCCTCATCGAGCTCGGGCAGGCTCTGCTCCTCGACCTTCTTCACCGTGACGGTGAACTCGGCCGTACGGCCCGCGAGCGCCTTGTTCGCGTGGTCTTGGGCGTAGTGAACGGACACGGTGCGCGTCTCGGGCGATGCGGCCCCGGCGACGGCGCGCTCGATCTCATCGAGCACGCGACCGGCACCGAGCACGAAGGTCACGTCGCGGCCCTCGCCGCCCTGGAACGGCTGCCCCTCGATGCGCCCGTCGTAGTCCACCGTGACTCGATCGGTTGCGCGCGCGGCGCGCTCGACCGGCGTGAAGTTCGGCCGCTGCCTGCGCATGCTCTCGATCATCGCGTCGATGTCCGCCTCGGTGATGCTCGCCGCAGGTCGCTCGAGCGCAATCCGATCGAGCGGCTGGACCGTCACTTCCGGCATCACCTCGAATACGGCCGCGTACTTGAGATCGCCTCCGGGGCCGAGTGCGATCGGCTCGATGCGCGGACCGGTCGCGGGCTTCAACTGCTGCTGCGAGACCGCCTCCGCGAAGGTGCTGCGCATCAGGTCGCCCACCACCTCCGCGTGCACCTGATCGCCGAACTGCTGGCGCACGACGGAGTACGGGGCCTTGCCGGGGCGGAAGCCCTTCAGGCGCGCCGTGCGCGAGATGCGCTTCAAGCGGCTTTCGACCTCGCGCGCGACCTCCCCGGCCGGCACGGCCACTTCCAGTCGGCGCTCGAGACCGCCGGTCGCGGTCACAGAAGTCTGCATGATATGTGAGATACCTCGAGAGCTGGTGCGAAAGGAGGGACTCGAACCCTCACGGGATGCCCCACTGGATTCTAAGTCCAGCGCGTCTACCAGTTCCGCCACTTTCGCCCGCTGGGCGCTGGCCGTCGGGACCGGGCGATTATAACCGATCGGGTCTCACGAGCCGGCGAGCGCTTGGGCGAGCGCATCGGCAAGTGCGCGCGGTTGCGACAGAAACGGCGAGTGCCCGCTGTCGAGCTCGCGGCGCGCCGTGGCGCGCGGCGCGAACAGCTCACGCTGCATCGAGACGGGGAGCGCCTGGTCGCGCGCGCACACCACATAGGTCGCGGGTATCTCGTGCCACGCGGCGTGCGGCACCGGCTCCTCGAAGGCTCGGGCGCGCTGGGGCTTCAGTTGCGCGATGGCCCGCTGCTGCATCGTGGGGTCGCAGTCTTGATAGAAGACTTGCCCGGCTTGCGCGAGATCCGGAAGCGTGAGGCCCCCTTCGAGCAATCGCACCCAGGGCGCATAGCGATTGCCGCCCACGGCGAGGAGTGACTCCCCGTCCTGCGGCATGAACGCACACAGGTACAGGAGCTGCGCGATGCGCGCATCGCCCGCGGCGGCGAGCGAGACGACCATCCCGCCGTAGGAATGGCCGCAGAGGGCGATCGGGCCGGCACGCTCGGCGCTCACCCGATCGATGAGTGCGCGCACCGCCGCGGCATCCGCGCCGAGGCCCGGTGCCTGCGCCTGCGCCGCGGCAGCGCCGTGCACGCTCGGCAGATCGAGCGTGCGCGCGCTCAGACCGCGCGCCTGCAGGTGCGGCACGAGCGGCTCCCAGCACCAGCTGCCGTGCCAGGCGCCGTGGACGAGAATGATCGTCGCAGCGCTCACGCCGCCCCCGTTGCCGGCGCGGCGGCGCCCGTGCTCGACTGTGCCGCGGGCGGCGGCGGGTGAATGAAGCGCCACGGATCGGCCTCCGAGCCGCGCGGGACGGGAATCTCGATGAGCCACGGGCGGTCCTCCGCGAGCGCCCGCTCGAGCGCCGGCTTCAGCCGCTCGGGCGAATCGATGCGCGCGCTGCCGGCGCCGAACGCCTCGGCGAGCTTGACGAAGTCCGGGTTCACGAGCTTGGAGCCGAGGACCCGTCCGCCGAAGTCGCGCTCCTGATCCCGCAGCACGTTGCCGTAGGCCTCGTTGTTGAATACGAGCGCCACGACGCCAATGCCGTACTGAACGGCCGTCGCGAGCTCCTGCGCCGCAAACATGAATCCGCCATCGCCGCAGATCGCGACCACCGGGCGCTCGGGGTGCGCAACCTTTGCGCCGAGCGCGGTGGCATAGCCCGAGCCGAGCGTGCCCTGGTAGCCCGAGGCGATGAACGTGCGCGGCGCGAACACCGGATAGCCGTACCAGGAGGCAAAGCCGACCTGGGAGATCTCGTCCGTCACGATGCCGTTCGGCGGCAGCACTTGGCGCAGCGCGCGCAGGTACCCCACTTGCGGCTGAATCCGCTGCACTTGCGCCTCGGCCGCCGCGCGCGCCCTGCCGATCGCGGCGCGCCAGTCGCCGCGCCGGTGTGCGCCGCCCCGCAGCGCCGCCGCGAGCGCTCGTGCGCCGGCGCGCGCATCGGCGACGACGGCCACGTCGGGCTCCGAGCGGCGCATCTCCGCCGGGTCGATGTCGATGCGCACGCACTTCAGGCCTGCCGGGCGGAAGGGCCAGCGCCAACCCGGCACCTCGAGGCGCGTGCCGATGCCGATCATCAGATCCGTGCGCGGCCACAGCTCGTAGGCCTCCGCAATCGTCAGTCCGAGCGCGTGCGCATTGCTCACCACGCCGCGTCCGCTGCGGAAGGCGACCACCGGAGCGTCGATGCGCTCGGCGAGCTCGAGGACCGCATCGCCAGCATCGAGTGCCCCGCCGCCCACGAAGATCATCGGCGCGCGGCTCGCATCGAGGAGCCGCGCGGCGGCGGCGATGCGCTCAGGATCGGGCGGCGCGGGTGCGATGAGCGGCAGCGGTCGGCAGGGCTGCACGGCGACCCGCTCGGTGAACACGTCCCAGGGCATCTCGAGCGCCGCCGGTCCGCGGCGCCCGCTCGACATCTGCTGGAAGGCCTGCGCGATCAACTGCGGGGCGAATGCCGGATACTCGATCCGCGCCGCCCACTTGGTGAATCCGCGCAGTGTCGCGAGCTGATCGGGCATCTCGTGCAGCTGACCGCGCCCCCTGTCGAGGAAGGCGCGCGGCACCTGACCGGTCACGCACAGCACCGGCTGATTGCCGCCGAAGGCGGTGAGGAGTCCCGCCCCCGCGTTGAGCACCCCGGGTCCGGGCACGACCGCGCACACCGACGGCCGCCCGGTGGCACGCGCATAGCCCAGGGCCATGTAGCTGCAGGCCTGCTCGTGGCGCGCACCGATCACCTTCAGGCGCGGCTGCGCGCGCTCGAGCGCATCAAAGAGGCCGTAGATCTGAGCACCGGGCAACCCGAAGACGGTGTCGATGCCGTGAGCGAGGAGCCCCTCGACGATCGCCTCACCGCCCGTGAGGGCCGGCCCCGCCGCCGCCGGAGCGCTCACCGTCACGCCGAGATCAGGCTGCGGAGCACGCCGTAGGCCGCGCCGAGCACGAGCACGATCTGGGTGAGAAACGACAGGCCCGCGCCCGGTCCGCGCTTATCCGGGGCCCGGAGGTAGCCCGCGGCGTAGAGAATGCGGGCGAGGAGAAACACCAGCCCGAGGATCGCGGCTCCGCGTGCGCTCAGGTACAGACCGAAGAGCCACACGGCAGGGATGAAGACGATGAGTTGCTCGAGGGTGTTCTGGTGCACGCGGAAGTAGCGCTCGAAGATCGGATGGCCACCGACCGCCGGGGCGGCGACTGAGTAGCGGTTGCGGGCGCGGCCGACCAGCGCCGAAAAAACGCAGTACTCGATGAGCGCAAGCAGCACCACTGCGGCGACCCAGTCCATCTTTTCACCTATGAGTCAATGACTTATGTGTGCGACGTCGCGGCATCGAGTGCCCGCTCGCAGCTTCGGGTGCGGGCGTAGTGTGCCACGAATCGCTGGCCGATCGCCCCCCGTCGGCCCGGCTCGGCCGGCGCCGGCTCACGGCGAGGTCGTCGCAGGGTCGGCCACCGCCCGGCCTGCCCGGGGAGGATCCGCCGCATGCAGGGGATCCCGGAGCTCGCGCTGCGACCAGCCCCCGCCCAAGTCCCCGATCAGCGCAACCGCATCGACCAGGCGGCTCTCCTCGACGCTGAGCGCGCTCTGCTCATCGCTCAACTGCACCTCCTGCGCCGCGGCCACGGTGGTGTAATCGACGGTGCCGGCCTGGAACTCCGCAAGCGCGATCTGGGTCCCCCGCACCGCATCGCGCACGGCGACATCGAGCGCCTGCGCCTGCTGCGCGAGGATCCGTAGCCCCGCGAGATCGTTCTCCACGTCCTCGAACGCGCTCAGCACGGTGTTGCGATAGCTCGCAACCGCCCCGTCGTAGGCGGCGCGGGCCGCGGCCACCTCGGCATGCCGCTCACCAAAGTCGAGCACGGTCTCGGCGCCGGTCGCGCCGAGCGACCAGACGCGGTTTGCCGCGTGCAACAGGCCGTCGAGCGGCGATTGCGACAGGCCGCCCGCCGCCGACAACGAGAGCGTCGGGTAGTACGCCGCCACCGCAATGCCGATGGTCGCGTTCTCGGCGGCCATGGTGCGCTCGGCGGCCGCGATGTCCGGCCGGCGCTCGAGCAATGTCGAGGGGACCCCGGCAGGCACGAGCGGCAGCACCGGCATGAGCGTGCTGTGCGGGACCACGAGATCCTCGGGATTCTCACCGACCAGCACCGCGACCGCGTGCGCATACTGTGCGCGCGCAACGCCGAGCCCGATCAGATTCGCCTGGGCGGTCTCGAGCGCCACGCGCGCCGTGATCACCGCCGAAGGCGGAGCGGCCGTGATGCCGGCGCCGCCCTGCTCCTCGGTCACCCGCAGCGCATCGCGGTAGGCCGTAACCGTCCTCTGCTGCAGGTCGATGCCGGCGTCGGTCAGGCGCAACTCGATGATCGTGGTCGCGAGCAAGGTCTGCTCGGAGAGCGTCGCGTTGGCGAGGAGCGCCTGATCGGCCTCGGCGGTGGCGGCGTTCTCCTCGATCAAGCGGCGCACCTGGCCCCACAGATCCGGCGACCAGCCGGCCGTGCCCTCGAGCGAGGCGGCGTTGCTCACGCGACTCGCCCGGGTGGCACCGGTGCCGGCCGCGGCGGCGCTCTGTGCCGCGCCTTCCGAGCGGGTGAACGAGGTGGTGAGGCCCAGCGTCGGGAACAACTGACTGCGCGCCACTTTCACCTCCGCGAGCGCCTCCTGGTAGTTCGCGTAGTCCTGCCGCACGGTCAGGTTCGACACCGCGACCCGGGGCTCGAGCTCATCGATCAACGGATCGTGAAAGGCGGTCCACCACGTGCCCTTCGGGGCCGCATCCTGCGGCGCAGCCGCGGTCCATCCGCGCAATTCGGTGTAACGCGCCGGTACCGGCACCGCCGGGCGATGATAGTCGGGGCCGACCAGGCAGCCGCTCAAGGCGGCGCCGAGCGCGACGAGGGCGAGCAATCGGACCGTGTGGGTAATCATGCCTGTGCACCCAAATCGCCGCGCCACGGCGCGCCGGCCATCGATCTGCGCAGCCGCACCCGCAAGCGGTCGAGATAAAGATAGATCACCGGGGTCGTGTAGAGCGTGAAGATCTGACTCAGGATGAGACCGCCCATCACCGTCACGCCGAGCGGCTGACGGAGCGACGCCCCCTGCCCGAAACCGATCGCGAGCGGCAACGCGCCGAGCACTGCCGCGGCCGTCGTCATCATGATCGGCCGCAGGCGCAGCACCGCGGCCTCGTGAATCGCCTCCCGCGCCGCGAGGCCTTGCTCGCGCTGCCGATGAATGGCGACGTCGATCATCATGATGGCGTTCTTCTTGACGATGCCGATGAGCAGGATGACGCCGATCAGTGCGATCACGGAGAACGGGGTGCCGAAGATGAGGAGCGCGAGCGTCGCACCGATTCCCGCCGAAGGCAGCGTCGAGAGAATCGTGAGCGGATGGACGGTGTTCTCGTAGAGCACGCCGAGCACGATGTAGACGGCTGCGAGCGCAGCGAGAATGAGGAGCGGCATGGTCGACATCGACTGCTCGTAGACTTGGCCCGCGCCCGCGAAGGCCCCGCGGATCGTGGCGGGCATGTCGAGGTCGCGCATCGCCTGGTCGATGGTCGCAGCCGCCTGGCTCAAGGATCCGCCCGGCGGCAGATTGAAGGAGATCGTCGCGGCGACGAGGCCGTTCTGGTGGTTCACCTGCGTGGTCGTGTGGTCGCTCACGTACGAGGCGAGCGCGGGCAGCGGCACCAGGGTCTCGGCGGCGGTGCTGTCGGCGCTGCCGGTGGAGTTTCCGCCCTTGCTGTTCGAGATGCTGTTGGTGACCGAATTCGCCTCCGCGTTGCCGTTGAGCGCATTGGTGCTGGAGCGGCCGCTCTGCGCGGCCGCGACGGCCGCGAAGCTCGTGAGCGCCGTGACGCTGCCGCCGGGCGCCTGGGTCTGCTCGGTGCCGGTCGGATTGCCGGCCGCGCTGCTCAAGTACATCCGCCGGAGCATCTGCGGGTACTGCCAGTACTTGGGCGCGACCTCCATCACCACGAAGTACTGGTTGAACGGGTTGAAGATGGTCGAGACCGTGCGCTGGCCGAACGCATCGTAGAGGACGCTGTCGATCTGGTTCGGCTCAAAGCCGTAGCGCTGCGCGGTCGTGCGGCTGATGTCGAGGTAGATCTCGAGACTGTTCTGCTGCATGTCCGAGTTCACGTCCACGAGCTGCCCGCGGTGCTTGCCGAGCGCCGTCACGAGCTTCGAGGTCCAGGCGTAGAGCGAAGCGGTATTGTCGCTCGTGAGCGTGTACTGGTACTCGGCGGCGGCCTGCCGGCCGCCGATGTGCAGATCCTGGACGGCCTGCAGAATGAGCCGCGCACCGGCCACTTGATTGAGCCGCGGGCGCAGGCGCTGGACCACCTGGTCGGCCGAGAGGCGCCGCTCACCGAGTGGCTTGAGCTCGACGTACACGTTGGCGGTATTGAGGGCGCGCCCGCCGGTGAAGCCGATCACCGAGGCGACGGCGGGGTCGCTTTGCACGATCCGCTGCAGCTGCTTCAACTTCTTGACCATCGCCGGGAATGAGATGCTCTGATCGGCGATGATCTGGCCCAGGAGCAATCCGTTGTCCTGCTCCGGAAAGAACGTCGTCGGCACCAGCCTGAACAGAAAGAGATTGAGCGCGATCAAGGCGATCAGGAGGAGCCCAACGAGGAGCGCGTGGTCGAGTACCGCCGTGAGCGAGCGCGCGTAGGCGCGCTTGAAGCGCTCGAACTGCGCTTCGCCCCACGCCGCCCACCGCGCGCTCGAGCGCACCCCGCCCGGGCGGGCGAGCAGATGCGCGCACATGGCGGGGGTCACCGTGAGCGAGATCAGGAGCGAGAGCAGGATCGCGATCGAGAGCGTCACGGCGAATTCGTGGAACAGGAGCCCGACGATGCCCGGCATGAGCAGGATCGGAATGAACACGGCGATCAGCGACAGGCTCATCGAGATGACGGTGAAGGTGACCTCGGCGCTGCCGCGGAGCGCCGCCTCCTGCGGATCCTCGCCCGCCTCGAGGTGGCGCACGATGTTCTCGAGCACCACCACGGCATCGTCCACGACGAAACCGGTGGCGATGGTGAGCGCCATCAGCGAGAGGTTGTCGATGCTGTAGCCCAAGAGGTACATCGGCCCGAACGTGCCCAAGATGACGAGCGGCAGCACCACGGCCGGGATGAGCGTCGCGCGCGGGGACTGCAGGAACGCGAAGACGACCGCGATCACGAGCAGCACGGCGATGAACAGGCTCCGCTCGGTGTCGCCCACTGCCGCGGTGACCGACTGTGAGCGGTCGAGCGCAATGTGGACCTGAATGCTGGGCGGCAGGGTCGCCTCCACCGCCGGGAGCACCTTCTTGATCTCCGCGACGGTCTTGATGATGTTGGCGCCCGGCAGCGGAAAGACGATCACGCCCACCGTCGGTATGTCGTTGAAGAAGCCGGCGTTGCGGATGTTCTCGTTCGAGTCGATGACCTGGGCCACGTCGTGCAGCAGCACGGGAGCGCCGTTGCGGTACGCGATCACCAGATCGCGATAGTCCGCCGCCTTGCTCGCCTGGTCGTTGGAGACCACCTCGTAGCGCTGATCCCCCTGCTCGATGTAGCCCTTGGCGCTGTCCGCGTTGGCCGCGGCGATCGCCGCGCGCACATCCTCCAGGCCGATGCCGTAGCTGCTCAGCTTGTCGGGCTCGAGCTCGATGCGCACCGAGGGCAGCGCGCTGCCACCGAGGGTGATCTCCCCGACGCCGCTCACCTGCGACAGCTGCTGCTGGATCACGGTGTCCGCCGAGTCGTAGAGCTGCGCCGTCGTGAGCGTGCTCGAGGTGAGCGAAAGAATGAGGATCGGCGAGTCCGACGGGTTGTACTCGCGATAGGTGGGATTGTTGCGCAGCGTGGTCGGCAAGTCGGCGCGCGCTGCCTGAATACCCGCCTCCACGTCGCGCGCGGCGCCGTTGATGTCGCGGCTCAAGGCGAACTGCACGATCACCATCGAGGCGCCGACGAAGCTGGTCGAGGTGAGCTGGTTCACCCCGGAGATCGTCGCGAGCCGCCGCTCGAGCGGCTCGGCCACTGTCGAGGCCATGATCTCCGGGCTCGCGCCCGCCATGTTCGCCTGCACCACGATGACCGGGTAGGTGACGTTCGGGAGCGGTGCCACCGGCAGGTGGAAGTAGGCGAGCAGGCCCGAGAGCCCGATCGCGAGCGCGAGCAGGGTGGTCGCCACCGGGCGTCGGATGAAGAGCGCAGGCACGCTCACGTCGGCCCCGAGGCCGCCGCGGCCGGCGGCCAACCCTTGATCCGCCGCGACAGACGGTCGAACAGGAGATAGATCACGGGCGTGGTGAAGAGCGTCAACATCTGGCTCACCATCAGGCCCCCGATGATGGCGAGCCCCAAGGGCCGGCGCAGCTCCGAGCCCGTGCCATTGCCGACGAGCAGCGGCAGGGCGCCCAAGATCGCGGCGAGCGTGGTCATCAGAATCGGACGGAAGCGCAGGAGGGAGGCCTCGAAGATCGCATCCTCGGGCGTTCTGCCGTGCTGACGTTCGGCCTCGAGTGCGAAGTCCACGATCATGATGCCGTTTTTCTTGACGATGCCGATCAACAGCACGATGCCGATGATGCCGATCACGCCCAAGTCGGTGCCGGCGATCATGAGCGCGAGCAGCGCGCCGATGCCTGCCGACGGCAGCGTCGAGAGGATCGTCACGGGATGGATGTAGCTCTCGTAGAGCACACCGAGCACGATGTACACGGTGACGAGCGCGGCGATCAGCAGGAACACCTCGCTCGAGAGGGAATCCTCGAATGCCTGGGTCGCGCCCTGGAATGAGGTGGTGATGGAGGGCGGCAGCTTGACCGCACGCTCCGCCTGCTCGATCTCGTCCACCGCCGTGCTGAGCGAGGCATCGGGCGCCAGGTTGAACGACACGGTCACCGCCGGAAACTGCGCGAGGTGGCTGATCACGAGCGGCGCCTTGGTGATCTTGATGTCGGCGATGCCGCTCAAGGGCACCTGGCCGGTGCTGCCGGTCTGGGTGGGCAGATACAACGTGCCGAGCGAGCTCACGCTCGGCAGACTGTCGGGCTTCGCGACCAGCACCACCCGATACTGATTCGACTGGTTGAAGATGGTCGAGACGATGCGCTGCCCGAGCGCGTCGTAGAGCGCATTGTCGATGGTCGCCGGCGTGATGCCGTAGCGAGCCGCGAGCTGCCGGTTCACCACGACATCAACGCTCAGCCCCTGGTTGTTGAGATCGCTCGTCACATCGCTCAACGATGCGATCCGCTTCAACCGCGTGGTCAACTCAGGCACGTACTTGTCGAAGTCCTGCTGGCTCGGGCCCCGCAGCACGAACTGGTACTGATTGGGCGAGACCGTGGTGTCGAGGGTGAGATCCTGCGCCGGCTGCAGGTACAGCTTGATGCCGGAGACGCCGGCGACCTCGCTCTGCAGGCGCCGCGCGATCTGCGCCGCGGTGAGCGAGCGGTCGTCGTGCGGGCGCAGGTTGATGAGAAAGCGCCCGTCGTTGAGCGAGGTGTTGGTGCCATCGATGCCGATGTAGGAGGTGAGCGAGGTCACGTCCCGATCCTTGAGGATCGCCTCCGCGAGCGCCATCTGGCGGGCGGCCATCGCCCGGTAGGAGACCGAGTTGTCGGCGACGCTGATGCCTTGGATCACACCCACGTCCTGCACCGGGAACAACCCCTTGGGGATCACGATGTAGAGGAGCCCGGTGAGGGCGACCGTTGCGGTCGCGACCGCGAGCGTGAGCGGCTGATGCTGCAGCACCCAGCGCAGGCCGCGCTGATAGGCCGCGAGCGTCCTGTCGAACAGCGCCTCGCTCACGCGCTCGAAGCGGCTCGGGCTGCGGTCGGCCTTGCGCCGCAGGATCCGCGCGCACAGCATCGGCACGAGCGTCAGGGAGACCACCGCGGAGATGCCGATGGTGACGGCGAGTGTCACGGCGAACTCGCTGAATAGCCGCCCGATCACGCCCGCCATGAACAAGAGCGGAATCAGCACCGCGATCAGCGAGATCGTGAGCGACAGGATGGTGAAGCCGATCTGCCCGGCGCCCTCGATCGCCGCCTCGAGCGCGCTCTTCCCCTCCTCCAGGTAGCGCACGATGTTCTCGATCATCACGATCGAGTCGTCGACCACGAAGCCGGTGGCGATGATGAGCGCCATCAGCGAGAGGTTGTCGATCGAGTAGCCGAGCTGGTACATGACCGCGAGCGTCGCGATCAACGAGACGGGCACGGAAATGCTCGGGATGACGGTCGCCGGCACGTTGCGCAGGAAGACGAAGATCACGAGCACGACGAGCGCGATCGCGAGCAGCAGCTCGAGTGCCGCATCCGAGACCGAGGCGCGGATGACGCCGGTGGTGTCGGAGACGATCCGCACGTGCATCGCCTGCGGCAGGCTCGCGAGCAGCTGCGGCAGCTGCCTCTTGATCTCATCGACGGTGGCGATGACGTTCGCCCCGGGCTGGCGCATCACGTTGAGCACGATCGCCGGTGTGCGGTCGTACCAGGCACCCTGCTCGATGTCCTGCGCGGCCTGCGCGACCGTCGCGACGTTGCCGAGCAGCACCGGCGCGCCGTTCTGATACGCGATCACGCTGTCGAGGTAGTCCTGCGGGTCCTGGATCTGGTCGTTGTCGTTGATCGTGTAGTCGAGCGCCGGCCCGTCGAAGTTTCCCTTGGGCTCGCTCACATTGATGTCGGCGAGGAGCGTGCGCAGATCGTCGATGTTGAGCCCGTAGCCGGCGAGCTTGTGCGGGTCCACCTCGACGCGCACGGCCGGCACGTTGCCGCCCGCGGGACTGACGAGGCCGACCCCCGGCACCTCGGAGATCTTCGATGCGAGACGATTGTTGGCGATGTCTTGCAGCTGCGTGAGCGACATCGATCGGGAGGTGACCGCAAGGGTGAGAATGGGCTGATCGGCGGGATTGACCTTGGCATACACCGGTGGGGCGGGCAGGCCCGTCGGCAGCAGGCTGTTGGCGGCGTTGATCGCCTCCTGGACGTTCTGCTCGGCCACATCGAGGTTGAGCGAAAGGTCGAATTGCAGCGTGATGACCGAGGCTCCGGCGGAGCTGGCGGAGGTCATCTGCGTCAATCCGGAGATCTCCCCCAACTGCACCTCGAGGGGCGCGGTCACCGTGGTTGCCATCACCTGAGGGCTGGCACCGGGATAGAACGTGAGCACCTGGATCGTCGGATAGTCGATATCCGGGAGCGAGGAGACCGGAAGGAAGCGCACCGCGACCGCGCCCACGAGGACGAGCGCGATGATGAGCAGCGAGGTCGCGACCGGCCTCAGGATGAACGGGCGGGAGATGTTCATCGTGCGCGAGCGATCCGCTGCGGCGCGTCAGCCCGCCGCGGATCGAGCGGCGGAGGAGGCGCTCGTCGCGGTGAAGCTGATCTTCGCGCCGTCGCTCAAGCGGTCGGTGCCGTCGATCACGACCGTGTCTCCGGCCGCGAGGCCCGAGAGGATGGCGGTGTTCCGGCCGTCGCTCGGGCCCAGCGTGACCTTGCGCACCGATGCCGTGCCGTTCGCATTCGCGAGGTACACGTAGTCGCCGGGCGCGCCGGTGAGCACGGCGGAGGTGGGAACGAGCAAGGCCGGGCGCAGCGTATCGACCAGCATCTTCACGTTGACGAACTCGTTCGGGAACAGCGCCTCGTCCGCATTGGGAAAGGTCGCACGCAGCGTGACCGTACCGGTGCTGGTTGCCATCTGGTTGCTGATCGCATAGAGCGTGCCGGTCGCAAGCTCGCGCGTGTTGTCGCTCGAGTACGCGGTGACCGGGAGCTGCGCGCCGGAATTGAACCGCTCGATCACCCGCTCGAGATCGTTCTGGGCGATCGTGAATTCCACCGTCGTCGGTTTCATCGTGGTGATCACGACGATGCCGGGCGAGCTCGAGGCCGTGACGTAGTTGCCCGGATCGACCAGGCGCAACCCCACCCTGCCGGCAACCGGCGCCGTGATGTGGCAATAGACGAGATCGAGCCGGTACTGGGCGATGTTGGCCTCATCGGACTTGACCTGCGCCTCGTCCTGGGCCACGGCGAACTGCTGGTCGATCACGGTCTGCTCGGCGATCGCCTTCTTCGCGTGCAGCTCCTCGTAGCGAGCGAGATCGGAGCGGGCCTGCGCGAGCGCCGCCTGATCCTTCGCGAGCTGCGCTTGGGCCTGTTGCAGGTCTACTTCATAGGGACGCGGGTCGATCTGGGCGAGAAACTGCCCCTTCTTCACGTCCTCGCCTTCGTGGTAGCCCACCTGCGTGAGGTAGCCGCTCAGCATCGGTAACACCGTCACGGTCGCGATCGGGGTGACCGTGCCGAGCTCGGAGAGCGTCTCCGGCATCGCACCGCTCACGGCACGCGCGACCTTCACGGCCTGCGCGCTTGCCCCTTTTGGGGGCGAGGTGCGCACGAGCAGATGGATCACGACGAGCGCGAGCAGGATCGCGACGACCGTGCCGACGACCCAGCGCGCCCGACCGTGATGCGCGTGCTCGCTGGGGGTTGTCTCCTGCGCTGTGTTCATTGCGACTCCGATCGGCGCACCAAAAAAGCGGAAACGCGCCCTGGGCCATGACGGTAGACAAGATTGACAATGTTTAATGCCGCGGGTCGATGAGGCGAGCGGCGGCGCGCGCGGCTCAGTCGTCGGCTCTCGCGCAGCTATTGGTGGGCCATGAAGGACTCGAACCTTCAACCAACGGATTAAGAGTCCGCTGCTCTACCAATTGAGCTAATGGCCCGGCTCGCGCCACGAGAAACTGGGGTGGACGATGGGACTCGAACCCACGACGGCCGGGATCACAACCCGGGGCTCTACCAACTGAGCTACGTCCACCATCCTCACCTGCACGGCAGCGTGGCGCGCCCGGCAGGACTCGAACCTGCGACCCTCGGCTTAGAAGGCCGATGCTCTATCCGCCTGAGCTACGGGCGCACGCCCGTGGTGGTCGGGGCAGAGGGATTTGAACCCCCGACCCTCTGCTCCCAAAGCAGATGCGCTACCAGACTGCGCCATGCCCCGTCCCGAAAGACTCATCGCCGCACACCCCACGGGGGCGCGCATCATACGTAAGTGCCGCGAACAGCGTCAATTTGTGCAGCGCACCAGTGCCGCTCGGCGGCACCGCCTCACGCGCGCCGCCAGTCGGTCTTGCCGCCGGAACGGTCCTCCAGCACCACCCCCGCGCTCGCGAGGGTTGCCCGGATCCGATCCGCCTCGGCGAAGTCGCGCCGCCGCCGCGCCGCAGCGCGCGCCGCGATGAGCGCCTCGATCTCCCCGGCCTCGAGGTGCCCGGCGCCCGCGGCACCGCCCGCGAGCGGGCGCGGCGCAGCGCGCTTCACCCACTCGGCCGGATCGACATGCAGGAGCCCCAACACGCGCCCGAGCGTGCGCAGCTCCGCTGCGAGGCCGAGGCTCCGCTCGGCATCGCGCTCGTCCTTGGCCGAGTTGAGCGCGCGCGTGAGCGTCTGCAGGGCCGCAAGCGCGTCCGGAGTGTTGAAGTCGTCATCCATCGCCGCGGCGAAGCGCTCCCGGTGCTCGCTCGCAGGCCCGGCCGCCGCGAGCGGCGCAACGGCTGGGTCGAGCGGGACGTCGCGCAGCGCCGTATAGATCCGCCCGAGCGCGGCGTCGGCTTGCTCGAGCTGCTCCGGGGCGTAGTTCACCGGGCCGCGATAGTGGCTCGAGAGGACGAAGTAGCGGATCACCTCCGGATCGCGCACGAGCTTCAACACCTCGCGGATGGTGAAGAAGTTGCCGAGCGACTTCGACATCTTCTCGTTGTCGACCGTGAGATGGCCGTTGTGCATCCAGATGCGCGCGAAGCTGTCTCCGCTCGCCGCGCACGACTGCGCGATCTCGTTCTCGTGGTGCGGGAATTTGAGATCCATGCCGCCGCCGTGAATGTCGAAGCGGGTGCCGAGGAGCGACTGCGACATGACCGAGCACTCGATGTGCCAGCCGGGGCGGCCCGCGCCCCAGGGCGAGGCCCAGGAAGGCTCGCCGGGCTTCGCGTGCTTCCACAGCACGAAGTCGAGCGGATCGCGCTTGGCTTCGTCGACCTCGACGCGCTCGCCGGCGCGCAGCGCATCGAGGCGCTCGCCCGAGAGCGCGCCGTACGGCGCGAAGCGCGCGACGGAGTACATCACATCGCCAGTCGCGGCGAGGTACGCGAAGCCCTTGTCAATGAGCAGCCGGGTCATCTCGATCATCCCCGGCACGTACTGCGTCGCGCGCGGCTCGTGGTCGGGGCGCAGAATCCCGAGCGCGTCGTAGTCGCGGTGCATCTCGGCGATGTAGCGCTCGGTGAACGGGCCGATCGGCTCGCCGCGCGTGGCGGCGCGTTGGATGATCCGATCGTCGATGTCGGTGATGTTGCGCACGAAGGTTACCGCGAGGCCGCGGTGGCGCAGATAGCGCTGCACCACGTCGAAGACAATCTTTGAGCGCGCGTGGCCCATGTGGCAGAGGTCGTAGACCGTGTCCCCGCACACGTACATCCCGATGCGTCCCGGCACGATCGGCGTCAGCGGCTCCTTGCGCCCGCTCAATGAGTTGAAGATTTCGATCACGATACGGTCACGCGAATCGCGCGAGCCGCTCGTGCGCGGCACCCTCCGGCACGGCCTTGAGGATGAGCGCGAGCTCCGGACCATGATCGAGACCGGTGAGCGCGAGTCGCAACGGCAAGTACAGCTCCGCGCCCTTGCGTCCCGTGGCCGCGCGCACGGCGGCGACGATCGCCCCGAGATCCGCACCGCTCGCGGCGGCGGCGCGCGCCGCCGCGCCGAAGAACTGCGTTCCCGCGGCGCGGATCACCTGCAGCCCCCCCGGATCGACCGCGGGCGGTGCGCCGAAGACGACCCGCACCCACGCGCGTGCTTCCTCGGGCAGCACGATGTTCGGGCGCACGGCTTCGACGAAGGCCGCGACGCTGCGCTCATCGAGCCCCGGAGGCAGCACCCCGCTCAACCACCCACGCGCCTGCGCGATCGAGAGCCGATGCACCGCCTCCTTCTGCCAGCCGCGCAGCTGCTGCGGATCGAAGCGCGCGGCGGCGCGGCCCAGGTGTGCGGCATCGAACACCCGCGCCATCGCCTCGAGGGCGAGGTACCCGTGCTCGCTCGTCGAGTGTCCGAGCCGGAAGAGATGATTGAGGAGCGCGCCGGGAAGATACCCCTGCTCGCGGTACTCGCGCACGCTCGCCGAGCCCTGCCGCTTGGAGAGCCGGGCCGCATCCTCGCCGAGTAGCAGCGCGACGTGCCCGTACACGGGCGCTGAGAGCGCAAGCGCCGCGAGCACGAGCAGCTGGCGCGGCGTGTTGGCGAGGTGATCCTCCCCGCGCAGCACGTGCGTGATCCCCATGCAGGCATCGTCGACGGCGTTGCTGAAGAAGAAGGCGGCCGACCCGTCGGCACGCCGCACGACGAAGTCGCCGATGTCATCGGAGAGGAAGCACTGCCGCCCGTGCACGAGGTCGTCAAATTCGACGCGCTGCCCGGAGGGCACACGGAAGCGCAGCGTCGGTGCGAGCCCGAGCGCGCGCCTGCGCGCCTGCTCCTCGCGGCTGAGATCACGGCAGGTGCCCGCGTAGCGCGGCGGCTTGCCGGAGGCGAGCTGCGCGCGCCGCGACAGGTCGAGCTCGAGCGGGGAGCAGAAACACGGGTACGCCCGCGCGCTGCGCTCGAGCACGGCGAAATAGCCCGCGTAGAGCGCGCCGCGCTGCGACTGGCGATACGGGCCGAGGGAGTCCTCCCGGTCGGGACCTGCATCCCACTCGAACCCGAGCCAGTGCAGGTCCTCGAGCTGGCGCTCGCCGTACGCATCGCGACTGCGCTCGAGATCCGTATCCTCCACGCGCAGCACGAAGCGTCCGCCGCCGCGGCGGGCGAGCAGCAAGTTAAAGAGCGCCGTGCGCGCATTGCCGAGGTGCAGATCGCCCGTCGGACTCGGCGCAAAGCGCGTCACGGGCGGGACGGTCGCGGCCGGCACCGCTGCAGAGGGTTCGCTGATCGTCACTGCAACAATGTTACCATCCCGCTCCGGCCGCCACGGCGATGCGAGGATCCCTCGAGCGATGACAATGCGAGCACGATGGACGATTCTGGGCTGCATCGCCGCCGTGCTCCTCGTGAGCGGGGTGGCGCAGGCGGCGGACGATACGGGCAAGATCACGGTGCCGGGGTCGACGCCCACGGCAGGGCCGAATCCGCGCGTGCGCGTGACCACCACCATGGGCAGCTTCGTGATCGAGCTCTTCCCCGATCGCGCGCCCATCACGGTAGCCAACTTCCTGCGCTACGTCGCGGAGGGTCAGTACACGAACACGCTCTTTCACCGCGTGATCTCCGGCTTCGTCGTGCAGGGCGGCGGGTACGATGCGACGACGGACCAGCTGAAGCCGACGCACATCCCGATCCCGAACGAGTCCGGCAACGGGCTGCAGAACAAGCGCGGGACGGTGGGCCTCGCCCGGGCCGTGAGCCCGCACTCCGGTAACTGCCAGTTCTATATCAATCTCGTCGACAACGCCGAGCTCGACCCGCTGCCCACCCGCTGGGGCTACACGGTGTTCGGACAGGTCGTCGACGGAATGGACGTGGTAGACCGGATCGGCGTCACCCCGACCGGCCCGGTCGGCCCGTTCAAAAGCGACTCGCCATTGAAGCCGGTGGTGATCGAGAAAGTCGCGCTCCTCAGCGCCGCCGAGGCGGGAAACGACGGCGCGGAGCAGGCGAAGCCCGCCTCCTCGACGCCCTCGGTGCTCTCGCCGCGCTAGACGCGCGCGCGCCACCGCCCGGCACCGCGGGGGAATCGTGGCCGAGCTGTTCGTCTCCGATCTGCATCTCGATGCGGAGCGGCCGGAGGCGACCGAGCAGTTTCTGGCCTTTCTCGCCCACGAAGCGCGTGCCGCAGACACGCTCTACATCCTCGGGGATCTGTTCGAGGCCTGGATCGGCGATGACGATCCGGAGCCGGAGAAGGCGCGCGTGTGCTCGGGCTTGCAGGCGCTCACGAGCCTCGGGGTGGCCTGCTTCGTCCTGCACGGCAATCGCGACTTTCTCCTCGGGGCGGGCTTCTGCGAGCGCACCGGCTGCGTGCTGCTCCCCGACCCCGTCGTGATCGAGCTCGACGGGGAGCGGGTGCTCCTCACTCACGGTGATCTGCTCTGCACGGACGATCGCGCTTACCAGGAGCTGCGCAGCCTCGTGCGCGCGAGCGCGTGGCAGCGGCGCTTCCTCGCACTGCCGCTCGCCGTGCGCGGGCAGCTCGCGGCGCACGTGCGTGCCGGGAGCCGCGCGCACATCGCGCGCGCCGTGCCCAATATCATGGACGTGAACGAGGGCGCCGTCGCCGCCGCCCATCGCGCGAGCGGCGCCCGCCGCATCATCCACGGTCACACGCACCGGCCGGGCATCCACGATCGCCAAGTCGACGGCGCGGCGGCCCAGCGCCTCGTGCTCGGCGCCTGGTACGAGGAAGGCAGCTACCTCGCCCACGACTCGGGCGGCTACGCGCTGCTGAGCCTCAGCCGCGGCGCACCCGCGGCAGAGTGAGGATTGCCTCGAGTCCGTGCTCGGCAAGATTGCGCAGCACGAGCGAGCCGCCGTGCCCCTGCGCGATGTCGCGCGCAATCGACAGTCCGAGCCCCGTGCCGCCGGTGTCGCGATTGCGCGATGACTCGATGCGATAGAACGGCTCGAAGACCCGCTCGAGCTCCGCGCTCGCGATGCCGCTGCCCTCGTCCTGCACGCGGATCGTGAGCGCCGCGCCATCCTCCACGATCACGTGCGCGCGCACGCCGAAGTTGATGGCATTGGAGATGAGATTGGTGAGGCAGCGCTTGAGCGCCTGCGGCCGCGCGCGGATGGCCCCGCGCGCGCGTCCGCGGACCTCGACGCTCGCGCCCAGCTCCGCGAACTCCGAGCGCAGGGTCTGAAGGAGCGCATCCACGTCGACCGAGGTCGTCTGCTCGTCGTCGCGCAGGCCTTTCAGAAGCGACAACGTCCCGTGCACCATGCCTTCCATCTCATCGAGATCGCGGCCGAAGCGCTCGCGGACGTGGGCGTCGTCGAGCGTCTCCACCCGAAGCCGCATGCGCGTGAGCGGAGTCTTCAGGTCGTGCGACATCGCCGCGAGCACCCGCGAGCGGCTGTCGAGATAGCGGCGCATGCGGTCCTGCATCGTGTTGAACGCGCGTGCTGCCTCCTTGAGCTCGTAGCTGCCACGCTCGGCGATCGGCGGCTCGCTTAAATCCTTGCCGACCGCCTCGGCGGCGCGCGCGAGATCCGAGAGCGGACGGGTGATGCTGCGCGCGAACACGAAGAGGATCGCCGCCGCGGCAACGGTGAGCGCGATCAGATTGATGATCAGTGTCCGCGGCAGCACCGGCGCGCGCCGCCCCTGCGCCACGCGGAAGGTGAGCGCATCCCCGTCGGGCAGCCCTACGCGCACGTCGTAGAGCCGCCCGCCGCTTTCGTAGGCCTGCGGCGACTGGCGGGTGACGTTGATCGCCCGCTCCCCGAGATCGCGCGTTGGCATCACGCTCACCGCGTAGCGGGGCCCGAGCACGGAGCGCAGCTGCCGTTCCAGGTCGTCGCGAAAATCGCGCGCACTCGAGGCCGTCGACGTCGCAGGCGGCGCGAGGCGGTCGGGCTCCGAGCGCCCGAGCAGCCGCTCGGGCGGCCAGCGCTCCAGCCGCGCACGCGCAAGCACGCGGCCCTCGGGATCGAGGAGCTGCAGCGCATAGGTGAGGTCGGCGATGCGCCGCGACCACTCGCGCACGTTCCCCTCCGCGACGAAGCGCGTACGCTCGCGGGCGACCAGGGTGAACGTGATCGCCTGGGCGACGAACATCGCAGCGAGCACCGAGGCGAACAGCCGCCCGAAGAGCGACTGCGGCCAGGGCCTGAGGCTGCGCCAGAAGGCGGCGCGCTCAGCCGGACTCGACGCCGACACCGATGACATAGCCCTCACCGTAGACCGTCTTGATGATCTGCGGCGCGCGCGCATCGTCGCCCAGGATCTGCCGCAGACGGCTCACGCGCACATCGATGCTGCGATCGAGCGGATCGGCCTCGCGGCCGCGCAGCAGCTCGGTGAGCTGCGTGCGCGAAAGCACGCGGTTGGGCGAGGCGAGCAGCACCGCGAGCAGCCGGTACTCCGCGCCCGAGAGCTGCACGGCCGCGCCCGAGGGATCCGTGAGCGCGCGGGTGGTGGTGTCGAGTCGCCAGCCGGCGAAGCTGTAGCCGCGCACCGTCGTCGGGTCCGGATCGCGCGGTGCATGCGCCGCGCGGCGCAGCACCGCCTTCACGCGCCCGAGGAGCTCGCGCGGGTTGAACGGTTTCGGCACGTAATCGTCGGCGCCGACCTCGAGGCCCACGATCCGGTCCACGTCCTCGCCGCGCGCGGTGAGCATGATGATGGGGAGCTGCGAGCGGGTGCGCAGGTCGCGGCAGATCGCAAGCCCGTCCTCCCCCGGGAGCATCAGGTCGAGCACCAGCAGATCGACGCGGGACTGCTGCAGGACCTTGCGCATCGCGCTGCCTTCGGCGACCGCCGTGGCACGATAACCGTGCGTCTCGAAATACTGTCCGAGCAGGGTGCGGATCTCGCGATCGTCGTCGACGATCAGAAGGTGCGGGCGGTCATTCATCGCTCACACATAGCGCACCCACGGGGCGCGCTCTGTAATGAATTGTTTCCGGCGCTCCGGAATGGAATCGCAGCTGCCGATCCGGTCGTGTGACGAGCTCGGACTCGTGTGCAGCGAGCACCGCGAGCCGGTCGCGCCAGTCCTCCTGCGCACGCGTACGCGCGAGCTCGAGGTAGCACTCGAAATGACGCGCCTCCGAGCGTGCGAGCACCGCATAGAAGCCGCCGAGCGGCTCCGGCAGGCGCGGCGCGAGGAGCCCGAAGCGCTCGGCCGAGCGCGCCTCGATGAGCGCTCCCGTGAGCAGCAGATCGAGCTTGCGCCCGGGTTCGCCGCTACGCAGGTGAGAGCGCAGTTGCGCGGCGTAGCGGCCGGGGCGTTGGCGCTCGAAGGGAACGCCGAGCTCGATGATGAGCGCCTGAGCCCGCTCGAAGTGTCGCAGCTCCTCGCGCGCGAGCCGGGAGAGCGATGCCCCGAGCGCTTGGTCCTGCGGGTAGGCGAAAATGAGCGCGAGCGCCGTCGAGGCGGCCTTGCGCTCGCAGGCCGCATGGTCGAGCAGCAGCTCCCTCCAGCGCTCGACGGCAGCGTCCGTCCAGCTCTGCGGGGTCGGTGTGGATAGAATCCGCGCGAACGGCCCGGTGAGCGCGCTCATGCCGCGAGCTCCGAGTCGAGCTGCGCCGCCGCGTGATCGAGCGCGGCGGCGGCGGCGGCGGCAGATTCGAAGCGCTCGGCCGGACGCTTGGCGAGCAGCCGCTCGATGAGGGGCCGCAGCGCCGCGAGCCCCTCCGGGATCTCCGGAAGCGGCGCATTGCGGTGCAGGTAGATGATCGACATCGGGTTCTCGGCCATGTAGGGCTTTCGCCGGCAGAGCATCTCGTAGAGGATGACCCCGAGACTGTAGAGGTCGCTGCGCAAGTCGGTCGGCTCACCGTGGCCCTGCTCCGGGCTCATGTAATGGGGCGTGCCGCAGATGAGGCTGCGCTCCCCGGGCTCGGGCTCGATCGCGGTGCGCCGCGCGAGTCCGAAGTCGATGAGAGCGAGCGAGGCGTCCTCGCGCAGCATGACGTTGCCCGGCTTCAAGTCCCGGTGCAGCACTCCGGCGGCGTGCACCACCTGCAGGGCGCGCGCGAGCTCAGCGGCGAGTCGCAGCGCCTCGGCAGCCGTCACGCCCGCCCGCATGCGGCGGCGAAGGTCGCCGGCGCGAAAGTACTCCATCACGAGATAGGCGCGCTCATCGCTCACGCCGAGCTCGTGCGAGCGCACCACGCACGGATGCTCGATGCCGCGGACGATCTCGTGCTCCTGGCGGAAGCGCTTGAACAGCGGATCGAGCTCGGAGTCCTTGAGCCGCTCGCGGCCGACCTTGATCGCGACCACCGAGGCGTCGGCCTCGCTCTCGGCGAGATACAGCGCCGAGGACTGGCCGCTCGCGAGGCGGCGCACGCGCCGGTACGCCGGAATCCGTGCACCGTAGAAGCGGTAGGGGTCGAAGGCGCCGCGCGCGCCGTCGATCTGCGCACGGGCTCTGCCCTGCCGCGACGCCGCCGCGGCGAGCGCCGCGGCGAGCAGTTTCTGGTCGAGCCGATCCTTGCCGAGCACGGCGCTCGCCCCGAGAGACCAGGCGCGCTGCGCCGCGCCATCGCCGTGGCGCTCGCTCAGAAAGACGACCGGCGCGAACCCGGGGCGAGCGGCGAGATCCGCGAGCCACTCGAGCCCCGCGCGGTGGTCGAGCAGCACCGCATCGAAGCGCTGGGCACGCACTTCCGGGGCGAGCGGACCGCGCACGCCCGGGTCGTAGTCCACACAGTTCGCCTGCGGCCAGCGGCAGCTCGCGTGGTGGCGGAGGAGCTCGCGAAACCTCGGATCGCCGTCGATGATGAGGAGCCGCATCGTTCAGGCCCCTCCCGCCCCGGCCACACGGCTCGGCAGGGCGTGCGTCTCACTCCGCGGGAGTTTCAGGCCGAGCACGAGATCCCCGACGTTGGTGCCGGTCGGCCCGGTGCTCACCAGGTCGCCGGCCGCGGCAAGCGCGACGCCGGAGTTGGCGCGACGCAGACATTCATCCACGTCGAGTCCCGCGCAGGCGATGCGCGCGCAGGTGTCGCCGTCGACGAGCGCCCCGGCATCGCCCGTCGGCCCATCGGTGCCATCGGTGCCGGCGGCGAGCAGGAACAGATCGTCGTGCCCCGCGATGAGCCGCGCCGCCGCGAGCGCGAGATGCTGGTTGCGCCCGCCGCGTCCGGGCCGCTCGGGCAGCTCCATCAGCGACTCCCCGCCCCAGATCCGCAAGCCCGGGGAGCCGAGCGCGAGCTCGTGCGCGAAGCGCACCGCCAAGCGCTCGGCGGTGCCGCTGAAGCGCTCGCTGTGCGCAACCGGAGCGAGCCCGGCCGCGCGATCGGCGACCGCCTCGAGCGCGTCCGTCAGGCGCGCGACGACGTGGCGCTCCGTATCGTCCGTGCCTTGTGGGGCCGGGCCGGCGAGGCCCGAGCCGATGACCGCCGGATCGTCGCCCGGCACATCGGAGATGAGAAGCGCCAAGGGATGCCGTCCCGCGAGCCGCGCGGCGAGCTGCCCGCCCTTCAAGCGCGAGAGCGCGCGCCGCCGCGCGTTGAATGCCGCGATCGGCAGCGCACTCGCGTGCGCATCCGAGTTCAGTCGCCGCAGGTCCTCGAGGCTCGCGCCCGGCACGAGCGCCTCCGCGAGACTCGAGGCTCCGCCGGAGACCAGGAAGAGCGGGCGGACGCCGCGATCGAGATCCTCGAGAAATGCGCAGAGCCGCGCTCCAGCCTCGAGCGAGCGCTGATCCGGAACCGGGTGGCCGCTCTCGATGATCTCAACACCCCGCAGCCCGCGAGCCTCGGCATCGACGTGCCCGTCCTTGGTGATGATGAGCACGCGCTCGAGCGCACCGCAGAGCGCATCGGCGGCGCCGAGCGCCATGCTCGCGGCCGCCTTGCCGACGGCCGCGGCCGCGAAGCGCTCCGCGGCCGGCGCCGGGGAGCGCTTCACGATCTCGCTCAGCGCCTCGCGCGTGCGGCGCCGACCGTCCACGGCGGCGAGGGCGATCTGCAAGAGCTCGAGCAGCATCTGCCGGCGCGGATCCTCATCGCCGTGCACCGCGAGCCCGCCCATGGTCGCGCGCCCTCACGCGCCGCGCACGACCTTGAGCGCGCGCCGCGCGTCGCGGCGGCGCGCCTTGGCCTCATCCGAGCGCTCGAGCTGCAGGCGCTCGAGGTACTCGCGGGTGACATCCCCGGTCACGTACTCCCCGGAGAAGCAGGAGGTATCGAACTCCGTGATCCGCGCGTTGTCGTGGCGGCACGCGGCCACCAGATCCCCGAGGTCCTGGTAGATGAGCCAGTCCGCGCCGATGAAGCGCTGCACCTCCTCGGGGCTGCGCGTGGCGGCGATGAGCTCGCTCGTGGCGGGCATATCGATGCCGTAGACGTTGGGGAAGCGCACGGCGGGGGCCGCGGATGCGAAGTACACCTTGCGCGCGCCCGCCTCCCGCGCGAGCTCGATGATCTGCGCCGAGGTGGTGCCGCGAACGATGGAGTCGTCGACCAGCAGCACGTTCTTGCCGCGGAATTCGAGGTCGATCGCATTGAGCTTGCGCCGCACCGAGCGCTCGCGCAGCTCCTGGCCCGGCATGATGAAGGTGCGGCCGATGTAGCGGTTCTTGGTGAACCCCTCGCGGTACTTGATCCCGAGGCGCTGTGCCACCTGCAGCGCGCTCGTGCGGCTGGTGTCGGGAATCGGGATCACCACGTCGATGTCGTGGTCGGGGCGCTCGCGCAGAATCTTCTCCGCGAGCCGATCGCCCATGCGCATGCGCGCGCGGTACACCGAGATGTTGTCGATGATCGAGTCCGGCCGCGCGAAGTAGACGTACTCGAATATGCACGGCGTGTGCCGCACGCTCGCGACGCACTGATGAGAATGGAGCCGCCCCTGCTCGTCGATGAACACCGCCTCGCCCGGGCCGATGTCGCGCACGAAATGGAACGAGAGCATGTCGAGCGCCACGCTCTCGGAGGCGAGCATCCACTCGGGGCCGCGCGGGGTATCGCGCTGACCGAGAACGAGCGGGCGGATGCCATTCGGGTCGCGAAAGCCGAGCGCTCCGTGGCCGATGAGCAGCGCCACCACCGCGTAGCCGCCGCGACAGCGGCGATAGACCGCATTGAGTGCGGCGAACACGTCCGCGGGCGTCACGCGCGGAGTGCCGATGCGCTGCAGCTCGGAGGCGAAGACATTGAGCAGCACCTCGGAGTCCGAGGTGGTATTGAGGTGGCGGCGATCCTCGCGCGTGAGCACCTCGGCGAGCTCCGCCGCGTTGGTGAGATTGCCGTTGTGGGCGAGGCAGATCCCGTACGGCGCGTTCACGTAGAAGGGCTGCGCCTCCGAGGCGCCGTCGCAGCCCGCGGTCGGGTAGCGCACATGCCCGATGCCGATGTCCCCGCGCAGCTCGAGCATGTGATGCTGCTGGAAGACGTCGCGCACCAGGCCGCTGCCCTTGCGCACGTTGAGCTCGCCTTCGCTCGCCGTGACGATTCCGGCGGCGTCCTGCCCGCGGTGCTGCAGCACCGTGAGCGCATCGTACAGGCGCTGGTTGACCGGGCTCTTACCGACGATTCCGACGATTCCGCACATCGTGATCCCCTGCCGCCCGGGACGGGCGCGGCGGCGTTACCGCTCCGACAGATGCAACCGACCGAACGCACCGCGCAGTCGCGTGGCGCCACTGCGCACGAGCACCTCGCCGACGAGCCCGCGCACCATGCTCGCCGCGTCCTCCCCGTACGGGATGAGGATCGATTCGTGCCACCAGCGCTCGCTGTCGAGGCGCAGCGTCTGACAGAACAGGACGAGCACACCGAACACCACGATGCCGCGCAGCAGGCCGAAGAAGAACCCGAGCAGGCGGTCCACCCCGTAGAAGAGCGCGAGCCGCGTGAGGCTGACGACGATCGCCCCGATGCCCGCCCCGACGAGCAGCACGGCGACGAGGAGGATGACCCGCGCCGCCCACGGGCGCACGTGCGGGGCCGCGAGCAGCCCCCCGAGGTACGGCTCGAGCAGGCGGCCGAAGTGCCACGCGATGAGCAGCGCGGCTACCCAGGTGAGGAGCGCGATCACCTCGCGCAGAAACCCGCGCAGCAGTCCGACGATGGCAGAAACGGCGATCAATGCAACTATCAGGTAATCGACCGTGGTCATGTAAAGCGTCTGAGGCCCCGTCGATAAGCGGCGCGGATTCTACCTGACGACTCCCGCCGGCGCCCGTGCGGGCGTCGCGGTGCTCTTTCAGAAGGCCGCCACGACCGAACCGGCGTGCCCAGCGGCCTTCAGCCGCCGCGCCAGGGCCTGGGCAGCCGCCCGGTCCCGCGCCGGGCCGGCACGCACCCGGTACCACTTGCGGCCGCGACCCTCGCCCACGCTGATGCGTGCGGTGAAGCCCTGTCGCTGCAACTCGCGCGCGAGGCGCTCCGCGTTGTCGTGGCTCGCGAAGCTTCCGAGCTGCACCGACCACTCATCGCGCGCGTGCGCCGCGGCGCGCTTTGCGGTGGCGGGCTCGACGGTCGCGCGAGCCGGCGGTGCGCTGCGCACCGGTGCGGCAGCAGGCGCCGATTCGGCCTCCGCAGCGGCTGCGGGCGGCGCGTCCGCCGCGGACTCCGGGGACGGGGCGCGCGCAGGAACCGCCCTGGCGGAGGATGCCTGGAGCGCAGCGACCGAGGTGCTCGCGGCCGAGGCCTCACTCCCCGCTGCCGCGGGATGCGGCTCCTCGTCGAGCCGCAGGGTGACCGAGCGGAGCGGGGTCACCTCATCCGCCGTCCCCGGTCGCGCCGCTCCGCGATGCGGACCGGACAGCAGCTCAGGCACGAGCAGCACCACGAGCGCCACGATGATGACGGCACCCGTTAAGCGCTCTTTGGCTTGGATCTCCACGTGGGGGCGCGGAACGACGTTTCAAGTGGGCTTGCGAGGGGCCTCGCGGCCCGATGCCGCGGGAGTATAGCCGAGCCATGCCAGCGCGGCGCCCACCGTGACGAAGGAGCCGAACACCACGACCCGATCCCCGGTGCGCGCGCGCGAGCGCGCGAGCTCGCACGCCGCGACCACCGAGTCGGTGAGCGACGGAGCGCGCACGCTCGCGGCGAGCCGCGCCGCGAGGTCCTGCGCCGTGGAGCCGCGCTCCCCCGGCAGGCTCGCGAGAATCCACTCCTCGATCAGCGCGCAGAGCGCCCCACCGATCGCTCCTGCGTCCTTGTCACGCAGGATGCCGCACACCGCGTAGGTGCGCCCGCGCGTCGGGCGGGCGCGGAGATTCTCGGCGAGCACGCGCGCGGCCGGCTCGTTGTGCGCGACGTCGAGGATCCACTCGACCGGGCCCGGCAGGATCTGGAATCTTCCGGCGAGCCGCGTGGAGAGCAGCGCCTGCGCAACGTTCGCGCGCGAGAGGGGCGGTGCGCCCTCGAGGGATTCGTAGGCGGCGAGCGCGGTGGAGGCGTTGCGCAGCTGAATCGGGCCTGCGAGCGCGGGCGGCGGAAGCGCATCGAGCCGCGAGCGCAGGCCGCGGTAGCTCCACCGTGCGCCTTGCTCACTCCAGCTGAAGTCCCGCTCGGCGATCACCGCGCGCGCGGGCAGCCGCTCGATCGCGGCGTAGACGCTGGCGGGCATCGCCGCCGTGCCGAGCACCGCGGGTCGTCCGGCGCGGAAGATGCCGGCCTTCTCCGCGCCGATCTCATCGAGCGTGTCCCCGAGCCAGTCGCGGTGATCGAACCCCACCGAGCAGAGCACCGCAACCTGAGGAGCGACCACGTTGGTCGCATCGAGCCGTCCACCGAGACCCACCTCGAGCACCGCGACCTCGATGCGCCGCTCGCGGAAAGCGAGCAGCGCGGCGAGCGTGTTGTACTCGAAGAACGTGAGGGTCGTGCCGCCGCGCGCCTGCTCGATGCGCTCGAAGGCGGCGATCAGCTCCTCGTCCTGCGCCTCGCGGCCTTCCAGGTGAATGCGCTCGTTGTAGGCGAGCAGGTGCGGGGAGCTGAGCGCTCCGGTGCGCCGCCCGCTCGCAGTCAGGAGCGACTCGAGGAACGCCACCGTCGAGCCCTTGCCGTTCGTGCCGGCGACGGTGATCACCTGAAAAGGCGGCTCGCTCAATGCGAGGACGGCGGCCACCTGCGCCACGCGTTCGAGGCCGAGGTCGATGCTGCGCACGTGCACCGACTCCTGGAGCGTGAGCCACTCTTGGAGCGTGCGCCTCACGCAGCGAGCGGCGGTTGCTTGAGCAGGAGCTTGAGGAGCGCAGCGATGCGATCGCGCAGATCGCGCCGGTCGACGATCATGTCGAGGGCGCCGTGCTCGAGCTGGAACTCGCTGCGCTGGAAGCCCTCGGGAAGCGTCTCGCGCATGGTTTGCTGGATGACGCGCGGCCCGGTGAACCCGATGAGCGCGCGCGGCTCGGCGAGAATCAGATCCCCGAGCATCGCGAGGCTCGCCGCCACCCCGCCGGTCGTCGGATCGGTGAGCACCGAGACATAAGGCAGGTGCGCCTGCGCGAGCCGCGCGAGCGCCGCAGCGGTCTTCGCCATCTGCTGCAGCGAGAAGAGCGCTTCCTGCATGCGCGCCCCGCCGCTCGATGAGAAGCACACGAGCGGCGAGCGCTCATTGATGCAGTGGTCGACGGCGCGCCGGAAGCGCTCCCCGACCACCGAGCCCATCGAGCCGGCGAGGAACGCGAACTCGAACGCGCACGCAACCGCCGGCTGCCCGTGGAGCCGACCGGCGAGGACGATGAGCGCATCGCGCTCGCCCGTGGCCTTCTGCGCCTGCGTGAGTCGCTCCTTGTAGCGCCGGGTGTCGCGGAACTTGAGCGCGTCCTCCGGGATGATCTTGGCGCCGATCTCGAGGGTCTCGCCGGGATCGAGAAAGCTCAGCAGCCGCTCGCGCGCACCGATGCGCCGGTGATGGCCGCACTTCGGGCAGACGTAGAGATTGCGCTCGAGCTCGGCGCGGTAGAGCACCGCATCGCAGGCGGGACACTTGACCCACAGACCCTCGGGCACCGAGCGCTTGCGGCGCTCGGTCTTGATGCGCGAGGGCATGATCTTCTCAAACCAGGACATACTCGTTGTCGGGGTCGGTGAGGCTGCGGAAGGCGCCCAGTCCGGGAATCATAGCCCATGCGGAGCGGGGCGGGTCCGCGGGCAAGGGGAAGGCGGGCGGGTAGCGCACGCGCCAGAGGTACAACCCGTCCGCGGGCGCCGTCGCGGCGCCGCGCGTGCGGTCGCGCGACTCGAGCACCTCGCGCGCCCACGCGGGCGGCGCCTTGCCACGACCCACGGCGATGAGGAGCCCGGCGATGTTGCGCACCATGTGGTGCAGGAAGGCATTGGCCGTGATGCGGATCAGCACCCAGTCGCCCTCGCGCTCCACGGTGAGCGCGTGCACGCGCCGCACGGGAGTCCGCGATTGGCACTCCGCCGCGCGAAAGGCGCTGAAATCGTGCTCGCCCACGAGCGCCGCGGCGCCGTCGCGCATGCGCTCGACCGCAAGCGGCTGGTAGATCATCGCGGCACGGCCCGCGGCGAGTGCGGAGCGGGCGCCGCGATTGTGGATGAGATAGCAGTAGGTGCGGCTGACGGCGCTGTGGCGGGCGTGGAAGGGCGGCGCGACCTCCGCCGCCCAGCTGACACTGACATCGGCGGGCAGCTCGGTGTTGGTCCCGAGGGTCCAGCCGCGCGCGCTGCGGTGTACCTCAGCGTCGAAGTGGGCCACCTGACCGACCGCGTGCACGCCCGCGTCGGTCCGGCCGGCGCACACGAGCGCGATCGGCTGAGCGGCGATGCGCGCGAGCGCCTCCTCGAGCACGCTCTGCACGGTGCGCAGACCCGCTTGCGCCTGCCAGCCCGCGTACGCCCCGCCGTGGTATTCGAGCCCGACGGCGATGCGCGGCATCAGCCCGGGAGCGATGCGATCAGCCGCTGCGCCTCCTGCTTCTGCGCGACCGACCCCTCGTTCAGGACTTCCTCGAGAATGTTGCGCGCGCCTTCCGGATCGCCCATGTCCATGTACGCCCGGGCGAGATCGAGCTTGGTGCCCACCTCGCTCATGGTGACGGGCTCGAGATCCGGCAGCGCGAGATCATCGTTCCCGAGGCGCTGCGTCGCGGTGAACACCACGTCGGGGACCGTCGCAGTGCCCACGTCGAGATCGACGCCGCCCGCGTTCGCACTCGCATTGGCGGTCGCGGCCGGCCGCACGAGCGTGGCGCCGCCCAAATCGAAATCCACCGTGCGCGAGGACTTGAGCGCCGCGACGTGCGCGGTGTCGAGTCCGGCGCCCGCATGACCGTTGCCGGGAGCCGGCGCGATCTCGGTCTCCGCGAACGGATTGTCGCCCTGGAAATGCCAGGTGCCGGTCGAGGAGACCTTGAGCTCGCTGTCCGCGGCGGCCGAGCGGCGCTCGGCGGCCATCATCACGCGGCGGGTCTGCTCGTCGAGCCCGGCGACCAGCGTCGGGGTGTCCGCCGCGCCCCCGAACCCAGGCTGATCAACCGTATCCTGCGCGGCCGGCGTCAGCGCCTCGTTCGTGACCGTCTCGACCGTCACGCCCGCGCCACCGTCGAGCCCGCTCAAGTCGAGCCCGAGATCGTCGATCGCCACCTCGGTCGTGTGCTCGCTTGCGCCGCCCTGCCGAAGCGCGGAGGCGAGCTTCTGGCGCACACTCGGCGGCTCGCGCGCCGCGAGCGCCGGCTGCTCCACCGTCGGGGGCTCCTGAGGATGCTCGGCGCCGCCCATCACAGCGGTCATCTGTTGCGTTCTGAGCGTGCCACCGTCGGACCCACGCGGCATCTGTCGCGTGGTAGCGGTACCCGGTTCGGCGCGGGTCATCTCGCGCGTGACACCGGTTGCCGTGTCGAGCCGCTTGGTCATCTCGCGGGTCATCTCGCGCGTCGCTTGGACCGTGGGCTCGTAGTCGGAGGTCGCCTCGTGCAGCGTGCCGCCGTCCTCGTGCAGCGCGACGTTCTGGTCGGTCGCCTGCTGTGCGGCCAGCTCCGCCGCGTGGTCGCGCTCGCCCACCGCCGTGCCAATGTCGAGGTCCACGCCCTCGGTGGAGGCCGTCACCGGCTCGCCAAGAATGTCGAAATCCACGCCCTGCTGGCCGCCGACCAGGTCGAGGTCGACGCCGCCCGCCGCGGCCCCGCTCACTGCGGCGGCGCCGGCAAACAGCGGATCGTCGGGTGCCAGCTGCTTGCCCATGATCACGATCTTTTCCCACTCGCCCGGCGCCGCCTGCGGGCGCGTTTCGGCGAGCTCGTGCGCCATTTGCAGGAACTGCTCCTTGTTGCCCCAGACGAAGTACACCTCGAGGAGCTTCAACTTCAGGTCGCGCCGCTCGGGCTCGCGCTGCACGGCAATGCGCACGAGGTCGGCAGCCTGGTCGTACAGGCCGTACGCCATGTGGAAGTCCGCTTCGGCGAGCGGATCACCCTGATCGAGGTTGATCGCCGTCTCGGCGCTGATGGTGCCGTCGCTCGCGACGTGGCGCGGAGCCGACGGCGCGGGCGCCGCGCCGTCGAAGCGCGGCACCTCACGCGTGCCGGACTCCTCGACGAGGAAGTTGTCCTCGCGGTGCGGTGCAATCTGCGCCGAGCTCGGTTGAGTATGGCCGTCGCGTCCCGCGCTCAACGCCGCGGCGCCGGCCTCGGCGAGCCGCCCGAGTGAATCGTCGAATCCGGTGCGGCGCCGCGCACTCCAGGCGCGGAAGCTCAGGTAGCCGAGCGCCCCGGCGAGGGCGAGCGCGGCAATCCACCACAACCGCATGATGGAATCGAGCCACGAGCTCTTCGGTGCGCTCGGCGGGTGATGTCTCACCGGATGGGCTGTGAGGAGCGGCTTATGTGCGGCCGGCGCGGCCAGCGCGGTCGCTGGCGGGGCTGCGCTCGCGCTCGCGGGCGGGGGTGGGGGCGCCGATGCGCTCGGCTGCGAGGCGGGTGCAGAGGCCTGCGCCTGCTCCGCGGGCGCGGCGCTCGCCTCCACCGAGCGCGACGCTGCGCTCGCGGGAGTCGCGGGAGTCGCGGGGCTCGCGGTCTCGTGCGTGCCGAGCTTCGCCTGAAGTTGTGCGAGCTCGGCGTTCTTCATGTCGATGAGGCGTTTTGATTGATCGAGCTCACCCTCGAGCTCCTGCACGCGCGCCTGCAGCGCCTTCACGCCCGGGTTGGCGCTTGCGCTCGCACCTGCGCCTGCCTCGCCGGCGCCCACCGGATTCTCGCCGGGCGTGACCAGACGCAGCCGGCCCGACTCGCTCTCGGGGCGGGCTGCGGCATGCGACTCGCCGCGCCAAGCGACGTACTGCCGGTGCACCTCGGCGCGCGCATCCGCGGCGCTGACGGAATCCACGTCACTCGCGCTCGGAACGCGCAGCACCACACCGGCACGCAGCAGATTCATGTTGTGATCGAACGCGCTCGGGTTCGCCTGGTACGCCGCGATCATCCACCGCTCGGCATCGCGCAGGCTCGCGCCGGTGAGCCGCACGGCGATGCGCGACAAGCTGTCCCCACGATGCACCTCGTAGGTATCCGCGCTCGGGACGGCAGCGCTCGCCGGCGCGGCCGGGGCGGCCGCTTCGGGCGCCGCGGCACTCGGGGCGGGCGTGCTCGCGGCCGTCGCGTTCGGGGTGGTGGCGCTCGGCGCGGACTCACTCGGTGCCGCCGCCGCCGCGCGGGCGATCTGTCCCGCGTTCGCGGCGCTGCCGGTTGCCGGTGCGCTCACGGGCGCCTGCGCGACGGCGCTTTGATTGGGCGTGTACACGGGCGGATCGAGCAGCATCGTGTACTCGCGCAGCCAGCGGCCGCGGTCGTAGTCCACCTCGACGAGGAGCGTCACGAACGGCTCGGTGATGGGCTCGGTAGAATGGAGCTTGAGAATGTCGCGGCCGTCGGCGGTGTGCACGGCCGTGACGGTCACATCGGCCAGGAACGCGGGCCAATCGAGACCGTGCGCGGCGAAGGTCTCGCGCGAGGCGATGTGCGGCTTCAGCGTCGAGAGCTCATCGGGCGTCGCCCCGACGATGTCGATATCCGCGTCGAGCGGCGCGTTGAGCGTCGAGAGCAGATGGATGTCCCCGAGACCGAGCGCGAATGCCACCGCCGGACATGCGATCAGCCCCGCGAGCGCCCATTTGAGGGATTTGGCAACCATTACATTAACCCCATCTGCTTCCGCCGGCCAAAATCACGCATAAATACAAAGACATGGACAGCCAAGGGCCCGTCCGAGCGGCGGACGGCAATATAACTTATACGAACCCGCGGACCAACCCTTCAAAAACTGCCCGCATGCTCGCTCGCCCCACCCGCGGCACGCGCTCGCGGGCTCCGTGAGGCTCTTGCGTCTCGCGTGCGCGACATATCTTTACGTATCCGCCCTACATAAACTGTGTCGCGGTTCGCTGCCTCGCAGCCACGGACGGGCACACAAGAGGTCTCAAACCGGCGATGAATGTGACGCCTGCCGCATTTATCGGCTCATCGGGTGATGACGGGGGTGGGTGAGCGCACGTCCGCATTCTGAGCGCGATGTCTGAGATAGTGATCGAGCAGCACGATCGCAAGCATCGCCTCGGCGATTGGCACCGCGCGCAGGCCGACGCACGGATCGTGCCGGCCCGTGGTGAGGATCTCCGTCGCGCGACCCTCGACGTCGATCGTCCGGCCCGGAATCTGAATGCTCGAGGTGGGCTTGAGCGACACGCACGCCACGATGTCCTGGCCGGAGGAGATCCCGCCGAGCACGCCGCCCGCATGATTGCTCGCGAATCCGCTCGGCGTGAGCTCGTCGCGATGCTCGCTGCCGCGCTGCTCGGTCGCGCGCGTACCCGCGCCGATCTCCACGGCCTTGACGGCGTTGATTCCCATGAGCGCATAGGCGATGTCGGCGTCGAGCCGATCGAAGACCGGCTCGCCGAGCCCGGGAGGTACGCCGGAGGCAATGACGGTGAGCCGCGCGCCGATTGAGTCGCCCTCCTCGCGCAGCTTCCAGATGAGCGCTTCGAGCTCGCTCACGCGCGCCGGGTCGGGGCAGAAGAAGGGATTCTGATAGGCGAAGTCGGGATCGACCGGATCGAGCTCGAGCGCACCGATCCGATTCACGTAGCCGCGGATGCGCACGCCGAGCCGCTCGGCCAAGTACTTCCGCGCGATCGCTCCGGCGGCGACGCGCATCACCGTCTCGCGCGCCGAGGAGCGCCCGCCGCCGCGGTAGTCGCGGAACCCGTATTTCTGCTGGTAGGTGTAATCGGCATGCCCGGGACGGAAGCGGTCCTTGATCTTCTCGTAGTCGCGCGAGCGCGCATCGGTGTTCTCGATGAGCACCCCGATCGGTGTTCCCGTCGTCACACCCGCGAACACTCCGGAGAGGATGCGCACGCGGTCTTCCTCGCGGCGCTGGCTCACGTACTGCGAGGTGCCGGTCCGACGCCGATCGACGTCGACCTGCAGGTCGGGCTCGGCGAGCGCGAGGCCCGGAGGACAGCCATCGACGATACAGCCGAGCGCGGCCCCGTGACTCTCACCGAACGTGGTCACCGTGAAGAGTTTGCCGATGGTGTTTCCGGACATGATTGCGATCACCGCTCCTCGAGCTGCTCGGCGGTGAGCAGGAACACTCCGCCGCCGCCGTGCGCGAACTCGAGCCAGGTGAACGGCAGCGACGGGTAGGCGCGCCGCACGGCCGGCTCGGTGTTGCCGACCTCGACCACCAGAATGCCGCGCGGGCGCAGGTGCCGGTGCGCCTCGCGCAGAATGATCCGGACCGAATCGAGGCCATCCCGGCCCGCCGCGAGTGCCAGGCGCGGCTCGTGTGCGTACTCGGGCGGCAGTGCGGCGAGCTCGCGCGCGCCCACGTAGGGCGGGTTGCTCACGATGATATCGTAGCGACGGCGCGCGAGCGCGCGGAAGTGATCGGAGCGCGCGAGCCGCACGCGCCGCGCGAGCCGGTGACGGCGCAGGTTGACAGACGCGACCTCGAGGGCTGCGGCCGAGATGTCCGTCGCATCCACGCGCGCGCGCGGGAAGGCCTTGGCGCAGGCGATCGCGATGCAGCCGCTGCCGGTGCCGAGATCGAGCACGCTCACCACGCGGGCGGGCTCGATCCAGGGCGCGAAGCGCCGCTCGATGAGCTCTGCGATCGGGGAGCGCGGGATGATGACGCGCGGATCGACCGCGAGCTTGAGGCCGCAGAAGCGCGTCTCCCCGATGAGGTAGACCGCGGGCATACGCTCGCGGATGCGCCGCTCGATGAGTGCGCGCGCGCGGGCGGCGGCGCGGGGAGCAACGCGCCGTGCGGCCGCGATGGCAACGCTCGCGGCCGGCGGATGCAGCGCATGGAGCACCAGGGCCGCGGACTCATCCCAGGCATTGTCGGTGCCGTGACCGAAGCACACGTGCGCGCGCGCGAGGCGCCGCGCGCCCGCCGCGATCAGCTCGCGCACCGTGAGGGTATGGGATAATTTCCGCATGGCCGAACGGTCCTCTGGCGATCCGAGCCCGATCGGTGCGTGGCTCTTCGTCACCTTCCAGCGCCTTCTACCGCAGCGCACGCTCTCGCGCTGCGCGCACCGTCTCGCCCGCTCGCGCTCGCGGCTGGTCAAGGACGCACTCATCGGCGCGTTCGTGCGCGGCTTTGAGCCGCGCATGTCCGAGGCGGCGATGCCCGATCCGCACCGCTACCCGAGCTTCGCCGAGTTCTTCACGCGCCGCCTCAGGGCCGATGCGCGCCGCGTCGACCCGGACCCCCACGTGCTCACCTCCCCGGTCGACGGGAGCGTGAGCCAGATCGGTGAGCTCGACGGGGAGCGGCTGCTGCAGGCGAAGGGCCGCAGCTACGAGCTCGGCGCGCTGCTCGCGGGCGAGCCGGAATGGACGCGGCGCCTCGCCGGCGGCGGCTTCGCGACGCTCTATCTGGCGCCGCGCGATTATCACCGCATCCACATGCCGCTCGCCGGGCAGTTGCGCGCCGCATGGTTCGTTCCGGGGCGGCTCTTCAGCGTGAATGCAACGACTACCGCGGCGGTCGCCGGACTCTTTGCCCGCAACGAGCGGGTGATTCTCGCCTTCGAGAGCCCCGCGGGGCTGCCTTTTGCGGTGGTGCTCGTGGGCGCGCTCCTCGTCGGCAGCATCGCGACGGTGTGGCATGGAGAGGTCGCCCCCGGCGGGCGCAGCGCGCGCGCACTCCCGTTACCCGTGAGCGCGGGCGCGCTCGAGAAGGGCGCGGAGCTGGGCTGGTTCAACATGGGCTCCACGGTGATCGTGCTGCTGCCGCGCGCCGGTGCGCGCTGGGCGGCGCACCTTGCCCCAGGTAGCGAGGTGCGCGTGGGCCAAGCGCTCGGGCGGCTCGAGCCGGCCCCATGAGCGGCCGCGGCGCCGACTGGGCTCCGAGCGCCTCGCGCGCAACGCTCGAGCGGCGCGCCGCGCTCCTCGAACGGGCGCGCGGCTTCTTTCGCGAGCGCGGCGTGCTCGAGGTCGACACGCCCGTGGTGGTGAACGCCGCGGTCACGGATGTGCACGTCCATTCGGCGCGCGTCGAGCTGCCGGGGAGTCCCCGCGCGCTTTACCTGCATACCTCGCCCGAATATGCGATGAAGCGGCTGCTCGCCGCCGGGAGCGGGGATATCTTTCAGATCTGCCACGTCGCCCGCGGCTTCGAGGTGAGCCGGCTGCACAATCCGGAGTTCACGCTCATCGAGTGGTACCGCGTCGGCTTCTCCCTCGATGCGCTCATGAGCGAGGTGGAGCTGCTGGTGCACGCGCTCCTCCCGCCACCGCCGAGCGGCCGCAGCGCCGAGCGGCTCACCTACCGGGACGCCTTCGCGCGCGCGCTCGGAGTCGATGCGCTCGGCGCACCGACAAGCGAGCTCGTGCGCCTCGCGCAGGCGAGCGGTTACCGCAGCGCGCAGCCCGTAAGTGGAGCGAGCGCCGCGCCCGAGCGCGACGAGCTGCTCGAGCTCCTCATGGCCCTGCGAGTGGGACCCGAGCTCGGGCGCGGCGGCCTCACGTTCGTGCATCGTTACCCGGTCTCGCAGGCGGCGCTTGCGCGGGTCGATCCGGCGGATCCGCGCGTCGCGCTGCGCTTTGAGCTGTACTGCGAGGGCATCGAGCTCGCGAACGGCTTCGCCGAGCTCGCCGACCCGCGCGAGCAGCGCGAGCGCTTCGAGCGCGAGCGCCGCGAGCGGCGCCGCCGCGGACTCCCCGACGTGGAGCCTGACGAGCGGCTCCTCGCGGCACTCGGCGCGTTGCCGGAATGCGCCGGCGTCGCCGTCGGCTTCGATCGCGTCGCGATGCTCGCAAGCGGAGCGAGCCGGATCGCGGAGGTGCTGCCCTTCCCGACCGAGCGCGCCTGAGCGTGCGGCGCGCCCGTCTGCCTCACTGCTTGGCGCGGGAGATGTATTCCCCGGTGCGGGTGTCGACCCGCAGGATCTCGCCTTCGTTGATGAACAGCGGCACGCGCACCACCGCGCCGGTTTCGAGCTTGGCGGGTTTCTGGCCGCCGGTCGCCGTGTCCCCGCGCAAGCCGGGATCGGTCTCGATCACCTTGAGCTCGATGTGCGGGGGCGGTGTCACCACGAGCGGCTCGTTGTTCCAGAGCGTGACGATGCAGACCGTCCCGTCCTTGAGCCACACCGCGTTCTCCCCGATCGCGGCCTTGCCGGCCGTGTACTGCTCGAAGGTATCGGGCACCATGAAGTGCCAGAAGTCTCCGTCCTGGTAGAGGTACTGCATGTCCATCTCGACCACGTCGGCCGAATCGACCGTCTCGCCGGACTTGAAGGTGCGCTCGATCACCCGCCCGGTCTTGAGGTTGCGCACCCGCACGCGGTTGAACGCCTGTCCCTTGCCGGGCTTGACCATCTCGTTCTCGACGATGGAGTACGGCTCCCCGTCGAGGAGGATCTTGACGCCGGCGCGAAACTCGTTCGTGCTGATGCTGGCCATGAGGAACCGCCGATGATACCCACATCAATTCGGGCCTGCCAGCCGCGTGAACGGGCGAGCTGGCAGCGCGAGCTCGCGCAGGCGATCGCAACGCCGCGGGAGCTCATCGAGGCGCTCGGCCTGAGCGCGGCGCTCATCCCCGCCGCAGAGGCGGGCGCGCAGCCGTTTCGACTGCGCGTGCCGTGGAGCTACGTGCGGCGCATGCGTCGCGGGGATCCGCGCGATCCGCTGCTGCTGCAGGTGCTGCCGCAGCATGCCGAGGGCGAGGAGCGTGCGGGCTTCAGCGCCGACCCGCTCGCGGAGGCGCGCGCGCTCAAGGCGCCGGGGCTGCTCAAAAAGTATCGCGGGCGGGCGCTGCTCATCGCAACTCCGGCCTGCGCGATCCACTGCCGCTACTGCTTCCGCCGTGAGTTTCCCTATGCCGAGCAGAGCGACGCGCCGCGCTGGCAGGGCGCGCTCGATGAGATCGAGCGCGACCGTGGAATCGAGGAGGTGATCTTGAGCGGCGGGGATCCGCTCACCTTGAGCGACGTGCGGCTCGATGCGCTCACGCGCTCGCTCGAGCGCGCCGGGCACGTGCGGCGGCTGCGCATCCACACGCGACTGCCGATCGTGCTGCCCGCGCGGGTGGATGCGGGGCTCACTGCGTGGCTGGGCGCCGTGAAGTGGCCCGTGGTCATCGTGCTGCATGCCAATCACCCGAATGAGATCGACGCTGAAGTCGCTGCGGCGTGCGCCGCGCTCAGGGCAGCGGGCGCGACGCTCTTCAACCAATCGGTGCTGCTCGCTGGGGTCAACGACGACGCTCGCACGCTCGCTGCGCTCTGCGAGCGCGTGTTCGCCGCGGGCGTGCTGCCCTACTACCTGCACATGACCGATCCGGTGCGCGGCACGGCGCATTTCGCGGTGCCGCTGCCGCGGGCGCGCCGCATCGCGGGCGAGCTCGCCGCACTCCTGCCGGGGTATCTCGTGCCGCGGCTGGTGCGCGAGCGTGCCGGCGCGCCCGCCAAGGTGCCGATCGCTCCGCGCCTGCCCGAGCGGGTCCCTGCAATCTGAGAGCTTTCGCACGCGGAGAGCGCACCTGCGGATGCTAAGATCGCGGCGCTGCCAGTATCAGGGGAATCCGCCTTGTCGGGCGAGAACGCCGTACCGCTCATCGTGCTCAGCGCCACACGGGAACCGGCCGAGGTGGTCAACGGAATTCTGCGCAGCGCGGGCCACCCGGTGCATTGCACGTGGATCCCCGCGCTGCCGGATCTCGCCGATGCGCTCACGCAGATCAATCCGGAGCTCTTGCTCGTCCTGGAGCGCAGCGACGATGAGCTCGCGACGGTGGCCGGAATCCGCGACCAGATCGCCCCAGCGGTGCCGCTCATCCTGATCGCCGATGCGCTCGAGGAGACACGCATGGCGAGCGCCATGCAGCGCGGCGCGCGCGATGTGGTCACCCTCGCGAATCCCGCTCGCCTGCAGGCGGTGATGGGCCGCGAGCTGCGCGCACACCGTCTCGAGCGCGCGCTCGACAGCACGCTGCGGACGGCGCGCGACGCGCGGCGTCAGCTGCAGGCGGTGTTGCAGCACTCCGCGGATGCCATCGCGCAGGTGCAGGAAGGCATCGTGGTCGACGCGAACGCCTCCTGGCTCGAGCTCTTCGGCTTCGAGCGCAGCGCGATCGTCGGCCAGCCGATCATGGACGTGTTCGACGAGTCCACGCACGCCGCACTCAAGGGCGCGCTCGCCGCCTGCCTGCAGGGCCGCTGGAGCGACCACACGCTCACCGCCAACGGCTACTTCGCCGACGGCTCGCGCCGCACCATCCATCTGCTGCTCACGCTCGGGGAGCATGAAGGCGAGCCGTGCGTGCGGCTGGTCGTGCCGGTGCGCGACCGCGACGAGCGCCGCGTTGCCGAGGAGTTGAAGGAAGCGCTCACGCGCGATACCACCACGGGACTGCTGCAGCGCCGGCCGCTGCTCGATGCGGTGCAGGCGCGCCTGAAGACCGCGCCGCTTGCGGGCGTGCGCTACCTCGCCGTGGTCAAGCCCGATCAGTTCATGATGATCGAGCGCGAAGTGGGAATCCTCGCGAGCGACGAGGTGCTGGGGGAGCTCGCCAAGCTTCTCCAGGCGGCGCTCAAGCCGCACGATATCGCCGGGCGGTTGGGCGGGGTGAGCTTCCTCGTGCTGCTCGAGCGCGGCAACGCTCACGACGTGGAGGTGTGGAGCGAGGCGTTCGTCGCGAGTGCCGCCAAGCACTTGGTGAGGGTGGGCGAGAAGACCTTCTCCGTGCCCTGCACGGTGGGCTTGAGCGTGGTGCCCTCCGATGCGACGAGCCCGGATGCGGCGATCGCCGATGCGGTGCAGGCCTGCGCGGGTGGACAGCAACGCGGCGGCGCCCAAGTCGCCGCCTCGCAGCGCGCGGATGAGGAAACACGAGTTCGCTCCTACGACAAGATCTGGGTCAACCACATCAAGACCGCGCTCATGGAGAACCGCTTCCGCCTGGTGCAGCAGCCGATCGCGAGCCTGCAGGGCGATGACCCGAAGATGGCCGACGTGCTCGTGCGCATGCTCGATCCGGGTGGCAAGGAGGTGCTGCCGAGTGAGTTTCTGCCGGCCGCCGAGCGCAACGACCTCTTGAAGAACATCGACCGCTGGGTCGTCGGCGCATCGCTTTCCTTTGCGGCGCAACGCAAGCCCAAGTGCCTGTTCGTGCGCCTCTCGGCCGACACGCTGAAGGACGGCTCGTTCTTGGGCTGGCTCGACAACCAGATTCGCACGACACGCGGAATGCCGGCGCGCGTGTGCTTCCAGCTGCAGGAGCAGGTGGCCGCGAGCCACATCGCCGCCTTTCAGGCTTTCGCCGGCGCACTGCGCGAGCGCGGCTTCCGCTGCGCCCTCGAGCGCTTCGGCTCCGGTCGCGATCCCCACGGGCTGCTCGCCGCCGCACCCCTCGACTTCGTGAAGATCGACGGCGCGCTGGTGCAGAACCTCACGAGCGATGCGGACCTGCAACGGCGCGTACGCACGCTCGTCGAGGACGCCAAGCGGCGCAAGGTCGAGACGATTGCCGAGCGCGTGGAGGACGCCAACACCATGGCCGTGCTCTGGCAGCTCGGGGTGCAGTACATCCAGGGCTACTTTGTACAGACGCCGGAGGAAGTGGTGCTCGGCGCCGGACGCTGAGCACGGAACGCAGGCTCAGCGCCGAGCCGTACCGGGCAGGCTCGAGGCCGGGCCGTCACCGCGCTCGGGTGCGACCGCCGCCGTGAAAGCCGCCGCGCGGCGCGGTCGGGATCGAGGGCACGGGATGTCCGGCGGGATTGGGGTGAAAGCCGGGACGGCCCCCTCCGCCCGGCCGATGGCGAAAGAACCCGCCAACCGCCGGAGGCCCGACGAAGTAGTCCGGCCCCCAGTCGCCGTAATACCCGAATGGCTCATAGAAGCCGAGCGGGTAACCCTCGTCGTACTCGCCGCCGTAGCCGCCCGCCTCGGTCGCGCACGCGGCGAGCATCACGGTGAGCACGCCGAGCATCGCGGCGGCTGCGAGGGGAGCTGCCCGCTTGCTCACTTCACGCTCCCCGTCTCGCTCGACTGCGACCACTCGAGCACGCCGATCGCAGCGCCGGCCGGATCGGCGATGAGCGCGAGCCGCCCGCCGTGCCGATCGACGCGGGGTGCGACGAGCACCCGCCCGCCGAGCGCAGTGGCTCGCTTCACCGCCGCCTCGACATCCGTCACGCGCACGAAATCGAGCCAGTGCGGGTGGCGCTCGCGCCCGTCGGCGGGCAAGGGATCGAGCGCGGCGCGCGCATAGCGGTCCGAGGCGAGCACGAAGTGGGTCGCGGCTCCCTCGCTCGGCACGGCGTAGATGCGGTAATCGAGTACGCCTCGGTAGAAGCTCGCCGCGGCTTCCGTGTCGGCGGTGAGAAGCACGCTCCAGATCCACTGCCCGGGTGCCGCGAGCAGATCCGGGGGATCCCCGCTCGCCGAATGCAGCACCGCGAACACGGCGCCTTGCGGGTCGGCGAACACGGCCTGCTCGCCGCGCTGCGGGTAGCGGCGCGGCTCGACGAGCACACGTCCGCGGTGTGCGATCACGGCGCGCTCGGCTGCCGGGACGCTGCGCACCGATAGAAACGTGAGCCACGCCGGATGGCGGCGCTCACCGCGCGGCAGGCTGCGGCCGATGAGCCCTGCGACCGGCTCCCCGTCGAGCCGCGCGAGCGAGTAGGTCGTCCTGCCGAGGCGCAGGTCGCTGAACGTCCAGCCGAAGAGCGACGCATAGAACCGCTCGCAGCCCGGCAGGTCCGGTGTCACGAGCTCTGCCCAGACCATCTTGCCGGGGTACTCCGCCTGGCTCGCAGGCACGGTGAGCGGCGGCAGCTCATCGACCGGCGCGGCTCGCGCGAGGGTCGAGGCCGCACAGAGCACGAGCGTGCTCAGCAGCCCGTGCGCGCAGCGTCGCTCGAGGTTTCGGTGCCGGCGCTCGCTCATGCTGCCTCCGGTGCGGCCGCGCCGCAGCGGCGCTCTGCTCGATCAGACGATCGGCGGCCCCGCCGGTTCCGCCTCCCCGCTCGACCGCTCAGCCGGTGCGGGGGCGAAGCGGCTGTGTCCAGCGCCGTGCGAGCGGCTCGAAGGTCGTCGCCTGTACCAGTGTGCTGAAGAGCGCGATGGCGTAGGTCGCGGTCACGATCGGCGCGCGCGCCCGGCTTTCGGGGAGCGACAGCGCGAGCGCCACCGAGAGCGCGCCGCGCAGCCCGGCCCAGGTGAGGAGGCGCACGCAGGCTGGCTCGAAGCGCTCGAAGCGCCGCAGCACCGCGATCGGCACGGCGACACTGACGAAGCGCACCGCGAGTGCGATCGGAATCGCGATCAGCGCGAGACCGAGCGAGCGCCGCGCCTCGCCGGCGAGCGCGGTGAGCTCGAGCCCGATCAGGCCGAAGAGCAGCAGGTTGAGCAGGTTGTCCGTCAGGTCCCAGAAAGTGAACAGCCGCTCGCGCGACCGTGAGGACATCTCGTGCCCGTGATCGCGATTGCCGATGACCAGACCCATCACCACCACCGCGAGCGGTGCCGAGACGCCGAGCGCCTCGGCCGCGGCATAGCCCGCCGTCGCCATGGCAAGGGTGGTGAGAATCTCCACGGCGGAGCTTTCGACGCTGCCCAAGAGGAGCGATGCCCCGTAGCCCACCGCGAGCCCGAAGCCGATGCCGCCGAAGACCTCGCGACCGAGCAGCATCGCCACGTTCGCCGGCGCGGGCGACTGCGCGCCGCTCGCAATCGCCGCCAGCACCGAGAAGACCACCACGCCCGTGCCGTCGTTGAGGAGCGCCTCCCCGGTAATCGTGTTGAGGAGCGAGCGCCCCACCTTCGCCTGGCCGAGGAGCCCGAGTGCCGCGATCGGATCGGTCGGGGAGACGAGCGCGCCGAACACCAGGCAATCGATGAAGTCGAGCGGTGCGCCGACCAGGCGCGCGCCGTAGAACACCGCTCCGCCGAAGAGCGCGGTGGAGAGCACCACCCCCACGGTGGCGAGCACCAGGATCGCCCAGCGCGACTGCGCGAGCGATGAGACATTGAGATGGAGGCTCCCGGCGAACAGGAGCAGTCCGAGCAGGCCGTGAAAGACGAGCGCGGAGAAGTCGATCTGCGCCACCACCTGCCGCACCCAGTGCTCCACGGCGGGGTCCGCCGCGCCGAGCGCGATCGTCGCGAGGGACACGAGGAGCGCAACGGCGGTGATCCCGGTCGCCTCCGGGAGCCGCACCAGCCGGTAGTTCGCGTACGCGCTCAGCGCAACGATGGCGATGAGCGCGGAGATGACCTGAAAGAGCGACATGCGTGCAAACGGGGCTCCAGCGCGTCCGGCGCGAGTCTACGCGGGCGCGCGACCCTGCGGGTGCGTTCGCTTAAGCGAATGCGGGAGCCACATCCTCCGCGAAGAGCGTGAGCGAGCGCAACGCATCCCGGTAGGGGATGTCGCCGAAGATCATCTGGCACAGGAAAAAGCTCGCGCCGGCCGCCGCGCGCTCTTCCACCAAGTACTCGCGCACCGTAGCCGGGGCGCCCGCGATGCCCAGCCGCCGTTGGGCGAGCCCATCCCACTCCCAGGGGAACTCGAATGGGAAGGCAATGCCGCGCTCGTCCCACAGAGCGGAGAACGAGCGCCGCCAGCATGGAAAGGCCGCGCGGGCGATCGTAAGGGCCTGCGCATCGGTGTCGGCGACCACGATGTGGCGGGCGAGACCGAGGAACGGCAGATCGGCCTCCGCGCGTGCGAGCTTGGCCCATTCCGCGCGATAGCGATCGAGCGTGCGCCGCGCGAGCCCCGCGGGCTGGAGCGACACCACGTTCGCGCGCTCCGCGGCCGCCCAGGGCGCCGATTCGGGGTTCCCGATGCCATACCACAGTGGCGGCCGCGGGCTCTGGTAAGGCCGCAGCACCATCGGGAAGTCGTCCACGCGAAAGTGCTTGCCGGTGAAATTGACGCGCGGGGAGGTGAGCGCCTGCAGCACGATGTCGCGCGCCTCCGCGTAGCGCTCGGCCGCCGCGGCGGGGTCCACGTCATAGAGCGCTTGCTCGGGCCATACCGCACCCCGCCCGATCCCGAGCTGCAGCCGTCCGCGGCTCAGCTGATCGAGCATGCAGATCTCCTCGGCGAGACGCATGGGGTGATAGAGCGGTGCGACGTAGACCATCGGACCGAACTTGAGGTGCGTCGTGCGCTGCGCGACGGCCGCGAGGTAAACGCTCGGAGACGGCGCCCGCCCGAGCGGGGTGCCGTGATGCTCGGCCACGTGATAGGAGTAGAAGCCGAGCCGCTCGGCGGCCTCGATCAACTTCAGGCGCGTCTCGTACTGCTCCCACGCCGGCACGCCCGCGTCATCGACGTGGTCCATGATCCCGAATCGCATCGCTTAGGCGCTCAGCTGCAGCAGCCGCTCGCTCCACCAGCTCAGGATGCGACCCTCGAGGGCGGGGGCATCGAGACCCGCGGCGCGGATGCAGTCCTCGCGCGAGCCGTGCTCGATGAAGCGGTCCGGAATGCCGAGGTGCAGCACCGGCAGCGCGAGCCGCTCGGCCGCGAGGCATTCGGCCACCGCGCTCCCGGCACCGCCGGCCACCACGTTCTCCTCGATCGTCACGATGCCGCGGTGGCGCTCGGCGACCGCGAGCACCGTGCGCGCATCGAGCGGCTTCACGAAGCGCATGTTGACGAGTGTCATGTCGTGGCGCTCGGCGATGAGCTCGCCGGCTGCAACCAAGGCGCCGAACGCGAGGATCGCCACGTCGTGACGGCCGGTGCGACGAATCTCCGCCCTGCCGAAGGGCAGCGCGGTGAGCTCGGACCCCACCATCACCCCCGGTCCGCTGCCGCGCGGATAGCGCACCGCCGCTGGGCCCGGGTGCTGCACGGCGGTCGAGAGCATCTGGCGGCACTCGTTCTCGTCGGCCGGCGCCATCACCACCATGTTCGGCACGCAGCGCAGATAGGTGAGATCGAAGCTCCCCTGGTGCGTTGCACCGTCCCCGCCCACGAGCCCGGCCCGGTCGATCGCGAAGGTGACCGGCAGATTCTGCAGCGCCACATCGTGAATGAGCTGGTCGTAGGCGCGCTGGAGAAACGTCGAGTAGATCGCCACCACCGGCTTCAACCCCTCGCAGGCGAGCCCGGCGGCGAGCGTGACGGCGTGCTGCTCGGCGATCGCCACATCGAAGTAGCGGTCGGGAAAGCGCTTGGAGAACTCGACCAGTCCGGAGCCCTCGCGCATCGCCGGAGTGATGCCGATGATGCGCGGGTCGCGCTCGGCCATCGCGCAGAGCCACGCGCCGAATACCTGCGTGTAGGTGGGCCCCGTGCTTTTCTCCTTGTACACCACGCCGGTGCGCGGATCGAACGGGCCGGGTCCGTGCCACTTGATCGGATCGGCCTCGGCGGGGGCATACCCCTTGCCCTTGCGGGTGACGATGTGCAGCAGCTGCGGGCCTTTCAGTTGCCGCACGTTGCGCAGCGTCGCGACCAGCGCGTGCACATCGTGGCCGTCGAGCGGTCCGATGTAGTTGAAGCCCATCTCCTCGAAGATCGTACCGGGCAGAACCATTCCCTTCACGTGCTCCTCGGAGCGCCGCGCGAGCTCGAGCGCGGTCGGCACGCGCCTCAACATGCGCTTGCTCCCCTCGCGCAGATGGGCGTAGAGCCTGCCCGAGAGAGCCCGCGCGAGATAGTTCGAGAACGCGCCGACCGCCTCCGAGATGGACATGTCGTTGTCGTTCAGGATCACGGTGAGGTCCACGTCGAGCGAGCCGGCGTGGTTGAGTGCCTCGAACGCCATGCCGGCGCTCATCGCGCCGTCACCGACGATCGCGGCGACCCGCCGGTCTTGGCCGCTGCGCGCTGCGGCGATCGCCATGCCGAGCGCGGCGCTCACGGAGGTGCTCGAGTGGCCGACGCCGAAGGGGTCGTACTCGCTCTCGCTGCGCGTGGGAAAGGGCGCGAGCCCGCGATGGTGCTTGATCGTGTGCAAACGGTCGCGCCGTCCGGTGAGGACCTTGTGTGGATAGGCCTGATGGCCCACGTCCCACAGCAGCCGATCGCGCGGGGTGTCGTAGACGTAGTGCAGCGCCACGGTGAGCTCGACGGTCCCGAGCCCGGCCGCGAAGTGCCCGCCGCGCGTGCTGACGCTGTGAATCAGAAACTCGCGCAGCTCCGCGGCGAGCAGCGGCAGCTGCGCGGGGGCGAGCCGCCGTAGATCGGCGGGCGATTCAATGGTCTCGAGGAGCGCAAAGGAGTCCATCGCGCGCGCCGCTCAGTATCTGCGCGCGAGCAGCCAGTCCGACAAGGCGCGCAGCGGATCGGCTGCGCGCCCGAATGGCGTGAGCGCATCGAGCGCCGCGCCGTGCAGCCGACGCAGCTCGCTCTGCGAAGCCTCGACGCCGATGATCGCGGGATAGGTGGGCTTCGCGCGCTCCTGATCGGCGCCGGTCGCCTTGCCGAGCGTCGAGACATCGCCGATCACATCGAGCAGATCGTCCTGGATCTGAAAGGCGAGCCCGATCGCGGCCGAGAAGGCGGTGAGTCCGGCATGCAGGTGCGCTGCGAGCTTCGGCACGCACGCCGCGGCCATGGCCACGCTCGCGCGGATGAGCGCACCGGTCTTGCGCGAATGCATATCCTCGATCTGCGCCACATCGAGCGTGCGGCCCTGCACCTCGAGGTCGATGGCCTGCCCGCCTGCCATCCCGAGGCTGCCGCTCGCCGCCGCGAGCAGCGCCACGAGCTTCAGGCGAATCTCCGCCGAGGCCGGCAGCTGCGCATCGGTTGCGAGGAGTTCGAATGCGAGCGGCTGCAGACCGTCGCCGACCAGGATCGCGGTGGCCTCGTCGAAGGCCTTGTGGCAAGTCGGACGGCCGCGTCGCAGGTCATCGTCGTCCATCGCGGGCAGATCGTCGTGAACCAGCGAGTAGACGTGCACCAGCTCGATCGCGCACGCCGCGCCTTCAACTTCGTCCTCGGTGAGTCCGACCGAGCGGGCGGTGGCGAAGACGAGCGCGGGGCGGATGCGCTTGCCGCCGCCGAGCACGCTGTAGCGCATGGCCTCGTGCAAACGTTGCGGCACCGTCTGCGCATCCGGAAGACGCCGCTCGAGCGCCCGCTCCATGCGCTTGCGCCACGCCTCCAGCTGTACCCCGAACCCCTGCGGATCGTACTTTCGGTCCGCCGGTGCGCCTCGGGCGTCGGCCGCGTCGTTCACTCAGGCGCTCCGAACCCCGTCACTGCGGCCTGGCCGCAGGCTCACCGTCCGGATCGCCCGGCGGGTCGCGGCGCGTGCGCTTGACCTCGCTCACCGGGATGGCGACCGTGTGCACCGCGGTGAGCGGCTGCGCCTGGGAATCCTCGCTGTAGAGCACCGGCAACTCGGGCGCCATCGGACCGTGCACCCGCGGCCCGCGGAGCGCGACATTGAGCGCCTTCAGCGGATGACGGAACGCATCGTTCACCGCCGTGCCCTCGAAGCCGCAGTGCGCCATGCAGTTGTTGCAGCGGGGATTGCGCCCGACACCGTATTTGTCCCACTCGGTGTCCTCGATGAGCGAGCGATAGGTGGGCGCGTAGCCCTCGTCCGAGAGCAGGTAACAGGGTCGCTGCCAGCCGAAGAGGTTGTAGGTGGGGTTGCTCCAGGGCGTGCACTGATAGGTCTGGTTACCCGCGAGAAAATCGAGAAAGAGCGAGGACTGGTTGAACTCCCAGCGCGCGCGGCGCTCCTTGCCGCGCTTGAAGATCTCGCGGAACAGGCGCTTGCTCGCGCTGCGGCCGAGGAACACGTCCTGGCGCGGCGCGTGCGAGTAGCTGTAGCCCGGGGAGACCGTGATGCCCTCGATGCCGAGACCCATCGCGGTATCGAAGAATTGGGCGACCTCTTCGGGATTCTCGCCGTTGAAGAGCGTGCAGTTGACCGTGACCCGGAAGCCCTTGGCGCGCGCGAGGCGGATTGCCGCGACGGCCTTCTCGTACACCCCCTCCTGGCACACCGAGGCGTCGTGGCGCTCTTCGTTGCCGTCGAGGTGGATGGAGAAAGTGAGATAGGTCGAGGGCCGGTATTCGTCGATGTGCTTGGCGAGCAGGATCGCATTGGTGCAGAGGTAGACGAACTTGCGGCGCGCGATGATGCCCGCGACGATCTGCGGCATCTCCTTGTGAATGAGCGGCTCGCCCCCGGGAATCGAGACGATCGGCGCCCCGCATTCATCGACCGCCTTGAGCGCGTCCTCGACCGAGACGCGCTTCTGCAGGATCTCCTTCGGGTAGTCGATCTTCCCGCAGCCCGCGCAGGCGAGATTGCACTGGAACAGCGGCTCGAGCATGAGCACCAGCGGATAGCGCTCGATGCCACGGAGCTTGCGGCCGGCGATATAGCTCGCGACCCGGTACATTTGCAGCAGTGGAATGGCCAAGGCTCAAGCTCCGGTGGGGGAATTGAGCGCGTCGAGCTCGGCGCGATGATCGCGCCAAATGCGCGCCCATTCCAGCGTGAACCACGGGGTGAAGTGCGCCGCCTCGGGCGCGCTCATCTCCTGTTGCAGCCGCTCGGGGCCGACCCAGCGCCAGCCGGCGATCTCGCTCGAGTTGATCCTGAGCCGCCCGCCGTAGCGGCCGAGGTACACCGAGCACAGCTCGTTCTCGGCACCCTCGCTCTCATACTGCGCCTGGTACTGGAACTTGAACAGATACTTGAGCGGGCAGCGCACGCCGAGCTCCTCGTGCAGGCGGCGGTGCGCCGCAACCTCGATCGTCTCGCTGCGGCGCGGATGGCTGCAGCAGCTGTTCGACCAGTAAAGCGGCCAGAGTTGCTTGGTGGCGGAGCGCTGCTGCAGCAAGAGCTCCCCGCGCTCGTTGAAGATGAGGAGCGAGAATGCCCGGTGGAGGACGCCACGGCCGGCGTGGCAGAGCGCCTTGCTCAGGTGACCGAGCTCCCGGTCCGATTCATCGACCAGGATGAGCGATTCCGAATCTGCTGAAATATCGGCACAGGAGCCGTCAAGGCTTGCCCGAACTGTTTCCATCGAGAGACATCTCCTCGCCGCGGAGCGCGCAGGATTGAGGGTCGGTTGAGCGCGACAGGCGCGCGAGACCTTGGAGCGACAGCAACAAGTACCGTTCCCATGATAACTGTGACTGAAACGTCTCCGCCAGCACCCAAAGGTATCACGTGGCGCGCGCCCCACACGCACCGCGATGCGGACCATCGGCCGTGGCGCGGCTCATCCGCAGGCGTCTGCGGTCGATGATCCCGCGCTTGTTTCTCTGGTGTGGCATCGCGGTCACAGCCGTGGCCGCGGCCTACGCGCTCACGGCGCTGGTGGCGGTCGCGTTGTGGCGCCGCCGCCAAGCCCGCCCCGCGCCGGGCGGCAGTCTGCCAGCCGCTGCGTCCGGGGTCACGGTTCTGAAACCACTTTGCGGTGCAGAGCCTGGGCTCTACGAGTGCCTGCGCTCATTCTGCGAGCAGCATCACCCGCGCATGCAGATCATCTTCGGCGCGCGCGATCCGCAGGACCCGGCGCTCGAGGTCGTGGGGCGGCTCGAGCGTGAGTTCCCCCAGGTGGAGCTCACCCGCGTGATCGATTCGCGCGAGCACGGCACGAGCCGCAAGGTGAGCAATCTCATCAACATGATGGGCAAGGCCCGGCATGATCTGATCGTGCTCGCCGACGCCGACGTGCGCGTGCCGCAGCACTACCTCACGCGCGTGGTCGCCCCGCTCGCGGATCCCGGAGTCGGTATCGTGACGTGCCCGTATCGGGGGATCGCGCGCGCCGGCCATTGCTCGGCGCTGCTCGCGGCCTTCGTCAACGAATGGTTCATGCCCTCCGTGCAGGTCGCGGCGCTGTGCGGCTCGCGCGCGTTCGCCTTTGGCTCGACCATCGCCCTGCGGCGCGCGACGCTCGCGGCGATCGGCGGGTTTGCCGCGATCGCCGATCAGCTCGCCGACGACTACCGCCTGGGCGAGCTCACGCGCCTGCAGGGGCTGCGCACGGTGCTGTCGGAGGTGGAGGTTGAGACGGATGTGCACGACCCGGACTTGCGTGCTCTGGTGCGCCACGAGCTGCGCTGGCTCAGAACCATCCGCGTCGTCCGCCCGGGCGGCTATGCCTCCTCCTTCATGACGTTTGATCTTCCGGTTGCCACCCTGGGCGCGGCGCTCGCGGGCTTGGCCACGCCGGCGCTCGCGCTCCTTGCCGTCACCGCTGGTGCGCGACTCATGCTACATTTTGCGACTCGGCGATCCGGTTCCGGCCCGTCGCCGCTTTGGGTAGCGCCGCTCAGTGACTTTCTCGCCTTTGCGCTATGGTGTTGGGGCTTCGCCTCCCGCCGCGTCTACTGGCGGCAGGCGCGCTACAGGGTGGCGCGCGACGGCTCCGTTCGCCCGGCGACGTGATCGCAGGGCGGTCATCCGTCCCTAGCCCGGCCCCCAAGGAGTTCGGCCGTGCGCCCGCGAGCAGGGCCGTACAAGACCCGCGACGTGAAGCGCGTAATCCTGAGCTGATGAGAGCCTATCGATGAGTCCGATGAAGACACTGTTCCTGCATCCCCCCTCCTTCGATGGGTTCGACGGGGGTGCCGGCGCCCGCTATCAGGCGAAGCGCGAGATCCGCTCGTTCTGGTATCCCACCTGGCTCGCGCAACCGGCCGCACTCGTCGAAGGCAGCCGTCTCGTTGACGCGCCCGCCGACGGCTTGAGCCTGGCGAGCGTTCTCCCACTGGTGCGCGAGTACGACCTGTGCATCATGCACACGAGCTCGCCGTCCTTCCCCACCGATGCGCGCGTCGCCGAGCGGCTGAAGGAGGAGAACCCGCGCCTCACGATCGGCATGGTGGGCGCCAAGGTCGCGGTCGATCCGGAAGGCTCGCTCAAGGCGTCCACGGCGATCGATTTCGTCGCGCGCGAGGAATTCGACTACACCTGCCGCGAGGTCGCCCAAGGCCGTCCGTTCGCGGATGTGCTCGGGTTGAGCTACCGCACGCCCGAGGGGCGCATCCGCCACAACGATGCGCGCCCGGTGATCCCGGACATGGACGCGCTCCCCTGGGTCTCACAGGTCTACAAGCGGGATCTCACGATCGAGAACTATTTCATCGGCTATCTGCAGCACCCGTACGTGTCGTTCTATACGGGGCGCGGCTGCCGCTCCAAATGCACCTTCTGCCTGTGGCCGCAGACCGTTGGCGGGCACCGCTACCGCGTGCGCAGCCCCGCGAGCGTCGTCGCGGAGGTGCGCTGGATCAAGGAGAACATGCCGCAGGTGAAGGAGATCTTCTTCGACGACGACACGTTCACGGATTTCCGGCCGCGGGTGGAGGAGATCGCGCGCGGGCTCGGCAAGCTCGGCATCACCTGGTCGTGCAATGCGAAGGCCAACGTGCCCTACGAGACGCTGAAGGTGATGAAGGACAACGGTCTGCGGCTGCTGCTGGTCGGCTACGAGTCGGGGAACGATCAGATCCTGCACAACATCAGAAAGGGACTGCGTACCGATATCGCACGGCGCTTCACGAGCGACTGCCGCAAGCTCGGTGTCACGATCCACGGCACGTTCATCCTCGGGCTTCCCGGGGAGACCACCGATACGATTCGCGAAACGATCCGCTTCGCCGTGGAGATCAATCCGCACACGATCCAGGTGTCGCTCGCCGCACCCTATCCCGGCACCCAGCTCTATCGCGAGGCGCTCGCGAACGGGTGGCTGAAGGAAAACGACAGCTTGAACTTGGTCAACGACCAGGGCGTGCAGCTCGCGCCGATCAGTTATCCGCATCTGCCTGCGACGGAGATCTATCACGCGGTGGAGACCTTCTATCGGCGCTTCTATTTCCGCCCGCGCAAGATCGTGGAGCTCACCGCAGAGATGATGGGCAGCTGGGAGATGACCAAGCGGCGCCTGCGCGAGGGCGTGGAGTTCTTCCGCTTTCTCCACGCTCGCGAAGCCTGAGCGACTAGCTTGCGGCGCTCGCGAGGGCGCCGCGCCGCTCGCGCGGTAATCCCCGGGGCACGAGGCTGATGGACAAGTTCCTCGTCGTGACAGCCGACGATTTCGGGCTGCACGAGGCTGTCAACGAGGCGGTCGCCGCGGCCGCGCGCGCCGGCACCTTGAGCGCTGCGAGCCTCATGGTCGCGGCGCCCGCCGCACGCGATGCCGTCGAGCGCGCGCGCGCGCTCCCGCAGCTCGCCGTGGGCCTGCACCTCACGCTCGCGGACGGCTGGGCGGCGCTCTCCCCGCAGCAGATTCCGCGGCTCATCGGGCTCGACGGGCGCTTTCCCGATCGGATGTTCCTCGAGGGCTGGCGGTTCTTCTCGAGCCCGGCGGCGCGCCGTGAGCTCGAGGCCGAGATCCGCGCCCAGTTCGCTGCGTTCGCGCGCACGGGACTCGCGCTCGATCACGTCAACGCCCACAAGCACTTCCATCTGCATCCCACCGTACTTGCGATCCTGCTGCGGGTGGCGCGCGAGTTCGGCTCGCCCGCCGTGCGGGTGCCGGCCGAGCCGCTGTGGTTCGCGCGCCGCTCATCCCCGGTTGCGGCCGTGCTCGCAGCGGCGGGCCTCGCCCCCTGGCTCGCGCTCATGAAGCGCCGCCTGCGCGCCGCGGGCCTCGCGCACAACGATCAGGTGTTCGGGATCGCAGCGAGCGGTGCGATGGACGAGCCCACATTGCTCGCAATCCTCGCGAATCTGCCTCCGGGCGCCACCGAGATCTACCTGCACCCGGCGACCCGCTCCGGCGCTGCAATCACCCCAACGATGAGCGGCTACCGGCATGCCGATGAGCTCGCGGCGCTCCTCTCCCCCCACGTTCGGGCGGCGCTCGATGCGACGCGCGCCGGGCGCGGCGGCTACCGCAGGCTCGCATCGCTCGAGAGGGCATGCGCCGCATGAGGCTCGCCGTACGCATCGCTCGTGATCGCCGCCGCCTTCATCCTGGGGTGCCTGCCGGCTTGGGCGTCCAGGAGGCGGGTTTGATAGGATTTGGGAGCATCCTTGGTCTGCCGCCGGACGCAGCGCTCACCCTGTCGCTCGTCAAACGGTTGCGGGAGATTCTGTTCGGGATACCGGCTCTCGTGAGCTGGCAGTGGGCGGAGGGATGGAAGGGGTTTCACTATGGACGCAGTCGCAACGAGCCTTGAGATGGGCTCACCTGAGCATCGCGAGGTTCTCGCGCGGTTCTTTCTCGACACCTACGTCGATTACACACCGGAGGACATTGCCTGGCCCAAGCTGAGCGGGGATGCGCTCGCGAAGCTCACGGGCCTGCCGTTCTGGCAGGAGGCCGTCGCCACGGAGAACGTCACCTCGCACACGGTCGCCGCCGCCGCGGTCATCGAGCCGGACCCACAGGTGCGCAAGGCGATCGAGCTGCAAGGCTTCGAGGAGCAGCGCCATGCGCGGCTCTTGGCCGCCCTCACCTCGCATTACCGGATCTCGATCGACTCACCGCCCCCATTCGAGCCGCGCTCGATCGAGAACGATTTTCTCTTCGCCGGCTTCGGGGAGTGCTTCGACTCCTTCTTCGCGTTCGGGCTGTTTGCGCTCGCGGGCGAGTCCGGATACTTCGCACCCGAGCTCATCGCGATCTTCGAGCCGGTGATCCAGGAGGAAGCGCGCCACATCCTGTTCTTCGTGAACTGGGTACGCTACCGACGTGCGCAGCTACCGCTTTGGAAGCGCCCGCTCTTTCGGCTGCGCTGCGCGCGGATCATCGCGAAGCAGGTCGCGAGCCGTGTGCGGACGGCCCGCACCCTCGGTCAGGGGCCCTCGGGGGGCTCCGCCGAGAACTTCACCATGAGCGCTCATCAGGATCTCGGCCCGGACATCACGCTCCACAAGCTGCTGCGCCTGTGCTTGGCCGAGAACGACCGGCGCATGGCGGCGTACGACCTGCGCCTTCAACGACCGCGGCTCGTGCCGGCGATCGCGCGGTTTCTCTACAACGTCCTGCCCGCGAGGCTCTGATTCGGCGCATCAGTCGAGGTAGCCGTGCTCGCGAAACCACCCGAGCGCATCCACGAACGCCTCGTGCGCCGGACGCGATCGAAACCCGAGCTCGCGCTCGGCCTTCGCGCTCGAGAAGAACATGCGCTTGCGCGCCATGCGCACACCCTCGACCGTGACGCGCGTGGGCCGCCCGCTCAAGCGCGAGTAGCCTTGGGCGAGGAATGCGATCGGCAGCACGAGCGCGTGCGGCAGGCGAATCCACGGTGGTCGGCGACCGACGAGCGTCGCGATCTCGCCCAGGATCTCGCGCAAGGTCAGATTCTCGCCCCCGAGGATGTAGTGCTCGCCCACCCGCCCGCGTTCGAGGGCAAGGAGGTGCCCCTCGGCCACGTCGTCGACGTGTGCGACGTTGAGTCCGGTGTCAACGTAGGCGGGCGTACGGCCGCGCGCCGCATCGACGATGATCTGGCCCGTCGGCGTGGGCTTCACGTCACCGGGCCCCACTGGGGTCGCGGGGTTGACGATGACGAGATGCATGCCGCCTCGCGCCGCCTCGCGCGCAAGCTGCTCGGCCAAGAACTTCGAGCGCTTGTAGTGCCCGATCATGTGCGCAAGTCCGACGGGGCTGCGCTCGTCGCCGGGAGAGCCGTCCGCCGGCAGACCGATCGTCGCGACGCTGCTCGTGTACACGATCCGCTCGACACGCATGCGGCGGGCGGCATCGAGGACATTGCGGGTCCCCTCGACGTTCGTGCGATAGAGCTCGCGCGGGTCGCGCACGCCCAAGCGGTAGTCCGCGGCGACGTGAAACAGGGCGTCGCAGCCGGCGAGCGCCCGCTCGAGCGAGCCCACGTCCGTGAGATCGCCCGCGACGATCTCGAGCGGCAGCCCACGCAGGTTGAGTCGATTCGAGCTCATGCGCACGAGACAGCGCGTCTGCCAGTCCCGGGCGAGGAGCCGCCGCACGACCGCCGCGCCGACGAACCCGGCCGCCCCCGTCACGAGCGCCCTCATGGCCCCGGCCCCCCGAGCTCCGCCTCGCAGAGCACGCCGCTGCGCCCAAGCGCACGCAACGAGCCGCGCGCGGCGTGGTAGCGGTGCGCAAGATTGAGCAGCGGACCGAGCAGCCCCGGCTCGCGCGCGAGCGCGCGCAACAGCCGAGCGATCGACACCCCACCGCAGCTCGCGGCTGCCAGCACCACGGCGCGCGGCAGCTCATCGGATGCGGCATCGACGATCACGCGCACGGCGACGAAAGGCACGCCGCGCGCGCGCGCCACCTCGGCGACGGCGTAGCTCTCCATGTCGACCGCTGCGGCGCCGGTATCGCGGAACGCGTGCGACTTCTGCGCGCGAGTCTCGAGCGCGCGTTCGCTCGTGAGCAGCAGGCCGCCGGCGACGGGCCGCTCGGCCGCGAGCGCGCGGGCGATGCGCTCGCGCCAGGGCGCGGAGGTGGCGAGCGCGGGACCGCCGCTGCGGATGAGCGCCTCGGGCACGACGAGGGTGCCCGCGGCGAGTGAGGGATCGAGGCCTCCGGCGAGCCCGCAGCTTGCGAGCGCACCGCACCCCGCATCGATGAGCGCCGCAGCGCTGCGCGCAGCCGCCGCGCAACCGACGCCGCTCGTGGCGAGGCGCGCGCCCCCGGGCAACGTCACGGATCCGGTGCGACCCGGCCACGGAGCGCCGAGCGCCCGGGCCTCGGCGGCGAGCGCTGCGACGATCCCGAGTGCCCTCACCCGCCTCTCCAGCTTACGGTGCCGCGGCGCGGTCGCTGCGACGGGTCCCCGGGCCTCAGTGGACGGCTCCGATGCGGCCGGCGTTGCGGTACGCCGCGAGCGCCCAGAGCGGGAAATACTCGCAGTACCCGTGATATTTGAGATAGAACACCCGCGGGAAGCCGGGTGCCGTGAATGCGTCATGGACCCACAGTCCGTCGGCGCCCTGCGTGCGCAGCAGCCATTCCACCCCGCACCGCACGCTCTCCGAGCGCGCCTCGCCCGCCGCCACGAGCGCAAGCAGCGCCCACGCCGTCTGGTGGGGAGTACTCGGCTCGGGCCCGCCGGCGCGCGTGCGATCCGCATAGCTGTCGTTGCTTTCGCCCCAGCCGCCGTCGGCGTTCTGCTTGGAGAGAAGCCAGCTCACGGCGCGCCGCACCGCCGGATCGCTGCCGCCGACCCCGGCCTGCGCGAGCGCGGTGATGACCGACCAGGTGCCGTAGATGTAGTTCGTGCCCCAGCGCCCGAACCACGGTCCGCTCGGCTCCTGCTCGCGGCGCAGGAAGTCGATCGCCCGCTCGAGCGCGGAGCGGTCCTGCGGGCGACGGATCCGTCCGAGCGCGGCGACCACGCGGCCCGTGACATCGCTCGTCGGCGGATCGAGCAGCGCGCCGTGGTCGGCGAAGGGAATCTCATTGAGGTAGTAGTGGGTGTTGTCCGCGTCGAAGGCGGCGAAGCCGCCGTTCGCGCTCTGCATGCCGACCAGCCAGTCGAGCGCTCGCGTCACGCACTCGGCGTAGTCGCCGCGCGCCTGCGCGTGGTCCATCGCCCAGACGACAGCGGCCGTGTCGTCGAGGTCCGGATAGCTGTCGTTCACGAACTGAAATGGCCAGCCCCCGCCCTCGAGGCTCGGACGGCGCGCCCGCCAGTCCCCGGGATTCAGCACCTGAATGGCCTTGAGCCAGTCGAGCGCCCGCGCCGCCGCGGCATTGCCCGCCTCGCTCCCATCCTCGAGCAGCGCGAGGCTCGCGAGCGCGGAATCCCACACGGGCGAGACGCACGGCTGGCAGTAGGCGGATGCGCCGTTCACGACGAGCAGCATCTCGATCGCGCGCTTCGCCGTGAGGCGCCGCGGATCCTCGGGCGGATAGCCGAGCAGCACCAGCATTTCGAGCGCGTTCACCATCGCCGGAAAGATCGCTCCGAGGCCGCCCTCGCCGTTCAAGCGCTCGAGCACCCAGCGCTCGGCGCGCTCGAGCGCGCGCGCCCGCACCGCGCGCGGGATGAGCGGATCGATCGCACGCCCGACTCGATCGAGCGCGAGAAATACGCGATTGAGGAAGCCCGTGCGCCGGAAGTAGTGGCGCTCCGCCTCCGGGGGCGTCGTGAAGAGCTCGCGGATGTCGATCGCGCGCGGATTCTTCGCCCGCGGCCGCAAGGAGGTGAGCACGAACAGCGGCACCATGACGGTCCGCGACCAGTAGGACACTTTCTCGAGGTGAAACGGAAACCAGCGCGGCAGCAGCATGATCTCCACGGGGATGTAGGGCACCCCGCGCCAGGGGAGCTGTCCGAACAGCGCGAGCGCAATGCGCGTGAACACGTTGGTGCGCGCGGCGCCGCCGTGCGCGAGGATCGCCGCACGCGCGCGCGCCATGTGCGGCGCATCCGGGGAATCCCCGACGAGCTTGAGCGCGTAGTACACCTTGACGCTGCAGCTCAAATCGAAGCTGCCGCCCTGGTAGAGCGGCCAGCCTCCGTGCGCGGCCTGGTGCGCGCGCAGGTAAGCGGCGATCTTGCCTTCGAGGACGGGATCGATCTCGTCCAGGAAGTGCATCATCATGATGAACTCCGCAGGAATGGTGCAGTCGGCCTCGAGCTCGTACACCCAATAGCCGCGCGCGTGCTGGCGCGCGATGAGGGCTTCGCGCGCGGCCGCGATCGCCTCCTCCAGCCGCAGGGGGCGCTCCGCGGCGGTGAGCGGGGTGGCGAGCGTCGCGCTGCGCGCCTCCAGTGCGGGCGATCCGCTTCTCATTGCGCCGAGCTCCCGTCGGAGGGGTACGGGGCGCTCGCAAGGGATGCGGAGACGACCTCCGCGCCAAAATCACGGGCCGCCGCCGGACGCTGCGCGGCGATCGTCGCCGCGCGGCTGTGACGGCGCACCTCGGCGGGCGCCGCAAGGGGCAGATCCCGCGCCGTCCAGTCGAACAGCCGCATCAGCATCCGGTCGTTGCGCACCGCGAGCGTGGTCGTGAGCCGGGTGAGGGCCACCGCGGCGTGCGATACCTTCACCTCGGCTCCCGATCTGAACAGCGGATTGCGCTCGATGCGGCGCAGGGTGAGAGCGGCGAGACCGATGGCCCACAGGCAGAAGCGGCGGATTCCCGCTTCCCGCCTCGGGATGAGGAGCGTGAACGCGATCGCGTTACGCAGGTGTGCATGCGCGAGGCCGATCAACTCGCGCAAGCCTGCGGCGAAGCGTGCATCGGCTGCCGCCGGCTCCAGCCGCGCGAGCTCGACGCCGTGACGCGCGAACAGCTCCTGCGGCAGCCAGCAGGCCCCGCGGCTGCGGTCCTCCCACATGTCCTTGAGGATGTTGGTCATCTGCAACCCCTGTCCGAAGGAGGCCGCGAGCTCCCGCAGCGCCGCGCGCCGCTCGCCGTCGAGCCGCGAGTGGCTGCAGAAGAGCTCGGTCAGCATCTCCCCGACCACCCCTGCGACGTAGTAGCAGTAGCTGTCGAGATCGCTCGAGCGGGGGAGACCGTTCAGGCTCGCGGTCTGCTGGAAGTGGTGCATGCCGTAGCACATGAGGTCGATGCAGCGCCCGATCGCGGCACGCTGCTCCGCGCCGAGCCGTGCGGTCGTGCGAATGACGCGATCCATGTTCGCGACCAGGTCCCGCTCGGCGGCGAGCGTGCGCTCGGAGAGCCGTGCGGCGACCTCGCGCCCGAGCGCCGCCGGATCCGCTCTGCCCGCGACCGCGGCGGAGAAGCGCTCGAGGTAACGAAAGGTATCCTCCGGCGAGACGGCCGGCTCGTCCTCGATGGTGTCGGCGATGCGGCAGAGGAGGTAGGCGCTCGTCACCGCACCGCGCAGGCCGTCGGGGAGCTGCGGGATGGTGAGCGCGAAGGTGCGCGAGACGTGCATCAGCATGTGCTGCTGATACGCCTCGTCGGATGCCTCCGTGAGCGGGGTGTAGGGTTGGCGCGCCATCGGTGCGAACTTTGCTACGGCCACGCAATCGCCCGCAAGAGCCCCGTCGCGCGCATCAGGGCGGACGCTCCGCGCCGTCGCGCGCGGTGGCCTCCAGTCGGTCGATCTTGCGCCAGCCGCGCGGCAGCACGGCCCCGCGCTGCGCGCGCTGTCCGCGGTAGTTCGCGAGCTCGGCTGAGGAGAGCGTCTTGTGCTCGCTGCCGGACCACAGCACGAGCTTGCCGCCGGGAGCGACGACGGCGACGCCAATCAGGTATTCCTCGCGCGCCGCCGCCCGCCGCGAGGGAACGTCGTAGAGCTTGTTGCCCTTGCCGCGCGGCATCTCCGGCACCTCCGCGACCGGGAAGGTGAGGAGCTTCCCCTCGCTCCCCGCGACCGCCACGAGCGCATCGCTCGAGGGCACGAAGGCGGGCGGCAGCACCAGCGCGTGCTGCGGCACGCTGAGCACCGTCTTGCCGGCGCGCCGATCGGTGATGAGCTCCTTCAGGCGCACCGTGAATCCGTAGCCCGCATCGCTCGCGAGCAGCCACAGATCCTCGGGGCTGCCGAGCATCACGCCGGCAAAGTGGGCGCCGTCCGGCGGATTCAGTCGTCCCGAGAGCGGCTCGCCCAGACCGCGCGCCGAGGGCAGCGAGTGGGCGGGCAGGCTGTAGGTCCGCCCGGTCGAGTCGATGAACACCGCCGGATCGAGGCTGCGGCCGCGGGCGAATGATTGGAACGCATCGCCCCCCTTGTAGGAGAACGTACGCGGATCGATCTCGTGTCCCTTCGCCGAGCGTACCCACCCTCCGGTCGACAACACCACGGTCACCGGCTCGTTCGCGATCAGCGCCGTCTCGTCGATCGCCTGCGCCGCCTCACGCTCGATGATGCGCGAGCGGCGCTCGTCGCCGTGCTTCTGGGCGTCCTCGGCCAGCTCCTTCGCGACCAGCCTCTTCAGGCGCGGCTTGCTCTTGAGCAGCGTCTCGAGCTCCTCGCGCTCGGACTCGAGTGTCTTCTGCTCCTCGCGGATCTTCATCTCCTCGAGCCGCGCGAGGTGGCGCAGGCGCGTGTTCAGGATCTCCTCGGCCTGCTCGTCGGAGAGCGTGAAGCGCTTCATCAAGAGCGGCTTCGGCTCGTCCTCGCGGCGGATGATGCGGATCACCTCGTCGAGATTGAGGTACGCAACCATCAGCCCCGCAAGGATGTGCAGCCGCTTGGAGACTCTGTCGAGGCGGTGGCGCAACCGCCGCGTGACGGTCGCGATGCGAAACTCCAGCCACTCGGTGAGAATGCCCTTGAGCCCGAGCACGCGCGGGCGGCCGTCGAGTCCGATGACGTTGAGGTTGACGCGGTAGGCGCGCTCGAGGTCGGTGGTGGCGAAGAGGTGGTTCATCACCTCGATGAGATCCACGCGGCTCGAGCGCGGGACGATCACGAGCCGGGTGGGATGCTCGTGATCGGACTCATCGCGCAGGTCCTCGATCATCGGCAGCTTCTTCGCGCGCATCTGCTCGGCGATCTGCTCCTGCACGCGGGTGCCGGAGACCTGGAAGGGAAAGGCGGTGATCACCACGTTTCCCTCCTCGATCTCGTAGGTGGCGCGCGCCTTGAAGCCGCCGACGCCTTTGTCGTAGAACTCCTTGAGGTCCGCGCGCGCGGAGATGATCTCCGCACCGGTGGGCAGATCCGGCCCCTTGATGTGCTTCAGCAGCGCGGCCGTCGTCGCCTCCGGGTCCTCGAGCAGGTGGATGCATGCGGCGGCCACTTCGCGCAGATTGTGCGGCGGGATGTCGGTCGCCATGCCGACCGCGATCCCGGAGGTGCCGTTGAGCAGCAGGTTCGGCAGGCGCGCGGGCAGGATCACCGGCTCCTCGAGCGTGCCGTCGAAGTTCCCCTGCCACTCGACCGTGCCGTGAGCGAGCTCGGCGAGCAGCACCTCGGCGTAGCGTGTGAGCTTCGCTTCCGTGTAACGCATCGCCGCGAAGGACTTCGGATCGTCCTGCGAGCCCCAGTTGCCCTGCCCATCCACGATCGGGTAGCGGTAGGCAAACGGCTGCGCCATGAGCACCATCGCCTCGTAGCAGGCGCTGTCGCCGTGGGGGTGGAACTTGCCGATCACATCACCCACCGTGCGCGCGGACTTCTTGTGCTTGCCGCCGGCTGCGAGTCCGAGCTCGCTCATCGCGTAGATGATCCGCCGCTGCACCGGCTTGAGACCGTCCCCGAGCGCGGGCAGCGCACGATCGAGAATGACGTACATCGAGTAGTCGAGGTAGGCCTTCTCGGTGAAGGTCTTGAGCGGCTGGCGCTCGATGCCCTCGAAATTCAGCTCCTGCTCCTGCATGCGGATCAGACCTGCACTTCGGCCAGATTGCCCTTCTGCTCGAGCCACTCGCGCCGATCGCCCGCGCGCTTCTTCGCGAGCAGCATGTCCATCAGCTGATCGGTGTTGTCCGTCCCCTCGATGGTGAGCTGAATCAGCCGGCGAGTGCGCGGATCGATCGTCGTCTCGCGCAGCTGCGATGGATTCATCTCCCCCAGTCCCTTGAAGCGCGTCACGCTCGGGCGGGTGCGCGGGCTTTCCTTCGCGATGCGCTCGATCAGCCGATCGCGCTCGGTCTCATCGAGCGCGTAGAGGATCTGCTTGCCCGCATCGATGCGAAAGAGCGGCGGCATCGCAACATGCACGTGACCGTGCGCGACGAGCGGGCGGAAATGCCGCAGAAAGAGCGCGCAGAGGAGCGTTGCGATGTGCTGACCGTCCGAGTCCGCATCCGCGAGGATGCAGACGCGGTGATAGCGCAGCTGCGACAGATCCATCGAGCCCGGCTCCACGCCGAGCGCGACGCTGATGTCGTGCACCTCCTGGGAGGCGCCGATCTCCCCGGGCTCGAGCTCCCAGGTGTTCAAGATCTTGCCCCGCAAGGGCATGATCGCCTGAAAGTCCTTGTCGCGCGCCTGCTTGGCGGAACCGCCCGCCGAGTCCCCCTCCACCAGGAACAGCTCCGAGCGGGCCGGATCCTGCGATGCGCAGTCGGCGAGCTTTCCCGGGAGCGCCGGACCGGCGGCGATGCGCTTGCGCACGATGCGCTGTGCGGCCTTCAAGCGCTCCTGCGCGTTCGCGATCGCGAACTGGGCGATGCGCTCGCCCGCATCGGGATGGCGGTTGAGCCACAGCGACAGCGAATCGCGCACGAAGGATTCGACGAGCGGCGCGGCATCGCGCGAGCCCAGACGCTCCTTCATCTGGCCTGCGAATTGCGGCTCGTGGATCTTCACCGAGAGCACGAAGTTCGCTTTGTCCCAGACGTCCTCGGGGGTGAGCTTGATGCCACGGGGAAGGATGTTGCGAATCTCGCAGAACTCGCGCACGGCCTGTGCCACCCCGGCGCGCAGACCGTTCACGTGCGTGCCGCCCTCGGGTGTGGGGATGAGATTGACGTAACTCTCCGCAACCGATTTCTCGGCGCCCGGGGCCCAGGCGAGCGCGTAGTCGACGGCGTCGTTGTCGCCCTCGCGCCGGCCGGTGATCGGCTCGCTCGGCAGCCGCTCGGACTCCTCGAGCTCCTCGATGAGATAGGCGCCGAGATCCCCGGCGTAGAACCACTCGTCCGTCTCTCCGGTCGCCTCGTTCCGGAAGCGCACCTTCAGGCCCGGGCACAGCACCGCCTTCGCCTTCAGGGTGTGCTTCAACTGCGGGACGGAGAATTTGTCGGTGTCGAAGAACTTCGGGTCGGGCCAGAAGCGCACCGTGGTGCCGGTGTTGCGCTGGCCGACGCTGCCGACCACCTCGAGCTTCGATGCGACCTTTCCGTCGCGGAAGCCGATGTTGTATTCCTTGCCGCCGCGCTTGATCCAGCACTCGAGCTTCTTCGACAGCGCGTTCACCACCGAGACGCCGACGCCGTGCAGGCCTCCGGAGAACTTGTAGTTCTTGTCGGAGAACTTGCCGCCTGCATGCAGGCGCGTGAGGATCAGCTCGACCCCGCTCACCCCCTCCTTCGGATGGATATCGACCGGCATGCCGCGGCCGTCGTCGGCCACCTCGAGGGAGCCGTCCTTGTGGAGCTCGACGGCGATCTCCCCGCAATGGCCCGCAATCGCCTCATCGACGCTGTTGTCGATGACCTCGTGCGCGAGATGGTTCGGGCGCGAGGTGTGGGTGTACATCCCCGGCCGGCGCCGCACGGGCTCGAGGCCGCTCAAGACCTCGATGTCGGAAGCGGTATAGGTGGAGCTCATCAGGTATTCGGGCGGGGCGCGGGGCTGCCCAAGTGGGCGGATCTTAACAGAATGCGCACCGGAAAGGTGCGTTCTCGAGCCCGGAAAATCAAGCTAAATCAGAGATTAAGGCGCTTCGAACCGGCTCTGGCACGGGCTGGACCGAGTGGGTGTAGAAAGGGTGCGCGATCCCGACCCCGAGCGCCCCTCCGGACTTGAGCCCCGCGATCATCGCGGCTGCGAGCTCGAAGCGCAGGAAGTGCACCGAGGAGGTCTTCTCGGCGTTCTCGCGCTCGAGATCCTCATCGGCAACTGCGGCCACGCGCGAGAACCCCTCGACCTCGACCCAGCAGTCGCGCTCGATGCCTTTGAGCTCCTGGAGCCGCTGCCGCCGTTCCTCCGGGTCGGGAAACTCGATGAGCAGCGTCACCTTCCAGTTGCGCCCGTCGGGGATGAGCGGATTGTAGGCCGCGAGCTCTTGCGCGATGCCCTCGGGCTCGAAGATGCGCTCGGCGCGCAGCATCTCCTGGACCTGATATTGGATCGTGAGGCGATCCTCGAAGCACCAGGTGGTGCTCGGACCCACGGCGAGCTGCCGCCGCTGCTTGTGATCGAGCACGCGCGCACGCAGCGCCGTGCGCTCGCGCGCGTACTGCTCGAGAGACAGGAGATCCCCGGGAGCGAGCTTCTGCATGCGCGTCAGATCCCGTAGGCCCTGCGCAGGAGCTTGAGCGGATGCTCTGGCGCGCGCGGGTGGGCGCCGCCTGCGGCACTGCCCGCCGCATCGATCAGGCTCTCGATCTGGTGGCCGGCCATCGGACAGTCGCTGCAGTAATGGTCCGCGGCGCCGCTTGCCACACGCTGCGCGACCGGCGTGCCGATGCGCACCGCCGCCGCACGGAACGCGCGCTTCACTCCGTAAGTGCCGTTGTGTCCCGAGCAGCGCTCGATCACCTCCACGGTGGTGTCGGGCACGAGCTTGAGCACATCGCGTGTCTTCAAGCCGATGTTCTGCACGCGCAGGTGGCAGGCCACGTGATAGCTCACCTTGCCGAGGGAGCCCTTGAAGTCGGTCCTCAAGAGCCCTGCCCGGTGGCGCAGCATGAGGTACTCGAACGGATCGAACATGCGCGCGCGGACTGCCTGCACCTGCGCATCCTCGGGGAACATGAGCGGCAGCTCCTGCTTGAACATCAGCACGCACGAGGGTATCGGGGCGATGAGATCGTAGCCGGCATCGACGAGCGCCTTGAGCTCAGGCAGGTTCGCAGCTTTGAGCTCTGCCACGGTGTCGAGGTCACCGAGCTCGAGCCGCGGCATGCCGCAGCAGCGCTCGCGGCCGACGAGCCGCACGGGAATGGAGTTGTGCTCGAAGATCGCGACGAGGTCCTCGGCGAGCTCCGGCTCGTTGCGATTAGCGTAGCAGGAGGTAAAGAGCGCCACTCGCCCGCGCGTCGTTTCGGTGGGCGTGCCGGCACGCGCGGGGTCGGCGAGCGTGCGGCGCAAGCGCGCACGCGCTGTGCGCGCGCGATACGGCGGCACGGGTGCATCGCGCGCGACGCCGAGCGTCGCTTCGAGGAGCGCGCGCCCGGCGGTGGTGCGATTGACCGCGTTCACGACCTCGGCCACCACCGGGATTCCGGCGATGCGACCGACGGCCTCGGTCGAGGCGAGCAGCCGTTCGCGCAGACCCAAGCCCTCACGCCGGGCGCGGTTCGCCTTGGCGCGCAGCATCAGGTGCGGGAAGTCGATGTTCCAGGGATGGGGTGGAACATACGGACACTTGGTCATGAAGCACATGTCACAGAGGTAACAGTGGTCCACGACCTTCCAGTAGGCCTTGTGATCGACCGCCTGCAGCTCTCCCGTCGCCGTCTCGTCGATCGCATCGAAGAGCGTCGGAAACGCATTGCACAGGCTGAAGCAGCGGCGGCAGCCGTGGCAGATATCGAAGACGCGCTCGAGCTCCTTGAAGAGCTCGGACTCATCGTAGAAGCCGGGGCTGCGCCAATCGATCGGGTGTCGGGTCGGGGCCTCGAGGCTGCCCTCTCGCCCGCCCTCGAGTGGTGGGCTCATGCAAATTCCTCCGGCCTCGCCCCTCCTCCTCCGTGAGGACAGGGCGCCGTGAGCCGGCTCTCGGCGGACGGGCTCAGATCCCGTCCAGAGCCTTCTGGAAGCGATTGGCGTGCGAGCGCTCCGCCTTGGCGAGCGTCTCGAACCAGTCGGCGATCTCGGTGAAGCCTTCCTGGCGCGCGGCCTTCGCCATGCCCGGGTACATATCGGTGTACTCGTGCGTCTCGCCGGCGATCGCGGCCTTCAGATTGAGCTTGGTGTCGCCGATCGGGAGCCCCGTCGCCGGGTCGCCGACCTGCTCGAGATACTCGAGGTGCCCATGGGCATGCCCGGTCTCGCCTTCCGCGGTGGAGCGGAAAACCGCCGACACGTCGTTGTATCCTTCCACGTCCGCCTTGGATGCGAAGTAGAGATACCGCCGGTTGGCTTGCGATTCGCCCGCAAACGCGTCCTTCAGATTCTTCTCGGTCTGGCTGCCTTTGAGATTCACGACGCTTTACTCCTGAGGTGCAAGACGAATTAGACTGTGTCTAATCGGTGAGCGACTCTATGCGTTTAAGCTCCGAGCGTCAACCCGCGTCAAGCCGCGTTGACCCGGTTTCCGGACAGTGTATGGTGGCTCGGCGGATCGCGAGGAGCCCGGAGTTGCAGGTGGAGCCCACGGCCAAGCCCCCCGAGTTCGAGCAGGCGCTGGAGGAGCTCGAGCAGCTGGTGGAGCGGCTCGAGCGGGGCGACCTGCCGCTGGAGGACGCGCTCAAGAGCTTCGAGCGGGGTGTCGAGCTCACGCGGCACTGTCAGGGTGCGCTGCGAGCCGCGCAGGCACGCGTGGAGCTGCTCCTGCAGCGCAACGGCCAGGCTCAGGCCGTGCCGTTCGCCGCCGCGGAAGAGGAGTCGGCCGCCGAGAGCTCCGCCGCCACCGACACGACGAGCACGCCGCCTGCCGGCCAGTTGCAACGCCCATAGAGAGTCCATGCCCAAGATCGAAGCCGTGACCGCGCCCGAGCGCGACTATCCCCTGCTCGCCACGATCGGCTCGCCCGCAGATCTGCGCGCGCTGCCCCCGAGCAAGCTCCCGGCGCTCGCGAGCGAGCTCAGGGAATTTCTCATCCACACCGTGAGCACCCGCGGCGGTCACTTCGCGGCCGGTCTCGGCACCGTCGAGCTCACGATCGCTCTGCATTACGTGTTCGACACGCCGAGAGACCAGCTCGTGTGGGATGTGGGACACCAGGCTTACCCGCACAAGGTGCTGACCGGACGGCGCGGTGCGCTTCACACCGTCAAGCAGAGCGGGGGGCTCGCGCCGTTCCCCACGCGCGGCGAGAGCGAGTACGACGCCTTCGGCGTCGGGCACTCGAGCACCTCGGTGAGCGCCGCGCTCGGGATGGCGGTCGCCGCCGCGCGGCTCGGAGAGAAGCGCCGTGCGGTCGCAGTGATCGGCGACGGCGCGATGAGCGCGGGCATGGCCTTCGAGGCCTTGAACCATGCCGGCTCGCTCGACATCGACCTCACGGTGATCTTGAACGACAACGACATGTCGATCTCGGAGAACGTGGGCGCGCTCTCCAACTACTTCGCGCGCGTGCTTTCGGGGCGTTTCTACGCCCAGTTGCGCGAGGGGAGCAAGAAGGTGCTGCGCCCGATGCCCACGGTCTGGGAGCTCGCGCGGCGCTCCGAGGAGCACATGAAGGGCATGGTGCTCCCGGGAACGATGTTCGAGGAGATGGGGTTCAACTACATCGGCCCGATCGATGGTCACGACGTGAAGGCGCTCGTGAGCACGCTCAGGAACATCAAGAAGCTGAAGGGTCCGCAGTTCCTGCACGTCGCCACGCGCAAGGGCAAGGGCTACGCGCCCGCCGAGGCCGATCCGATCAAGTGGCACGGACCCGGCCCGTTCGACCCGCAAACCGGCACGATCTTCAAGGAGAAGGCGACCGGACCCTCCTACACGCAGGTGTTCGGCGCGTGGCTGTGCGAGATGGCCGAGCGCGATCCGCGCATCGTGGGCATCACCCCCGCGATGCGCGAGGGCTCGGGGCTGGTGGAGTTCTCCAAGCGCTTTCCGGACCGCTACTTCGACGTGGCCATCGCCGAGCAGCACGCGGTCACCTTCGCCGCGGGGCTCGCGGTCGCAGGCGTAAGACCCGTGGTCGCGATCTACTCGACGTTCCTGCAGCGCGCCTACGACCAGCTGATCCACGATGTGGCACTGCAGAATCTGCCGGTGACCTTCGCGATCGACCGCGCGGGCCTCGTCGGCAGCGACGGCGCGACGCATCAGGGAAGCTTCGATCTCACCTATCTGCGCTGCGTGCCGAACATGGTGGTCATGGCGCCGGCCGACGAGAACGAGTGCCGGCAGATGCTCTACACCGCCGCTCGCTACCCGGGTCCGGCCGCCGTGCGCTATCCGCGTGGGACCGGTCCGGGCGTGCCGGTCGTGCCCGAGATGAGCGCGCTGCCGATCGGCAAGGCCGAGCTCAGGCGCACGGGCCAGAGCGGACTCGCGCTGCTCGCGTTCGGCACTCTGGTCGAGCCGGCGGCGCGCATCGCCGAGCGGCTCGATGCGACGCTCGTCAACATGCGCTTCGTCAAGCCCCTCGACGAGGAGCTGATTCTCGAGGTGGCGGCCAGGCACCGGGCGATCGTGACACTCGAGGAGAACGTGGTCGCCGGCGGCGCCGGCTCCGCCGTCGGCGAATTGCTCGCCGCGGAGGACCTGCGCCTGCCGCTGCTCATCCTGGGACTCCCCGACCGCTTCATCGAGCACGGTTCGCGCGAGGACTGCCTCAAAGCCGCGGGGCTCGACGCCGCGAGCCTCGCGAGCGCAGTCGAGCACTGGTGGAGCCTGCAGCAGAGCGGGGTGCGCGCGAGCGAGCCGCGCGCGAGCGAGGAGCCGCGCGAGCTTCCGGCGAGCCTTACCCGCATCGCGACGGGTACCGGTCCGGGGCGCACCGGACGGAGCGGTGCGCGCGGAAGCGACTCTTGACGGCAGCCCCCGTGAACCTCGCCGCGAGCGCAGCCCACGAGGCCGCGATCGAGGACGTCCAGGGACGCGCAGACCTGCGACGCATTCCGATCAACCGCGTGGGAATCAAGGACGTGAGCCACCCGGTGCGCGTGAAGGATCGCGGCGGCGGTGAGCAGCACACGATCGCGACTTTCAACATGTACGTGAACCTGCCGCACGATTTCAAGGGCACCCACATGTCGCGCTTCGTCGAGATCCTCCATCAGCACGAGCGGGAGATCTCGGTCGACTCGTTCCGGACCATGCTCGCGGAGATGACCGAGCGGCTCGAAGCGGACGCCGGGCACATCGAGATGAGCTTTCCGTTCTTCGTGATGAAGCGTGCGCCCGTCTCGGGCGTCGAGAGCCTGATGGACTACCGTGCGACCCTCATCGGGGAGCGGCGCGACGGACGTACCGAGATGTGGATCCGCGTGGTCGTGCCGGTGACGAGCCTCTGCCCGTGCTCGAAGGAGATCTCGGCGCACGGTGCGCACAATCAGCGCTCGCACGTGACGATCTGCGTGCGCGCCGCGCGGCACATCTGGATCGAGGAGTTGATCGAGGTCGCCGAGTCACAGGCCTCGTGCGAGCTCTACGGGATCTTGAAGCGTGCCGACGAGAAATATGTGACCGAGCGCGCCTACGAGAACCCGAAGTTCGTCGAGGACATCGTGCGCGATGTGGCCGTGCGGCTCAACGAGGACGCGCGCGTCGCGGCATACGTGGTCGAGGCGGAGAACTTCGAATCGATCCACAACCACTCCGCCTACGCCCTCATCGAGCGCGACAAAGAGGCCGGCTCGCCTGAGCGCTAGCCCGCGGCCTGGTCGCCGTTCTGCAGCCGCCCGATGAGCGTGCGCAGGAACACGCGGTTGAAGCGCAGCTGACAGGACGCCGACACCTGCTCGAGGAGCGTCGAGCTCACCTTGAGCACGGTGACGGAGTTGACCGCGCGGATGGTCGCGGTGCGCTTCGCGCCCTGCACGTAGCTTGCCTCACCGAAGCAGTCGCCGCTTTCGAGCGCACCCAAGCGGTGTCCGTGACGCTCCACGGCACACGATCCGGAGACGATCACGTAGAAGCGGTCGTCCATCTCGCCTTCCTTGACGATCTCCTCTTCGACGCCATAGTTCTGCCAGTGGCTCGCACGCAGCACCTCCCAGATTTCCGCATGCGAGAACTCGTGGAAGAACTTCAGGCGCCGCAACACCCCGAACTGCTCCTGGCGGTCGAGCCGCGCGTTCTGCTCGCGCAGCTTCTGGTGCACGCGGGTCAACTCCGCGGCGAAGTCGAGACCCGACTTGTAGCGTTTCTCCGGATCCTTCTGCATCGCAACCGCGACCACGTTCTCGAGATCCTCGGGGATCTCCTTGCGCAGCGTATGGATGGGCGGCGGCGTCGCGTAGACGATCTGGTGGAGTAGCTTCTGCAAGTTCCCGGCGCGGAACGGCCGCGCTCCGGTCAGGAGCTCGTACATCACCGCGCCGAGCGAATAGAGGTCCGAGCGGTTGGTGAGCTCGAGGCTCTGCACCTGCTCGGGCGACATGTACGAGGGGCTCCCGGCGATGCCCTCGATGCGCGAGATATCGGAATCGGCGACCAGCGCGATGCCGAAGTCGATGATGCGCACGTCGCTGTCCTGCGTGAGCATGATGTTCGAGGGCTTCACGTCGCGGTGGATCACACCGCGCGAGTGCGCGTAGTGCAGCGCCTTGGCGCACTTGAAGACGATCTGCACCGTATCGTCGATCGGCAGCAGATTGTCGGAGCGGCAGTAGGCGGCGAGCGTGCGCGCACCGTGCACGTGCTCGGTCACGATGTAGCAGTAGCCGTTCTCCTCGCCGGCGTCATAGATCGGCAGGATGTTCGGATGCTGCAGCATGCCGACGAGGTGGGCCTCGGAGAGGAACATCTTGCGTGCGATGCGCGCCCGCTCCTCGTCCCCTCCGGCGTCGATGTTATAGAGCTTGATCGCGACGTCGCGCCCGTAGTACGCGTCGTGCGAGAGGTAGACGGTTCCCGTGCTGCCGCGTCCCACCTCCTTGATGACCGTGTACTTGCCGATCTTCTCGGGCAGCTTGCGCGATGCAGCGGAAGAATGGGACTTGGCTGACATGAGTATGGGAGCGAGCCAACTGCTGGAGGCGGCGGCAGAATACTTTCGCCCGCGCTCGAGCGACTGTGATGCAGCCCGCAGGGCCTACGAGCGCGTTGGCGCAGTGCGCTCGCGGTGGAAACCGAGCTCACTCGTGGAAGTGATCGAAGCCGGAATGCGAGAACTCGATCACAGTCCCGCGCTCGCGTACGCGCGCGCCGGATCCCTCGCTCA
>DATKPY010000040.1:0-183848 GCA_035523875.1 Steroidobacteraceae bacterium
GCTCATCCCCCCAGGGCATGAGCGAGCACCGCGAGATCACAGCAGCTCCTCGATGTTCCGGCGCACATTCTCGGCCGTGAATCCGAAGTGCTGGAAGAGCGCCGCCGCCTTGCCCGACGCGCCGAAGCGGTCGATCCCGAGCACCCGCCCGTGCAGGCCGACGTAGCTGCCCCACGACTGCCGCGCAGCCGCTTCCACTGCGAGCCGCCGCGGCGAATCGCGGCGATCTGCTCGGGCGTGCGCGGCTGCTGCGGCAGGGGTTGTCGCGAGAGCACGATCGCCGTCGGGCCGCTCTGCTCGCCGATCGCGCTCACCCACGCGGCGGCGCTCTCCGCCGCATCGCACGGCCGCCACAGAGTGAGACCCGGCATCGCGCGCAACGCCGCCAGGTGCTCGATGGGCTGATGCGTTGGTCCGTCCTCGCCGAGCCCGATCGAATCGTGCGTGTAGACCAGCACGAGGTGCGTCTGCATGAGGCATGCGAGCCGCACCGCATTGCGCGCGTAGTCCGAGAACACGAGGAACGTGCCCCCGTAGGGGATGAATCCCCCGTGCAGCGCCATCCCGTTCATCGCGGCGGTCATTGCGAACTCGCGCACCCCGTAATGAATGTAGTTGCCCGAAGGGTCGGAATCGGTGATGACTCGCGACACCTTCGTGAGCGTATTGTTCGAAGGCGTGAGATCGGCCGACCCGCCGACCAGCTCCGGCAGCGCGGCAGCGAGCGCATTGAGCGCGGCCTGTGCGGACTGCCGCGTCGCCTGCGGCTCGCGCTGCTCACTCGCGGCGGCGATTGCCTGCCGGAGCGCAGCGGGCCAACCCGCTGGCAGCTCCCCTGCCGTGCGTCGTGTGAATTCCGCGGCGAGATCCGGGTGCGCGACGCGGTAGCGATCGAAGAGCGCGCGCCAGCTCGCCTCGGCCGCGGCTCCCTGCGCCTTGCAGTCCCATTGCGCAAGCAGATCGGCGGGGATCACGAACGGCGGTGCGTTCCAGCCGAGTGCCTGGCGCGTCGCCGCAACCTCCGCGACGCCCAGCGCCTCGCCGTGCGCGGCCCGAGCTGCGCGGATCGCCGCGTCCACCGCCTGCGCGTCCTGGCCGTCGACGTTTGCGATCACGTGCCAGCCATAGGCCTCGAAGCGCTTAGGCGTGTCGTCGCGATACCAGCCCTCGACGTGCCCGTCGATGGAGATGCCGTTGTCGTCGTAGAAGCCGATCAGCGTCCCCGCGCGCAGCGCGCCGGCGAGCGAGCAGGCCTCGTGGGAGATGCCCTCCATCAGACAGCCGTCACCGCAAAAGAAGTACGTGAAGTGATCGACCACGGGAAAGCCCGGACGGTTGAATTGCGCCGCGAGTATCCGCTCGGCGAGCGCCATGCCGACCGCGTTCGCGATGCCCTGACCGAGCGGGCCGGTGGTCGTTTCGATGCCGAGCTCGGGCTGGCGCTCGGGGTGTCCCGCCGTGTGGGAGCCCAGCTGGCGAAATTTCTTGATCTCGTCGATCCCGAGCGGATAGCCGGTGAGATAGAGCACGGCGTAGAGCAGCATGCAGGCGTGGCCGTTCGACAGCACGAACCGGTCGCGGTCCGGCCAGCGAGGATTGCCGGGATTGTGCTTGAGGTGCTGGCGCCAGAGCACCTCTGCGATGTCCGCCATCCCCATCGGTGCGCCGGGATGCCCGGAGTTCGCCTGCTGTACCGCATCCATGGCGAGAGCCCGGATGCAGTTGGCGAGTTCACGTCGCGAGCTCATGGAATGGTTCATTGTCCACCCGGCAAGCTCGGGCGAGCAACGGGTGCCCGATTGGACTTCATCGGACGCGGAGCAAAGTGAGGCCCTCGCCGATCGGCACCATGGCCAAGTCGACGCGCTCGTCGTGGTGCACGTGGTCGTTGAATGCCTTGAGCGCGTGGGTGATCGGACTCGATCCGCGCACGATCGTGCTGCCGGCGACGAACAGGGTGTTGTCGGCGGCGATGAGTCCCCCGGGGCGCATAAGTCCCAGGAGCTTCTCGTAATAGGCGATGTAATTCGGCTTGTCCGCGTCGACGAAAGCGAAGTCGAAGAGGCCACCGCCCTCGCTCTGCGCAATCTGCTCGAGGGTGGTGAGCGCCGGCTGGAGTTTGAGCTCGATGCGCTCCGCGACACCGGCCTCGCGCCAGAACTCGCGCGCGACCCGCGTCGACTCGGCATTCACGTCGCACGTGGTGAGCCGTCCGCCCGCAGGCAGCGCGAGCGCCATGACGAGGCTCGAGTAGCCGGTGTAGGTGCCGAGCTCGATGCAGCGACGCGCGCCGATCAGCCGCAACAGCAGCGCCATGAACTGCCCCTGCTCGGGACTGATCTGCATTTCCGCGCCCGGCAGGCCGGCGGTCACCTCGCGCAGCCGCCGCAGGATGGGCGGCTCGCGCACGGAGTGCTCGAGCACGTACTGGTAAATGTCGGGGTCCAGAGACATGGAGCGAGTAGACATAGCAGCCCTCCGCGGGGACGTGACGCGCGAGCCGAACTCGCTCACATTATGTGCCCGGTCAAACGCGTACTGCATCAACTTCGCAGGCGTGGCGGCGGCGCGGCGCATGATGCAGTTCACTCGGATCGGCGGGGCGCTCTGTTACGATGGCTCGACACGCGAGAGCAGCCGATGTCGATCTCACACGCAAGCACAATTCACCTCGTCCAGTTCACCGATCCGCACCTGTACGGCGATGAGACGGCGACGCTGCGCGGTGTTGCGACCTACCCGGCACTCGAGCGCGCGATCGAGCATGCGCGCGCGAACCATTGGCCACCCACCGGCGTGCTGGTGACGGGCGACCTGGTGCAGGACGAGGCCGCGGGCTATCGCACCTTCCGTCGCGCTTTCGCCGGTCTCGGCGCCCCGATCTACTGCCTCCCGGGCAACCACGACGTGAACGAGGTCATGCGGCGCGAGCTCGACGGCGCACCGTTCGTGCTCGACGGCCCGGTCGATCTCGGTGCCTGGCGCATCGTGCTACTCGACAGCACGGTGGCGGGGCGCGCGGGCGGCCGCCTGAGCGAGGCGAGCCTCGCCGCGCTCGGCGCGGCGCTCGGCGAGGCGCCGGGGCGGCATGCCCTCGTGTGCCTGCATCACCAGCCGGTCAATATGGGGAGCCGCTGGCTCGATCGAGTCGGGCTTGCGAATCCGGAGGAGTTCTTTCGCGTGCTCGACCGGCACGCGAACGTCCGCGCCGTCCTCTGGGGCCACGTGCACCAGAGCTACGACGGACTCCGCCGACAGGTGCGCCTCCTCGCCACCCCGTCGACTTGCACGCAATTTCTGCCGCGTGCCGATGACTTCGCGATCGATCCCCGCCCGCCGGCTTACCGCACCCTCGAGCTGCGCCCCGACGGTACGCTCCTCACCGAACTCGTCTGGGTCGAAGCATGCGCCTCGCGCTCCTCGCGCTCTGCCTGCTCGGCGGCGTAAGCGGCGCGCACGGGCAGAGTCCCGTGTGGGCGATCCACGGGGCGCATAACACCGTCTATCTCGCCGAATCCGTGCATCTGCTCAAGGCGGACCAGGCGGCGCTCCCTGCGCCCTTCGAGCGCGCCTACGCCGATGCGACGACGATCGTGATGGAGATCGACCTGAGCCGCATCGATGCGGCGCAGATCCAGAGCTGGACTCAGGCGCATGCGATGCTGCCGCAGGGAACGACGCTCGAGCAGTCCGTGGGCCCAGCGATCTTCCAGCGGGCGGCCGATGCCGCGCAGCACGTCGGAATGTCGATCGAGATGCTGCAGACATTCGCCCCGTGGATGGTCGCGCTCACGCTTGCCGACCTCGAGTACTTGAAGCTCGGCTACGACCCGCAGGAGGGCGTCGAGGAGCAGATCGAGCGCCGCGCAGCGCGCGACGGCAAGCCGATACTCGGGCTCGAGACCCTCGATCAGCAGCTCGGTCAGCTCGTGCGGCTCTCCCCCGATGAGCAGAGCCGCTTCCTCGATCTCACGGTCGAGGAAATGAAAGATGCGGAGAGCGACACCGATGAGCTCGTCGCCGCCTGGCGCGCCGGCGACAACGCCAAGCTCGCGAGCCTCCTCTCGAGCGAATACCAAACCTTCCCCGAGCTCTACGCGGCGCTGGTCACGGAGCGCAACCGCAACTGGCTGCCGCAGATCCGCGGCTTCCTGAGCGAGGACCACAATTACCTCGTCGTCGTCGGTGCGCTGCACCTCGTCGGTACGGGCGGTCTCATCGATCTCGCGCGGCAGAGCGGTCTCGTCGTCACCCCGGTCCTCGCGCCCGCACGGGTCAGCTCGGCAGCCCCTTACTGAGCAAGTACAGCTTCAGATACTTGCGCCCGACGTACTGCGACTCGATGAGCGCGAAGACGAAGCCGCGCCAGCCGTCGAGGAAGCCGAGCCGCAGGAGGTAGCCACGCACGAAGCGCCAACCGGAATTGAGCACCACCGGAGCGAGCCGGCCGCGACGGCCGCGCGCGTGCAGCTCCTCGGCCATGAGTTGCGCATAGCGCACCATCCGCTGCTCGTGATCGGTGAGGCTGCGGTAGGAGTAGTGCAGCAGTTCGCCCCGCAGTCGTCCGAGGGATCCCCGCACCTCGCTGCGCTCGTGAATCTCGCCCCCGGTGAAGCCGCCCCGGCGCCGGTCGAACAGGCGCACCAGCCGGTCGGGATAGGCATTGCCGTGTCGCAGGAATTTCCCGAAGTAATCCGTGATCCGCGGCACTGACCAGCCCGCGTGGCGCGGAAAGCCCTCCGCGCGCAGCCGCTCGATCTCGCCTTTGAGCGGCGCGCTCACCCGCTCATCGGCATCGAGGGAGAGCACCCAGTCGTGCCGGCAGCTGCGTACCGCGAAATCCTTCTGCGAGCGGTATCCCGGCCAGTCGCGCTCGACCACGCGCGCGCCCAGGGCCGCGGCGAGCTCGCGGGTCGCATCGCTCGAATGCGCATCGACCACCACGACCTCGTCGCAGAACGCGACCGAGCGAATGCACGCCTCGATGCGGTCAGCTTCGTTGTAAGTGATGATGCATGCCGACAGTCGCGCCGGGGTGCTGGTGTTCACGGGCCTTTAGACCTCACCGTCGCAGCCGAGCGGGCACTATACTTCCTCGAGACGCGAATGAGCTCGCTACTCTTCTTCGACGCTGTCTGCCAGAGGCCGTACAGCTTGCGATCGCTCGAGGAGTCCGCCCTCGGCGGCACCGAAGCATCCGTCGTGCGCATCGCCGAAGCGCTCGACGCGGAGGTCATGCAGCACAATCGCGTCGCGGCCGAGGGACGCTACCGTCCGCCGGGCGACTCGAGCGGCGTTGAGCACCTGGTCGTGCTGCGCGATCCGCGCGTGCTGCGCACCGCCGCCTCGAGATTCCCCGGGGCACGAGTGTACTTGTGGCTCCACGATCTCGTTCGCCCGGGCTCCAAGCGCGGTCGCCGTCTCGCCGCCGCGGCGGCGACGCTCGCGCAACTCGATGTGACGCTGGTCTGCGTGTCGGACTTTCAGCGTCGGCAGGCCGAAGCCGTGCTCGCGCACGCCCGCATCGCCGACCGCGTCCGCGCCGTGCGAATCTACAACCCCATCGATGACGCGCTCACGCCGAACGGCACCGCCACCGATCCGGACAGGCTCGTCTTCTTCTCCTCGCCGAACAAGGGTCTCGCGCTCACGCTCGATGCGTTCCAAGCATTGCGCCGCTCCATGCCGCAGCTCTGCCTTCGCGTCGGCAGCCCCGGCTACAAGAGTCTCGAGCGCGCCGGTCTCGAGCGGGTCGAGGGACGGATCGCGGGGGTCGAATGGCTGGGAGCGCTGCCGCACGCGCGAATCCTCGAGGAGGTGCGCTCCGCGCTCTGCGTGTTCTATCCGAACTTCGTCCTGCCCGAGACCTTCGGGCTCGCGCTCGCCGAGGCAAGGGCGGTCGGAACGCCCGTCCTCACACACGACTGCGGCGCGGCGGCCGAGGTCCTCGCCGATCCCGCGCAGGTTCTTCCGGTCACGCGCGCCGTGCGGATGTACGAGCGCAGCGCCGCTCTGCTGCCGCGCAGACTGCGCGCTCGCTACGCTGCGTGTGCGGATCGCGCCGGAGTCTTCGCCCCGTATGTCGAGCGCATCCGCGACTGGCGCAGCGGCGCGCGGCCGGCGACCGGCCCCGATGCGCGCTTTCGCACCTCCACCGTCGGCGCGCAATGGCGAACGCTGTTGGGCGGCAAGATCGCCTGATCAGGGCGGCCCCGCCGCGGGCAGAGCGTGCCGCTCGGCCGCGGCGCCGCTCGCCGGGGCGGCCCGCGTGATGTAGCGATTGCGCGTGGTGCGCTGGTCGGGCGTGAGCAGTCCCAGTCGCTCGAGCCGCGCCTCGATTCCGGCCACCGTGCGCCGATGACGCGCAGCAATCGCCTCGAGAGGCTCGCCCGCGCGAAACGCCGCGGAGAGCTGCTGCTCCTCCGCGAGCGCCCACGGCCGCCCGACATTCTCCGGCAGCTGTGCCCGCCGCCGGCTGCGCTCGGCGTCGCTCTCGAGCGCCGTGATGCCGCTCAGCAGCGCCTGCAGCACCTCGGGGCGCTGCACGACGGTGCCGGGCGGCAGCTCCGCCCCGCTCACCGGATCGAACCCCTGCACGATCGCCTGAAGCACCTGGCGCGGATCGCGTGTATCCATGTCCGATTCTCCCCTGATCCCACCCCGACGGCTGCGCATTCTCGAGCCGCCGAGCGCGACAGGCGAGCCGCAAATCTGCTGCAATAGCGTACTTTCGCGCCTCCTCGACCCGCGCCCGTTCGGCTCATGCGCACATTCGCCTGGTTCGTCCTGCTCATCGTCATCGCGCTCGCGGCGATGGCCGCCCTCACCTATCCCGTCTGGGCGTGGCTCGAACCGACGTTCGGATTCCCTTTCCATCGCGTCGCCGACCGCATCGGCATGCTCGCACTCGCAGTGGGATTCATCGTGATCGCGCGCCGGCTGCGGCTCGCGGACTTGAGGAGCCTCGGCTACGGCGCGCGGCAATCGGCGTTCTGGCGCGAGCTCGCGGTGGGCTTCCTGCTCGGTGCAGCGACGATGGCGCTCGTCGTCGCGGTGATGGTCGCGCTCGGGCTGCGCGAGTGGAAAGTGGGCGTCGGCATCGAGGCGGCGCGGCTTCTTGCGATCGCGCGCACCGGGCTCATCCGCGGCATCGTCGTGGCGCTCATCGAGGAGACGTTTCTGCGCGGCGCCATGTTCAGCGGCATCGCGCGCGAATCCGGCGTCCGCGTTGCCGTGATCCTGACCGCGCTCGTATACGCGGCGACACACTTCGTCGGCGTCTATCACGTCCCCGCGGCCCTTGCCTCCTGGGGGAGCGGTGTCGCAATGCTCGCGGGAGCGCTGCAACAGTTCGCTCACCCGCTCGTGATCGCCGATGCGTACGCAAGCCTCTTCGCCATCGGCGTGGTGCTCGGGATGGTGCGCGCGCAAACCGGCAACATCGCCGCCTGCATCGGCCTGCACGCCGCATGGGTATGGGTCATCACGTTCGTGCGTGACAGCTCCATTCCCGATCGCTCGAGCCCGCTCGCCTTCCTGCTCAGCACCTTCGACGGCGTGGTCGGCTGGCTCGTGCTCATTTGGACCGTGGTTCTCGGTGTCGCTCTGTACTTTTTCTACCGGCGACGCGCGAAGGCGGAGTAGGGCGGTCGGACCGCCCTACTCCGCTTCGCGTCGAATCAAGCGGTTGAGAATCGAGAGGCGCTCGAGCGGATCAGCGAGCTCGAGCCACTGCTGCTTCTCCGCGAGGCCTACGGGGAGGATCTCGGCGAGCCGGCACCCGACCCATGCCGCATCGTCGCTGCGATCCGCGATGCCCTCGTAAAGCTCGCCGAGCGCAGGCAGCGCCTTGCGCGTGAGCGCGGCCAAGTGACGGTACTCGGCCGGCAGCTCGAGCGCCGGCTCAGGCGGCAGCCATTGCACCTCGCCCAGATTGAGTCCGTCGGGCTGCCGCACGCGGCGGAGCAGCCGGAACTTGCGCTCACCGAGGCAGTACAGTCCGAGCAGGCCGCCGTCCATGGGATAGAAGTCGGTGATGCGCGCGCTGGTCCCGACAACCGCGGTGTCCTCGACCTCGCCCCCGGCCTCCGGCCCAGCGAGGATGCGGACCACGCCGAAGGCGGATTGCTCCCGCAGGCAGTGTCGCACCATGTCGAGATATCTCGGCTCGAACACTCGCAGCGGCAACGGTCCGCCGGGAAAGAGCACGGCATTGAGCGGAAAGAGGGCGATCTCGCTCGCGGCGGTGGGCGCCGCGGGCTCACGTGCGCTATGCATGAGCGGATGGCCCGGGGGGTGCGAAACGCTGTTCGAGCGCCGTGACGAGCTTGCCATGCAAGCCGCCGAAGCCACCGTTGCTCATGATCAGCACGTTGTCGCCGGGATGCAAGGATCGCGCAAGCGTGGCGGCGAGCTCATCGATCCCCGCTGCCATGTGGCCGCGCGCACCGAGCGGGCGCGCGACCTCCCCGGCATCCCAGCCAAGATCGGCGGGCGCGTAGATCCAGACCTCATCGGCCGCGGCCAGCGCGGGCGCGAGCGCCGCGCGGTGCACGCCCATTCGCATCGTGTGCGACCGCGGTTCGAGCACGGCGATGATGCGCGCGGCACCGACACGGCGCCGCAGTCCATCGAGCGTCGTCACGATCGCGGTGGGGTGGTGCGCAAAATCGTCGTAGACCCGAATTCCGCCGACCTCCCCGGCGAGCTGCATGCGCCGCGCAATGCCGCGGAATTCCTCGAGCGCCGCGATCGCCTCAGCGGGAGCCACCCCTGCGTGGCGCGCTGCCGCGATCGCAGCGAGCGCGTTATCGACATTGTGCGCGCCGATGAGGTTCCACCGCACGGAGCCGTGGCGGTGAGCGCCCTCGAGAACCTCGAAGCGCGAGAAATCCTCGCATCCCCCGATCGCCGCGGCGCTCCATACCGCGCCGTCGCCGCCGCCGCGGGCGAAGCCCTCGAGCGGCGTCCAGCAGCCGAGCGCGAGCGTCTCGGCGAGACGGGCATCGCGCGCGTTCCATACGATCCGCCCGCATCCTGGCACCGTGCGCACGAGATGATGGAACTGCCGCTCGATCGCGGCCACATCCGGGTAGATGTCGGCGTGGTCGTATTCGAGGTTGTTGAGCACCAGCGTGCGGGGACGGTAGTGCACGAACTTCGCACGCTTGTCGAAGAACGCGGTGTCGTACTCGTCGGCCTCGATGACGAAGAACGGCGAGCGACCGAGCCGCGCGCTGGCACCGAAGTTCTCCGGTACGCCCCCGATCAGGAAGCCGGGATCGAGACCGGCGCGCTCCAGGATCCACGCGAGGAGCGAGCTGGTGGTCGTCTTGCCGTGCGTTCCGGCGACTGCGAGCACCCAGCGCCCGGCAAGCACCTCGCGCGCAAGCCATTCGGGACCGGAAGCATAGGGTAGCCCGCGGTCGAGCAGCGCCTCGACCACGGGCTGACCACGCGTCATGACGTTGCCGACCACCACCACGTCGGGAGGCGGATCGAGCTGCCCGGGCTCGAAGCCCTCGACGATCTCGATACCGAGTGCGCGCAGCTGCGTGCTCATCGGGGGATAGACGTTGCGGTCCGAGCCGGTCACGCGGTGCCCCGCCGACTTGGCGAGCGCCGCGACTCCGCCCATGAACGTGCCGCAGACACCGAGGATGTGGATGTGCATGATGGGCGACCCTGGCGTGCGCTCGCTAACGGGGCAGGGGAACGATCGCGATCACGAGGAGTCCGCCGGCCAGGATCTCGAGCACCACCAACGCAACGCACTGAAGCGTCGACCACTCGAGCGCGGCTTTGAGAATGTGGCTGTTCACCGCGATCATCCACACGACGACGGCGGTGTACAGCACGACGAGCGGCAGCTGCCACGCTGCATCCGTGCCGAAGCGACGGATGAGCCACTCCGATGCGATCGAAGCCGGCGAGAGCACGGTGCGATAGCCGAAGACCGCCGTCATCGTCTGCAGCAGCCGCTCTCCTCGCCGCAGCACGCCGAGGAGCGCTGCATACCAGCCGAGCGTGAACACCACGCCGATGGCGAGGATCGCGAGCCACGGTTCGCTCGGCGTGGGCAGCAGCAGGTCGACCAACAGGTTCACCGCGCAATAGCCGAGCACCGTGAGCGCGAGCAGGAGGAACGAGGCGGGAACGTCCTGCGGGCCGCGGCGCAGCAGTGCAATCTCGGCGTAGAGTCGCGCGAGATCGCTCATGTCTTTCGAGTCCGAGCTGGCGCTCGCATAATGCGCGCGATTGTACAGGCCCGAGTGAGCAGCCGTTGCAGACCATCATCACGCTTCCAGAGGACTTGGCGGAGCTCGCCGCGCGGATCGCGGGCGCGCGCGCGATCGCCCTCGACACCGAGTTCCTGCGCGAGCGCACGTACCGTGCCGAACTGTGCCTGGTGCAGATCGCGAGCGAGCGTGGCCCGGTCTGCGTCGATCCGCTCGCCCTCGCCGACCTCACGCCGCTCGCGCAGCCGCTCACGGCACCGACACCGCGCATCGTGATGCACGCCTCGCGACAGGACATCGAGGTGCTGCTGCCGGCCGTGGGACTCGTGCGGCCGGTCTTCGACACCCAGATTGCCGCCGCGCTCGCCGGGCTGCCGGCACAGATCGGCTACGCGGAGCTCGTGCGCCGCCTGCTCGGTGTGGAGCTCCCCAAGGCCCATACGCGCACGGACTGGTCCGCACGCCCGCTCTCCCCGGAGCAGCTCGCGTACGCGCTCGATGATGTGCGCTATCTGCTGCCGCTCGAGGAGCACCTGACCGCCGAGCTCGAGCGCCTCGGGCGAAGTGCGTGGCTCGACGAGGAGCTCGCGGTGCTCGCGCACGCGAGCGCCTATGCCGTCGAGCCGCAGAGCGCGTGGCTGCGCGTGAAGGGGCTGCGCGGACTCGACGGCCCGCGCGCGCGGCTCGCACGCGAGCTCGCCGCCTGGCGCGAGCGGCGCGCGATCGAGCGTAATCGGCCGCGCGGCTGGATCCTCGACGACGCGAGCTTGCGCGAGCTCGTCATCGCAGCGCCGCGCTCGGCGGCCGAGCTCGCTCAGATCACCGCGGTCCCGGCGAGCGTCGTCAGGCATTGCGCGGCGGAAATCCTCGCGAGCATTCGCGCGGCGGATCTACCCGAGGCGCTGCCACCGCTCGGCGGGCGCGGGCGACCCGACGCGGCAAGAAGTGCGCTCATCAAGAAGCTCGGCACGGTCCAGCGCGCGGTCGCGGAGGAGCTCGCACTGAGTCCGGAGATCCTCGCGACGCGCCGCGATCTCGAGCGGCTCGCCGAAGGAGAGCGCGACAGCCTCGCGCCGTTGAGCGGCTGGCGCCGCGCGATCATCGGCGAGCGGCTGCTCGCCGCGCTCTGACACCGAGCCGCGACTCAGGGCGACTGCGTCGACTCGCTTCCGAGGAGCTCGCGGAGCGCAGCCTCGAGGTGCATCGCGACGGTGTCCACCTCACCCTCGGCGAGGATGTGGCGCAGAATCCCGCGCGCGGCGTAGAAGTCGGCGAGCGGCCGGGTCTTCTCCTCGTAAACGCGCAGCCGCGCCGCGACGGTTGCCTCGGCATCGTCGGGTCTCTGGTAGAGATCATGAGGACCCCCGGTGCGCGGACAGGTCGCGCCCGCCGCGGGCGGACAGGTGAGCACGTTGAACACGCGGCCGCATTGACGGCACGTGCGCCGGCCGGCGATCCGGCGCACGAGCTCCGCGGAGTCGACATCCATGACGATCACGGCATCGAGCGGCCGTCCGAGCTCGCCGAGCAGCTCATCGAGGCCCCGCGCCTGCGCGAGATTGCGCGGAAAGCCATCGAGGATGAAGCCGCGTGCGGTATCGGGCTCGGCCAAGCGCTCGCGGATCATGCCGAGCACGATCGAATCGGAGACGAGCTGCCCCGCGTCCATCACCGCCTTGGCGGCTCGGCCGAGATCGGTCCCCCGGGCGACCGCTGCGCGCAGCAGGTCGCCGGTGGAGATCTGCGGTATGCGATGCCGCTCGGTAAGACGCTGAGACTGGGTGCCCTTGCCGGAGCCCGGCGCACCCAACAGAATGATTCGCATTTAATGCAACCGACCCGGCTTGACCCCCTCGAGCGAGCACGTCACGTTACCGGCCGAGACCAGGCAGGTCAATGAAGGCTCCTGCGCGGGCTCGAGCCGCCGGCGCGGGGTCGCGCCGCCTGCGTCGCACACGTCCACGCACCGCGACCGTGGCTCGTGCACGGGCGTTTGGCTATTCTCGCCGCCCAAGCTCTCGATCAGACGCCGCCTGCCATGCCCACGAAAAAACGCACACCGCGACAGCGCAGCACCCATCCGCCGCGCAACGCCTTCTACGCCCAGTCGGGCGGAGTCTCGGCCGTCATCAACGCCTCGGCTTGCGGGGTGATCGAGACCGCCTTCAGGCACCCGCGCCACATCGCCAAGATCTACGCCGGTCGCCACGGCATCATCGGGGCGCTCAGCGAGGACCTGATCGACGTGAGCCGCGAGACGCGCGCGACGATTCGCGGACTGCGCCACACGCCGGCCGGCGCGTTCGGTTCGGCGCGCTTCAAGTTGAAAGGTCTCGAGGAGAACAAAGCGGAGTATGAGCGCCTGATCGAGGTCTTCCGCGCGCACGACATCGGCTACTTCTTCTACAACGGCGGCAACGACTCGATGGACACCGCGCTCAAGGTGTCCGAGTTGGGTGCGCGCTCGGGCTTTCCGATCACCTGCATCGGGGTGCCGAAGACCGTCGACAACGACCTGCCCCACACCGACTGCTGCCCAGGGTTCGGCTCGGTTGCAAAGTTCATCGCCGTCTCCACCCGCGAGGCAGGACTCGACGTGGCCTCGATGGCGCGTACCTCGACCAAGGTGTTCGTGCTCGAGGTGATGGGCCGGCACGCCGGCTGGATCGCCGCGGCCGGAGGACTCGCAGGCTCCAAGCGCGCCGATCCGCCGCACATCATCCTCTTCCCGGAGATTCCCTTCGATCAGCCGCGCTTCCTCGAGCGCGTGAAGCAGAGCGTCACCGACCACGGCTATTGCGTGATCGTGGTGTCCGAGGGCGCCGCGTACCCCGATGGACGGTTTCTCGCCGACGCCGGAACGACCGATGCGTTCGGCCATACTCAGCTCGGAGGAGTCGGACCGGTCGTCGCAAACATGGTGCGCGAGGCGCATGGATACAAGTATCACTGGGCCGTCGCCGACTACCTCCAGCGGGCGGCGCGCCACATCGCCTCGCGCGTGGACGTCGAGCAGGCCTATGCGGTCGGTGCTGCCGCCGTGGATCTCGCGGTCAAGGGCATCAATGCGGTGATGCCGGTGATCGTGCGCAAGTCCTCGCGCCCGTACCGCTGGACGATCGGCCATGTGCCGCTCGCCGAGGTGGCGAACAAGGAGAGGAAGCTGCCGCGCGATTTCATCACGCCCGATGGGTTCGGCATCACGGAGGCCTGCCGGCGGTATCTGGAGCCGCTGATCGCCGGCGAGGACTATCCGCCTTACAAGAACGGACTCCCGCATTATGTGGCTCTGCGCGGCGTGCGCGTCCGGCGGAAGCTCTCGTCACAGTTCAAGGTCTGAGAAGGCTCGCGCCCCGACGCGACCTCGGGGCGCAGAGGTCGGGGCGAGGGCAGGTCTGTGGTATAGTCCGCGGCCATTTTCGGTGGGGGCCCGCGTGCGACCGGGGCCCGCTCGAACAACTACAAGTCACTGATCCACGCGAGGAAAGCTGATGGACGCCAGTAGCTGGCTATGGCTCGCCGTTGGGGCGGGAATTTTCGCCGTGTTGTACGGCGTCGTCTCCATGATGGCGATTCTCCGGCTGCCCGCCGGCAATGCCCGTATGCAGGAGATCGCAGCAGCGATTCAGGCGGGCGCGCAGGCGTACCTGAACCGCCAGTACTCGACGATTTTCGTCGTTGGGATCGTGCTGTTCCTCGTGCTCGGCTTTGCGCTCGAGTGGTGGACCGCGGTGGGCTTTGCGATCGGCGCGGTGCTGTCCGGCGCCGCGGGCTACATCGGCATGAACATCTCGGTGCGCTCGAACGTGCGCACCGCCGAGGCCGCCTCCCGCGGCCTCAATGCTGCGCTGTCGGTGGCATTCCGCGGCGGCTCGATCACCGGGATGCTGGTCGTCGGCCTGGGACTGATCGGAGTTGCGGGCTACTACATCGTGCTGCTGCCCCGCATCGGGCAGGACCGCGCGCTGCACGCGCTCGTCGGGCTCGCCTTCGGCGGCTCGCTCATCTCGATATTCGCGCGTCTCGGAGGCGGGATCTTTACCAAGGGCGCGGATGTGGGCGCCGATCTCGTCGGCAAGGTCGAGGCGGGCATTCCCGAGGATGACCCGCGCAACCCGGCCGTCATTGCCGACAATGTCGGGGACAACGTGGGCGACTGCGCCGGCATGGCCGCGGATCTGTTCGAGACGTACGCGGTGACGATCGTCGCGACGATGCTGCTCGGCGGGCTGATGATGCGCGATGCCGGCAGCGCGGCGGCGGTGTATCCGCTCGCCCTCGGCGCCGCCTCGATCATCGCCTCGATCATCGGAACCTTCTTCGTCAAAACGAGCGGCCACGGCAAGATCATGACCGCGCTCTACAAGGGCGTGATCGTCGCGGCGGTGCTCGCCGGGATCGCCTTCTACTTCATCACGCGCAGCCTGATGCCCGAGCACTTGGGACCATTATTCGGCTGCTCGCTGGTCGGGCTCGGCCTCACGGCCGCTCTGATCATCATCACCGAGTACTACACCGCCACCGAGTACAGCCCGGTGCGCAGAGTGGCAGCCGCCTCGCAGACCGGCCACGCGACGAACATCATCGCTGGGCTCGGCGTATCGATGAAATCGACCGCGCTGCCCGTGCTCGCCGTGTGCGTCGCCATCTGGGCCGCCTCCCTCCTCGCGGGGGTGTACGGGATTGCCATCGCCGCGACCGCGATGCTGTCGATGACCGGCATGATCGTGGCGCTCGATGCTTACGGCCCGATCACCGACAACGCAGGCGGCATCGCCGAGATGGCCGGGCTGCCGAAGCAGGTGCGCGACATCACCGATCCCCTCGATGCCGTGGGCAACACCACCAAGGCCGTGACCAAAGGCTATGCGATCGGCTCCGCCGGACTCGCCGCGCTCGTGCTGTTCTCGGACTACACCCACAATCTCGCGGCTGCGGGCAAGCTCACGGCGTTCTCGCTCTCCGATCCGGCCGTCATCATCGGTCTGTTCATCGGCGGGATGGTCCCGTACCTGTTCGGCGCGATGGCGATGGAAGCGGTCGGCCACGCCGCCGGAGCGGTCGTCGAGGAGGTACGGCGCCAGTTCAGGGAGATCAAGGGGATCATGGAAGGCACGGCGAAGCCCGATTACTCGCGGGCGGTCGACCTGCTCACTCGCGCCGCGATCCGGCAGATGATCGTCCCGTCGCTCCTGCCGATCCTCGTTCCGGTGATCCTGGCGCTGGTGTTGAATGCCGTCATGGGGCCGGGTGCCGGTATCCGCGCGCTCGGCGGCCTCCTCATCGGCACCATCGTGACGGGACTGTTCGTTGCCATCTCGATGTGCACGGGCGGCGGCGCCTGGGACAACGCAAAGAAGTACATCGAGGAGGGTCACTTCGGAGGCAAGGGCTCCGATGCGCACAAGGCGGCGGTGACCGGCGATACCGTCGGCGACCCCTACAAGGACACCGCCGGTCCGGCGATCAACCCGCTCATCAAGATCATCAACATCGTCGCGCTGCTCCTCGTACCGCTGCTGTGAGCGGCCGATCCTCGAGTCCGGGCGTGAGGCTCGAGCCGACGCCGAGGGTTTCCCCCGCGCCCGGGCGCTAAGACCGGCCGTTCTTCGACTCGGTGAGGACGGCGCTCACGAGCTGATTGAGCCGCGCACAGTACTCGGCGACCGGGGGTGCCGAGCTGCGCTGCCTCTGGGCGAGCTCGGCGCTCACCTCGCTCAACCGGTGCGCGATGCGGCCGTCGACCTTGAGTGTATGGGTGAGCATGGCGCTCACGCACGCCGTAATCTCCGCATCGAGCTCACGCGCGTCGGTGCCCGCGATCTCGACTCCGGTGAGCTCTCCCGGACAGCCGGCCTCCAGATGCTGACGCCAAAGGCGTGCAAGCTGCATGTGCGCCCGGTTCCCCTCACTTCCACAGCCGCGCTCTAGCGGCGCGTACGGCTCGTATCCTCGCACGGCGGCGGACGGCTCACAACCAATGCCGCCGTGGACCGAGCGCGTGCCGCGAAGAGCCTCCTATGGCAGACTGCTCGCCCGCGATCGCATTGTCCAGCCGAATGCCGTATAGCCGCTGTCCGCGAACTCCCGCCGTCGGGTCGAAGCGCGAGGAGCGCACCGTATGAGCTCGAAAGAGACCTACCCCGTCGAGAAGAGCGCCGAGGAGTGGCGGCGCGAGCTCACGCCCGCGCAATTCCATGTGCTTCGCGAGCACGGCACGGAGCGTGCCGGGACGAGCGCGCTGTTGGGCGAGCATCGCGCCGGGATGTTCCGCTGCGCAGCCTGCGGCCAGCCGCTGTTCGAGTCCAGCACGAAGTTCGACAGCGGTAGCGGCTGGCCGAGCTTCTTCAAGCCGATCGAGCGGGCCGTTGGCACCGCGCAAGACCGCAGTCTCTTCATGCAGCGCACCGAAGTGCACTGCGCGCGTTGCGGCAGCCACCTCGGGCATGTATTCCCCGATGGACCGGCCCCGACGGGGCTGCGCTACTGCATGAATGGCATCGCGCTCACCTTCCAACCGGGACCCGGTGCCGAGCGCACGGACTGAGCCGCAATCTCACCGATCCGCGAGGAACTCATCGAGGATCGAGGTCTCGCGGCGCTCGCCCGCGAGGTCGGCGGTGATCCGGGCGTAATGCTCCGAGGCGCCGCCAAAGATCGCCGCGGCAGCGGGATCCGCGGCCGCAAACTTTGCGATCTCCTGCATCTCGGCGACCCAGCGGTACGCCTTCGGGAAGCTCGCCGGGACCGAGCGCCGAAACGAGTCGAGTAGCGCCGCCTGACTCTCGGAGAGTTCTGCGCGCAGCGCCTCGGCGACACCATTGCGCGCGGCGGCGAGCAGCATCACGCTGCCCACGGCGGTGATTCCCTTGGTGATGCCGGCATAGGCCATCTTGAGCGCCGATGCGGCACCGACAGGCGCTTTGAGCACACGCACGTCGAGTCCATAGGCCGCGAGCGTCGCGAGATCCGCGGCGTGCGCTCCCGAGGCATAGAAGTTCGGGCCTGAGTATCCCGGACGCGGCGGGCCCCCGATGATCCCCACGTCCACGAACCGCGCGCCCGCCGCAGCGACCAGTCGCTCGATGCGCTCGACAGTGCCCGGGCTCACTGCGTTGCAATCGACGAAGGTCGGCCGGTGCGGTGCCGCTCGCAGGCCCGGGACGAGCCGCTCGGCGAGGCGCAACGCAGCGCCGGGCGGTACGATCGAAAGCAGCAGGTCCGTCTGGAGGAGCTGCGCATCGGAGACGACACGCATCCCGGCGCTCGCCGCTCGCTCGCGGCTGTCGGCGCCGCGTCCTTCGAGCGAGGTGTACACGGCCACACCGTTCGCCCTCAGGCGCGCACCGACCGCGGCGCCCATGCTGCCCGGCGCGATGATCGCGACGCTAGGCGCCATCACCGACCTCCTCGCTCGAGACTCTATCCGCAGCTACTCTAGCGCCGCAGCAGTGGCTCTGGCGAGCGCGGCGAAGGGGTCTCCCTCCGCGCTCGCCACGGCGACGGCTCAAGCCGCCAATGCCATCGGCTGCGGTCGCGCGACGGCGTAGCCCTGGACATAGTCGACGCCCATGCGCCGTGCGGCTTCGAGCGCCGAGGCATCCTCGACCTGCTCGGCGATCACCTTGAAGTTGAGGGTGCGCGCAAGCTTGATCATCGCCGTGACCATCGCCTGATTGACGGAGTCGCGCGCGAGGTTGCGCATGAACGAGCCGTCGATCTTCAGGAAGTCTATCGGCAGATTCTTCAGGTTCGAGAAAGAGCCGACGCCGGAGCCGAAGTCATCGAGCGCGAACTGGCAGCCCATGCCGTGCAGCACCCCGACGAAACGACGCGCATGATCGAGGTTCGCGACAACCGCGCTCTCGGTGATCTCGAAGCAAACCTGCGCGGGCGAGGCGCCGGTGCTGTCGAGGCACTCGACCACGAACTCGAGAAACTGCACGTCCCCGAGCGTCCCACCGGAGACATTGATCGCAATGCTGCGCTGGGGCGGGATCGAGATCGCTCCGCGGCCGAGCGCCGCGAGCGTCGTCTGCACGACCCAGCGGTCGACGAGACCCATCAGCCGGTAACGCTCGGCGGCGCGGAGAAACTCCGAAGGCGGCACGTCGTGTCCGGATTCGTCCTCGAGCCGCACGAGCACTTCCATGGCCGGGCCGTGATCCTCCGCAAGCGTGGGCACGATCTGCTGGGTGTAGAGATGGAAGCGGTTCTCCTTCAGTGCGCTCTGCAGCCGCTGCAGCCACTGGATCTCGCCGCTGTGACGCGCAAGCGCCTCATCGCGCGCCGAGTAGACCGCCACGCGTCCGCCGCCCTGCTTCTTGGCGACGTAGCAGGCCGAATCGGCGGCGGCGAACAGCTCCTCGATCGAGCCGCTCTCGCGCGAGATCTCCACGAGTCCAACGGAAGCGCCGATGTTGAAGATGCGGTCCTTCCACACGAAGCGGTAATCGCCCACCGCGCGGCAAACGTCGTCGGCGATCTGGCGCGCCTTCTCGAGCGGACAGCCGATAAGGAGCATGCCGAACTCGTCCCCACCGATGCGCGCCACGGTGTCGCTGTCGCGGCAGGCGTCGCGGAGAAGCTTCGCGACCTCCCGCAGCATGCCGTCGCCCGCGACATGCCCGCTGGTGTCGTTCACGACCTTGAAACGGTCGAGATCGAGATAGCACAGCACATGCTGCCCGTCGCCGCGGCGGCCGCCGTCGATCGCCTCGGCCAAGCGGCGCTCGAACTCGCGACGATTGACGAGCCCGGTGAGCGCATCGTGGGTTGCCTGATACGACATCTGGCGCGCGAGGCCACGCATCTCGGTCACATCGCGCATGAGCACGATGGTGCCGGTCACCTCGGCCGCGAGATTGCGCACCGGCGAGGCCGACAGCTCGATCGAGCGCTCCGCGCCGTTCGAGCGCGCGATCAGCAGGGCGCGGCGGCTCAACGTCACGGGTGCACCGCTCGTGAGCGCCTGCCGTACCGGATCGGTGAGCAGGCGCCGATCGGTGTCGTCGACCAGCCCGACCACCTCGGCGAGCGTCTTGCCGACCGCATCGACGCCGCCACTCGCCGTCAATTGCTCCGCCGCCGGATTCATGTACTCGATCCGTCCGTCCGCGTCCGTGAGCACCACCGCCTCGGCGAGCGAATCGAGCGCGTGCGCGCGCCGTGCCGCGATTTTGCCGGTCGGCTCATGCTCGGCCGCCGGCATGCGCAGGGTCTGGAGCGTCTGGGTCGGGATGACTTCCACGCCGGTGATGAGGAGCGCGGGCGTGCCCTCGTAGTCGATGAGCGAGGAGGTGATCTCGAGCCGGCTCACCTGACCCTGCAGTCCGACCATCTCGATCTCGTAGCGCTCCGCGGCCGGCTCGCCGCTCAAGCAGCGGCGGATATTCTCGCTCACGAGATCGGCGTATTCCGGCGGGACGAGGTCCGCGAGCTTGCGTCCGATGAGATTGGCACGCTCTACACCCATCAGGCTTGCGAATTGCCGGTTCGCGTGCAGGATCGCCTCGCGGTGCACGAGCACCGCCTCGTGGATGCGGTCGCCGAGCTCCGTGAAGAGCTCCGGGGCGCCGCGGTCGCGGTCGTGCTCCGCGGCCGAGCCCGCGCGCGTGAGGACGTGATTGATGGCGGTCGTGAGTGCGGCGATCTCGGCGCTGTCACCGATCGGATCGATGCGCCCGCCGAGCCTGCCGCCGATTGCGATTCGCTGGACCTCCTGGGAGAGCCGGCGCAGCGCTCCGCTCTCGCGGCGCTGCAGCACGAAAAGCACGATGAACAGCGTCGTGACCGACGCGAGCAGGAGGCTCAACAGCCCGACAATCGACATCTTTCCTCAGCGGTCCGGTCGGCGAGAGAGCGCTCCGCGCGGACGGATTAGTTGGTGTTGTTTCGCGCCCTAAGCAAAGAGCACGAGAGCATAGCCTAGGCGAAGCCGGCCATTCGCGTTGATTTCACGATAACGAGCCGGAATACCCTTGAGCGACCGAAGGAAAGTCCGTAACTTGTCGCGTTTGCCAGCAACAGGGCAATAAGTCGCATGAGTGAGGGAGTCAACTCGATCGAGGCGGCGCGCGAGCAGATGGTGCAGCAGCAGGTACGCGCCTGGGACGTGCTCGATGAGCGCGTGCTCGAGACACTGCGCAGGGTGCCCCGCGAGCGCTTCGTGCCATCGCAAAGTCGATTTCTCGCCTTCGCCGACGCGGACGTGCCCTTGCCGCACGGCGAGCACATGCTGCGCCCGAGCGTGGTGGGCCGGCTTCTGCAGTCGCTCGATCTCACGGGCTCGGAGCGTGTGCTCGAGATCGGTGCGGGCTCGGGATTCGTCACGGCCTGTCTCGCGACTTCGAGCGTGAGTGTCCGTGCGCTCGAGATCCATGCGGATCTCGCCGATCTCGCGCGCGCGAACCTCGCGGCGCTGGGCGTGCGCAACGCCGAGGTGGTCACGGTGGATGCGAGCGAGCTCACCGGTAGCGCCGAGTACGATGCCATCTCCGTTACGGCTTCGCTTCCGGTCTACGACGAACGCTTCGAATCGCTGCTGCACGTGGGCGGGCGGCTGTTTGTCGTGGTCGGCACTCCGCCGGTCATGGAGGCGTGTCTCGTGCGCCGGGTCGCCGAGGAGGCCTGGACGCGCGAGAGCCTGTTCGAAACCGTCATCGACCCGCTCATCAATGCGCGCCGGCCGCAGATCTTCATCCTCTGATCCTCGCGCGCCGGCGGCGCGCGGTCACCGGATCCAGTCGTCATGGTTCAGCAAATTTCGCCTCGGGACCTGAAAGCGCGGCTCGCAGCGGCCGACCCGCCCGTCGTGCTCGACGTCCGGGAAGCCTGGGAGCTCGAGATCGTGCGGCTCGCTGCCACCGTCGACATCCCCATGGACAAGCTCGCGGCACGCATCGAGGAGCTCCCGAAGGACAGGGACATCGTCGTGATGTGCAAGGCCGGGGGTCGCAGCGCCATGGCCGCCGACTTCCTCCACCGAAGGGGGTATCGCGCGTTGAACCTCACCGGCGGCATTCTTGGCTGGGCGCGCGACGTCGATCCGTCGCTCCCGACGTACTGAGGACACTCGCGAGCACCCGGCGCATTGCATGCGTCTTGGAGCGTCTGATATAGTGATGTATAACACTAGAGAGGGACAGCTATGAAGCGGTTCGTCGCCGTCTTCGCGGCATTGGCGCTCGCGAACTGCGCCTTCGGGACGGATCTCATCGGGGTGTATCAGGACGCTCTGAAGTTCGATACCCAGATCCGCGAGGCCGACGCGACGCGCATGGCGGCTCGCGAGGCGAATCCGCAAGCCTGGGCCGCACTGCTGCCGCAGATCAGCGGCTCCTTCAACCGCTCCGTACAGCAGGAGGACTCGACTGAGGTCTTTCCGTATCCAGGCCCAAACGGTGCGCCCGAGCTCTTCGCGGAGCCCAGCGTTTCGCATGTGAATACCCACGGCTACGAGGTGCAGCTGCAGCAAAGCGTGTTCTCCTGGGCCAACTTTGCCGGCTTGGCGCAGGCGCACAAAAAAGTCGCCGAGGCCGAGGCGACCTATCGCGCGGCCGAGGAAGACCTGATCCAGCGCGTCGCGACGGCCTATTTCAACGTGCTCAATGCGCAGGACAACCTCGATGCGCAGCAGGCGGCGCTCGATGCAGTGACCCGGCAGCTCGATCAGGCGAACAAACGCTACGAGGTGGGCCTCATTGCCATCACGGACGTGAAGGAAGCGCAGGCGGCGCACGATGCGGCCGCTGCCGCGGTCATCGCCGCCAAGCGCACCCTCGCCAACATGGAGCAGGCGCTGCGCGAGATCACCGAGCAGGACTATCCGATGCTCGCAAAACCAGGCGACGACATGCCGCTCGAGCTTCCGAAGCCCGCGGACCCGGGACGCTGGGTATCGGTGTCGATGGATCAGAACCTCAACCTCGTCTCGGCGCGGTTGGCCGCGGACGTGGCGCGCGATCAGGTGAGCATCGCCTTCGGCGGTCACCTGCCTCAGATCTCGATCACCGCATCGCACACCGTGACGAACGAGCAGACCGATGAGAGCCTCGCCTTTGCGCCGTTTGGCGTTCCGGTCACGCTCGCCCCTCAGCCCACTTTCCCGTTTGCCCTGCAGAACAACCAGATTGGCCTCCAGGTGACGCTCCCGATCTTCAGCGGCGGCATGACCCAGTCGCAGGTGCGCCAGGCGCAGTACCAGTGGATCGCTGCAAAGGACCAAGTCCAGTTGGTCTCCCGCCAGACCGAGCATCAGGCGCGCGATGCATACAACGGGGTCGTGAGCGACGTTGCGCAGGTGCAGTCACTCAAGCAGGGCGTCGTGTCCGCCCAAGTGGCGCTCAAAGCGACGGAGGCCGGCTACGACGTGGGCACGCGCACCGCGGTGGAAGTCCTGCAGCAGCGGCAGTTACTCGTGCAGGCGGAAACCAACTACGCGCAAGCGAAGTACCAGTACCTCCTCGACATCGTTCAGCTGCGCGAAGCCGCCGGCACGCTCGATGTGAATACGCTCTCGCAGATCGACCGCTGGCTCACGGTCAATCAGTCCACGTCGACCTCGCCGGTGACGGATGCGACGCCGGATCTGGCCCCGACTCCGGGCGCCGCCGCCCAGCCGGGCGGTGCGGCATCCGAGCAAGGCATCACCCCGGAGCCGCAAAGCGCACCGCCGCCGAGTAGACCCGGCTCCACCCCGCCGCCGCGCTTCTAGCGCGCCGCCGCCGCGGGCGGCAGCGGCTCCTCGAGTCGGGGCTCGAGGAGCGCAAGCAAGCGCGCGAGCGTGCCGCGATTCTCGGTTGCCACCGCGCGCGCGGCGGTGCCACGCTGCGCACGCAGCTGCGGATGCGCGAGCAGCGTGGAGACCGCGCGCGCGAGCTCCTGCGCGTCGCGCACCGTCTCGAGCGCGCCGCGCGCGCGCAAGAGCCCCGCGATCTCGGCATTGTCGAACACGTGCGGACCGGTGAGGATCGGCTTGCCGAGCGCCGCGGGCTCGAGCAGGTTGTGGCCTCCGACCGGCGCAAGGCTCCCGCCGACGAACACCACGTCGGCCGCCGCGTAGAACTCGATGAGCTCGCCCAGCGAATCGAGCAGCAGCACCTCGGCGTCCGGTGCGCACGGGTGGGCGGCGGAGCGGCGGATGAACCTCACTGCGCGCCGCTCGAGGAGCGCGGCGACCGCATCGAAGCGCGGCGGGTGTCGCGGTGCGAGCACCAGGAGCGCATCGGGGTGCGCAAGTCGGATGCGGGCGTGCGCATCGAGCGCCGCCCCCTCTTCTCCATCGTGCGTACTGCCCGCGACCCACACGGCGCGAGTCGGCGCGAGCTGCCGGCGCAGCGATTGCGCCGTGCGCTCGAGCTCCGCCGGCAGCTCGAGATCGAACTTGAGATTGCCAATGACGCGCGTGCGCTCCGCCGGGGCACCGAGCGCCTCGAAGCGACGTGCGTCCGCTTCCGTCTGCGTGGCGAGCAGCGTGCAGTTCGCAAGCGCATCCGCGAACAGACTGCGCAGTGCGCGGTAGCGGCGCATCGAGCGCTCCGATAAGCGGGCGCTTGCGAGCACGAGCGGGATACCCCGCCGGCCGCATTCCCGAAACAGGCTCGGCCACAGCTCCGTCTCGACCACCAGTGCGATGCGCGGTCTCACCCGGTCGAGAAAGCCTCGCACCGAGCCGGGCAGATCGAGCGGCAGGAAGCGCACCGACACCCTCTCGCCCTCGAGGAGCTTGTGCGCACGTGCTTTGCCCGCAGGCGTGACGGTCGTCACGACGACCGTTCGACCGGCGCTGCGCCTGCACAGCGCCCGCACGAGCGGCGCCGCCGCCTGCACCTCCCCGGCCGATGCGGCGTGGATCCATATGCTCTCGCCCGCGAGCCGCGGACCGAGTCCGAAGCGCTCGCCGAATGCGGCGAGATAACCGCGCTCGCGCGTTCCTCGCCACAGCAAGGCGGCGCAGTAAAGCGGCGCAAGCAGATACACCGTCAGGAAGTAGATGCGGCGCACGCGCGATCTCGGTGTGCGGAGGAAGCTCGAGACCGCCCCGAGCGCACCTCAGGCCGGCGCCGCCGGATCGAGCGCGCGCACGCCGCTCGCCTGGCGGTACCCGTCGAGCAGGCCGTGCCAGTCCGCCTCGGTGAAGCGATCCGGCGGCAGTGCGTAGGTCGTCTTCTCGAGCGAGCGGCGCAGTCGCACGAGATTGCTGTCACACCACAGCCCCGGCCGGCGCAAGCTTCCGCGGTCGAAGTCGACCAGATACACCTCGTCGGCTCGTCCGAGCAGCACGTTGTGCGCGTTCAGGTCGGCGTGGCAGACGCCGAGATCGTGAAAGCGCCGGATGCAGCGCCCGATCGCGATCCAGTTGAGAAGCGAGAGTGCCCCGACGGTGAGACACTGCGCGAGCGAGCCTACCTCCGCGAGCCGCTCGGTGATGATGTCGCCGCGGTACGCGTAGCCCAAACGCTGATAGCGCGCCGCGATCGGGGCGGGCACCGGGAGGCCCGCGCGGTGCAGGTGGTAGGTGAGCTGCCACTCGGCAAACGGACGCGCCGCAGGCTCGCCGCTCCAGAAGTAATGATCCGCGATGAGGCGCGCCGGCAGTCCGCCGCGCCGATAGTGACGCAGGACCCAGTGTTTGCCCTGCGACTCGATGAAGTATGCGCTGCCCCGCCCGCGCGCCTCGCCTTCGATCTCCCCGCGTGCGCGCCAATGATCCGGCTCGAACGCGCTCGCAGCGAGATTGCCGGCGCGCGCGGCGTCGTAGAGGATCGCCCCGCCCGCGATCACCTTGCGCCGCACCTCCGCGCCGAGCGGCCACTGTGCTCTCACGATGTCACCGCGCGATCGAGCAGCGGGATGTGAAACGGGGAACGCATCGCGCCGCGCAGTCTATCATCGCGGACAGCCGCGCTCGCCTTGCTAGACTAGCGCGGATGGGCGACATACTGGTGCCGATCTCTCCGGGGGAGCTGCTCGACAAGATCACGATCCTGCGCATCAAGGCGCGCCGGCTCACCGAGGCCGCGCAGCGTGCGAACGTCGAGCTCGAGCTGCGATTGCTGCTCGAGACCTGGCGCGCCTCGGGCTGTGAGGACCGCTCGCTTCCCGCGGAGGAGCAGGCGCTCGAGCGGGTGAACGAGCGGCTGTGGGAAATCGAGGACCGCATCCGGGAGCACGAGTCCGCACGCCGCTTCGACGCGGAGTTCATCGAGCTCGCCCGCTCGGTGTACCTCGCGAACGACGAGCGGGCCGCGATCAAGAAGCGCATCAACCGGCACTTCGGATCACGGCTGGTCGAGGAGAAATCCTACCGTCCGTATCGGCAGGAGACTTGAGAGCGCGCACCGGTATTCGTCCCGGGTGGCTCTCAGCGGCGCAGCGTGTACTCCGCGCCGCAGTAAGGGCACTTCGCCCAACCCGTCGCCTCGAGCGGCAGATACACCCGCGGATGCGAGTTCCACAGATACATCTCGGGCATCGGGCAGGAGAGCGGCAGATCCTCCCGGGTGACCTCGTACTGGTTCTGCGCGTTCGGCTGGATGAGCGGCTTCGTTGCGGCCATGGCGGGAAATTATACCCGACGTGAGCCGCAGTATCGGCGCGTCAGCGATCCGCGAATGTGGAGCTCCAGATGGCACTCACGGCGTCCCGCTCGGCACGGAATTCAGCATCGGCAACGCGCGACGGACGGCCCTCGAGCGAGAGGTGATGGACGCGCGTGCGGTAGGTCCGGTAGGCGGTGGTGAGCGTATCGACGGTTCGCTGCGGCACGAGGTCCGCGGAGGCGAGCGACTCGAGCTGCCGGATGGTGTCCGAGAACATCACGACCGGGGGGTACGCTTGCGCCCATTGGAGCGCCCAGTATTGCGCGAGGAACTCGATGTCGGCGATCCCGCCGGCGTCCTGTTTGATGTCCACCTCGCCCGCACGCGCCTTGCCGAGCTCGCGGCGCATCCGCTCGCGCATCGCGCGCACGTCCTCGCGCAGCCGGTCGCGCCGCACGTGATTGCGCAGGATGTCGAGGCGAATGCGCTCGAATTCGGCACAAAGAGCCTGAGCACCGGCGACGGCGCGCGCGTGGAGGAGCGCCTGATGCTCCCAGGTCCACGCATCGCGCTGCTGGTACTCGGCGAACGCGCGAATGCTGGAGACGAGCAGGCCCCCCTTGCCGCTCGGGCGCAGGCGTACGTCCACCTCGTAGAGCCGTCCGGCGCTCGAGTGCATGGTGAGCAGATGCATGATGCGCTGCGCGAGTCGTACGAAGAAGAGCGGGTTCTCGATCGGCCGAGCTGCATCGGTCTCCTGCCGCTCCCCATGCGAGTCGTGGAGAAACACGAGATCGAGGTCGGACGAATACCCGAGCTCGCGGCCACCGAGCTTGCCGTAGCCGATCGCGCACACCGTCACAGGCGTCCGCTCCGCGCCCTCCCCGCACATCGGCACCCCGAACTGCGCGGTGATCTGGCGCCACGCGAGGTCCATCGTCCGCTCGAGAATGAGCTCGGCGATCTCGGTCAGCCGATCGCTCACGCGCATGATCGGCAGCCGGTCGGTCAGATCCGCCACCGCGACGTGAAACGTCGCGGCCTGCTGGAAGTGGCGCAGAGCCTCCACCTGGCGCTCGGGTTCGGCGTCCGTGAGCTCCCCCAAGGCGAGTGAGAGCTCGCGCGCGAGCTCCTCCCGAGTGGGGGTGTGCGCGAGCACCCGCGCATCGATGAGCTCATCGAGCAACAACGGGTAGGCAGCGATCTGATTGACCAGGAAGTCGCCGTGATCGGCGAGCTCGATCAGCCGCCGCCGCGCGTGGGCGCTCTCGTTGAGCAGCGCGAAATAGGCGGAGCGCGGGCCGATCGCCTCGAGCACGCGCAGCACCCGCTTGAGCACCGTCACTGGCTCGCGGCTCGCGCCGATGCCGGTCGCGAGCTCCGGCAGCAGCGCCTGCAGGCGCCTGCGTCCCGGATCGTCGAGCTTGCGCAGCAGTGCCGAGTCGCGCAGCCCGGTGAGGAGCCGCTGCGCATCGTCGGCTGCGGCTGCGAAGCCCGCGTTGCGCAGCGCCTCGGTAAGTGCCGCCGTGTCGGGCTGCGCCCCCCAGATCGCCTCCAGACTCGCGGCGATCGGATTGACGCTCGCGCCGGTGCCGCCGCCGAATACGATCGCACGAAAATGTGCACTCACGCGCTCGCGATGCATCGCGAGCTCGCAGGCCAAGGCGCTCCAATCGGGCAAGCCCATCGCCGCGGCGATCCGCGCGCGCGTCTGCGCGTCCTTGGGGAGCCGGTGCGTCTGCTCGTCCGCGAGCATCTGGAGTCGATTCTCGAGGCGGCGCAGAAACTCGTAGTCGGCCCCGAGCTCCGCGACCGTCCGCGCCGCGAGGAGCTTGGCCCGGTCGAGATGGGAGAGCGCCGCGAGGAGCGAGCGGACCTGCAGCCGCGAATCGCGCCCGCCGCGGAGGAGCTGCAGCGCCTGGACGATGAACTCGATCTCGCGGATCCCGCCGGGACCGAGCTTCACGTCGTCCTCGAGCTCGCGCCGCGCGACCTCGCGCTCGATCAGCGCTTTCATCTCCCGCAGACTCTGGAACACACCGTAGTCGATATAGCGCCGATAGACGAACGGGCGCACCGCCGCGCGGTAGAGCTCCGCGTACTCATCGGCGGCGGTGATCGGGCGCGCTTTGGTCCAGGCATAGCGCTCCCAGTCGCGGCCGTGTCGTAGCAGATAGTCTTCGAACGAGGCGAAGCTCGCGACGAGCGGACCGCTCTCGCCGAAGGGTCGCAGTCGCATGTCGACGCGGAAGACGAACCCCTCCTCCGTGGGCTCATCGAGCAACCGCAGCAGACACTGCCCGGCGCGGGTGAAGAACTCCTCGTTCGCGATCGCTCGCTCGCCGCCCGTGTGGCCGTGCTCGGGAAAGAGAAGCACGAGATCGATGTCCGAGGAGAAATTGAGCTCGTTGCCCCCGAGCTTGCCCATGCCGATGACGACGAGCGGCTGCGGCCGACCGTCCTCGGATCGCGGCTCGCCGTAGCGCGCGGCGAGGAGCGCTCGCGCATAGCGGCTCGCAGCGCCGATCGCGGCGTCTGCCAGTGCCGAGAGATCCGCGAAGGTCTCCGCGAGCCGCGCCCAGCCCGCGAGATCGCGCCAGGCGATCCGCACCATCTCGCGGCGCCGCGAGCGGCGCAGATCCGCCATGAAATCCGCTTCGATCGGCAGCGCGCCGGTGCGCCACCGCGGCAACCGGCGAGCGTAGTAGGTGGCCGGGGGCTCGGCGGGGGCACTCGGTGCGAGGTCACCGCTCGCGACGAGCTCGTCGATCAGTGCGGGGTCGCGCTCGCACGCATGCGCGACGAAGTCGCTCGCCCCGAGAACCGACGCTATCGATTCGCGGATGAACCGCGGTGCATCAGTCCCCGACATTCCCACCCATGTCGTGGAACCCGGCGTCGTCGGATCGCCGGATCACGCCGCGGAACGTCGAGGAGCGGGCGTAAACCTGCGCGCCGCCGCCCGCATCGAGCGCTCCATCGGCGCCCTCGATCGCGCTGTTGTCGATGTGCACGCTCGCGCCGCGCACCGCCACCGCGACTCCACGGGCGACGATCCGGCTGTTGGTGATGTGCAGCTCGCAACCATCCACCGCCGCAATCGCATTGCCGTCGAACTCGAGGTCGAGGCTGTCCATGTGCACGAGTTTGGGTCCCTGGCAGATGATCGGATCGTGCCGTCGCTCGAGCTGCAGGTTGCGCGCGAGCTCGGCCCCGCCGGCCACGGGAGGCTGTCCGGTCTGTCCGGTGCCGACGGCCGGGGATTCCGCAGTCGTGATTCGATAGCCGGGACCGGAGGCGAGCACGCGCTCGCCGGGCTCGAGCGCTTGTGCCTGGGACGGGCTCGACAGCGCCGCGCCGGCGACGCTCGATCCGCCCCCCGTAGAGGGCTCGAGCGCACCCGAGCGGCCCGGTGCGGCGATGAGATCGCGCGGCCTGACGCGCCGCAGCTCTCCGGTGCGCTTCACCCGCACGGTGATCACGCCGGCCGATGGATCGACCGAGACCACCTCGAGCGCGCTATTGCGCTCAAGCGCCTGCGTCGCCCAATCGAGCTCGGCAGTCGTCGATTGAGCCGGAGCCTGCGGCGCGGCGCCGACGGCGATCAAGAGCGCTGCGATCGTGAGCAGCGCCGGAGTGACGATTCTGCGGTGGGGGGTCGTCATGTGCGCCTGCCTGGTGGATAGGTGAGCGGAGCACGAGTGCTACCGGAGAGGGCCGGAGGAAGTCTCGAGCGACAGATTACCCCAAAAAAAACCCCGCCGAAGCGGGGTTTAAGGTATTGCGCGGATTAGGGGGTCTTGCTCCGCGACTTTCCGGCGCCGCGCGACGGGAGTCGTGGCGCGGCACCGTAACCGTCAAGCTCCTAGACCGCGCGCGTACGAAAGAGTTCACGCGCGCGCGAGCTCCTCGGCGTCGTATTTACATATCCATCCCACCCATGCCGCCCGGCGGGCCGGCATGGCTGTGCTCCTCGTCCTTCGGAGCCTCAGCCACCATGACCTCGGTGGTGAGCAGGAGCCCCGCGACCGAGGCGGCGTTCTGCAGCGCAAGGCGCGTGACCTTCGTCGGGTCCAGGATGCCTTGCTCGAGCATGTCACCAAACTCGCTCGTCGCAGCGTTGTAGCCAAAGCTGCCCTTGCCCTCGCGCACCTTGTTGAGGATGACGGCCGCATCCTCGCCCGCATTCTCGACGATCTGCCGCAGCGGCTCCTCGATCGAGCGGGACAGGATGCGCACACCGACGGTCTGATCCTCGTTGGCGCCCTCGAGCTTATCGAGCGCACGCTGGACGCGGATCAATGCGACGCCGCCGCCCGGCACCACGCCTTCCTCGACGGCTGCGCGCGTGGCGTGCAGCGCATCCTCGACGCGGGCCTTCTTCTCCTTCATCTCGACTTCGGTCGCGGCCCCGACCTTGACGAGAGCGACACCGCCGGAGAGCTTGGCAACACGCTCCTGCAGCTTCTCCTTGTCGTAGTCGGAGGTCGCCTCCTCGATCTGCTGGCGGATGGACTCGATCCGGCCCTTGATCTCCGAGGCCTTGCCGGCGCCGTCGATGATCGTGGTGTTCTCCTTCTCCACGACGACCTTCTTCGCCTCACCGAGATCGTTGAGCGTCGTCTTCTCGAGCGAAAGCCCGACCTCGTCGGAAATCACGGTACCGCCGGTGAGGATGCCGATGTCCTGCATCATCGCCTTGCGGCGATCGCCGAACCCGGGAGCCTTCACGGCCGCGACCTTGAGAATGCCGCGGATGTTGTTGACCACCAGCGTCGCGAGAGCCTCACCCTCCACGTCCTCGGCCACGACGACGAGCGGACGGCCCGACTTCGCAATGCCCTCGAGCAGCGGGAGCAGCTCCCGGATGTTCGAGATCTTCTTGTCGACGAGCAGGATGTAGGGCTTTTCGAGCTCGGTGGTCTGGTTCTGCTGGTTGTTGATGAAATACGGCGAGAGATAGCCGCGGTCGAACTGCATGCCCTCGACCACCTCGAGCTCGTTCTCGAGCCCGGAGCCCTCCTCCACCGTGATCACGCCTTCCTTGCCGACCTTCTCCATCGCATCGGCGATGGTCTTGCCGATCGACTCATCCGAGTTCGCGGAGATCGTGCCGACCTGAGCGATCGACTTGGAATCCTTGCACGGCTTGGAGAGCCGCTTGAGCTCATCGACGGCGAGCGAGACCGCCTTGTCGATGCCACGCTTGATGTCCATCGGATTGCGACCGGAGGCAACCGCCTTCAGGCCCTCGCGGATGATCGCCTGCGCGAGCACCGTTGCGGTGGTCGTACCATCGCCGGCCTCATCGGAGGTGTTGGACGCGACTTCCTTCACCATCTGCGCGCCCATGTTCTCGAACTTGTCCTTGAGCTCGATCTCTTTCGCGACGGACACGCCGTCCTTCGTTACGGTCGGTGCGCCGAAGCTCTTCTCGAGCACGGCATTGCGCCCCTTGGGGCCGAGCGTCGCCTTCACGGCGTTGGCAAGGATATTGACACCCTTGAACATCCGCTGCCGCGAATCGTCGCTGAATCGTACTTCTTTCGCTGCCATAATCTGGTACCTCGATGATAAATGTCGCGATCGTCGGCTACTTGCCTTCGATCACGGCCATCACGTCTTCCTCCCTCATGACCAGGAGCTCCTCTCCGTCCAGCTTGACCTCCGTGCCGCTGTACTTGCCGAAGAGGATCTTGTCTCCGACCTTCACGTCGGTGGGACGCACAGTCCCATCCTCGAGAATCTTGCCTTTGCCGACCGCGATGATTTTTCCCTGCACCGGCTTTTCGGCTGCCGTATCGGGAATCACAATGCCGCCCGGGGAAGTACGATCTTCCTCGAGACGTTTCACGATGACGCGGTCATGAAGAGGACGAATCTTCATGGTGGACGCTCCTTGAAGCAGTTAACTTAAAATGTGTGGATTACCCAAGGGAGAGACTGTTAGCACTCTCCCTTGACGGCTGCTAATGATAGGTGGCGTCTTCGTGATTTCAAGACGGGAGGCAAAAATATTTCATGACGACGGAGGCCATCGTGGTGCTTTGCGCGTGCCCGGATGAGGAAATCGCCGCTCGGATCGCGCGCGAGGTCGTGTCCGCCGGGCTCGCCGCCTGCGTGAACCGGCTGACCGGGGTGCGGTCCGTCTACCGCTGGAAGGGCGCGCTCAGGGACGAACCCGAGGTGCTCCTGGTCGTCAAATCGACGAGAAACCGCTACGCGGAGCTCGAAATGCGGCTTAAGGCACTGCATCCCTATGAAGTTCCAGAGATAATTGCTTTACCCGTCGTCGCCGGCACGGAGTCTTACCTGGCCTGGGTCGCGGAGGAGACTTGCCCCGCGTCCGAAACTCGGTAGTGAATTGCGTCCTATGCGCCACACGATGCGACTTGCCGCTCTCGTTGCAGTGACGGTCTGCTCCGCACTGCCCGCCCTCTCGGCCGCCGCCGCGGCGACGGGCATTGATCAGGTGCTCGATGCGAGCCGCGTGAAATCGAATGTCGGGCAGTTCCTGCCGCCGGACAGCGCGTTCCGACTGTCCGCGGAGGCAAGCGGCGCCGGACGGATCCGGCTCGATTGGCAGATCGCCGACGGGTATTACCTCTACCGCCAGCGCATCAAGGTCGCGACCTCGAGCCCGGTTGCAAAGCTCGGCGCCCTCGAGCTGCCGATGGGCGAGATCAAGGTCGACGAGTACTTCGGCAAACAGCAGATCTACCACCACGAGCTCGTCGGCACCCTTCCGGTCGAGCTGCCCGCCGGGACGACTGCGGCGAGCGTACCGATCCAGGTGACCTACCAGGGGTGCGCAACGGCCGGCCTGTGTTATCCCCCGATCACGAAGTCGCTCGCCATCGCGCTCACGACGGCCGGCTCGAGCACCGGCGCGACCGGAGTGGGAGCGGCCGCGAAGGCAACGGGGGCCGCAGCCGGCGCGGCTGCGGCTGCGAGCGCCGCCGTACCGTTCGTGTCCGCGCAGGACCGCTACGCCTCCGTCGTCCGCAGCGGGGGACTCCTCGGCATCGTCGCGTTCTTCTACGCCGCGGGCCTCGTGCTCGCCTTCACTCCCTGCGTCCTGCCCATGGTCCCCATCCTCTCGGGGATCATCGTCGGCCATGGCCGGTCGGTCACGGCGGGACGCGGATTCGCGCTCTCACTCGCCTATGTCCTCGGGCTCGCGCTCACCTACACCGCAGCCGGAATCGCCGTCGCCGCCGGCGGTGACCACGTCCAGGCCGCGTTCCAGCGCCCATGGATCGTGGCGCTGTTCGCGGCGCTGTTCGTCGTCCTCGCGCTCTCGATGTTCGGGCTCTATACGCTGCAGATGCCCGCCGCCATTCAAACGCGCCTCTCCGGTCTGAGCAGCCGCCAGAGCGCCGGCACGTTCGGCGGCGTGTTCGTGATGGGGGCGCTCTCGGCTCTGATCGTGACCACCTGCGTTGCCCCGGCACTGGTCGGTGCGCTCGTCGTGATCGGACAGAGCGGCGACATGGTGCGCGGCGGCCTCGCGCTATTCGTGATGGGTCTCGGTATGGGAACGCCGCTCCTCGCCGTCGGGGCATCGGCCGGCAAGTTGCTGCCGAAAGCCGGTGCCTGGATGGACGTGGTCAAGCGGCTCTTCGGCGCACTCATGCTGGCCGTTGCCGCGTGGATGCTCGCGCGCGTCCTGCCGGACCGCCTGGTCCTCATCGCCTGGGCCGTGCCGGCGCTCGCGGCAGCGGTGGTCCTGTGGACCGGCGCCGCGATGCTCAAGCGAAGCCTCGTGCCGGTGCGGATCGCGGCGGTTGCGCCCGCGCTCTACGGCGTACTGCTCCTCGCAGGCGCCTCGCTCGGCGGGACCGATCCGCTCGCACCGCTCCCGGGGCTGGGCGGAACGCAGCCGCAGCTCACGTTCCTCCCGATCAGTTCCCTCGCGGATCTGAATCGGCAGGTGGCGCTCGCGCACGCCGACGGGCGGCCCGTGATGCTCGACTTCTACGCGGACTGGTGCGTCTCCTGCAAGGAGATGGAGAAGTACACGTTCAACGATCCGCGCGTTGAGGCGGCCCTCGACCGCACCGTGCTGCTGCGTGCCGATGTGACACGCAACGATGGCGACGACCAGGCGCTCCTCAAGGCCTTCGGCATCTACGGACCTCCGACGATCGCGTTCTACGGCCCGAACGGCCAGGAGCGACGCGCGTTCCGCGTCGTCGGCTATATGAAGGCGGCCGACTTCGCCTCCCTCGCACGCTTGGCGGTCGCATCGGGCTCAGCCACCACGGCGCGAGCGACGGTGCCTTGAGGCCGGGCCTCAAGATCGCGCTTGGCGGGGTGCTGGTGGCCGTTGCAGGGCCGGCGGGGTTCCTCGCCTACCGGATGCTGCACGCCGCGCATCTCATCGCACCGCCCGGCGAGCACGCGAGCGGTGCACCCTTGGCCGCACCGGCGGTGGGCCCGCCATCCCACGCCTCGGCCGCCGCTACGCAGGAGCCCGTGATGCCCGCGTCGCTCCCGCCGCTCGCGTTTCCGGACCAGAAGGGCGTCGAGCGCAAGCTCACGGACTGGCGCGGCGCACCGCTCCTCGTGAACTTCTGGGCAACGTGGTGCGAACCCTGCCGGCGCGAGATCCCGCTCCTCGAGCGCTTGCGTCGCGAGAGCGGCGCCGAGCATCTGCAGGTGGTTGGCATCGCGGTCGATGAGCGCGCCGCGGCACTGAAGTATGCCCAGGCCATGCACATCGATTACCCCATCCTCGCCGGCGGGGAAGATGCCGGGTCGGCTGCGATCAATGCGCTCGGCCAGGAGCAGGGCTTGCCGTTCTCGATCTTCGTGGATCGCGAGGGCGACATCGTCGCCGTCAAGGTGGGTGAGCTGCACCCGAAGGAGGCGCGCTATATCCTCGCGCGCCTCGACGGAGTCGACTCGGGCCGGCTCACAGTGGCTCAGGCGCGCGAGCAGATCGCGTCCGGAATCCGGGCGCTCGCCATCGAACGGGCGCAGGCCGACTCGAGCCCGGCGCCCAACTGAGCGCTTCCGCAGGTGCCGCGCCGTAGAATCGACTGCTAGTCAAAATCGCGAATTTGATGCGAACAGCCGCGGAAGTTGCCCAAACTGACGCGATTTAGGGTATTTTTCGCGCGTGGCCCGCATAGCCCTGATCAGTGGTCCGAACCTGAATCTCCTTGGATCCCGTGAGCCGACGCTTTACGGATCCATGACGCTCGCCTCGATCGAGCAGCGTGCCGCCGCAGTCGCGGCAAGCGCCGGCCACGAGCTCGTCGCCTTCCAGAGCAATGCCGAGCATCTGCTCATCGAGCGGGTCCATCAGGCACCCCGGGACAACATCGCATTCCTGATCCTCAATCCGGGCGCATTCACGCACACGAGCATTGCGTTGCGGGATGCCGTGCTCGCGGTGCAGTTGCCGTTCATCGAGGTGCACTTGAGCAACACCCAAGCGCGCGAGCCGTTCCGCCGCGTCTCGTACTTCTCGGACATCGCGGTCGGCTCGATCGTCGGCCTCGGCGCCCTGGGCTACGAGTTGGCCGTGCGCGCCGCCGCGGATCACCTCGCGCGCAAGCCCTAGTCCGTCAGGCACCAACAATCGATCTGTGAAGGGGAGCGCTCGCGGCATGGATATACGAAAGGTCAAGAAGCTGATCGAGCTGCTGGAGGAATCCGGGATCGCAGAGATCGAGATCAAGGAAGGCGAGGAAGCCGTGCGCATCAGCCGCATGCCGCGGGGCGGGCTCCTCATGCAGGCACCCGCGCTGCTGCCCGCTGCCCCGGCGCTCGCGCAGCCCGCGGCGGCCTCAGCCGCGCCGGCGCGCGAGGAGGCTCTGCCGCGCCCACGCCCGAACGAGCACGTCGTGACGGCACCGATGGTGGGCACGTTCTACGCCGCACCGACGCCCGGCGCGAAGCCCTTTGTCGAGATCGGCGACGAGGTCAAGCTCGGCCAGGTGCTCTGCATCATCGAGGCGATGAAGATGATGAATCAGATCGAGGCCGACAAGGCGGGGCGGATCACCTCGATCATGGCGAAGAACGGCGATCCGGTGGAGTTCAGCCAGCCGCTCTTCGTCATCGAATAGATATCGCATGCTCGAGAAGATCGTCATCGCCAATCGCGGCGAGATTGCGCTGCGAATCCTGCGCGCCTGTCGCGAGCTCGGCATCCGGACCGTGGCGGTGCACTCCACGGCGGACTACAGCCTGAAGCACGTTCTGCTCGCCGACGAGTCGGTGTGCATCGGGCCGCCGTCCTCCGCCGCGAGCTACCTCAACATGCCGGCGATCATCAGCGCCGCGGAGGTGACCGATTCCGTCGCGATCCATCCGGGCTACGGATTTCTCGCCGAGAACGCCGACTTCGCCGAGCGCGTGGAGAACAGCGGCTTCGTCTTCATCGGACCGAAGGCCGAGACGATCCGCATCCTGGGCGACAAGGTGTCTGCCATCCGTGTGATGAAGGCGCACGGGGTACCGTGCGTGCCCGGCTCCGACGGACACCTGGGTGCGGAGCCCGAGGAGAACCTGAGGATCGCGCGGGACATCGGCTACCCCGTCATCATCAAGGCCTCCGGGGGCGGCGGCGGCCGCGGGATGCGCGTGGTGCACAGCGAGGCCTCGCTTCTCAATGCGATCAACATCACCCAGGCGGAAGCGCTCGCGGCCTTCGGCAATGATCAAGTCTACATGGAGAAATTTCTCGAGCGGCCGCGGCACATCGAGTTCCAGGTGCTCGCCGATCATCACGGCAACGTCATCCACCTGGGCGAGCGCGACTGCTCGATGCAGCGGCGGCATCAGAAGGTGATCGAGGAGGCGCCGGCCCCGGGAATCACGCTGCGTCAGCGGCGCACGATGGGCGAGCGTTGCGTCGAGGCGTGCCGGGAGGTCGGCTACCGCAGCGCCGGCACGCTCGAGTTCCTCTACCAGGACGGTGAGTTCTTCTTCATCGAGATGAACACCCGCATCCAGGTCGAGCACCCGGTGACCGAGGCGATCACCGGGATCGATCTGGTGAAGGCGCAGATACTCGTTGCCGCCGGCGAGCGGCTCGCGTACACGCAGGGCGACGTGCAGTTCCGCGGCCACGCGATCGAGTGCCGGATCAACGCCGAGGATGCGAAAACCTTCATGCCCTCGCCGGGTCCGATCCGGCTGTGGCACGCCCCCGGCGGTCCCGGTATCCGCGTCGACAGCCACATCTATTCCGGATACAACGTGCCGCCGCATTACGACTCGCTCATCGGCAAGGTGATCGCTCACGGGGAGACGCGCGAGGCGGCCATCGCGCGCATGAGGAACGCGCTTGCGGAGATGGTGATCGAGGGGATCAAGACGAACATGGCCCTGCACCAGGAGATCTTCAACCACGCGGCCTTCCGCAACGGCGGGCTCGATATTCATTACCTGGAGCGCCGCCTCGGGCTGAGGTGAGCTGCGCGTGCCGTTCCTCGAGCTCAGCTTCGACCTCGGGGCGCTCGTAGCAGAGGCGGCCGAGGCTGCGTGCTTCGCGACCGGAGCGCTCGCGGTGACGCTCTCGGATGCGCGCGACGACCCGGTGCTCGAGCCGGCGCCCGGGGAGGTGCGGCTCTGGCCCGCCACACGCGCGCAGGTGCTCTACCGTGGCGAGAGCGCTCCGGGTGCCGCGCGCCGCGCGCTCGCCGCTGCGCTCGCGATGCCGGCTACGCGCATCACCGAGCGCGTCATCGCGGACCGCGCGTGGGAGCGCGCGTGGCTCGCGGACTTTCACGCCATGCGCTTTGGAGAACGGTTGTGGGTCGCGCCGCATCACGAACCGGTCATCGACCCGCACGCCGCCGTCGTAGAGCTCGATCCCGGGCTCGCCTTCGGCACCGGCAGACACCCGACCACCGCGATGTGCCTCGAGTGGCTCGACCGCAACCTCGAGATCGGCTGGCGCGCGATCGACTACGGATGCGGCTCGGGAATCCTCGCGATCGCGGCCGCGAAGCTCGGCGCGCGGCGCATCGAGTGCTTCGACATCGACCCGCAGGCGCTCATCGCGACGCGCGAGAACGCCGAGCGCAATGCGGTCGTGGATCGCGTGACCGTGGCGGCAGAGGCCGCGGCGCTCACCGGCGATGCCGATCTGCTCCTCGCGAACATCCTCTCCGGGCCGCTGCGCGCGCTTGCCGCCCGGTTTGCCGCGCTCACGCGACCGAGCGGTCGCCTGCTGCTCGCGGGCCTGCTCGCCGATGAGATCGGGGAGGTGACGGACGCCTATCGCGCGTGGTTTGATGTCGGGTGTTGCGCGAGGCGCGATGACTGGGTCGTGCTCGCGGGAACGCGCCGGAGCTGATCTCGCGGCAGCACGAAGATGTTCACCGTTTGCCCCAAGTGCAGTCTCAAGCTCGTCGTGACGGCGGCCGATCTGCGCGTCGCCCAGGGCTACGTGCGCTGCGGGCGTTGCGCCGACGTATTCAATGCGCTCGCAGGACTTTCCGACGAGGAGCAGGCTGCGCTCGCGCAAGCCTCGGCGCAGGCGTTGTCCGCCGAGCCGCGCGCGCCCGAGCGCGCCCGCGAGCCCGAACCGCTCGCGGCGCGCCCTTCCTCGGCTCCCGCGTCCGACACCTCGCTCGAGTTCAACCCGGCGAGCACCGATGTCTCGAAGATCTTCGTCGAGCCCGAGCTCGATGCAGAGAGCCCGACCGGCACTTTCGAATCGATCGTGCTCGCGAGCGACGATGCGCCGGCGGAGGAGCTCGAGCTCGCGCCCGATCCGGAGCCCGTCATCCACGAGACCGAGCTCGACCTCGACGAGCTGCGCGTCGAGCTCGACGCGAGCGAGCTCACGATGCCCGCGCCGAGCCTGCGCGCGGAGCCGCTCGCGCCTGCTGCGAGCGCGGCCGCGCCTGCGGCCGAGAGCCCGATCGCCGCGCTGCCGGCGGTGGTGCGGGAGCCGAAGGTCGCCGTCTCCCTCGCAAGCGAGCTCTCGGAGCCGCGCGCCGGTGGGCGCCGTGCATCGGGGGTTCTTGCGGCCGCGAGCGGGCTGCTTGCCCTCGCGCTCGTTGCGCAGATCGTGCACCACTTTCGCGCCGGACTCGCCCAAGTCGGTTGGCTCGGGCCGCCGTTGCGGAGCTTCTATGCGCGCATAGGACTGCCGCTCGCGCCCCGCTGGGATGTGTCCGCGTATGAGGTTCGCCAGCTCGGCGCGGTCGCCGGTCCGCAGAGCCCCGGCACGCTCATGGTTCGCGCGAGCATCAAGAACAACGCCGCGCGCGCTCAGCCGCTGCCGCTGCTGCGCGTGACGGTGCAGGATCGGTTCGGCAATCGCGTGGCCGCGCGCGACGTTCCTCCGGGAGCCTACCTGCCCGGGAAGCGCGCCACCGAGGCGTATCTGCCCGCCGGACAGCGCATCGATGCGGAGATGGCGTTCGTCGACCCCGGTCCGCGGGTGGTGGGGTTCGAGATCGACGCCTGCCTGAAGGACGCCGCGGGACGCATCGCCTGCGCTCACGAGGCAAGCGATTCGGGCGGCGACTGAAGCGATGCGGATCGGCCCGTATGAGCTCGCGCAGGGCGCCGTCCTTGCGCCCATGGCCGGAGTGACCGATCGGCCGTTCCGCATGCTGTGCCGCTCGCTCGGCGCAGCGCTCGCCGCCGCGGAGATGCTGACGAGCGATACGCGCCTGTGGTCGACGCCCAAATCCCTGCGGCGCATGGACCATGACGGAGAGCCCGAGCCACGCGTGGTCCAGCTCGCCGGCTCCGATCCGCAGGCACTCGCCGAGGCTGCGCGTCGCAACGTCGTGCTCGGCGCGCAGATCATCGACATCAACATGGGCTGCCCGGCGAAGAAAGTGTGCGGGAAGCTCTGCGGCTCGGCGCTGCTGCGCGACGAGCCGCTCGTCGCGCGCATCCTCGAGCGTGTCGTGCGTGCCGCGGAGGTGCCCGTGACGCTCAAGATCCGCACCGGCTGGGATCGGCAGTCGCGCAATGGAGCGGCCATTGCGCGCCTGGCCGAGGATTGCGGCGTGCAGGCGCTCGCGGTGCACGGGCGCACGCGCGCCGACTTCTATCTGGGCGAGGCCGAGTACGAGACGATCCGGGAGATCAAAGCGACGGTGAGAATTCCCGTGTTTGCAAACGGCGACATCGACTCGCCCGCGAAGGCGCGCGCGGTGCTCGAATCGACCGGCGCCGACGCGGTGATGATCGGCCGCGCAAGTCACGGCACCCCATGGATTTTCCGCGATGTCAACTCCGCGCTCGCGGGACCCGGCGCGTGCGCGGCGCTCGCTCCGCGGCGCGTGCGTGCTATCATTCTCGCGCACCTTGAGTCCCTGTACGCCTTCTACGGCGAGCTCGCCGGGCTCCGGATCGCACGCAAGCACCTAGGGTGGTACTGCGAGCGGCTCGGGCTGGCGGCGGCGCGTCAATCTTTGATGGCTGCCGGGAATACTCTCGCGCAGTTCGCGCTGACGCGGGAATGCTTGGACGGATGGGTCGGGGGGGCGGACTGATGCGTCCGGGGAAACTCACATGACGGGGAAAAAAAACGGCCGAGCGCGCGGTGAATCCGCCGCGAGATCGAACGGCAAGGAGCTGCCGCTGCGCACGCACGCCGAGCGTGCGTTGAACGATTACTTCGCGAGCTTGAACGGACACCGGCCTGCCCGGCTGTACGACCTCGTGCTGCGCGAGGTGGAGGAGCCGCTGCTGAAAGCGGTGCTCGACTACACCGAGGGCAATCAGGTCCGCGCAGCGGACATTCTCGGGATCAATCGCGGCACGCTGCGCAAGAAGTTGCGCCTTTTCGGCCTCGCCGGCTGAGGGCTGCACGCGCCGCGGAGGAATTCGGGACCTCGAGCGCGGGCTTCTCGCCATGTCCGACACCCTGCTCATCCCCGTGCGGCGCGCACTGCTGTCGGTCTCGGACAAGAGTGGGATCGTCGAGCTCGCCGCCGCCCTGGCACGACGCAACGTCGAGCTCCTCTCCACCGGCGGCACGGCGCGCCTGCTTGGCGAGCACGGCCTCGCCGTGCGCCAGGTCTCCTCCTACACGGGCTTTCCGGAGATCATGGACGGGCGCGTGAAAACGCTGCATCCGCGTATTCACGGAGGCCTCCTCGGCCGCCGCGGCACGGACGAGGCAGCGATGGCGCTTCACGGCATCGAGCCGATCGACCTGCTCATCGTCAATCTCTATCCGTTCGCCGAAGCGGTCGCGCGCCCGGACTGCCGCTACCGAGAAGCGATCGAGAGCATCGATGTGGGGGGACCGGCGATGCTGCGCGCCGCCGCCAAGAATCACGAGTTCGTCGCCGTCGCGGTCGATCCGGCCGACTACCCGCTCATCTGCGAGGCGCTACGCGCGCACGACGGTGCGACGAGCTTCGCGCTGCGCGCGCGACTGGCTGCCAAGGCATTCGCGCATACCGCTCGCTACGACACGATGGTCGCAGGCTTTCTCGCCGCGCAGCACCCCATCGCAGGGGAGCGCTTCCCGACGACCCTGCCGCTCGTGTGGGAGAAGGCGCAAGATCTCCGCTACGGGGAGAATCCCCATCAGCAAGCCGCGTTCTATCGCGACCCTGCGTTGCGCGGCGTGAGCATCGCGACGGCCACGCAGCTGCAGGGCAAGGCGCTCTCGTTCAACAACATCGCGGACGCCGACAGCGCGATCGAGTGCGTGCGCCAGTTCGAGGAGCCGGCCTGCGTCATCGTCAAGCACGCAAATCCGAGTGGGGCAGCCGTCGCCGCAACGCCGCTCGCGGCTTACGAGGCAGCCTACCGCACCGATCGGAGCGCAGCGTTCGGCGGCATCATCGCATTGAACCGCGCGCTCGATGCCGAGACCGCCGAGGCGATCCTCGGGCGGCAGTTCGCGGAGGTCATCGCGGCGCCCACGGTCTGCGCAGCGGCCGCGGCGCTCATCGCCGCCAAGGCGAACATCCGTCTGCTCGCCTTGGGCGATCTGCGCAGCGCCCCCACGAGCGAGCTCGAATTCCGCAGCGTCACCGGCGGGCTGCTCGCGCAGACACGCGACCGCGCGAGCCTCGCCGCGACGGACCTGCGCGTCGTCACGCGGCGCGCGCCGAGCCCGCAGGAGCTGAGCGATCTCGCATTCGCGTGGCGCGTGTGCCGCTTCGTGAAGTCGAATGCCATCGTCTACGCGCGCGAGGGCGCCACTGTGGGGGTCGGTGCGGGACAGATGAGCCGCGTGTACTCGTGCCGCCTCGCCGCCATGAAGGCCCGCGACGAGCAGCTCGCGACGCAGGGCGCCGCGATGGCCTCGGATGCGTTCCTGCCGTTTCGCGACAACATCGACGTGGCTCACGAGTACGGGATCGCCTCGGTGATCCAGCCCGGCGGCTCGCTCAAGGATGCCGAGGTGATCGCCGCGGCGGACGAGCACGGCATGGCCATGGTGTTCACGGGCGTGCGTCACTTCCGGCACTGAAGACGATGAGGATCCTGCTCGTAGGCTCAGGCGGGCGCGAGCACGCTCTCGCGTGGAAGCTCGCGCAGTCGCCGCACGTCGAAGCGCTCCTGTGCGCTCCCGGCAACGCCGGTATCGCCGCCGAGCGGCTGCTCGGCAACGGCCGGCCGGTCGAGTGCGTGAGCATCGCCGCGGAGGATCTCGCCGGGCTCGCCCAGCTCGCGCACGCACGCGCGATCGAGCTCACCGTCGTCGGTCCGGACAACCCCCTCGCGCTCGGCATCGTCGATCGGTTCGAGCGCGAAGGGCTCAGGATCTGGGGGCCGACCGAGCGCGCCGCGCGCTTCGAGTCGTCCAAGGTGTTCTCGCAGCAGTTCATGGAACGCTACGGCATCCCGACGGCCGCCGCCGGCACCTTCGCCGATCCGGTCGCGGCGAAGCGCTTCGCAGCCACACTGGGCGGCCGCTGTGTCGTCAAGGCCGATGGGCTTGCGCTCGGCAAAGGCGTGCTCGTCTGCACGAGCCAGGCCGAGGCGGAGCGCGCGGTCGAGGAGATCATGGTCGCGCGCGCCTTCGGCGCGGCCGGTGCGCATGTCGTGGTGCAGGAGCTGCTCGAGGGGACTGAGATCTCCCTGCATGCACTCTGCGACGGCAAGGTCGCGCGGATGTTCCCGACCTCCCAGGACCACAAGCGCGCGCTCGACGGGGACCGCGGGGCGAATACCGGCGGCATGGGAACCTATTGCCCCACGCCCTTCCTCACCGACGCGGAGCTTGCGACCGCTGCGAGCCGCATCCTCGATCCTTTCCTGCGCGGCTGCGCCGCCGAGGGCATCGAGTACCGCGGCATTCTCTACCCCGGGGTGATGCTCACGGCATCGGGTCCGCGGGTGCTCGAGTTCAATGCGCGCTTCGGCGACCCGGAGACGCAGGTGTACATGGCGCGCCTCGAGAGTGATCTCCTCGAGCTCCTCGATGCGAGCGCAAGCGGCACCCTCGAGCGCGTCGCACTGCGCTGGAGCCCGCTCGCGAGCGTGTGCGTCGTGATGGCGAGCGGCGGGTACCCCGGCCCCTCCGAGCAGGGCAAGGTCATCTCCGGACTCGATGCGGCGGGGAAGCTCCCCGGCATCAAGGTGTTCCACGCGGGGACGGCGCGGCGCGATGGACAGCTCGTCACGAGCGGGGGACGGGTACTCGGGGTCACCTCACTCGCAGGCGACCTGAAGGCGGCGCAGGCCGCCGCATATGCCGCGGTGGAACGGATCCACTTCGAGGGCGCGCGCTACCGCAGTGACATCGGCTGGCGCGCCCTGTCCTCAAGCCGCGCGCCGGCCGCTAGAAGCTGATCCGCAGGAACGCCTCCGGCCCCTGCACCGCGAGCGCGAGGCGCCCGAGCGTGCCACCCGTGACCGCTTGCACGTTCATGCGGGTGTAGGAGTAGCCGAGACCGACGGCGAAGGGCGCGCGCCAGCGGTACTGAAAGTCTCCGTGATAATCGGCGAACGAGCCCGTGAGGCCGTGGATCGTCGCACCGAAGTACTGGGCGCGGCCCGTGAACGCGAAGCGCCGCGAGATACGCCACGCGCCGTCGAGCGCCACTGTCGGCAATGCGCCGGCGGAGGAAGTTTGGTAGCTCGCGAGCTGTGTCTGCGCGTTCGCGTTCACCGATGCCTGAAGCAGATGCACGCCGAGCCCGGCGCCGAGCTCGAAGCGGTCCGTTTGCAGGAATGCGTAGGTGTAGGTGAATCCCATCACCTTCCAGTCGAGCGCGGTGTGCAGGTCCTGGTTCGGCGCGAAGATCGCGTTGCCGAAGATGATCGGTGTCGCGGGCGTCGCATCCCCGGCGCGATTGAGCTCGAGGTAGTCGACGCGCATCCGATTGCGGCTGCGCATGCGGAACATGAGCTCGAGTCTGCCCTCCGGATTGGTGCGCGCGAGGCCCAGGTCGTGCTCGCCCGCGAGCGGCGTTCCGCCGTAGGGCTCGCCGGTCGGATCCAGGCGGAGGAAGGTGCGTGCGGCGGCGAGCTCGAAGCTCGCACGCAGCGCGAAGCGATCGGTGATGGGGCTCGCGCTCGCGCCCGGCGGAGCGTGATAGCCGTCGGCGCCTTGCGGGACATATGTCTGCGGGCCCGCGGTGCCTTGCTGCGTACCCGCCGCCGCATCGCTGTGTGCGGCGCGCGGCGCGGTGGCGCAACCCGATGCGAACGCTATGACGCCCGCGAGAGCGCCGGTCGCGAGCTGCAGGCGCCCCCGCGGGGCGCGCGAAGGCCGCGGCAATGGCAGCATGAATCGATCCAACCCCCCTGAAAAACGAGGCGAACGGCACATCATCCAACAGAGCCGAGTGCGCGCGCCAGCGTCGCGGGACGCAGACAACCTTATGCAAACTGCGCCGGAAAGCCGCGCCCGAGAGCGCGCGCAGCGCTAGCGCTTCATCGCCTCGAAGAATTCCGAGTTCGACTTCGTGTCCTTCATCTTGTCGAGCAGGAACTCGATCGCCGCGAGCTCGTCCATCGGATGCAGGAGCTTGCGCAGAATCCACATCTTCGCGAGCTCGCCCGGATCGGTGATGAGCTCTTCCTTGCGCGTGCCCGAGCGGTTGATGTTCACAGCCGGGAACACACGCTTCTCGGAGATACGCCGGTCGAGATGGATCTCGGAGTTGCCCGTTCCCTTGAACTCCTCGTAGATCACATCGTCCATCTTCGAGCCGGTGTCGATGAGCGCGGTCGCGAGAATCGTGAGGCTCCCGCCTTCCTCGATATTGCGCGCGGCGCCGAAGAAACGCTTCGGGCGCTGCAGCGCGTTCGCGTCGACGCCGCCCGTGAGCACTTTGCCCGAGGAGGGCACGACCGTGTTGTAGGCGCGCGCGAGCCGCGTGATGGAGTCGAGCAGGATCACCACGTCCTTCTTGTGCTCGACGAGCCGCTTCGCCTTCTCGATGACCATCTCGGCCACCTGCACGTGCCGTGCGGCGGGCTCATCGAAGGTGCTCGAGACCACCTCGCCCTTGACCGTGCGCTGCATCTCGGTCACCTCCTCGGGCCGCTCGTCGATGAGCAGCACGATGAGATACACCTCCGGATGATTCGCCGTGATCGAGGTCGCGATGTTCTGCAGCAGCATCGTCTTGCCGGCTTTCGGCGGCGAGACGATGAGGCCGCGCTGCCCCTTGCCGATCGGCGCTACGAGATCGATCGTGCGCGCCGTGAGATCCTCGGTGGACCCGTTGCCGCGCTCGAGTTTCAAGCGCTTGGTCGGATGGAGCGGCGTCAGATTCTCGAACAGCACCTTGTTGCGCGAGCTGTCCGGGGAATCGAAATTGATCTCGCCCACCTTGAGCAGCGCGAAGTAGCGCTCGCCGTCCTTGGGCGGGCGAATGAGGCCGGAAATCGTATCTCCGGTGCGCAGATTGAAGCGCCTGATCTGGCTCGGGCTCACGTAGATGTCGTCGGGACCGGCCAAGTAGGAGCTGTCGGCCGAGCGCAGGAACCCGAAGCCGTCCTGCAGGATCTCGAGCACGCCGTCGCCGTAGATGTTCTCGCCGTTGCGCGCATGAGCCTTGAGGATCGAGAAGATGATGTCCTGCTTGCGCGAGCGGGCCATGTTCTCGAGGCCCATCGACTCGGCGAGCTTGACGAGCTCGTTGATCGGCTTCTGCTTGAGCTCGGTGAGATTCATCGAGCTCCGCGACTGCGTGAGCTCGGCGGGACTGATGACCTCGGCGTCGTCCCCGCCGTCGAAGACGTCGACGTCGCTCATCATCTCGTCAACCGGGCGCCCGTTGCCGCGATTACCGTCGCGGTTGCCGTGGCGCGGGCCCTTGTTGGGCCGATTACGGCCCTGATTACCGAGATAGCCTCTCACTGTGGCGCCCCGCCTCGGCCGTGCTGCATTTCAGGATCGAGATTGCTCTCCAGGAATGCGGCGAGTTGTGACTTGGACACGGCTCCGACCTTCTGAGCCTCGACCGTGCCGTTCTTGAACAGGATCAGCGTCGGGATGCCGCGGATGCCGAACTTCGGGGGCGTCTGCGGGTTCTCGTCGATGTTGAGCTTCGCGACCTTGAGCCGATCGCGGTACTCGGCGGCGAGCTCATCGAGAATCGGCGCGATCATCTTGCAGGGGCCGCACCACTCGGCCCAGAAGTCGAGCAGTACGGGCTTGTCGGACTTGAGAACGTCCTCGCTGAAAGTGGCATCGGTGGTGTGCACGATGTGCGGGCTACTCACGCGGTTCAACCTCCGGTAGGAGAGCAACTGGGTTTGGGTAAGGCGTCGAAGGCCTTGAGAAAATATGCGGGCGGAACGGCGAAAGCCGTGCCAGAAACACCCGTCGAACGGTTACACTACGTCTTAGGTGAGGACCGATTAAAGCCTATTCAAGGAGAATCTGAACTGGCAGGTGCAGACCCGGCGGCGGTCTTGCCGCGGCGCGGGGCTTGCTGTCTTGAACCCCTTTGTAGCGCTTCTGGGACCGCTTTTCAAGGCCCCGATGCGCATTCGAGCGAGGATTTGAGCCAGGTCCGGCGAGCGTGGCGAGCGGGGGCCGGGGCTGAATCCGGCTTCGGCGATGCCCACGAGCGCTCGGAACCGCGCGTATTGCGGGGCTCGAGGCACCCGCTCCAGTCAGACCTGCAGAGCGTGAACCACGACATGCGAACACGTATCAATGAGTGACCAGCATCCCACTTCCGTTACATTCGACTCCCTGGGTCTCGAGCCTGCGCTCATGCAGGGCATCGGTGATGCAGGGTTTGCGCAGTGCACGCCCATCCAGGCGCAGACACTCCCCATCGCACTCGGCGGGCACGATGTGGCCGGCCAGGCGCAAACCGGCACGGGCAAGACCGCCGCATTTTTGATCGCGCTCTACCACGCGCTGCTGCGCCGCCGGCCAGCGCACAGCCGTGCGCCCACGTCCATCCGCGCGCTCGTGGTTGCGCCCACGCGCGAGCTGGCGGTACAGATCCACCGCGACGCGGAGGTGCTCGGGCGGCACACCGGCCTCAAGCTTGCCGTGGTGTTCGGTGGCACCGACTACGACAAACAGCGCCGCGAGCTCGCCCAAGGAACCGATGTGCTCATCGGCACGCCGGGTCGCATCATCGATTACTTCAAACAGCGTATCTTCGACATGCGCCACGCCGAGGTGCTCGTCCTCGATGAGGCCGACCGCATGTTCGATCTCGGGTTCATCGCCGATATCCGCTTCCTCTTACGGCGCCTGCCCCCTCCGGAGCGACGCCTGTCGATGCTGTTCTCGGCCACGCTTTCCTACCGCGTGCTCGAGCTTGCCTACGAGCACATGGCGAATCCGGAGCTCGTGCGGATCGAGCCCGACAAGCGCACCGTCGACAGCGTGCGCCAGGTCGTCTACTACCCCGCGACGGAGGAGAAGATCCCGCTCCTCATCGGGCTTCTCAAGCAGAGCGAGGCCCGCCGCACGATGATCTTCGTCAACACCAAGCGCGGCGCCGAGCGGCTCGAGCAGGTGCTGCGCACGAACGGATTCGAAGCGCAGGCGATTTCGGGCGATGTCCCGCAGAGGAAGCGGCTGCAGTTCCTGCGCGAGTTCCACAACGGCGAGCTCGCGGTGCTGATCGCGACCGACGTCGCCTCGCGCGGCTTGCATATCCCGGACGTGAGCCACGTGTTCAATTTCGATCTACCGCAGGACCCGGCGGACTACGTCCACCGCATCGGGCGTACGGCGCGCGCCGGCGCCGAGGGCGATGCGATCAGCTTCGCGTGCGAGGAATCGGCGATCTCGCTTCCCGACATCGAGGTTTACCTCGGGCACAAGATCCCCGCGGGTGCGATCTCACCGGAAATTTTGAGCCGCCCGGTGCTGCCCAGCCGATCGGCCGCCCACGGCGAATCGGCGCGGCACGGGCCGCCGGGCGACCGCCGACCGCGCGGCCGCGGACGGCGACGCGGGCCGCGCGACGCATCGCATCACAGCCGCGCCTGAGGCGCTGCGTGGACCGGGATGGGGTATGATGCCCGCAACCGAGCCGCGAGCCGCTCCGCAATCGGGCTATGGCGGACATCGAAGACAACGTCGACCGTGAGCTGTTCCGCAACATGGAGAAGTTGCGACGGCTGCGCATCGATCATCGCGATCTCGACGAGGTGATCAGCAGACTCTCGCTCGACATTCACATCGATGAGCTGCAGCTCAAGCGCTTGAAGAAGCGCAAGCTCATGCTGAAGGATCAGATCGCGCGCCTCGAGAGCGAGCTCATCCCCGACCTCAATGCGTGAGACGGGCGCCGCGCACGCTCGATACCCACACGCTCGACCGGCTGCTCGACTGCGCAATCCTGAGCAATCTCCACATGCCGCTCAATGTCGCGCCCGGCATCGTCATACCCGACGGCGACCTCGCGGAGAGCTTCGTGCGCTCCTCGGGCCCCGGGGGTCAGAACGTCAACAAGATCGCATCGGCCGTGCAGCTGCGGTTCAACCTCGCCGCGACGACCGCGCTCGAGGAGCGCGTTAAGCAACGCCTGCGCACGCTCGCCGGACGGCGGCTCACCGACGAGGGCGCTATTCTCATCATTGCGCGCAACCACCGCACGCAGGAGCGCAACCGCGCCGAGGCGTTTGCGCGGCTCGCCGATCTCATCGTGCGCGCACTCGTCGAGCCGCGTGTGCGCCGCCCGACGCGCCCCACGCGCCTCGCGCGCGCGCGCCGGCTCGAGAACAAGACGCGGCGCGGGCGCGACAAGCAGCTGCGCGGGCGCGTACGCTCGGAGGATTGACAGCGCCCCTCATGGGGCGAGGAGCCGCGCCTGAGCACCCCCGCCGGTGGCCACTCCGCCGCAGCGCCGGCCGCAACCGATACCCGCTCGCCCGCGGCGGCTGCCGCTGCGGCGGCGCGCTTTCCACCGCCGCGCATCGCCTACTACACGCTCTTCGTGCTCGTGCTGTGCCTCACGTCCAATCAGCTCGACTTGGGCATCGTCCCCTACCTCGCGGCGCGCATCAAAGCGGATCTCGAGCTCTCCGACACCGGCCTGGGACTGCTCTTTGGCTTGTCCTTCGGACTCTTCTACACCCTGGTCGGCTTGCCGATCGGCTACTTCATCGACCGCTTCAGCCGCCGCTCGATCCTGGCGCTCGGCATCGCGACCTGGAACATCGGCACCGCGCTCTGCGGGGTGGCGCAAAGCTTCACGCAGCTGTTCGCGGCGCGATTCCTGGTCGGTGCCGGCGAAGCCGTGAACGGGCCCGCCTCCTACTCGATCGTGGCCGATCTGTTCCCTCGCGAGCGCATGCCGCGCGCGGTCGCGCTGCTGCAGGCCGGGTCGGTGGTCGGGCCCGGGCTCGCCACGGCGATCGGCGCGTGGCTCCTCTACCTCTTCCTCGACATGAAGCCGATCCACGTCCCCTTCGGCATCATCCACGGCTGGCAGTTGATCTTCGTACTGATCGGCATGCCGAGCACGCTGATCGCGGTGCTCATCGTGACGACCGTGCCGGAGACGGCCCGCCGCACGATTCACAATCAGCTCGGGCGGCTCGGCGCGCAGGCGCGCGCCGACCGGTGGGGCCTCGGGGCCTGGCTCGAGGACTACGGCGTTGCATTTCGCTACATGCGCGAGCACTGGAGCGTGTTCGCGCCGTTGTTCGGCAGCCTCCTCGTGGGGGCGGTCTCGATCGGGGCGCTCCAATGGGGACCGATCTTCTACCAGAGAACCTACGGCTGGGGGCCGGCGAAGCTCGCCGGACTGCAAAGCGCCGCGCAGCTCACGGTGGTGCCGCTCGGGCTCATCGCGAGCGTGGTGCTCGCCGAGCGCTTCACGCGGCAGCAGCGGAAGGATTCGGCGATGCGCGTCTACGTCATCGCACGCGCCATCGCGATTCCCGGGATCTTCTATGTCCTGATGCCCTCCGCGTGGCTCGCCTTCGGGCTGGGTCTGCTGTCATTCTTTGCAATCGGCTTCGCCGGCGCCTCGCAGAACGCCGCGCTGCAGATCGTGACGCCCGCCGAGCTGCGCGGCAAGGTGACCGCGCTCTTCCTGTTCATCTACAGCGTGGTCGGCGTCGCCTCGGCGCCCATCCTCACGGGAGTGATCAGCGATTACGTTCTGCACAGCGAATCGCTGATCCGCTGGGCCATCTTCTGGCCCCTGCTCATCGCAAGCCCGCTCGCGCTCGCGATCTCGTGCCTCGGAGTGCGTCCCTACGGTCGCGAGGTCGCGCGGCTCGAGGCGCTCGAGCGCTGAAGCCTTGACCGGGGAGCCTGCCGCAATGCTCGAGCTATATCATTTCGGCGCCGTCGCGAACTCGCTCAAGCCGCTTCTCTGCCTCGAGGAGAAGGGCCTCGAATTCGTGAGTCACCAGCTGGTCGGCGCCCGGTTCGAGCAGTACTCCGCGGAGTTCCTCAAGATCAATCCCCTGGGACAGGTTCCGGTTCTGGTGCACGACGGCAGGGTCGTCACGGAATCGACCGTCATCAACGAGTACCTGGAGGATCTCTACCCGCAGCCGTCGTTGCGTCCTTCCGACCCCTACGAGCGGGCGCGGATGCGCATCTGGACGAAGTTCGTGGATGAGTACTTCTGTCCGGCGCTCACCGTGATCGGCGCCCACGGCGCCCGGCACTATGCGCAGCAGATTCCGAAGGCCGAGCTCGAGCAGGTGCTCGCGCGTATCCCCCTCGAGGAAGTGCGCGACAAGTGGGCGACGATCGCCGGGGAGTCCTACTCCGAGGCGGAGCTCGCCGAAGCGCGCCGCAGGCTCGGTGTCTGTGCCGAGCGCCTGGAGGGCGGGCTCGAGCGCTCAGGCTGGCTCGCCGGGTCGCGCTACTCGCTCGCCGACATCGACGTGTTCGCGATGGCCGTGGCACTGCCGAGCGTGCTGCCGGAGCGGGTCAACGCGACCACCGCGCCGCGCCTGATCGAGTGGCACGCGCGCATGAGCGAGCGCCCGGCGGTGAAGGCGCTCTTCGGGAGATTCCCCAGGCGCGCGCCGCCCGTGCGCAGCGGCTGACTATCGCGCGTCGATGGCGTCGGCGACCGCCTTCGCCTTCGCGGTCATCTCCGCGCGACGCCGCTCGGTCTCGAGACGCAGGGCGTCGGCCTCCTGTTCCAGAGGAAATGCGCCCAACATCTCGTTGAAATGGTCGCGCACCTCCTCCTTGAACTCGCCGTGCGGAAAGACGTATGGCTCGTTCCTCAAGATTGCGTGCAGCACCCGCTCGCCCACATCCTCCGGTGCCATACCGTGCCCGATCGGCTCCGGAGACTCGCGCGGCTGGTTACCGGCGCAGTGTGCGCCGCGGTAGGTTGCGCCCGCGGTGATGGCGCGCGTGCGCGTGAGTCCGGGGCAGAGCACCGAGGCCCCGATGCGGTACGGACCGAGCGCGAGGCGCAGCGAATCGGTGAGCCCGCGGATGGCGAACTTCGTCGCCGCATAGATGCCGGCGAACGGGGGAACCGGGATCATGCCCGCCATCGAGGAGGTGTTGATCACGTGCCCGCCTTCCCCGTGAGCCTTGATCTTCGGCAGAAAGGTGACGAGGCCGTTGATCGTGCCGCCGAGGTTCACCTCGACGACGTAGTCCCAGTCCTCGTACGTCGCCTCGTCGATCGGGTTGCGCTGGCTCACCCCGACGTTGTTGCAGAGCACGTGTACCTTGCCGAACACGCGCAGCGTCTCCTCCGCCGCCCGGGCCATGGCGGCACGGTCCACGACGTCAAGCTGAATGAGATGCACGCCGCGGTGTCCGTCGAACTCCCGCGCGACCTCCTCGAGGTGCTTGCTGAGCAGGTCCGCGATCACGACCTTCATGCCGTTGCGCACGAATATCCGCGCCATCCCGAGGCCGATCCCACTCGCCCCGCCCGTGATGAAGGCGACCTTGCCGCTCACCTCACGCATGATTCACTCCGCTCGCGACGCGACCGCGGCCGCATGTTTCTGCGCCTCGGTCGCATAGATGGGATCGCCGGTGAGGAAGGGCGCGATCCGTCGCAGTCTCTCGGCACGGCTCGGGTCCGGCTCGCCGAGCGTGTTGAGGATGGCCGCGAAGCGCTCGCGCAGCCCCTCGCGGAACTCCGGCTGGGTGAAGATGTAGAGATCGTTGCGCCGGATGCCCGCGAGCACGATCTCGCCCACGTCCACCGGATCGGCCGAGAACTCGCGCATCTGCTCCTGGAACTCGCGTGACGGCGGCGGCCGCACGGGCGCGGCGCCTGCGTAGCCGCTGCGAGCGTAGCGCGCAGGGCGGGTCTTCTCGAACTCGCGAATATTGGTCCGCACACCTCCAGGACAGAATGCCGAGACGCCGATTCCCTCGCGCGCGAGCTCCGCCCGCAGCGCCTCGGAGAGACCGACCACGGCGAACTTCGTGGTGATGTAGAGGCCCGCGGTCGAGTAGCTCATGAGGCCGGCCATCGATGCGGTATTCACGATGTGGCCCCCGCGGCCGTGGGCGAGCATGCGCGGCAGGAACGTCTGCACGCCGTTCACCACGCCCTTCAGGTTCACATCGATGATCCAGTCCCAATCGTCGTAGCTCGCCCGCTTGATTTCCCCGATGATGCCGATGCCGGCGTTGTTGCAGAGAACCTCCACCGGGCCGAACACGGCTTCGGCTTCCTGGGCGGCGGCGGCCATCGCCGCGCGGTCGGTCACGTCCAACTTGAGCGCATGCACCTGCGCCTCGGAACTGCGGCCCGATGCGGCCAGCTCGCGAAAGTACGCGGTCGCCTCCTCGAGGTGGTCCTCGCGCACATCGGCGATCACGACCTTGAGCCCCGCGCGCGCGAACGCCTTGGCCATTCCGAGCCCGATGCCGCTCGCGCCGCCGGTGATGAAGGCGACCTTCCCTTCGACTCGTTCCATGGGGTGTTCCTCCGGTGGGTGATGCGCGGTGCGCTTGCTCAGATGAGCGCGAGGCTCTTGAGCCGTGCCACCTCGCGCACGTAGGGCCTGATGCCGAGCCACACGAATACGAGCGACAACGGCGCCACGATGGCGGAAAGCAGGACGAGGGCGTACCGCAGGTCGCTCTCGGCGTGGAAGATGTGGTCGGTGATGAACCCGGTGAGGAGCGGCCCGAGCCCGAACCCGATCACATTGAAGGTGAAGAGGTAGAGCGCTGTCACCTGCCCGCGCATCCGGTTGGGCGTGATGATCTGTAGCGCCGCATTCTGCGAGGCGCCACCGATCCCGACGGTGCAGTAGATGAGCGCCTGGCACGCAACCGCGAGCCATGCGGCCGGCATGAGCGGCATGGCGATCGAGGCCGGAACGCGAATGAGGCCGGCGATGACAACCACGCGCAGCGGCGCGTCCTCGTAGTGGCGCCGATCGAAGTGCTCGGCGAGCCACACGCCGATCAGGAGCCCGATCGGCATCGCGATGATCTGCGCAGCGCCGATGGTCGAGCCGATCCGCAGCACGTCCCACCCGTAAGTGCGGTGGAGGAAGGCCGCGAGCCACTGCCCTGCTCCGAGCGACAGCGCACCGAAGGTGAGCCCGAGGAACATCGGTGCGAAGACCCGCCAGTGGGTGCGGAGGTACCCGAGCACGTCGAGCAGGGAGAGCCTCACCGCATCTTGCGCCTCGAGCCCGTGCCGCGGCGGCTCGCGCAGTGTCGTCGCCATCAGCAGCGCAACCGCGAGGCCCGGAAGCCCGACCGCAACGAACACCAGCTGCCAGCTGCGGATGACGCCGATGCCGTGCACGTGGAGCGGCGGCACGTGCGCGAGGGAGGCGATCACGACCGAGCCCAGGTAGTAGGCAAGCGCGGCACCGGCGGTCACGCCGAGCTGCATGACGGCGATCGCGCGCGGCAAGCGCTCCTTGCGGAAAGAATCGGCAATCAGCGAGAAGGTGGCGGGCTGATTGACTGCTTCGCCCGCCCCGACGCCGACCCGGGCGAGAAACAGCGACCCGAAGCCCTGGGCGAGGCCGCAGCAGGCGGTCGCGAGGCTCCACGCGGCGAGTCCAAGGGCGAGGATGAGCTTGCGGCTGTTGCGATCGATGAACCGCGCGACGGGTATGCCGATGAAGGTGTAGAAGAGCACGAAGGCGGGCCCGAGGAGCAGCCCCATGGCCGTGTCCGAGAGCCCGAGATCGCGCTTGATGGGCTCGACCAGCAGCGACAGGATGTTCTGATCGAGGTTGGCGAAGAGCACCGACAGCGCCACCACGAACATCGTGTACCAGGCGGTGCGCGCGGCCGGCCAGCGCTCGGCGGCCGGCGCCGGCGCGGCTGATGCGGCGGCGGCAGTCGCCCCTGCGACCGCACCCTCCGTGACGATCGTCCGCTTGCCGACGGTCTCGTGCACGCCGCGCTCAGGAAAGGGCGGATGCCATCTTGCTGCGGCCGGCCTCCATGGTCGCGCGCACGGGATTCGGCATCGCGAGCGCCGCCCTCACACCGGCCCGGGCCGACATGCGCGCGTGCCAGTCGATGAGCCGTGGCGTCGCCTCAGCGTTCATCAGGTTGGGCGACATCTGCGGCATCGCCGCGGCCATCGCGAAGGCGCTCACGTCCGCGAGCGAGAAATCCGCCCCGGCGAGCCACGCAGTCTCGGCGAGCTGCTTTTCCATCCGCTCGATGGAGGTCCGCACCTGCCGGCTCCAGTCCTCCAGCTGCTGCTTCGAGTAGCCCTGCCGCGCGGCCGTGCGCCACTTGTCCTGCTGCTCCTTGAGCGGGATGCGTGCGATCTTGGCCTCGAATTCCTCGGGCGTGAGCTTATCGGTGATGTTGTGGATCATGTGATGCCAGGCGATGAAGCTCAACGCCGGGCAGAAGTATTCATCGACGAACTTGGTCCAGATGCGCATCCGGGCGCGTGAGTACAGATCGGCCGGGCGCAGCGGCGGCCCCTCGAACGCCTCATCCAGGTACTCATTGATCACCGTGGACTCGGTGATGACCTTGCCGTCGTGCACGAGTGCCGGAACCTGGCCGTTGGCGTTGATCTTCACGAACCACGGCTCGTGCTGCTCGAACTCGTGCAGGTTCACGAAATGGCTCGTGAACGGTACGCCCTTCTCCTTGATGGCGATGAGGGACTTGAGCGAATTGGCCGCCGGCTCGGCGTGGTAAAGCTCCAGCATGACTTTCACTCCGCTCGTGAGGTGGGGGCGTAAGCATCCTCCGCGTGCGCCTCACCGTGTCAAGTGACGTGCGCCTCGAGCCCCGCCCCGTTTCCCGCAAAGCCCATCCGCCGAGCCGCGTTTCTGCCCTGTGGGTGCACCGAGTGCTCAGGCGTGCGTCACCTGCAGGATGCTGTGGCGGATTTCCTCGTTGAGCACCAGCTGCGCGTCCTCCGCCACGCGCATCAGCACCTCGGCGAACTCGAGCTTGCCGGCCGCCGAGGTGCGCACGACGCCGCGTTTGCGCAGCAGGTCGATGAAGTTCTCGAACAGCGAGCGGTCGAAGAACTCCGGGGAGTTGAATCCGTAGACGAGGCTCATCCGCTGCGCCATCAGGTGGCAGCGCTCCTCGAGCACGGCCCGCGAGATCTCCCCGCTACCGGCGCGCAGCAAGAGCGCGATCGTGAGGTAGTAGCGCTCGATCGTCTGCAGGGTGGACTGCGCGAGCAGCGAGAGCTGCGTCGCTTCGGCCGAGGTGGGTGCGGGCCGCCGCCACTCGGTGCCGTCGGCCGCGCTCTCGATGAGCCCGAGCCGGGCGAGCGCTGCGAGTACGGCGTCGATGACCCCCGGAACCTCCTCCTCCGTCCAGCGCAGAAACAGCTCCGCGGCAATGTATGGATAGATGCGCGCGGCGAGCCGCTGGATGTCCTCGCGGCGCATCACCGAGTTGCCGAGAAAGACGCATGCCACGAGCGACGGCACGGCCATCAGGTGCAGCACGTTGTTGCGGTAGTAGGTCGCGAGCACCGCCGCCTCGTCGCTCATCTGCACGAGATCCCCGAGCGCGTGACGCACGCGCGAGACGACTTTCATCGCTTCGCCGTACGCAATGATCTCCGCGCTCGAAAGCGCGGTGACCGTCACGCGCGCGCTGTAGGGACAGTCGCTGAGGAGTGCCCGGTTGAGATCGAGCTGGCGCAACAGGTCGGCCTCGACGAGCGTGCGCCGCGGCGAGCCGAGCAGCGCGATCGCGAGCAGGTTGATCGGCGTCACCGTGGCCGCCGCGTTGATGTGTCGCATGATCGTCGCCGCGAGGTCGGCGACAGCGGCGTTCATCCACGGGAGCTTCGCATCGTCATCCGGTGCGCGCGCGCGCCAATCCGCATCGTGCCGATCGAGGAGCTCGACGAGGGGGATCGGCTCGCCCAGGTTCACGTGCACGGTCCCGAAGCGCTCGCGCAGCCGCGGAAGGGTCCGCAGCAGGCCGAAGATGCTCTCCTTCTTCTTCGGCCGGCCGGCGAGCTCGCCCAAGTACGTCTCGCCCTCGACGATGCGCTCGTAGCCAAAATAGACCGGGACGAACACGAGCGGCCGCACCGGACGACGCAGGAAGCTGCGCAGCGTCATCGAGATCATGCCGGTCTTCGGCTGCAGCAGGCGACCGGTGCGGCTGCGTCCGCCCTCGATGAAGTACTCGATCGGATGGCCCCGCGCCATGATGGCCGCCATGTAGCTCGAGAACACCACGGTGTAGAGCGAGCTGCCGCGAAAGCTGCGCCGGATGAAGAAGGCACCGCCCTTGCGCAGGAGCCGGCCGATGAGCGGCAGGTTGAGATTGATGCCCGCCGCGATGTGGGGGATGGCGAACCCCTCGCGGTAGATGGCGTAGGAGAGGAGCAGATAGTCCATGTGGCTCCTGTGACACGGCACGTAGACGATCTCGTTGCCGTCCGCCACCGCGAGCAGCGTCTCGGGGTGCTCGAACACCACCCCGTCGTAGACGCGGTTCCAGAGCCTCGTGAGCAGCCGCTCGAGAAAGCGCACGAACGCAGGGGAGTAGTTCGCGGCGATCTCCTCCGCCAGCCGCTGAGCGTTGCGCATGGCCTGGCGACGCGTGAGCCCCCGCTCGCGAGCCTCCTGGGCGAGGGCAGCGCGCACTGCGCGCCGGCGCAGGATCTCCGCGACGATCGTGCGCCGGTGGGATAGATCCGGACCGATGCGCGCCGCTCGTTGCTTGCGGTAGCGCGCACGCAGGGCGCGCAGCACGCGCCGGCATTGCAGGGTCGCAGCCGCATGCGCGTCCCCGGCGAGGCTGCGCAGGGACAGCGGCTCGTCGATCTCGACCAAGGTCGCCCTCCCGTTGAAGAGCACCTGGAGAAACTTGCGAAGACGGCTCGTGAGCGCCCAGTTCTCCACCAGCAGCAGACGGAACCACGACGCCTCGCGCTGCGGCGCGCGCCCCCAGTACACCGCGACCGGCACCAGCTCCACATCGAGCTCGGGACGCGTGCGCAGGATCTCGATCAGCTCGATGAGCGCGGGCGGCGGCCGGCGGTCGATGCGCTCGTCCCAGAAGCCGCGCGGTCGGGTGAGGTAGAACGAGGACCTGAGCTCGCGCGCCTGCGGCAGCAGCCGCTTGCGCGGCCGGGGAAGCTTGAGGCGCACGCACGCGCTCTGCAGCACGGCGACATCGGTGACGCTGCGGCGCTCGAGCACGTAGCACAGAGGATTGCGTCGCGCGTGCAGCCGCGCCGCGGCATCCTGCGGCTGGACGTTGAACCGCACCCACAGCGCGAGGACCCGTCGCAGCAGCCAGGCCATGCGTGATCAGGCGGGCACGGGTAGATCGAGCGCGATCAGAAAGTACTCGAACAGGTAGCGGATGAAGCGCAGCTGCCCGTGCAGACGGTGATCGTCGTCGACCAGATGGAGCGAGGCGCCGTATTCGCGCGCAAAGCGCGCGCTGTCCTCGAACGGCACGACATCGTCACGCCATCCGTGCACGATCGCCGCCGGGCAGTCGAGCACCCCTTTGCGCAGCTCCGGCAGCCCCTCGAGGTAAATCGCCGGTGCGAGCAGGAACACGCCGCGGGCGTGCAAAAGAGACGCCGCTGCGATCGAGACGTAGCCGCCGATGCTCGAGCCGACGAGCACCAGATCGCCCTGCAGCCCCTGACAGAATTCCATCAGGCGGGCCAAGCGCTCGCGGGGCGAATCCACACCGCGGTAATCGACCGATTCCGGCTCGTAGCCCTCGCTGCGCGCGGTGTCCGCGAGCGCGCTGATCTTGCGGCCCCACGGGCTACCTTCCTGACCGTGCGAGAAAACGACGTGGCGGCTGGGCACGATGATCTCGAGCGCTACGACTCGGAGCGTATCTTAGCCGGACTGCCGCTTCCACGCCGCCCGATCGTGCCGCATGATCGCGCCGATGCGCGTGGGCTGGGAGTTCTGGATCGATCGTGGCGGCACGTTCACGGACGTGATCGGTGTCGCGCCCGACGGCACCCTGCACGTGCGCAAGGTGCTCTCACGCCGCGATCGCGCGAGCGGCGCGGGCGATCCGGGGCTGGCCGTCGTCCGCTCACTCATCGCCGCCGCTCGGGGTGCCTGGGCGCGGATCGCTGCGCTCAAAGTCGGCACGACGGTCGCGACCAATGCCCTCCTCGAGCGCACCGGCGCCGAGGTGCTTCTCGTGACGACCGCCGGTTTTGCCGATGCGCTCGCAATAGGGGATCAGAGTCGCCCCGACATCTTCGCGCGCCACATCGTGCGGCCCGAGCGGCTGTACGGGCAGGTGATCGAGGCGCGCGAGCGCATCGACGCCGACGGGCGGGTGCTCACCGCGCTCGATGAGACGGCGCTCGCGCGCGACCTCGAGCGCGCCCGCCGCGCGGGAGTGCGCGCGGTCGCGATCGCCTTCCTGCACGGCTGGCGCCACACGGTGCACGAGCGTGCGGCGGCAGCGCTCGCCCGTGACATGGGCTTCGAGGAGGTCTCGGTGTCCCACGAGCTCGCGCCGCTGGTGCGCTTCGTGCCGCGGGCGGAGACCACGGTGCTCAACGCCTACCTCGCGGCACACGTGCGTGCATACGTCGCGGACCTCGAGCGCGAGTTGGGCGAGGTCGACTCCGGCGCACGGCTCGAGCTCATGCAGAGCCACGGCGGACTCACCGGCGCGCGGACGTTTCACGCCGCGTCGAGCCTGCTCTCGGGGCCTGCCGGCGGGCTCATCGGCGCCCGCAGCGTCGCAGCCCGGCTTGGCGTAACGCGCCTGGTGAGCTTCGACATGGGCGGCACCTCGACGGACGTGGCGCTCATCGACGGCGATCTGCCGCGGCGCCATGAGCAGCGCATCGCCGGAATCCGCGTACAGGCGACGCTGCTCGACGTGCACACGATCGCCGCGGGAGGCGGATCGGTTCTGCGTCTGCGCGATGGGCGCGCGAGCGTTGGACCCGACTCCGCCGGAGCCGATCCAGGCCCGGCCTGCTACGGACGCGGCGGACCGGCGACGCTCACCGACGCGCAGTTGCTGCTCGGGAGGCTGCGCGCCGATACGCTTCCCCACCTCTTCGGTGCCGACGGTATGCAGGGCATCGATGCCGCAGCGGCCGCGGAGCGCTTCGCCCAACTGCTCACGGCGCTGCGCACGCCGCCGGTGGAGCCATCGGCCGCGCCGCTTGAGACGGATTCGCGAGCGCGTGGCGCGGGTCCGGAGAGTCTCGCCGAGGCCTTCCTCGAGGTCGCCGTCGCCGCCATGGCGAACGCCATTCGCCGCGTCTCGGTACGCCAGGGAGTGGATCCCGGAGAGCTCGCGCTGCTCGCCTTCGGCGGGGCCGCCGGACAGTACGCGTGCCAGGTCGCCCGCGCGGCCGGCATCCGCCACATCATCGTCCATCCGCTCGCGAGCGTGCTCTCCGCCTACGGCGTCGGAGTGGCCGACCGCTCCGCGCTTCTGCGCCGTAGCCTGCGGATGCCGCTCGGGCAAGCCGCGCTCCGCGAGGCGGCAGGCGCGCTCGATGCGCTCGAGTGCGAGGCGCGGGCCGAGCTCGGCTCTGCATCGGAGCCGGCCGGAGAGACCCGGGTGACACGACTCCTCGAGCTGCGCGCCGGGGACAGCGAGATCACGCTCGCCGTGCCGTTCGCGCCGCTCGAGGAGGTGAGCCGCCATTTCACCGAGCTGCACCGGCGGCGCTTCGCCTTCGACCCAGTCGGAGTCGAGATCCACATCGAGGCGCTCACGGTCGAGGTGCGCCGCTCCACGGTCGATGCGGCGCGGCTCAGCACCGCGCGCGCAGAGCCGGCGCCGACCCTGCCCGCGACGGCGCGGGTGTGGTTCGGAGCGTGGCGCGAGGTGCCTCTCGTGGCGAGCGCGCAGTTGACCGAGCCGCTCACCGGGCCGGCACTCATCGTCGAGCCGCACTCGACGCTCGTGCTGGAGCCCGGCTGGACGGCGCGCCGGCTCCCGACGGGTGAGATCCTCGTCGATGCGCGGGCGACGCCCGCGCTCGCGTGCGCGGGCGCGAGCGCGAGCGCGCTCGCCGCGCCGGCCAGGATCGAGATCTTCAACAACCTCTTCATGCACATCGCGGAGCAGATGGGCGAGGTGCTGCGCCAGACCGCGCAGTCCGTCAACATCAAGGAGCGGCTCGACTACTCCTGCGCGCTGTTCGACGCCTGCGGCGGTCTGGTTGCGAACGCCCCCCACATGCCGGTGCATCTGGGCTCGATGGGCGCGAGCGTGCGCGCGGTGATCGATGCGCGCGGCGCAGCGTTCCGCCCCGGGGAGGCGTGGCTCCTCAACAGTCCCTACCACGGCGGAACTCACCTTCCCGATATGACGGTCGTGACGCCGGTGTTCCTCGCCGGCTCACGCGCGCCGGATTTCTTCGTCGCCTCGCGTGCCCATCACGCCGATGTGGGCGGGACCACTCCCGGCTCGATGCCCGCATTCAGCCGCAGCATCGAGGACGAGGGTGTTCTCATCGAGAACCTCCTCGTGGTGGAGGACGGCCGCCTGCGGGAGGCCGAGATCGTGGCGCGGCTCGGCGCAAGCCCCCATCCCGCGCGCAACCCCCGCCAGAACCTCGCGGATCTGCGCGCACAGCTCGCGGCGAACGCGCGCGGCGCAGTCGAGCTCGAGCGCGCCGTGCGCGAGCAGGGGCTCGATGCCGTGCGTGCCGGCATGAGGCAGGTGCAGGCGAACGCGGCCGCGTGCGTGCGGCTCGCGCTCGAGCGCTTGACGGACGGAGAGTTCCGCTACGAGATGGACGGTGGTCAGGTCATCGCGGTGCGCATCGAGCTCGACCGGCGCGCGCGGCGCGCGCGCGTCGACTTCTCCGGCACCTCGCCGCAGGGCGAGCACAACTTCAATGCTCCGCGCGCCGTGTGCGTCGCCGCCGTGCTGTACGTCTTTCGCACGCTCGTCGAGCGGCCGATCCCGCTCAACGAGGGCTGTCTCGCGCCGCTCGAGGTACTGATTCCGCGGGGCTCGATGCTCGACCCCTGCCCGCCCGCGGCCGTCGCCGCCGGGAACGTCGAGACCTCGCAGGTCATCGTCGATGCGCTCTATGGGGCGCTCGGGGCGCTCGCCGCCTCGCAGGGAACCATGAACAATCTGACGTTCGGGGATGAGCATCTGCAGTACTACGAGACGATCGCCGGAGGCTCGGGCGCTGGGCCGGGATTCGACGGCTGCGACGCCGTGCAGACCCACATGACGAACTCGCGCCTCACCGATCCGGAGATCCTCGAGGGACGATTCCCGGTGCTGGTGCGCGAGTTTCGGATCCGCCGCGGCTCAGGCGGGGGCGGCCGCTACCGCGGGGGCGACGGGCTCGTCCGGCGCCTCCAATTCCGCGCGCGACTCTCGGGCGCGCTGCTCGCCAATCGCCGCCGCATCGCGCCGTTCGGGCTCGCAGGCGGCGCCGCGGCAGCGCCCGGCGCCGCCCGCATCGAGCGCGCGCACGGCGGGATCGAGGAGCTCGGCGCAACGGCCCGCTTCCTGCTGGAGCCCGGTGATGAGCTCGAGATCCTGACGCCCGGCGGGGGTGGCTACGGCACGCCCGTCAGCTGAGCGAGACCCACGGTCGGAGCGAGTATCGCGGTCTCGATCTCCCACTCGACGCGCTCCTGTGAGGTGGCGAGACGGTTCACCGCCACCGAGCGCACGCGGCTCGCACCGCCGTGATAGGTGATCATCCAGGTGTGGAAGGTCGCCGGTCGGGCGGTCGCGATTCCGAAGAGGAGGTTGATCTTCCCATCGCCAACCGATTCGGGGCGATTGACGCGCTCGTCGCAGATGACGAAATAGCTCTCCTCGGCACGCCCGCCGGCGAAGGCTCCGGCGCGGTCGAGCTCGCCCAGGAAGTCTGCCACTTGGCGGCGCGCGCGCTCCCACGTCGGAGGCGTGCTGGGTGCCGTGAGGAGCCAACGCGAGCCTTGCTCGATGCTCGAGACCGCGAAGAGCGCCAAGCGCCGCGCCGCGAGATGACGCCAATCGGCCGAGCCCCACGAGGCCCCGCCGAGCGTGGTCGCGGAGAGACGCTCCATGCCGCCCGAGCGCGTGGTGCACAGAGTGTTGATACCCGCCTGCGCGAGCCGCCCGCGATCCCGCGTGTCCACGCTGAGCGCGGGCTTCAGTCCCGGGCGCAGGACGGCCTCCTCGCCCTCGGCCGGTGCCCACACGGGGAGCGATTCGTCCGCGCGGGCGAGCATGCCCGCCGCCGCGCCCGCCGAGCCAAACGTCTCGATGCGACGGCGCAGGCGATCGAACGCGAGGATGCGCGGGAAGTACATCACTGCGTTATCGCTGCGGAACGGCCAGGTGCGCAGCGCCGCGAGCGCCGTGTGTGCCGAGGACCATGCGGCCGGCGGATCGACGACCAGCATCGCGTGGTGCTGGCGGCAGAAGCGCGCCGCCACGAGCAGCGTGCTCAAGCCCACGTCCTGCTCGCGGCCGAGCGGCGGGATACAGAGCAAATCGAACCCGCCGTGGCCTTGCAGAGCGAGCAATCCCGTGGCGGCGCTCGCCGAGCCGATCACATCGTAGTCGGTGAGCTGGGCACCGTCGTCGCCGTCGGGATTGGAGCTCGCGTAGCGCACCGCCGGCACGCCGGAGGCGAGCTGGGTGCTCTCCGGGCGCGCGCGCGGCACCGCGCCCGCCACGCGCGCGAGCCGAGAATGCACCAGCACATCGGCCACGAAGCGCGCCGCGCCCGGATCGACCGATACGCGTCGCTCGATCTCTTGATCCTCGATGTGCTCCGTTCCGGGCATGCGAACGCGCTGCAGGACCAGATTGAAGCGATCGGTCTCGCCGGCGCCGATGCCATCGTAGTCGACGCTCGCCCGCAGATACTCGCGCGAGCCGGGATTGACTCCGACGAGGCGCAGCTCGCCACCGCCGGCCGGCAAGTTGAGCGTCGGCGGCCGCGCCCCGTTGGCAACGCGCACGACGAGTGCCTTGCGGCCGCCGTTGTCGAAGTACTGCTCGATCGCATACGAAAGCGTGGAGGGCTGCCATAGGCCGCCGAAGTGACGCTCGAACTCGGCGAAGCTCGCGATGGCGATGGGCTCGTTGACCGGGCCCTTCAGGGTCCGGCCGACGAAGGCGGTAATGCCGGTCTCGGCGCGTGGGATCGCGCTTGCCGATCTGATGTCGCCCGCTGCGGCTGTGCCGAAAATGCCGTGCTCCGGCAAGCGAGCTCCCCGGCTCGTAAGTGAACTCGAGTTATTATCTTAGGGCTCGGACTCTACCAGATTCGTGCCACTCACCGCGGGCTCGCGCGCGCCGGAATCGAGCGCATGCGCGGCGGACTCGCGAGCACGCCGCTCGCGCTCTGCGCGCGCCTCTGCGCCCTCCGCGCGCTTGCGCGCGATCTCCGCGAGCATGAGCTCGAGCCAGCCCGAGAGGCTCACGAGCCCGACTTGCGCGCGGGCGCGCTCCCCGGTGCGGGGCTCGATTCACTCGTCGCGCGCGAGGAGGCATCCCCCGTGTCCGTGTGCTGCGGGCCCTCCGAGAGAATCTCGCGGAAGGTTTTCTCGTCCATCGGGGCGTCGAGCTTGCCGTCCCATGTCGCCCCTGCGGGCAGCACATCCTGCACCTTGAGTGCGCTCGCAAGCACCTGCGCGACGCTCGCGCCGGACTGCGTGACCGCGACCGGCACGCCGCGCGGCTTGTCGGCCAGAGCCCCGACGAGGCCCCAATCGACCTGCTCACCGCTCCGCGCGAGCGTCTCGTCGATGCGCCTGCCGAGCACGCGCGCGAGAAGCCTCTGCCGCGCCTTGTGCCAGTTGCGCGGATCGTCCTCGAGCGAGCCGTAGGCCTGCATGTAGAGCTCGCCCTCGTGCCAGCCGAAAACGAACGGCTGATTCACGACCCGCACGGTGGTGCCGATCGGGATGAGATCGAAGAGCGAGGCGATGTCCTCCGGATACAAGTGGATGCATCCGTGGCTCACCCTCAAACCCACGCCGGCCGGCTTGTTGGTGCCGTGGATGAGATAGCCCGGCCAGGCAAGGTAGAAGGCGTGTCGGCCAAGCGGATTGTCCGGTCCCGGGCCGACCACTGCGGGCAGATCATCGCCCTCCTCGTGATGCTCCTTGAGGATCGACGGGGGTACGCGCCAGACGGGATCCTTTTCGCGGCGCACGATCCGGGTGACGCCCTCGGGCGTGCGCCAGCCGACTCGGCCGATTCCGATCGGGTGGGTGTAGACGATCTGCTTCTCGCCGGGTTTGCGCGGCGGAAAGTAATAGAGCCGCATGGCGGCGATGTTGATGACGACGCCGACATGCGGGGCATCCGGCAGCACGAACTGAGTGGGCACCACGACTTCTCGTCCGGCACCCGGGAGCCAGACGTCGATGCCGGGATTGGCGCGCGCGATCTCCTCGTACCCGACGTTGAAGCGCCGCGCGATGTCCGTGAGCGTATCGTCCTTGCCCACCGTCGTGAGCTGCACGCGACCCACCACGTCCTCGCCCGGATCGAGCTCGAACTTGTAGGTCGCGAGCGGCAGCGCCGCGGGCGGCGGCGCGGGGGGCGGCGGTGGCGGGGCAGGCTTGACGTGCTGCTTCCACGGACCTGCGAGCAGCGAGCAGGCGGCGAGCGAGGCGGCGAGCGAGGCGGCGCAGGCGCCGCGGGCGAAGGCACGCGTGGGCAGCATGATGGCCGATTATGACACCCGCGGGCGCATAAAAAAGCCCCAGGCCGAATCGACCTGGGGCTGCAAATGCGGACTTTCGATGAAGGGAAGGAAGTCCGCTAGGGGATTCGATGACTCAATGCAAGCGCGCCCAGTGCAGAATGCGGATGTCCTCGCTCGCGATGTCGAAGCTCTGGGCGAGCAGTGACTTGAGCTCGCGCGTACCGCCGCTCTGCTCGAGCGGGTGTCGCAGCTCGACGACGCCGCTCCACTCGCTGCTGCTGTCGTGGGCCCGCAGCGCCGGCGTGCTTGCCGTGACGAAGTGGGTGTAGTACTTGGCGGCCATGATGCTGAAGCGTAGTCGGCGAGGGCGACGGAGGCCGTGAAACGCTCCACAGATCATTCCCGTACGACGTGATGGCCTTCGACATAACGTCACTCGCTTGAAGAGGCGTATCGAGCACGATGGGACGGTTCCGGGCCGCGGAGAAGCCGGGCTCCAAATACATCACACCGGACGGTGCCCGGCGCATGCGCGCCGAGCTCGACGGGCTCTGGCGCATCGAGCGGCCGCGCGTCACGCAATCGGTCGCGGAGGCAGCCGCGCAGGGCGATCGGTCGGAGAACGCCGAGTACACCTACGGCAAGCGGCGGCTTCGCGAGATCGACCGGCGCGTCCGCTTCCTGCGGCAGCGGCTCGAGGGAATGGTGATCGTGTCACGTCCGCCGTCGGATCCGCACCGTGTGTACTTCGGCGCCTGGGTATCCCTCGAGCGCGCGAACGGGGAAACCGTGCGCTACCGCATCGTCGGGCCCGACGAAACCGATATGGCGCCGCAGTACGTGAGCATGGACTCGCCGCTCGGTCGCGCGTTGCTCGGCCGGCGGCTCGATGAGGACGTGACGATCGAGGTCCCCGGCGGTAGCGCGAGCTACACGATCGTCGCCGTCGAATATCAGGCGGCCATCGACTGATCGCGCCTACCAGATCACCCGGACGTTCTTGAACTGCCACGGATCGCTCTTGTCCACGTCCTCGGGAAAGAGCCGCTCGCGGTCGTGGAGCGGCGTCCACTCCGTGTACTCACCGACCACCGGCCCGAGATAAGGCATGCAGATCTCGAGGTTGCGTCGGAAATCGATCTCGTCGGGCTCCACGATGCCGCAGTTCGGATTCTCCATTGCCCAGATCATGCCCGCGAGGCAGGCGACCGTGACCTGCAGGCTGGTCGCGCTGTTGTGCGGAGCGAGCCGGCGCGCTTCGGCGATGGAGAGCCGCGATCCGTACCAATAGGCATTGCGCTTGTGGCCGGCGAGCAGCACGCCCAACTCATCGACACCGTCGATGATGTCGTCCATGAGGATGCGCTTGTGCTCCTGCAGGGCGAAGTTGCGGCCCGCGAGCTCGTACACGGAGAGGACGGCCGCGTCGCATGGGTGATAGGCGTAGTGAACGGTCGGACGGTAGAGAACCTGCGCGCCGTCGCGCAGCGTCAGGTAGTCCGCAATCGAAATCGACTCCCCGTGCGTGATGCAGAAGCCGTGGAAGTACCCGGCGAGCGGCGTCCAGGTCCGCACGCGGGTTGCCGCGCCGGGCTGCATGATGTAGATCGCGCACTGGCAGCCGAAATCGTGCCGCTTGCCGTCGCGCGGGAAATTGCGCTCGTGAGTGCCCCAGCCGAGCTCGGCGGGCTGCCAACCTTCGCTCACGAAGCCGTCCACGGACCACGTATTGACGAACTCGTTGCGCTGCTTCGGCGCGCTTGCAAACTGGGTATCGCGCTCCGCGATGTGCACCACGCGCACTCCGAGCCGCCGCGCGAGATCGCCCCAGTCCGCGCGCGAGCTCGCTCCCCCGGCCTCGACACCCAGGTCCGCGGCGACGTTGAGGAGGGCCTGCTTGAGAAAGTGCGACACCAGACCCGGATTCGCTCCGTGAGTGAGCACGGCGGTCGGCGCGCGCGCGTTTCCCGGACGCAGCGCGAGCGCCTCCTCGCGCAACGCGTAGTTCGTGCGCCGCCCGGCAGGCACGGTGGGATCGGTGTAGCCCCCGGGCCAGGGCTCGATACAGGTGTCGAGGTACATCGCGCCTTTCTCCCAGCAGTACTTGATGAGCGCGATGCTCGAGACCTCGACCGATACGTTGAGCACGAAGTCGCCGCGGCCGATGAGGGGGTTGAGGACCCGGCGGTGATTCTCCCGCGTGAGCGGCTCGTTCACGAACCTGACGCCATAGCCCTGCGCCTCGGCGCGTCCGCTCTCCTCCGCCGTGACGATCGTGATGCGGTCGGCAGTGACGCCGATGTGCCTGAGGATGAGCGGCAGAACGCCCTGGCCGATGCTACCAAAGCCGATGAGAACGATCCGTCCGGGAAAGTCGATGTAAACCTTGTCGTGTGCCATGAGCGAGAGTCAGCGCCAGTGCGGCGGATAAGTGCGATCGTAACCTGGGAGCGCCTCCACGCGCGCGATCCAGCGCTCGAGCGCGGGATAGTTCGCCGCAAGCGGCAGGAAGCGCCCGGAGAGCTCGCGCGCCTCGGGCTTCCCGAGGGCGCGCAGGAGCACCTGCAGCGCCGGAAAGATGACGATGTCGGCGGCGGAGAAGCTCTCCCCGACCACCCAGTCGGATCTCGCGAGGCGCCCCTCGATCGAGCGCGCCTCGCTCGCAACCACGTGCATGGAGCCGGCGAGCTCCTCGTGGCGAACCGGGCCGTGCGCCGCAGAGAACGCGCGCACGATCCTCATCAGGTGCTCATCGGTGTAGGACTGATACTCGCAGATGACCCGCATGATGACCCCCGCCTCCTCCGGGGTACGGCCGAAGATCGGCGGCTCGGGGTATTTCAGATCGAGGTAGTAGAGCACCGCGAGCGATTCGAACACCACGTAGTCCCCGTCTTTGACGATCGGTACGCGACCGCGGAAATTGAGCGCGAGGATCTGCGGGGACTTGTGCTCCTGCTTGGAGAACTTGAGGAGATGCCCCGTGTACGCGAGGCGCTTGTATTCGAGCGCGAGCAGCACTCGCCAGGAATACGGGCTGCCGCTGCCCCAGTAGACGTCGATCGCCATATACTTCGTTCGGGATACCGCTCGTGCAATTGTAGCGGCATTGACGCAACCGAGCCGCACGGCTTGCGGCCGCAGACACACCGGTGACGAGGATGAGCATCGCGCCCGCCGACCTGCTGATCGAGCCCGCGGAGCTCGCTGCGAGAGTGGACTCTGCGCAGCCGAACCTGGCCGTGATCGATTGCCGCCACGATCTCGCGCGCCCGCAGTGGGGAGCGCAGGCGTACGCCTCGAGCCACGTGCCCGGCGCGCTCTTCGCGCACCTCGACCAGGATCTCTCCGGTCCCGTCACGCCCGCGAGCGGCCGGCATCCGCTGCCGAGCGTGGAGCGCCTCGAGGCCGCGCTCGGACGCTGGGGAATCGATCGGCAAGTTGAGGTTGTCGCCTACGATCAGGACAACTCCGCGGTCGCGGCGCGGCTGTGGTGGCTGCTGCGGTTCCTCGGCCACCCGCGCGCGGCGGTCATGAACGGTGGCTTCGCGGCGTGGCGCGCCGCGGGACTGCCCGTATCGGGTGAGCCCGCCGTGCGCGCTCCCCGGCGCTTTCGCGCGGCGCCCGAGCTCGCCGCGGTCGTCTCGGCCGCGGAAGTTGCAAGCGGCCTCGAGCGCGGCGACATCGTGCTCGTGGATGCCCGCTCCGCCGAGCGTTTCGCCGGCCGCAATGAGACGCTCGATCCCGTCGGCGGCCACGTGCCCGGCGCGCGCAATCACCCCTTCACGCGCAACCTCGATGCGCACGGCCGCTTCCTCGATCCGCGTGCGCTCGCAGTCGGGTGGCATGCAACGCTCGCTGGGGCGCCAGCGAGCGCGGTCGTCGCGATGTGCGGCTCGGGCGTCACGGCGTGTCACAACCTGCTCGCGCTCGAGCTCGCGGGACTTCCCGGTGCGCGACTCTACGCCGGCTCCTGGAGCGAGTGGATTCGCGATCCGGCGCGCCCGGTCGCTCGTGACTGACCGTACGCTGGGTACGGCAATCGTTTTTTGCTATCTTCCGAGCGTGGCCGCAGAGCCGAAGTCCGACGTTTACGGCACCAGCCGCAAATTCAATCCGGCTCAGCCGTGGAGCCTCGAGGATTCGCTCGACCTGTATCAGGTCAACGCCTGGGGCAAAGGGTACTTCTCCGTGAACGGCGCGGGCCACGTCGTCGTGCGCCCGGACACCCAGCCGGGCAAGGAAATCGATCTCTACGAGGTGGTAGAGGGCTTGAAGGCGCGTGATCTCACCGCGCCGGTCGTCGTGCGCTTCTCGGACATCCTGGCGCACCGGCTGAGCTCGCTCCACGCGGCGTTCGCCCAGGCGATCGCCGAGAACGAGTACCGCAATCGCTACTCGGCGGTCTATCCGATCAAGGTGAATCAGCAGCGCCTGGTCGTCGAGGAGGTGTATCGGTACGGGCGCGAGTTCGGCTTCGGGCTCGAGGTGGGCTCCAAGCCCGAGCTGCTCGCCGTCATGGCGATGACGGAAAACGCGCCCGATCGGCTGATCGTCTGCAACGGCTTCAAGGACGACAGCTACATCGAGGCGGTCACGCTCGCGACGAAACTCGGCCGAACGATCATCCCGGTGGTCGAGAACTACGAGGAGCTCGGTCTCATCCTCGAGCACGCCTGCGCCTACGGCGTGCGCCCGCGGATCGGCGTGCGCGTGAAGCTGCTCTCGGAGGGCTCCGGCCGCTGGCGCGAATCGGCTGGCGAGAAGTCGAAATTTGGCCTCTTCATCACCGAGATCCTGGAGCTGTTCGAGGTGCTGAAGAGCCGCAACATGCTCGACTGCCTGCAGCTCGTGCACTGCCATGCGGGCAGTCAGCTGCAGGACATCCGCCGGGTGAAGGATTCGATCAACGAGCTCGCCCACGTCTACGCGGAGCTCAAGCTGATGGGTGCCGGGCTGCAGTACATCGACGTGGGCGGCGGACTGGGTGTCGATTACGACGGCAGCGGGACCAACTTCGCCTCCTCGATGAACTACAACCTGACCGAGTACGCGAGCGACGTGGTCTACCGCATCGCAAGCGTCTGCAACGCCCGCGACGTGCCGCATCCGATGATCGTGAGCGAGTCGGGGCGCGCAATCGCCGCGTACCACAGCGTGCTCATCTTCAATGCGCTCGGATCCTCGGCGCTCGACAAGTTCCGCGTGAGCGGGAGCGCCCCCGAGGCGGGCTCGGGCGAGGAGGAGCCTCCGCAGCCCGTCCACGATCTGTTCGAAGCGTACGCTGCGGTCAACGAGCGCCGTCTGGTCGAGTGCTACCACGATGCGCTCACCGCGCGGGAGCAGGCCCTGCAGATGTTCAATCTGGGGCTCCTCTCGCTCAGGCATCGCGGCCTCGCCGAGCGGCTTTACTGGGCGACGTGCACGCGGATCCGGGATTGCTGCCGCCGGCTCGATCGCATCCCGGAGGAGCTCGAGGATCTCGAATCGACCCTGTCCGACACCTACTTCTGCAATGTCTCCGTGTTCCAGTCGCTCCCTGACAGCTGGGCGATCGACCAGCTCTTCCCGATCATGCCGATCCATCGCCTGGATGAGCGTCCGACCCGCACAGGCGTGCTCGCGGACATCACCTGCGACTCCGACGGCCACATCGACCGGTTCGTGAGCCGCCGCGACGTGAAGCGGGCGCTCGAGCTGCACGAGTTGAAGCCCGGCGAGGAGTACTACCTGGCCGCGTTCTTGGTCGGTGCCTACCAGGAGACCCTCGGAGATCTGCACAACCTCTTCGGCGATACCCACGTCGTGCACATCCGGCTGCTCGAGGAAGGCGGCTGGTGGATCGAGGAGATCGTCAAGGGGGACACCGCGAACCGCGTGCTCGAGTACATGGAGTATGACGTGGCCGAGCTCGCTCCCGCGCTCACCCGCGACTGCGAACGCGCGATCCGCGACGGCCGGATGACGGTCGCCGAGAGCCAGACGCTCAAGCGCTTCTACGAGGGCGAGCTCAACGGCTACGCCTACCTCGAGCCGCGCGGATCATAGAGCCGCCGCCGAGACCCGCAAGGCGTGCATTGGACTTATTCCAATTCGCGCGTTCCAGGACCGTGCCGAGCCCCGGGGCCGCGAGTGCAGAGGAAGCGTACGGGGCGAACCGGGCCGCAGAAGTCGCCCGTTTGCTTCCGCTTTGGGCCGGGAGTAGCATCTTTGCAGCGTTCGTCCCCGCACCGTCCAGTGGGCATCGTGAGTGGTTCGCACATCTTCCCTTCCCTTCCGGCACGCCTGGCCGGTGCACGAACGCAGGTGCAGGCCGCCGGCCCCAAGCGCCCGCATTGACTGAAACTGCCGATCGTGTGCCTTGAAGCCTTGACCTGTCTGGGTTCGTTCACGCGGTACATGCGACCGACTCGTGCGGCTCGCCGCTGTCCGCATGCCAGTGAGATGATTGGATGACGACGATCTACGTGGGGAATCTCCCCTTCAGCGCCACCGAGCAGGACGTTCGTGTGCTCTTCGAGCGTCACGGCAAGGTGGAGTCCGTCAAACTCATCAACGATCGCGAGACCGGCAAGCCACGCGGCTTCGGTTTCGTCGACATGCCTCCGAGCGAAGCGCAGAGCGCGATTCAGGCTCTGAACGGACATCAGTTGAACGGCCGCCCGCTCCGCGTCAACGAGGCCCAGGAGCGTCCGCAGCGTCCCCGCCAGGGAAGCGGTCCGTACCGCCGCTAGCGCATAGCGCCGTTTCCACTTTCCGCGGCCGGCGCGGCCGCGCGCTCGTCGCGCTCGTCATCGTCACGACAGCCGGGTGCGGCGCGCCGCGCACGCGGATCCCGGCGAGCGCGCCGCCCGTGCGCAGTGGACACGCGCAGGCTGCCGAGCGAGCGCTGCCGAATCGGGAAGCGCAAGTGGCCGCGCAGCTCGACCGGATTCTTGCCGGCGATCAGCGCTCGGCGTCGGATCGCGCGCGCGATGCGTACCGCCATCCGAAGGAGACCCTGCTCTTCTTCGGCATCCGTCCCGACATGCGAGTCGTGGAGGTCTGGCCCGAGCCCGGTTGGTACACCGAGATCATTGCGCCGCTCCTCGAGGGGCACGGCAGGTACTTCGCGGCGCTGCAGCCCGCGGATGCGCGCAGCCGCTACGTGAGCGGGGAGCTCGAGGCGTTTCGCGAGAAGCTCGCGGCGCGCCCCGATCTGTACGGAGGGGCGGCGATCACGACGCTCGGGCCGACCGGCGCAGACATCGCCCCGCCGGGCTCGATCGACCTCGTCGTGACGTTCCGCAACATCCACAACTGGATGGCCCGCGGCTGGGCACCGCAGGCGTTTGCAGCCATCTACCGCGCACTGAAGCCGGGTGGCGTGCTCGGGGTCGTCGAGCACCGCGGGATACCCGCAAGACCGCAGGACCCGCAGGCGAAGAGCGGCTATGTGAACGAGGACTACGCAATCGAGCTCATCGAGGCGGCGGGCTTCAGGCTCGCCGGCCGCTCGGAGATCAATGCGAACCCGTTGGATGCCAAGGACTATCCCCAAGGCGTTTGGACCCTGCCGCCGACGTACCGGCTCGGCGACAAGGATCGCCCCATCTACGCGGCGATCGGCGAAAGCGACCGCTTCACGCTCAAGTTCGTGAAGCCCGCCGCGACGGCCCACTGAGGCTCACCACATCTGCTTCAACTGCGCGCCGATGTCGAGCGTGGTCTCTTCTGCCTCCTTGAGTGCGCCGTCGCCTAGCTGCACGCCGGGGGCAATGACGCTGTCGAGCGTCTTCAGAACCTTCTCGGTGAGGAAGCGGCTGCGCCCGCCGTAGACGTGCGCGTCGGAGCTGCGCGGCTGGTTCGTCAGGTGGAACTTGAGGGGGGCGATCAAGAGGAGGTCGTTCTGCGCCCGCGTCATGGCGACGTAGAGCAGCCGCCGCTCCTCTTCGATCAGCTCCGCGCGGCCGGTGGAGAATTCGGAGGGAAAGCTGCCGTCGACGACGTTGAGCAGGTACACCGTGTCCCACTCCATGCCCTTCGCCGAGTGAATCGTCGAGAGTACGAGGTAGTCCTCATCGAGCGTCGGCTTGCCGGAGAGATCGCCGGTCGCCTCCGGAGGATCGAGCGTGACCTCGGTGAGGAAACGCTCGCGCGAGACGTACTGGCCGGAGAGATGCTCGAGCTGGTCGAGATCGCCGATGCGCGTGTGGAAGTGCTCGTAGATGCGCTCGAGGTGCGGCCGGTACCACTCGCGCACGAGGTGGACCTGACCCGGCCACTCACGGCCGCGTTCCCCGAGAGCGAGCATGAGCGCGCTCAACTTGCGCCAGTCGTTCGCGCAACCCTTGGGCGGACTGAAGCTCTCGAGAGCACTGAAGGCGGAAGCGTTCTGCTCGAGGTGCTCGATCACCTTGCGCGCGTTCTCGGGCCCCATGCCGGGCAGCAGCTGCACCACGCGGAATGCCGCGAGCGTGTTGCGGGGATTGTCCGCCCAGCGCAGCACCGCGAGCAGATCCTTCACGTGTGCGGCCTCGAGGAACCTCAAGCCGCCATACTTCACGAACGGAATCTTGCGCTTCGCGAGCTCCACCTCCAGCACGTCGCTGTGGCTGCCGCTGCGGAACAGGACCGCCTGACGCCTGAGCGGAACGTTGGCCTCGCGGCGCCGCAGCACCTCGGAGCAGATGAGCTCCGCCTGACCCTTCAGGTCCTCGACCGTGAGCAAGCGCGGCCGCGGCCCCGCGCCGCGGGCGGAGAGCAGGTGCTTGCGGTGCTGGCGCGGCGCCTCGGCCATCAGGGCGTTGGCGGCGTCGAGAACCTGCTGAGTCGAGCGGTAGTTCTGCGCGAGCGTCACGATCTCGGCGCGCGGACTGAAGCGATCGGGAAAGCCCAGGATGTTCTCCACCGCCGCGGCCCGGAAGGAGAAGATCGCCTGCGCATCGTCGCCCACGACCGCGAGGCCCGATCCGTCGGCCTTGAGCGCGTGGAGGATCTCGGCCTGCAGCCGGTTGGTATCCTGGTACTCATCGACGAGCACGTGGTCGAAGTGCTCGGCGACGTGCCGCGCGAGCTTGGGCTCACCCATCATGCCGTGCCAGTAGAGCAGCAGATCGTCGTAGTCGAGGATGCTCAATCGCTGCTTGCGCTCCACGTACGTGCGAAAGAGCTGGGTGAGCTCGCTCTCCCACTGCGCGCACCACGGATAGCGCGACTCGAGTGTCTCCTTGAGCGAGCGCTGCGTGTTGACGCGGTGCGAATAGATCGCAAGGCAAGTATCGCGCCGCGGAAAGCGCTCGCCCTTCGACGCGAGCCCGAGCTCCTGGCGCAGGGAGTCGATCAAGTCCGCGGAGTCGCCGCGATCGACGACGGTGAACTGCGGATCGAGGCGCACGTGCCGCGCGTAGTGGCGCAGCAGCCGGTTCGCCATCGAGTGGAAGGTGCCCGCCCAGGACAGTCGCTGCGCGACCGTCTCGCTCACGCCCCCGAGCGGCTCGTTGAGCGCCTTCTTCACGATGTCGCGCGCGCGCCGGCGCATCTCGACCGCCGCGCGCCGCGTGAAGGTGAGCAGCAGGATTCGCGCCGGATCGACGCCATGAATGACGAGATGCGCGACGCGATGCGCGAGCGTCTCGGTCTTGCCGGTGCCGGCCCCGGCGATGATCAGGAGCGGGCCCGAAGCAACGCCCTTCTGCGGCAACGGCTCGCCGTAGGTGACGGCCTTACGCTGTGCGCCGTTCAGTGTCGCGAGATGTGACGCAGTTGACATAGCGTTGCAATATAAGGGCTCGCCGCGCGGCGGCGCTACCGACTCTTTCTCACGCCGGGCGCACGCACGCCCCTACGCCGCCGTCCGGGCGCTCAGCGCCGCGATCGCCGCTCGCCCACCAGCGATCGAGCGCGGCACGGAGCGCGCTCCAGTCGCTCGCCTCGAAGCCCGTGAACACGAAGCGGCTGCCGTCGATCTCGAGCATTGCATCCGCGGGCGGTGCGGCGGCAAGCTCGGCATCGCGGTGCCCAGGGTGTCGGGCGGGATCGGCGGCGCGCGCGGCAATCCGCCGACTGCGGGTCGCCTCGTCGGCGCAGCAGAGAACTTGCGCGCAGCCCGCAGTGATGCCGGCGGGCGGCGGGATCGCCACGAGGTGGGCGAGCGGCGCCGAATGCTCGGCCGGACGGAAGTTACCCTCGAGGAGCACCCCCACGCCCGCACGCAGCTGCTCGCGTGCGAGGGCGAAGAGCACCGCGAAGCTCGCATCGCTCAAGGTGCGCGAGCGCGCGCGGTCGGGCGCCCCGAGGACATCGAGCAGCGGCTCCTTGATGGTGTCCTTGGCGATGAGGGGCGCGCGGTAGCGCTGCGCGAGATAGCGCGCGAGCGTGGTCTTCCCGGTGCCGGGGAGGCCCGTGATCACGAGGACGGCGCGGTGGTCGGACATCGATCGCTGCAAGCGGGCAGGTGAGACAGTAATCTTCGCTCATGAGCCTCATCAAGAGCACGCCGCGCTTCGCAGGACGGATCATCCGGGTGAGCGTCGATGAGGTCGTGCTGCCGAACGGGACCCACACCGAGCTCGAGGTGGTTCACCATCCGGGCGGTGCCGCGGTGGTCGCGGTTGACGGCGCCCAGCGGGTGTGTCTGCTGCGCCAGTACCGCTATGTCGCGCAGGACTGGCTCTGGGAGCTGCCGGCGGGCAAGCTCGAGCCCGGCGAGCCGCCGCTCGCGACGGCGCAGCGGGAGCTCGCCGAGGAGGCCGGCGTGAGCGCACGCGTCTGGTCGAGCTTGGGAAGCTACCTGAGCTCCCCTGGTGTGTTCTCGGAGGTGCTGCACCTCTTCCTCGCGAGCGAGCTCGACACCGTCGGTGCGGCGCCCGAGCGTGACGAGGTGTTCGAGGTCCACTGGGTGGCACTCGCCGCAGCCTGTGAGCGCGCGCTCGCGGGGGATATCCGGGACGGCAAAACCGCGCTCGGGCTGCTCCGCGCAGCGCGTGCGCTCGGGCTCACGCGCGGGGAAGCGTGACGGATACACGGTGCACGCGCAGGGCGAGCGCGTACCTTGTAGGGTGCCGTGGATCGCCCCACGTTATGACATATCTCAATGCAAGACCGGAAGGGGAGGTCCGACCGCCCTATCGACCCGTCCGCTGAGCCGCCGACGGCGGAGCGAAGGCGGAGCGCGAAAGTGTTGCACGACGATCGCGGGAACGCGCGCGTGGAATGGTCGCGAGCGGACGACCGGTTGGAGCGTACACCCTTGGCGCTCGAAGAAGATGTCAAGGGCCCGAATCCCGATCACGGCTACGATCCCTACCAAAGAAACCCCGTCAAGGCGCCGAGCAGAGCGGCTGACACGCAGCGCGTTCATCGCCCCAAGCGCGACCTGCGGCGGCTCTCCGAGTGGATCAAGCACATGCGCGAGCTCGAGGAGCGCAAGCTGAGGGGTGACAGCGACAAGAGCGACTGAGCGCCGTCACGAGCTCCGTTCGATGTGCGCGAGCTTGCGCGCATCCGTCAGGCGATAGAAGCGGCGCAGCTCTGCCAGCACCTTCTGCTCGGGCTCCGCACCGCGCACTCGCAGCAGCTGCTCGATGCGCCGGCAGAATCGTTCCGCGTAGCCGCTCGCGCGCCGGTAGAGGGGCTCACGGCCGGCGGCGAGGGTCGAATCGATGTGGGTGCGCTCGAACAGCAGACGCGCGAGCTCCGCGGGGAAGCGCTGCGGAAACTGACGCTTGAGCAGCCAGTAGCTCGCGATGTACTTGTCGATCTCGGCCTGCAGCTCGAGCTCGAGGAGCGAGACGGTCTTGTCGTGTCCGCAGTTCCACGCGAGATAGACGAAGTGGCTCACGCCCTCGAGCGCGGTCCAGTAGTCGGCGACGTTGCCGCCGTGGAGCGAGCGCAGCGGATCGGCATCCTGGAGCCGCTCGAGGAGCGCGGGATCGAGATAGAGCGAGACGCCGAGCTCTCCACCGTCGGCCACGGCAACGATCAGCTGTTCCTCGGTAGGATGCGAGCGCGCGGCGCTTGGCAGCTGCGCCCGATCGGTGACGAGAAAGTCGTACACGTCGTGAGCGATGCTCACGTCGTAGATCCCGCCGATCAACTCCTGAAGCTGTCGCAGTATCACTGCGCGGTACGCGCGGAGGGCGTGGGCTCGACTCCGAGCTCGCGCAGTATCCGGTAGGAACGGCGGCTGCCGGTCTTCAGCCAGATTTCGTACAGCCGCAGGACGTCGCGGGCCGTGTGCCGATGGGAGCGCTCGCTCATCTCGTTGAGCGCATCGACGAGGAGCTGGAATTTCTCGGCGAGCTCCGCGAACACCTGGGCGAGCGCGCGGCCGCGACCGCGTCCCAATCCTTCCGCGAGCGTCCGGTATGCCCGCCCGCCCATCGCGATGTGATAGTCGATATCGATGAGCTTGCGGGAGAAGCTCTGCGCGAAGAAGCCCGCGACGAAGAGCGATACATCCCCCAGGCGCTGCAGCCCGCGCTCGCGATCGCCCGGGGAGCGCGCCTCGAGCGCCTCCGTGAGCATCACGACGAGCGGTTTCAAGCGGGGTCCCTCGGGCGTGCTCTCGTAGAGCGCATCGGCGCGGGCGAAGAGCGTGAGCAGGTTGACGACATAGTGCTCGGTTTGGTCCTCGATCGCGACGCGCTGGCGCTCGAGCGCGCCGTGCAGATGCTCGCGAAAGAACTCCTTCAGGTTCGCGACCTCCAGGACCCGCCCGCGCTCAGCCTCTCTGCCTGCCAGGTACGACGTATCCGCCATTGATGCACCTCGCTCTTATTGTGTAGAACGGCACCCCTCGTGGAAAGTTCACCCCGGCACGGCGCAGGAATCTGTGACTCGCGTAGCGATCCGGGATTAGCAGCGAGCGTGCTCGAGTGCTGATAAGCGCTCGCGATTCGCGCGAGCGCGGAATCGCGGTCGCCTCAGCGCTTGCGACCGGCGCCCTTGCCGCGGTTGTAGGGGTCGTAGCCGCCGCCGGGGTTGCGCTCCTCGAGCTCGAGGCCCTTCGGCTTCTCGTCCACCTTGAGCTCGGGCACCTCGAGCCGTTTGAGCAGGCGCGAGGTGCTCTCGAGCATCTGGGCGCCGACCGAGGCGGCCCAGCGCCATACGGCGTTGCCGCGGGTATCGTGGGTGACGACGCCGGATTGGGGGTCGGGGGACGGCTTACGCGCGGGATCCGCGGCGCTCGGTCGGGCTGCGGCAGGTCGAGCACCGCCCGGGCCGTTCGCAACAGGCCGGGTATCGGTGGCGCGGTTCGGGTTCGGTTCGGGAGGCTTGCTGAGCGGCATGGATCGACGCAGGTTATGCAATGCCGCCGCATCCGCGAAACGGTTGGCGTCACGCCGCCCTGCGGCGCAGCGTGACGCGGATCACACTTCCGCTCGAATCAGCTGCCGACGTGATGGAAGCGCAGATAGGGATCTGCGGGCTCGCGCCCGACCGTCGCGCCGTGCGCGTCGATCTCGCGCTCGCTCACAGCGAGCTCATCGGGACTCAGCTCGATGCGAGTATCGATCGAGACGATCGCTCCCGTGCGCTCGGAGAGGTGGCTGCAGTGCTCGCGGTCATCGGTTGCGGTGAACCGCTCACCCGCGCGCGTCCAGGTGAGCTCACAGCCGCGCAGCGGCTTCACGTCGGGCGGCTGGAGCGAGGTGAACAGCTCCGGGGTCAAGTCGCCCTCGCGCCAGCGCTCGGGCTCGGTGAACGACCAGAGCGATTCCTCGAGCTTCACGAGGTGCTTGCGCTTGACGAGCGCGAAGCGCACGAGCCGCTGGGAGAGGATCCGTCCCGAGCCGTCCGCGCGCTTCTCGACGAGATAGAAGGCGTGCAGCCCGATGAGCGGCGCATCGAGCGGAATCACCTCGAGAAGCACCGCTTCGTGCGGCGCGCGCCCCGCGCTCAGGTCCGCGGCGACCTGTGCGGCGTTGCTGTAGTGGCCGGGGAACCACTGATCGATGCGCATGAGCTCGGGCTCGCCGGGTTTGCTGGGGTCGCTCGCGCAGCCGGGCGCGAGCGCGACCAGCACCAGGAGCCCCGCGAGGAAGGCCCAGCGTTCGCCGGTGCGTGGCTCACCCATAGGTCGTGCGCCACTCCGCCCGGTAGCCGAGACCGAGGAGCATGAGCCGCTCGAGCAGCTCGCGGTACTCGATCTTGCTCGCGCGCGCGGACTCGGCGAAGTCCTCGGCCGCCTCCAGATTGGGATTCGCATTGGCCTCCAGTGCGTAGACGTTTCCCGCGGTCGTCACGCGGAAATCCATGCGCGCGTACCCGGACAGTCCGAGCGCGCGGTACATCCGGCGCGAGAGCCGATCGAGGTGCGCCTCGACCCCCGCCGGCAGATCCGCGGCGGCACGCGTGGTGATGCCGTAGCGCTCCTGATAGCGCTTGTCCCACTTCACCTTGCGCGTGGCGATCGCAGCGAGCGTGTGGGGCATCGACCCGAATACCATCTCCCATACCGGCAGGCGACGCAACCGCTCGTTGCCCATCACGCCCACGTAGAGCTCGCGCCCCTCGATGTACTCCTCGACGAGCGCATCCGACTTGACCTGCTCGTGCACGAACTCGATGCGCTCCCTGAGCTTCGCGGCGTCCTCGACCACCGAGGCCTGCGCGATGCCGAGCGAGGCATCCTCGACGGTGGACTTCACGAAGAGCGGAAACTTGAGGCGGCGCGGAGCGTGAAAGCGCGCACCGCGGCGGAACACCGCGAACTGCGGTGTCGGCACGCGGTGGAACGCGAGCAGCTGCTTGCAGAGCGACTTGTCGCGCGACAGCAGCAGACCGCGCGGGTTGCAACCCGTGTACGGCTGGCGCATGAGCTCGAGGAAGGCGACGACGTGCTGGTCGTAGGTGACGATGCCGTCGAACTCCTCGAGCAGGTTGAAGACGATGTCGGGCTTCCAGTCGGAGATCGCGCTGCGCAGCTCCGTGAGACTGTCGAGCACCCCGAGACAGCGCACCTCGTGTCCGCTTGCCTTGAGCGTCGCCATCACGTCGTACTCCGTTCGCCACTCCTCGATTTCCTTGTCGCTCCGACCCTCGAGGCTCTCCGGCGGCACGAGACTCGCATGCACGACCACCAGGACGCGCCGTTTTTTCATAGGTGAAGCGGTGGCGTCTCACCCTGCACGTAAAGCCGTGCGAGCCGTGCGAGAACCCAGCGCATGTGCCGCGCGGCGTCGCGCCGGCTGCCGCGCACGTACAGCTGCAATGCCTCGCAGCGCTCGATCAGCATGCGCAGGATCTGGTAGACGCTGTAACGCTCGATGGCGAGCTCGCGGGGGAGCGACGCGACGAGCGTGGGCTTGAGCGCGCGCAGCAGCGCTGCCGCGCGCATCGCACCGCGCCGCTCGCGCTCGACGCTGAACACCCTGAGCAGCAGCTCCTCGGCAAGGCCGCGGCGATAGATGCGGTTGCGGGCGAGCTTGCGCCGGTACACCTGCGCAAGCGTGCGGGTGTCGCTCGCGATCGGGTCGACTTCGTGGCGGTTGCGGACCGGGGGCCGCTTGCCGCGCACACTCGCCACGAGCTCATCGACCAGGTTGAGCTTCTGGAACGCAGGCCACGCCGCGTAGGTTTTGCGCCAGTCGGAGTTGGGCTTCAACCACACGGCGAAGGTCTCGGCGAAGTCCTCGGTCGGATGCGCCTGCGCGTACCACTCACCGAGGTGGTGCACGTAACGGCGGCTGCCCGGACGCGCACGGTAGCGGCGCGGATACGGAAGCGAGGCGGGGCCGAACACCTCGCGCCAGCGCCGACGGCGGCGCAGCCGGTAAGCGTTGTCGAGGGCGTGCCCCGCCTCGTGGCGCAGGATGCGCATGAGCCAGCGGGCGTTGCCGCCCTCCACCTCGCGCATGATGCGGCGCTCCAGTCGCTCGAGCCGTGGGTGAGCGAGACAGAACGGAATGGCCACGCCCGGAACGCCGTCCGGCGTGAACCACTCCTCTGCGAGCCACGCGTGGGGCATGAAGGCGATGCCGCGCGCCTCGAGCTCGCGATGGAGTCGCGCCACGTAGCGCCTGAGGCGCGAGCTCTCGACGCTGATGCCGAGATCGCAGAGCCGCACGTCGAGAAGCTGCTCGTCGGTGAGGCGCGTCCAGGCGCGCACGGGGGCGCGTCCGCGGCGGGACGGCGGCGGGCGATCGCTGCGCGAGCGAGGCGGTGAGGGCGAACGGGGACCCATGCGTGCGAGCCGAAGGTCGGCGCCCAAGCTTACTCGACGCGAGGGGCGGCTGTCCCCGCCGCTCCGAGCCCGAACAGCCGGTCGGCGAGCACCTCGAGGAGCTCGCGCCGCGCCACGACGCTGCGCCAGGGAGCCGGGACGCTCGCCGCGCCGTAGAAGGCACCCGCGAGCTGCCCGTAGGCGGCGGTAATCACGTCCGAGCGGCCGCCCAAGTTCGCGGCCGCGAGCGCACCGGTGCGGAAATCGCTCGTGGAATCAAATGCCCAGAGTGCCGCTTCGAGCGCCTCCACGATGCCGGGCCCGGCGCGCAGCTGCGCCGCCTGCTTCCTCCGGTAGCCACCGCTCAAGACCGCCCGCAGGCGGCTGCGCGGGCCGTGCCGGCCGAGCTCGGCGAGCGCGCGCTCCGGCGCGAGCACCTCCTCCTTGGCTCGGCCGGCCAGGGCGGCGTGCAGCATCGCGGCGAAGGCCCCACAGGCCTCGAGCACGGTTGCCGCCTGACACGTGAGGCGCGCCGCATCGGTCGCGAGGCGGACCGCGGCGCGCGCATCGGCGAAGGCGAACATCACCGGGGGTGCCACGCGCGCGAGCGGCTCGGGATCGAGCCGGCCCGGCTCGTGCGAGCCGGGAAAGAGCTGCCGCCGCCAGCGTGCCGCCGCGAGCGCACGCACCGTGCTCGCCGTGATGCCGACGCAGCGCCCGGTGGCCGACATATAACCTTCCTCCTGCCAGCGCCGGTAGCGCTCGACCTGATCGCGCGGGTCGAAGCTCCCGCAGGCCGTGAGACTGTCCGCCAGCGCGAGCGCCATGGCCGTATCGTCGCTCCACGCGCCGGGCGGCAGCTGGTGCGGGCCGCCGCCGAGCAGTTGGGCTACCGGCTCGAACGTGCCGGGCTTGCGCTGCTCGGTCGCCGCGGCGAGCGCGTCGCCGACCGCGAGACCCACGAGCGCGCCGCGGAAGCGTCCGCTTAAGCCACTCGCAGCCACGGACTCGGTCGCCGCGGCGGCCGCAGCCGTGTGCGGGGCGGCCCGCGGCCGCCAGCTGCGCACGTAGTCGATCTGCGCGTCGGTCTCCGGCACGCTCGGCCAGGCTTGCGCGCGTTCGCACTGCTGCCACGCGTGGTTGAGCGATTCGAGCGCCGCCTCGGCGGCGAGCCCACGCTCAACGAGCAGGCACGCTGCCACCGTCCCGGTTCGCCCGATCCCCGCGCGGCAGTGCAGGTAGATGCAGCGCCCGGAGCGCAGCGAGCGCTCGAGCAGCTCGAGAATCTCGACCATCTGCGCCGGCTCCGCGGGCACACCGTGGTCAGGGATCGGCAGGCGGAAGTGCTGCACCCCGGGCGGCAGCAGCACCTCGTAGGGCGGGAGCTCATCCTGCATCGTGAGGTTCACGAAGCAATCGACGCCGGCTGCAAGTAGCCGCTCGAGCCGTGCGCCCGCCGCATCGGCGTCGATGCCGCCGGGATACTCCCCCGCAAGCAGCCTGCCGGGGAGCAGCCAGTACGTGTTGGGCAGCGGCCGCGCGAGGGGCGCGCTCATGCGCGCCCGGCGGCCTCGAGCAGTCGACCCTCCTCGGCCTCGGTCATCGCGCCGATGCGCACGGCATCGAGCCCGGCGAAGTCGTGCAAGCGGGCATCCGCGAGGTGATCGGGATGCACGTTTCTCAAGGCCGCGAAGATCGTCTCCGTGCGCCCGGGATGCTGCCGCTCCCACTCCTCGAGCATGCGCTTGACTGCCGTGCGCTGCAGATTCGACTGCGCGCCGCAGAGATTGCAGGGAATGAGCGGAAAGGCGCGGCTGCGCGCGTAGCGCGCGATGTCGCGCTCGGCAGCGTAGGCGAGCGGGCGGATCACGATGTGGCGCCCGTCCTCGGACAGGAGCTTCGGTGCCATCGCCTTCAAGCGCCCGCCGAAGAACAGATTGAGAAAGAAAGTCTCGACGATGTCGTCGCGATGATGGCCGAGGGCGATCTTGGTGATGCCGTGCTCGGAGGCGAAGCGGTAGAGCGCACCGCGGCGCAGGCGCGAGCACAGCCCGCACATCGTCTTGCCTGTGGGGATCACGCGCTTGACCACCGAGTAGGTGTCCTGCGCGATGATGTGATAGGGGATGCCGAGCGGGGCCAGATATTCGGGCAGAACGTGCGGCGGAAAGCCCGGCTGCTTCTGGTCGAGATTGACCGCGACGAGACTGAAATCGACGGGCGCAGCGCGCCTGAGCGAGAGCAGGATGTCGAGCAGCGTGTAGGAGTCCTTACCCCCGGAGAGGCACACCATCACGCGATCCCCGTCGGCGATCATCGCGTAGTCCGCGATCGCCTTGCCGACGATGCCGCGCAGATGGGCCTGCAACCGCTTCGCGGTCCGCGAGCCGGCGGGGTGCTGGGACTCCCCGGTCATCGTTTCAGGCGGCGGCGATGGTCGCGGCGCCCTCGAGATACTTCCCCTCGAGATAGCGGATGAACGGTGCCGGGGAAAGGGCCTTGCCGGTCGCCGACTTGATGAGCTCGTGCACGGAGAGCTTGGCGCCGAGACCGTGCACATGGGTGCGAAGCCACCCGAACAGGCCCGAGAATTCCCCGCGCGCGATCTCGGCGTCGAGTCCGGTCACCTCCGCGCGCAGGCTCTCGTAAAGCTGCACCGCCATGACTGCGCCGAGCGCGTAGGAGGGGAAATAGCCGAAGGAGCCGACGGCCCAGTGGATGTCCTGCAGGCAGCCGTCGGCATCGCTCGTCGGGCGGATGCCGAGGCGCTGCTCCATGCCGCTGTTCCACGCCTCGGGGAGATGACGCACGGCGAGCTCGCCGGCGAGCAGCTTCTTCTCGAGCTCGTAGCGCAACAGGATATGGAGCGGATAGGTGAGCTCGTCCGCATCGACGCGGATGAGACTGCGCCGCACGCGCGTGATGTGCGCATAGGTATTCTCGGGGCTCCAATCCGCACCCGAGACGCCGAAATGCTTGGCGAGGAGCGGACACAGATACGCGACGAAGGCGCGGCTGCGGCACACCAGCATCTCGAGCAGCAGCGACTGGCTCTCCTCGAGCGCCATGCCGCGGTCGCGCCCGACCGGCTGATCGCGCCATTCCTGCGGCAAGCCGAGGTCGTACATCGCATGGCCGGTCTCATGCAGCGCGCCGAGCAGTCCCGAGAACAGATCCGTGCGATCGAATCGCGTCGTCACACGAATGTCGCCCGGCACCCCTTCGGTGAACGGATGCTCGCTCTCGTCGAGGCGGCCGCGGTCGAACGGAAATCCGACGGCCTTCATGATCTCGACGACGAGCGCCCGCTGCTTGTCCTCGCGAAAGCTCGCCGCAAGCGGCTTGAGCGGGACCGCGTCCTGCAGGCCGATCACCTCGCGAATGAGCGACGGCAGGCGCCGCGAGAGGGACTTGAACACACCCTCGATGTCGGTCGAGGTGACACCCGGGCTGAACTCATCGACCAGGGCGTCGTAGGGGGCGAGATTGAGCGCCTGGCCAAGCAGGGCGGCCTTATCGCGCACGAGGCTCACCACCTCTTCGAGATGCGGGGCGAACAGCTCGAAGCGGCCCTGCTGGCGAGCCTCGAGCCACTGCACCTCGGCCCGGGAGGTCGCCAGGGCGAGGCGCGAGATGAGCGTGACCGGCGTGGCGATCGCATGATCGCGCTGGCGGCGCATCTCGCGGAGATTCGCGATCTGCCAGTCCGAGAGCACCTGAGTGTTCGCCTGCGCGCGGTCGAGCAGGCGCGTGATCCGCGGCGAGGTGAGCAGCGCGTGGTATTCGGTCTCGAGCGCGGCCAGCTGCTCGCCGCGCACATCGGCGCTGCCGCGAGGCATCATGACCGCGGCATCCCACCTGAGCAGCGAGAGCGCTCCGCGGAAGGAATGGAGCCGTTTGAACTCCTGCTCGAGTTGCTTGTAAGGCGAGGCTGACATGTTGGTTCGACTATCCGTTCGGCTCCCTTCGGCGCGCGCACCTCGAAGGGATTGAGGCGATCCTCGCTGCGCACGCAATGGACGCGGGGAGCGGGACGACGGGAGTAGTTTACCAGCGAAGGTGGCCTGCGAGTGCCCGAGGGCTATCCGGATCTTTTAAAATCAATTAGTTAGACGGCTGTCACACCGTTGACACCCGCCGGACGGAGCGCACGGTCTACCGCGCTGCAGCAGACACCCGCCGATTCGCGCGCGCTCAGCCCACTCCGCGCAGCGAATGGAGCCACTCGGGCCCGTTCGCGACCAGCACGCCGATCAGCGCCGAGGCGGCGATGAGCACGATGATCGTCAGTGCGATGAGTATGCGGCGGATCACGGTCGAGGCGCTTCCGGGCGGGCACAGTCTACCCAAGCCTCGGTGGTGCCACGCGCTAGACTGCGCCGCCTTTACGCCGGGGACGCGCGTCGCGGCGCGGCCGACGAGGTTCACCGCATGGCCCTCAGGATCTGCTCGATCGCCTCCGAAATGAGTCCGCTCGCCAAGACGGGCGGGCTGGCCGACGTGACGGGCGCGCTCACGCGCTTCCTGCACGCCGATGGGCACGACGTGCGCGCCTTCTTACCGCTTTACGGCGCGCTCGACCTCGCGCAATTGTCCGTGGCACCGGTCGAGCCCTTGCGGGACGTCTCGCTCGAGGTGGGGCCGCACCGCTACCGCTACTCGGTGCTCGCCGCGCGGCTCCCGGGCTCGCAGGCCCCGGTCTTCCTCGTCGATTGTCCGGCGCTCTATGCGCGCCGTGCGCTCTATACCGGCGATCCTGACGAGCATCTGCGCTTCATTGCGCTCACCCGAGCAGCGCTCGAGTCGTGCCAGCGCCTGGCATGGAGTCCGCAGATCCTGCATTGCCACGACTGGCACGCGGCGTTCGCCCCGCTCTTCCTCAAGAGCCTGTACGGCTGGGACCGGCTCTTCGCCCAGACGCGCTCGGTGCTGACCATCCACAACATCGGCTACCAAGGGGTGTTCAGCGCCGCGGTGGCGGGTGATCTGCAGCTCGGCGCCGGCGCCTACCTGCTCCACCAGGACGATCTGCGCAGCGGCCACATCAACTCCCTCAAGCACGGCATTCTCCATGCCGATGCCGTGACGACCGTGAGCCCGACGTATGCCGCCGAGATCCGCACGCCACAGTTCGGCATGGGCCTCGAGCAAGTGCTCGCCGCACGCGGCCGCGCCGTGCTCGGGATTCTCAATGGGGTCGACTACGATGAATGGGATCCGCGCATCGACCGCTACCTCGCGCGGCATTACGATGCCGCACACCTTTCGGTCAAGGCCGAGCTCAAAGCCGAGCTCGCGCGGCGAGTCGGCCTCGCCTGCGGACCGCGCACGCCGCTCGCCGGGGTGGTGAGCCGACTTGCAGCGCAGAAGGGCATCGACCTCATGCTCGCGGCGCTTCCGCGCGTGCTCGCGGCGCGCGATCTCGTCTGCGCCGTGCTGGGAAGCGGGGATGAGCCCTACGAGCAGGGCTTCCTGGAGCTCGAGCGCGCGTTCCCCGGGCGTCTCGCGTTCCGGCGCGGCTACAGCGAGGAGCTCGCGCACTGGATCGAGGGGTCGAGCGACCTGTTCCTGATGCCGTCGCAATACGAGCCGTGCGGGCTCAATCAGATGTACAGCCTGCGCTACGGCACGGTGCCGCTGGTGCGCGCGACGGGCGGCCTCGCCGATACCGTCCAGCGCTACGACCCCGCGAGCGGCGGCGGCACCGGCATCCTCTTTCGCGAGTACAGCGCCGCGGCGCTCGAGCAAGCGCTGCACGCCGCGCTCGATCTGCACGCCGACGAAGCGCACTGGAGCCGCATGGCGCGCAACGGGATGGCACAGGACTTCTCCTGGCCCCGCCAGGTCGCGCAGTACGTCGCGCTGTTCGAGCAGCTCGTTGCGAGCGTCACCTGAGCGCGAATCTGCCGTGCTCGTCGAATGGCACGGAGCGCAGGAAGCCGCGCGCGAGGTCCACCTTTCCGGTGATGTGGTAGTCGATTCCGGAGTCGCGGTGTGCGAGCAGCCGGATGAGCGCGCCGGCGAGATTCGCGGTCACGTCCATGTCGAAATCCGCCTCCCCGAGCGGCGGCACCGTGAACGCGGCGCTCGAGACCCCGCGCGCGAGCTCCTCCCCGTCCACCTCGATGCGGTAGGAAAGCCCCTTGATCGGCAGCGCCATGTCGTTGGGATTCGCGACGCGCATGCGTACCTTGAGGTATTGCGTGAGCAGATCGCCGTGCTCGAGCTCGACGCTCTCGATCGCGAGGTGCGGTGTCTTGAGTTTCGGCACGAACGCCGTGCAGCCGACCGCGATGAGCGCGAGCAGCACGACCGGCGCCGCGCGCGCGCGCATCATGCGGCCCGTCCGTAGGCTCGGTTGAGCTCCAGGTAGCGTGCCGCGAGCTCCGGCGTGAGCGACTCGGCGGGAAGCCGCCAGCTCCAGTTCCCCTTGACCGTGGCCGGTGTATTGAAGCGCGCCGCCGAGCCGAGCGCGAGGAGGTCCGGCACCGGCAGCACGGCGAGCGCGCCCACCGAGCCGAGCGCGGCGCGAACGAGCGCGTCGGGCATCGCGCCGGCCGTCACGCGCAGATAGAGATTGACGCGCAGAGCGGCCTCGCGATCGAGGCTCGCGTACCAGCCGAGCGCCGTGTCGTTGTCGTGCGTGCCGGTGTACACGACGCTGTCGCGCTCGTGCATGTGGGGCAGGTGCGGGTTGGTCCCGGAGCCGTCGAAGCCGAACTGCAGCACGCGCATCCCGGGAAGCTCGAAGCAGCGCCGCATGTCTTCCACCTCCGCCGTAATGACGCCGAGATCCTCGGCCACCAGCGGCAGGCTCCCCAACTCCGCACGCAGCACCCTGAGCAGCGCCCAGCCGGGGGTGCGCTTCCACACGCCACCGCGCGCATCCGGCTCACCCGCAGGCACGGCCCAGTGGGCCGCGAGCCCGCGGAAATGGTCGAGGCGCAGAAGATCCACGCGCTCGAGCTGCAGTCGTACCCGGCGGCGCCAGAATGCGAACACATCCGCTCGCATCGCGTTCCAGTCGTAGAGCGGATTGCCCCAGAGCTGTCCGAGCGCGGAGAAGTAATCCGGCGGCACCCCGGCGACCGCCGCGGGCGCACCGATCGCATCGACCTGGAACTGACCGCGGTGCGCCCAGGTCTCCGCCGAGTCCGGCGCCACGTAGAACGGCAGATCGCCGAAGAGCAACACGCCGCGCGCCTGCGCATGAGCGCGCAGTCGCCGCCACTGCCAGTCGAACGCGTACTGCTCGGCGGCGAGCGTCCGCAGCGCATCCGCGTGCTCGCCCCGCAGCCGCGCGAGGCTCTGCGGGTCGCGGTCGCGGTGCTCGGGCGGCCACTGCCACCACGGGGCACCGCCATGGAGGCGCGACAAGAGCTCGTAGCAGGCGTAATCGTCGAGCCAGTCACGCGCGCGGCTGCGGAACGCGCGCTCATCGTCGGTGTCGAGGGGAGGCATCTCCTCCCGATCGAGGAGGCCGGGATTGCCGGCGGCATCCGAGCGCACCCAGTACGGCGATCCGTCGCTGCCGGGGGGACCGACCGGCAGGAACTGCCAGACCGAGAAGCCCGCCGCGGCGAGCCAGTCGATGAACGCGCGGCCGCCGCGCCCGAGCGGCGCGGCGAGACACGTGATGTGCATGAGGGCCCCGGCGCGCCGGCGGCTCAACGCTCGCGAGCTCATGAGGCACGGCGCAGGAGCGGCGCGAGCCGCAGCCAGTCGTTTGCGACGAGATTCAACGCCGCGGGCTTGTCGGACTCGATGTGCGCGTAGTCGGTCGCGAGCCCCTCCGCGATCAGCTCGTCGAGCGCGCTCGTGAGCGCGCCCGCGCGGGGGTCGAGCCGGGTGATGAGCCCGAGCCCGGTGGGCGGTGCGGCGATCGTGTGGATCGCGAGATCCGGACGATGCCTCTTCAGCAGCACGATGAGCCGCCACACATCTCCGCTCCAGAACGCCGTCGTCTGCTCGCGCGCCGCGGTGCGCGCATCGAGAGGATAGCAATCGTGGATGAAGACGAGCGTGTCGGGCTCGGCGAGCCGCTCGATGTTGAGAAAGTCCCTGAGCGCGAACTCGAAGCGATGCATCCCGTCGATGAAGGCCATGCGGATCCTGCGCCCGCCGAGCTCCGCGACCGCATCGTGGCGCGCGAAGAACTCATCGCTCGTCTCGAGGAAGAGCTTCTGCAGCGGCCCGAAAGGCTGCTTGAGGCGCGGTGCGGGATCGATTGCGAGCGCGCGCGTCTCGGGGGCGAGCAGCCGCAGCGAGTCGCCCCGGGCGACGCCGACCTCGAGGTAGGTGGCGGGCCGCACGTGCCGGTGCACGCGAGCGAGGAGCGCGAGGTAGTCCTCCCCCGGAAGCTCGAGCTCCGCGAGCATGCGCCATGCGCGCCCGTAGTCGCACTGTGCGAGCGCCCGGTGGCACAGCTCGGCGGCCGCGACGCGCCGGCCCAGCATGCGGCTCAAGCGCGCGCGATAGTAGAGGTGCCGGGCGCGCGCGCGCATGACGCGCGGCGGACTCGCAGCCGCCGCCGCGCTCACGGAGCGGACGCGCGGCGCATCACTCCGCCGTGCTCCATCACACCGTGCCCGACCCCGATCGGCCGCGCGAGCGTCTCGGGGGGCGGGAGCTCGAGACAGCGGTAGAGGTTGGCGAGCTGGCGCCGGTAGAGCTCGTCGAACTGACGCACCGCATCGGCGGGATTGTAATCGCCGAACCACCAGAACCAGTCCGAGCTCTCGCACAAGGCGAGCTGCGCCTCGGCGCGCGCCCGTTGCTCGGCACCGAGACCGCGCGCGAGCGCGGAGTCGAACGCGAGCTTCGCGTCGCAGAGCAGGTCCCACGCCGCGTTCTTCGCCGGATCGCCCATCCAGGTGCCGAGCGTGCCGTATACCCAACTGCCGGCGACCAGGCGCTTCAAGGGAGTCGGCACGAGTCCACGCTCCAGGCACGATGAGAGCGTCGTGAGCTCGAGCGCCGGGTGCTCCGCGAGCACCGCGTAGAGCGAACTGAGGAAGTAATAGCCGTTGAAGGGGTAGTGCTCCCAGGCATTCTCGCCATCGAGGGCGATGAGCACGGCGCGGCCGGGGTCGCCGCCGGCCTGTGCGAGCTGTGCAAGCTCGTGCGCCAAGTTCTGCGCAGCATCGTCGCCGCGCCAGGTCGAGTACGTGAAGCCGATCAGATCCGAGAGCCGATCGTCGCGGAAGAAGCAGCGCAGCGCGCGCTCATCGAGGCGCCACGGCCGCTCGAGCGCGCCGGCCTCCTCGAGGCGCTCGCTCTGCTCCGCGAGGCTCGTACGCAGCACGTTGCCTCCGGAGGCCGCCCACAGGAAGCCGTGCTGCCCGATCAGATCGAGCGCCGCGGTGCTGACCGCGCCCTCCGACGGCCAGCACCCGTGCGGAGCGCGGCCGAAGTGGCGCGTGAAAACGCGGACCGACTCCGCCACGTGCCAGGCGGCGCGCTCGGCTCCGCCCGGATAGGCCGCATGACGCGGGAGCGGGGAGTCGGGGACGGACTCCCGCGCGCTGCGAAAATCGATGAGCAGCGGCAGAATCGGGTGGCTGTACGGTGAGACCGCGAGCTCGCAGCGACCCTGCTCCGCAAGCGAGCGGAAGCGCGGGATGACCCCGGCCAAGAGATCCCCGATGAGCACGAGGAGCTCGCGCCGCTGCCCATCCGTGAAGCCGCGCGCCTGCTCGGTGAGCGCCGCGATGCGCGCGTCGCCGCGGCGCACGGTCTCCCCGACCCAGGCGAGGTGATACCACACCGCGAGATCGCGGATGAGCTCATCGGAGGCGTACACCGCGCGCTCGGGGGTCGCGAGCGGCTCCGCAAGCGTTGCGAGCTCGAGGTACGGCGCGAAGCGCTCGATCATGTTCTTGGCGTTCGCGCGCAGGCAGGCGCGGAGCAGTTGAGCTCGCGCTGCGCCGGAGCGCGGGAGCGGCGCCGGACCGATGAGCGCGAGCACCGGATCCGGGAGCGGCGCACCGTGCTCCAGGTGCGCCGCCGTGCGCCGTGCGAGATCGTCGAGCTGCTCGAGCAGGATCGGCGTGAAATTCACCACCGCGCGTGCGTCCGTCCGCGCCTCGAGGTGCGCCGCCATGTCGGTGTAGTCCTTGATGGCGTGCAGGTAGGTCCACGGCAGCACGTACTCGCCGGTGAGGAGGTCACGGTACTGCGGCTGGTGCATGTGCCAAAGCAGCACGACGGGTAGCCGGGACGGGGTGGTCATTGGGTGCGGAGTGCTCCCTGGAATCAGCCCGAAAGCTTCCGCAGCATGTCGGCCGTGACCAGCACGACGCCGTTCTCGGTCACATGGAAGCGCTGCGCGTCGACCGCGAGGTCGATGCCGATGAGCATTCCGTCGGGCACCTGACAGCCGTCGTCGATGATCGAGCGGCGAATGCGGCAGCCCTTGCCGATCTCCACGTGCGGAAGGATGACCGCGTCCTCGACCGTCGAGCGCTCGTCCACCCGCACGTCGGAATAGAGCAGCGAGCCGCGCACCGTGGCGCCCGAGATGATGCAGCCGCCCGAGACCATCGAATTGATCGCGAGACCGCGTCGGCCGTCCTCGTCGAGCACGAATTTCGCGGGCGGGGAGTGCACCTGGTAGGTCCAGATCGGCCACTCGCGGTCGTAGATGTTGAGCTCGGGGTTGACGTGGACGAGCTCGACGTTCGCCTCGTAATAGGCATCGATCGTTCCCACGTCGCGCCAGTAGCTCTGAGCGCGGGTCTTCACATCCTGGAACGGGTAGGCGAACACCTGCCGGTTGCCGATCGAGTGCGGGATCACGTTCTTGCCGAAGTCGTGCTGGGAGAGCGGGTCGGAGGCATCCTCGATCAGCAGCTTCTCGAGGAGACGCGTATTGAATACGTAGATCCCCATCGAGCCCAAGATCGAGTCCGGGCGGTTCGGAAGCGTATCCGGCGCGGCGGGCTTCTCGGTGAACTTGGTGACGCGGTTCCACTCCGTCGCGGTGAGCACGCCGAAGCTGCGCGACTCGCGCGCCGGCAGCACGACCACGCCGACGGTCACATCGGCGCCCTTCTCGACGTGATAGGCGATCATCGGACCGTAGTCCATCTTGTAGATGTGATCGCCCGCGAGCACCAGCACGTGCTTGGGCCGATGCGAGAGAATGAGGTCGAGGTTCTGATAGAGCGCATCCGCGGTGCCGCGGTACCAGTTCTCCCCGATCTGCTGCTGCGCCGGAACAACCTCGACGAACTCGCCGAACTCCCCGCGCAGGTAGCTCCAGCCCTGATGCACGTGCTGGATCAGCGACTGCGCCTTGTACTGCGTGAGGATCGAGATCTGGCGGATGCCCGAGTTCACGCAGTTCGAGAGCACGAAATCGATGATGCGGAACTTGCCGCCGAACGGCGTCGCCGGTTTGCAGCGGTGCGCGGTCAAGTCCTTCAGTCGCTCGCCGCGACCCCCGGCCATCACCACGGCGAGCGTGCCGCTCGTCAGGCGGCTCACGTAGCGGCCGGAGGAAGCCCTCGCGGGGGATCGTGCGGTCATGGGTGCGGCTACGATACCAAGGGCGCCGGACGGTCGCACGCCGCCCGTGTAACTCGGCTCAAGCAGATCTCACAGTCGCTTCATGAGCCCGAGCTCGTAGGGGTGCGAGAGCAGCTCGTGGTACGGATAGAGGCGGATCTCGGTCGCGAACTGCCCGCATGCGGGCGGTTGCGCGTCGAGCTCGAACACCGCTGCGCCGTCGTCCAAGTGCGCACCCGTTGCGATGAGTTGCGCGGTCCAGAGGCCCTCGGAGCGGGCGCTCCGATAGGAGGAGAGCGGCGGGGGCTCGAAGCTCGCCTCCGGCAGGCGCCGTCGCGCCACGAACTCGACCCGCACGTCCCCCGGTGAGAGATCCCCGAGCGATACGGCGACCCGCGCGCGCAGGCGGCCGGCGAGCGCGAGCTCGGTGGGCGGATCCTCGAGCGGGCGCAGGTCCATCCGCGGCCACGCCTGACGCACGCGATGCTTCCATTCGGCGAGCGCGTGCGCGCCGGCGAAGTCGCGCTCGGCGAGCTCGCGGTACTGGCGCTCGGCGGGACGATAGAGTCCGTGGGCATAGTCCTCGAGCATGCGCCGCGTGCTGAAGCGCGGGATCACGGTCATCATCGCGCGCTTGCTGCGTCTCACCCACTCCGCGGAATAGCCATCGCCGTTGCGCTCGTAGTAGAGCGGAACCACTTCCTCCTCGAGCGTATCGAGGATGAGCTGCGCCTCGAGGGCGTCGCGACGGTCGGGATCCTGGACGGCGAGAGGCGGGATGCCCCAGCCGTTGTCGTAGTCCCAGCCCTCGGCCCACCAGCCGTCGAGGACGCTCAAGTTGAGCCGTCCGTTGATCGCCGCCTTCATCCCGGAGGTGCCGCTCGCCTCGAGCGGTGCGATCGGGTTGTTGAGCCATACGTCGACGCCGGCGACGAGCCAGCGCGCGAGCTGGATGTCGTAGTCCTCGATGAATACCACACGGCCGACGAACTCCGAGGTGAGCATGAGCTGGGAGATCTCCCGCAGCACCTGCTTGCCGGGCTCGTCCGCCGGGTGCGCCTTGCCCGCGAACAGCACCACGACCGGACGCCCCGCTCCCTGCACGAGGCGCGCAAAGCGCTGCCGGTCGCGAAGCAGGAGCGCCGCACGCTTGTAGGTGGCGAAGCGGCGCGCGAAGCCGATCGTGAGAATGTTCGGGTCGCTCGGATCGAGCCAGCGCGTGACGTGGCGCCACTGCGCGGTGCTCAAGCCCTTGCGGGAGTAGGCGTGCTGCAGCCGCTCGCGCACTCCGGCGAGCATGCGCGACTTGACCGACTGCGAGGTGGCCCAGTAGTCGGCATCCGGCACGGACTCGAGGCGCTTCCAGTACTGCGCCTCCATCAGATGCTCGCGCCACTCGCTCCCGATGCGCTCATCGAAAAAGGCGGCCCAGCTCTGATGCAGGAAGGTCGGCACGTGGACCCCGTTGGTCACGAACCCGACCGGATTCTCCTCGGGACGGATCTCGGGCCACTGATCCGCGCACAGCCGCGCCGAGACGAGCCCGTGGACGCGGCTCACGCCGTTCACGCGCCGTGCGCCGTTCAGCGCAAGGCGCGTCATGTTGAACACGTAGGGGGCATTGGGCGCGCGCCCGAGCTCGAGCAGCCGCTCCGCCGGCACCCCGATCTCGCGAAAGAAGTCGTTGAAGTGCGCGATCAGCAGATCGTAGCTGAAGGCATCGTGGCCGGCGGCGACCGGTGTGTGGGTGGTGAAGACGCACTGCGAGGCCACCGCTTCGAGCGCGGCCGGTAGCGCGAGACCGCGCGCAAGGTGCTCGCGCAGGAGCTCGAGGATCAGGAACGCCGCGTGACCCTCGTTCAAGTGGAACACCGCCGGCTCGAGGCCGAGTGCGCGCAGAGCCCGCAGGCCCGCGATTCCGAGCATCATCTCCTGGCGGATGCGCGTCGATTCATCGCCGCCGTAGAGACGGTGCGTGATGTCGCGGTCGGACGGGGAGTTCTCGGCGCAGTTCGTATCGAGGAGATACACCGACACCCGTCCCGCCTGCGCCTTCCAGACCCGGGCGACCACGTCGCGACCGGCGATCCGCACGATGACCGTGAGCACCTCGCCGCGACCGTCGAGGACTTGCCGCACCGGGAGGTCACGCGGATCGTGCTCCTCGTAGGTGGCGTTCTGGACACCGTCGTTGTCGACCGACTGCGTGAAATAGCCCTGCTCGTAAAGCAGTCCGATCGCGACGAAATGCGGAAGATCGTCGCTCGCGGCCTTGCAATAGTCGCCAGCGAGCACCCCGAGACCGCCGGAGTAGATGGGGAAGCTCTCCGCGAAACCGTATTCCGCGCAGAAATAGGCGACGAGGGAGCCCGCCGGAGACGGTGCGGGCGCGGTGAGATAGGCGTCGAAGGTCCTCATCACCTCGCCGTAGCGACGCAGGTACTCGACGTCCTGCGCGGCGCGGTCGAGCTTGTCCTGCGCGATCGAGCGCAAGAGCAGACACGGATTCCTGCCGCTCTGCTCCCACAGCGCAGGGTCGAGATCCTCGAACAGCGCACGGCTCGGGCGGTGCCAGCTGAAGAAGAGATTCGAGGCGAGCTCCGATAGCCGGGCGAGCGGGAGCGGAACGGCCGGTATCACCTCCAACAGCGCATCTCGCATGGGCTCTCGCGGCGTCGAGCTTCAGAAAAGGCGCGGAGTCTAGCACCCCCTCAAGAATGCCGCATCGCAGCATGCTGCGTCGGCCGGGGCCCAAGGTAGACTTTGACTGATGCGCACCGTCGAATACTCGCCTCCCGATTACAGTCGGCGCTCACAAGTCCGCGGGAAGGCCGCGCTGCGCGCCGCGGCGCTCGTGCTCGCGTTCCTCGCCGCCATCTCGCAAAGCCGCGGGCCCGTGCGGGCCGCTCCCCAGGCGCTCGGGGGCACGGGCGATGGGCTGCGGCCACCGCCGTCGGCCGTCGGCTGCCTCTCGGGTGGCCGAGGATATCTGAGAGCGCGCATCCGCGGCGCGCTCCAGCTCGACCTCGACTGGCACGATGACCGCGCACTCGAGTGCGCTGGAGACATCCGCCCGAACGGGCACGGAATTCGCCTGAGCTTCGCGGGTCCGCTCACCGCGAGCTCCGCGCGGGCACCCGCGCGTGGGGGGCGCATGCGGCTGATCTTCGGCATTGATTCCGCCGCGCCGGGTCATGCCGGACGCAATCTTCCGGTCAACGTCACCGTCATCGTCGAAGGCGAGCGACGGCTCTACTCCACGCTCGGGAACGACAAGTGCACCGCGGACGACCTCGACCAGCAGCCGCTCGGCGCTCCCGGGAGCGCGGTGCGCGCGTATCGCGTGACGGTGCGCGGCTTCTGCTTCGCGCCGGCGCGGAGCCTGACCGGGGGTGAGGAGATCGTGGTTACCCGCTTTGATTTTTCGGGCCGTGTGGCCCTCGATGAGGAATCCCGCCCATGAATGAGCAGCCTCTCCGTCGCGCGGTGCTCACCGCCGCGCTCGCACTCGCGCTTGCGGGACTCGGCGCATTCCCCGCGCCGCTCCGCGCGCAGACCGGTCCACTCCAGGATCTCGCAACCTTTCCACGCACGACACTCGAGATCCGCGGGCGCTCGAGCACCCATCAGTTCGACGTGTGGGTGGCCGACACGGAAGACCGCCAGGCGCAAGGCCTCATGTTCGTGCGCGACCTGCCGGCCAACGAGGGCATGCTCTTCGTCCGCTGCTGCTCCGGGATCTGGATGAAGAACACGTACATCCCGCTCGATATCGTGTTCGTCGGCCCCGACGGACGCATCTTCAAGATCGCGGCCGATGCGCGGCCGTTCGACGAGACCACCATCCCGGCTGGGCAGGCGGTGAGCGCGGTGGTGGAGTTGAAAGGCGGCGAGGCGGCGCGCGAGGGGATCAAGGTGGGCGACCGCGTGGAGTGGCACGCGAGCCCGGCGCCGACGCACGCAAAGAACTGAGAGCCCTTAGGCGATGTTCGGCGCCGCAGGGGTCCGCCTGCGAGGCTTTTTCGAGCCGAGCGGGCCCGGGGATCAGCAGGACGCCCTCGTTCTGCGCGAGATGCTCAAGCGTCGCTGAGACCGCTGTGATCACGCCTGACGATCTCATTCGCTCGCCCGAGTGGCTCCCGCTCGAGCTCGGTCCGGGGAACGAGGTGAAGCTCGTCCGTCTCGACGAGGCGGCCTACCGCGCCGCGAGCTTTCTCGATCAGCGCCTGCTCGCCGGGACAACCGCTCGTGCGCAATGCGACCTCACGCTGCTGAGCGCCGCCGCCGCGCGGCTTGTGCCGCGCGCGCACTATCTCTTTCACGTGGGACACGTGGGCTCGACGCTCCTCTCTCGGCTGATCGGCGAGCACGAGTCGTTCTTCTCGGTGCGCGAGCCGGCGCCGCTGCGCGCGCTCGCGAGCGGAGATGAGCGGATCGCGCTCGCACCCGCGCTCGCACTCCTCGCGCGCACGTGGCGGCCGGGCGAGCGCGCGGTCATCAAGGCGACGAGCATCGTCAACGAGATCGCCGCTCGGATCCTGCGCGCGAGCGCGGCACCGGTGGCACTGCTGATGACGGTGGCTCCGCACATCTATCTGCGCACGATTCTCGGTGGACCGAACTCGCGCGTGGAGGCGCGCACGCTCGCGCCGCTGCGCTGGAGCCGTCTGCTCAAGCGCCAGCCCGCGGGCCGAGCACCGGCAGCGCCGCGCTCCGAGGGCGAGTGGCTCGCCGCGAGCTGGCTCGCGGAGATGACCTGTCTCAACGAGGCTGCGGTCGAGGGCGGCTGTCCGGTCCTGTGGGTGGATTTCGATGCGCTACTCGCCGACCCCGCTGCAGCGCTCGCGCAGGCGCTGCGCACCCTCGGTGCCGCCGTCTCGGAGCGCGAGGCGGAACGGATCGCGACCGGTCCGCTGATGCGCCGGTACTCGAAGGCGCCGGAACACGCTTACGATGGGGCGTTGAGGCGCGAGGTGCTGGCCTCGGCCGAGGCAGAACACCGCGCGGAGATTAAGCATGGGATGGCGTGGCTGGAGCGTGCCGCGGCGCGCGAGCGCCACATCGCGACCTTGCTCGAGTTCACCGCGTCGCGAGGCGGCTGATCGCGCGCCGCAGGCGCGCATAAGCAAACGGCGGGCCGAAGCCCGCCGTTTGAATGGACCCCGAGGGCCCGAGCGCCCTCAGAACTGGACGCTGACCTCCGCGAAGAGATAGCGGCCGCCCCAATCGTAGGTGCCCGGCATGGTGTTGCCGTTGCCGATCGGCGGCGAGGGCAGATTGTCCGAGCCGATGACCGGGAAGTCCTTATCCAGGATGTTGTTGCACCCCACGGTCGCCACCAGATTGTCGGTGAAGTGGTAGGTCGTCGACAGATCGAAGTAGCTGAACGAGGGGATGCGAGCGTCCGTATTCGACACTCCGCCGTTCGCCACCGTCGCACCCGGGGTGCTGAGGTTGGGGTTCGGGCTCAGCGTCTCGAGCGTCGCCGTGCCGAGGAAGCGCCAGCGCAACGTCACATCGAGCGGCTGATACGGCGTCGTCCAGGTGCTGGTCCAGTCGTGCCGCCAGTGGAACACCGGCCCGCCCGCGCCGCTCGTGATGTTGCTGCAGGTGTTGCCGTAGTAACCGGCGCAGTTGTAGTTGGTGTTCGCGAGATTCGAGACGGGCGTGACGCTGTACGAATCGATGTAGGTGCCGATGAACTCCGAGTGCACCCGGCCGAATTTCCCGGCGTCGTAGGTGTACGTGAGATCGAAGTCGACGCCCTTCTCCTCGAGATCCCCGACGTTCTGCAGCAAGTCGGTCACGAATCCCTGGGGCGTGAGCCAGAGCGACCCCGTCGAGTCACGATGGACGAGATTGCAGAACAGATCCGCGCTCGCGCACTCATCCAGGATCTCGTTTTCGCCGATCGACTCGATCACTTCCTCGATCTTGATGTCGTAGTAGTCGATGCTCGCCGTGAAGTGCGGCACCCACCTCGGGGTGAGCTGCACGCCGAAGGAGGTCGTGAGCGCCGTCTCGGGCTTCAAGTCCGGGTTGCCGCCCGTGAGCCCGTTGTACTGCGACGCCGGATTCGCGGCGATATGCCCGTAGCGGGACGCCGCGACACCGGTGTTGGCGCACTGGGCCTCCGAATAAAGCGGCGTGGGACCCGCACACGGATCGATCGTGCCATCGAGATCCACGCTTTGCGGCGAGAAGAGCTCGACCACGTTCGGCGCCCGCACGGCGCGCGTGAAGCTGCCGCGCAGCCGCACATCCTGAGTCGGCGCCCAGTCGAGGCCCGCCTCGAAGGTGTTGGTGTTGAAATTGAGCGAGTAGGAGGAGTAGCGGTAGGAGCCGTCGAAGTTGAGCGACTTCGCGAAGGGCTCGTCCTGCATGATCGGCAAGCGCGCCTCGAGATACCCGTCACGCGAGACGATACCGCCCGCGACCGGCAGCGTGGCGCCGCCCTGCCCGGCGAGGTCTCCGGTCTGGAACTCCTCGTCCGGCAGCGTGTACGACCGCACATCGCGGTATTCCGTGCCGAACGCGAGTGCCAGGCCCGAGTGGGCGGTCGGCAGCTGCACGTAATTGCTGAGGTCGCCGGTCAAGTTGACATCGACGATCTGCTGCGTGACCGATCCCTGCTGCGTCCCGGGGGTCTCCAGATAGCCTGACTGGGCGGGCGTCACCTGCCCCGGCGAGAAGATGTTCCACGGCACGCACCCGGCGGCGAGACCGGTCGTGATACCCGCCGCGGTCGCCGCGCATTCGGGTCCGTTTGGGCCCTCGACCACGTCGGTCGCGTAGTTGAGCTTCGCGATCGAGATGTCGTTGTAGTAGATCTCATCCAGATTGACGAGGCTGTACTGATAGCTCGCGTCGTAGGTCCAGTTGTCGGTGATCGCGCCCTTGACGCCCAGCACCTCGCGCCAGTCCGTGTGCTGCTCGAAGTCGTCGCGGTTGCCGCCCTCGACGTTGCGCCGCAGGATGTAGAGGCCGTTGCCCGCTCCGCCCGAATTGACGTTTCCGGCGGTCGAGCCGCCGCACCAGGCACCGACCTCGGCGCTCGAGAGAAACGGGTTCGCGCAATTCACGTCGACCGTATCGCCGAAATCGCCCGATGGGGCGATCTGCAGGTAGGTCTTGTCCCGCATGAACATCGTGTTCGCGTAGACCTTCACGTTATCGTTGAAGTCGTAGTGCAGGAACGCGCCCGCAGTCCAGTTCTGGTCCGGCGCCTGCATGTAGTTGAGCGGGCCGTAGTTGAACCTCGACTCGGCAGAGAGCGGCAGCAGCGCCCCGCCGGCTCCGACCGTGTTCGCATCGACGGTCGTGCCGCCCGCGTACTTCAGGAAGGTGCCGGGATAGGAGGTGAGCGAGCCCGAGCAGGTGAAATTGCCGTTGCCCTTCGGCGCGACATATCCCGAGGCCATCGTGCAGGCGCTCTGGGAATAGAGGTCCTGCAGCGCGCTCGCGATGTTGCGGTAGGTCGCGTAGAAGGTCGCGTTGCCCTTGTTGTCGGCGAAGTTGCCGCCGGCGATGAAGGAAAGCTGCTTGCCCGCGCCGGTCCACACGCTGCTCGGGGCCTCCTTGAAGTCGTTCCCGGTGCTCGAGTTGAAGTCCAGGAGGTCGGTCGTGGTGTTCTGGTTGTTGTCGTTGTCGTGCTGGTAGCCCGAGACGTTGCCGACGAGCTTCACGCCTTCGAAGTGGTCGTTCAACTTGAAATTCACCACGCCCGCGACCGCGTCCGCGCCGTAGATCGAGGAGGCGCCGCCGGTCAGGATCTCCACGCTGTCGATGAGCGCGGTCGGGATCATGTTCAGGTCGGCGCCGGCACCGCCCGCAGTCGGGTCGCCGTAGCTCATGCGTAGGCCGTCGACCAGGACCAGGGTTCGCTTGGCCCCGAGGCCGCGCAGGTCGACTTCTTCCGTGCCGTTACCGCCGTTGATGCTGGTCGAGTTCTGGTCGGCGAACACCTGCGGCAGCTGATTGAGCACGTCCTCGATGCGCGTGGCGCCGGTCTGCTGGAAGAGGTCCGAGCCGACCGTGTACACCGGGCTGATCGAGGTGGCATTGGGGTTCGACGTGGCGATACGCGACCCGGTGACGGTGACCTCTTGGAGCTGCGCCGCTGGAGCCGCCGCTGCGGCGGGCGCCGGGGCGTTCTGGGCGTGGGCCACGCCGAACGCTGCCGCCACGGTGCCGCCTGCGAGCGCCGTCCGAACGGCCGTCCGCACAAGGGAATTTCCTGACTCTCTGTAAATCATTGCCTGGCTCTCCCACATAAAAGGCCAAGGTTATTGAGTTAGCGAAAGCACAAGCAGGAACCCCAGGGTCCCTTCGGAAAAACGGCCTGCGTCGCAATGCAAGCGCTCGGGTGGAGATATTTGCCACCTGCTCCCGTTCAGGATGGCGCGGACGTTCTACCGTCTCTGTGCTTTATCGCCGATGCGAGAACTATAGCACGGTGTCGGACCGCCGCAACACAGGATTCCGCGTGCAATAGATGAGTGTTGCTCGTGCACTACGACCGAAGAGCGGTCGCGTCGTCTCGCGCGTGCGCCCGTTACGGCTATGATCTCCTCGCGCGCGAGAGCGACAGAATGGCACATCAGACCCTTCCCCAATTTGAACAGGAGATCCACGGGCGCCTCGGTCAGGGCGATCTCGCCGGTGCCGCGGGCTCGGCCGCGGCGTGCCGCCGCGCGTGGCCCGATGCCTCGGCCGGATGGCTCCTGGGAAGCATCGTCGCGCTCCTCACAGGCGAGAAGGATGCCGCGCTTGCGCTGATCGAGGAGCGACTCAAGGCCGCTCCGACGGATCCCCAGTGCCTGCTGCAAAAGGCCGAGTGCCTGCTCGTGCTCGGGGACCGTGTGGCCGCGCTCGCGGCTGCCGATGCGGCCGCGCAACACTCGGGCGAGGGCGTCGCGACCTTCGATGCAGTCGCGGAGTTTCTCAACGAGGCACGCGAGTACTCGGGCGCGCTCGCGCTTTTCGACCGCGCGCTCGCGCGAGCGCCGCGAGATCCGATGCTCCTTGCCAAGCGGGCGGTCGTGCACCGCTTTCTCGGCAATCTCGAGCTCGCCGAGCGCGACTACGAGGCGGTGCTCGCGATCGAGCCGGTCGTGCCGAAGGCGCTGAAGGCGCTCACGGAGCTGCGCCGCCAGACGCCCGAGCGCAACTGGATCGCGCCCATGGAGCGCGCGCTCGCAGCGCTGCCCGCGGACTCCGTGCATGCCGCGATCGTGCATTTCGGACTCGCGAAATCCCACGAGGATCTGGGCGATCACGCGGCGAGCTGGCGACACCTCGCGACCGCAAACCGCATCGAGCGCGCGCTCATCGACTACGCCGTGACCAACGACACCCTCCTCATGGATGCGCTGCGCGAAGTGATGTGTGAGGTCGAGCCGCTGCAGGCCGACACGACCGGAGCGCGACCGATCTTCGTCGTGGGCTTGCCGCGGAGCGGGACGACGCTCGTGGAGCGGATCCTCTCCAGCCACTCGCAGGTGCATTCCGGAGGCGAGCTCACCGCGATGCCCGAGGCGGTGAGCACGCTCGTGACGCGGCGCGCGGAATCCCCCTCGTCGGATGCGCACATCCATGCCGAGCGGCTCGCGGCGCTCGACGGCCCAAGCATCGCGCGCGAGTACTTGGCCCTCACGCGCACCGTCCGCCGCGAGCCACTGCGCCTCCTCGACAAGCAGCTCACGAACTTCTTCTTCTGCCCGTTCATCCGGCGCGCATTCCCCCAGGCGCGCATCGTGCATCTGACGCGCCATCCGCTCGCGGCCTGCCACGCGATCTATCGCACGCGCTTCAACGGCACCTACCCGTTCGCCTACGATCTTGGCGAGATCGCGGAGTTCTACGTGAGTTACCGTGCGCTCATGGCGAACTGGGAGCGCGTGCTGCCCGGGGCCATCGTGAACGTGGCCTACGAGGACGTGGTCGCCGACCTCGAGGGCGCGACGCGGCGCCTGCTCGAGTTCGTCGGGCTCGAGTTCGAGCCCGCGTGCCTGGAGTTTCACCGCAACCCTGCCCCGGTGATCACCACGAGCTCCGTGCAGGTGCGACAGCCGCTCTACGATTCCTCGCTCCACTTGTGGAAGCACTACGCAGCGGAGCTCGCGCCCGTCCGGGCGCGGCTCGAATCGGCGGGCATCGCGCTCGACTGAGCGCTTCAGCGCACGCGCGTGACCTTGCAGCCGCGCCCCGAGGGCGCCTTGAGCCAGTAAGAGTCGAGAAAGCCGCGCGAGATCTGCACGGTCTCCCCGGGCTTTGCGAGCAGATCGCCCTCGGCGAGCAGCTGCTCCCAGACCTGGTCGTTATCGAGGGTGAACAGGTAGCGGCCGTTCGTCGCCTGCACCATCCGCACGATCCGCGCCGAGATCCGTGACAGGTCGGGACGGCGTGTGCCGGCGGCGACTTCGCGCTCGGCGATGGCACCGGGTGCAAGTCCAAAGGTCTGCTTCGGTGCGAGCGCCGGGCTGCCTCGTGCACGGGCTACCACCTCGGCCTGGCGGTCGAAGCACCGAAGACGCGCAGCTTCGTCCGGGATGCCCCGGCAAGCGAGCAGCTCCCCGACGGGGTCGGCGGCGCGCGCGCCGATCGCGAGCGAGAGAGCGAGGGCGGCGCAGGCGACTGCGTTCGTCATCGAGCGCACGAATCCGTCCTCACAGCGCAACGCCCGGCACTCCGCCCTCCTCGCTCCCGTACTCCGCGAGCGCGATCGTCGCCTCGCGCACCAGGTCGCGCTCGAGCGCGGTGAGCTGCGGGTTCCACACATCGAAGATCAGGATCGCCCGGGACACGGGGGCGTCGTTCCACGCCTCGTGCTCGATTGTGTCATCGAAAACCCAGGCCTCCCCGAAGCGCCATTCGCGCGTCTCCCCGCCGACGCGGAACCGACAGCCGGGCGGCATGATGAGCGGCAGATGCACCGTGAGGCGTGTGTTGGTCACTCCGGTGTGCGGCGGAATATGCGTGCGCGCATCGAGGATCGAGAAGAACGCCGTGGGGCCCCGGCCGCGGATGTCGACCTGCGGGGTCGCGGCGAGGGCCTCGACGGTGCGCGCGCAGCGTGCCATGTGAGTCTCCTCGGCCCGGCCCTGGTTCCAGAGAAAGTATGCGCTCCAGCGCCGCGAGTGGTTGAGCTCGCGCCACTGGTCGAGCGGCACGCCCTCGGGGTAGGCGATGTACGGCTCGACGCCGTCCTGGTCGGCGGCGAGCGCGCCCAAGAGCTCGTCGCGGATCGCGGGCGCGGCCGCCTCGAGCGCCGCGAGCCACGGAAAGCTCTCGCGCGGGTAGTACTCGAAGTTGGCGAGGAACGGGAACAGCATTGCGGTCGGCTCGGGCTGGTAGACGCGCTTGCGGCCGAGCGTGCGGTCGATGCAGCGGTCGAAGCGCGTGAGCTCCGCGGGCGTGCGGGCAGCGCGCTTGAGCTCGTGCAGCCGCGCACCGAGCATCCCCGCGGTCTGCGCCGCATGCTGCGCGACCGCGCGGCGCGCGTGCTCCACGTGGGTCTCGATCGGCGGCGGCAGTCGTGCTCCGGGTGCAAGTGTCTGCAGGGCATTGCGATAGACCGCAGCGGCAGCACGCGGCTTGCCGAGGAGCTCGAGCACGGCCGCCTTCTGCAGCAGTGCAATCAAGTGGCGCGGCTCCCGCGTGAGCGCCTGCTCGAGCACCGCGAGCTCTTGGTCGCGCTCACCGAGGGTGCGCAGCACCGCGGCGAGACTCAGAGCGAACGGCACGCTCGCAGGGGAAGCCGCGACGAGCTTCTGGAGGAGTTCCCGCGCCGCACGCGCATCGCCCGCGCGTGCCATGCGGCGCGCCTGCTCGTGCAGCACGAGGGGATGCTCGGGGAGGATCGCCGCGGCCTCGCTCCACAAGGTGTGCGCCTCGACGTCGCGCCGCTCGGCGAGGAGCCGCTCCACGTCTGCCATCAGCGCCGTCACCCGCTGTTCCGCGGGGTTCTGTTCGATCGGCGACGATCGGGTTTGCATCGGCGCAATTATACCGCGCGTCTCCCCGCACGGCGGCCGCCCCGCCGACGCACGCGCCATCGATCTGCCAGCGCATCCGCTGCGGACGATGAGGCGGGCTAGAATGGTCCGCGTCGCGCCAGTTTTGGAGGCAACGAGGGCCGCAGATGAGTCCGGACGTGATCAACATGTTCGCCGTGCCATTCGCGTTCAGCCGCTATCCGCAGCCCGCGAGCCTGAATGCGGCGCTGCGCGCCTACTTCCTCGCCCAGGCAGGCGGCGGCAAGGCCGCGAACCCGCGCCCGCTCACTTACCGCAACGACGCGCTCTTCGAGAGTCACTTCAATCTCTTTCGCGAGGCCGACCCAGCCGTGCAGGAGCTCAAGCGCTTCTGCTGGGACCAGCTGCTCGCGGTGATCGGCAAGCTAAACGGCTACGATGTGGCGACCCTGTCGCGCCTGCAGATCTACAACGATTGCTGGTTCCACGTCACGCGGCGCGGTGGCTTCTTCGGGCTCCACAACCACCCGAACGCCTCCTGGAGCGGCGTCTATTGCGTGGAATCGGGGAAGAGCGATCCAGACAAGAAGATGAGCGGGGTGCTCTCGTTCGTGAATCCCACGATCTCGAGCGCCATGCACATGGATGCCGGCATCGCCCGCATGCAGCTGCCGTACGGCGCCCACGTCGCGAACTTCTCGCTCGAGGCGGGGCAGCTCGTGATCTTTCCCTCCTGGGTGCTGCACGACGTGAAGCCGTTCGAGGGCGATGGCGAGCGCATCACGGTCGCATTCAACTGCTGGTTCACGCTGCCCGATCCGCCGGCCTCGGTTCCGAGCGCTCAGGCTCCATAATCGAAGCGCTGCACCCACGGCTCGAGGATCGGGAGCACCGGCTCGAGGTGCGCTCGATAGCGGCGCCACTGACCGATGCCTTCGGTGCCGAGCCCGCGACGGAACTCCGCCTCGGTCGGTGCGCGCTCCTCCCCGTCGCGAGCTCGCAGCGAGAAGTCCCCCATCCCCGGGTGCCATTCGAGCGCGAGAGCTTCGCAGATGCGCCGCATCTCGCGCTTGAACTCCGAGATCAGATCCTCGTGCCGCACCAGCAGGATGTCGAACTTGAGCAGGCTCGTCAGGCGGATGATGAAATCCATGACGGCACCGTAGTAGCGCGCGCCGCCATCCAGGGTGAGGAGCTCGTACCCAGGTGCACTCATCGCGAAGCGATTGCGAAACGCGCTCAGCACGGCATCGCGCGGGTCCCGACAGGCGAGGAGTATCCGCGCATCGGGAAACAGACGCGCAACCAACGGCAGCTGGAGGCTGTTGAGCGCCGAGCCGTCGACGAAGATCCTGTCCTTCACATCGGCGCCGGCGGATGCAACGCGAATCCAGTACGCGGCGCGGAGTCGCTCGAGCACCGCAGGCGGCGCGCGCGCGAGGCTTTCGAGGGACCTCGGATCGGACGGAAATTCGCGCGCGGCATCGACGAGCAGCCCGTAGTGCTCGAGTACCACCACCTGCGGATGACCCACCAGGATCGAATTGAGGAGCGTCGTGCCGGAGCGGGGGAATCCCAGCACGAAAACGTGCGCACGAGCCTCGCGCTGGACTCTCGAATCGCGTGCGGCACGCCACCTCTCCGCAAGACTCGCCGGGAAAGAAGCCGTCATCTCTCGCAGCTGATCGAAGGCGCTTGCGAACCGGCCGGAATAGAGCCCGCGCAGGCCGTCGTTGCACGTGGTGTAGGCCGCAAACGCGGCTTCCGTGTGCTGCGCGGCATCGAGAATGTCGCCGAGCACTCCGTGCGCCCGGGCGCGGGCGAGCGCCGGCAGTCGCCCATCGTTGAGCGCCGTACGCACCGAACGCTCGGCACGCTCGAGGTGACCCTCTCCCAGGTCCGCAACCGCGAGGCTCAGCAACGCATCGGGAAGGCCCGGTGCCGCGGCGAGCGCCTTCTCGGCCGAGGCGCGCGCCTCCCCGTAAGCGCCGCGATGCGCTGCGAGGTTCGCGAGTCCGGCCAGTGCGAGTGCGTGCGCCGGATCGAGCTCGAGCGTGCGCCGATAGCTTGCCTCCGCCTCGCGCGGTGCGCCGAGTGCGCGCAACGCGTGTCCGCGGTTCGCGTGCGCATGCGCGATTCCGGCATCGAGCTCGAGCACTGCGTCGAACTGCTCGAGTGCCTCGCGCGGCTCGAGCATCTGCAGCAAGGAGAGGCCGAGCGCGTTGCGCGCGGCGGCGTCCCGCGGGGCGATCTGCACGGCGCGGCGCAGAAGCCTCACGGCCTCATCGATTCGCCCCTGCTGCTCGAGTCCCAGGGCCGCGACGTTGAGCACCAGGGGGTGCTCGAGCCCCTCCGCGAGTGCCCCGTGTGCGAGCCCGGCCGCCTCGGCGTGCTGGCCCGCGCGCGCGCGCTCGAGAATCGCCCGCAAGACGGCGCCATCGCGCTCGGCGTCCCGCGCCATGTAACCTCGCGTAACATTCGGCTGGAGAGCGAGTATACGGCGTTGTATGCTGCTGCCCGACCCTACCTCGGGAGATTAAGTCATGACCGCTCAGCGCTCCCTGACGATCCTGTTCGCGGCCGCGTCAGTGATCAGCGTCGGCTCCGTGTGCTCGCTCAGCCGGGCCGGCAATTACGACGCGAGCACCGATCTCGCCAAGCAAGCTCACAACGCGGGCTTCAAAGTCAGAACTTCCGGGGGCAAGACCTACTACTGCAAGAAAGACACGGACATCGGCACGCGGCTGCCCCAAGAGACGTGCTACGACCCGGACCAGTTCAAGCTGTTCCTCATCGCGCAGCAGCAAAACCGCGACGCGCTCAACGGGATGGCGGGCCAGGCCAACTACCCCGCCTCGGGCGGCGGGAAGTAGCGCGCGCTCGTCGGTGCGCGCCTCAGCGCGACCACATGCGCTGCAGGTTCGCGATCACGTACTCGAGGTGCATGCGGTTGCGCCAGTCCATCTTGAGCCCCTCGAGCGCGCGCACCTCATTGAGCGTGTAGATGAGATCGCGGTGCTCCCCAGCGGGGATCTGGCTCTCGATGAACGTGATGAGCACGAGGCGCTCGCCGGATGAGATCGGCGCGACCTCGTGCAGCGTGGTCGAGGGATAGAACACCGCATCCCCCGCCTTGCCCCTGATGCGTACGGTCTCGGAACCGAGGGAGATCGCGAGCTCGCCACCCTCGTAGTCGGCCGGGTCGCTCACGAAGATCGTGCAGGAGACATCCGAGCGCAGCGGCTGTGCGCCCACGTTCATGAATGCCGCATCGACGTGCGCGCCGTAGTTCATCCCCGGGCCGTACTTCAGGAGCTGCGGAACGGCCATGCGCTTGGGCAACGCGAACAGGCGCGCCTGCTCGTTGCGCTGGATGGCGGCGAGCGCGAGCTGCGAGGCCTTCTGTCCGGTCGGGTCGGCGGGATCCTGGATGACGTTGTTCTTGGTCGCGTTGTGCGGATTGGAGGCGCGGCCGCTCAAGAACTTCGTCTGTCGAGCGAGCTCGGCGATCGCCTGCACCTCCGCGGCCGTGAGTAGCTGCTCGATCCGAAGAAACATCGCGCCACCTGACTCGTCCGCTCCCTTCAAGAGAGTATAGCCGCGGCGGAGAGGTACGCGGTGAGCTCGCGCAGCGCGGGCGCATAGTGCCGCGACCGCCCCGAGGAGCGCTGATAGAGCGGCTCGCGCACCTGCCAGACACTCGCGGTCTTCACCGCGCGCCCGCTCCGGGCGAGCTCGAGGCAACCCTCGTGCCAGTCGAGCCCGAGGAACCCAACGAGCCTCTGCAGCGTGCTGCGCGGCTCGCGCACCAGCGCATCGTAGCTCACATCGTGAATGGCGCCTGCGTAGAGCGACTTCCAGTGCGCCATCAAGCGCCGGTACTGCACGTAGTAGTGCCCGATGTCCATGAGGTCGAGCGCGTAGCTCATGCGCTGATCGAGGTGCAGGAAGAAGATCGACAGGCAGTTGTCGAGCGGATCGCGGACCGTATGCACGATGCGTGCGTCCGGGAAGAGCAGTTTGATGAGGCCGATGTAGAGAAAGTTGTCGGGCCGCTTGTCGGTGACGAGCTCGCCCGCCGGAAATAGCGCGGCGAGCGCGCCGCGATACGCGCTCGCGAGCTCTGCAAGGCGTGCCGGCGCGAGCGCGGCGATGCTCTCGGGAAACGGTCGCAGCGACTGCTCGGCGAGGCGCGGGATGAGATCGAGCTCGCCTCCTGCATCGATGCGCGGGTGGCCCGCGAGGAGTTGCTCGATGAGCGTCGAGCCCGAGCGGAACATGCCGCACACGAAGACGGGTCGCGGCGGCGCCGTCGCTCGCGCGGGCGGCGCGCTCGGCGCCGGGAATGCGCCGATCAGCCGGTCGATGAGCCGCTCGGTCGCGGCGCGATCGTAGCGTGCGGTGCCGCCCGGCGCGCTCGCGCGGCTCCACTCGTTCGCGCCGCGATAGCTCTCGAAGGCATCCGCGTACGCGCCGCACTCATCGAGCGCGCGGCCGAGCGCGAATGCGAGACTCGCGCGCTCCGCGGGGCTGGGCGCCGCGCTTGCGAGCTCGCGCTTGAGCCGCCCGATGAGCGGATCCGCCGCGTCTGAGAACCTATGCAGGCTTGCCGTGCGCGCGAGCGCCTCGCGGCAACCGGGATCGTGCTCGAGCAGGCGCTCGTAGGTCTCGCGCGCCGCATCCCTGCGGCCGAGATCTTCGAACAGATTGCCGAGGTTGAGCCGCGCAGGCACGTAGTCGGGATTCTTCTCGAGCGCAAGCCGCAGCTCCCGCTCCGCCGCCTCTGAGTCCTTGAGATCGTCGGAGTAAATCACCGCGCGGTTGAGATGGACCTCCTCGGGGCGGGCGATGCCGAGGTCGAGCGCGTGACGGTAGGATGCGAGCGCGGCGTCGAACTGCCGCGCCCGCCGCTCGAGCAGCCCCAGGTTGTACCAGCTGTCCGCCCGATCCGGCCACTGCCCGAGGATGCGCCGGTAGGCCGCGATCGCCTCGGGAATTCGGCTCTCGCGCGCGAGCCGACGCGCCTCCTGTATCATTTCCGCCGGCGCGGCACGCATGTCGATGATCTGAGCACATCGGGGTAAGGCCCGCAATCATGGGCGAGGATGGAACAGGCGCCGCACCCCTCGTGGCTGCGGGATTCGAGGCACTGCGCCGCGGCGATGCGAATGCGGCGTGCGAGATTTTTTCGCGCGCGGTCGCTGCGGAGTCGGGCTCGGCCGAGGCTTGGTACGGCCTCTCGATCGCGCACCGCACGCTCGGTGCTGTGCAGGCAGAGGACTCCGCGCTCGATCGCGCGCTCGCTGCCGATGCGCGTCACCTGCCCGCGCTCATCCGCAAGGGCGACGTTCACGCGGCGCGGAACGACCCTCGTGCGGCAACCTCCTTCTATCGCGCAGCGATCAAGATCGGCGCGACCGTGCCGTCGCTCTCCCGCGAGTGGCGCGCGGAGCTCGGGCGGGTCGAGGCCGCCTGCCGGCAGAGCGGACGCGCCTACGAGCGGCATCTCGTCGAGGCGCTCGAGCAGCGCGGTCTCGGCGGGCCGGGGAGCGGGCGCTTCGCACGCGCGCTCGAGCTCCTCCTCGGGCGACGGCGGATCTTCCTGCAGCAGCCGCAGTACTTCTACTTCCCCGAGCTGCCGCAGATCGAGTTCTACGACTCGGCTCATTTCCCATGGGTGCGAGCGCTCGAGGCTGCGACCGGCGCCATCCGCGAGGAGCTCATGGGCGTGCTCGAGTCCGAGGCGGGGTTCGTTCCCTACCTCAAGCGCGAGGCGAACCGACCGGCCTTCGACAGCAAGGGTCTGCTCGACGATCCGGCTTGGAGCGCTTATCACCTGATTCAGACCGGCACCCCGGTCGCGGAGCGCGCCGCGCGCTTCCCGAGGACCTTCGAGGCCCTCGCCGCGCTGCCGCTCTGTCGCATCCACGGCCGCACGCCCACCGTCCTCTTCTCGATGCTGCGGCCCGGTGCACACATTCCGCCGCATCACGGCTACTTGAACACGCGGCTCATCTGCCACCTGCCGCTCGTCGTTCCGCCGCAATGCGCGCTGCGCGTGGGCAACGAGACCCGTGCCTGGCGCGCAGGCGAGCTCGTGATCTTCGATGACACGATCGAGCACGAGGCCTGGAATCGCAGCACCGAGCGCCGCGTGGTGCTGCTCTTCGATATCTGGCGGCCCGAGCTCACGGAGCAGGAGCGCTCGCTGGTTGCGGCGATGCTCGAGGCAATCGACCGCTTTGGCGGCCCCCGGCAGGCCTGGACTCAGTAGCACTCCGGTAGAGCCTCAGCTCGAGGTTGCGTGCAAACCCACCGCGACCGCGCGCGTTGTAGACTGGTTGAGACAATTCCACCGTGGGGTGAGCGACTATGCGTACCGCAATCGGTTTGCTCGCATGCGTAGTGATCGGAGGATGCGCGACGGTCGGGTCCGAGCCCGTCGTGCATTCCCCCTGGCAGGTGGTCAAGAATGCGCCCTGGGCAGACAAGCGCCTCACGGGCTGGGGCTTCCTACCCGCTACGCATGACGGCAAGAACTACTACTGCCTGAGCGGCAATCATCCCCAGGTCGGCACTCGGCTGCCGACCCCGAGCACCTCGTGCGGCGATACGAGCGGGGTGCTCACTCAATGCTGGACGAGCAACCCCTCGCCGACCGCCGCTCCGAATGCGACGCAGCGCTATTCCTGCGGCGATGCGGGACTGGTCGCAACCATGTACTTCACCGGCTGGCGCCCGACGTACCTGGTCTACGGGATGCAGTAACGCGCATTGCGCGGTGCCGCGGTCGAAAGCCGCGACGAGGGAGCGACGGTCGCCGCCGCCCCCCGCTACTATGCTCGAGCCGGCACCGTGTCCCCCCAGGGGGTCCAGGTGCTATCACACGAGACCGGCGGCCGTGACACCTGAACGCTGGCAGAGCGTCAAGCTCCTCCTGAGCGAGATACTCGAGCTCCCGCCCGAGCAGCGCTCCGCGCATGCCGAGCGCCTCTCGCGCACGCACCCGGAGCTGCGCGCGGAGCTCGGGTCGCTGCTCGCCGCGAACGCGGGCGCGAGCCCCGACTTTCTCGAGAAGCCCGCCGCCGCCCACGCCTGGGGTCAGGTCGATCCACTCATCGGGCGCCGCATCGGGGCCTACCTCATCGTCGGTGAGATCGGCTCGGGCGGCATGGCGGATGTCTATCGCGCGGTGCGCGACGATGCCGAATTCCGCCAGGACGTTGCGATCAAGCTCGTGCGGGGCAGCGCGCGCTCACCGCTTCAGGTCGTGCGCTTCCTGCAGGAGCGCCAGATCCTCGCGAGCCTCAATCATCCGAACATCGCGCGGCTCCTCGACGGCGGCACGACCGACGACGGGGTGCCCTACTTCGTGATGGAGCGCATCGAGGGCGTGCCGCTCACGACCTACTGCGATGCCCACGGACTCGACACGGCGGCGCGGTTGCGGCTGTTTCTCGAGGTCTGCGCGGCCGTGCACTACGCGCATCAGCACCTGGTCATACACCGGGATCTGAAGCCGAGCAACGTCCTCGTCACCGCGGATGGGACACCGAAGCTTCTCGATTTCGGCATCGCGAAGATTCTCGAGCCGCAGGCGGCGCTCTCGGCGCGCGACGCGACGGTGAGCATGGTGTGCGTCTTCACACCGAACTACGCGAGCCCGGAGCAGCTGCGCGGCGCCACGGTAACGACGGCAAGCGACACCTATTCGCTCGGCGTCATGCTCTATGAGCTTCTGAGCGGAAGCCGCCCGTACGAGCTCGCCGGACGACGGCCGCACGAGCTCGCTCCGATCGTCACCGAGGCGCGGCTCGCGCGGCCGAGCGCGGCGGCGCGGACCGCGAGCCCGCACCTGCGCATCGCGCGCGATCTCGACAACATCGTGCTCATGGCCTTGCGCGCGGATCCGGCGCGGCGCTACGGGTCGGTCGAGTCCCTCGCCCGCGACATTCGCAACCACCTCGAGCATCGGCCGGTCGCCGCCCGCGGCGATGCGCTTGCGTACGTGCTGTCGCGGTTCGCCTTGAGACACCGGCTCGGGGTGAGCGTCGCGACCGCGGCGCTCGTCGCGACGCTCGTCGCCGGAGCACTGCTGGTGCGCGCGATGCATGCCGCGGAACGCGAGCGCAACGCCGCCGAAGCGGCGCTCGCGGGCCAATACACGGAGCGCGCCTGGGATGCCCTTGGGCAGGGGTACCGCTTGCAGGCGGCACGCTACGCACTCGCGGCGGCCTCGCTCGTGCCGCTCGGACGGAACGGATTGCATGCCGTGCTGGCCGCACAGCTCTCCCAGCCCGAAGCGCTCATGCTCGAGCACGACTCGGGCGTCGAGAACGCCGCCTTCTCGCGCGACGGGGCGCGCGCACTGACCGTCGCAAGCGACGGGAGCGTCGGAATCTGGGACGCGAGCACCGGCCGCGCGCTCGCGCGCATGCGGCACGGCCGCACAGTCTGGCGCGGCGCCTTCTCGCCGGACGGCGAGCGCGTCGTCACGGCTTCCGACGACGGCACCGCGCGCGTCTGGGACTTGAGCGGCCGCGAGCTGCACCGCCTCGTCCACGACGGCCGGGTCGAGGACGCCGAATTCTCGCCCGACGGAGAACGCATCGCCACCGCCTCGATGGATCGGACGGTGCGGGTCTGGGACGCCGCAACGGGGCGCGAGCTCCTCAAGCTCGTGCACGCTGCGGGAGTGTGGCGGGCGACGTTCTCGCCTGACGGCACGCGCATACTTTCCGCTTCCGCCGACAGCACCGCGCGCGTGTTCGATGCGCAAAGCGGACGCGAGTTTCTGCGGCTCGCGCACGCGGCGGCCGTCGTCGAGGCGCGCTTCTCGCCCGACGGGCGGCTCATTGCGACGGCTTCCCGCGATCACACCGCGCGCATCTGGGATGCGGGCACGGGACGCCTGCTCGAGACGCTGGCGCACGGCAATGCGGTGTGGAACGCGGTGTTCTCGCCCGATGGAGCGCAGATTCTCTCGGCATCGGACGACGGGACGGCGCGCATCTGGGAGGTTGCGACCGGCCGCGAGCTGGTGCGCATGCAGCACCAGCAGCAGGTCGACAGCGCGGCGTTTTCGCCCGACGGCCGCGCGGTGGTCACCGCCTCGCGCAACACGCTGCGGATCTGGGATGCGGTGAGCGGGCACGAGATCGAGCGCTTGCAGCACGATGCGGCGATCTGGGGAATGCCGGTCTTCTCCCCGGATGGTGCGCGGCTGCTCTCCGCCTCGAGCGACGCCACGGCGCGGATATGGCAGGTGCACACGGGAGCGGAGAGTGAGCGGCTCGCGCACGAGGGCTACGTGGACGACGCCCTGTTCACACCCGATGGGTCGCGCATTCTGACGAGCTCGTGGGACCGCACAGCGCGCGTGTGGGATGCCAACACCGGGCGGGAGCTGCTGCGGCTCGTGCACGCCGATCGGGTCGCCGCGGCGGCGGTATCGGCGGACGGGCGGCGAATCGCAACGGCCTCGATGGATGGCGCCGCCTATCTTTGGGATGGGGCGAGCGGCCGGGAGCTCCTGCACCTCGCGCACGATGCGGGACTCTGGCACATCGCATTCTCGCCCGATGGCACGCGGGTCGTGAGCACCTCCATGGACGGCACCGCACGGATCTGGGATGCGGCGAGCGGCCGGGAGCTCGCGCGGCTCAAGCACGACGCACCGGTGCGCGATGCGGCTTTCTCGCCCGACGGCACGCGCGTTGCGACGAGCTCGGACGACGGCAGCGCGAGAGTCTGGGAGGTGGCCTCCGGTCGCCGGCTCGCTCTGCTCAAGCATCGCGATGCCGTCCGCAGCGTCGAGTTTTCCCCCGATGGCGCACGCCTCCTCACCGGCTCGTACGACCACACGGCCGTGGTCTGGGATGCGCGCAGCGGTGCGCCCCTTCTCACGCTCCACCACGACGGCCACGTGCTCACCGCCCGATTCTCCCCCGATGGTCGGCGTATCGTCACCGCCTCGAGCGATCACAGTGCGCGCATCTGGGACGCCGCGCGCGGCGAGCTGCTCGCTCGCTTGCCGCACGAGGATGCAGTAACGAGCGCGGTGTTCTCCCCTCACGGCACCGAGGTCGCGACGGCCTCGGACGACGGCACCGTCAGAGTCTGGGAGGTGCCGAGCGGTGCGGAGCTCGTACGCTTTCGGCACGATTACCGCGTGCAGAGCGTGGCGTTCTCTCCCGACGGCGGGCGGCTCGTGAGCGCCTCGGACGACGGCACGGCGCGCGAATGGAGCCTGTCGCTCGCGCGGCTCGACTCGAGCGCGCTCGCGCGGCGCGCGTGTCGCCTGCTCACCGCGGCGACCGGCGCGGCGGCCGCACTCCCGGCCGTCTGCTCGAGCGCGATCGCGCCGCCGCGCTGAGCCGCCGGCTCCCGATCCGTTCGCTCGCCGCGCTCACTGCGAGTCGTCGTCCGGGAACTGCTGCTCCTCGATCGACGGCACGAACTGCGGTGGCGCCAGCGCCGGCGTGCGCATCTCGAATGCGTACCCGCACGCGAGCAGGAGCGACTCCGACCAAGCCGGTCCGATGAATGAGAGTCCCACGGGAAGCTGCTGCACCTCGCCCATCGGCACGGTGAGATGCGGATCGCCGGCGACCGCGGGCAGCATCGAGCTCGCCGCGGCGCCGCGGTCGCCGAGCACGATGTCCACGCGCCAGGCCGGGGCAGTGGTGGGCGCGACCAGCACATCGAGATGGCCCTGGGCGAGCATCCGATCGATGCCCTCGGGACCCGCGAGCCGCTCGGCACGGGCGAGCGCGGACCGATAGCTCGGGTCATCGATGCCTTGAGTCGCTTCGGCGCGCAGGAAGAGGTCCTGCCCGAAGAGCTCGAGCTCATAGAGCGAAGCGCGATCGTAGTCGATGAGCGCGGCGAGGCTGCGCACCTTCACGTCCGGGTTGGTCGTCGCGAGGTAGCCGTCGAGGTCGGTCTTGAACTCATCGGTGAGGACCGTGAACTCCGCCGCGGCGATGGGTGCGGGGTCGGGCGCGGTGACCGCGACCAGCGTCGCGCCCGCCGCGCGCAGCCGCTCGAGCGCGCGCTCGTAGACGACCTCGAGCTCGGGATACGCGTCGGGCGCGAAATGCAGGACGCCGATGCGCTTGCCCGCGAGCGCGTTGGCATCGAGCGCGGCCAGGTAATCCACGCTCTTGCAATTGGACCGGCGCGGCGGACACTGGGCGGCGCCGTGCACCATCGCGGTGAGGAGAGCCGCCACGTCGGCGACGCTGCGGCCCATGGGGCCGGCCGTGTCCTGCGTGTGCGCGATCGGCACGATTCCGGCCTGCGAGAGCAGGCCGACGGTGGGCTTCAAACCCACGATACCGTTCATCGCGGCCGGACAGGTGATCGAGCCGTCGGTTTCCGTGCCGAGAGCGGCGGCAGCCATGTCGACCGCCACGGCGACGGCGCTCCCGGAGCTCGAGCCGCACGGCGTGCGATCGAGCACGTAAGGGTTGCGGGTGAGGCCGCCGACCGCGCTCCAGCCGCTCGTCGAGTGCGCCGAGCGGAAATTCGCCCACTCGCTCAAATTGGTCTTGCCCAAGATGATCGCACCCGCGGCACGCAGCGCGGCAACCACCGGCGCGTCGCGCGGGGCGAAGTTGTTGGCGAGCGCGTACGAGCCGGCCGTGGTCGGCATGCGATCCTGCGTCTCGATGTTGTCCTTGATGAGGACCGGAATGCCGTGCAGCGGGCCGCGCGCGCCGTGGGCGCGACGCTCGGTGTCGAGTGCCTGGGCTTGAGCGAGGGCATCGGGATTGACGGCGATGACCGCGTGCAGCGAAGGTCCCATCCGGTCGAGCGCATCGATCCGGTCGAGGTAGTAGTGCACGAGCGCTTCGGAGGTGAGCGTCCCACCGGCCATCGCCTGCTCGAGATCCTGGATGGAGCGGAACGCTGCGGGAGGGGCGCCCCAGCAGAGACGGCTGAGCGCGAGGAGCAGCGCTACGGCTGCGATGCGTCGCATGAAGAGCCGGGCGTCAGTATGGCCGTGCGGCACATCCCGCGATTATGCCATCCCATGCGCGCGGCCCTCTGCCGCCTCGCTATTCCGCTTCCTTGATCGGTCGCCAGCTCTGCGCGAGCTCCTGCTGCTTGCGCGCCGGCACCGGCTCGTAGTGGCTCAGCTCCATGGTGAAGGCGCCCTCTCCGCCCGTGAGCGACTTGAGCCGCGACTGATAGTCGGTGATCTCCGCGAGCGGCACGAGCGCCGTCACGCGCGCCATGTGACCCGAGAGCGCGTCGTTGCCGCTGATGCGCGCGCGCTTGGTCGCGAGGTCGCCGGTGATGTCGCCGATCGCGTGCGCCGGGGCGGAGATCTCCACGCGCACGACGGGCTCGAGCACGATCGGACTCGCCTTCTGCAGCGCATCGAGGAACGCCTTGCGTCCGGCGGCGACGAACGCGACTTCCTTCGAGTCGACCGGATGGTGCTTGCCGTCGAAGACGGTGACACGCACATCCTCGATCGGAAAGCCGGCGATCGCCCCTTCGGTGAGCGCCTGGCGCACGCCCTTCTCGACCGCCGGAATGAACTGTCCGGGAATCGCGCCCCCGACCACGTCGTCGACGAACTCGAAGCCGGTGCCGCGCTCGAGCGCCTCGACACGCAGGTACACCTCGCCGAACTGGCCCGCGCCCCCGGTCTGCTTCTTGTGGCGGCAGTGGCCCTCGGCCGGCCGCATGATGGTCTCGCGATAGGGGATGCTCGGCGGGTGCGTCTTCACGTGCACACCGTAGCGCTCCGTCATGCGCTCGAGGAGCACCCGCAGGTGAAACTCCCCCATGCCGTAGAGGACCGTCTCGTTGAGCGCGGCGTGGCTCTCGATGCGCACGCACGGATCCTCGGCGATGAGCTTGTGAAGCGTGTCGGCGAGTCGCTGCTCGTCTCCGCGGCGCTCGGGCTCGATCGCGATTCCGAGCATCGGTGGGGGGAAGCGGACCGACTTCAGGTGATACTGGTCCTCCTCGTGCGAGTCGTGGAGCACCGCGTCGAGGTGCAGCTCGTCGACCTTGGAAACCGCGCAGATGTCCCCGGGTATGCCCTGAGGGACCTCGATCGACTCCTTCCCCATGAGCCGATAGAGGTGAGCGACCTTGAACGGCTTGCGGGCATCGCCGACGAAGAGCTGGGTGCCCGTCCGCACCGTGCCCTGATGCACGCGAAAGACTCCGAGCTTGCCTACGTACGGATCGATGCTGACCTTGAAAACGTGTGCGACGACGTGGCGCGCGGGATCGGGGACCACCGAGACGCGTTCGAGGCCATCGAGCGGACCCTTCAGAAACGGCGGCGCATTGCCCTCGGCGGGATTCGGCATCAGCCGCACGATGATCTCGAGCAGCTCGGAGACCCCGGCGCCGGTCTCGGCGGATACGAAGCAGACCGGGATCAGGTGGCCCTCGCGGAGGGCCTTCTCAAAAGGGTCGTGAAGCTGCTCCGGAGAGAGCTCCTCGCCCTGCTCGAGGTAGAGCGCCATCAGCTCCTCGTCCACCTCGACCACTTGATCGATGATCTGCGTGTGCGCGGTCGCCACCGAAGAGAAGTCCGCGGTCCCGGCCGCGGGGCGAAAGAAGCAGTCGACGACGCTGCGCCCACCCTCGGCGGGCAAGTTGAGCGGTAGGCACTCTGCGCCGAACGTCTCGCGCAGCTGCGCGAGCAGGGCTTGCGGGTTCGCATCCTTGGCGTCGATCTTATTGACGATGACGAGCTGGCAGAGCTCGCGCTCCTTGGCACAGGTGGCCAGGCGCTGCGCGGTCGAATCGACGCCGCCGCAGGCGCTCACGACGAGCGCCGCCGACTCCACGGCCTCGAGCACGCAGAGTGTACGGCCGAGGAAGTCCGGATAGCCCGGGGTATCGATGAGCGTCAGGTGGTGCTCGCCCACCTCGAAGCTGCAAATCGCGGTGTCGAGCGAGTGCTGGAGACGCCTCTCCTGGGGGTCGAAGTCCGAGACCGTGGTGCCGCGCTGGAGGCTCCCCTTCGCGCGGATCGCGCTCGCCTGAAGGAGCAGTGCCTCGGTGAGGAGCGTTTTGCCGCTGCCCGCCTGGCCCACCAGTGCGATGTTGCGAATGCCCTGCGTCGTGTAAGCCATCGCCGCTGCTCCCGCCGGGATCTGCGCTTTTCGTAGAAGCGTACTCCTCTGTGCACGGACGCTTCCAGAGGCATCTCCGGCGTTATGTCTGAAATGGGACTTTGGCCGATGAGGGCTTGCGGGGCCGGGGGGTTGGAGCACGGTGTCACACGCATCGAAGTCGCCCCCGCGAGTCACGAGCGAGGCGGTTCCCTCAGAGCACAGAAGAGCTCAGGAGGCGGACAGCTCGAGCGTCGAGCCGTTCTGGTCGATGGTGCGCAGCACGACCGGCCGGCGCCACACGCGCTGGACGTACTCGAGAACCTTGCGACTGCGCTCGAGGTCGAGCCCGCGGCCGTCGGTCGTGTGATCGTGCTCGAGCTCGAGCGTGCCGTCGGTGCGCACGTGCGCGGCGCTCACGCTCGGAGCGCCGAAGTTGTATTTGGGCGCAAGCAGCGTGTCCTGGAGCATCGGCAGGTCGTTGTCGAGCACCTTGACCTGTCCGTCGTGGCGGGCGCTGAAGCGAAACAGCCCGAGCTCGTCGGCGAGCTCGCGGGTCAGGTGGTTGCGGAGGAAGCTGAAGTCGTCGTCCTGCTTCATGATCTCGCGAGCGCTTTCGAGCCCCTCCTTCTCGATGATCTTCTCCCACATCGAGAAGCCGAGATGATACGGATTGACCGCGAGCGCGACCTGCTGACCCGCCGCGATCGGGCGCACCACGTCCGAATGGCACTTGATCGCATCGAGATAGGCCTGCTGCGGAACGAAGTCCGCTTCACGCAGCAGCCGCGCATGCCAGTAGGAAGCCCAGCCCTCGTTCATGATCTGGGTCGCGAAGACGGGATAGAAGTAAAACGACTCCTCGCGCACGGCGAGAAAGATGTCGCGCTCCCAGCTTTCCATCTCGGGGGAATAGGTCGCGATGAACCACAGGAGGTCCCGCTCCGGGTGCGGTGGGATGGGGGCACGCTTGCGCACGTCGAAGGCCCCCGCCGCCGCAGCCGGGTCGAGCGCGGCGAAGCGCCGCCGGAACTCATCGTCGACCAGCGCCTTGGTGTCCGGCAGGTACTCGGGATAGCGCTCGCGCCGCAGGCGCTGATCCACGTCGATATGCTGCTCGAGCGCGAGCGCCGCATCGAGCACCGCCTCGACGCGCTGCATTCCGTACGACTCGATCGCCTGCTGAATCTGGCGCGCGTGACTCGCTGCGTGCTCGACGATGTGCTCGCTCACCTGCTCTTGGCAGCGGCGAAAGAGCAGATTATTGCGCGAGAAATCCGCGTGCCCGAGCACGTGCGCGGTGACCAGGATGTTCTCCGCGAGGCCGTTGCTCGAGGCCAAGTAGGCGTGCCCGGGGTTTCCCGGAAAGACGACCTCGAACACGCGCGAGTGGCCCATGTGGCGCTGGATGAGCTGGTAGATGTAGCGCACGCCGAACGACCAGTGCGGCATGCGCACCGGCAATCCGTAGACGGCAATCTCCATCATGAAGCTGTCCGGGACCGCCTCGAACTCCACCCGGTCGAAGGAGAGTCCCGAGCGACCCGCGAGCTCCTCGAGCCCGCGAACGTAGCTCTGCCAGTCCTCGCCTGCGCTCACGGACCCGCCTCGAGCGCCTTCTGTTCGCCGGTGAAGAAGTGGCGCACCGCACCCCAGACGTCGTCGAAGTCGTTGACGACGTAGCTGCCCGCGGCGAGCCCCTCGGCGGCGATCTCACCGAAGAGGCGTCCCGTCTCGGTCGCGAGCTGGCGCGAGAGCCCCGAGGCCACCTCGACGTAGCCCGAGTAGCAGGTTTTGCGCGAGATATCGAGGAGCGCCGTGTGCGCCTCGGCGTGATCGCCCACGGAGTTGTCGCCGTCGGAGGCGTAAAAGAGGTAGATGTTATGCCGCGCGGGGTTGTAGCGCGCGTCGACGATCTCGCGCACCTTGTTGAGGCCCGTCGAGGCGACGGTACCGCCGCTCCCGGTCACCTGGAAGAACTCGGGCTCGGAGAATTCCCACGCCTCGGTCGTGTGCGCGACGAACAGCGTCTCGATCGAGCGGTACTCGCGCCGCAGGCCCTGCACCACCCAGAAGAAAAACGTCTTGGCGAGCTTGCGGTCGCGGTCGGACATGCTGCCCGAGACATCGAGCATGAAGAACACCACGGCATGCACGGCCGGTTGGCGTCGGCGCGCGAGCTGGCGGTAGCGCAGGTCCTCGTCGATGAAGGACGCAGGACCGCCGTGACTACCCTTTCGCTTGACGAGCTCTTTCACCGAACGGCGGCGATCGAGGCGCGAGCGAGCGCCACGCCGGTCCCAGCCCTCGCGCGTCCAGTCGGTCTCCTCGGAGGGTCCGGTCCGCGCCACCAGGTTCGGCAGCTGCATCTCCTCCCACAACCAGTCGACGATGTCGTCGATCTTGATCTCGAGCAGGAGCTGGATCTCGCCCTGGTCCTCTCCCCCCTGACCCTTCTCGCGCGCGCCACGGTCCGGGCTCGCATCCGCGAGCACGTCGCCCGGCTTGACCTTGCCCTGGCCGGCGCCCTGCGATTCGCCCTGCCGGCGCAGGCGGAAGTGATAGTGCTCGAGCATCCGCACGGGCACGCGGACGGTGCGCGCGCTCTCGCTGATGACCTCGCCGCCCGCGATGATCTGCGGCAGATGCTCGCGCACCGATTCACGCACCTTCTCGTCGTGCCGCAGCCAATCGCGCGCGCCGCGCGAGAAGAGCTCGTACCACTTCGCAAGGCCCGCTTCGCTCTTCTCCGTACCGGTCTCGCTCATGGCCTTGCCGTCCTCATCTTGAGTGGGGTGTGCGCTACTCCTGCGCGAGCAACGTGGTGACGTAGCTCAGCGCCTCCTTGGCGCTGTGCTCGTCGTAGCCATATTCCTTGACGAGGCGCTCCTGCACGACCGAGATCTTCTGACGGGCCTCCTCGTCGGGGCGCGCCGTGGAGGTGACGAGGCGCAGCACGTCGCGCCGCTCCTCGAACAGATACTGCTCGATCGCCTCGCGCATGCGCGCGTGGCTCATGAGCTTGAACTTCTCTCCGGCCTTGAAGGCGACCATCGCCTTGCGCACGACCTCCTGACGGAACGAGAGCTTGCCGGAGTCCGACACCTTGATCTTCTCCTCGACCGAGCGCAGAAAGCGCTCGTCGGCCGGTCGGGTCTCCCCGGTGATCGGATCGGTGACCTGACGGTGGTCGAGCGAAGCCTCGACCTCGTCCAGATACTTCTCGAGCAGCTGCTGAGCCTCATCTTCGAAGGAAGCGAACATCGCGCGATGCACGTCCTCCTTCACCCAGCGGTTGTAGAACTCTTTGCGCGCCGTGACAAGATGGTCGACCCAGGCCTTCTTCTGCTTGGCATCGATGCGGGCGTCGCTGTCGATCGCATCCTTGAGCGCGAGCAGCAGCTCCATGCTCGTGAGGCTATGCGTATTGCCGCGCGTGATTGCATTGGAGATCGCGTTGATCACGAAGCGCGGGCTCACTCCAGTCAGGCCCTCGTCCGGTGCCTCGGCCTTGAGCCGGGCGGTCTCGCTGTCGGCGAAGCCCTCGACGGCCTCGCCGGCGTAGAGGCGCAGTTTCTTCGGCAGATCGAGCCCCTCGCGCTCGGGCTTGGCGAGGCGCGTGAGGATCGCGAACGCGGCCGCGAGGTCGAGCACGTGCGGATCCAAATGCACGTCGCGGAACGCGGGGGCGCCTGAGACGAGTTTCTCGTAGATGCGCGCCTCGTCGTTGTACGAGAGCGAGTACGGGACCTTGATGATGACCATGCGGTCGAGGAGCGCCTCGTTTTCCTTCTCCTGCAGGAACTTGTGGAACTCGGCCAAGTTCGTGTGGGCGAGGATCGTCTCATCGAGATAGATGAGCGGAAAGCGCGAGACCTTGACGTTCTTCTCCTGCGTCATCGTGAGCAGGAGGTAGAGAAACTCGCGCTTGACCTTGAGGATCTCGATCATTTCGAGCACGCCGCGGCTCGCGGCGTAAACGGCGCCCGACCAGGACCAGGCGCGCGGATCGCCCTCATCGCCGATCTGTGCGACCTTCGCGAGATCGACGGAGCCTACGAGATCGGCGATGTCCGCGGTGGTCGGATCGTGCGGCGCGTAGGTGCCGATGCCCACGCGGGAGGCCTCCGAGAGGAAGATTCGCTCAACCGGTACGCGCACGAAGTCGCCTTCGAACTCGCGCTCGACGTATTCGCGCGCCCAGGGGGAGAGCTCGCCGTGGATACCAACGCCGTAGCGCTCGCGGAACTCGGGCCGCAGGCTCGCCGGCACGAGATTGAGCGGATTCTCGCGAAGCGGTGAGCCCTTGATCGCGTAGAGCGCGCCGTCGTCCGTGCGGCTGTATTCCTCGAGTCCGCGCTTGAGCAGAATCGCGAGGGTGGACTTGCCGCCCGATGGCGGACCGAGCAGAAGCAGCAGGCGGCGGCCCACGTCCGAGCCGGCGGCGGCCCCCTTGAAGTACTCGACCACGCGGGCGAGCGGCTCGTCAATGCCGAACAGCTCGCGTTTGAACAGCTCGCGCGCCTTGGCGGACTCGGGCACGTCCGCTCCCGAGATCTGCCCGTGCCAGCGCAGCATGTCCCAGACGTACTGGTGGCTGCTGCGAGCGACCGCGGCCGGACCCTGCGGCACGATCGACTTCAAGAACTCCCCGAAGGTGCCTTCCCAGCGCTGCGCGCGGTGCAGCCGGCTGAACGAGCTCAACGACTCGAGGAACTCTTCGGCTCGATACATCTGATCCCCCTCCGAAGATCGCGGACTCATCGGCCTTGCCTCCTGCCAACCTGCCCCCGTCTACGCATGCAACGGCTCGCCGGGCGGTGACCTTAACTTAAAGCCAATGTCTCGCGCGAAGTGTGATGGTCCTCAATTCCCGCACATCCCATTACGTTAAGACGCTCACAACGGTCGATTGTTCATTCATGGCAAGCAAGATGCGTTCCGAGCAGACAAGCGGCGACGACGGCGCGCGAATTGACGAGGGGCTTGAGGCAAGCAAGCTCATCGTGCCCCTCGGCTTTCGGCCTGCGCGCCGGCATGGTCGGCCGCTTCGATCGCGATGGCAAGCATGCCCTCGTCGGCGCCTCCCACTGCGCCGTTACGATTAGGAGCGCGCGTGCAGCGACATGCAAGCGCGCGCCTCATAATCGCGCACGCACGTCCGCCGACGCACCAAGTTGACCGACCGCGTGCGCCAGTTCCGCATGCGCCGCCCGGGATCGCACGGGCTCGACCGGCAGGGCCCGGATCCGCCGTGCTTATGGGAAATCTCACGCCCCAAGCGGACTTGGCGCACTCCGTCGCGTGCGCGCGACGGTGCCGTCTCATTATTGTGAACTGTGGCAACGCCCTTGCCCAACCGCCAACTATGCTCGCCCGACGGCGGCTTCAAGCGTTGCGGCGCCGCGCCCGATTACCCAAGCGTCCTCGGGTCGCTTGCGCACGGAGACTCCACTGTGGCAACTCCAGCATCCAATGCTCCTCGGTCGTCCGATGCGAGCGGCGACTCCGGCGCCGTGACGCACACCTCGGTCCGACCATCGGGCGAGGTCGTCGCGGTCACGGAGCGTGACGACTTCCTGCTCGAGCTCGGCGAGTCCTTGGGCGGGCAGATCTCCCTGCGGCCGGTCGATACGGTCGTGGCGGCCCTGGAGCACCTCTCGGGAGCGCGCCAGGCGCAGCTGCTCGCGCTCGATTCGCGGGGTCTTGCCGATCCGCGCGCGGAGGTCGATCGAGCGCACGGTCAGTTTCCCCACGTGCCGATCGTCGTGTTCGCATTGAGCGAGACCGAGCGGTCGGTCGCGAGTGCGCTCAAGGGCTGCAATATCTTCGCGGTGCTGCCGATTCCCGTCGATCGGCGCAAGACCGCCGCCATCCTCGAGGGCGCGCTCGCCGATGCCTCGGCGCGCCGGGGCGGCACGCGGGCGCTGCCGCCGGCCGCGGCCGAGCGGCCCGATGCGAGGCCACCGCTCGTTCCGGAGCCGGCGAGCGCAGCGGAGAGCTTCTCGGTCGAGGGTCTCGAGCCTGGATCGCCGCGCGCGGGTAGCCCCGTCGCGTGGATCGCGGCTGCGATCGGCGCGCTCGCGCTCGCCGGCGGCGTTGCCTGGTACTTCCTCGCACCGCACTCCCCGGCCGCGACGGGCGGCGGATCGAGCGCGCTCAAGGCGACCACGAACGCACTCGAGCCGCCCGCGGCGAGCGCAAGCGCCTCGGTCGAGGCGGCGCCGCAGGCTGCGGCCGTGCCCCTCGTCCAGGGCAACGTGGACGAGCTGCTCGAGAAGGCGCGGCTAGCGATGCGCGAGCGGCGCTACACCGAGCCTGCGGGCAACAGTGCCCTGCTCTATTACCGCTCGGTGCTCGGAGTCGATCCGGCGAACGGCGAGGCGCGCGACGGCATGGAGCGCCTCGCACGGTTGCTGATGACCCGCTTCGACGACGACTTCAGCGCCGGACACTACGACGAGGCGGCGAGCGCGCTCGCCGGCCTCAAGGTCGCCGCGCCGCAGGACGCGCATGTTCCATCCCTCGAGGCGCGGCTGCTGCAGGCCGAGGTCGAGGGTGCCTTCGCTGCGGGCAACCTCGACCGCGCGAGCGTACTGGTGCATCAAGCGCAGCTGTCGAGCGCCGTGCCGGCCGCGGCGATCGCGCGCTGGCGCACCGAGCTCGGACGGCACGAGGACGATGCGCGCATCAAGCATCTGGAGGATCTCTTCGCCGCGCGCCTGCGCGAGGGCAAGCTCATCGACCCGAGCGAGGATAGCGCCAAGTACTATCTCGATGAGCTGCGCAGCGCTGCACCGAACGACCCGGTGGCCGAGCACGGCACGCGCGAGCTGCTCGCTGCCTATCTGCGCAAGGCGCGGGATGCGGCGCTCGCTCAGCATCCGGAGGAGTCCGCTCGCTGGACCGAGGCCGCGCGCGCCGCCGGCGCGAGCACCGCCGACCTGGCGGCTTACCAGCAGGAGCTCACCGCCGACCGCCAGCACGCCGCGAGCGCGCAGGCCGACCACCTGGCGGGCCTCGCCCGCGCGCGCCTCGACGACGGACACATCACCGATCCCGCCAACGACAGCGCCGTCTACTATCTCGAGGAGCTCAAGCGCGCGGCGCCCCAGGATGCGAGCGTCGCTCTGATCGGCCGCGAGCTCTCGGCGCGACTCATCGAGCGCGCCACGGCCGACGCGCGCTCAGGACGGACGGCGCAGATGAGCTCCGACCTCACGCTCGCGCGCACCTGGGGCGCCGACCCGGCGCTCCTCGAGGCGGTGGCGCAGATCGCAGGCGGCCCGAAGGCGAGCGCACCGGCGGAAGAGCCTCGGGCCCCGCAGCTGCCGCCCGGCTTCGCGCCCAAGCGCATCTATTACCAGGCACCCGACTATCCGGACAACGCACTCGATGCGCGTGTGTCGGGCGCGGTGACGGTGCGCTTCACGGTGGATTACGACGGGCACCCGCGCGACGTGCACGTCGTCTCCTCGAAGCCGGCCGGCGTGTTCGATCACGCCGCCGTCATCGCCGTGCAGCACTGGCGCTATCAGCCGGTCGTCGTCGATCACGTCGCGATGGAGGTGCCTTCGGGCGCGATCATCCGCTTCGAGGCGCCGCAATGAGAACATTCGCCGTCGATCGCAAGCGCCAACTGGTCACCGTCGTCGTGGGTGCGCTGCTCACGGGCGTGATGGGCGTCGTGCTCGTCGTGGGCTCGCGGCTCGCGAACCGTGTCACCACGGACGTGCGCGGACTCGAGACCGCGAGCGAGCTCGAGTCCTATCCGGCGATTCTCGATCAGCAGCTCGCGACGCTGCGCGATCGGCTGGAGGACCGCGCTTACGTGGGCGAGGCGCTTGGCGACGTGAAGGGCACCGCCGTCTCCCTCGACCGCGACCTCGCGACGCTCGCCGCCGCGCGGCTCGGCCAGGCGCGTGAGCTCTCCCAGGCGCGTGAGCTCTGGAGCGAGTACGCACCGGTGCTGGCGCCGGTCACCTCATTCAACGGCGAGCCGTACATTGACACGGACGCCGGCGGCAGCGCGCTCTCGAGAGACGGCCGGCAGTACTATGCGAGCGTCAAGCGCGCGCAGCTGTTCGCGCGCGACACCTCCGGGCGGCTGCGGACGCTCTTGAGCGCGCTCGCCTCGCGGCTGCAGGCGGAGGTCACCGCCGAGGCGAGCCGGCTGCGGCTGCTGCTCTCGGGCGGCGTGCTCGTGGCACTGGTGCTCGCCATCGTCGCCGCATACCTGCAGGTCACCCGGGCGCGCCACGCGCGCGCGGCGCGCGAGGCCGAGGAGCAGACGCGCGACATTCTGCGCACGGTGAAGGAGGGATTCTTCCTGCTCGATGCCGACTACCGGATCGGCTCGGTGTGGTCGCACGCCCTCACGCGGCTCTTTGGCAAGAAGGACTTCGCGGGGTTGGCCTTCGAGGAGCTGCTCAAGGATCTGGTCTCGCCGGCGACGCTTGCCACTGCCACCAAGTACATCAAGCTTCTCTGGGGCGAGCGCGCGCACGAGAACCTGATGAAGAGCATCAATCCGCTCGGGCAGCTCGAGATCCACGTGGACAACGGCCACGGCGGCCAGGACTTGCGCTATCTGCAATTCGACTTCCACCGCGTGATGGGCGCCGAGGGGATCAAGCACGTGCTCGCGAGCGTGACCGATATCACCTCGAGCGTGCTGCTCGCGCGCGAGCTCAAGGAATCGCAGGAGAGCGCGAGCAGCCAGCTCGACATGGTGCTCGGGGTGCTGCACATGGACCCGCTGCAGCTCGGCGCGTTCCTCGATGCGACCGAGACGGGCCTGCAGCTCATCAATGCGATCCTCAAGGAGCCCGCGCGAAGCGACGCCGACTTCCGCAGAAAGCTCGACGGCATGTTCCGCGAGCTGCACTCGATCAAGGGGGAGGCCTCGGCCATCAACTTGACGACCGTCGCGCAGCGCGTGCACGTGCTCGAAGACGGGGTCACGGAGCTCAAGCAGAGCGCAGCGCTCTCGGGTAACGACTTCCTACCGCTCGTGGTGAAGCTCGACGACCTGATGGCGCACTTGAAGGTGCTGCGTGAGCTCGCGGCGCGCTTCAGCGCACTGCGCGATGCCCCGGTCCCGCAGGGAGCGACCGAGCCGGGTGGCCCGCATGCGGCCGAGCACCGCGCGGATGAGCTCGCGCACACGCTCGAGCTGCTCGCGGAGCGGCTCGCGAACGATCACCGCAAGAGCTTCCGGCTCGACCTGCGCGGGATCGGCGAGATCCCTTCCGGCTACCGCGCGGCGCTCAAGGACGTGCTGATCCAGATGCTGCGCAACGCCGTCGTCCACGGCATCGAGAGTGCGGATGCGCGCCGTGCACAAACCAAGGACGAGACCGGGGTCGTGCGCATGGAATTTGCGAGCAAGCCCGACAGCTGCGAGCTCGTGGTCGAGGATGACGGACGCGGCATCTCACCGGAGAAGCTCAAGGCCGCGGCAGTGCGCAAGCAGCTCATCACGCAGAGCGAGGCGGACGGCATGGATAACCGGGCCGTGATGGCGCTCATCTTCCGGCCGGGCTTCTCCACGCAGGACGAGGTGTCGATGGACGCGGGCCGGGGCATCGGGATGGACGTGGTCGCGCGCGGCATCTACGGGCTCGGCGGCAAGATCGTGGTGAGCACGAGCCCCGGCAAGTTCACGCGCTTCCGCATCACGCTCCCAGTGCTCGCCGCGGCCGATTCAGCCGTCGCTTGAGCCGGCGGAACCATGCGCGCGCGGGGGACGAAGTTGAGCGGGCGACGGCCATGACCGAGCTTGATGGCGCCGGTTTGGGTGCGGGGCGGAACCTAAGACTCCTGATCGTCGACGACTCCAATATCATGCGGCGGCGCATCGAGAGGTCGCAGCAGTTCGACGCGCTCAAGGTGGTCGGAGCGGCCGCGAACGGTCTCGAGGCGATCGAGCTCTTCCGCAGAACCGATCCGGACCTGGTCACCATGGACATCACCATGCCCCAGATGGACGGCATCCGTTGCATCGAGGAGCTCGTGCGCCTGAAGCCTGCCGTGCGCATCCTGGTAATCTCCGCGCTGGCGGACAAGGCGACGGCTGTGGATGCGATGGAGAAGGGAGCGAACGGCTTCCTCAACAAGCCCTTCACCGATCGCCAGCTGAACGAGGCGATCGCCGAGCTCATCCGCGGCGCCTAGCGGCGCCGCGGAGCGCTCGGGAGAAACGGCACACATGCTGCAGGAACAGGAGCTCAAGACCTTCGTCGACGGCACGACGAGCTACTTCGAGGTGGCAGCCCAGCAGCCGGCCACGGTGGGCTCGCCGTATCTCGTGACCGAGGGCTCCCCGACCGTGCACGAGTACACCGGCATCATCAGCATCTCCGGGCGGCGCCAGGGCGTCGTGTACTTCACCGCGCCGAAGGCCATGCTTACCGTGCTGCTCATGAAGATGCAGGAGAACGACTTCAGCCACGAGAACATGCGCGACCTCGTCGGTGAGGTCGCGAACACCATCTCGGGCAACGCACGACGCGACTTCGGCAACGAGTTCGTCATCTCCGTGCCGAGCGTGCTCACCGGCGAGCGAACGGAGCCGCCGCTCGTGCCCGGCGCTCGCGCCTTCGTCATCCCGATCAACTGGCGTAGCCACAGCGCCAAGCTCGTCGTCTCGCTCAAGTAATCCGCTGCGCGGCGTCGCGGATCGGGGCTCGCCGCGAGGTCAACCGGTTGCGCCTCGCGGCGTTGTAACATGGCGGATGAAGAGATCGTCGCCGTGCGTACCGTCAAGCCCGCCCTGATTCGCAACGCCCTTGCCGCCTCGCTCTTGGGTGCGCTCGTATGCGGCTGTGCGACCTGGCCTCAAGTGCGGACGATGAGCGAGCCCGGCTTGAACCTCGCCGCCTACAACACCTACGACTACGTGCCGAATCCCGGCACGAACCGGGGCGGATACCGCAGCTTGACGACCCGCTATCTCGAGGACGCCGTCGATCGCGAGATGAGCGCACGCGGCTTCCTCAAGACCCCGGATCACCCGCAGCTGCTCATCAATTTCCGCACCTCCGTGCGCAACGTCGTCCAGGGCTCCTGGGGACCGGGGTACGGCTGGGGCTGGGGCGGCTGGGGACCAGGCTGGGGTGGATACGGCTGGGGACCGGGCTGGGGCGGCTACGGCTGGGGGCCGGGCTGGTGGGGCCCGGGACCGTGGGGTTACGGACCCGGATGGGGCGACATTGAGACCTATAGCGAAGGTACACTCACGATCGATGTTATCGACGCAGCCACTCGCAACATCATCTGGAGCGGATCGGCGGTCAGCCCCGTCAGCCGCGCGGCGCTCGAGCATCCGCAGGAGTCGGTCAATCAGACCGTCGCAGCCGAGTTCGCGCGCTTCCCGCGGCCCGTCACCGGCGCCGCCCACTAGGTCTCACACCCTGCTCTTGGCGGCCTGCGCGCTCGCCGCGCTGGCCGGCTGTGTGGGCCTCCACGCCCCTTCGGGCGAAGCGCCCCCCGGGTTTAGCCTTGCCGGCATCTGGGTGCTCGATCCCGCACACAGCACGGATACCCGCGCCGCCTTGAACGGGCTCGAGCGCGCCGGCCGCCGGCACAGCCGCACGGCTTCCGGCACGGATGACGGCCAGGGAGGCTTTCCCGGGTCCGGCAACGGCGGGGGGCCGGGAGGCGGGCGGCAATCGTCCGATCTCGACATGAGCCTCGTCCATGGGCCGTTCGTGCCGGATCTTTCGCTGCAGAGCACGGCGCTTGCCGGGGGGGACTGGCTCAAGATCACCCAGACGCCCGGTGAGATCACCATCGCGAGCGATCGCGGCACCACGAGCTATACCCCCGGGGAAAAGAGCGTCGTATCGGTTTCGACGGGCGTTGCGGACCAGGCCTCGGGGTGGAAGGGCAAGAAATACCACATCGAGATTCACCCGCAGGTCGGTCCCCACATCACCGAGGAGTTTCGGCTCTCCGACGACGGCAAGGTGCTGACCGAGGTCATCGACATCGGCCGGGACGGGCCCATCCCGAGCGTGAAGGTGACGCGCACCTATCACGCGAGCCGGCAGATCCCCTCGGAGCTGCCCGGCGGCTGAGCTTTCCGGGCCCGCATCTGGTGCTGCGGAAGTGCCGCTCGAAACGCGCCCTTTGCAGCGGGTGCCCTCTCGAACCTATCCTAGGCGCGTGTCCGCTACTGCTCCGCCCGCATCCGCCACCCATCCGGAGAGCCTGGACGCCTTCCTGCGCTCCGGGGATGACGCGCTCGTGCCGGCGGCCCGCGGCCTCGAGCCGGAGGGAAGCGTACTGCCGCTGGAGGCTGATCCGCACGCGCACGGGGGCGCCGACCTTTATCCCGAGCGCGCGCCGTTCAGTCGCACCGAGCTCCTGCTGATTCTCGGCTTCTGGACGTTGATCGCGGCGCTCACCTCGGCGAACACGCTGCTCGAACCGCGCGCCGCGCGCGCCTCCTGGCAGCCGCTCGTGCCGTTCGCCTCGGTGATCATCGCGTTCGCGAACGCGTATCTGTGGGCGCTGCTCACGCCGGCGATCTTCCGCCTCGCGAGCCGCTACACGCTCGAGCGGTCCACCTGGCCGGTCCGCATCCTCTTCGTGGTGGTGGGACTGCTGCTCGCGATCGGGGTGGACACGGCAACCAGCTTCCTGCGTCACAGCCTCTACATGCGCACGAGCCCAATGGGTCCGGAGCTCGAGGCCATCGCGCGGCTGCGGCGCCTGTGGTTCATGAACGAGTTCATCGTGTATGTCGCGGTGCTCGCCGCCGGCTTCGCGCGCAACTATTTCCTCCGTTACCGCGTGCGCCGCGAGGAGGCGATCAACCTGAAGGCGCAGGCGGCGCAGCTGCAGGCGCAGCTCGCGGACGCGCGGCTTGCGGCGCTGCGCACGCAGCTCAATCCCCACTTTCTCTTCAACACACTGCACGCGGTCTCGGCGCTGGTCGAGCGCGACCCGCGCGGCGTACGACGCATGATCGCTCGGTTGAGCGAGCTCCTGCGCACCTCGCTCGACGAAGCCGACGAGCCCGAAGTGCCCCTGCACCGCGAGCTCACGTTCATCGAGCGCTACCTCGAGGTGATGCAGATCCGCTTCCAGGGCCACCTCAAGGTATCCGTGCACGTCGACGCGGACGCCCGCGATGCGCTGGTGCCGAACCTGATCCTGCAGCCGCTCGTGGAGAACGCCCTGAAGCACGGCATCAGCAAGACGACCGGTGCGGGCCGTATCGAGATCCTGGCGCGGCGCTCCGGGGCATCCATCATGCTCTCGGTACGGGACGACGGCCCCGGGATCGTAAAAACGGGCAGCCCGGGGAGCGAAGGGGTGGGCCTGCGCAACACGCGCCAGCGCCTGGCACAGCTCTACGGCTCGCATCAGAGCTTCGCGCTGCGTGCCGCCGACGGCGGCGGTCTCGCGGCGGAAGTCTCTCTTCCCTATCACACGCAGGCCGACCTGCGGGCATCGGCGGTCGCCGAGCCCGTCTAGCATGCCTTCGGCGCGGCCGTTGCGCGTGCTCATCGCGGACGACGAGGCGCTCGCCAGACAGCGCCTGGAGGATCTGCTGCGCAGCGAAGACATGGTCGAGATCGTCGCGAGCGTCGAGAACGGCGAGGCCGCCGTGGAGGCGATTCGTTCGCTCGGGCCGGACCTGGTGTTCCTCGATGTGCAGATGCCGGGCCGCACCGGGCTCGAGGTGGTGCGGGAGGTCGGGCCCGAGCGGATGCCGGCCACCATCTTCTGCACCGCCTACGATCGCTACGCGCTCGCAGCGTTCGACGTGGCGGCGGTCGACTATCTCGTCAAGCCCTTTGACGACGAGCGCTTCGAGCAGGCCTTCCGGCGCGCACGCCACCTCATCGAGCTGAAGGAGATGGGCCGCATCGCCGAGCAGCTGCGCGCACTGCTGCAGGCAGACACTCATCCGGCCGGTCGTGCCGCCGATGCAGCGGCGCCCAGCGGCTCGGCGGCTCCCCCAGTGACGCCGTTCCTCGAGCGGATCGCCGTCGAGATGCGCGGTCAGGTGCGTGTCGTGCCGGTCGACACGATCGAGTACATCACCGCGAGCGGACCGTACGCGGAGATCCACGTGGGCGAGAAGACCTACATCATCCGCGAGCGCATGCAGACGCTCGAGGAGCGGCTCGACCCCGCGCGCTTCTTCCGCATTCACCGCTCCGTCATCGTGCGCCTGGAGCGCATCGAATCGCTCCTTCGCGAGCCCGGCGGCGATTACGCAGTGCAGTTGAAGGGCGGTGCGCGCCTCTCGGTCAGCCGCAACCGCGTGGAGCCCCTCGAGCAGTGGATGGGGCTGCCGCGCTGAGGCTGTCAAGAAGAGCTGCACCCAACCGGGGCATGCCGAGCGGCGCGCGAGCCATCGTGGTGCACACGGCCTCGGCGACCGCGGGGAAGCTGCTGGCGATGCGGTTGCGCCCAACTCCCTGAGCCGCCGCGAGCTTCATCCGCGGGTACCGGCGCGCGCCCGGTCTTGTCTGATGGCTGCACGGATCTTGCAGCAACGCCTGCGTGAACGCGTACGCGCGCCCTTCGCTCGATGCGGGTCCGCCCGCCGAGCACCACGCCGAGGACGAGCGCGTCGCGCTCGGCAAGGAGGCGTTCAAGCACGCATTCGTCGACAACTTGTTCTACGTCCAGGGCAAGACTCCGGCGCTCGCGACCCGGCGCGACTACTACATGGCGCTCGCGTACACCGTGCGCGATCGCATGCTTCATCGCTGGGTGAGCACCGCCGAGGCCTACACTCGCAGCGGCTCGCGGACGGTCGCGTACTTCTCGGCCGAGTTCCTCCCCGGCCCTCAGCTCGAAAACAATCTCTTGAGTCTCGGCATCGACGCCGAGGTGCGCGCGGCGGTGCGCGAGATCGGGCTCGACTTCGACGAGCTGCTCGCCTCGGAGGAGGAGCCGGGCCTCGGCAACGGCGGACTCGGACGCTTGGCCGCCTGTTTCCTCGATTCCATGGCAACTCTCGAGATCCCGACGCTCGGCTACGGCATCCGCTACGAGTTCGGCATCTTCCAGCAGGAGATCGTCGACGGCTGGCAGGTCGAGAAGACCGACAAGTGGCTGCTCTATGGCAATCCCTGGGAGATCGCGCGACCGGAGTGGGCGGTCGACGTGAAGCTCGGTGGGCACACCGAGCGGCACATCGACGACCAGGGCCGCTTCCGCGTGCGCTGGATCCCGAGCCGCACCGTCAAGGGCGTGCCCTACGACACCGCGATCCTGGGCTACCACGTCAACACGGCGAATACACTCAGGCTCTGGCGCGCGGAGGCACCGGAGTCCTTCGATCTTGCCGTCTTCAACCGCGGCGACTACTACGGCGCGGTCCACCAGAAGGTGAGCTCGGAGAACCTGAGCAAGGTGCTCTATCCGAACGACGAGCAGACCGCGGGCAAGGAGCTCAGGCTCGAGCAGCAATACTTCTTCGTCGCCTGCTCGCTCAAGGACATGCTGCGCATCATCGCCGTGCAGGGCATCCCGATCGAGCGGTTCCACGAGAAGTTCGCGGTGCAGCTCAACGATACGCACCCGGCGATCGCGGTGGCCGAGCTCATGCGCCTGCTGCTCGATGAGCACGCGATCGACTGGTCGCGCGCCTGGTCGATCACGCGCAGCACCTTCGCGTACACCAACCACACGCTGCTCCCCGAGGCTCTCGAGCGCTGGCCGGTCGCGCTCATGGAGAAGATCCTGCCGCGGCATCTGGAGATCATCTACGAGATCAACGCACGCTTTCTCGACGAGGTGCGCATCCGCTTCTTTGCCGACGAGCAGCGCGTCGCGAGCCTGTCGCTCATCGATGAGTCGGGCGAGCGCTACGTGCGCATGGCGCACTTGGCGTGCGTGGGCAGCCACGCGGTGAACGGGGTCGCGGACCTGCACTCGCAGCTCCTGCGCGAGGAGGTGCTCGAGGGGTTTTATCGGCTGTGGCCGCAGAAGTTCTCGAACAAGACCAACGGCGTCACGCCGCGCCGCTGGATCGCGCTCGCCAATCCGCGGCTCGCCGCGCTCATCACCGAGGCGATCGGGCCTGCGTGGGTAGCGGATCTCGAGCGGCTGAAGGGTCTCGAGCCCTTTGCCGCCGATGCCGGCTTCCGCGAGCGCTGGCGCGAGATCAAGCGGGCGAACAAGCGCGCCTTCGCCGAGTTCGTGCGCGAGCGCACGGGCATCGAGGTGGATCCACTCGCGCTCTACGATGTGCAGGTCAAGCGCATCCACGAGTACAAGCGCCAGCACCTGAACATCCTGCACGTGATCGCGCTCTACGCACGGCTGCGCGCGGACAGCCGCTTCGAGCCGCAGCCGCGTGCCTTCGTCTTCGGCGGCAAGGCCGCGCCCGGCTATCACCTCGCGAAGCTCATCATCCGGCTGATCACCGCCGTGGGCGAGGTGGTCAATCGCGATCCCGGCGTGCGCGGGCGGTTGAAGGTAGTGTTCGTGCCGAACTTCAACGTCACCACGGGCCAGCGGATCTACCCCGCCGCCGACCTCTCCGAGCAGATCTCGACCGCCGGCAAGGAAGCCTCGGGCACCGGTAACATGAAGTTCGCGATGAACGGCGCCCTGACCATCGGCACGCGCGACGGCGCGAACCTCGAGATCGAGCGCGAGGTCGGGCCCGAGAACTTCTTCATGTTCGGGCTCACCGTGCCCGAGGTACGCGCACTCGCCGCGGCGCGCTACTGCCCGGCCGACTACTGCGCGGGGAACGAGGAGCTGCGGGCGGCCATCGACCTGGTGCGCGAGGGCTTCTTCAGCCGCGGCGACACCGAGCTCTTCCGGCCGCTCGTCGATGGGCTGCTCGCGCACGATCCGTATCTCGTCTGCGCGGATTTCGCCGCGTACGCCGGGTGCCAGCAGCGCGTCGGGGAGACCTTTCGCGACGAGGAGCGCTGGTCGGCGATGTCGATCCTCAACGTCGCCCGCTCGGGCACGTTCTCCTCCGACCGGACGGTGCGCGAGTACGCGAGCGGAGTCTGGCAGGTCCCGAGCGTGCCGATCCGTCTGCTGTCGCAGCAAGACCTCGCACTCGGAGGTTCCGGAGTAAACTAGCGGCGGCATGCGCGCTGCGATGTTTTACGGACGCAGGGACCTGCGTCTGGAGGAGGTGGTCGAGCCATCGCCGGAGCCCGGCGAGGTGAAGCTGCGTGTTCTCTTCAACGGCATCTGCGGCAGCGACCTGCACGAGTATTACGACGGGCCGATCACCACCCGCCCCGAGATTCCCCACCCTCTCACGGGCGTCAGGAACCCGGTGATCCTTGGCCACGAGCTTTGCGGTCGAGTCGTCGAGCTCGGCCGCGGGGTCGAGGATCTCGAAGTCGGGGATCTCATCGCGGTCGAGCCGGTCGAGACGTGCGGACGCTGCCTCTACTGCACCTCGGGGCAATACAACCACTGCGGCCTGCTCGCCTTCCACGGCTACAACCGGCGCGGCGGCGGGCTCGCCGAGTTCACGGTGGTGCGCCGCTCGATGGCACACAAGCTCCCGCGCGGCATGACGCCGCAGCAGGGCGCACTCATCGAGCCGATGGCGATTGCGTGGCGAACGGCCGACCGCGCTCGACTCGAGGCGGGGCAGACTGCGGTCATTCACGGCGCCGGACCCATCGGGATCGGTGTGTACTTCACGCTGCGCCGGCGCGGTGTGCGCTGCCTCATCGCCGATCCCTCCCCCGCGCGCCGCGCGGTGCTCCGGGCCATCGGCATCGAGGGTGTACTCGACCCCAGCACCTGCGATGTGATCTGCGCGATCAAGGATCTGACCGGCGGGCGAGGCGCGCACGCCTCGATCGACGCGGCCGGCGTGCCGGCGGCCTTTCGGGCAGCACTCCATGGAACGGCCGTCGACGGTCATGTGGTCGTGGTCGCGATCCACACCCGCCCGCTCGAGCTGCAACCGATGGACATCCTCATGTCCGAGGCCCGCATCACGGGTGTTGCGCTCTCCTGCAATGCATTCCCTCCGGTCATCGCGGCGATGCAGGACGGTGCGTATCCGCAGGCGGGCTGGGTCGACGCGATCCCCTTCTCCCATCTCATCGAGGACGGCTTCGAGCGGCTGCACCGCCAGCAGGGCACGAAGATCCTGGTGAGCCTCACGGAGCCGTAGCGAACTCATGAGCGTGATCCAGCCCGACCGCCGGTTCCCCGCCGAGCCGGCAGCCCCCAAGCGGCCCGTGCGATTCTCCGACAATCCCGTGTTCCGGCGCTTCGGTCCACCGTTTCGCGCGGAGGTGGAGCTCCGCGACTGCGAGGTCGAGGGCGAGATTCCCGAGGCCCTGAACGGCGCCTTCTATCGGGTCGGACCGGACTATCAGTATCCGCCCAAATGCCCCGACAACATTCCCTTCGACGGAGAGGGACACGTCGCGATGTTCCGCATCTGCGGCGGGCACGTCGACTTCCGCAGCCGCTACGTGCGTACCCAGCGGTACAAGGCGCAGGAGGCGGCGCGGCGCTCGCTCTTCGGCATGTACCGCAATCCCGCCACCGACGATGCGTCGGTCAAGGGCTTGAGCCGCGGCACCGCGAACACGCACGTGCTTCACCATGCCGGCAAGCTGATGGCGCTCAAGGAGGACAGCCCCCCGGTGGTACTCGATCCGAACACGCTCGCGACGCTCGATGACCGCTTTGACTTCGGCGGCCAGCTCGCGAGCCGCACATTCACCGCGCATCCGAAGTTCGACCCGCACACCGGGGAGATGCTCGCCTTCGGGTACGAAGCGACCGGGGAGGCGAGCGACGACGTGGCGGTCTACGCAATCGATCGCCGCGGGCGGGTCACCTGGGAAGCGTGGATCAAGGTGCCCTACGTAGGCATGCTGCACGACTTCGCCGTCACCCAAACGCACATCGCGTTTCTCGTGATTCCGATGGCGACGAGCGTCGCGCAGATGAAGTTGGGTGGAGTGCACTTCGCCTGGGACTCTGCGCTCCCGAGCTGGCTCGGAATCATGCGCCGCGGCGGCGACGGCAAGGACATCCGTTGGCTCAAGGGCCCGGAGCGCTGCGCAACGCATGTGATGGGCGCGTTCTCCGAAGGCGAGCGCATCTACCTCGACATGGACATGGCGCGCAAGAATCAGTTTCCGTTCTTTCCGAACGCGAACGGCGAGCCGTACGACCCGGTGGGCGCCGAGGGGCGCATCACGCGTCTCTCCGCGGATCTCTCGCGCAAGAGCGCCACGTACGACATGGAGGTGCTCTTTCCGCACCCCGGGATCCTGCCGCGCCAGGACGATCGCTATCACACTGTCCCGTACCGCTACGGCTTCATGCCGACCATGGATGCCACGCGCCCGTTCGACGAGCGGCTCGCAAACGTGCTCACGCAGCCGGTGAATTGCTGGACGCGCTTCGACCATGCGACGCGCTCCGCCGCCACGTTCTTCGCGGGCCCTGCCTCGACGCTACAGGAATGCTGCTTCGTGCCGCGCGCCCGGAACGCGCCGGAAGGGGACGGCTACTTGATCGGCATCGCCAATCGGCTGCTCGAGGGGCGCTCGGACCTCGTGCTCGTCGACACTCTGCACATGGAAGACGGCGCGGTCGCGGCGGTCAGGCTTCCCTTTCGGCTCAATGCCGGTATCCACGGGTGGTGGCTCGGCAGCGAGCATCTCGCCCCGTTCCGCTAGGCACTGCGGCTCGCTCCGCGGGGGTCACTTAGCGCGGGAGCGCCTCCTCGAGCAGCCGCGCCGGCTCGCCCGCCGCGATCTCGCGTGTGAGCCAGGTGTCGACCACCTGCGCAAGCCGCGGATCGCGCGCCATGAGGATCACCTTTTCCTCGCGCGTGAGCGTTCCGGGGAGTACACGGCACAGCTGTCGATAGCGGCGGGTCGCGAGGGCGACCTCCACCGCGTCGGTCACCATCACGTCGGCCCGTCCCGCGACGATCTCGCCGAAGATCGTCGCATTGTCGGGATGAATGACGATGCGCGCGCGCGCAAGGTGCGTCCGCACGTAGCGCTCGTTCGTGCCACCCGGGTTCACGATCACGCGCACGGCCGGGCGATCAACTGCCGCAAGACTCGCGAAGCGCTGCGCATCCGCGCAGCGCGCGATCAAGGTCTTGCCGGTCGCGGCATAGGGGACGGAGAGCGCCGCGAGCGCCGCGCGAGCGGGCGTTGCCGAGATCCCGCCGATCGCCAGGTCGAATTCATTGCGCCGGAGGTCCGAGAGCAGCCTGGGCCAGCTCGTACGCACGTAGACGGGCTCGGCACCCAGGGCCGCGGCGAGCGCGCCGGCAAGCGCGATGTCGGCACCCGCGAGCCGGCCGTGCGATTCGGCGCTGAAGGGGGCGTAGTCGCCGGTGGTGCCGATGCGTAGCAGATGCGCCGCCTCGATGCGCGGGAGCGCCGGCAGAGCCCTGAGACGGATCGCGGCAAGATCCGTGAGGAGCGCGTGGCGGCTCGCGTCCGACCAGCCCGCGCTCCTCAGGAGCCGCGTCGCACTCGGTGCGTACCGGGTGCTGAAGTCGGCGCGCGCGAAGGCGGGTGCCGCGAGATAGAGCGCACGCAGGAGCTCGCTCGTGAGCCGGTCGAGATGGGGGCGCACCTCCTGGGCTAGGCTCGGCACCCGGCCGGTGAAACCGAAGCCGCGCTCGCGCCAGCGTTGCTCGAGACCGGCCTCTTCCGCTCGCGCGAGCTCGATCTGCAGCGCGAAGAGCCGCTCGAGCGCGGGTGCTGCGAGCCCGAGCGGGGCGCCCGCGCGCACGGCCGACGCGACGACGAGCCGCTCGCGGGCGGGGTCGGACACCGGCACGCGATGCTGCCACTTCCACGCCGCAACACCGGGCATCAGCGCGAGCCGCTCGTTCGCGAGCGCGAGGACTCGCTCGATGCGCGCGTCGGTGTCGCTGAAGTGCGGCTGCACGAGCGGGCCATCGCCTGCGCGCGCCGTCGCCGCCATGCACAGTGCTGCTGCGACCGCGAGCGCGAAGCGCGCGGCACGATGCCGGTCCGCTCTCATTGCCCGGCGGGGAAGGACTTGTCCGGATACGGTGGAGCCTGCGGGACGGGGCGCGGATCGCGATGGATCTGCGCTTCGAGATAGGCGATTGCCGCCTCGAGCTGCGCGTCCTCCCCCTGGTAGGTGGCGTGCGGCAGATCATCGACGGCGATGTCCGGATCGACCCCGTGCCCCTCGATCAGCCACTTGCCCTCGGGGGCGTACACGCCGGTCTCGGCGGCGGTCGCGATCCCCTGGTCCACGAGGAAGTTGTCCGCCGAGAGCCAGATCTCCCCGCCCCACGTGCGCATCCCGATGACCTTGCCGAGCGCGAGGCGACGGAAACCCTCGGTGAACGCCTCCCCGTCGGAGGCGGTCTCCTGGTCGCAGAGCACGACGATGTGGCCGCGGAATGCGTACTGCATGTTCCAGTAGGGATGGCCGATGCGCGGCTGCCAGTAGAACCACGCCTTGCGCAGGAGCTTCCCGAGCAGCCACGAATCGATGTTGCCGCCGCGGTTGTGGCGCACGTCGATGATCAGTCCCTGGGCGTCGAAGACCGGATAGTAGTCCCGCGCCCATTGCTCGATGTCGGAGGCGACCATCGAGCGCAGATGAACGTAGCCGATTGCGCCGTGCGACTCTGACTCGACTTTGAGGCGCCGCGTGTACTCCCATTCGGCGTAGCGCAGATCGGCATCCTGCTCGAGCGAGATGGGCTTCGCGAGCACTTCGCGCGTCGCCCCGCGCGCCGACTTCACCTCGAGGATCACGGGCTCGCCGGTCTTACCCCGCAGCATCGCGCGCACGTCCTCGACGCCGAGGGTACTCACGCCGTCGACGCTCGCGATGACTTCGCCTTCGCGGACGAGCGAGTCGGGGCGTGCGAGCGGCGGGGCTTGGTCGGGGAGGTCTGGATCGTAGCGATAGATGTGTCGCACGAGGAAACCGCCGGCGCCCTCGTCGCGCACGAGATCGGCGCCGAGCGAGGCGAGCTCGATGTGATCGGCGGGCTTGCTGTCATCGCCGCCGCGCACGAAGATGTGCAGCGCCGAGAGCTCGCCCACCATCTGCGCGAGCAGGTCGTTGAGCTCGTCCCGGTCGGTGACGCGATCGACGAGCGGCAGATACCGATCGCGCACGGCGGCCCAGTCGACGCCGTTCATGTGCCGGTCGTAGAAGTAATCGCGCTCGAGCCGCCAGGCGTTCAAGAAAATCTCGCGGTGCTCCGCACGCGGCTCGATCATCAGCATCCAGTGCGAGAGATCGATCTTCGCTCGCGCGAGTGTCTTTGCATCGGCGAGGGCACGCGCATCGACCGCAGCATCCAGGATGTAGAAATCGTCGGCCTTGCGTACCAGCATCTTGCGGCGGTCGAGGGAGATCTCGAAGCCCTTCACGTCCGCCATCACCGTCTCGACCGTGGCGCCGTCGGCGGCAATCTCCAGACACTGAAGCGCGAGCTTCGGCGGCTCGCTGTCGTCGGCGCTGAGCCAGCACAGCCGCGTGCCGGCGGCCTGAAGCGCGTCGTAGTTGCCCGGCGGAGCCGGGACCTCGCTCAAGCGCTCGGGCAGGCCGTCGAACTCGATTCTCACCGCAGGCGCGGCGCTTCTCCCGCCCGCGGCCGATCGCGGCGCGCGCGGCGGGACGGCCGCGACGGGGTTGAGCTCATCGGCCGGTGCGAACGGCGAGCGCAGCCCCTCGGTGAGGGCGAGTTGATAGATCTTCATCGAGCGGTCGAAGAACGGGTCGGGCTGCCGCGGTCCCCAAGGGGATTGGACGCGCGTCTTGAGTGAGCGATCCGAGAGAAAGTAGAGCCACTTGCCGTCCGCGCTCCACGCCGGACTCGCGCTGTCGTAGCGATCGGTGGTGACGGCCCGGATCTCTCCCGTGACCGCGTGCAGGATCTTGATCTGAGTGAAGCCGTTCGCCGCAGTCTCGACATAGGCGAGCCAGCTGCTGTCGGGCGACCAGGCGAGATCCTGAAAATCACCCTCGAGCGACTGCGCGATGCGCTTGTTGCGCAGCGTGCGCGTGTCGAGGAGCCACAGCTGCTGGTCCTTGTCGCGATGCGCGAGCCAGTGGCCGTCCGGAGAAGGCACTCCTTCCCAGCGCAGCACCTGCGCATCGTGCGTCCACTCGAGGGGGGCACCGATGCCGTTCGCAGGATATCTCCAGAACTCCGTCTCCCCGGTCCTCGTCGAGAGCGCCACGATGCTCTTGCCGTCTGGGAGGTAGCGGGCCTCGCGGAAGCGCACGCTCGAGTCGCCCGCGACCTTCACGATCCGTCCACCCGCGGGCGCAAGCGTGAACACCTCGCCTCGCGCGGTGAACACTGCCGCATGGCCGTCCGGCGCGATGTGCACCGAGGTCAGGTACTCGAGGGGCCTCGCGACCCAGTGCTCGCGCAGCTGACCGAAGTCCGAGGCGAGGGTGATCGGGACGATCCCGTCGCGCCCGGTTGCGAGGTCGAGCAGGCGCAGATCGGCACCGCACTGGTAGACGATGCGTCCGTCGGACAAGGAGGCGGATTGAGCGTCGAACTCGCGCTCATGAGTGTGCTCGCGCAGATCGTGCCCGTCGGGGTCCATCGACCAGACGTTCATCACGCCATCGCGGTCGGAGAGGAAGTAGACGCGCCCCTGCCAGTACATCGGCGTATCGGAAGTGCCGGGCCAGTCGGCGGTGAGATCGACGGCCTCGGGACTCCCGCGGGTATAGCGCCAGATGCTCTCGGCGGTCCCGCCGGCGTAGCGCTTCGTCGAGCTCGGCTGGCGATCGAGCCGCGTGAAGAAGAGCGTCGCGCCGTCCGGGGTGAAACTACCGGAGGCGGCCTGGGCGAGCGGCAGCACCTCGCGATGACCCTGCGCATCGATCGTCACGAGCTGGTCGTCGGGAAGCGCGGCGTAGCGGTGCGTGCGCACGAGAAGCTTGCCGTCCGGCGTCCAGCCCGCCACCACGGCATCGCCGTCCCAGGTCCGGCGCGTCGGCAGCCCCCCGTCGATCGGCATGGTGTAGGCATCCGTGGGGCCTTCGTACTGCCCGGTGAACGCGACGGTCGCGCCATCGGGGGCGATCGCGGCATGGCCTTCCATGCCGGGGTCGGAGGTGAGGCGCCGAGCGAGCCCGCCTGCAATCCCGACCGTCCACAGATCACCCTCGGCGGTAAAGACGATCTGATCGCCGTGCACCGCCGGAAAGCGGTAATAGCCGGGACGGCTCGCTGCGCTGCTCGCGATCGGCCCGCCGAGACACGCGCAGGCGAGCGCGGGCGCGAGCCCGAGCAGGCGGGCCCCCCGGCCGATCATTGTCCGGGCACGGGGCCGCTGTCCGCGAGCGGCACCTCGGGGAGCCAGCGCAGGTCGTTGAACCCGCGGTACAGATACCCGCCCTTGGAGAACGCCTCACCTTCGTAGCCGAAGTAGGCATAGGCGAGCGCCGAGCCGTAAAGCGTGCCGAGCGTCTTCGTGCGCAGCAGCTGAAAGAACTGCGAGCGTTCGATCGCTCGCAATGCGCGGACGCGTTCGGATTCCGGCTCCGCGGCGAAGGCGGCGCCGAGGTGTCGACACCCTGCGCGCAGCATCGCGAGCGTCGCCGGGTCTTTGTCGGCGTCGGCATCGATCGACTTGACCACGATCGCGTAGGCGGCATCTTCCAGCCGGTCGTGCGGGGCGATCGTGCGGGTGACCGCGAGCAGGGTCCGCCCCTCGGCGCTCGTGAGCACGACGAGATCCGCAGCCCAGGCACGTGCGGGTGCAACCAGCGCGAGCGGGCTGCCGGCCGCGAGGACTCCGGTCAGCATCCCGGTCGATTTCAGGAATGCGCGTCGGGGGAGCGATGCGTCGAAGTCCACGTGCGCCTCCGCATTCGGGATGGGCAAGGCGCTCTCAATACCACGGGACTCGCGGCGAGTCACGTCGCGGCGACGGAGGGGTGCGAAGTCCCGCGGTGGGCGCCACCCCGGGCGGTGCAAAGGGTCAGGCGCGCTTCGGCGCCGGAGCGGCGCTCGGGACCAGCGCGTCGCTCCGCGCGGCATAGCGCCATTCCACCGGGCGCCAGCCCTCGTGGAGCGGCCCACCGGTGGTCGAGTTGAGCCAGGAAACGGCGGCCGCGTCGGCTTCGAGCCACGTCACATTGAGGATCAGCGTGCGTGTCTTGCTCAAGCTCACGCGGGCCTCCACGCAGAGCCCGCGTGGCGGCAGCTCGTCGGCGACATGGTGCCAGTCGCCGGGCAGGAGTCGGGTGTCCCCGGGCGACGACTGCGACATGCACTGTCCGTTCCCGCAAGTCCCTGCGGACCTTCGCATCGACTATGCGCCGGCGGCCGCGCGCAAGTCCAGCGGCCGAGGCGAATTCTCTTCAACCATCCCGCCGAGGCCGTTACATTGGACAACCGATGCCAACGCCCGAGCTTCTCGACCTCGCTTTCACGCGCGCCGCCGGTGCCGTGCTGGTTGGCGGCAACGATGTTCGCATCCTCAGGGATGCGCGCGAGAACTATCCGGCCTGGCTCGCCGCGATCGATGCAGCCGAGCGCACGATCCTGTTCGAGAACTACATGTTCTGCGACGACGAGATCGGCGTGCGCTTCGCGGACGCGCTCGCGCGGCAGGCGCGCGCCGGTGTGCGCGTGCGGGTGATCTACGACTGGCTCGGATCCTTCTCGCGCGCATCGGCGCGCTACTGGCGCGCGCTCGCAAGCGCGGGCGCGCAAGTGCGCTGCTTCAATCCTCCGCGCCTCAGCGCGCCGGTCGGCGCGCTGCACCGCGACCATCGCAAGATGCTCGCCGTCGACGGTCGGGTCGGGTTCGTCACCGGCCTGTGCGTCGGGCGGATGTGGGCGGGCAATCCCGGGCGCGGCGTCGCGCCGTGGCGCGATACCGGAGTCGAGATCCGGGGTCCGGCGCTCGGGGACATCGAGCGTGCGTTCGCACAGGTGTGGGAGGCGATCGGCCCGGCGCTGCCGAGCGAGGAGCTCTCCGAGCGATCGGCGATCCCGCCGAGCGGCGCGATCGGCGTGCGCATCGTCGCGAGCTCGCCGGGCATGGCGGGGGTGCTGCGCCTCGATCAGCTCATCGCCGCGGCCGCGCGCCACTCGCTGTGGCTCACGGATGCCTATTTCGCCGGCATTCCGCCCTATGTTCAGGCGCTGCGCGCGGCCGCGATCGACGGCGTCGACGTGCGGCTGCTCGTGCCCGGCGCGAGCGACATCGCGCTGCTGCGTCCGCTCTCCCAGGCCGGCTACCGGCCGCTGCTCGAGGCCGGGGTGCGCGTGTTCGAGTGGAAGGGATCGATGCTGCACGCCAAGACCGCGGTGGCGGACGGACGCTGGGCGCGCGTCGGCTCGAGCAACCTCAACATCGCGAGCTGGATCGGCAACTACGAGCTCGACGCGGTCGTCGAGGACGAGACATTTGCAACCGCGATGGAGCAGATGTACCTCGAGGACCTCTCCGGCTCGATCGAGATCGTCCTGCGACGCCGCCGGCGGCGGCCGTTCGCCGCGATGTCCGGGCGCATCCGCGCGCGCCCGCGCTTGCGGCGGGCCCTGGCGCGCGCAGCGCGCAGGCAGGGCGGGAGCGCCTCGCGCGCGGCGGCGGGGGCGCTCAGGATCGGGCGCACGGTGGGCGCAGCGCTGAGCGAGGAGCGCGTGCTTGCCCCGACCGAGGCGCGGCTGGTTGCGGGCTTCGCGCTGCTCATCGCGGCGGCGGCGGCGGCGGTCATCCTCTGGCCGATGCTCGCCGCCGTGCCGGCGGCCGTCCTCCTCGGCTGGGCGGCGCTCACCCTCGTTGCGAAGGCGCTTGCGCTGCGCCGTGAGCGGCGCGAGCGCGGGCTGCCCCCGATGCGGCTCGCGCGCACCCGGCGCGATCTGCGCGCAGCGGAGGACTATCCCGGTCCGCCGCCCCCGAGCGCGAGATAGAGTTGGGCCGTGTCGATGTAGCGCTGCGCCTCGGCGCGCAGCAGTCCGAGCTGCGCGTTCACCCGCTGGCGCTGCGCATCGAGCACCTGGAGTACCCCTGTGTTGCCGGCGCTGTAGCTCTCGCGCGCGAGCGTCACGTTGCTCTCGGCCGCCACGAGCGCATTCGACTGCGCGGCGAGGAGCTCGGCGTCGTGATTGAGCGCATCGAGCAAGTTGGCGACCTCGTCGAAGGACTCGAGTACGACGAGCTGGTAGCGCGCGGCGCTCGCCTTGAGCTCATCGAGCGCAGCGCGGCGCTCCGCGCGCAGCCGACCGTCGTCGAACACCGGCGCGGTGAACCCCGAGATCAGCGTCCAGGCGGTGTTGGTGGTCGAGAACAGCTCATCGCCAGCGATCGACTGGAACCCGCCGGTCGCGGTGAGCGTGATCTGCGGATACAGATTCGCGGTTGCGATGCCGACGGCGGCGGTGGCTGCGTGCAGTTGCGCCTCCGCGGCGAGAATGTCGGGCCGGCGGTGCGCGAGCTGTGAGGGCAGGCTCACCGGCAGCCGCTGCGGGAGCTTGAGCGCGCCCAGCTCGAAGTCGGGCGGCATCCAATCTCCGGGCGCGCGCCCGATGAGCACTGCCAGGGCGTGGCGCGCCACGTCGAGCTGCTGGCGCAGCGGCGGAAGAAGCGTCTCGTCGGTTGCGAGCTGGGTTTGCGCGGTGAGCACATCGACGCTCGAGACCGAGCCGTTCTGAAACGCGGTGCGCACCAGCCGCAGATTGTCGCGATCCTCACCGAGAAGCTCGGAGACGGCCTCGATCTGCGCCCGCGCGGCGGCGATCGTGAGCGCCTGATTGACGACGCTGCCGGTGAGCGCGAGGTACGCCGCGTCGGCCTCGCTGCGCTCGTATTGCGCGACGGCTTGGCGCTCCTCGATCGAGCGCGCGACCCCGCCCAGGTAGTCGAGGTTATAGCTCACCGATGCGCCCACGGAGGTGTAGCTGAAGGCGGGCAATGCGAAGAACGAGCCCAAGAACTCCTTGCCGTACTGCTGACGCCCCGCGCCACCGTTGAGGGTGACCTGAGGGTAGCGGGCGCCCGCCTGCGCGCGCACCAGCTCCTCGGCCTCCTCGAGGCTCGCGCGCGCGGCGGCGAGCGTGGGGTTGTGCGCGACCGCTTCGCGCACGAGCTCATCGAGCGCCGGGGATTGAAACGTGCTCCACCACCGCACGGGCACGGTACCCCCGCGCTCGATCCGCTGCGCGAAGGCGGCGCTCGCGGGATCCGCGCCGGGCTCGCCGGGAGCGAGATACGAGGGCGGCGCAGGCGGGTTCGGGCGCCGGAACGACGGCCCGACGGTGCACGCCGCGAGCCCCGCGAGCAGCGCGAGCGCGAGTGCGGGATGCGATGAGGCAAGGGGGCGGCTCACGGGGTCACTCCGCCACGACGGTTGCAACGGCGCCCGCGCCGCGTCCCGAGCGCAGCATGAAGAGCAGCGGCAGTGCGACGAGGGTGAGGAGCAGCAGGAGCTTGAAATCATCGAGATAGGCAATCCACTCGGCCTGACGCGTGACGATGGCATTGAGCGCCGCAAGACCGTGTGGGCTCGACAGATCGCCTGCGCCCGAGCTCCGCGCGAGGCGTCCGAACGGCAGCACGTGAGCCGCGAGGCTCGCGTGCGCGACCTGGGTATTGCGCGTGAGCAGCGCCTCGACGACCGAGATGCCGATGCTGCTGCCGACGTTGCGCAGCAGGTTGAAGATTGCGGTCGCCTCGTAGCGGAAGTAGGGTGCGAGCGTCGCGAAGCTCACCGCAGCGAGCGGCACGTACGCGAAGCCCGTACCCACCCCTTGCAGGAATCCGCTCCAGACGACGAGCCGCTCGTCCATCTGCGGCGAGAAGCCGCACATGAACCACAGCGACAGTGCGGTCACGCCGAGCCCCGCACCGATCAGAATGCGCGTATCGACGCGTCCGATCAGCCGTCCGACGAGCGCCATGGTGACGAACGCACCGATGCCGCGCGGCGAGGTGACGAGCCCCGTGGTCGTGGCCGGGTAGCCCATGAGCTCCTGCAGGAGCGGCGGCAGCAGCGCGAGCGTCGCGAACAGCACCACTCCGACCACGAAGATGAAGAGACTCCCGACGGCGAAATTGCGGTCGCGAAACAGCGCCGGGCTCACGAACGGGTGACGCGCCGTGAGCGTATGGACGACGAAGAGGTAGAACGAGACTCCGCAGACCGCGGCCTCGATGCAGATCTCAGCCGAGCTGAACCAGTCGAGCAGTTGCCCGCGGTCGAGCATGATCTGCAGTGCACCGATCGCGAGGCTCAGGAACGCGAACCCGAAGAAGTCGAAGGGCGCGCCGCGCCGCGGCGTCTCGCGCAGGTAGGTGAGCACGCCGAGCACCGAGAGGATTCCGAACGGCACGTTGATGTAGAAGACCCAGCGCCAGCTGTAGTTGTCCGTGAGCCAGCCGCCCAACGTGGGCCCGATGATCGGCCCCACCAGCACCCCCATCGCCCAGACGGCGGTCGCCCGGCCGTGGCGCTCGGGCGGATTGATGTCGAGCAGCACGGCCTGGGAGAGCGGCACGAGCGCCGCGCCGCCGATGCCTTGCAGCGCGCGGAACATCACGATCTGCGTGAGCGAGTGCGCCATGCCGCAAAGCGCCGAGGCCACCGTGAAGGCCATGACGGAGAATGCGAGGACCTTCTTGCGGCCGTACTGGCCGGCGAGCCAGCCCGCGAGCGGCGTCATGATCGCGGAGGTGACGATGTAGGAGGTGAGCACCCAACCCACCTGCTCGAGCGTGGCGGAGAGACTGCCGCGAATGTGGGGCAGTGCCACGTTGGCGATGGTGGTGTCGATTGATTGCAGGATCGACGCGAGCATCACCGAGACCGTGATCGGCAGTCGGTGCGCTGACTCGCGAGGGTCCACGGGCTTACGGCCTCAAGCGCGAAGTGGTTACTTGGCCGTCGGGGCGCTCAGGGCCGCAGTGCGTGTACTCGCCGATCCGAACAGCCTGCGCCGGTATCCGGTATCGACGCTCACATCGGCACTCAGGCCGGCGCGAAGCGGCGGCACGTCCCCTTCGAGCTGCAAGCGCACCGGCAAGCGCTGCACGACCTTCACCCAGTTGCCGGTTGCGTTCTCCGGAGGCAGGAGCGAGAACTCCGAGCCCGTCCCCGGACTCACGCTCGCCACCCGCGCACGAAAGCTCCGATCGGGGTAGGCATCGATCGTCACGCGCGCGGTGTCCCCGACGCGCATGTGCCCGAGCTGGTCTTCCTTGAAGTTCGCCTCGACCCACACATCGCGCGCAGAAACGAGCGCGAATGCCGGAGTCGCGGCATTGAGGTAGTCCCCGACCTGCAGCTGGTCGACTCGGGTGACTACGCCGTCGATCGGCGCCGAGATCACGGTATACGACAGATTGAGCAACGCGCGGTCGCGCTCCGCCTGGGCCTCCTCGACCATCGGGTGACGCTCGACGGGAATGTTCGGGTTACCTCCGAGACTCGCGAGCGCGGAGGTGATCTGCTGCTGATCGGCAAGCACGTTCGCCTGCGCCTCGTTGCGTGCGAGCAGCGCGCGATCGACCTGCGCCTGGGAAGCAATGCCGCTTTTCAACAGCCGGCTCTGGCGCTCGAGCTCGCGTTGGCCGTAATCGAGCGCGCTCTGGACCGCCCGTAAGTCCGCGACCCGCTGGCGGTAGGTCGCCTTGAGCGCCTCGACCTGCAGCCGCGCGCTCGCGAGGCGCGCCTGGGCCTCCTCGAGCGCGATACGGAACGGCCGATCGTCCAGCCGGAAGAGCGTCTCGCCGCGGTGCACGCGCTGGTTGTCGTGCACGTCGACCTCGCTCACCCGACCGGAGACGTTCGAGCTGATCGAAACCGCGGCGGCATGCACGTACGCATCGTCGGTCGACTCGTAGCGGCCGCTCATGAGATAGAAGACCGCGGCGCCCGCGAGGGCGAGCACGGGAACGCCGACCATGAGGGGGAGCCGCGCCCGCTCGCGCCAGGCCCGCGGTGGCGGCGCGCGGCTCGCCGTCGGGCGCTCTTTCTCCTGCTCCAGGAGCGCGACTTTCGCGGTATCGCGCCGCGGCTCGGGCTCGGGCCCGGGCTTGTCGTCGACGACGGCGTTCATCGGAGCTCGCCCGCCGCGTCCTGCGGCTCCGCGGTCAAGCGCGCCGCGGAGGCGCCGCTCGCGAGCGGCTTCACGGCGAGGAGATTCGCGTGCACCCGCTCGAGGAGCTCCAAGAGCTGTGCGCGCTCGCGCTCGGCGAGCCCGTCGAACGCCTCGGCACGGGTCGCGCCTGCGAGCCCCCAAATGTGCTCGATGAGCGGTTTCGCCTTCTCGGTGATCACGAGCGAGCGCGCGCGGCGATCCTCCGGATCCGAGCGCCGCTCCACCCATCCGTCGGCTTCCATTCGATCGAGCATGCGCACGAGCGTCATCGGCTCGACTTCGATGAGCTCGGCGAGCCGCTTCTGGCTCACGCCCTCGTACTTCGCCAGATAGGCGAGCGCCTTGCATTGCGGAAGGGTGAGCGCGATCGCCTGTGCACGCTCCTCGAAGCGGCGCGTATACAGACGACTCACGTCCTTCAGCAGAAAGCCGAAATTCCGATGCAGGTCGGTCGCGTCGCGATTCATGCTACACACGATATCATATCTATAGATATGATATCAACTGCTTAGTATCTACGCGGATCGGCGAGTCTGCGCCGATGCGCGCGGATTATCCGTGACGCGGGTCAGTTCGGCGGCTTGCTCGGCGGGGCAAGGGGAGCGAGGCGGGTGCCGCCGGTGCTCGGGTCCTGGTACTCGCGATTGGCCTCGCAGACGTACTCGAGGATCTTGTAGTGCGGACGGCGCTTGTAGGTCCAGGTCCAGGCCCACGGTCCGCTCAAGTACACCGGATCGGTGACGGTAATGCGGTCCTGGAACGAATCGGGCGAGGTGAGCGTGATGCGCTCGTCGATCTGCATCCGGTCGCTGTGGGGTACGTTGTCGAGCTGCACCCGCTCCTTGATGCCTACCGTATTGACGATCAGGGTGTCACCGTCCCAGTGGCCGACGGAGTGGCCCCAGAAACCCGGCTCGGCATCGTCGATTGCGATCTGTTTCTCATCGAGGTAGATGCGGCGCACCTGGTTGTAGGCCTCCTCGATGATCGTCACCTGCCCGGGAGACTCGAGCACCTCCATCGGGAACATCGCCATCATCATCGCCGGCATGCCGTCCGGAATGCACTGCGCGTAGCCGCTGAACAGCGGCTGACCGCGTTGATCGGCCGCGCGGATCGCCTGCTGGCGCGCATGCCACGCGGCAACGAACTGCGGCTTGAGCGGCGGTGCGGGAATCTGCAGGCCCGTCGTGAAGCGGGGATCGAGCCGGGCCCCGAACGTCTTCGGGTCGTGATAGCGATCCCAGGTGCCGTTGAGACGCACGTGGGGAACGAGCGGGAGATCGGCCGCCCGAGCAAGGCAGGCGGAGAGCGCCAGGATCGTGAGCAGCAATGCGCGCATCGGGGTGCGACTCGATCGTGCGGCCGGCGTGCGCCGCGTTAGTGGATGTTGGCCTTGCCGGCGGCCGGACCGTTGTTGAACTTGCGCCCATCGGGGAGCGTGATCTCCTTGAGGAGCCCGCCCGCCTCGCCCGAGCGCAGCGGCGCGATGATCGTGGTCACCTTGTCGCCGACCTTCACCATGTTCCACTTCCAGCCCACGCGGTCGAGGATGCCGGGGCTCGCGCACTCGATCGTGTAGTTCTTGGTGGCCCCGGCGGGGCTCATGGCGTCGAGATAGATGTAGACATGGGGATTGGTCCACTGGAAGTACTTGACCGTGCCCGTGAGCTTGACTTGGTGGTCGTGATCGAACATCGCGAACGAGTGGTGGGCGAGCGCCGGCGCGGCCACCCCCAACGCCGCGATGCACGCAAGCGCTCGCCACCTCTGCGTGCATCCTGGCAGGACTCTCATCGCTCATTCCCCCTCGACGGTCGCTCGCCACCATGATAGCGCCCCCCGTTGACTTCGCAACGTCGCACCGGACCGCGCATCAGGGACGCGCGGGGGTCGTGGCATCGAGCGCCGCGGCGATCGGCTGGTAGCGCCGATCGAGATCCTCGCGCAGTCGGCGCCCCGCGAGCCCGTAGTGCGCCGCCGCCCACAAACTGAGGAGCGACATCACCATCAGCGCGTGCTTGAGCCCGGTCGCCGAGGCGCTCGCGCACGCGGCGGCGAGCGCCTGCGGCGCACCCGGCGCCGGAAGGCCTCCGGGGCAGGACGCGGCATAGGCTCCGAGCCCGAAGGCCTGGGTCGCGAAATGAACGCTCAGGAATCCGACCAGCGTGGGGCCGAGGCCGATCCCCACGAGCCCGAGCACGAGCGCCACGAAGAAAGCCGACGAGGCGCGCATGTCCGCGCCGACCATGTTCTGGGCGAGGCCGAGCGTCGGGGCGTAGTAGACGAACATGGCGACGTGCGCGGCGATGAACAGCACCACGGCGGCCGGCACCGCGAGCTGCGTGAACCCGAGCAGGAAAAGCGGCGCGGAGAGCGTGAGGCCGAGCGCAGGCCCCCAGACGAACCAGCGCCGGTCCACACGGCTCGCCCAGTCCACGCCGAACCCTCCGAGAAGCAGCCCCGAGGCCATGGCGGCCCCCGCGATCAGCGCGACCAGGCGTCCGGCGGCGGCGGCGCCGAGGTGGAAATTTCGCTGCAGGAACGGCGCGAGGAACTGGCCGATCGCGTTCATCGCGGTCGCGGCGAGTGCGCACCCGATGAGCACGTGCCACATCGAGCGCTTCGCAAAGAGGAACCGCATCACCGTCCAGATCGTGGGCGGCGGCTCGCGTGAGATGTTGCCCGTGTCGAGGAGCCCGCGCGGCGGCTCGCGCATCGTGAAGAGCGCGACCACGGAGAACACCATGGCTGGAATCCCGATCGCGGCGAACGTTGCGCGCCAGCTCACATGCTGCGTGATCCAGCCCGCACCGGCCGAGCCGGCGATCACCCCGAGTGGAGCCCCGAGCCAGATGATCGACATCACCGAGGAGCGCTTGCCCATCGGATAGCAGTCTCCGATGAGGGAGGCGACCGGTGGCCCGAGGCCCGCATCGCCCACGCCCACGCCCACCCGAAAGAGCAGCAGGGCGACCCAGCTCTTCGCGGTTCCGCAGAGTGCCGACATCGCACCGAAGAGCGCGACGGAGGCCGCGATGATCTTCGTGCGACTCGCGTGCTCGGCGAGCCGGGCGAGAGGTAAGCCCATCAGGGAGTAGAAGATTGCAAACCCGAAGCCCTGGATGAGCCCGAGAATCCAATCGCTCAGCCTGAGGTCGATCTTGATCGACTGCAGCGATACGGCGATTCCCTGCCGATCGGCGAGGTTGAGCGCGTTCATGACAACCAGCGCCGCGAGCATCCAGGTCCGGTACCCCCTGGAGAACAGCGGCGCCTCGGGCTTGCGCGGAAGCATGAGCTTTCCTTCCCCGGAGACCGTGACCGACGCCGATGCTACCGCTGCATGCCGAGTCCGCGCCACGCGTACGCGCGGTCGGTCGCCCGCGCGGGGGGGCGGCTCCTCGCCGCGCGAGCGCGACGCTCGGCTTCGATTTCCGACGCCTTATGTGAAACTCGCTCCCCTGCGGCGCACGCACAAAGTTGCGCATCCGTGCACCGAACTCCTCCGCCGGAGCGGCTAGCCTTCGCTCCCAAAGACCAACGCCGGAGCTCTTGATGGGTAGAACGACCGACAGGCGGCGCGCGCTCGCGCCCGCCACTCCCGAGGCCGCTCCGGTGCACGCGGGCACCACGGCGCTCGTCGCGCGCCAGCCGATCTACGGCGCAGCATTCACGGTCGCAGCATTCGAGCTGCTTTATGAGCAGTGCGCGCCGGGCGATGGACGTGATGCGGATACCCGCGAGGCGACCGTGCGCGTGATTGCGGACGCCGCGCTCGAGATCGGTCTCGATCGGCTCGCCGGCGGGCTCCCCGTGCACATCAACTATCCCCGCGAGCTGCTCCTCGAGGAGCCGCCCCTCTCGGTGCACCCCGAGCGCGTGGTGATCGAGGTCAATGAGGACATTCCCTGCGACGCGGCGCTCATCGCGGGCATCCGCGCGCTGCGGGCGCGCGGGCACCGCATCGCGCTCGAGGACTTCTCGACCGAGCTCAACAGTCCGGCGCTGCTCGAGGTGGTGGACATCGTGAAGATCGATGTCTCGCAGCACAGCATCGAGGACCTCGCACGCGCTGCCCCGGACCTGATCCAGCGCGGCCTGCGGCTCATCGCGCAGGAGGTCGAGACCATCGAGCAGTTCGAGCGCTGCGTGCAGCTCGGATTCGAGGGCTTTCAGGGCGATTTTCTGCATCGTCCGCAGACCTTCCGCGCACAGCGGCTGCCCGCGGCGCGGCTTGCGACCCTGCGGCTGATCGCCGCCCTGCAGAACGAGGATTACTCGATCGAGGAGGTCGAGCGGCTCGTCTCGCAGGACCTCACGATCTCCTACCGCGTGCTCCGCTGCATCAATTCGAGCTACTACAGCCTGCCGCGCAGGATCGAGTCGGTGCGCCAGGCGATCGTCGTGCTCGGTCTCGACAACCTGCGTCAGCTCGCCTCGCTCGTCGCGCTGCAAGGCATCGACGACCGCCCGTCCGTGCTCTTTCTCACCGCGATGACGCGCGCGCGCATGTGCGAGCAGCTCGCGCGGCTCGCGGGCATGAAGGATACCGGTGCGTACTTCATCACCGGACTGTTCTCGCTCCTCGACGTGCTCACGGGAATTCCGACTCCGCAGCTCCTCGATCAGCTGCCCCTCGCACCGGCGGTGGAGCGCGCCCTCGTCGCGCAGGAGGGCCCGCTCGGCGCGGCGCTGCGCTGCGCGCGCGCGTACGAGCGCGCCTCGTGGGGCCGCATCTCCTTCTCCGCGCTGCCCGCATCGCTCGTACGCGCCGCGTACGTGGATGCGGTGTTCTGGGCCGAGCAGACCCAGGCGCTCACCGCGCGCTAGGGTGGCCGCTGCGCGCTGCGCTCAATGCGCGCCGAGCAGCGCGACGAGGTCGGCACGCTCCGCGTCGAGCGCGCGGAAGAGCGGCACATGAGCCAGCCGCCGCGTGCCGTTCACGATCGCGGCGAAGGCGATCCAGCCGCCGTCGCGCTTGCGCGCGTAGCCGGCGATGCCGCACACCGAGCGTGGATCGTCCATCGTGCCGGTCTTGAGCGCGACTCGGTCGAGCCATGCCGCAGTGCCTGCGCGCAGGAACGCGAACGGCGCATCGCGCGGCACGACGAGACCGCCGTAGAAGGCCGGGAAGTGGCGCGGATCACGGTATTCATGGGCGAGCAGCGCCACGAGGTCGGCTGCCGAGAGCCGGTTGTCCGGGGTCAGTCCGCTGCCGCTCAGCAGGATCGGCGGGGACGGATCCGCCCGTCCGCCCGCACGCTCGAGCCGCCAGAGAAAGTCCGTGAGCACCTGCCCGGCGGCGGAGAGCGTCGATCGGGGGCGCCCCAAGCTCGCGGCAAGGTCGAGCGTCAGCACATCGGCGATGTAGTTGTTCGAGAACCTGAGCATGCGGTCGAGTTGCTCGCGCAGAGTGAGCCCCTCGGTGTCGGCCAGCACCGTGAGGCGTCCAGGCACCGGGTCTGCGCTCACGACGACAGGCCCCTCTACGTCGATGCCGATCTCGCGCAGCGTCTCCTTGAGGAGCAGGCCCACCCCGCGCGCCGGGTCGGACATGGAACGGTAGACCTCGACACCGTCGCCGAGCGGCACATCGCCGCCAACGTGCAGCACGTCTCCGCGCACATCCGTGATCCGCTCGACCCACAGCGTCTGACGCGCATCGCCGCGCACGGTGCGAATGACACCCTCGACGGGGATCGGGAGGGCCGCGACGCCGCAGCCCCGCACCCGCGCCGATGCGCCGGCGTAAGTCGGGCGTACCAAGACGCACCAGTCGCCGAAATCGACCCCGGCCGCGGCGAGTGGCGCGTTGTACGCGGAATCGCTTCGCTGCAGCGCATCGCAGCGATCGCGCGTCTCGCAGGTGACGAGGCCGAACGGCGCCGGAGCGACGATGAGCCGGCCGTGCACGCGCGCGAGGCCCGTGCCGCGAAGCTGCGCCGCGAGCGCCCACAGCGCATCGTCGTCGAGCGAGGGATCGCCGGCGCCCTGGAGAACGAGGTCCCCCTCGAGCGTCGCTCCGCGGAGCTGAGCTGCGCCGATGAGCCGCGTATGGAACATCTGGTCCGCGGGCCACGCATCGAGCGCGGCTGCCGCGGTGACGAGCTTGGTGAGAGAGGCCGGCGTCAGCCGCTCCCGGGGATTCAGCTGCTCGATGACCTCACCGCTCTCCAGATCGAGCGCCGAGGCGCTCACGGCGGCGCCGGCGCGCTCGAGCGCCCCGAGCGCGCGCCACTGCGCCTGCGCAGGCCTTGCGACGGGGGCGGCGAGGAGAACGGCGAGCGCAGCGGCTCGCCACGCGGTCACGGGTGATTTGCGCGAACGCGCCGGTGCCCTCCGCCGCGGCAGCCCGTTGCCTCCAAGCGGCAAGGAATCGCCGTCTCCGAGCTCGATCCCCGGCGCTCGCAGCAAGCCCAAGGCCGCGGAGCGGGCGCAGAGCGCGGCACCGGGCTCGAGAATCATGCGCTTTTCCAGCGCTCCCCGGCCGTCGCGCAAATTCTGGAACGTGGCGCACATCGCTCGCGGTGCCGCTGGCGAGGATGTTGCTTGGTATCGCACGAGTGCTTGCTCTGCCCACCGATCCTGGAGATCTCGCGACATGACACTTGGCAGCCTTTCCCACGCTCAGCCGCTGCTCTCGCAGCTCAACCTGTATGGCACCGCGCTCCGGCAGGGCAAACTCACGAACCTCTACGGCGGCTCGAGCCCGGCTGCCTCCGGCAGCGGGGGCGGCGGTCTCTACGGTACCGTGATTCAAGCGCTCTCGCAGGTCGGGATCAGCGTTCCGACGAGCGCGGCCTCGGCCTCGTCCGCGAGCACATCGGCGTCGAGCGCTGCATCCGGTTCGTCGGCGACACAGAGCGCCTCGGCCACGCAGCAGTCGACGCAGCAGGCGCTGCAAAGCTTCATCCAGACCCTGTTCGCAGCGATTCAGGCGCAGAACGGACCCGGCGGCAGCGGCACAACGGGCACGAGTGCGGCGACGGGGCAGGCGGGCGCTACCGCGACCCACCACGGCCGTCATCACGGCCACCGCGGCACGGGCGCGGGGCTGCAGAGTCTCATTCAGCAGCTGAGCGGCACGACGCCGAGCGGCAGCGGCGGAACGAGCACCACCGGCAGCACCGGCAGCACCGGCACCACCGGGAGCATCACTGCCAGCAGCACGGCCGGCACGACCGGCGCGACCGGCACGACCGGCACGAGCAGCAGCGCCGGCGCCGCCTCGAGCGCGAGCCTCACCTCGCTCCAGCAGAGCTTCGCCACTTTAGTCGCGGCGCTCGGCGGATCGAGCGCGAGCCCCGCCACGCTCACGAACTTCCTCAATACCTTCCAGAACGACCTCTCCGCGCGGTCCACGGTCGGCAACCTCCTGAGCACTCGCGCCTAGAGGCACGTCGGCGCGGAAGTCCGGTCCGGTTGATCGCCGCGGCCCTGCTCGGCGAGACTGGGCCGCATGCGCGCGCTGCTGGTCGAAGACGATCGCATGATCGCCGAGGCCGTGCGAACGGCCCTCGAGCAGGACGGCTACACGGTCGACTGGATCCGCGACGGTGTGGGCGCGGCGGCGGCGCTTGCGGCCTCGGGCTTCGATATCGTGCTCCTCGATCTCGGGCTGCCGAAGCGCGACGGCCTCGCAGTGCTGCGCGAGGCGCGCGCCCGCGGCAACGTCACCCCGATGATCGTCATCACGGCGCGCGACGATGTACAGAGCCGCATCGCCGGACTCGACTCCGGCGCCGACGATTACCTCGTCAAGCCGTTCGATCTCGATGAGCTCGCCGCGCGGATGCGCTCGGTCCTGCGGCGCGGCGCCGGGCGCGGCGAGCCGCTGCTCGAGCACCGCGGCATCCGGCTCAATCCCGTCACGCACGAGGTGTCTCGGGACGGCGAGCCCGTCGCGCTCTCGGCGCGCGAGTACGCGGTGCTCGAGGCGCTGCTCATCCGCCCGGGGGCGATCCTCTCCCGCGCACAGCTCGAGGATCGGCTGTACGGCTGGGCGGAGGAGATCGAGAGCAACGCCGTGGAGGTCTACATCCACTCGCTGCGGCGCAAGCTCGGAGCCGATGCGATCCGCACCGTGCGCGGTGTCGGCTACTGTCTGCCGACGTGAAAACGCTCGGCGCCATGCGCTCCATCCGCGCGCGGCTGCTCCTCGGGCTGCTCGCGCTCGTCGCGGTGACGACGCTTACCGCGGGGATCACCACCTACCGGCGAGTGCTCGATGAGGCCTCGAGCCTGTTCGACTACCAGCTGCGACAGATGGCGCTGTCGATGCAGGATCAGGCCGAGATCGCGCCCGGCACCGTGCGCGTGCCGCACCCGGACGTTGGGGATATCTACGTACAGATCTTCGATCTCTTCGGCGATCAGATCTGGTCCTCGCGTCCCGGGATTTTCATCGATCGGGCGGTCCTCGGCTACACCGACATGATCATCAACGGGGAGCGCTGGAGGGTGTTCAGCCTCTATACGGCGGATGCCGTCATCCAGGTTGCGCAGCCGTGGCGCGTACGCGAGCAGCTCGCGCGCGCCGCGGCGTGGCACGTGCTCGCGGGACTCACGCTCTTGCTCGTGGCGATGGCGGCGGCGCTGGTCTGGGTCGTGAGCGGCAGCCTTGCACCGCTCAAGCGTCTCGCGAGCGAGGTCGAGCGGCGCGACGTGCACAGTCTTGCGCCGATCGAGGCGCCCCAACTCCCGGAGGAGGCCGCACCGCTCATCGAAGAGCTCAATCGGCTGCTCGCGCGCCTCGCCGCGGCATTCGAGCAGCAACGCGCGTTCGTCGCCGACGCCGCGCACGAGTTGCGCTCACCGCTCACCGCACTGTCCCTGCAGCTGCAGCTTCTCGATCGGGCACCCGACGAGGCGGCGCGCCGGGAGGCTCGCGCCAAGCTCGGCGGTGCCGTCGAGCGGGCGATCCATCTCGTCGCACAGCTCCTCACCCTCGCGCGCAATGAGCCGGAGGGCGCGCCGGTTGCGCTCGTGCCGAGCGACCTCGCCGCCGCCGCGCGCGAGGCCGTCGCGGACGTGCATGCACTCGCACGCGAGCGTGGCATCGATCTCGGGCTCGAGACGGACGGCGCAACGGGGGTGAGCGGCGATGCGGATGCGCTGCGGATCCTCGCCCGCAATCTCATCGACAATTCGGTCCGGTACACCCCGCGTGGCGGCCGTGTGCAGGTGCGCGTGCAGGGACCTGGCCCCGACGCGTGCGGCGGTCCGCGGCTCACGGTCGAGGACACGGGACCTGGGATCCCCGCCGCCGAGCGCGACCGCGCGTTCGACCGCTTCTATCGCCGCCCCGACGCGGCCGAGGGCGGCAGTGGGCTCGGCCTCGCGATCGTCAAGGCGATCGCCGACCGCCACCGTGCGCGCCTCGCACTCGAGGAGGCCCTCCCCCATGGCGTGCGCGTGACGGTGTCGTTCCCGCCGCCCCTCTCCGCTTAAGACTCGCTTAAGGCCGCGCGCGGAAGCTTCACGCCATGGGCTCCGCCTCTGGAGCGAGTCGAGGAGAAAGGAATCATGCAACTTAGAGCGACGACACTGGCGCTGTCCGCCGGCGGGCTGTTCGCCTGCGGCGTGGCGGCCGGTTGGTTGGCGCCGACCCTGATGAACACCGCGACTGCGGCGGCGATGGAGACGACGCGCGCTCCCTCGACGCCGCCGGCCCCGGTCGCGCTCGGCTCGGCGCCCGATTGGGCTGCGATCGTGACCGAGAATCGTGCGGCGGTGGTGAGCATCACGAGCCGCAGCGTCGAGCAGGAGCAGCAGCCGGACATGAACGGCATGTTCGGCAACAACTCGCCGTTCGACGGCGATCCGTTCTTCAAATTCTTCCAGGAGATTCCGACACCGCGCAACGTACCGGTGCAAAGCCTCGGCTCGGGCTTCCTGGTGCGCTCGGACGGCATCATTCTCACGAACGCTCACGTCGTGCGCGATGCGACGCACGTGACCGTAAAGCTCTCCGACAATCGCGAGTACCGCGCCAAGGTGATAGGGCTCGACACCGCAACCGACGTGGCGGTGCTCAAGATCGATGCGCACAACCTCCCGACCGTGCGGATCGGCGACTCCGGAAAGCTGCGGGTCGGGAATTACGTGCTCGCGCTCGGGGCGCCGTACGGGCTCGAGGAGAGCGCCACCGCGGGCATCGTGAGCGCGATCGGACGCTCGCTCGGGGACAACTCCTACGTGCCGTTCATCCAGACGGACGTGGCGGTAAATCCGGGCAACTCCGGCGGCCCATTGTTCAATGAGCACGGCGGCGTCGTGGGGATCAACTCGCAGATCTACAGCAACACCGGGGGCTTCGAGGGCATCTCCTTCGCCATCCCGATCAGCGTCGTGATGCACGATGAGCAGGAGATCCTCAAGAACGGCAAAGTCGAGCACGCACGGCTTGGCGTGTTGGTGCAGCCCGTGAATCAGGCGCTCGCCGGGTCGTTCGGCCTCAACGCGCCGCAGGGCGCCCTGGTCTCCAAGGTCGAGCCGGACAGCGCCGCCTCGCGCGCCGGCCTTCGCGCAGGCGATGTGATCCTCAGGCTCGACGGGAATGCGGTGCGGGACAACGCTTCGCTCGCAGCTCAGATCGGCATGCTCGATCCGGGCTCGCACGCGACGCTCGAGGTGTGGCGCAACGGCAAGCCGCTCACGATCGACGTGACGCTCGGCAATGCGGCAAACCCCACCGAGCTCGCAAGCACGAGCGAGGGGTCCGGGCACGCGAAGCTCGGGCTCGCCGTGCGCCCACTCACCCCCGAGGAGCGCGCGCAGGCCGGCGTACCGGAAGGGCTGCTGGTGGAGAGCTCGAGCGGACCGGCCGCCGATGCGGGCATCGAGCCCGGCGACATCGTGCTCTCGGCCGACGGCAAGCCGCTCGACAGTGTCCAGCAGCTCCAGCGCATCGTGCGCGACAGCGAGAAGAAGAACGCGATTGCGCTCCTCATCCAGCACGGCGATGAGCGGATCTTCGTGCCGGTGCAGCTCGGCTGATTCTCGGGTCCCGTCCTCGCCACTCGCCCCCTTCTCCCCGCGAGGGAGAGGGGGGCGAGCTCACTTCAGGCCGAAGGCGAGCAGCACGTTGCCCGGAATGCCGACGATCCCGCCATTGCCCGAGTTGACGTAGAGCATTCCACCCGCGACGATCGGACCCGGTCCGTCGATGCCACCGCCGTGCGCGTGCACCCCGTTCACGGTCTTGAACGGCCGGTTGGTGTCGAACATCCACAACAGCGACCCGTCGCGCGTCGAATAGGCGCGCACGCCCCCGTCGAGCGCCCCACTCAACACCGCGCCCGGAATCGCCGTCAGTGCGCCGCCCTGTCCGACGCTGCAGCCGAGGTGTGCGCCGCAGAGCGCCTTCGGCGGCGGATCGCGCCAGAGCCGCGCGCCATCGGCGAGCCGCACAGCGTGCACGCCCCCGGGCGTGAGCGTGAGCACGTCGCCCACGCCGAAGAAGACTCTCGAGCCCTCGATCGCCCCGCCCCACTGCCCGCCGAGGCCGCTGCCGTGCCCGAACCGATAGCGCCACAGGATCCGTCCACCCGCATCCGGATCGAGCGCGAAGGCGAGGCCGGATTTCTGCGGCAGCACGATGAGCTCGCGCGCTCCGATGCGCGCGAGCGCCGGTGAGGCGGAGAAGTCGAAGTCGGGCCCGAGCGTCGGCGGACAGGTGGGATTGTCCGGGTTGTGCGCCTCGCAGCCCATCACCCAGATGTCCCCCGCCAGCACCTGGCGCGCCCAGCGCAGGGCACCGGTGCGCAGATCGAGCGCCAGTACGGCATCGGTGGTGGGCTGTGCGGGCTCGGCGTAGCCGTTGCCGGTCGCGACGTATACGAGCCCGCGCCGCGCATCGACCGTCGGAGCGGACCAGATGCCGCCGCCGGCCGGGCCGTAGAGCGCGACGCCGTCCTTGCTCCTGCCGCGCAGCCGGTTTTCCCCGACCGTGTACGTCTTCCACAGGATAGCCCCGGTGCTCGCATCGAGTGCGGTGACATTGCCGCGGAACGTACAGCAGGCGTAGTCGCCGCGTGCCGCGCGGCCCTCCTCGCCGATTCCCTGCACGGGCACGAATACCCGGCCGCCGTATACCGTGGGTGATCCGGTGATCGAGGCGGACGGCTGCGAGTCGACTTGGCGCATCCACACGAGCCGCCCGGTCTCGGCATCGACCGCGTAGGTGTTGGTCTTGCGGTCTGCGAAGTACACGGCGTAGCGGGTGGCGCGAGTCGCGCTCGTGTAGCGGGCGACGGAGAGCGCCGCTCCGATCCCCGCGCGCGCCTTGAAGCTCCAGTACGTACAGCCGCGTCGCGCATCGAGCGCATGCACCTCGCCGTTATCACTCGCGACGAACAGCCGCCCCGAGGCCACCGCCGGCTGCGAGCGCACCGAGGCGACGTTCACGAAGCCGAACGCCCATTCGAGCTTCAAGTGCGGCAAGTCGCGCGCGGTGAGACCGCCGCGCGCCCGCGACTGAAAACGCGTGTTCTCGACCCCGTTGCCCCAGCCGTTCCAGCCCGGACCGCGCTCGGGATCCGCGAACGGTGGCTCGTCCGGGCAAGCCTTCCCGGACTCGATCGCCGGATCGAGCGGACGCGCGGTTGAGAAGCTGCGCCCGCTCGCATACTCGGCGACGGCGCGGCGCTCCGCATCGCTCAAGAGGGCCCCCTGCGCCTGCATCTTGCCGTTGGTGAGCGCATTGAGGATTGCCTCGGGCGGGTAGGTATGCAGCATCTCGCGAGGCACGGCGTGCGCGCCGAGGCCCACGCCGCCGAGTGGATTGACTCCGGCTGCCGGACCGAGCTGCGCGAGCCCGAGGTGACAGGCCGCACACACCCGGCGGAAGACCGCCTCGCCGTCGACGGTCGGCTTGGCAACCGCGAAGCGGGCGCTGAGCGGTGAGCTCATGAGGATGAGCGCGGCATATACGGCACGAGATCTCGAGTGCATCGGTCCATCCGGTCGTGAGCGCGGTGCGCCCCTGCTGGGGCGCAAGTATAGGCGACCTCTCGGCCGCTTCGGTCGCACGTCGACGCGAGAGGATTTAAGCTCGCTCACCCGTTCGGGCCTGTCCCGAACTCATTGCACGCATCGCCCAACCCGGCCGAGGAGGCGTCATGGCCAAGAAGATTCTGCTGCTCGCGGGAGATTTCGTGGAGGACTACGAAACGATGGTGCCGTTCCAGGCGCTCACGATGGTCGGCCACACGGTCGACGCCGTCTGTCCGGGAAAGAAAGCCGGAGAGTACGTTCTCACCGCGATTCACGACTTCGAGGGCGCGCAGACCTACTCCGAGAAGCCGGGCCATCGCTTCACGCTGAATGCGACCTTCGATGAGGTGAACCCCGCGCAGTACGACGCGCTCGTGATTCCCGGCGGGCGTGCCCCGGAGTACCTGCGGTTGAACGAGCGCGTGCTCGAGCTCGTGCGGCACTTCGCTCGAGCGGCCAAGCCGATCGCGGCCATCTGCCACGGCGCGCAGATCCTCGCCGCTGCCGGGGTAATCCGCGGGAAGCGCGTCTCCGCGTATCCCGCGTGCGCTCCCGAAGTGCGGCTCGCAGGCGGCGACTACGCGGAGATCGGGCTCGACCAGGCGGTAACGGACGGCTCGCTCGTCACTGCGCCCGCATGGCCCGCGCATCCCGCGTGGCTCGCCCAATTCCTCGAGGCGCTCGGGACGCGTGTGAGCGCGTAGCTCGCCGGGCGTGCTCGCGCGGCGAGCTTCGAGCGCCGCTCAACGCGCTCAGTGGGGCGTCGAGCTCGCCGGCACCACGTCAGTAGCGGCGGCCGCTTCGCGCAGCTTCCGGTCGATCCGGTCCGCGACCCATTTTGCGCTCCACCAGTCGACGGGCGTGACCGCGTTGCCGCCGAGCAGCATCGTGAAGTGCAGGTGATCGCCGCCGGCGAGTCCCGTTGATCCGGTATGGCCGATGACCGCGCCCTCCTCGACCAGATCGCCCACCTTCACGGAGATCGATGAGAGATGCCCGTAGAGCGACATCAGGCCCATGCCGTGGTCGATCACGATGCAGTTGCCGAAGATGTCGAGCCAGCCGGCGTGCACGACCCGACCGCGATTGGCCGCGTGCACCGGGGCGCCCGCGATGGAGGCGAGGTCGTAGCCGAGATGCACTTCTTTGTCGATCACCTCGCCCTTGTAGACGTAGGTGCGCTGGTCGGCGAAACCAGCCTCCACGGCGCTGTCGACCAGCTGCTTGAACGGTCCGTGCCAGAGAATTTGCGGCGAGGTCTCACGCGCGAGCGCTATGAGCTTGTCGGTGTCCGCGCGGCGCAGATCGCGGTTGATGCTGACGAACGATGCGAGCAGATTCGAGGGATCGGCGACGTGGAAATCCGGCGTGTTCTGCAGGATCGGCGGCACGACCTTGGCGAGGAAGCGATCATCGATGTTGATGCGGCTCTCGCGGAAGCGCTTGGGGAAGACGCGGTAGTCGAACGTGGCTGTCGACTCGTTCCCCACGTCGTCGCGCGCATAGAGGCTAATCGGGGTGTTCGGGTCCTGATTCCACAGGAGCGCGAAGAACGCGATCTTCAGTCCCGGATCGGCGTGGGCGATTCCGGCGCCTGAAGCGGGAAATCCCGGATACTCGTACTTGCCCACGCGGACTCCGGAGGCGACATCCGCAGGCGTGACGCGATAGATCACCATCTCCGAGCCGCCCTGGTTGATGTAGTGCAGGGTCGACACGACGGCGAGGATCGGCGGATTGAGGCGCACCTGAAGTTGCCGGGAGGCGCTCGCACGCACCGCGCGCAGCCCGAACAGGACGGGACGCGCCGCCGTGACGAGAATCTCTGCCGTGCCTTCCGCGAGCTGCGGGAACTCATGCTTGCCGATCGGTGCCGTCAGGCGCACGCGGTCCGGGCCGTCGTGCACGAGCCGCGAGGCATCCGCCCGATCGAGCGTGAACACCGGCGTGCTGGTGGCGCCCTGCCGAAGCACGACATCGAGGCTCTCGAGCTTGCCCCCGGGCGTATCGATCACCAGTGAAAGATTGCTCGTCTGGCCGAGCGCCGACTGCGGGCCCGCGATGTCGATCGTGGGACCGGCCGCACGCCCCGCGGCGTACCAGATCGCACCGGCAATGAGCGCGACCACCACGAGGAATCCAACGAGTTTGCTCATGAGCGAAATTGTAGCATCGCGATGAGCGCGCGCAGCGGCTCCATGATCGCCCGCTGATCGCGCGCCGTGCTCGCTACCTCCCCCGCGATGCGCTCCACGTGCGCGCACGCGCTCGCAATCTCCGGGGCGCCGAGAATCGCGCTGGCGCCGCGCAGCTTGTGAGCGCGCGCCGCTGCCTGCGCGATGAGCGCCGGATACTCCGCTTGAGCTGAGTCGGCGAGCCGTTCGGTGAGCGCGGCGAGCTGCGCAGCCTCCTCGCTGATGCGCTCACGGAACGCCCGCCGCAGCGATTCCGGCACCGCATCGGTCTCGGATCTGAGTGCGACATCGTGGCGCCTCGCCGCCGCGATGGCGGCCGGAGCGCCGCACAGTGCGCGCAGCTCGTGAGGCAGGGTGAGTGGATCGAAGGGCTTCGCGATCACCGCGAGCGCGCCCAGGCGCTTCAAGTCATCGATCTCTGCGCGAAGCGCGACTGCGGTGAGAAAGACGACCGGTACGTGGGCGAGAGACGGGTGAGCTTTCAGCTGTGCCAGCGTCGCAGGACCGTCCTGGACCGGCATCATCACGTCGAGCAGGATGAGATCGGGCTCGAAGCGCATCGCCTGCTCGAGCGCCCGCGAGCTGCTCGTGCAGCTCGCGACCACCGCGTGGCCGTCGTTCGCGAGTGCGAACTCGGCGATTGCGCAGACATCCGGGTCGTCATCGATGACGAGAATCCGCATCCGAAACCGCTGTCTCCGCGACGCTCGCCTCGATGATCCGCACGTCCGATTCGAGTCCGAGGTGGCCGGGCTCGCCGCTCTCGTCGTGACCGGTCACGCGATCCCGTCCGCGCTCCTTGCTCAGATACAGGCGCCGATCCGCAAGCTGCAGCAGGCGCTCGGCGTGCTCCGCGGCACGACCGCTCAGTCCCTGCCAGCTAGCGACGCCTGCGCTCACGGTCACGTACACCTCGCCCGCGCTCGTTGCGATGCCCGTCTCGCGGATCACCGCGCAGATTCGCTCGCCCACTTCGCATGCGCCTGCGAGGTCGGTCTCCGGCAGTACGACCACGAACTCCTCACCTCCGGCTCGCGCAACCCAGTCGGAGGAGCGCAGGAGCGGCCGCACTCTGCGGACGAAGGCCTGCAGGACCTGATCGCCGACACCGTGACCGAAGGAGTCGTTGATCTGTTTGAAATGATCGAGGTCGCACATCAGCAGCCCGACCGAATGACCATGACGACCGCAGCGCTCCAACTCCCGCTCGAGGTGTCGCGTCAGATAACGCCGGTTGCGCGCACCCGTCAGTGGATCGGTCGAGGCGAGCCGGCGGTTGCGTCGCAGGGCGCTGCGAAGCGAGGTCTGGAGCGAGACGATGCGGCGTCCGGCAGCGACTCGTGCGAGCAGCTCCTCGCGCGAGGCGCCCTTCACGACGTAGTCGTCCGCGCCGCTCTCGAGCGCGCGCACCACGTCCGTGCGCGAGGCACGCACCGTGAGCAGCACGAAATAGAGGTACGCTCCGGCCCCTCGGCTGCGCAGCTCGCGGCACAACTCGAGCCCGTCCATCTGCGGCATCTGCCAGTCGGCAATCACGATCGCGCACGGGTCGGTCTCGAGGATCGCAAGCGCCTCGGCACCGGCACTCGCCGTACGCACTGCATAGCCGGCTGCCTCGAGCCAGGCGGAGACTTGCGCGCGCACGATGTCGTCGTCGTCCACGACGAGGACGCTGCGGGAGGGGCCGAGCCTCCATCGGTGCGTGACATCTTGTCGGGACGATACGTCCAACGGCGGCTCCAGCTGGGCGGTGTGCAGGCGCTGCGCCGACACACCAACCGCGAAGTTTAGCAAACTCGCGTGCGGATGGTGGACCCTCCGCGATGGGCTCCCCACGCGCGTGACCTGGAAATGCGCAGTTTTCTGGACCCGCGCGGCATCGTTACACTGTCGCGGCGCGGCCCGATGGAGCACGACCTCGATGCGTTACTTGCGGCTCGGAGCGACTGGACTGAAGGTATCCGAGCTCGCGCTCGGCTGCATGAGCTTCGGCTCGCGTGAGCGCGAGGCGTTTCGCTGGACTCTCGGAGTGGAGGAGAGCCGGCCCTTCTTCCGCCTTGCGCTCGAGTCCGGCATCAACTTCTTCGACACCGCGGACGCCTACTCGCGCGGGGCGAGCGAGCGCATCGTGGGCAAGCTCCTCAAGGAGATGGCGCCGCGCGAGGAGGTCGTCATCGCGACCAAGGTGTTCGCGACCATGGGACCCGGCCCGAACGATCGCGGGCTCTCCCGCAAGCACATCATGGCCTCGATCGACGGCAGCCTCGAGCGGCTCGGAACCGATCACATCGATCTCTATCAGATCCACCGCTTCGATGAGGACACGCCGATCGAGGAGACGCTCGGTGCCCTCGAGGACGTGGTACGCGCCGGTAAGGCGCGCTATATCGGCGCGAGCACGATGTACGCATGGCAATTCGCGCGCATGCTCGCCGCGAGCGAGCGGCACGGCTGGCACTGCTTCGTCTCCATGCAGCTGCAGTACAGCCCCGTCTATCGCGAGGAGGAGCGCGAGATGATTCCGCTCTGTCTCGCCGAAGGGATCGGGCTTCTCAATTGGTCCCCGCTCGCGGGGGGCTTTCTCGCGCACGGACGCGCGCGGCCGGAGGACGGCGTAACCGAGCGTGGGCGCACGCCCTCACCCGTGGGCACGCCGCACGATCGGGCAGCGGATCGCGGGGTGTTCGAGGCGATCTCGTCGATCGCTCGGGAACGCGCAGTCTCGAACGGTCAAATTGCATACGCCTGGTGTCGCAGTAAGCCCGGCCAATTCGTACCGCTGATCGGGGCGACCAGGCTCAAGCACCTCGAGGAGGCGATCGGCTCGCTCGGAATCACCCTCACCGCCGAGGAGATCGCGGCGATCGAGGCTCCGTACGAGCCACGGGCGGTCTTTGGACATCGGGTGAAGCCGCATTGATGGGCCACAGCGCGGACCGGCCGGCCGGGCTCCTCAGCCGTTCAGCTGCCAGATCGCGAGGTTGAGCGCGCTCGCGAAGGACACCCACGCGGCAAGCGGCACCATGCACGCGCCCGCGGTGGTATCGAGCCGCCAGAATGTCGCGACCGTGAGGAGGATGAAGGCGAGCTGCGGGTAGATGTCGATGAGTCCGAGCATCGGGCTGTGCAGCACGAAGAAGGCCCACGGCCACGCGGCGTTGAGCACGAGCTGAATGAAGAAATAGACGAGCGCGCGCTCCCGGCCCGGCGCCTCGGCGGGCAGTCGCAGCACGCGCCACAGAGCGACCCCCATCAACAGGAAGAGCGCCGTCCACACCGGCGCGAACAGCCAGTCGGGCGGAGTGAATGCGGGCTTGGCGAGATCCTCATACCAAGGCGTGAGATTCGGGAAACTCGCCGACTGGCCGAGAATGAATGCGGACATCACAGCCGCGGCTGCGGCACACGCCGAGAGGAGATTGCGCTGCGGGGACTGAGTCGGGAGTCTCATTCGGGCTGATTGTACGTCCACCAACGGCGCTGGCTCGAACCCCTTTCGCTCGCCGCGTCGCAGTCTCACCCGCATATTCGCGATCTCCCCGGGAACCGGAGACCCGGTATCAGTTCTCGTGCTGCCCGCGGGCGCCATGGCGAATGAAATCGGCGTGGCGCTCCGCGAGCAGTGCGTAGAAGCCACCTGCCCCGAATCGCTGACGAATCACGACCTCCGCGGTTTGCAGCATCTTCAATCCGGAGGCTACGTCACCGTTTGCCGCGATGAGCTCGGCGTCCACACTGCTCCAGACCGCATAGCGCCACGCGTTGAGCTTGTCTTCGGCGTGTCCGCGCTCGAGCAGCCGCCGTGACTCGGCGAGGAGCGCAGCCGCACGCGAGCGGCTGTCCGTCCTCAATTCCAGATCGGCTTCGTTGAGCAAGACTTGATCGAGCAGCTCACCGTGATCCGGAAGTCGCCCGATCGACTCGGCGCGCGCGAGCTCGGCGCGCGCGGTGGCGAGATTACCGCGATAGGCATCGATCATCCCGAGGCTGTTGAGCGTCGAGACGAGATCATCGTGAGTGGGTCCCTCGAGCTTCTCATCGATCGCGAGCGCCTTGCGGAAAGGAGCGTCGGCCCGATCGACCTGTCCGGCCATCAGCGCAGAACGAGCGATATTATTGAGAAGCGTTGCCGTCTCGGTATGCTCCTCGCCATATACCTCGCGAAAGACTGGCAGTGCCTGCTGGTAAAGCGCGGCCGCTTCTGAGTACCGGCCGGCCTGGTAGAGCGCTCCACCGAGATCCTCCATCGCCTGGGCCGTGCGAGCATCGCGGGTACCGACGCTCCGTTGAAGCACCGAAAGCGCCTGACGGAAGGTCGCCGCGGCCGCATCGAGCTTGTCGCCATAGTAATAGGCCCTGCCAAGCGAGCTTAGCGTATTCGCGAGCACCGGCGCGTCGCTCGGACCCCGCTTGCGATCCGCTGCGAGCGCCTCGAAGCACAGCTTCTCGGCCGCAGCGAGCTCACCACGTTGCGCCTGGACGTCGGCCAATGCCGTGAGCGCCTCGGACCGAGTCACGCTCGATGGCGGCAGGCTCCGACGCGCAAGATCGACGGACTCGGTCAGGGCGGCGAAGGCTTTGTCGTAATCGGAGGCAAGGTAAAGGGTGGTGCCGTACGCATTGAGCGTACGCACTTTGGCATCGGTGGAGACCGCGTCCGTACGCTGCAACGTGATCGCCTCGGTGAGAAGGTCGTCGGCCTGTGGGAAAAGACCTAGACCGGAATAGGTCTCGCCCATGACTGTCAGAAGCTCGGCGCGCGTAGCTGGCTCGTGCTCGAGGCCGTTGTTGATCTGTCGCGATGCACGGTCGAGCAGCGTCTTCGCCGTGATCGTGTTCCCCTGATTCTCGATCGGATCGGCATTCTTGAACACGGAGACAAGAAATTGAGCCGTGCTGGTCGCGGTAGTGGTCTCGCGGCGCGCGACCTCGCGCTGCCGGGTGGCCACCGTCGCTTCATAGGCAGCGCCGGCGGCCAGCACCGTCATGATTGCGGCGATCGCGACTGCGGCGCGCACGACCGTGTTGCGCCGGCGACGGTCCGCCGCAATCGACGCCTCGATGTACGCGACGAGCGGAGCGCCGAGCTCCGCGCGATACTCACGCAATACGCGACGCGCGTCGTTGAGGTCCACGTCGCTCAGCAGGCCGTGCTCGGTCCCCACCCAGCGGCGAACAGTTGACGCGATACCTCGGCCCGAGGCTGGTGAGGACCTCGATGCGTAAGGCTCGCTCGCGAGCGCCTTCCAGCGCGCGCAGCGATCCTCGAGCGTGTGCCGAATTCTGAGCGCACCTGCGTTCTGCGAGACGTACTCCCGGGCGGTGCGCCATTCACTGATGAGCGCCTCGTGCGCGAGACCGACCATGGCTGCAGCGCTGCTCGATGAATCCGCAACGAGTAGACGCGCCGCGGGATCGAGCAGCGCATCGACGAGGCGTCGCTTCGCGGTGCCTTCGGGAAAATCCGCAAGCAGTGCACGGCGGGCCACGAAGCGCTCGGCGCCATCCGCGGAAGTGCTCGTCTGCACCAGCGCGAAGAGAATCTGGCGCAGAGTCCCCCGTACCTCCTCGGGTTGCGCCGCGACGACGGCATCGGCGCGTGTGGCGATCGCCCCTTTGAGCCCGCCGAGACCCTCGTAGCTTGCGTACGTGAGCACGCTGCCGCCCGTCTGCTCCACGTCCCGCAGATAGAGTTGATCGAGCAGGTAGGAAAGTAGCGGCAGCACCCCCGGCTCGGCCGCGGCTGCCTCGGCAATGAGGTCGTTCAAGGGAATGCGCGTAGCCGGCGCGGTCTCGAATTCGATCGATGCCGCCTCCGCCGGGCCGCGCATCATCTGGCTGATTTCCGCCGGCGAGGGCGCGGCAAGATCCATTCGGCCCGCGCCGTCAGCAAGCGCCAAAAGCTCCGGAATCTCGCTTGCTCGATGCCAAAAATCGGCCCGCATCGTGCCGATGACCCAGATGCGGTTCGAGCGTACGAAACCGGCGAGCAGCTGAATGAAGCGCGCGCGCTCCGCGGGCTGCACGTGATCGAGCGTAAACAGCTCCTCCATCTGGTCCACGACAAGTACCAGCTTCGCCTGCTCGTACTCGAGCATACGGCCGTGAGCGCGCGCGGACGCTCCGAGACGGTCGAGCACCATGGCGAAGGGCAGCTCCGGATGCCCAGCACTCTCGCGCAGGTGGCTCGCGAGCCCCTGCGCACCGCCAGAATCCTCCGTGAGCTCCGCGAGTCCGACGCTGTCTCTGTCCCCCTCGGTGAGCCGGCGCGCCAGGGCATCGAACAGATCCTCATCCGGGCGCTTCTCGGTCGCGCGAAACACGACACGCCGGAGAAATGCGGCTCCGGTGACACGCTTCGGCACCAGCAGCCGCGGCAGGACTCCCGCGCGGACGAGCGACGACTTCCCCGAGCCGCTTGCGCCAAGGACCAGGAGGAACGGGCGCTGCATCTCCGCGTTCGTGATCAGCCGCAGGAGCGCTGTGCCGATCGCTGCCTCGCGGCCAAAGAAGATGGGAGCATGCTCGAATTCGTACGGCTCGAGGCCGCGAAACGGGGGCTTCGGCCACAACCGCTCGGTGCGGGTCCGCTGCTCCGGGGTGAGTGTGGCGATTCGCCGCTCTACACAGCGGCGCAAGTCGCTCTCGAGTCGCTCGGCGAACTGTGCAAGGTCCTTGAATTCCGAATAGCCGCCGATGAACTGAACCCGGTCGTTGAAGTGGCGCGACCAGAAGACATCGAGCGCCTCGATCTGTGCGAGAACAGCCTGGCGGCTCTGCGGATCCCACGTATCGATTTGCGCCTTCCTGCGGCTGCGATAAACGAGCAGGTCGGGGATTCCACCGCTCGCACGCGCGGCGGCGAGCGCATCCTCGAACTCCCATTCGGTGCCGGTGACGGGCGATCGCCCGTCGATACCCCGGTACTCGCGGACCGTGGTGCGCTCGGGAAGCAGCGTTCCGAGCCGCGACTCCAGGATGAGAATCACCGCATCGAAGCGGCTCGGCGGCTCGATCGAGTCCTGGAAGTGGCCCGATGCGAGCATCGGCTCGTACTCCCAGAGGTAGGGCTCAATCGAGAAGAAGCGCGTGTAGTCGTGCGCGACCCTCTCGATGATCTGCGCGGCAACCTCGCGGGCGGCGAATACGTCGCCAGGGGAGGAAACGAAGATTCTCAAGCGCTGCCGATTCATGCCGCGGAGCCCGACCGGATTGATGTCGTTCTTCCTGCACCGCCCGGTGGGTTGTCCGTGCTCGCGCAGGCGCGTCAATCAGAGAAGGGCAAAATACATTCCCAGTCGCTCGAGCGCCACTGTAGTGAACCTGCGTCGCCGTCCCCATGGCGGATGCGACTGCGCCAGGGCACCGATGATGGCAGTTTGCCACGGCAACGCAACGCCAGGATCGACCGACACCGCATAGAAACCGTCGGGGTCCTATGCCCGGCTCTGGCGCCTTGCCTTGAATGAATGCGTACGCGATCGAGACTTGACCCAGGCGCCGGTGGCCAGCGTTGTGGTCAGCGCCATCGCACCGCGGTTCGAGCCACAAGGTGCTCGTGGCATCAATGCACGAGCCGCCGCGCTTCCAGGAGGAGTGCTAGAACTGCCGGACGGAATTCCCCCGCCCCCGGAGCCGTCCGGCAGCCCGACGTCAGCGAGCGACTGCCAGTCGATCTGGCAATCTGTCTCGGTACCGCCTCCGCAGGAAGATCAAGGCAATAAGCGGAAGGCCGGAGCCGAGCAGGGGAAGCGTCCCGGGCTCGGGAACCGACGTTGACCCGGACGAACCTGCCGGCTCAGACCAGCCCGGCGGGAGCGCATTCCCGCTCAGGTCGATTAAGTCAGCCGAAAAGACACCATCATTCGAATATTGACCGGTCACGTATCCGATCAGCGACCCCGTATTACTGAAGAGCAAGTCGTCGGCGGCCCCACTCGAGCAGTCGTCGCGTAGGCTCGTCTGAAACCACGTTAGCGACGCGGACTCTGAACTTCCCGTTACGCACCAATCATTGAGTTCCAACTCCGAATCACCGTTACCCAGCGTCCAGGCAATGACCTGCGCCTGCAAATATTCACTGCCACGCTGCGTGTCGGAATAGTTGTTCGGCACCCAATCGTAGACGGTGCCGCCATTCGCTATCAGGCTGGAATTCACCAGTCCTGCCGCGTTGTACACAATTGAGCCCGCCCACCCGAAAATGGAGGCGGTCGGATCCGTAGAGGAAATATCTGCCGCTGAAGTCGGCGTACAGAAAACGAGTGAGTCGTCTGTGTCACCCGATCCTACGGTGATCTCTGCAGGGCTAAACGCGTCATGAGGAGCGTTCGGATCCGACGCGCTCGGCGACCAGCCGCTCGTCTGCAGTTGACAACCTCCCCCACCAGGATTGTCAATGCGGATGCCTCTTGTTGCATGCGCACTATTTGGGGACAGCATAGCAACGCATACCGCGCTGAGCACCCAAAGCATCGTTGAATTGAGCTTCACTCTTGCCTCCTGATCCTCGCTGGACGCGCACCAAGGGAACATCGCTGTCCTTCAACTGCGCCGAGCACCCCAAGTTATGCTCGATTCGTGAGAGAGTTGCAGCCTGGCGGAGCCGTTTTCGGTTGAGCGCAGACCCATTCACAAGCAAGATCGGTGCCACGTGGATCTCGCGTCTACTTGTTTCAAACGCTTGAGTACGCAGTTTAGCTGCTGAGGTCATCGCGGCGAATCATAGTGTAAGTACAGTCGACACTAACAGTTCCCCTTCCGGAGAGTCTCCAGCGTCGCCGATTGTGCCGACGATCAAAGACGCTCTAGACTTCGAACTCGCCACTAACCGGCGGTTCCCCAAATAAGTTGGTGCGCGGCCGGCCGGTTCGCGACCATCATCACATGCGTCGGCTGACGCGTACTCTGCATATCGCGAATACGCGCGGATATCCAGACAGCAATGGGGTCTCGGACAGTCACCGTTAAAAAATTGAGGTGCGCGCCAGAGCGGGACCGTGTGTTAAGTTTCCCGACACGACCTTGTGTCCCGGCCCGTTTTCTGATTTGCGTGTGAATTTCCAATGATGAGTGTTGTTCAGGTCCTTACTCACGAGTCTGCGCACGTCCCTCTGCTCATCGGTGTCACCGGTCATCGCGATCTCGTGTCGCAGGAGACGGAGCTACTGCGCGATGCGGTGCGGCGCTGGCTCGCGCACGTTCGTGATCGCTTTCCGGCTGCACCCCTTAGGGTCCTCTCGTCGCTCAGTCCCGGTGCAGACCTACTCGTCGCCGAGGAAGCGCTCGCGATCGGCCTGGAATGCATCGCGGTGTTGCCATTCCCTGTCGAGTTATGTCGAGCGGACTTCGAGGATCCGGCGGACTTCGAACGATTCGAGTTGGTGCTCGGCCGCTGCCGGGAACGGATCGTCTGTCCGCTCAGGAAGCACCTCACGCCTGCGGATATCGCCGCGCCGGGGGCAGGGCGAACGGCGCAGTACGCCGCAGCGGGCGAAGCGATCGCCTCCTCGGCATTCATCGTTCTGGCACTGTGGGACGGGCGGCCGCCGCACCATCCGGCCGGAACGGCACGGACGGTGGAGTTCCGGCTGCGCCTGCGGACGTGGCTCGACGATGGATCGAAGCCGGCTCAGCAGGAGCTTCTCGCAAATCTGCCGCCGGACTTCGTTTATCACATCGTCGCGTCCCGTCGCTCTTCGGGACCCGCTCCAGGACTCGTGCCGTTGCAGGCCGGATATCGCTCGAGGCCAGACGGACCATTCGAGGCGGAGTTGCCGCCCGTCGCTTCGCTCATCGCGGAACGCACAGCCGAGCTCAATCGTGACCTGAGGCGTCATGCCGCCCGCACCCCGAAGCGCCGAGTCGACGAGGGAATCATCGGTGAGCTCGCCGATCCGCCCCCCAGCGTCGCTTCCGTTGCGAGCCTATTCGAGGCTATCGACTCGGTGGCGACCCGCATGCATCGGGCCGTGCTGTTCAAGGTCAAGGTTACGGCGATACTCACCGCGCTCATGGGCGCGGCATTTCTGATGTACAGCCACTCCGACCCGGCAAGTCGCTGGGAGCTCGCGATCTTCGTGTTTCTTGGGGCTTTCCTGCTCCTGATCGGAGGCGACCTCGTTGTTCGGTCCAAGCATCTGCAGCGCCGGCATCTGGAGGCGCGCGCCCTTGCGGAGGGTTTGCGCGTCGAGGTTTTCTGGGCCATCGCCGGGGTCCACGGCCCGGGGGCGACACCCTCTGCGCATCGCAGCATCCTAAAGCAGGCAGACCCGGGCCTCGAATGGATCCCGAACGCCCTGCGAGGGGCGAGCCTGATGCTGCTCGAGGTTCGCCACACGGGGATTCCGGGCGGTATCGATTTCGCAATTCACCGCTGGATTGGGTCCGATGCGGCTTCCGACTCGCGCTCCGAGCAGCTGCATTATTTCTGGCGCGCGGCTCGCAAGCGTGAGAGGCACACCTTGATCGCAGAGGCTGCCGTGTCGACCAGCATCGCAATCGGGCTGCTCGTCACCCTCGTGCTCGTCGGCGGACGCCGAGGATGGGTCGATGCCTACAGATTGCCGCTGCTCTTCGCCATGGGCTTCTTGCCGCTGCTTGCGGGCGTGCTGGAGAACTCGGTCCAGAAGACCGCAGGGCGAGAGCTGCGCCGCCAGTACGAGTACATGTACGAGGTCTTTCGCAGCGCCCGCGACCGACTGCTGCGAGCGAGCTCCGATTCCGAGCGCCGTACGATTCTGAGTTTGCTCGGGCGCGCGGCGCTCGCCGAGCATGCCGAGTGGCTATTCCTGCATCGCGATCGACCGATCGATCGCAGCAGTCTGCAATAGCAGGCGCGACCTTGCACCGAAACGAGCCGGCCGCGACTCGCGGTCCGCCAGGCCGCACGTCCCGCTCGCCCGCACCCGCGCAAACCCAGTACACTGTCGGGCGCGCGGATGTAGAGAACAATTAACCCGCAGAGAGCGATCTGCGCTTTTCGATGTTGAGCCGACATGCACGCTGCGCGGCAATGGTCCGTCCGATCGTAGGCCGAATCGGCCGAGTCTTCCGGCGGCCCGGAGCCGAGGCGCTGGGTGCGATGTCGCTTGCTCTCACACTGCTCCTCGGGCCCGGACGAGCTGTGGCGGCGCAGCCAGGAACGCAACCGGCGCGGGACCTGGCGCTGCTCATCGGCGTCTCCCGCTACCCGCGCCTTCCACCCGAGGATCAGCTCCAGGGTCCGGAGAACGATGTTGCGCTATGGCGTGGCCTCCTCGCCTCTCGCGGCTTCCAGGTGACAGTTCTCGGGGGGGCCCACGCACGCACGAACCCGACTCGGGCCGCGATCATTGCCGCGATGCGGCGACTCGCGAGCGCTGCGAGCCCGGGCGACTTTGTGTTCCTCCTGTTCTCGGGCCACGGATCACAGCAGCCTGAGGGCGCCGTCGGCGGATATCCGCGCAAACCGGATGGTATGGACGAGACGTTTCTGCCCGCCGATGTGGGTCGCTGGCAAGGCGATACGGACTCTGTCGGCGGCGCCTTGCTCGATCATGAAGTCGGTAGTCTGATCAACGCAATTCGAAACAGAGGGGCGTTCGTCTGGTCGGTGTTCGACAGCTGCCATTCGGCGACCATGACCCGAGCCGCGCGCGTCCACGGCGAGCGTGACCGCCGTGTCCTGCCGCAGGAGCTGGGCGTCCCGCTGTCCGGACATGCGGCTCACGCGAATCACTCGGGCCAAAACCCCGCGATCCAGTCGAGTTTCATTGCGCCCATACCGCTTCAGGCTGGCGCCGGCGGCGGCGTCGCGTTCTATGCCGCGCAGACGACTGAAACCACACCCGAACTGCCCCTGCCCGAGGATGCGACGCATCAGACGGTCTATGGATTGTTCTCGTTCTCACTCGCTCAAGCGGTTCTTTCGGCGCCTGCGGCGTCCTATCGGCAGCTTGCACAGCAGATTCTGCAGTCCTATGCCGCGATGAATCGCGCCTCACCGACGCCGCTGTTCGAAGGCGATCTGGACCGACCGGCGTTTGGAGCGGCGGGATCGGCGCACCCCGTGCGCCAGTGGCAGTTACAGCCCTCGAGCGACGGCATCGTCCTGGCTGCGGGCGTTCTGAACCAGGTCGGGCCGGGCGCATTGCTGCTCGTGCTGCCCTCGCCAACCGCCGGCGACGATCAAGCGCTCGGCGTGATCCGCGTTGCGGAGGCGCTCGACACGACGAGCCGCGTCGACTGGGTGCGAGATCGCGAGCTGCTCAAGCGTGCCGGATGGACTTCTCGCACCGCAACGCTTCCCTCTGTGCGGCTGCCAGCGGGTGCGTTCGCGCGCCTCGTCGATCCGGGATTGACGTTTAACGTCCGCATCGCGCGCCCTCTTGCCTGTCGCGAGCCTCCAGCGGTCGGTTTGGCGCCGGTCTGCGTCGCCGGGGAGAAGGGGGACGATCCTCGAAGCTTCACGCTGGCGCTCGAGGCGCTTGATACGGGCGCCAAGGATTTTCCTCCGAACGTGACGGTCGTGGACCCCTCGAGCGAGGCTGACATTCGCCCGCTCGTTTATCGCGATCGCCTGTGGCTCGCGCCGCCCGGTGGCGAGCTCGTCACCGGCGGCGCCGTAGAGACCTATTCGATTCCGGTGCCCACAGGCGACTCCGCGGCGAGCAACCTGACGTTGCAGTCCTTCCGGAGGACGCTCTTCGATGCGCTCGCGCGCGAGGCGCGGGCGATCAACCTCGCACGCGTGGCGAACGATCCGAGCGCTAACGATGCGGTCGGTCTCGATGTGACCTTGAGCGCCGCAGCCGCAGGCTCCACGGGCATTGGGACGTCGCACCTCGTGTCGCCGGGATCCGTTCCCACGTTCAAGGACGGCGATCTCCTGACGTTCGTCCTCACCAATCGCTCCAGGGATTCATTCGATGTGACCATGCTCGACATCGGGGCACGCTTCGGCATCGAGCCGGTCTATCCGCTCAACGGAGAATCCAATCGGCTCACGCCTGGGGCGTCGGTGAGCGTCTCCGGCAGCCTCCAGGTCCAATCCGGCGATGCAGGCCGCGAGACCATGCTCATCATCGCGACGCTCGCGGAGCCCGGAGAGGAAAGGCAAGACTTCTCCGACTTGGCCCAGCCGCCGCTCGTCACCGATCGGGGAATGCGCTCCGGCCGCAAACTCACGCAAGGACGCGTATCGAGTCTGCTCTGGGAGGCGGCGTTCGGCGGACAGGCCGGCACGCGGACGCTACGGACCTTCGACCCCGCGGCTCTCACCACGTACCGGTGGAACACAGTTGGAAGCGCGCAGTGAGATCCGAGCGGCGCGGGCCGCACAGGACGCCTCGCCGAGCGGCGCGAGGGCAGTCACGGTCCGGGATCGAGCGGTGGGTCTTGCTCCGAGGACACTTCGCTGGATCTGGCGATGCTTGGATGGACTCACGGTGCCGCGGTCCTTCAAATGGCTCGCATCCTTGCTCGCTCTCGGTTGCGCCGCAGTCGCCGTCGGCTGGGCGTGCTCGCTCCCGGTCGTGCTGCCGGGCGACGGGTTCTCGGCGCTCGAGCGCGTGCTTGGGCTTACGGCGCGCACGCTGACCTTCGGCACACTGCCGATCGATGCGCCTCCTGCTCACTGGGCCGTGCCATGGGGAATCGCAACGGTGCTCGCGATGATCGCCCTCGCGATTGCCGGTCTGCTTTTGCGGCCGCTGCGTCTGCATCTGGATCGGTTCCTGATATCACGCGCACGCGAACTGTCGCTTCTGTATGCCGACCGCGATGCCGGGTCCACGGTCGCGCGATTCACCACGACGAGGGCGACCGCGGTACGGCTGGGCGCAAGCGGCCGCCCGGGTCGCGCCGCGGACGTGAGCGTCCCGCTCGATGAGCACTTCTTTGCGCGGACGCTTCCCCGCTGCGCCGATGCTGTCCGGGAGCTGATCGCTCTCGGTTCGAGTACCGCGGAGAACCTGCGGCTTGCGCGCGAGCTCGTGGCGGATCGCTCTGCGCCGGAGCCTCTGAGCCGCATCTTTATCCGGATTGATCAGCGTCAGGCGCGCAGCGCCCTCGGTCGGGACGCCTTCGGCGGGTTCGCAGGTCGCGCCGCGGAGCTGCGTCTGACTTCCGTGCCAAGCGCGCGGTGCCGCAGACTGCTGCGCGAGCAGCTCCCGATCAAAGTGCGCTCGGTCGCATCCGCAACACGCCCCGCGCTGGTGGTCATCGGTCTCGCGGACACGGGATTCGAGCTCGTCTGCAAGCTGATCGCCCACGCGCAATCGCCGCGACTGGATCCGCTCATCATCGTCTTGGTGGACGCGGCCGCGACGGCGGTGTGTCGCGCGCTCAAGATGCTGTCCCCGGCGCTCGATCTCGTCGTGACCCTCGTTCCGGTCGGACTCGAGGCACGCCTGCCCGAGTCCGCACCGCACCTGATCACGGCGCTCGCCGAGCGCGAGCTCTGCGCGACCTGCGTATATCTGGCCGCGGATGAGGCGGCGCTGGTCGAGAGCTGGCACCGCGAGCTCGATCTCGCCTATCGGATGACGGGCAGCGGCTGTCCATTGATCCTCCCGGTGCGCTTTCCGCTCGTCGGTCGGGAGGAGTTCTCGCTGCTCGAGGAAGACGAAGCGCTCGATACCGTTCCGCGCCGCATCCACGATGGCTACCTGGGATGGTCGCGGTCTTTGGATGCTCCGGCGGGCGCGGCGGCGGTGAGCTGGCAAGCGCTGCCCTTCGATTACCAGGAGGATAACCGTTCCGCGGCCGATCACTTCTGGATGAAGGCACGGGAGCTCGATCTCGCGATCGGACCCGAGCCTTGCCAGTACGGACTCACGATCCCGACCGAGCTCATGGAGCCACTCGCGCGCGCCGAACACCGTCGCTGGGTCGCGAGCCGCGCGATTGCCGGTTGGCGGTTCGGCACCGAGCGGGACGATAACGCAAAGCGCCATCCGGGAATGCAGGCGTGGGACGTGCTCGCGGAGAAGGAGCGGGAGAAAGACCGCGCGGTCGTGCTCGAGACTGCGCGCGCGCTCGAGGCCGCCGGCCAATACCTGCGACCCGTCGTGCGATTCCGCTGGCCGGATGGCGGACGGGTCCATCCCAGCGACGGCACGGCCGACAGGGTCGCGGCCGCCGCAGTCGAGCGGGCGCAGGCGCGAGCGCCGTCAGCCGTTGCCAATGTCGCGATCCTCATCGGGGATGCGGCCACTTTCGAGCAGGCGCAGGCACTTACGGCGCACCCGCAGCTCACGGTCTCGCTGCTCCTCCCCCGTCCGCTCGGGGGATTCGCGCGCGGCACGGGAGATGCCACGCTGATCGCGCAGCGCCTCGCGGAGCGCGCCTGGGAGCTCTGGCAAGGCCCCGAAGGCGAGCTCGAGGCGATTGCAGCGCGCTGGCCGGAGCTTGAGTGCACGTAGCGCGGGGCTGGAGCGTTTAGGAGCTCACTCGAATGCGTATCCTGACCGCATGGCTCTGTCTCTCCGCGACCCTCTTCGCGACGGTCGCGGATGCACAGACCTTTACGCGGCAGCGCAACGCGTCCGAACTCGAGCGGCAATTCTATCCGCGTGGAACGCGAGTGCTGATCGTGTGGGTCTCGCACTATGGCGACCCGGACGTGTGGCCGGTGCTCAATACGGACCGGGACATGAAGCGGATCCGAGACCTCTTCCTGACGCGAGGTGTAGCGCGGTCGGATATCGAGGCGGTCGGACTGCAGCCGCCCTCGGACCGGAGTGCCCTCTTAGCGGCGGTCAGCGGATTTGCGAAGACGCTCCCTCCGGAGAACCCCGCGGACGGCTTGCGCCACGGCGTGCGGGTGATCGTCTATTTCGCAGGTCATGGCTACTCGCGCGGCGGAATCGGGTACCTCGTGCCACCGAACGCGAGGGACCCGACCCGCTTGAGCAGCATCGAGCTGCGCGGCGCGCTGGTGCCGCAGTCGGATTTCCTCAAGACCGTGGCGAGTCTCAATGCCGGTACGACGCTCGTCATTCTCGATGCCTGCTTCTCCGGACTCGGACTGAAGACGCTGCAGAGCGACACGGCCGAGCGGCTTCCGCTTCGGCCCGACGAGCCACAGCGCATCTTCCAGATCATCACGGCGGGGCAGGCGGACAAAACGGTTCCCGACGACAACCTCTTCTCCGATCTGGTGGCTGCCGGGTTGAGCGGCGCCGCCGACCTCAACTTCGATGGGGTGATCACGGGCACCGAGCTCGGTGAGTATCTTCGGGTGCGCATGACCGAGGAGTCGATCAGGGCGGGCCGGGTCCAGCAGACACCCCTCTTCGAGACCTATGTCGGGTCGGAAATCCCCTACACCGCGCTCGGCGAGAACCGCTTCGCCTCGCCGCAGCAACTCGCTCTCAGAGCGGCGGTGCAGCCGATGCGCGGCGCCCCCGGGCGGCTGCGAGCATTCCGTGACTGCGATCAGTGCCCGGACCTCCGCATCGTGCCGAGCCCGCCGGCAACCACCGGCAACGGCGTCGCATACCTGGCCCTCGGCGTCACGGACGTGACGGTCGAGCAATACGACGCCTGCTTTCGCTCAGGCGGTTGCGCGCACTGGCCCCGCATGCCGCTCGACGGTCCGGGTCTCCGGCCTGTCACGGATGTGAGCCGGGAGGACGCGCTCGCGTACGTGCGGTGGCTCTCGTGCGTCACCGGCAGGTCCTATCGCCTGCCCACGAACGCCGAGTGGGAGCGTGTCGCGGCGCCCGAGGCGCGACGGTTCTCCTCGAGCCGGTTCAATGCGCACGCCGCGGCCGCTGATTGTCGCGGTTGCGGAAGCCCTTGGGACGGGCGCGAAGCGGCTCCCGTCGCGTCATTCTCCGCAGGGGACTTCGGGCTGTTCGATCTGCTCGGCAACGTATGGCAGTGGGTCGGAGATTGTGCCGAAACCGCGGCGAGCGGACCCTGCGGACGCAGGGCCGAGGTACGCGGCGGGGCTTTCACCACACGTTTCGGCGCACTGGCGTCGTTACCCGCCGGAATACTTGCCCCGGGCGTACGCGACTACAACATCGGCTTTCGTGTTGCCCGCGACGTGGAGACAGTCACCGCGGCGCGGGCCGATTGCTCGGCGCTCACGAGCTCCCCATGAGCGGCGCGCAGCGACCCCGAACTCATCACTCCTGAAATCCAGAGGACTCTCGCATGGAGAACGTTTCGCTTGAGAGAAAGTTCACGCCTGTTTCGATCAGCGTCGCGATGGCTGCCATCTGCGTCCTCGCTTGCATACCGTACCGCTCCGGATGCGCGCAAGGCAGATCGAGCGAGACATCCTCCACCGACCTGAGTTCTGCGGACAGCTCGCAGCGGCACGGCGCCCTGGGGTTTTCCATCGAATCGGAGATGCTCACCTATCGTGCTCTCGAATCGAACAGCGAGGCCGTCGGATGCGACGTGGCTGCCTACTTGAGCGGGGTTCCGGTTGATTTCGGCACGCGGCAGCCGGGCTCGCGATGCGAGACGAGCTCGGGCGCCGGGGGCCGGCAGAGCGTCATCGTCGCCCCCTTCAACAGCAGCGCATTCGAGGACTTTCGCCTCTGGCGCGCCGAGATGGCGCTCATGCGCGAGCTCCACGACCGCGCCGCGTCGCTGTGCCCAGAGGCTGAGCGGGGGATCGTGAATAAAGCGGCAAAAGCGGTCGTATCCGGTGTGATTCCTGGCGGTGGATCGGCGCTATCGATCGCTCAAGGACTGCTCGGCATGGTCAGGCCCGGCGGCGGGGAGACTCCGGTCGTGGGCACCATCGAGGACCAAGCATTCATGGACGGAGTCGCTCGTGAGCTGCGTCAACTCAATGTGACGGTGCTCATGCCTTCGGCCTACTCACCGTTCACGATCGCGGCGCCGGCGGCCAAGGAGTCACCGTTCCTCTCCGCGCTCGACAGTCTTGTGGATCTCAGAGCCTGTCTGGTCCGCACGCAGACCGGCGCGGGTCAGCAAGATGCCGGCGCGGCGAATGTCGAACGGCTCATCGCTGAGATCGATAGCTACACGGCCGCGCTGCAGGGATTCGCCGCGCCAGCCGTACGCAGCTCCGAAGCCACGACATCGGCGGGATCCTCGGCGCCCGGCCGACAGAGAGAGCCCACGGCTCCGGCCGCGACGACGTTGTCCGTGGCCTCGGCGACCCCACCGGCACTGCTGCTCGCGGTCCTCGCGGGTGACGGTTTCGCACAGGAGCTGGGTGTCGATCCCGCAACTGGACTGCTCGCCATCGACAACTCCTCGCCGCACGTACTGCTCGTCAAGGCTCTGGAATCCGGGGGCACCGTCGCATCAACCGGTGGCTTTTTCAGCTCGAGCACACGCTACAGCGGCGGATCCGTAGGGACATTCGCGTTGTTCAACCTGGACGGCGAGCTCGAATGCTCCGGAAATGTCTACGAATATGGCGGCTCCATCGACTCGAGCCATTTTGAACAGAACCTGCGTGCCTATACTCCCGATCCATCAAAGCAGTACATCTTCCAGCGCGGGAGCTGCCAGCGCGCGCACCCACAATAGCTGCCGCGGGTCAGAGCCGCCAGCGCCCTCAGACGAGTGCGCCGGCGTAGAGCGCAACGAGCTTGTGCCAGGCACGCTCCGCATCGGGCTTGTTGTAGATCGGTTTGCCGTTCTGCAGCGGCATGTCCGCCACGCACCAGCCGTGAATCGTCCCCGGATACACCTCCACCTCCG
>DATKPY010000041.1:0-4194 GCA_035523875.1 Steroidobacteraceae bacterium
CGGCGCCGCTACGAGGAGCAGTTCACGCTCGCGCGGATGATCGAGGCGTATCGCGGGCTCTACCGCGCGCTCCTCCCCACACCGGCCGCGGCGGAGCAGCGCACATGAGCCGCGCGCAGACTTCCGCCTCGGGACGCGGACGGAGGGGCCTCAAGGCGACCCTCTTCGTCCTTGCCCTGATCGTCGTTTCACCGGCGATCGGGCTCTGCTCGCTCGAGAAGCGGCTCTTGCGCGGTGAGCTCCTCTTTGGCTTCTTCGCGGAGCTCGGCGCGCTCGTGCCCGGTTTTCTCGGCCGCTGGCTGCGCGGGGCCTATTACTTCGGCACGCTCGAGCGCTGCTCGTGGGAGACGCATGTCGGCTTCGGGTCGCTCTTCACGCATCGGGGTGCCCAAGTCGGCCGTCACGTCTCGACCGGGGCGTACTGTGTGATTGGACACGCGCAGATCGGCGATGAGGTGCGCATCGGAAGTCGCGTCAGCCTCCCGAGCGGCCGGCACCAGCACCTCGATGCGCACGGGCGGCTCGCGCCCGTCACGCGCTTCGAGCGGGTGACGATCGGCGCGCGCTCCTGGGTGGGCGAGGGCGCGATCGTCATGGCGGATGTGGGGAGCGGCTGCATCGTCTCGGCGGGCGCGGTCGTGAGCCGAGCGGTTCCCGACGGTCAGTTGGTCGCGGGCAATCCCGCGCAGATCGTGCGCGCGGTCGACGCCGCGCCGGGCGGCGAGGGGAGCTGACCCCCGTGTGTGGGATCGCCGGATTCGTCGATTTCGCGGGCCACGCGCCCGAGGAGGCGCGGCATCGCGTGCGCCGCATGACCGAGCTCCTGATCCACCGCGGTCCGGACGGGGAGGGCTTCTTCGTCGATCGGTTCGCGGCGCTCGGACACCGGCGCCTCGCGATCATCGACCTCGCGAGCGGCCAACAGCCGATGAGCGCGCTCGCGGGGCGCGTGCAAATCGTCTTCAACGGAGAGATCTACAACTATCTCGAGGTGCGCGCCGAGCTCGCGCTGCGAGGTCACCGCTTCGAGACGCATTCGGACACCGAGGTGATCCTCGGCGCCTACGTGGAGTGGGGCGAGCGCTGCCCCGAGCATCTCGCCGGCATGTTCGCGTTCGCGATCTGGGATGCGCGCGTGGCGCGGCTCTTGCTCGCGCGCGACCGCGTCGGCAAGAAGCCGCTCTACTACACGCAGAGCGGCACGACGGTCGCGTTCGCCTCGGAGTTGAAGGCGCTGCGCGCCGCCGGGTTCGGTTCCAGCGCAGTGGACCCCGAGGCGCTCGACTGCTACCTGACGCTCGGCTACGTACCGGCGCCGCGCACGATCCACCCCGGGACCCTCAAGCTTCGCGCGGCGCACGCGCTCAGCGTGACCGCAACGGGCGCGCAGGCGCGGCGCTACTGGACGCTGAGCTTCGCCGAGCCCCTCCCGCGGCGCCTCGAGGAGGCGACCGAGGAGCTGGCGAGCCTTCTCGATCAGGCGGTCAAGTGCCGACTCATGAGCGAGGTGCCGCTCGGTGCGTTTCTTTCAGGCGGCATCGACTCCTCGCTCGTCGTCTCCTCCATGGCGCGCCTGACGGCCCGCCCGGTCATCACGAATTCCATCGGGTTCGACGAGCCCGACATGAGCGAGATCCCGGTCGCCGCGCGCATTGCGCACCATCTCGGCACCGATCATCGGGAATTCGTCGTGAAGCCGCAGGCGGTCGAGATCCTCGCGCGCATCGCCTGGCACCTCGATGAGCCGTTCGCGGACCCGAGCGCGGTTCCGACCTGGTATGTCTGTCAGATGGCACGCCGCGCCGTCACCGTGGCGCTCTCCGGTGACGGGGGCGATGAGGGGTTTGCGGGTTACACCTTCCGCTACCGGCCCCACGTGCTCGAGTCGCAGCTGCGCGCGCGGCTGCCGACCGCCCTGCGGGGGCCGCTCTTCGGTGCCCTGGGAGCGCTCTGGCCCGCCTCGGCGCGGCTTCCTCGACCCCTGCGGCTGCGCACGATCCTCGAGAACCTCGCCTGTGGCGATGCGCAGGCGTTCTACCGCGATCTGGCGGCGATACGAGAGGACACCCGAAGCCGGCTCTACGCGCCCGAGTTTCTGGAGAGCCTCCAGGGATTTACCCCGATGGAGACCGTCGCTCCGTATTATGTTGCAAGCGATGCGCCGGACGCCTTGGGGCGCAGCCAGTTCACGGACATTCAGCTCTATATGACCGACGATGTCCTCGTGAAGGTGGATCGGATGAGCATGGCGCACTCGCTCGAGGTGCGCGCGCCGCTCCTCGACCACCGCATCCTGGAGTTCGCCGCCCGGCTTCCCGCGAAGCTCAAGATGAACCACCATGAGGGGAAGCGCCCCCTGCGGGCGTTGGCCGCCCAGCGTCTGCCGCAGGATATTCACGGCATGCCGAAGAAAGGATTTACCATCCCTGCAGCGCGCTGGCTGCGCGCGGAGCTCCGTCCGCTCATCGAGGAGCACGTGCTCGGCAGTAGTGGACTCGCGGCGCGCGTGCTCGAGCGTTCTGCGGTGCGGGCGCTGTGGCAGCAGCACCTCACGGGCGCGCGGGACCATAGCGCCCCGCTCTGGGCACTGTTGATGCTAGGGCTTTGGGAGCGCGGTCTCGCGCAGGGCCAGGGATCGGGTTGAGGCCGTGGATTCCCCGTCGCAGCCGTTCCGACTCGTGTTCGTGATCGGGTTCCCGCGCTCGGGAACCTCCTGGTTCGCCAATCTGATCAATGCGCATCCCGACACCCTCTATCGGCACGAGATCCTGGGCCGGCAGTTCCACGCCTTCGGGGCCGGGCTCTTCTCCAAGCTCAAGTTCGATCATGGCCTGTCGGACGAGGACCACGCGGCCGTGGTGAACGTGCTCAAGCGGGCGGACGTGGAGACCGAGAAGCCGCCGTTCTTTCGCAAGCGCTTCCGTCGGTACGCGACGCCCGGCGTTCAGAGACTCCTCTGGCTCGCAGGCAAGGGGAGCGCCCTCATCGCCCCCGTGTACGCACGGGTGTTCACGCCCAGGGCGGGCAGCGAGCCGATCTTCGTCGTGAAGGAAACCCGCTCGAGCGTCAATCTCGACTCCATCATCAAGGGGGCGCGGGCGAGCAAGCTCATCGTGCTCGTGCGCCATCCCTACGGTGTCGTCGCCTCGCACCTGCGCGGGTCGCGCGCGGGTCTGATGGACGGGCTCGGCGCCGAGGGCCGCCGCACCTGGTTCACGTTCAATGCGAGCGCCGCCTACATCGAGGAGACCGGCCTCACCGAAGCCGATGTCGCGGCGATGTCGGAGGCGGAGTTCGTCGCGCTTTGCTGGCGCGTGCAGAACGAGGATTACCTCAAGATCCATGCGGGGCACGCGGACTCGCGACTCGTCGTCTACGAGGCCTTCCTCAGGGACCGCAAGCAGAACACGCGCGACTTGCTCACCGCGCTCGGCCTCGAGCCCGACGCGCAGGTGATGCGGTTCGTGGAGGAGAGCTCGGGTGCCCGTCTGAACGGGAGCGGCGCGGCCGCGCTCACGGCCTCGGAATACTTCAGCGTCTACCGCAGCGGCGATTTTCGCCCCGATGAGTGGCGGGATGAGCTCGCGAGTGAGAGCTTGAGCCGCATCGACCGCCACACACGTCCGCTCGTCGAGCGGCTCGGTCTCGATCAATGGCTCGAGCGGCCGTAGTGCTCGACCGCGAGGCGAGCGCGGCGAGCCCCGCCGCGCGCCGCGTGCGCGTACTGCACCTCGGGAGTCCGACGGGGCTCTACGGCGCGGAGCGCTGGATCCTGGCGCTCGTCAAGCATCTGCCGCCCGATCGGGTGGAATCCTGGGTGGGCGTCATCAAGGACTCCCCCGAGCTCGAAGCGCCACTCTGCGCGCAGGCCGCGCGCCTCGGACTGAAGACGTGCGTGTTCGAGGCGCCCGGAAAGCTGAGTCTCGCTGCAATCGGCGCGCTGCGGCGCTTCGTGCGCGACCATGCGATCGATGTGCTGCACAGCCATGGCTACAAGACCGACATCATCGGACGGCTCGCCGTGCGCGGGACCGGCTGTGCGTCGATTGCGACGCCCCACGGGTGGAGCACCCAGGCGGGCCTGCGGCTCAAGCTCTACGAGGCGCTCGACCGGGTGTGCTTTCTGTTCATGGACGCCGTGGTGCCGCTCTCGGCGGACATTCTCGCGGGGCTACGCCGCGTACCCGGTCTCAA
>DATKPY010000042.1:0-13024 GCA_035523875.1 Steroidobacteraceae bacterium
TGGGCAGGTCAGAGATTTCCTGAAGACTCATCCGAAGGTCCACCTGCACTTCACTCCCACCTACTCCTCCTGGCTGAACCAGGTCGAGCTGTGGTTCTCCAAGATCGAGCGCGATGTCATCGCTCGGGGCGTGTTCAGCTCAGTGCCAGATCTCAAGAGAAAACTCATGCGCTACATCCGCGAGTACAACAAGGCGCCCAAGACTGTGAAGTGGAAGTACTTCGATCCCACTCGTCGAATTACTCCTACATCAGCTGTTACAGTCCGCTAGTTAATCGATTGCCGGCTGAGAGATTTGAACTCCCGACCAACGGTTTACAAAACCGCTGCTCTACCACTGAGCTAAGCCGGCACGCGGAAGCATTCACTGAGGCTCGCGCATTGTAGCGCGAGCTGCGGGTCGCTCGCCGCGCGCGCGGGTTCAGCCGCATGCCGCCAGGCTTCTACTGCGAGTTTGCGGTCCCCACGGCGGCAAGCGGCTTCGAGTCGGAGGACCCGGCTGAGGTGCTCGCCTGTGCGCCTGCTGCGCTCGGGCAGGGTCTGATCTCGAGCCGCTCGCTTCCCTCGAGCGACAGCAGGCCTTCCGTCGGCAGGGACTGGTTGCTGGCGCCGAGGTTCACATCGAGCCACTGCACATGCCCCGTGCGCGGTCGGCCCTCTATTTTGGCATCCAGACCCAGGGCGCGGACAGCCTGAGCGCGCTGCTCCGCGCCGTCCTCACCGTTGAACAGGCCAACGGAGATGCGCCGCTCGTGCTGTGCGTTCGTCACGGCGCTCGCGTCCGCGATGCCGGCGCGCTGGAGCCGCCTGACAATCGTGTCCTCCTGTGCTTGGGTCTTGAGCGCGGCGATGAACACCCAGTACACCGTCTGCGTGCTTTGCCCGGCACGCTCGCGCGGCACGAATCCGCGATCCTCGAGCAGCTCCATCGCCTGCGCCGTTTGATCCTGTGCGGAGAACGGCCCAATCGTGATGCAGCGGTTCTGGGTCGCCGCGAGCGGCGCGACGTGCGCGCCGGGACCCGCCGCTTCGGCTGCGGCCGTGGCGGCACCCACCCCTTGAGCGCTTGCGAGTGCCGACACAGAAGAGTTGCCGGCCGGCTGAGCGCCCGATCGCGGTGCCGACGGTCCTGAGCTCGCGGCGTTCACCGCGCTCGCGCGTGTCGGGTTCTTTGAAGTGCTCGTGGCACTTGCGCCGCTCGACGTTGCGGTTGCGGCGCCAGGCTCGCTCCGCGCGAGGGGGGCAACCGGGGCAGCTGCCTGGCGCGGCGGTTTCCTGCGCGCCTCACTCGCGAGCTCGAGCTGCGGAAGCCGTGCGATGGAGTCGTTGGGCGGCGGTGGGGGCGGAACGTCGATGAAATTTGCCCAGGCGAAGAACGCGAGATTCCCGAGCAGAAGCAGGAGAAGTGCGACACGCAAGCTCACGCTTCCACCCCTGCGCCGAGCAGCGAGTACGCCGGAAGGCGCAATGCAGCGCGAGTCAAATTTCCAAGCGCCATGCCGGAATTCTAACATCGGCGCAGCCGCGCCGAAGGCGGCATGACGGGCTCGTGCGCATCAATCCTTCAACCCGAGCCCCGCGCGCACGGCGATGCCCCGCAGCACGAGATCGGGCACGCTCAGGTGCTTCGAGTGAAGAAGCGGCTGGAGGTAGGACGCGCCCCCGCCCGTCAGAACGACCAACGGTTTTGCGCCGATGATCCGCCGGGCCTCGACGACGCCCTGGTCGATCGCTGCGGCCGCGGCATGTAACGCGCCCCTCTCGATCGCGGCGCGGGTGCTGCGCGCGAAGAGCATTCCGGCGGTTCGGCTGCGTCGAGTGTTCGCAGCTCCCGCGGGCTCCCGTGCCCTGCGCGCAATCCCCGCCGTACCCTCGAGGAGGCTCCGCACCATGAGCTCCGGTCCCGGAAGGATCGCCCCGCCCCGGTGAATCCCCCGTCCGTCGATCAGGTCGATGGTGACCGCGGTTCCGACACCCACTACGCACACTGCGCGGCGGCCGGCGAGGTGGTGCGCCCCGATCGCGCCCAGGAAGCGGTCGACGCCGAGCCGCCAGGGCTCGAAGTAGCGAGTGGTGATGCCGGCGGCCCGGCGCTCCGTCGCGAGAAACTCCGGTTCGAGTCCCGTTGCGCGCCGCGCCGCGGCGGCGAAGGCGCGCCCAACGCGCGCGGCGGCTACGCTCGATACGATGATGCGCTCCAACCCGCGCTTGAGCGAGGGGCGAAGGAAGTGCCGCTCGAAGTCCCTGCGCGACCAGTCTGCGTGCGAGCACGCCTGCGGATGCCCGAGGCGCCCGTCGTTCCAGAGCACCCACTTGAGCCGCGAGTTGCCGATGTCGACGAGGAGCACCGTCACCGCTCGGCCCTCACGCTCACATCGCCCGAAAGGAGCCGCTGCGTGCCTTGCGCGGTCTCGACGAGCAGCGCTCCGCCGGCATCGATCCCGCGCGCGAGGCCGCGTATGACCGACGCGGCAGTCTGCACGTGGACCGCCCGCCCCTTCAGCGCATCCGCGCTCTTCCACTCGGTCGCGAAGGGGCGCAAGCCCTCGTGCTCGAACTCCACGAGTCCGCGCACGATCTGCGCGACGATCGCCGCGACGAGCTCGTTGCGCAGCCGCGGATCGCCGCCCAGCGACTTGAGGTCCGTGGCCTGCGTGCCCGTCGCCGCGATCTTCGCGGCGAGCTCAGGGCCGAGCGTGAGATTGAGACCGAGGCCGATCACGACGTAGGTGGGGCCGGCCGACTCGGCACGCATCTCGATCAGGATTCCCCCCAACTTGCGGTCGCGGACGATGAGATCGTTCGGCCATTTGAGCGCGATCGATTCGGTGATTCCCGCCTGCAGGGCCCGCCGCGCGCACACGCCGACGGCAAGGGCGAGCCCGCCGAGATCGCGCGGCACCTGCGGGAAACCCCAGCTCAAGGAAAGGCAGATCGACCCGCCGGGCGGCGCGAGCCAGGCGCGGCCGCGGCGACCGCGGCCTGCCGTCTGGTATTCCGCGGCGAGCACGTCCGTGAAGCCGATCGGAAGATCCGCGCGCTCGAGGAGCGCCGCATTCGTCGAGGGCAGCGACCAGTGCGTCTCGAGATGACGGACGCGGGCGCGCACGTCCTCCGCAAGCGCGGCGCGGATGCGCGCCGGGTTGAGTGGGACAGAGGCGAACGCAAGCTTGTAGCCGCGGTTTCGAACCGCATGCACGACGACGCCGAGGGTGCGCAGGGATTCGATGGCCTTCCACACGGCGCTGCGACTGACGCGGAGCTCGCGAGCGAGATCAGTGCCCGAATGGAAGCCGCTGCGCGCGAGCGCAGCGTGCACACGCGCGGCGAGCGGCGGCTCGGCACCGGGGTGCTTCGGCATCATCGCGGCGGGCGCCGCGCGAGAAGCCACAGTCGCCGCGCGCGCGGCTCGCGGCCGGCGCGCATGCGCGCGATGTTCGCACGATGAGTGTAGAGAATGACCGCAAAGGCGAAGATCGCGAACGTGAAGGTAGGCCGCGGCCCCGCATGCCCGATCCACCCGGCCGCGACCGGGAGCGCCGCCGCGCCCGCGACCGAGCCGAATCCCACGTAGCCGGTGAGCACGACCACGCCAATCCAGGTGAGAAGCACGGCGGGCGCAAGCCGGGGCACGATCGCGAGCAGCGCGCCCAAGTACGTCGCGACGCCCTTCCCGCCGCGGAAGCCGAACCAGAGCGGATAGACGTGCCCGACCATCACGGCGGCACCGCACGCCGCCGGCAGCCACTCGTGCAGTGCGCTCGAGGCGGGTGCGACCGGCAGCGGGATTCCCGGCACGATGCGCGCGGCAACCCAGCCCTTACCGGTGTCGATCAAGAGCACGCCAAGCGCGAAGAGCTTCCCGTGAGCGCGCAGCGCATTGGTGCTGCCCGGATTGCCGCTGCCGAGCTCGCGGATGTCTGCGCGGCCGGAGGCGCGGCCGAGCAGCAGGCTCCCCAGGACCGTGCCCAAGAGGTAGCTCGCGGCGACTTTGAGAGCGAGCTCGATCATGACGCGCCGAACACCTCCGCCAACATGCAGCGCACGCCGCCACCGCCCAGGTGCTCGATCGTCGGAATCTCCACCGAGACGAGCGTATCGCAGGAACCGGCGAGGCGGTCCTGCAGGTGTCGTCCGAGAGCCCGCTGCGCGGTGCTCGACATCACGAGCACCGTGCGCTCGGCGCCTGCGGCGCTCGCAACTGCGAGCTCGAGCAGATTCCCGCAGAACCGAGAGAGCTGCACCCGATCGATCTCGATGAGCTCGCGGCCCGAGGCCTCGAGGCGCGCGAGCACGCGCTCCCGATCGTCCGCCGCGATCGCTTCGGCGCACACGACGATCGCGCGGCGGCCGATCGAGAGGAGCACGTTCGTGTGATAGTAGGCGCTACCGGAGGCGTCGGTGGCGGTGAACACGACCGGCTCGTAGCGCAGGATCCTGCACCAGGCCTCGATGAGCTCATCGTGCGTGCGCGGCGAGCGGCAAGCGTACGCAACGCGGTTCGCGCGGTCGAGCACCAGGCTCCCGGTGCCCTCGAGAAAGCGGTCTTGGTCCTCGTGTCGCGTGAGATCGAGCGTACGCCGCGCTCGAAAACCGAGCTCGCGCGCGACCTGCTGGAGGAGCTCGGCGCGGCGCTCGCGCCGGCGGCTCTTCGCCTGCATCGGATAGAGCACGAGCGTTCCATCCGCGTGAAAGCTCACCCAGTTGTTGGGAAACACCGCATCGGGCTTCGGCGGCTCCGGCGTGTCTTCTGCGACGCAGACACGGACGCCCGCGCGCATGAGTGCGCCCGCGACGCCATCGAATTCGCGCCGCGCGAGCTCGCGCGGGGAGGCGCCGGAGACCGCCCCCGCCGGCTGCTGCATGCGGTTGCTGCCTGCGGTGTCCGGGTTGTAATCGAACGCGGCTGGCCTAATCATGAACACCGCGCCTGCACACTGTCGCTCGTTTCCGACCATGAGTCCCGATCCGCTCGTTGTTCACACCGAACGCGGTCTGTACTGTCCGCCGGGGGATTTCTACATCGATCCCAAGCGCCCGGTGCAGACCGCCGTGATCACCCACGGCCACGGCGATCACCTGCGCGCCGGCAGCGTCCGCTACATTCTCGCACGTCCGGGCGTGGCGATTGCCGAGGCGCGACTGCCGGGCCGGCCCGAGATCCTGGCGCTCGATTACGGCGCGCGCGTGGGGCTCGGGGCGACGAGCGTGTCGCTCCATCCCGCCGGCCACATCCTGGGATCAGCGCAGGTGCGCATCGCGCACGAGGGACGCGTGTGGGTCGTCTCCGGTGACTACAAGCGGCAGGCCGATCCCACCTGTGCGGCATTCGAGCCCCTTGCCTGCGACGTGTTCGTGAGCGAAGCGACGTTCGGTCTTCCCGTCTACCGCTGGCCACCGACCGGGGCCGTGATCGAGGAAATCCTCGCCTGGTGGCGCGCAAACCGCGAACGCGGCGTTGCCTCCGTCCTCTACTGCTATGCGCTCGGCAAGGCGCAGCGGGTGCTCGCCGAGCTCGCGCCGCACACGGCGGAGCCGATTCACTTGCATGGCTCCATGACGGAGCTCGTCGAAGTCTATCGCGCAGCCGGCATTGCGATGCCTGCGACGCTGCCCGTCGTCACTGAGCGCAAGACCGACTTCCGCGGCGCGCTCGTCCTCGCCCCACCGAGCGCGGCCGAGCGGTCCTGGATCCGGCGCGTGGGCGAGCACTCGAGCGGTTTCTGCTCCGGATGGATGACGGTGCGCGGCGAGGGGCGCCGGCGTGGCTACGACCTGGGGTTCGTCATCTCCGATCACGCGGACTGGCCGGCGCTCGTCGGCACCTGCCTCGAGTCGCGCGCCAAGCGCGTGCTCCTCACCCACGGTGAGCCCGAGGTGCTCGCGCGCCATCTCATCGACCACGGCCTCGATGCGCAACCGCTCGAGCGTGCCGCCGGCACCGCCCGGTCCGCTGCGCGCCCTCAGTGAGCTCTACGACGGGCTCGACGCGAGCCGCTCGCTGCGACGCCGAGTGGGCTCGTTCAACCGGCGGATTCCACGAGCCCTCCGGAGAGATCGAACTCCCCGATCTGAGCGTGCTCGTCGGTGAGCTTGAGGGCCTGTCCGGTTAAGAGCCGGCGGCACTGCACGGCGGGCGCAGGCTTCGCGAACAGATACCCTTGCGCTAACTCGCAACCGAGCTGGCGCAATTTCTCGAGCTGCTGCCACCCCTCGATGCCCTCGGCGATCACCTGAATGTTGAGGTGCCGCGCGATCGCGATGATCGCGCCCACGATCGCAAGATCGCTCATATCCGTCACGAGATCGCGCACGAAGCTGCGGTCGATCTTGAGATAGTCGACGTGCCATTGCTTGAGGTACCCGAGGCTCGAATAACCGGTGCCGAAATCATCGATCGCGATGCTCACCCCGAGCTCGCGCAAGTGTGAGATCGAATCACGGCGCGAGTCCCCGCCGCGCGCTTCGCGGCGCTCGAACATCGTGCTTTCGGTGAGCTCGAGCTGCAGCATGCGCGGGCTCAGGTCGTGCGCCTGCGTGAGCGCGACGATCCGGTCGCGCAGATTCGTGCGCTGCAGCTGCACCGCCGAGATGTTGACGGCGATCGGAACGATCGCCGCGCCGGAACGGCGCCAGTTGGCCATATCCTCGATGACACGCTGCAGGACGAAGTCCCCGACCGGAACGATGAGCCCCGTCTCCTCCGCAATGTCGATGAAGCGGCCGGGCAGGATGAAGCCCTGCGTCGGATGCCGCCAGCGCAGGAGCGCCTCGAGGCCCGTGACCCGGTGCGAGGCGATGTCGATGATCGGCTGATAGTGCACGTCGAGCTCTCCGCGCTCGATCGCCGCGCGCAGGCTCGCCTCCACCGCGACGCGTTCGCGGAGCTTGCGCGCCATGACGGGGTTGAATAGCTGGACGTTGTTGCGGCCGCGGTCCTTGGCCTGGTACATGGCCGTATCCGAGTGCCGCAGGAGCTCGCCCATGTCCGATCCGTCGCGGGGGAAGAGGCTCACGCCGATGCTGACAGTGGTCACGAGCGGCCGTCCGTCCACGATGACGGGCGCGCTCATCGCCTGATTGATCCGCGCCGCGGTCTCCCCGATCACCTCGACGCGCTTGACGGACTGCAGCACGACGATGAACTCATCGCCGCCCATGCGCACGACGATGTCGCCCGTGCGCACGCAGCCGCGGACGCGCTCGGCCACGGTCTTCAGAAGCTTGTCGCCGGTCTCGTGACCGCGGGAATCGTTGATGTGCTTGAAGCGATCGAGATCGAGAAACAGCACCGCGAGCATGGTGCCGGCGCGCTTCGCCTCCTCGATCGCACCGGGCAGCCGATGCGCAAGATATAGGCGGTTCGGGAGCCCGGTGAGCTGATCGTGATGCGCGAGGTGATCGAGGTGCTGCTGCTTCTCGAGCAGCTCCTCCTCGACCTTCCGCCGCAACGTGACATCGCTCGTCGTGAACGCGAGCACCGCGCGCCGGCCGAGCATCAGACGCTGGCCGGTCGCCTCCACTGCGATCAGCTCGCCCGCCTTGCTGCGCTTATGCAGGCGCAGCGGCACCTGCGGATCCGGGGCGAGCAGCCGGTCCATGAAATCCTCCCCGTGCGTGCCGTCGTCGATCAGGATGTCGGGAAGCCTGAGCGACTTGAGCTCCGCGGGCGCGTAGTCGAGCGCCCGCAGCAGCGCGGGGTTCGCATCGACGATCGCGAGGCTCGCCGCATCCGCGATCACGAGGCCGTGCGGGGACTGCTCGAGAACGGCGCGGTAGCGGTTGTAGCGCGCGGCACCCTGCCTGACGAGCCGCACGAGGAAGATCAGGGCGACGGCGATGGCGGCGGCGAAGGACAGCGCGAGTGCGCCGGGTATGAGCAAGAGCGCGGGTGACGGCCCCGCTGCGTGCGCCGCAACGCGCTCCGCGGCAAGCGCTGGCACGGCAAAGGCGACCCCGATTGGCGGACACAGGCGGGCCGAGACGCGGCATCCAAACGCCCCTACGGAGTGCAGCTCGTGCAACTCGCGCATTCCCATGCCGCGCTCGTGACCCCAGCCGCAAAGCGGCACCTTGAGAAATCAACCGCAGTGTCCCCCGAGGTGTCGCGTCGCGTCAGAGGAACCGCGCACAGTTCTCGGCCGAGCCCGTGTTTTCGCGGACCCATGAACGCCTGGTGAACACGCAGGAGATTCCTCGTGCGGAGTATTTTCCTTAATACGTGTGTGCGCGTTGCAGACAGTAACGGCGCTGCCCGTTCACCGTCCCGCCTCAGTGCGGCGCGCGGGCGATGCAGCTCGCGCCCTCGACGATGCGCAGGCCGACGCCGCTCGTGATGATCGCGTTCTCGCCGAACATCACGCCCATCAGCTCGCGGCTGAACCGATAGCGGCGAAGCACCGGCAGCGGGTTCGTGGTGCGCTCGCCGGTCTGCTGATCGGTCGAAGTGATGACACAGCGCGTACAGGGCTTGACGAGCCGTAGCGCGACTTTGCCGATATCGAGCGTGTCGATCCAATCCTCCGCGAATGCCGGCAACCCCTCGAGCACGAGATTCGGGCGGAACCGCGACATCGGAATCGCGCTCGGCATCCGCGTGTTGAGCTCCGCGAGCGAAGCGCGGTTGCACACCAGGATCGGGAAACCGTCGACGAAGGTCACCGGATTGGAGTCAGGTCCGGCAAATCGCGGATTCGCGACCCGTCCCATCGCCGGATCCACGCGCACCAGGCGGACCGCATCTCCGATGATCTCGCTCAGCCACTCGCTCGCCTCATCGCCCTGATCGAGCCCCGCGCACACGTCGTTCCAGACGCGGACTGGCCTCGATGGGCCCTCGAGGTCGAGCGGAACGCGAATCGATCCCGCAGCGGCGGAGCGCAACGTCAGGTGCGTCGGATCGAGCGCGGGCTCGATGAGCGCGAGCCGTGGATGCGTGCGCTGCGAGACGAAGGTCTCCGTGGCATCGACCGCCATCCACTGCCGGTCCCAGGCGAAGCCCGTGGCGGCGACATCGACCGCGCTGCGACGGATGGCGCGGCCGGATTTGAGCGGATAGACATAGAGCTCGACGACGGTGGCTTCGGCGGGCTCACGCTCGTCGGTCATGGGGCGCTCGGGCGGGCATGCTCGCCCGGCGACCTACTTGGTAACCGGCTTGGGCTCATCGCCGCGGTACGGCGTCCCGTCGGCATGAGCGAAGCCCGGGCGTCCCCGGGGCAGCCGCAGATCGATGCCCGGATAGAACACCTCGTCGGTCTCGGGATTGCGCGATCCGACCTCGAGGATGATCGCCTCACGATCCGATCGGTTCTGCAGCTGATGCCCGACCGCCGCACCGGCCTTGAAGCCCGCCGAATCGCCGGCGCGCAGCGTCTCCTCTCCCGTGTCCGTGACGAGCACGACCTCGCCCTCCACGACGAACACGAACTCGTCCTCGCCCGTGTGCCAGTGCCGCTGGCTCGACCAGCACCCCGACGGCAGGCGCGTGAGATTCACGCCGAACTGAGTGAGCCCGGCGGCATCGCCCAGGCGGCGCCGCACCCGAGCGCGGCACGGCTCGCTATAGGGTGCGGGATAGCCTGAGCCCACCGCAGTGGGCGCCGACTCGAGCAGGATTCGGTGCGTCATGAAGTGTCTCCCGGGCGCGACGGGGCTCGCCCCCTGGAGAGATCGCCCGCGCGTGGGACAAACCTACACCGCCGGCATGCATCGCGGCAAAGTGTCCGTGGCGACCGGTCACGCGCGCTCGATGCGCGCAGCGAAGCAGCCCGGCTTCGCATAGTGGACGTGGACATACGCCGTCCGGGAGCTCGAGAGGAGCCGCTCGATCAGGCCCTCGACCGCTCCACCCGCCACGATATCGGCATCACACAACATATCGTCGGCATCGAACCCGCGGAGCGACAGCACCCTCGAGCGCAGGAGCTCGGGCACCTCGTTGACTCGATCGTAGCGCTCCTCCGCGCCCTCGCGGACGTAGATCGCGTACGTCGAGCGGAACGGCGATGCGACTTGCAAGTGCGCGAAGTTGACGAGCAGAACCGACTCGCCCACCGCGGCATCGCGCAGCTCGATGCGGTCCGGAAAGCCCGGGTTGCGATCGGCAACGAGGCGCACGGCACCACGCTGCCGGAGCTCCGCTTGGGAGAGGCCGAACAGCGGCTTGAACGGCTCGGGCGACAGGCCCGTGACACGAAAGTCCATCGTGGAAGTCCCCCTCGCTTCAGAAGCGCAGCGGCCAGCCTAGGACATTCGTGTGCGCGCGACTCGCCACAATCGGACGCGGCACTCGAGGCCCCGTCGCGCTCGCAACTGCGCCTGAGGCGGCCGCACCCTTGAGCCGGCCGCCGGTCGCGTCGCGAGGAAGCCTATGGGCTCAGGGTCGACTGAGAATTCGATCGACCGAAGGCTCGGACACGCTCAACTCGGCGGCGCGAGGGGTCGCGGCACGCCCCCGCTCCATGGCGGCCGCTTGCGCGCCACTCATGTCGACGCCGCCGTTGAAGTTGGCGCCTTCCATGATGCCGACGCGCGGAGCGACGATGTTGCCACGGACCTTGGCGGTTGCGGCGACGAGCACGGACACCGAGCCGTGCAGATCACCCTCCACCGTCCCTTCGACCACGATGCCGCGGGCGTGGATGTCACCGATCACGACACCGTCAGGTCCGACCGTCAGGCTCTGCGTGTGATGGATCGTGCCCTCGACTCGGCCCTGAAGCACCAGGTCCTCATCCGCCCAGAGCTCGCCCTTGAATGTCAGGGTCTTGCCGAGCACCGAGGGGCGGCGCGCAGGCGCATCGACGTTGGGCGCGGCGGGCGGGGCGACCCCCGGCGGAAGGGGACGCCGCTCGGGCGGGGCGACAGGGCGCTCGTTCGGCGTGTTGAATACGTTCATGGTCGTACTCCGCTCACTTTGCCGGCGCGGCCATCTTCGCCGTCCGCAGCGCCGGGTTCTGAAGGTCGGGATGCGTGGCCCGGGTTGCGTCGCGCTTTGCCACGTCCATGGTGATGTTACCGTTGAACTGGGCGCCATCGACGATGCTCACGCTCGGCGCCTGAACGTTTCCCTTGATCTGCGCCGTCTCCTTGATCTGGATCGCCTTCTCCGCGTGCAGATCTCCCTCGACGGTTCCTTCGACCGCGATCACCTGCGCTTGAATGCTCGCCTTCACTTTTCCTTCGGCGCAGACGGTGACGCGCTGGGAGTGAGTGATCGAGCCCTCGATCTGTCCCTGGATCAGCAGTTCCTCATCGGCGTGCAGCTCACCCTTGAAGCGCAGAGTCGGGCCGAGAACGGATGTGCGCTCCGTGGCCGTGTCGTATGGATTTCCCATCTCTGTCTCTCCTCCCAATCGAGCGGCGTTCGGTTCGTTGGGTCGCAAGCGAAAGCAACAGGCTGGCGCGCGAGAGCGTAAGCTCTCGTTCGCCAGACGGCACGACGTGAGTCACATATCTGCGTTGTTATCTCGCCGTTGCGCGCGGATTCGACAGAACATGCGGCTCGCGGCAGCGGGCGTCATGAGTCTTATCCAGTGCGCGAGGGAGCCGCGATCCTCGCCAATGCGCTCGAGCGCATCCCCGATGAGTCTCATTGCCGCTTTCTCCGTCGGGGATTTCGGGCAGAAGCAGGTATCTGGCGAGCTTCGTCTCGTTGCGCCAGATCACGCAGGCGTTCGAGGGCTGCGGACCAGTAGCGCTCATACTTTGCAATCCACGGCGCGAGTCCCGCGGCCAGAGCATCCGGTTCCAGTCGGTAGATCTGCTCGCGGCCGCGGCGCGTTGCGGAGACGAGGCCCGCTGCACGCAGGCTCATCAGGTGCTTGGAGATGCCCGATGCCACCAGTTCAGGAAATTCGCCGGCCAGCTCTCCAACGGTCAATGGACCTCGCTCGGCCAGCAGATCGAGAATGCGCCGCCGCGTCGCATCACCCAGCATCCGGAATAGCGTATCGCTATTGCCGGGCATCCCGCGTGCTCACCAGCTCGGCAAGGCGATCAAGAACTCGGTGGAGGTCGGCGCCGCGCTCATAGTCTTGCACCGTCTCTTGCCAATCTGCGCGGCCTATACCCTCGAATCCATCATGAATGAGGGTGACGCGCGTGCCGGCGGCCGTGGAGCGAAGGGTGATCACCAGTCGCGCCGGTTGCAGCCAACCACTCGCCTCCTCGAGCCAGGAGAGAATCAGGCTTTTCTCTGCCTGCAGTTCGAGCACGGTGCCGCTGACCCAGGTCTTGTCATCGGGACCGAGAAAGCGATATGCGCCGCCGACGCGCAAATCGATCTCGATGTTCGGGCTGATCCATTGGCGCAGGGCATCCTCACTCGCGAGCCAGCGCCAGACGGCGTTCGGTGAGGCCAGGATGTCGATCGAGCGGCTGACTTGCGGCATGACTGCTCCTCGCGATTACATTACCCCACAGTAATGTATTACTGTACGGTAATGTATTGCGGGAAGTCAACCGCACATTTTTTTTGAGCCCTTTGAGGCGATCCGGGGCGGACCGCATGAACGAAAAACGCCCCGAGACCTTGCGGCCCCGGGGCGTTCCTCGATATCGAGCCTGGCAGTGACCTACTCTGGCATGGCTTGCGGCCACACTACCATCGGCGCAGAGCGTTTTCACTTCCGAGTTCGGAATGGGATCGGGTGGTTCCCGCTCGCTATAGCCGCCAGGCAAACTGTATTGAGACCGATGAGCCGGCCCTTGCGGGCCGGCGCACCTGCCTCCAATCCGGTTCGTTCTCTGTTTCGACGCTGTCGCGTTCGCGATGGATCGCTCCATCGCAGCATCGTCATCCTCATTCGGCACTTGCTCCGAAGCAAACGCCTTGAGGTTATATGGTCAAGCCTCACGGGCAATTAGTACTGGTTAGCTAAAGCCATTACTGGCCGTACACACCCAGCCTATCAACCACGTAGTCTTCGTGGGCCCTTCAGGGGAGTCGAGCTCCCAGGGAGATCTAATCTTGGGGGGGGCTTCCCGCTTAGATGCTTTCAGCGGTTATCCCGTCCGCACA
>DATKPY010000043.1:0-47515 GCA_035523875.1 Steroidobacteraceae bacterium
GGCGGCCCAATGCATCGGTGCTGACGGACTGGTCGGCGGAGATGTCCACGTACCCCTACGTGGGCACGTAGTAGGTGCCCACGTAGCGCATCCTCGGCGCTCTCAACTCATTGAGCTATGTGGAATCCCCGGACGGTTACGAAAATGGCTGAGTGGCGGGACTTGAACCCGCGACCTCATTTACCAGCCGCCGCATGAATCGAACGCACATTGCCAATGTATTATCTTTAAAATCAATTAATTACTAGATACACTTGCACCACAATTGAGTTCACTGTATAAATATACAGTTGTCTGCTGATCTGGCCCGTCTCTGGGTGACGTGCTTTGGGGCTCTTGGGAGCGTCAAGACATTCAAACAGCTTTGGCAATGGCTGCGGGTGTGATGGCTAGAGATTCCGACATCGAGTGGACGCATCACACATTCAACCCTTGGTGGGGCTGCGTGAAGCTTTCGCCTGCTTGCGCCCATTGCTACGCCGAAACCTGGGCCCGCCGGTTCGGCGATGAGCTCTGGGGCGGCGACGCACCACGACGGTTCTTCAGCGAGCATCATTGGCGCGAGCCGCTGTGCTGGAATTCGGAAGCGGAAAGACAGGGAGTTCGTACGCGCGTCTTTTGCGCGTCGATGGCGGATGTGTTCGAGCCACGCACAGATCTGGATCCCTGGCGGGAAAAGTTGTGGGGCGTTATCGAAAAGACCCCTCACCTAGACTGGCTGCTACTAACGAAAAGGCCAGGCCACATTAAGAATGTCTATCCATGGGCGCATAGCCCGCGGGAAAACGTGTGGCTCGGGACCACCGCAGAGAATCAGCGTTGGGCCACGCGTCGCATTGAACGGCTGGTCGCAATCGACGCACAGGTGCGTTTCCTTTCCTGCGAGCCATTACTGTCCGCAATCGACCTACGGCCATGGTTGAAGCAGAGGCTGATCGGCTGGGTCATTGCCGGCGGTGAAAGTGGCCGCGAGGCCCGGCCGACACACCCCAACTGGATTCGCTCCCTGCGCGATCAGTGCCGCACTTTCGACGTTCCATTCCACTTCAAGCAGTGGGGGCACTGGAGCCCGGAGGCTCAAGGCGCGCCTGCGACGAAGATCATCGAACTACATGACGAAGCGGGACGGCTTGAGCGTCTGTCATGGCGACCAAAGCAAAAAAGCGGACGGATGCTCGATGGCAGGACTTGGGACGGTTATCCGCAGATAAGCACGTAATAATATTCGCAATTCTTCAGGGAAGGACATGTCGGCCGTCGATCCGTATGCAGGTCGCGAACAAACCAAGGCAAAGCATTTCATCCTGAAGCGCTATCTCCAGGCGCTTGCCTTCAAGATTCTGACGATCTCCGACATCACTTACGTTGACGGTTTTTCCGGTCCCTGGAAATCGGCTACAGAAGATTTCAGCGATTCATCCTTCATGATCGCCCTGCAAGTTCTGCAGGACGCTCAGAGAAAAATCTTTGAGCGGATGGGTGAGCGCCGTAAAGTCAAGTGCTTTTTCTCTGAGATCGATCCTGAAGCTTTTAATCAGCTTCAAGACGCCGTTGCACGGTTCAACAAACCCGAGGAAGGTTTCCAGGTTGAGACATACTGCGGAAAGTTTGAGGACGCCATCCCGCAAATCAAGAAGATCATCGGCAGTTCCTTCGCGTTGATATTCATCGATCCGACCGGCTGGACCGGCTTCGCCTTCGAGAAGATTAAGGAAATCTTTAGTTCGCGGATGTGCGAGATCCTGATCAACTTCATGTATGACCACGTGAATCGATTTGTCGCCAGCCAAGATCCCACGACGATTGCCTCGCTCGACCCAATTCTCGGTGGACCAGGATGGCGACAGAGACTCAATCCAACCCTTCCGCGCGGGTTATCGGTCGAGAAGCTCTTTCGCGAAACCCTCCAGAGCGCAGGAAAGTTCGCATATGTTGTCTCCACAAAGATCGACAGGAACACAGTGGATCGTCCGCATTTCTTTATTGCCTACGGCACCAAAAACAGGAAGGGGCTGATAACGTTCCGGCAGATTGAATATGACGCGCTACGAGAACAAGCCAGAGATCGCGCCACCGCCAAAGAAAGGCTACAGGAACAAAGGTCGAGCATCGCTGATATGTTTTCTGGGCACGAAGCCGATGTGCAAGAGGAAACGATCGACGGAATTGTAGAGGCACAAAAGGTTACTGCTTCGGCGCACCTCCTTGAAGTTCTATCGATTCGGCAATCGCTGAAGTTCTTACAAGTCGTGGATATGCTCCTTCAAGCATTTGTCCTGAGAGAGACGAATGTTAAGGATATTTGCGTCTCCCTAGAAAAAGCAGGGAAAATCGAGAAGACGTGGGGCCCAGGTAATAAGAAACCGAAGGATGTCGACACCATAAAGCTCAAAAAAATAGCATCGCCTCGGAGAAATAGCTGAAAATGGTTAATAGCTCACAGTATGCATCAGTCCTGCATCCTGCCCACACTTCTAACCAAAGCTGAATGCGACCAGCTCAACACGTCCAAACCCCCAGCGCCAGATAATGACGAACGCACAAGTGGTTGTTGAGGCACTATCCAGCTTCTTCAAGAGCTCCACAAGGCCGGTGCTATTCGCCGGCGCCGGCGTTTCCATGCATGCCGGGCTACCTTCATGGAAGAGCTACCTGGCTGCATTGGCGGAACAGGTGCGCGCAAATGATCAACTAAGCCGACATCAGATGGTCGAGTGTCTTGCTAAAGGCCAATACACGAAGGCGGCTGACTACTTTTTCCTAAGCGACGGCCTCACCGACGGTGCAAAAAGCGACGCGCTAACGCGCCTCCTTTCAGAATACACCGCAGACCGCCTGCTGCCGCTTTCCGCATTGCCGTTCTCGGCTTACGTGACGACAAATTACGATCGAGCGCTCCTTGACGCATATGCGAAACGGCATGGGAGAGCTGCACCCGAGGTCAATCTCGGAGACCCCACACTCGCCTCAGCTCCGTTTCAGGATTCTTTCTACATCGCCCGTATACATGGACGCGTCGAAGTCCCGGACACAATGGTCCTATCTGGAACCCACTATCAAAGACTTTATAGCGACGGTCCCTACATCGATTTCTTGCGCCATCTCTTTTGCACGCGCTCACTTCTAATAGTAGGGTTTTCGTTCCTTGACCCTGCAATCACCAATGTACTGCGTGCGATACGCGAGCAAGTCGGTCCGCTTCACGCCGGACGGCATACCGCACTGGTGGATAGCGACGCCGACGCAGAGTTCTTGGGCGAACTGAATCGACATAACATCCGATGCATTCGCTATTCCTCTGCTTCAGGACATGCAGCGCTTTGGGAAGGATTAAAGAACTTCAGCACAGCCGCAAGAGACGACGACGGCGTAGAGCTGGGTGCGTTTGAGTACGCACGAAAATACTTCGCCGCCGTTCTGACGAGGCGACAGATGAGCGCCCATATGCGCCCACTAAAGCAGGCTGTTGCGGAAGGGATGGTGCTGCAGATACTGCAGACTGCCGGAACAACTGGGGTGTCGCGTGAGAAGCTCGCAGAACAGCTCGCCGATCAGCTCAATATCACCACAGCGGCAAGCGAGACGCTAATTGATAGTTCCTTGCAGGGCCTGTCAACTGACGACCTATATGAAACAGATAACCAAGGAGTCCTTCGTGCAGCGCCTATCGTGGCTTCCGCTCCCGGTCTGTCATCCTCAATCGAGGTACTTGTAGAGGGCGCTGTTCAGCGCTTAGTTGTCCGAGACCACGGCGCGGACACAGGCGATACCCGCCGCCTACTCACCAACTACTTTGAATACTTGGTTCTTCGAAGAGGCTGGGATGTAGGCGCGGCCTATGCGGCGCGAAGGCCGCCACAAGCCGTTGTCGTAGACGATATCCTTTCGCGATTGCTGTCTGTGAAGGGAACCGGCAAACGTCCGTCGAAGCCGCTCGTACGTGCCGTAGAAGGAGTGCTACTTAGCCCTTCCGATATCGAAGCGACTGTGTTGGCTGAGTTAGGCAGGCTTGCTTTCGCACTGGAACTTGTCCGGCAGTCGCCGCAGGACACACTATTCGCGTCGCACGTGCTGCCCAACCGGATCTATCTCGATGCAAATGTCCTTATGCCGGCGATAGTCGAAGGACATCCCTACCAGCGTCTTTACGGGTCTGCCATGGAAAAGCTGCTTTCCGCGTCGGCGGCAACGTCATCCGGTCTGGAGGTGTGTGTATACACTGGGTTTTTGAACGAAGTAGTGAATCATCGACGACTTGCAACGGAAAGCATGCAGGAATACGGTGATCGCGGCGCCGAGTTTATAGAGCGGGAAGTGAGGCTTTACGGGCCCGCCAATATGAATGTGTTCATCGCTGGTTTTGCCCGCACGCTGATGTCTGGGCAGAAGCAAAGCTTCCAAGAGTTCCTGAGGCGCTACGCGCCCTACTCAACGGAGCCTGAACTTGCAGCGTGGCTCCGAAATCGCGGACTACGGGTTATCGACCAGAAGCAGATGCAACTATCCGCGAAGGAGTACGCAGCAATCCTCCATCATTTCGAGAAAGTGTTTGCCCAGGAACTCACAGATAGAGTTCGAACTGCCACGCTACTGGCTCACGATGCTCTTCAGATCGCGGCACTACTTGGCGACACTAGTCGCAAAGACCGCGCGGTTCTTGTCACTGCTGACCGCAAGCTGCGCGACGCTGTGGCATGGAGCGAGTACCCCAGCCTCGGCTCGGCAATGCTCAGTGGAGTGGGACTTGTTCAGATGATTGAGCTTCTTGTTGGAGCGATTGCTGATGAGCGATCCATTGCACAGCTCCTTTGGTCCACGAAAGCTTCGAGCACGGCGGAAAACGTCCGTAGGTATCTCGTAGACGTTGCCCTGACCCAATACGACGCCGCATTAGCATTGAACATGGAGTCGATTGTCCAGGAGATAACTGAGGACGTTACATTCGCGATCGAGAAGGACGCCGCTCAATCTCGAACGGACGTCGAACAACTATCCCTCAGCAAGTACGTTGAGTCGTTCGAACCAAGATTCTACGAAATGATGCGCGCTGAGCAAGAGCGGTTGCGCAAGCAACAAGAGCAAGAGGATCAGTAATTGCCTGTTTAGCCACGAATCTCCGTCTTCATCGAATCACTTCGAGCGTGCTTCTGGCCGATGGCAGACGACAGCCTTTAGGTGGCAACGCCATCACCGCTGCTAAAACCCACGTAGTTTCAGCAGGATACGACTCACTGACGGTATTGTTGACGGTGTCGTCCTGGAGAAACTCAGCATCGACTCCGATACCGTCAGAAATACCGTCAAATGGTTTCGCTTGGGCCCGATAGTGGCCGATAGACGGCGAAAGTCTTTCGAGCCCCTGTGCGACTATCTGGATTATCTGTCAGTGACTTAGCCCAATTTCCCCGTTACCGGCGATAGGGGGCGATCGATCGCGATAGGTGGCGAAAGTCACTCCCACTCGATCGTCGCGGGCGGCTTGCCGGAGATGTCGTAGACCACGCGCGAGATGCCCGACACCTCGTTGACGATCCGCCGCGAGACCTGGTCCAGGAACTCGTACGGGAGCCGCGCCCAGTGCGCCGTCATGAAGTCCACGGTCTCTACCGCGCGCAGCGCGATCACGTAGTCGTAGCGGCGTCCGTCGCCCATCACGCCGACCGAGCGGACGGGCAGGAACACCGCGAACGCCTGGCTGGTGCGATCGTAGAGGTCGTGCTTGCGCAGCTCCTCGATGAAGATCGCATCGGCCCGGCGCAAGAGATCCGCGTACTCCCTGCGCACCTCCCCGAGAATGCGTACACCGAGCCCCGGTCCGGGAAAGGGGTGTCGGTGCACCATCTCGCGCGGCAGCCCGAGCTCGACTCCGAGCCGGCGAACCTCGTCCTTGAACAGCTCACGGAGCGGCTCGACGAGCGCGAGGTGCATCTTCGCCGGCAAGCCGCCGACGTTGTGATGGGACTTGATCACGTGTGCCTTGCCGGTGCGCGCGCCCGCCGACTCGATCACATCGGGATAGATCGTCCCCTGAGCGAGAAATCCGATCCCCTCGAGCTTGCGGGATTGCTCCTCGAAGACCTCGATGAACAGCCGCCCGATGGTCTTGCGCTTGGCTTCCGGGTCGGTGACGCCCGCGAGTGCGGCGAGAAAGCGCGCCCCGGCGTCGACGCGCACCACGCGCACGCCCAGGCTCTGCGCGAAGGTGCGCATGACCTCATCCCCCTCGCCGAGACGCAGCAGGCCGTGGTCGACGAACACGCACGTCAGCTGATCGCCGATGGCGCGCTGCAGGAGCGCGGCCACGACCGAGGAGTCCACCCCGCCCGAGAGCCCGAGCAGCACGCGCCCCGAGCCGACCTGCGCGCGCACGCGCTCGATCGCATCCTCGATGATGGTGCCGACGCTCCACAGCGCGCCGCACCCGCAGATCTCGCGCACGAAGCGCTCGAGGATGCGCGCGCCCTGGCGCGTGTGCGTGACCTCGGGGTGAAACTGAACGCCGTAGAAGCGCCGCGATTCGTCGGCCATTGCGGCGAACGGCGCGTGATCGGTCGATGCGGTCGCGCGAAACCCGGGCGGGAGCGCCTCGACGCGATCGCCGTGGCTCATCCAGACCTCGAGCACGCGCTCGCCTGCACGATCGAGCCGATCCTCGAAGCCCTCGAGGAGCTTGCAGGGCCCGCTCGCCGTCACCTCCGCATAGCCGAACTCGCGCGCACGCGCCGCCGCGACCCGGCCTCCGAGCTGCTGCGCCATCGTCTGCATGCCGTAGCAGATGCCGAGCACCGGCACGCCGAGCGCGAACACCGCAGAGGGTGCGCGCGGGGGCGCCGCGTCGGTCACGGACTCCGGACCGCCCGAAAGAATGATGCCGCGCGGCGCGAAGGCGCGCACATCGGGGTCGCTCATGTCCCACGGATGGATCTCGCAATACACGCCGCATTCGCGCACGCGGCGGGCGATGAGTTGGGTGTACTGAGCGCCGAAATCGAGGATCAGGATCCGCTCGGCGTGGATGTCCGGCAGCGCGCGCGCGGGGGTGGAAAGTGGCACGCTGTTCACCAGTGCCTCAGGAGACGCGATAGTTCGGCGCCTCTTTGGTGATGCTCACATCGTGCACGTGGCTTTCGCGGACTCCGGCGCTCGTGATGCGCACGAACGTCGGGCGGGTGCGCATCGCCTCGATGTTCTCGCTTCCGGTGTAGCCCATCGCCGCCCGCAGCCCTCCAGCGAGCTGCTGCAGGATCGTGACGACGCTCCCCTTGTACGGGACGCGGCCCTCGACACCCTCGGGCACCAGCTTCTCGAGCTCGGTCGTCGTGTCCTGGAAATACCGATCGGCCGAGCCGTAACGATCTGCCATCGCGCCGATCGAGCCCATGCCGCGGTAGGACTTGTAGGAGGCGCCCTGATAGAGCTCGACCTCCCCCGGAGACTCCTCGGTGCCGGCGAACAGCCCACCGATCATCACGGCGTGCGCCCCGGCGGCGATCGCTTTGGCCACATCGCCCGAGAAGCGGATACCGCCATCGGCGATCACCGGCACATCGCTCCCCTTAAGCGCCTCGGCGACGTTCGCGACCGCGCTGATCTGCGGCACTCCGACCCCGGCCACCACGCGCGTCGTGCAGATCGATCCGGGCCCAATGCCCACCTTCACCGCATCGGCACCGGCCTCGATGAGCGCGCGCGCCGCCTCGGCCGTGACGATGTTCCCGGCGATGACCTGCAGGTCCGGCCAGCGCTTCTTCAGCCGCGCGACGGTCTCGAGCACGCCGCGCGAATGGCCATGCGAAGTATCGACGACGACCACGTCCGCGCCCGCTTCGCGCAGCGCCGCCACCCGATCGAGCGTGTCGGGGGTCGTGCCAACGGCGGCGCCGGCGCGCAGCCGGCCGCCTTCGTCCTTGCACGCGCGCGGAAATTCGGTCGCCTTCTGGAAGTCCTTGACGGTGATCATTCCCTTGAGCTCGTCGTCGCCGTTGACCACCAGCACCTTCTCGATGCGGTGGCGGTGCAGGAGACTCAACACCTCTTGCTTCGGTGCGTTCTCGCGCACGGTGATGAGTCGCTCCTTGGGCGTCATGACGCTCGAGACCGGCGCGTCGAGCTTCTCCTCGAAGCGCAGGTCGCGGTGGGTGACGATACCCAGCACCTTGGGTCCGAGCACGACCGGCACGCCTGAGATCCCGCGTGAGCGGGTGAGCTCGAGCACTTCGCGGATCGTCGTGCTCGGCGCGACGGTGATCGGGTCCTTGATCACACCGCTTTCGAACTTCTTGACGCGACCGACCTCGTGGGCCTGCGCCTCGATCGACATGCTCTTGTGTATGATGCCGATGCCGCCTTCCTGCGCGATGGTGATCGCCAGGCGCGCCTCGGTGACGGTGTCCATGGCTGCGGAGAGGAGCGGCAGATTGAGACGGATGCGGCGGGTGAGCTGAGTGCCCAGACTCACCTCGCGCGGGAGCACTTCCGAGTAGGCCGGAACCAGCAGGACGTCGTCGAACGTCAAGGCCTCTTGCAGGATGCGCATCGTCCGCTCGCGCTCGCCGGGGGTGATCCCGGCGCTTAAAATCGGTAATTCTACCGCGAAGGCTGAGATGGGTAAAGCCACCAATACGCCATCGACCGGGCCACTCGGCGGCGTTGCCGCTCCCGAGCGAGTCGTCTACACGGTCTCGCGGCTCAATCGCGAGGTGCGCGTGCTGCTCGAGCAGCGCATCGGCGTTCTATGGATCGAGGGTGAGCTCACCAATCTCGCCCAGCCCGCCTCCGGGCACTGGTACTTCTCGCTCAAGGATCGCGACGCGCAGGTGCGCTGCGCGATGTTCCGCCAGCGCAATGCCGGAGTCGCCTTCACCCCGAGAAACGGTCAAGCCGTGCTCGCCCGCGGCCGCGTCAGCGTGTTTGAGCCGCGTGGCGACTATCAGCTTCTCGTCGAGCACCTCGAGGAGGCCGGCGTCGGCGCGCTGCAGCGGGAGTTCGAGCGCCTCAAGGCGAAGCTCGCGGCGGAGGGGCTGTTCGCGGTCGCGCGCAAGCGCGCTCTGCCACGCTTCCCGCGCCGCATCGGTGTCGTCACCTCCCCGAGCGGTGCAGCCGTGCGCGACATTCTGCACATCCTCGCACGGCGCTTTCCGCCCGCGGCGGTGCTCATCTTTCCGACTCCGGTCCAGGGCGCCGCAGCGGCGCCGGGAATCGTCGCTGCGCTCGCGCTTGCCTCGGCGCGCGCCGACTGCGACGTGGTGATCCTCGCGCGCGGCGGCGGCTCGCTCGAGGACCTGTGGGCGTTCAACGAGGAGCTCGTGGCGCGCGCGATCCACGGCTCGAGCGTGCCGGTCGTGACGGGCGTCGGCCACGAGATCGATTTCACCATTGCGGACTTCGTGGCCGATGCGCGCGCGCCCACGCCCTCGGCGGCCGCGGAGCTCGTCACGCCGGACCGTCACGCAATCGATCAGGGTCTGCGCAGAGCGGCCGAGCGGCTCGCCCATGCGGTAAGACGTGAGCTGCGCGCGGTCGAAGCACGGCTCGGAGCGGTGCGCCAGCGACTCGACCTCGCGCATCCCGGTGCGCGGATGCTGCAGCAGGCGCAGCGCCTCGATGACCTCGAGCAGCGCCTGGCCGGCGCCGCACGCGCAGCGCTGCACCGGCACCGCCACGGCCTGAGTGAGTCGTTCGCGCGGCTACTCGGCTTATCGCCCGAGCATCGCATCCGCGAGCACCGCTTACGCCACGCGGATCTCGCCGCGCGCCTCGCGCATGCGGTTGAAACGTCGCTCGCGGGAGCGAATTTGCGTGTCGAGCTCGCCGCGCGCGCCCTCGACACCGTGAGCCCGCTCGCGACCCTCGGTCGGGGATTCGCGATCATCACCCGGGTCTCCGACGGTGCGCTGTTGAGCGATGCGTCGGCGGTCGCGCTCGGGGAGGAGATCGAGGCCCGGCTCGCGCACGGACGGCTGCGCGCACGCGTGACCGGCAAGGGCCCCGAGCAATGAGGTCCAGAGGCTTCGCGACCCGCCTGCGCGCGGCGCGGCCGCGGTCGTGGCTCGTGTTGCTCATGCTGGGCTCCGTGTGCACCGGTGCGGCCGCGCGCGGCTTGCAGCTGCCGCAGGAAAGTACCGTGCCCGGTGGCGTGTGGATGCACACGATTGGCGGCTCCGCGGCCGCCTCGCCGCGCGCGACGTTCGACGGCCGGCGCGTCATGGTGCTGCGCGCGGGCGATCGCTGGCTCGCGATCGTCGGCATTCCGCTCTCGGCGAGCCCCGGCTCGCACGGCTCGCTCCTCATCGCTCCGGGATCCGCGGGAGCGGCGCCCGCGCGCCTCGCGTTCGCCATCGGCGCGAAGCAGTACCGCGTTCAGCGGCTCACCGTGCCGCCGCGCGAGGTCGACCTCTCTCCGCGCGATCTCGCGCGCTACCAGCGCGAGCGGCCACGGATCGAGCGCGCGGTGGCGACCTTCTCGATCGAGCCGCCCGCGACGCTGCGGCTCCTGCAGCCCGTCCCGGGCGTGCGCTCGAGCTCCTACGGACTGCGCCGCGTGTTCAACGGCGAGGCGCGCAACCCGCACACCGGCATGGATATCGCAGCGCGCGTCGGCACCCCGGTCAAGGCGGCGGCTGCGGGGCGCGTCATCGACACCGGCGATTTCTTCTTCAACGGCAACACGATCTTCCTCGACCACGGCGAGGGCCTCGTGACGATGTACTGCCACTTGAGCGCGATCGGCGTGCGCCCGGGCGAGCGCGTGGCCGCCGGCCAGGTGATCGGCAGGGTCGGTATGACCGGGCGCGTCACCGGTCCGCACCTGCACTTCGGCGTCGCGCTGAATGCGACATTCGTCGATCCGGCACTCTTTCTGTCCCCACAGCGTGAACGACACTGATTCGGTAGAACCTGATGCAGGAAGGAGCGATAGCCCCTCCTGCACCAGGCCCCAGCGATTCAGTGTCGCTTGCGCGAGGGAGCCGGGCGGCGCGCACGGGCGCGGGCAGCGTACGGATTCGCGTCGCTCCTGAACTCGATCACGACCGGCGTCGCATACAGGTCGAAGGCGTTGCGGAAGACGTTGCTCAGATAGCGACGGTAGGAGCCGGGCACCGATGCGGTCTGATTGCCGTGCACGACGATGCGCGGGGGGTTCCTCCCGCCCTGATGCGCGAACTTGAGCTTGATGCGCCGGCCACGCACGAGCGGCGGCTGCTGCGCGGCGATGGCGCGCTCGAGCGTGCGGGTGAGCTGCGGCGTCGGCATCGCGCGCATCGCGGCCTCGTAGGCGTGCACTGCGCACTGCATCAGCTCTCCGACTCCCGTTCCGTGACGCGCCGAGACGAAGCAGAGCGGCACGAACGGGGCGAAATCGAGCTTGAGCGCAAGCTCACGGCGCACTTCCTCGCGGCGCTCCGCAGGGATGCCATCCCATTTGTTGACGGCGACGATGAGCCCGCGCCCACGCTCGAGCGCCACACCGAGCAGGCTCGCATCCTGCTCGGCGACGGTATCGTGCGCATCGACCACGAGCACGACCACGTGCGCCTCCTCGATCGCCTGCAGCGTCTTTGCGACGCTCACGCGCTCCACGAGATCCTCGATGCGTGCGCGCCGGCGCATGCCGGCCGTATCGATGAGGAGAAAATCGCGGCCGTCGCGCCTGAACGGCACCAGGATACGGTCGCGCGTGGTGCCCGGTTCCTCGCTCGCGATGACGCGCTCCTCGCCGAGCAGGCGGTTGAGCAGGGTCGACTTGCCGACGTTCGGGCGTCCGATGATCGCGATGCGGATCGCATCGGGCTCGACGGCGGCGGACTCCGCGGCCTCGAATCCGCCGAGCGCATGCTCCATGAGATCGCGGCAACCGGCGCCGTGGCTCGCCGCGATCGGGTACGGCTCGCCGAGTCCGAGCGCATGGAACTCGTCGGCCGCCCGCGCAGCGTCGAGCCCGTCGGTCTTGTTGACGGCGAGCGTGACGGGCTTACCTGCGCGGCGCAGCTCGCGCGCGATCAGCTGGTCCTGGGGATTGAGTCCACTGCGCGCATCGGTGATGAACACGATCCGGTCGGCCTCCGCGACCGCGCGCTCGGTCTGCGCGCGCATCTGCGCCTCGATGCCGCGCGGGTGCTCGATGAGGCCACCGGTGTCGATGACGACGAACGGCACCGCCCCGATGCGGCCGTAGCCGTATTGTCGATCGCGCGTGACGCCCGGCACGTCCGCGACGATGGCATCGCGCGTGCCGGTCAGCGCATTGAACAGCGTCGACTTGCCGACGTTCGGCCGGCCAACCAGCGCAACGATCGGCAGCACCGGTCCGTCCTCACTCGAGGGCCCCGCCTGCGCCGCGCGCGAGCTCCTCGGTCACCGGGCGATCGCTGTGCGCCGCGGCGGTGCGCGCGGACCCGCGCGGGGTGGTCCGGAACGCCGTGATGTGCCCGGCGTCGTTGATCACGAGCAGCAGGCCGTCGGCGGCGACCGGCGCATTGGTGATCCGCAGCTTCCCGGCCCGCGCTCGCGCGAGGAACGCGCCGGTCGCGCGGTTGAGCCAGTGGACGTACCCCTGGTAGTCGGCGACCACGATTGCATCGGGCGCAACGGCCGGTGCGGAGAGTCCCCGGTGCAGGAGGCCATCCTGGCGCCATAGCTCGCTCCCGGTGCGTCGCTGCAGCGCGAGCACGGCACCGTCCGAGGTCGACACGAACAGGTCGGAGTCATCGATGCCGAGGCCGCGATAGCTCGAGATATCGTGCGACCACCAAAGCTGTCCCGTGTCGAGCGCCAGCATCGCGACCTTGCCCTGGAACTGAGCGACGTAGACGTCGTTCCCGTCGATCCGGGGCGTCGCATCGACATCGTTGAGGCGCTCGATCTCCGTGCGGCCCTTGGCCGGCGCGATGAGCGTCTCCCAGGCGCTCGAGCCGTCGCTCAAGTTCGACGCGACGACCTTGCCGTTGTCGTATCCGCAGATCGCGACCTCGCCGACCACCGTGGGCTGCGATGTGCCGCGCAAGGAGAGCGAGGGCACCGGCTGCTGAACCTGCCACACCTCGTGCCCGTCGGCGGGAGACAGCCCGTGGAGCTTGCCGTCTACGGCGCGCACGACGATCAGCCGGGGTGTCACCGCAGGCGCCGCGAGCACCTCGCCGGCGATGTTCACATGCCAACGAATGTGTCCGTCGGCGGCGCGCAGCGCGAACACGTCGCCGGCGCTCGATCCGACCACGACCAGATCCGCATCGGCGCCGGGTCCCCCGGCGAGCGCCGCGCGCGTGCGCCTCGACCACAAGCGCCGGCCCGTGGCCACCTCGAACGCTGCGACCTCACCGCTGTGTCCGGCCGCGTACACCCGGTCGCCCTCCACCGCGAGACCGAGCCCGAGCCGCAGCGGCTTCTTGGTGCCGCCCACCGAGGCCGACCAGACTCGAGACACGCGCAGCGCGGCGGTGAATGGAACGAGCTGCTTCGGGCGATCGACATCCTTGTTCTTCGAACAGGCGGCGATGAGCGCGACGAGCGCGAGGGCAAGGAGAGCGCGGCGCATGAGTTACCTCGCGGGCGCCGGTGCGCGCGGGCTTAAGGGTGTGGGGCGAGCCACCGAGGAGGGGGCGGACTCGCCGGTGAGGTCGTCGATCTTGAGATTGAGCACATCGTTCTCCGCAAGCGAGGGACCCGCTGCCAGGCGCGCGGCGCGATACGCGGCGAGCGCAGCGGCTTGGTCGCCCTTCGCGTAGTAAGCATCGCCGCGAATCTCCTCGTAACGCTCGAGGAACACGGGCCCGGGCGGCGTGGCGAGGGTCGCAAGAGCCGCATCCGGCTTGCCGAGCGCGATCTGCACCCGCGCGAGCCGCAGCCGCGCGATGGTGGCGAGATCGTGATCGTGCGACTCCTCAACCACATCGTCGAGCCGCTGCGCGGCGCGCTCGAGCTCGTTCGTCTCGACGAACACGCGCGCCGCGGCGAGGTTCCCCTGATCCACGTACGGCGAGCCGGGATGATCGTGTGCAAGGGCATCGAGCAGCTCGAGCGCGCGCGTGCGATCGCCGCTGTCGAAGGCGCCGAGGATCTGCTCGTAGCGGGCACTCGCATCGAGATCGATGCGCTCCGTGCGGGCGAGCCACCAGCGCCAGCCGACGAACGCGAGCCCCGCCACCGCCACGGCGGCGACGATCCACGGTCCGTCCTCGCGCACTCGGGCGACGACGCGCTCCCACTGCTCTCGCTCACTCAGATACTCATCCACCCGACCCCTCCATCTGCGTCGCGGCGGTCTCGGTCTCGAGAGCCGCGGCAATCCGCGCCGGAAGCTCGGCAACGGGACAGTCGCTCTGACCCGATTCGCGCCGCAAAGGTTTCAACGCGGCCGTGCCGCGATCGAGCTCCGCCTCGCCCACCACGAGCGCGAGGCTTGCGCCGCTGCGGTCGGCGCGCCGGAACTGCGCCTTGAAGTTCCCGCCACCCAAGCCGAGCTCGAAGCGGTACTGTGGCAGCGCATCGCGCAGCGCTTCGACCAACTTGAGGCCCGCGCGGCTCGCGCGCGCGCCATGCGCGATCACGTACACATCGGGCGGCGCCGTCTCCGCGGCCGATGCCCCCTCGCGCATGAGCTCCACCACCCGCTCGATACCGAGCGCGAACCCGATCGCCGGGGTCGGCTCCCCGCCGAGCTGGGCGATGAGCCCGTCATAGCGTCCACCGGAGCACACCGCGTTCTGCGAGCCGAGCGCATCGGTGACCCACTCGAACACCGTGCGGCTGTAGTAGTCGAGGCCGCGCACCAGGCGCGGATTCACGCGGTAGGCGAGCCCGAGGTCATCGAGTGCCGCGCGCAGCTCCGCGAAATGGGCGCGCGAGTCGGCATCGAGATGCTCCGGAAGGAGCGGCGCGGCGGCAATGAGTGCCTGCATCTCGGGATTCTTGCTGTCGAGGATGCGCAGCGGATTCGTCCCGAGGCGCCGTCGCGAGTCCGCATCGAGCTCGCCCTCGCGCGCACGCAGGTATTCGGTGAGCTGCGCGCGGTACTCCCGGCGTGACTCGGGCGTGCCGAGCGAGTTGATTTCGAGGGTGACGCGTGTGATCCCGAGGCGCCTCCACAGGCGCGCGTTGAGCGCGATCAGCTCGACGTCAACGTCCGGGCCGGGGAATCCGATCGCCTCGACATCGAGCTGATGAAATTGCCGGAAGCGCCCCTTCTGTGGCTTCTCGTGCCGAAACATCGGCCCGATGCACCACAGCTTGTGACGCTGTCCGCGCAGCATCCCGTTGCCGATCACCGCCCGCACGAACCCGGCCGTGGCCTCCGGGCGCAACGTGAGGCTCTCACCGCCCTGGTCGGTGAAGGTGAACATCTCCTTCTCGACCACATCGGTGTGCTCTCCGATCGCACGCTTGAACAGATCGGTCTGCTCGAGCACCGGAGTACGCATCTCGGCGTACCCGTAGGCCTCGAGCAGCTCGCGCGCGGCGCTCTCGAGCCGCTGCCAGAGGCCGATGTCCGCGGGCAGCACGTCGTTCATGCCGCGCACGGCCTGGATCTGCGCGGTCAACTCGCCGTTTCCTCTCTCACGAGCCGCGCCCTCCCGCGGCCGCCAGGCGCGCAGGACTCGCGCGACCGGTTCGATTGACCTCGAACTCGACGGTCACGTCGCGCTCCGCGCCGTCGGGAATCGACACCGGCCGTCCGTCGAGCTGCAGCGCGACGCCGGCCGGGTTGCCGAGCACGATACGCAGCGGCGGAACCCCGCTCACCGCGGTGGAGGAGCCGCCCGAGCCCACGTCGTAGTACAGGCGCGCACCATGGGCGTCATAAACCTCCGCCCAGCTGTCCTCGCTGAAGTTGAGCTTGAGGTCCGCGATCCTCGCCTTCGCGTGCACCGGATCGTGCTTGCGGGCGACTGCCGCCGCAGCCAAGGGCGTGCCGGAGGAGACTTTGGGCGCCGCGGCGCGCGCGAGGAGTGGCACCGCCGCCGCGGCGCGCGCCGTGCGCGGCGTCCTCGCGGGCGCATGCGCACCGGGCGGTGCCGCGGCCTGGTCAGGGGCCGGCGGCGAGGCGCTCTCTGCGGGGTTCTGAGGAGACGTGGCGTCCGCCGAAGGCGCCGCTGGCAGCGGCGGCTGGAGAGACCCGCTCTCAACGCCCGGGGCGATGCGCTGCAGCGCGCCGCCCACCCACCACACGATGCCGATCAGGGCGACCGAAACCACGACGGCCATGCCCGGTGCGAGCAGCGTTCGCGATGTGCTCACCCGCTCGAGCTTGGGAATGCGCGTGAGATCGGGCGAGCTCACCCCGCGGCCGGTCGCCGCAAACAGCTGCTGCAGCTCCGCGGGCGACTCGCCCACGAGCTCGGCGTAGTGGCGCAGATGCCCGCGGACGTACACCGCGGCGCCGAATTCATCGAAGCGCTCTTCCTCGAGCGCCTCGATGGCCTGGGTATCGACGTGCAGCCGCTCGGCGGCCTGCAGCGCCGAAAGCCCGGCATGCTCGCGCGCGCGCCGCAGTCGTGCGCCGATACCATCCGGCGAGAGCGCATTGGATGCCGCGATCACGTTCATCACCCCGAGTTGGGGTTCGCCGGCGCGTAGGCGCGCGTCTGCTGCGAATCGGGGAAATCGACGCGCAACCGCTGCTGGTAGCGCTGCTCGGCGACCGGATCGTGCATCGCACGCGCCACGCGCACCCCGAGTGCGAGCAGATCCGGGGTCGCAACATAAGTCTCGATGTACGTATCGATGCGTGCCCGCGCGGCAGCGTAGCGCCCGTGATCGATGTCGAGGTCGGCCATCTGGAATACGGCTTCGGCGAAGTTCGGGCGCAGATTGATCGCGCGCTGCAGCTCGGTCGCCGCCTCGGCATCGCGGTGCTCGTTACGCAGACAGACCGCGGCATTGGTGTATGCCGCCTCCGGAGTCGCGTAGAGCGGGTCGTGCGCGGTCGCGAGCAGACGCTTGACCCCCTCGTCCGTGCGATGCGTGCGACAGAGGTAGACGGCATAATTGTTCGAGATGTCCGGGTCACGCGGCGCGAGATGCAGCGCCTTGTGAAACTCCTCGTCCGCCGCCCCCGGGTCCCCGAGGCGCTCGTCGAGCAGTGCGAGCGCGCTGTGGACAGTCGCATCGCGCGGCGCCTCCTTGAGCGCTCGCTCGAGCTTCTCCTGGGCGACCGCGAGCTCCCCGCGCTGCATGTAGGCAATACCGAGCTCGACGTTGTACTTCGCAGCCTCGGCTGGGTCCGGCTTGATGCTCGGGGACTCCGGCACCGGATTGTTGATCCGCGGCTTCGATGCGCAGGCGCCGAGCGCGAGCGCGGCGCACGGCACGGCGAGCACGAGCGCGAGGCTGCGCAGTCGCGCTGCACTCATGGCTGGGCCACCACGGCGAAGGTCTTGCTGCCGAGACGGACGGTCGTCCGATCGACCACGCGCCCGGCGAGCTGGCCGCACGCCGCGTCGATGTCCTCCCCGCGCGTGCGACGCACCGTCGCCACCAGACCGCGCCCGAGGATCTCGTCGCGAAAGCGCGCGACCACGCCGGGCGGCGAGCGGCGGTACCGCGTGCCCGGAAACGGGTTGAACGGAATCAGATTGACCTTGGCGGGGCGCCCGCCGAGGAGCCGCGCAAGCCGGCGCGCGTGGGCGGGGGAGTCGTTGATGCCGTCGAGAAGCACGTACTCGAAGGTGACGCTGCGGCCGTTCTGCTCGTCGATGTAGTGCCAGCACGCCTCGAGGAGCTCCGCGATCGGATGCTTGCGGTTGATCGGAACCAGCTGGTCGCGCAGCTCGTCATCGGGCGCGTGGAGCGAGACGGCGAGCGCCACGTTCACTTCCTCGGCGAGCCGATAGATCTGCGGAACGAGACCGGAAGTGGAGAGCGTGACGCGGCGGCGCGAGAGATCGAAACCGAAGTCATCGAGAAGAATCCGCAGTGCCGGCACGACGTTGCGGAAGTTCGCGAGCGGCTCGCCCATCCCCATGAGCACGACGTTGCTCACCGGGCGGTCGCAATCGGTGCGCTCGGCCTCGAGGCGCACCACTGCATCGGCGGCGGCGAGCTCGCGATTGGCAAGCCAGACCTGACCGACGATCTCGGCGGTCGTCAGGTTGCGGTTGAAGCCCTGCTGCGCGGTCGCGCAGAACGAGCAGTCGAGGGCGCAGCCGACCTGCGAGGAGATGCAGAGCGTGCCGCGATCCTCCTCGGGAATGAACACCATCTCGAACGCCTGCGCCTGGTCGGCGCGCAATTTCCACTTGCGCGTGCCGTCGCGCGAGTGCTGCCGCTCCAGAATCTCCGGCGGGCGCACCTCGGCGCATTCGGCGAGCCGGGCGCGGAACACCTTCGCGAGGTCGGTCATCGCCTCGATGCGCGCCTCGCCGCGCTTGTAGATCCAGTTGAGCAGCTGGCGGGCACGGAACGGCTTGCTGCCGAGGTGGCCGACGAACGCTTCGAGCTCGGGTCGTGTGAGCCCGAGGAGGTTGCGAGGAGCGGTGTCGGGGGTGCTGTTCATGGACGCGAGGGTGCAAGCGGGCGCTCGGGTTCACGGCCACTGCGCGATGCGGCGGCCGCCGGCCCGTCGTGCTCAGGTGCGCGGGAAAACCTCCGTGGCGGCGAAGAAATAGCCGATCTCGAACGTGGCGGTCGCGGGCGAATCTGACCCGTGTACCACGTTCTGCTCGATGCTGAGCGCGAGATCCGCCCTGATGGTGCCCTGCGCGGCCTTTTTGGGGTCGGTCGCACCCATGATCTCGCGGTTCTTCGCGATGGCGTGCTCACCCTCGAGCACCTGCACCATGACGGGGCCCGAGGTCATGTAGCGCACGAGGTCGCGAAAGAACGGCCGCTCGCGGTGCACCGCGTAGAAGCCCTCTGCGGCGCGCGGCGAGAGCGCGAGCATGCGGGCGGCGACGATCCGCAATCCCGCTTGCTCGAAGCGGCGATAGACCTCACCGATCAGGTTGCGGCTCACGCCGTCGGGCTTGACGATGGACAGGGTGCGCTCGAGCGCCATTGCAATGAAACCTCAGCGGAACGCGGGGGTCGGGGCTACAGGGCTTCCTCTGCGGGACGGCCCGGCGGGCTCCGCGCCCGCGGAGCGCGGCAGTCTACCGCGGATGGGGGGGCGTGCGCCAATGGCGAGCGAACCCGGAAGTCCCGGTTCCGCAAGCAGTTTCAGACGCTGAAGCTCTCCCCGCAGCCGCACTCGCCCTTCACGTTGGGATTACGGAAGCGGAACGCCTCGTTGAGCCCCTGCTTGACGAAATCGACGATCGTGCCGTCGATGAGGGCGAGACTCGAGGGATCGACGAACACCTTGACGCCGCGGTCCTCGAAGACCACGTCACCCGGGTGCGCATCGTCGGCGTAGTTGACGACGTACGCGAAGCCCGAGCAGCCCGTGCGACGGACGCCGAGCCGCAGTCCGAGCCCATGGCCGCGCGCGGCGAGAAAGCCGCGGACGCGGGTGGCGGCGGATTCGGTCAGAGAGATTGCCATAGTCGTTGCGTGATCCGACGGCCCTTCAGGGCCAACGTGCCAGCGCTGCGCGCAGCGCATCTTCGATCACGAGGAGTCTGCCGAGCTTCTCGGCGGGCACCCCGAGCTCTTCAGCCCAAGCCCGCGGTCCGGCGGGCAGGGCCTCCTCGCGACGCCGTCCGCGCAGGCGTTCGGCGAGCCAGGCCGCGATCGCCAAAGTATGCGGGCATCCCCGTGCGCGGAAGCGTGCGTCCTTCACAGTGTCGTCCTGCACCAGAAGGTGAAAGCTCACCCAAACCTCATCCTGCGGTCCGCCGGCTTCGCCACGCAGAACGGTCCCGTCGCGATCGCCGAAGGTGCCTGCCGCCGGCAGCCGCCGAAAGAGCGCGGCAATCTTTCCCCCCGCCAGCTCCGCGGCCGTACCGTCCGCAATGACCATGGGGCCGTTTGCGCTCGAATCAAGCTCGGAACCCTCGACCCGCGGCACACCGATCGTCGCATCCGGGGAGACCGCACGCAAACGCAGCACCTCGCGGTGGACCTCCCGGACCGCGCGATCGACCTCCTCCGCGGTCGTGAAGCGGCCGAGACTGAAGCGTAACGAGCTCTCGGCGAGGCGGGTGGAGCGCCCGAGCGCCCGCAGCACATAGGAGGGCTCGCCGCTCGCCGAGCTGCAGGCCGCCCCGGTCGACACCGCGAGCCCCTGGAGCCCCGCGACCAGGGCCTCGCCGTCGACCCCTTCGAAGGAGACGTTGAGGATGTGCGGCGCGCGCTCGGCGCCGGCCCCGTTCAGATGGACACCGCCCAAGGGCTCGAGCCCGGCCCACAACCGCTCGCGCAGGGCGGCCAGCCGTTCGCGCTCGCTCGCGAGATCGGCCGCGGCCCGCGCTGCCGCTGCGCCGAAGCCCACGATCTGATGGGTCGCTGGCGTGCCCGGGCGCAGTCCTCGTTCCTGTCCGCCGCCAAAGAGAATCGGCTTGATGAGGCCGCGCGCCGCGGAACTCACATAGAGCGCGCCGATTCCCTTCGGTCCGTACATCTTGTGTGCCGTCAACGACAGCAGATCGACCGGGAGGCCGCGAACATCGAGCGCAATCCGCCCGGCACTCTGCGCGGCATCGCAGTGAAACGGTATCGCGCGCTCGCGGCAGATCGCCCCGATCGCCGCGATGTCCTCGATCGTCCCGATCTCGTTGTTCACGTGCATGATCGAGACTACGACCGTGTCGGCGCGCAACGCCGTCCGCACGCGCTCGGGGCCGATGCACCCGCAGGCATCCGGTGTGAGATAGCTCACGTGGAAGCCCTCCTTCTCGAGCTGCCGTGCGGGATCGAGCACCGCCTTGTGCTCGATCCGCGAGGTCACGAGGTGCCGGCCGCGATCGGCGTTGGCGCGGGCGACTCCGAGCAGGGCGAGATTGTTCGACTCCGTCGCACCGGATGTGAACACGATCTCCTCGCACTCGGCACCGATGAGCGCCGCGACCTGGGTGCGCGCGCCCGCGATGAGCGCGGCCGCCGCGCGTCCGGCGGCATGGGTGACCGAGGACGCATTGCCCTGTGCGTCCGCTGCGCTCAAGCAGCGCGCGATCTCCAACGCCACCGCCGGATCGACCGGCGTGGTCGCGGCGTAGTCGAGATAGATCGGTGTGCGCGCGCTCACGAGCGCGGTCCGGCGGCACGGCGCTGCTGCTGCACGGCCGTGAGGAGCCCGCGGAGGATATTCGCCTCGTTCTGATCGAGCTCCGCACGCTGCAGGAAGCGGCGGATGCGAGCCATCAGATGCGTGCCGCTCTGCGTGCGATCGCGGAAGTCGACTTGCCTCATCACCTCCGCGAGGTGGGCATACAGGCGCTGCAGCTCCTCCGGCGTGGCGAGGGGCACGAGGGGTGCGCGCCGCGCGCCGCGCTCGCTCGGTGGTGTGGCGCGCGCGAGGCGCGCTCGGTACACCTCGTACACCGCGATCTGCACCGCCATGGCGAGATTGAGCGACGGATAAGCGGCATGCGCCGGAATGCGGATGAGCGCGTGGCTCGACTCCAGATCCTCGTTCGTGAGGCCGGTGCGCTCGGCACCAAAGAGCAGCGCCGCGGGTGCCCGCTCGGCCTCCTCGACGATGCGCGCTGCGGCCTCGTGCACATCGAGCACACGGAAGTTCTGGTCGCGCTCGCGCGAGGTGGTCGCCGCCACGAAGCCGCAGCCCGCGAGTGCCTCCGCGAGCGTGGCGACGACGCGCGCCCCGGCGAGCACGCACTCGGCGCCCGAGGCGCGTGCGGTCGCCTCGGGATCCGGGAAGCGCCGCGGGCGCACGAGCGTCAACTGCTCGAGCCCCATGTTCTTCATTGCGCGCGCCACTGCACCCACGTTGCCGGGATGCGAAGGCTCGACCAGAACGATGCGAATCTCACTCATGAGCGGGAATTGCTCGCGCCGCCGTCAGGTCTGCTACGCTTCGCGAGGCGCACTGCCATGATATCGCGGCGCAGCCTCATCGATCGTGCATCCGCTCCTCAACATCGCCGTGCGCGCCGCGCGCCGCGCGGGCGAGCTCATCGTCCGCAGCCTCACGCGCGTCGAGGGCATCCAGGTCTCCGCCAAGGGACGCAACGACTTCGTGAGCGAAGTGGACCGCGCCGCCGAGCGGGAGATCATCGCCACCGTGCGGCGCGCGTACCCCGACCACGCCTTCCTCGCCGAGGAGTCCGGCGCGAGCGGCTCGAGCGACACCGTTTGGATCGTCGACCCGCTCGACGGCACGACCAACTTTCTGCACGGCTTCCCCGTGTTCGCCGTCTCCATCGCCTGCCAGCAGCGCGGACGCCTCGAGCATGCAGTCGTGTACGACCCGATGCGCCAGGAGCTATTCACCGCCTCGCGCGGCGGGGGAGCGCACCTCGACAATCGCCGCATGCGCGTGAGCCGCCAGCGCGGGATCGAGGGCGCGCTGGTCGCGACGGGCTTCCCGTTCCGTGCCAATCTCGAGTACATCGACGCCTACCTCGCGATGCTCAAGGGGGTGATGGCCACCGCGGCGGGCGTGCGCCGGCCGGGCGCGGCCGCACTCGACCTCGCCTACGTCGCGGCGGGGCGCGTGGACGCATTCTGGGAGATCGGCTTGAGTCCGTGGGACACCGCCGCGGGGACGCTCCTCATCCAGGAGGCGGGCGGGCGCATCGGCACGCTCGCGGGCGGGGACTACAAGCAGGGCGGCCACATTGCCGCCGGTACCCCGAAGGTCTACGACGGGCTCCTCGAGCTGCTCGCGCCGCACCTGCCGGAAGCGCTGCGGGAAGCATGATACAGTCGGGACCGACAACGGGGGTCCGAAGCGGATGAACAAGCGCGGAATCTTCGCTACCATTTCCGTGGCCGAGCTGAAGCGGGATTACGGCGTCCACAGCCTCAATCGCACCCTGGGCCCCGTGGCGCTCACCGCTCTCGGCGTCGGCGGCATCATCGGCGCGGGGATCTTCGTCCTCACCGGGATCGCGGCCGCCCAGCACGCCGGACCGGCCATCGTGCTCTCGTTCATCGTCGCAGGCTTGGGCTGCATATTCGCCGGGCTGTGCTACGCCGAGTTTGCCTCGATGGTTCCCGTGGCCGGCAGCGCCTACGCCTACAGCTATGCGACCTTGGGCGAGTTCACCGCCTGGTTCGTCGGCTGGAATCTCGTGCTCGAGTATCTGTTCGCGTGCGCGACCGTGGCGGTGAGCTGGTCGCGCTACTTCGTGGCACTGCTCGGCTTCTTTCACCTCGATCTGCTGCCGACGGCGCTCGCCACCTCGCCGCTCACGGTCGGCGGAAACGGAGTGACGATCGAACCCACGGGCGCGCTCGGCAACCTGCCAGCCGTGTTCATCTCGCTCGTGGTCACGGTCATCTGCTACGTCGGCATCCGCCAGACCGCGATCGTCAATTCCACCGTGGTCGCGATCAAGGTCGCGATCGTGTTGCTCGTGATCCTCTTCGGCGCGTTCTTTGTCAATCCCGCTCACTGGCATCCGTTCATCCCGCCGAACCAGGGCACCTTCGGTGAGTTTGGCTGGTCGGGGATCCTGCGCGCATCGGGCATCATCTTCTTCGCGTATATCGGCTTCGATGCCGTCTCGACGGCCGCGCAAGAGGCGAAGAATCCCGCACGCGACATGCCGATCGGGATACTCGGGAGCCTGGTGATCTGCACCGTGCTCTACATCGCGATGTCGGCGGTGCTGACCGGACTGATCCCCTATCCGCAGCTCAACGATGCCGCGCCCGTCGCCGTGGCGCTCGCGGCCCATCGGCAGCTCGACTGGCTGCGCGTGTGGGTGATCATCGGTGCGCTTGCGGGACTCACCTCGGTCATCCTGGTGATGATGCTGGCGCAGGCGCGGATCTTCCTGTCGATGGCGCACCACGGACTGCTGCCGCCCGCCTTCGCCGCCATCCATCCTCGGTTCCGCACCCCGCACGTGGCCACACTCGTCACCGGCTTGTTCGCGGCTCTCGCGGCCGGATTGCTGCCGCTCGGACTGCTCGGCGAGCTGGTCTCGATCGGCACGCTGATCGCCTTCATCGTGGTGTGCGCGGGCGTGCTGGTCCTGCGCCGCACGCGTCCCGATCTGCCGCGCCCATTCCGCGTCCCCGCGATCGGGCCGGTCGCCGTTCTCGGCATCGGCATGTGCGCACTGATGGCCGGCTTTCTGCCCCGCGACACCTGGATACGGCTGGTGCTGTGGACCGCGCTCGGAGTGGTGATCTACTTCACCTACGGATACCGCCACAGCCGGCTGCGTGCCGAAGTACCGGCCGCGCCCGCGAGCGCGGCGGAGGAGCAGATCTAGCCGCTCACGGCATGTGGTCGACGGCGGTTTTCTTGATCGTCGGGAAGATGTGCTCTGCGGTGAGCCCGCAATCGAGCGCGATCGCGCTCGAGATATAGATCGACGAATAGGTGCCGGCGATGATGCCGATGAGCAGCGCTTCGGAGAATCCGCGCAGCACCGGCCCGCCGAGCACCAGCAGCGCGACGACCACGATCGCCGTGACCACCTTCGTCATGATGGTGCGCGAGAGCGTCTGATTGATCGACTGGTCGAGCACCGCTGCCGGGGCGAGCCTGCGACTCGCGGCGAAGCGCTCGCGGATGCGGTCGAACACCACCACCGTGTCGTTGAGCGAGTAGCCGACGACCGCGAGGATGGCGGCGACGACCGCAAGATCGAACGAGGTGCGGTCGATCGAGAAGATCCCGAGCACCAGCACCGGGTCATGGATCACCGCGATGATCGCCCCGAGCGACAGCCGCCACGTATGGAAGCGGAACATGATGTAGACGCCGATCAGTCCGAGGGTGAACGTGAGCGCCCAGGCGGCACTGCGCTCGAGCTCCCCGCCCACCTGCGGGCCGACCACATCGAGGCTGCGAATCTCGGCGTTCGGATCGACCGTCTTGAGCACGCTCTCCACGCGCGCACGGATCACCGTGCCGTTCTGCTGTCCCTCCGGTGGCAGGCGGATCGCGATGTCGCGCGAGGAGCCGAAGGCCTGCACCTGCGGCTCGCGGAAGCCCGCAGCCGCGAGCCCCGCGCGCACTGCGTCCAGATTGGCCGCATGCGGGAAGGAGGCCTCCACCGTCACACCGCCCGTGAAATCGATCGCGAGGTTCAAGCCGCGCGTCGCGAGCGACACGATCGAGATGAGCATGAGCACGATCGACAGCCCGTACCACACCTTACGGGTGGCCATGAACGGGAAGCTGGTCGGCTTGTGAAAGAATTCCATATCAGATCGGCAGGCGCGCGATCTTGCGCTTGCGGCCGTAGAGCAGCGTGATGAGCGCACGGCTGCCCATGAGCGCCGTGAACATCGAGGTCGCAATGCCGAAGGTGAGCACCACCGCGAAGCCGCGGATGGTCTGGCTGCCGAGCACCCAGAGCACCACCCCCGCGATCAGCGTCGCGACATTGGAGTCCGCGATCGCCGAGAACGCCTTCTCGAAGCCCGCGCGGATCGCCGCCTGCGGAGTCACCCCGTTGCGCAGCTCCTCGCGAATACGCTCGTAGATGAGCACGTTCGCATCGACCGCCATGCCAACCGTGAGGATGATGCCGGCGATGCCGGGGAGGGAGAGGGTGGTGCCCATCATGGCGAGGAGCGCGGTGAGCAGCACCACGTTCGCGAGCAGCACGCTGTCGGCGACGAGCCCGAACACCTTGTAATAGACCGCCATGAAGATGAACACGCCCGCCATGCCGATCACGAGCGCATCGACACCCTTGTCGATGTTGTCCTGCCCCAGGCTCGGGCCGATGGCCTGCTCCTCGACGGGAAAGAGCGGCACCGAGAGCGAGCCCGAGCGCAGCAGCAGGGCAAGATCGCGCGCCTCGCCCGCGTTCATGCCGGTGATGTCGAACTGGTTGGAGAATACCCCGCGGATCGTCGCGGAGTTGATCACCTTCTCATCGGTCACTTCGCGCGTGATCTTCTTGCCGTCGATGTCCTTCGTCTCGCGGCGCTTCTCGATGTACACCACCGCCATCGGCTTGTTGAGGTTCGCGCGCGTGGTCTCGAGCATGCGCTCACCGGCGCGCGTATCGAGATGCACGACGACCGTGGGGCCGTCCTGGGTGGTGGTGAAGTTCGCGGTCGTGAGCTCATCGCCGGTCGCGATGATGTCGCGCTTGAGCAGGATCGGCTGGCCCGAGTTCTTCATGTAATAGAGCTTGGCCCCGAGCGGCGCATGGCCCGTCTGCGCCGCCTCGTAGGCGTTGTCGTTGATGTCGACGAGGCGGAATTCGAGGGTCGCGAACCGACCGAGAAGGTCCTTCACTTCCGCGGAGTTCTGCACGCCCGGCAGCTGCACGTTGATGCGGTCGAGGCCCTGGCGCTGGACGATCGGCTCGGCCACGCCGAGCTCGTTCACGCGGTTGCGCAGCGTCACGAGGTTCTGCTGGATCGCGTAGTCCTCGCGCTCGCGGATCTTCGCTGGCGGCAGCACGCCCTCGACGCCGGTCGCACCGCTCGGCAGCGTCACGACCGACACCGTGAAGTCGGGAACCGCTTTCGCGACCGCATCGCGAATGGCATCGGCGTTCGCCCCGGCCGGTAGCGTCACGCGCACCGCGTTCGGATCGGTCGAGCCGTTCGCGGCGATGAGCGTGGCGTCGGTGAAGGGCAGATTGGCCGTGGTGAGCGCGCGGCGGATGTCCTGGGCGTAGCCGTCGAGGAGCTGATGCACCGCGCTCTGCACGTCCACCTGATAGAGCAGGTACAACCCGCCGCGAAGATCGAGCCCGAGCGGCATGGGACGCAGGCCAATCGCACGCAGGACCTCGGGCGTGCGGGGTGCGAACGAGAGCGCGGCAATGTACTGGTCGCTGTACTTGTCGGAGACGGCATCGCGCGCCTTCAGCTGCTCGCTCACGCTCGGAAATCGGATCATCAGCCGGCCGCTGTCGAGGTAGCTCTTGGTGTAGTGGACGCCGCGCTGCTCGAGGAGCTGATCGATGCCCTGCTCGGTCTCGATCGTGACGGGATTGTGGTCCCTGCGGGCGACCTGCAGCGCCGGGTCCTCGCCGAACACGGTCGGCAGCGCAAAGAGCACCCCGAGCGCGAGCACGGTGGCGATGAGGATGTACTTCCAGCGAGCGTATTCGAGCATGTCAGGCGTGCTTGAGCGTGCCCTTCGGCATGAGCGAGGTTACCTGGACCTTCTGTACCTTGATGCGGACGCCGTCGGCGATTTCCAGAGTCACGAAGGTATCGCCCACGTCCGTGACGCGGCCGAGGATGCCCCCCGAGGTCACGACCTCGTCGCCCGCGGAAAGTTTGGCGACCATCGCCTGATGATCCTTCGCCTTCTTCTGCTGCGGGCGGATGAGCAGGAAATAGAAGACCGCGAGGAGTGCCACCATCATCAGGAGCGGCGCGAACTGGCTCGATGCGGCCGGCGCGCCAGCCTGAGCCCAGGCTGCAGGAATCAGTGCATTCATGACCTACCCAGTCGGATGAGACCCGCTCAGACCGCTTCCCGCCTCTCGAGCGCAGCTCGGGGGCGGGAGCGAGCCGAGCGAAAGGGCGGCATTATGCCACGCGCTGATGACCGGTATCGCTTCCCGCATCGCTCCCGGCACCGCTCGGGTGCCGCTCGCCACTCCAGCGGGGCCCCGGGACGCCCCTCTCGCGGAGGGCAGGCTCAGGTGGCGCAGCGGGCGCCTCCCGATGCGGTGGCGAGCGCCGCGGCACGCTCGGGGAAGGTTCCCTCGGCGAGGCTCGCCCGCAGCGTACGCATGAGCTCGAGGTAGAAATGGAGGTTATGGATCGTATTGAGACGACAGCCGAGGATCTCGTTGCAGCGGTCGAGATGGCGTAAGTACGCGCGGGTGTAGTTGGCGCAGGTGTAGCAGGCACAGGCCGGATCGATCGGTCCGAGATCGCCCGCATAGGCGGCATTGCGGATGTTGATGACGCCCCCGGTTATGAAGAGGTGGCCGTTGCGCGCGTGGCGCGTCGGGATCACGCAGTCGAACAAGTCGATTCCCCGAGCGACTGCGAGCACGATATCGCGCGGGAAGCCGACCCCCATCAGATAACGCGGCCGATCCGCCGGCATGTGCGGCACGAGCTCCTCGAGCACGCGCAGCCGCTCCTCCTCGGGCTCGCCCACGGCGAGGCCGCCCACCGCAAGTCCGGGCCAGTCGCGGCTCGCGAGCGCTTCGAGCGAGGCCAGGCGCAAGGTGGGATACATGCCGCCTTGGATGATTGCGAACAGACCCCCCGGGGGCGCGGCGCCCGCGTGGCCCAAGTGGTAGTGCGCGTGACTGCGCCGCGCCCAGCGCATCGACCGCTCCATCGACTCGCGCGCTTCGTCCTCCGTCGCCGGAAACGGGGTGCAGTCATCGAGCGTCATGGCGATGTCCGAGCGCAGCGCGAGCTGCATATCCATGGAGTCCTCGGGCGTGAGCCGCACCTCGCTCCCGTCGATTGGCGAGCGAAAGCGCACGCCCTCCTCGGTGACTTTGCGCAGGCTCTTCAGGCTGAAGACCTGGAATCCGCCGGAATCGGTGAGGATCGGACCGCGCCAGTGCATGAACCCGTGCAGCCCGCCGTGTGCCGCGATGATCTCCGGGCCCGGACGGAGCTTCAGATGGAAGGTGTTGCCGAGGATGATCTGCGCCCCGAGCCCCTGGAGCTCCTCCGGCGTCATGGCCTTGACCGTTCCGTAGGTGCCGACCGGCATGAACGCCGGGGTCTCGAGGACGCCGTGAGCGGTGGCGAGCCGTCCAAGCCGCGCGGCGCCGCTCCGCGTGAGCACCTCAAAGCGCGGCCGCATGGCTCGCCGAGTCGCTCGCGGGCAGCACGAGCATCGCATCCCCGTAACTGAAGAATCGGTAGCGCAAGCGTACCGCATGCGCGTAAGCCGCGAGGACTCGCTCCCGGCCGGCGAGCGCGCACACCAGCATGAGAAGCGTCGAGCCGGGCAGGTGAAAGTTCGTGATGAGACCGCCCACCACGCGGAACTGGAATCCGGGGCGGATGAAAAGCCGCGTACTGCCGCGCCACGCCGCAAGCGGCGCCTGCGGGTCGGGTGCGGCTTTTGCACCGGGTGAGTGTTGCGCGGCGGCGAGTGCCGCCGACTCGAGCGCGCGCACGACCGTCGTGCCGACGGCGATCACGCGCCCGCCGCGCGCGCGGCTGCGTGCGACCGACTCGCACGCCTCTTCACTCACGCTCGCCTCCTCCGCGTGCATCACGTGCTCAGCGGGATCGGCAGTGCGGATCGGCTGGAACGTGCCCGCCCCGACGTGCAGCGTGACGAACGCCCGCTCGACACCGCGCCGCTCGAGCGCCTGAAGAAGCGGCGTATCGAAATGCAGGCCCGCCGTGGGCGCGGCGACCGCGCCTTCCACGCGCGCGAAGACGCACTGATAGCGCTCGCGATCGCTCGCGCGCACGGGTCGGCGGATGTAGGGCGGGAGCGGCACCTCGCCCCAGCGGCGGAAGAAATCGAGCGCCGGCTCAGGCAGTGCGACCCGCCACAGATCGGCCTCGGCGCCGAGCAGCTCGACCGCTCCGCCCGCAGTCGTGAGCACGAGCCCCGGCCGGATCGGCTTGCTCGCCCGCAGTTGCACCAGCGCGCACGCGCCCTCGAGCGCGCGCTCGAGGAAGATCTCCACGCGTCCCCCGGTCGGCTTTGCGCCGAGCAGGCGCGCCGCGACCACGCGGGTGTCGTTGAAGACGAGCAGGTCCCCGGGCTCGAGCCAGCCGGGCAGCTCGCTCATCCGCGAGTCGGTGATTGGGGCGCGCGCGCCGCGCTCGAGCACCAGCAGCCGGCTCGCCGAGCGCTCGGCGAGCGGCTCCTGGGCGATCAGCTCCTCCGGGAGCTCGTAGTGAAAGTCGCTCGATCTCACCCGGCCGATGTTATCGGCTGCCCGGCAGTGCCGCGAGGCGCGGGATGTCTCCCGGGCTCAGCCCCACGTAATATTTACTGGTATATTACGAGGCGATGATTGAGGCGCTCCCGAATCGCAGGCGTATTCGCCGCGACCGTCGGCGAGGGTCCAGGAAGCCGCTACGGAGACTGACAGGATGAGAAGCTCGCGACGGTGCACCTGGGTCGCGCCGCTCGCGCTCTGCGTGGGAGTGGCGTGCGCGCGGGCCGCAGAGCCCTGTGGCGCCGCGGGGTGGAACCTGAGCCACGAGCAGGCGCTCTTCGCCGGCGCGGCCATCTCCGTCCGGGCCGGTGCGCGGCTCGCCTCCGCGCCCACCCTCGCGACGGAGCGGCTCTACCGGCTCACGCTGACCGCGCAGCAGGAGGTCACCTTCGCGCATACGCCCGGAAAGGTGGCGCTCACGGACGGTGCGTATGCCGGAGTCGCACGCATCGACATCCCGAGCACCGGCACCTATCGCGTGGCGATCGACCGCCCGTTCTGGATCGATATCGTCGATCGAGGGAAGCTCATCAACTCGACCGATTTCACGGGCGAGCGGGGTTGCGCCCCGCACAAGATCGTCGCTTATGCGCTCGCGGCCGGGACGCTCGTGCTGCAGGTGAGCGGACAGGTGAGCCCGCGGGTCGAGATCAGCATCACGCGCGCCCCGGACTCGGCAAGCGCTCACTGAGGCGATGGGCCACGCGTTGCGTGCCGGTGCTGTCGCGCTTGCGCTCGCCGCCGCGAGCGGCGGCGGCCTTTGCGCGCAGGCGCAGGCGACGCTCGGGCGCGCCGCGTTCCCGGACTCCCACGATCCGCAGACCTACCAGCCGCTTAACCCGAGCGGTCAAGCGCGCTTCGATCTCGGTCACGCGGTACTCAACACGCAGTGGGTCCCCGCGGGCACTGCGGGCGCCGGCCGTCGTGACGGCCTCGGACCGCTTTTCAACGCCGACTCCTGCGACGAGTGCCACAACGAGGGCGCGCGCGGCCGCGGCCCAGCGCGCGACGGACCGGCGCCCGCCTCGATCGTCGTAGAGCTGCGGTCGCGGGGGAGAGGTCGGCCCGATGCACCGGCGGGCGACCCGGTGTACGGCCACGTGCTCAACACGAGCGCGCTCCAGGGCCTGCATCCGGAGGGCACGGTCACGATCCGCTACCGGGCGGTGAGTGGTCGTTATCCGGACGGTGAGCCCTACGAGCTGCGTGCGCCGCGCTACCTGCTCGCGAACCTGCGCTACGGGCCGCTCGCTGCAGACACGATCGTTGAGCCGCGGATCGCCCCGCAGCTCTTCGGCATCGGCCTGCTCGAGGCGGTGCCGCTGCGCGCCATCCTCGCTCCATCGGCACGCGGCCCGACCGCCGGCACGGTCGCCTGGTATCGCTACCGCGGTGAGCTGCGGCTCGGTCGCTTCGACTGGCAAGACACTGCGGTGTCGGTCCGCGACCAGACCACGCAGGCGTTCGCGCGCGAGATGGGCCTCACCTCGCAGGATTTGCCCCACGATGACTGCACGCGCGCCGAGCAGGATTGTCTCGCGCAGCCGAATGGCGGAACTCCCGAGGTGTCCGCGGAGCTGCTCGACGCCGTCGTATTCTTCCAAAGCGAGCTCGCGGTGCCCGAATCGCCCCGGCGCGCAGGGTCGGCGTCCGGCCCCGGCCGCGCGCTCTTTGCGATGCTGGGGTGTGCGGATTGTCACCGGCCGCGGCTCCCCGTGGTGCTCAACGATGCGCGCGGCGAGGCACACAGCGGCTTCATCGCGCCCTACACCGATCTGCGCTTGCACGACCTCGGGCCCGGGCTCGCCGACGCCCTCGCATCCGGAGCGAAGGTGCCGAGCCGCTGGCGCACGGCGCCGCTCTGGGGGCTCGGCTATCGCCTGGCGCGAGAGCGGTTCCCGACGTTCCTGCACGATGGGCGCGCGCGCACGGTCGAGGAGGCGATTCTCTGGCACGACGGGGAGGCGAGCCGCGCGCGCAAGCGGTTCGAGAGCCTCTCGCGCGCCGAGCGCCAGGGCCTCCTCGCCTGGCTCGCCACTCTGTAGAAGGCTCCAAGCGCGCCGGCGGCGCGCATCAATCCTGCGGCGGCGGGAGCGTGACATCGAGGCTCATCGCTCTCTTCTCGCGCATGATCTTGAGCTTGATGCGCTCGCCCGGCTGATAGGATTCGAGGATGCGTGTCGCGTGCGATGCGCTGCGCGGCACGCGGTCGTCGATCGCGAGGATCACATCGCCGTCTTTCAAGTGGAATGCATGGCTCGCGGGCGCGCGCACCACCAGCACGCCCGTCTCGGTACCGAAATACGCGCCGAGTCCGGGCGTGAGGCTGGCAAGCTCCATCCCGGAAGTCGCCTCGCTCAGGGCGCGCAGGTACGGCAGAGCGGGGAACGCACCGATCACCTGGGCGGGCGGCTCGGGCGGCAGCGGCGGTCGCGGCGCGCCGGGGAACGGGCCGGTCGCGAAGGCGAACGCGAACGCCGGCCGCGCGACCACATGGAGCTCCTTCGACTTCCCCGCTCGCAGCACGCGCAGCGTCACCTTCGCGTCCGGCTCAACGTCGCGTAAGCGCTCGATCACCTGCCTCGCGGTATCGGTCCCGGCGATCGGTGTGCCATTGACGGCGACGATGAGATCCCCGCGGTGAACTCCGGCATCGGCGGCGGGCCCGCCCGGACTCACCTCGAGCACACGCGCACCACCGCTGCCGCTCGCCGGATCGAGTTGCAGTCCGATGATCGCGCGCCGCATTCCGCGTTGAATGAATATCGGGCCGCCCCCCGCACCGCCGCCCATCTGCGCGGAGAGCTCCGCGACCTCGCGCGCCGCCTTCTCGAGCCGCTGCCGCGCGGCATCGAGCTGGGACTCGAGGTCGCTCGCCGAGCTCGATGCGCCGGCTTCGCTCGCCTGAGCAAGCCGCAGCGGCGCGCCGTCGGCCAGCGCGCCGCGCGCGGCAGTGGCGGCGATGATGGCGCCGAGGCAGAGCGTCACGGCGCGCGCGCTTGCCGAGGCTGATGCGGCGCGCGGCGCCGCGGCAGTTGCATCGAGGGTCATGGGGCGATTCTCCCGAGTGGTTGAGGAACTCGCTCAGCGCGTGTCGGCCGCGAGGGTCTCCGCGTAGCGCACCCGCGCGAGGTCGTCGATGAGCCGCGCGCGCTCGAGCCTGAGACTGCGCAGCCGCGCGCCGCCTGCCTCCTGCAGCTGCGCCGCATCGAGCTGATCGTCCACCGAGGCGATGCGGTCCTCGAGTCGGGCGATCGCAAGCCCAGTGCTCACGTGCACGATCGCCCCACCGTCCGGATCGCTCGAGAGCCAGCGCTCCGCCGCCTCCGCCCGCGCGAGCAGCGTCGCCGCATCCCCCATCGTCTCAGCGCGGACCGGTGCATCCGCAGGCGGCGTCGGCTCGATTTCGGCAACGTTCGGCTGCGGCGCACCGAGATGCATCCACAGTGCCCCGGCGGTGAGCGCGAGGACGCAGCACGCGGCGAGCGACGCACTCCCGGCGCGCGCGATCGCCCGCAGCTGACGCCGCCGCCGGGCGCGACGCTGCAGCTCGCCCCAGCCGAACGGAGGAGTCATCTCGCTCGGCAGCGCCCGCAGCCGGTGTGCGAGCCCGGAGCGTGCAGGCTCGCCGCGCGGCGGCGCAGGCGAGCTCATACCGGAGCGCATGGCTGGCGCACCCCATCCGGCTCGAGTCGTTCGCGCAGCCGCCGATGCGCGCGCGCGAGCTGGGATTTCGAGAAGCTCGGAGTCCGCCCGAACGCTCGCGCGATCTCCTCGTGCGAGTAGCCCTCCACTTCGTAGAGCCACACGACCGCCCGCGCAGTGGGCGAGAGGCTCGCGAGCGCGCGCTCGAGATCGATGGCGTCCGCCGTGGCGGAGCCGCTCAACGCGCGCGGCGATGCGCGGAAGGCGGTCTCCTCGAGGGAGGCATCGAGCTCGAGCCGCGCTCGATGCCAGGGCGAGCGCAGATACATGAGGCACCTGGAGACGGCGATCTGCCGGACCCAGGCGCCGAACGGTCCCTCGCCCCGGTAGTCACCGAGATGTTCGTAGAGCGCCATCATGGTCTCTTGGAATAGGTCCTCCGCCACGGCCCGCCGGCCGACCAGACGCCGGATGAGCGCGAAGATCGCCGGGGAGAGCGCGACATAGAGCCGCTCACGGGCCGCCTCGGCGCCGTCGCGCGCGCTCGCGATCAAGCCTTCCGGCACCTCGATGTGGGCAAGCTTCGTCACATTGACTCTATGATGCGCCGGCCCGCCAAAAGGTCGCGCCTGAGCGCATCGATCTCTATACTTTCCGGCCGATGCCCGAGTGGCGGAATTGGTAGACGCAGCGGACTCAAAATCCGCCGCCCTCAAAGGCGTGTCGGTTCGACTCCGACCTCGGGCACCACTCGAGCGACCGGCGGCTCACCTGCGCTCGCGTCCCGAGCGGCCTCAGCCGCCCGTCTGCGAGCTATGTCGCACTCCTCTCATCCTCCGCCACCCTACCCGCGCACAGTGTGATGCGCGCCGTCTGCGTGCGGCCTGCGCCCCGCACCGCGCGGCCTCCCGTACCGCAAACCGTGACCTCGGCGCGCGTGCCGGGGGCTGCGATCCCGTAGTTTTCCGCTCATGCGTAGCCCGTCGCGGATGGACGAAGGACCGACCCTGCGCGCCAGAACCCTCCGAAGGGGTGCCGCGCTCGCGCTCATCCTCCTCCTTGCGAGACCTGCCGCGGCCGGCTGCATCGTGCTTCCCGGGGCGGATGCGCGCGCGCTCGAGCCGCTCATCGAGCGCAACGCCACGCAGGCGCTCGCCGAGATCGACACGCGGCTCGCGAGCGAGCGCCGCGCTGCGCACGCCGATGCCGAGCGCACCGCAACGCTCGAGGCGCTCGAGGCCGAGGCGTTCGGCATCCTCGAGCGCGATGTCGAGGCGCGCGCGGCGGCGCGCGCGGGGCTCGCGCTCGCCCCGGCTGCGAGCGACCCGGTACACCTCGCGCTCCTTGCCACCTACGCACAGAACGTCTACGGCGCCGCGGCGATCGACAGCGCGCTCACGATGATTGCGACGGCGCGACAGGGGCAGCCGCCCGGCTCCGCAACCGAGCTCTGTCTGTCGATCGTGCTCGGGCGTCTGGAGAATTTTCAGGCGCACTCCGATCTTGCGATCCCGACGCTCCTGCGCGTATATCGCGCCGCCCGCGGACCCGATCGCGCCGCGCAGCGCGTACTCGCCGCCGCGGCGCTTTCGGCCGTGCTGCGCAGCGTAGGGGATTTCTCCGAGGCGCTCGAGCTCAACGGGGAGGTCGTGCGCTGGTACAGCGCTCGCAACGCGACCCTGGCGCTGTCCGTGGCGAGATTTCTGCGCGGTCGTATCTTCAGCGCGATGCGCCGTTACCCGGAGGCGATCCGGGAGTACGCTGCTGCGCGCGCACTCAGCGTTCAAGTGGCGGATCGGCTCGGGATCGCATTCGCCGATGAGGCGGTCTGCCGTGACCTGATCGAGCTCGGTGCGCTCGACGGCGCACGCACCCGCTGTGAAAGCGCCCTTGGCACCTTCCGCGCGGCCGGCGCCGTCGACGTGGTCGACGAGACGCTCGCCGACCTCGCGCGTATCGATCTCGCCGCGGGCCATGCGCGCCGCGCCCTCGAGAAGCTCGATGCGGTACTCGTCCACGGCGGCGAGGAGATGCCGCCGCGCGAGCTGCCGGCCGCCTATGAGCTCAGGGCGCGCATCAACGCGGCGCTGCGCCGGTATCGTCCGGCCTACGCCGACCTCGATGAGTACGTGCGCCGCTACGTCGCGGCGAACGACGCCGAGCGGCGCGAGCAGGCGGCGGCGCTGCGCGCGCGGTTCGAGACGGACCACGAGCTCGAGCGCAATGCCGCGCTCCAGCGCGAGCTCGCGGACGCGCGCGAGCGGGCGGCGCACGAGCGAGCGGAGATCCGCTCGATCGCGATCGCCGGCAGCGCGGGCGCGGTGATCATCGCGCTCCTCAGCTATTCGCTGGTCACGAACCTGCGCTATCGCCGGGAGCTCGTGCGCCTAGCCGAGCAGGACAGTCTCACCGGCCTGCCGAACCGTCGCCGCACCGCCGAGCTCGCCGCGGCGGCGCTCGAGTCCGCACGCGACACGCAGAGCCCGCTTACGGTGGCGCTGATCGACCTCGACCGCTTCAAGGCGATCAACGATCGGGCCGGCCACGCGGCCGGTGACTACGTCCTCAAGGAGTTCGGTCGCGCGGGTCGCGAGGCGCTGCGCGCGAGCGACATTCTCGGTCGCTGGGGCGGCGAGGAGTTCCTGCTCGTGATGCGCGATACCACGCTCGATACCGCGCTTGCCGGTGTCGAGCGGTTGCGCGAGCTTGCCGCGCGGATCGTGCTTCCCGAGGCGTGCGCGGCGCTGCGCGTGACGCTGAGTGCGGGCTTGGCGACGAGCGGCGCGGGTGTGTGGACCCTGGACGATCTGATCGCGCGCGCCGACACGGCGCTTTACGAGGCCAAGCACGAGGGCCGCGATCTGGTGCGCGTTGCGGCGCCGCTCGCGCGCGGGCTCAAGTCGGCGGCGCGCGGTCAATGAGGTCGAGGATGCGCTCCCCGAGCGCGGCGTCGGGGCTGTTCAGATGCATCGTCGAGCTCAGATGGTTGTGTCCGAGCATGTGAAAGAGGCTCGGCCAGCGTCCGTGCCGCCTCATCCACGCCTCGATCAGGCCGAGAGCCTGGCGCTGGAAGTCCGGCGGGTCCATCTCGGTGAGCACGAAGGTGAGCGGGACGGAAGAATCCACGAGACCTTGGAGCGTCGAGGCGCTGCGGTAGCGCGCCTCGTCTTCACCGTAGTAGGCGCTGTGCAGCGGATTGCGTGGCAGGGGCGCGAGGTCGTACATCCCCGAGAGCAGGACGGCGCCGGCGATCTCCGGGCCCGCCTGCGGATGGAACTGCCGATGCGCCACGTAGGAGGCGACGTGCACCGCCCCGGCGGAGGTGCCCATGACGAAGACACGCCGCGCATCACCGCCGTGCCGAGCGATCCCCTGCCGCACCCAGGCGAGCGCGGCGGCCACATCCTCCGCGCCCGCGGGCCAGGGAAACTGAGGCGCGAGCCGATAAGTCATGTTGACCCCGATCAGCCCGTGGCGGACCGCCCAGAGCGCGACGTTGTCGTTGTAGGGCGAGCCCGGCATGCGCTTATCACCGCCGATGAACCCGCCGCCGTGCACGAACAGCAGCACCGGCCGTGCCGGCGCGCCACCCGCGCCCGCCGCCGCAGGCTCAAAGACATCGAGACGATGCCGCTCGTTCGGTCCGTAGCGTTCGTCGCGACTCACGATCACGGCGCGGTAGGGCTCGCGCTCGTGGAACGGCGCGTAGATCGCCGCGGTGCCCTCGATCGCCTGGGGTGAGATCTCCGTGCCGAGCGCACGGATCCGTCGTGAGATTTCCTGAAGATCGAAGGTCATCGTCGCTCTCCTCGAGGCCGGGGGATTGAGCTCAAGCGGGCACTCGCGCGGAGCTTACCTCCTTTCGGCGGCCGCGCCGCGCGCCCGCTCGCTGGACTTGCGCGCGGCGAACCTGATCCAATGCCCCCATGAGATTCTGTCCCTCCTGCGGCGCTCGGGTGACGCTCGAGACCCCGCCCGGCGACAACCGCCCGCGTCACGTGTGCAGCGCCTGCGGCGCCGTGCACTACGAGAATCCGCGGCTCGTGGTCGGCTGCGTACCGGAGCTCGGGGGACGCATTCTGCTCTGCAGGCGCGCGATCGAGCCGCGGCGCGGCTACTGGACGGTGCCCGCCGGGTTCATGGAGAACGGCGAGACGCTGCAGCAGGCGGCCGCACGGGAGTCGGAAGAAGAGGCGCTCGCGCGCGTGGAGATCGGCTCGCTCCTCGCGATCGTGCACGTGCTGCACGCCCATCAAGTGCACGTTTTCTTCCGGGCACGACTCCCGCGGGCGGACTTCGGGGCCGGGTCCGAGAGCCTCGAGGTTGCGCTCGTCGATCCCGCGGACATCCCGTGGACCGAGATCGCCTTCCCGAGCACGGAGTTTGCGTTGCGCCGCTACCTCGACGACCGCGCCGCCGGACACGAGTCTCACCACTTCGCCGCGCTCGAGCGGCGGATCCTTCCGCCTTGAGCAGCGCCGTCGCGCGCGAGCGTGCGGGCATGGCACAATGGCGTGCTGGCCGCGGCGCCCGTGTCCGGCGGAGGAACGCTTTTCCCGGGGAATGTCATGACCTTTGTCGTCACAGAAAACTGCATCAAGTGCAAGTACATGGATTGCGTGGAAGTCTGTCCGGTCGACTGCTTCCACGAAGGACCGAACTTCCTGGTCATCGACCCCGACGAATGCATCGACTGCACGCTCTGTGAGCCCGAATGCCCGGTGGAAGCGATCTTCTCCGAGGAGGAGCTGCCGAGCGGTCAGGAGTCTTTCAAAGGGCTCAATGCCGACCTCGCCAAGAAATGGCCGGTGATCACCGAGAAGAAGGAAGCACCGCCCGATGCCAAGGAGTGGGAAGGCAAACCCGGCAAGCGCGAGCTGCTCGAGACCTGAGCGTCATGCGCTCGAGACCGCGACGCGCCGCTAGCGATCGACGGTGCGCAGCTCCTGCGCGAGCTCCGCGGGCGAGACGTACCCGGGCAGCATGTCGCCGTTACCGAGCACGATCGCGGGTGTTCCCTGCAGGTCGAATTCCTGGCCGAGCTCGTAATCGCGCGCGACGGGCGTATTGGGGCAGAGCTTCACATTGAGCGTCTCGCCGCGCTTGGCGCGGGTGAGCGCATCCTTGCGGTCGGCCGAGCACCACACCTCCTCCGCCTTGGTCCAGGATGCGGTGTTCGGGCCCGTGCGCGGATAGAAGAGGTACCGTACGCGAATTCCGAGGCGGTTGTACTCGGCGATCTGGCTGTGGAGCTTGCGACAGTACGGGCAGTCCACGTCGGTGAACACCGTGACGGTATGGCGCGCATCCCGCGGGCCGAAGATGACCATCCGCGACTCGGGAATCTGCGCGAGCATCTGCAGGCGCATCTCGCGGCGCTGGTTATCGGTCAGATCGACGTTCGAGTGCAGGTCGTAGAGATCTCCGGCGATCGCGTACTTGCCGTCGGCCGAGACATAAGCGGCATCGGTGCCACGCATCACCTCGTAGATTCCCGGGATCGGCGTCGCGCGCACGTCTTCGGGCCGCGTGCCCGGAATCTTGGCTGCGATCGTCACGCGTGGGTCGGGCTTGGCATCGGGCTGCGCGGCGAGGAGCGCCGCGGAGGCGAGACCGAGTGTCGCGAGGAGAAAAAGAGGCGCTTTCATGGCTTGGATGCCGTTCTCGATGGGAACGCCTGAGCCGTTTCGACCGGTCGCTAGCCGAAAGGTTCGGCCGCCACGGCTTGCACGGCAAGTCTAACAGATTCCTCCGCTCATCCGCGAGGATGATGCTGGGAATGCAGTTCCTTCATGCGCTCGCGCGCTACGTGCGTATAGATCTGCGTGGTGGAAAGATCGCTGTGACCGAGCAGCATCTGCACCACACGCAAGTCGGCGCCGTGATTCAACAGGTGGGTGGCGAAAGCATGGCGCAGCGTGTGCGGCGAGAGCTCCTTGTCGACGCCCGCCTTGCGCGCGTAGCGCTTGATGATGTGCCAGAACGCCTGGCGCGTCATGCGGTCTCCGCGCCGCGTCGGGAAGACGTACTCCGACTGCCGCTCGAGCAGGATCTCGCTCCGCGACCCGCCCGAGAACTCCCTGATCCAGCGCATCGCCTCCTCGCCGAGCGGAATGAGCCGCTCGCGGCTGCCTTTGCCGAGGATGCGGATGACACCCTGATTCAGGTTGACCTGCGTGTGCCTCAGGTTCACCAGCTCCGAGACTCTGAGCCCGGTCGCGTAGAGCACCTCGAGCATCGTGCGGTCGCGGTTGCCCAACGGATCGCTCACCTGCGGAGCGCCGAGCAATGACTCGACCTCCTCCTCGGTGAGCGACTTCGGCAGCGAGCGGCCGATCTTCGGCATCGCAATGTCCGCGGTGGGATCCTCGCGAATCACGTTCTCGCGCACGAGATAGCGGAAGAAGCGCCGGAAGCTCGACAGCTGACGCGCTGTCGAGCGCGGGCGCGCGCCCGCCTGCACGCGCCAGGCGATGAAGTCCTGCAGATCGGCGCGCGTGGTGCGCGCCATGGCAACGCCGCGCCCCGTGAGCCAGCGCGAGAGCGCGGTGAGATCGGCACGGTAGGCCGCGAGCGTGTTGGAGGAAAGTCCGCGCTCCATCCACACGGCGTCGAGAAACCGCGACACCGCCGGATCGGACGGATCGGGCGCGGGAGTTGCGGCGACTGCAGCGTGCTTGGACAAAGTCGGCCTCACCTTGCGAAACCTGTGCACGCCGCCGCGACTGCGCATGAGTCGGTGCGCGATCGGGCCGTAGGCGTACACGACCAGTATGGAGAGGGCTCGCGCGCACCCGGAGTGACCATCTTCACATCTCGCGCTCTCTCATGACATAAAGAGAACCAGTTCACTCTTTATCCGCCGCGTGCCCTTCGGCGCGAGGCGCGGTACCGTTCGCACGCTCGACCACCGCTTGCTGGCAGAATGTCCCGACCGATGCGCGCCCTCATCCGATTCGCCTACGCGCTCTATGCGTATCTCCTCTTCGGTCTCCTCGGCCTCGCCGCTCTCGCCGTGGTGGTCGTGATGCCGGGACTCGAGCGCCGCCGGGCCGCGGTGCGCACCGTCGCGCGCGCGTTCCTGCGGCTCGCGGGCATGCCGCTCACGGTGAGCGGCCTCGAGCGTCTCCCAGCCGGCCAATGCGTGCTGGTTGCGAATCACGCGAGCTACCTCGACGGCGTGGTGTTCAGCGCGGCGCTCCCGCCGCGGTTCAGCTTCATCATCAAGCGCGAGATGGCGCGGGTGCCGCTCGCCGGATCGCTCCTGCGCCGCATCGGAGCGCACTTCGTGGAGCGGTTCAATCGCAACCGAGGCGCGGCGGATGCGAGGCGCGTGCTGCGCAACGCCGAGAACGGCCACTCCTTGGTCTTCTTCCCCGAGGGGACGTTCTCGGCGCAGCCGGGACTGCTCAAGTTCCATGCGGGCGCGTTCCTCACGGCGGTGCGCGCGCGCTGTCCGGTGGTTCCGGTGGTGGTACGCGGCACGCGGGCGGCGTTTCCGCCCGGCAGCTACCTGCCACAGCCTACCTCGGTGAGCGTCGAGCTGCTCGCCCCGCTCGCCGCCTCGAGCTCGGACGCCACCGCGGCCGCCGAGGAGCTGCGCGCGCGGGCCCGCGGCGCCATCCTGAGCCACCTGCACGAGCCGGACCTGGCTGCCGCCTGAGGCGCGAGCGCGAGCGCCGTGCACGGGGGAGAACCCGCGCAGCGCCCGCCTACATGTTCCGCCGGTACTGTCCGCCGACCGCGTAGAGCGCGTGGGTGATCTGCCCGAGCGAGCAGGTCTTCACCGTCTCCATGAGCTCCGCGAAGACGTTCGCGCCGCTCGCGGCGACCCGCTGCAGGCGCTCGAGCGCGGCCGGTGCGTGCTCGGCGTGGCGGCGCTGAAACGCCCGCACCGCGGCGACCTGGGCCTGCTTCTCCTCCTCGGTCGAGCGGATCAGTCGCGCCTGGGCGAGCTCCGCGGCCGCCCCGCGCTCGGAGAGAAACGTGTTGACGCCCACGATCGGAAGGCTCCCGTCGTGCTTGCGGCGCTCGTACTCGAGCGACTCCTCCTGGATCCGGCCGCGCTGGTACATCGTCTCCATCGCACCGAGCACTCCGCCGCGCTCGGAGAGCGCGTCGAACTCCGCGAGCACCGCCTCCTCGACCGCTCGCGTGAGCTCATCGATCGCATACGACCCCTGCCACGGATTCTGCGTTCTCATCAGACCGAGTTCCCGATTGATGATGAGCTGGATGGCGACGGCGCGGCGCACGCTCTCCTCGGTCGGCGTCGTGAGCGCCTCGTCGTAGGCGTTGGTGTGGAGACTGTTGCAGTTGTCCATGAGCGCGAGGAGTGCCTGCAGAGTCGTGCGCACGTCGTTGAATGCGATCTCGCGTGCGTGCAGGCTACGCCCCGAGGTCTGCACGTGGTACTTGAGCATCTGGCTGCGCGGGGCCGCGCGGTAGCGGCGGCGCAGAGCGCGCGCCCAGATGCGCCGCGCCACGCGCCCGATGACCGCGTACTCGGGATCCATTCCGTTCGAGAAGAAGAACGACAGATTGGGCGCGAACTCATCGACCCTCATGCCCCGCGCGAGGTAGTACTCGAGAAGAGTGAAGCCGTTCGCGAGCGTGAAGGCGAGCTGCGTGATCGGGTTCGCGCCGGCCTCGGCGATGTGATAGCCGGAGATGGAGACAGAGTAGAAATTGCGGACGCGCCGCTCGATGAAGTACTGCTGCACATCGCCCATCATTCGCAGGGCGAACTCGGTGGAGAAGATGCAGGTGTTCTGCGCCTGATCCTCCTTGAGGATATCCGCCTGCACCGTTCCGCGCACGCTGTGGAGCGTCTCGGCCTTGATCCGCTCGTAGACCTCGGGGGCGAGGAGCCGATCCCCGCTCGCGCCGAGCAGAGCGAGGCCGCTGCCGTCGTGGCCCGCGGGCAGCGCACCGAAATAGGCCGGTGCGGCCAGCCCGCCCGCTGCGAGCTCGCCATGGAACGACTCGAGCGCGCGCCGCGCCGCCTCCCAGCGACCCTCGGCTCTCAGGTGGCGCTCGACCGCCTGATCGATCGCGGTGTTCATGAACATCGCGAGAATCATCGGCGCCGGACCGTTGATCGTCATGGACACCGAGGTCGAGGCGAGCGCGAGATCGAAGCCCGAGTAGAGCTTCTTCATGTCATCGAGCGTGGCGACGGACACCCCGGAGTTTCCCGTGCGGCCGTAGACATCCGGGCGCGTGTCCGGATCCTCGCCGTAGAGCGTCGTCGAGTCGAATGCGGTCGACAGTCGCACTGCGCCGCGACCGCTGGCGAGGTAATGAAAGCGCCGGTTGGTGCGCTCGGGAGCACCTTCGCCCGCGAACATGCGGATGGGCTCCTCCTCCTCGCGCCGGTAGGGATACACCCCCGCGGTATACGGATAACTCCCGGGTAGGTTCTCGGTCCGCAGGAATCGCAGCGTCTCGCCCCAGTCGGTGAGGCGCGGCACGGCGAGCTTCGGCACCTTCAGGTGGGCCAGACTCTCCGTGTAGTTCTCTCCCTTCACCTCGCGCCCGCGAACGCGATACGAGTAGGTCGGTGCGCTCGCGGCGCGTGCGCGTTGCGGCCATGCCGCGAGCTCGGCCAAGGACTCGGCGCCGACTCGGGCGAGGCTCTCGTTGTACTCCGCGCGCAGCGCGCGCCGTGTCTCATCCCCCGCATCCGCAACCAGCGCTTCATCGGGGTAGGGGCTGAGCGGCGGCGGGAGCGGTGTATCCCCGAGCGCGCGCAGCGCTTCGTAAAGTGCGCCGGCGCGGCTCGCCGCCCGCGCTTGATGCTCCGTCTCCCGCTGGTCGCAGCGCGCATCCGCGGCGATCTCCGCGAGGTAGCGGCTGCGCGCAGCGGGCACGAGCGGCTCGCGTGCGCCTGGCTCGGCTGGGCCGGTTTCCACGACCTCCCACGCGGCCGCTCCGCTGCGCGCCGCCGTAAGCGCCCGTCCGATCGCGGCGAAGAGCCGGTTCACGCCCGGGTCGTTGAAGCGGCTGGCAACCGTCGCGAATACCGGCAGGCTCTCATCCGCGAGCGCCGCGCGCTCGGGATGGTTGCGCCGCCACTGCTTGCGCACGTCGCGCAGGGCGTCATCGGCACCGCGTTTCTCGCTCTTGTTGAGCACGACCCAGTCGGCGAAATCGAGCATCTCGATCTTCTCGAGCTGGCTCGCGGCCCCGTACTCCGCCGTCATCACATACGCCGACAGGTCCACGCGATCGACGATTTCGCTGTCGGACTGCCCGGTGCCGGCCGTCTCGACGATGATGAGATCGAAGCCCGCGGCCTTGTAGAGGCCGATCACCTCCTCGAGCACCGCGGCGGTCGAGAGATGCCGGCGTCGGGTCGCGAGCGAGCGCATGAAGATCGACCCGGAGGCGAGACTGTTCAGGCGGATGCGGTCGCCCAAGAGCGCACCGCCGCTGCGGCGCCGCGTCGGATCCATCGCGACCACCGCGATCTCGCGTTGCGGAAACGCGTGCACGAAGCGCAGCAGCAGCTCATCGAGCAGGCTCGATTTACCCGCCCCGCCGGTCCCGGTCACGCCGAGCACGGGTGCGGTGCGCGCCGAGCGCGCGAGCTCCTCGCGCAGCGCGCGCGCCGCGCAATCGTCGGCACCGGCCCCTTCGAGGAGCGAGATGGCCCGCGCGATGCGTGCGGGGTCGCGCGGGCTGAGCGGTCCGGGCTGGTAGCGCGGCTTCGCTACCGCGCGCACGCGCGCAAGCACGTCCGTCACCATGCCATCGAGCCCGAGCCGCCGACCGTCCTCGGGCGTGTAGATCTTCTCGACACCGTAGCCCTCGAGGGCCTCGATCTCCTCGGGTGCGATCGTCCCGCCGCCGCCCACGATCACGCGGATGTGCGCGCAGCCGCAGTCGCGGAGCGTATCCACCATGTAGCGGAAGTACTCGTTGTGACCGCCTTGGTAGGAGCTCACGGCAATGGCGTCGGCGTCCTCCTGGATCGCTGCGGTGACGATCTCCGCCACGGCGCGGTTGTGACCGAGGTGGATCACCTCCGCGCCATGCGCCTGCAGGAGCCGGCGGATCATGTTGATTGCCGCGTCGTGCCCGTCGAAGAGCGACGCTGCGGTCACGAAGCGCAGCGCCCGCGCAGCCGCCGTCCGTGCCGCGGCGCCGCGGGTCGGCTCGGCGCGGGCGTTGACCGCCTCGACGCTCATCGGTGCCTCTCGCGCAACCGTAAGTTACTCTATGGTAAGATAGATACTGGTAAGTCTAGGCGTGCCGTCCGCGGGGGTCAACGCATCCCACGCGGCAGGGCCAGAAGGGGCGTGCGATGAGCGTGCGGGCTCCACGACGCGGGCGCGAGGCGGGCGGCGGCGCAGCGGGCGGGTCGCCCTGGCGTCCGCGCCACGAGCGCGGACGCGAGCGACAGGCCAAGCGCGATGCGGTGCTCGCCGCCGCCGCGCGCGCGTTCCGGGAACGCGGCATCCACAACACCACGCTCGACGATATCGCCGCGTTCCTGAACGTAACCAAGCCTACGATCTACTACTATCTCGCGAGCAAGGAACAGATCATCTTCGAGTGCTTCAGCCTCGGCGCAGGGCGGATCACGGCGGTGCTCGGCGAGCTCGCAGCCTCGCGCGGCAGCGGCCGCGAGAAGCTCGCGGCGCTCGTGCGCCGCTATGCCGAGGTGATGGCGTCCGACTTCGGCTGGTGCATGGTCCGCGTGGAGGATCACGATGTCTCCGCGCCGGTGGCGCAGCAGCTGCGCAGCATGAAGTCCGAGATCGATCAGGGCATCCGCGGCATCATTCGCGCGGGCTGCGCCGACGGCTCGATCCGCAGCTGCGATGCGAAGATGGCGGCGTTCGCGCTCGCCGGCGCGCTCAACGGGATCGGTCACTGGTATCGGACCGGCGCCGAGCTCACCGCCGCGGAGGTCGCGGATCGCTTCGTCGAGCTGTTCGAAAGAGCGCTCGCGAGCTAAAGGAGCAGCATGTCCGAAGACAGCATCGTCATCGTCGCCGCCAAGCGTACGCCGATCGGCGCGTTTCAGGGGGCGCTCGCGCCCCTCGCGGGCCCACGGCTCGGTGCCGCCGCGGCGCGCGCGGCGCTCGATGCATCGGGGCTCGCACCCGAGGAGCTCGAGGAGGTCGTCATGGGTTGCGTCCTGTCGGCCGGCCTCGGGCAAGCCCCGGCGCGCCAGGCAGCGCTCGGCGCCGGCGTGCCGGTCCAGGTTCCGGCGACCACCGTCAACAAGATGTGCGGCTCGGGACTCAAAGCGGTGATGATCGCGGCCGACCAGATTCGCGCCGGTGCGATCGACTGCGCGCTCGCGGGCGGGCTCGAGTCGATGAGCAACGCTCCTTACCTCCTGCCGAAGGCACGCAGCGGCTATCGCATGGGCCACGGTGAGGTGCTCGATCACATGTTCTTCGACGGGCTGCAGAGCCCGTTCGACGGTGAGCTCATGGGCTCTTTCGCGGAGGCGACGGCGCGGGAGCGGGGATTCACGCGCGCGGCGCAGGATGCGTTCGCCACCGAATCGGTCGCGCGCGCGCTCGCGGCGCTCGCAAGCGGCGCGTTCGCCGCCGAAACGGTCCCGGTCACCGTGACGGCTCGCAAGACCGCCTTCGTGGTCGATGCCGATGAGACCCCGCGCACGTGCGACGTGAGCAAGATTCCCGCGCTGCGCCCGGCATTCGCCGCGGACGGCACGGTCACCGCGGCGAGCTCCTCATCGATCTCCGATGGCGCCGCGGCGCTCATTCTCATGCGCGAAAGCCTCGCCCAGCGCCGCGGCCTCACCGCGCTCGCGCGCATCCGCGGCTATGCGAGCCACGCCCAGGAGCCGGCCCGCTTCACCACCGCGCCCTCCGCGGCGATCGCCAAGACCCTCGCGCGAGTCGGCTGGGCCGCGCGCGATGTCGATCTGTACGAGATCAACGAGGCCTTCGCGGTCGTCACGCTGGCCGCAGAGCGTGACCTCGACCTCGATCACGCGCGAGTCAACGTGAACGGCGGTGCCTGCGCGCTCGGGCATCCGATCGGAGCGACCGGCGCACGGATTCTGGTCACGCTCGTGCATGCCCTGCGCCACCGCGGTCTCGAGCGCGGGGTGGCGGCGCTCTGTATCGGCGGCGGCGAGGCCGTCGCTCTGGCAGTCGAGATTCCCTGATCGTGGCGCGCATCCGCTCCAGCGCCCAATCCTCGAGCGAGACGTTTCGGGCCAACGCCGCGCGCATGAGCGCGCTCGCCGCAGATCTGCACGCGCAGATCGAGCGCGTGAGCCGCGGCGGAGACGAGCAGGCGCGCCGCAGGCACACGGAGCGCGGCAAGCTCCTGCCGCGCGAGCGCATCGAGACGCTGCTCGATCCCGGCGCGCCCTTCCTCGAGCTCTCCCCGCTCGCCGCGCACGGGCTCTATGGAGGCGAGGCGCCCGCGGCGGGCCTCATCACCGGCATCGGTCGCATCCACGGCCGCGAGGCGCTCGTCATCGCGAACGACGCCACCGTCAAGGGCGGCACTTACTTCCCTCTCACGGTGAAGAAGCATCTGCGCGCCCAGGAGATCGCCGAGCAGAATCGCCTGCCCTGCATCTACCTGGTCGATTCGGGCGGGGCCAATCTGCCCAACCAGGACGAGGTCTTCCCCGACCGCGACCATTTCGGGCGCATCTTCTTCAACCAGGCCAACATGTCGGCCCAGGGCATTCCCCAGGTGGCCGTGGTGATGGGCTCGTGCACGGCGGGGGGCGCCTATGTGCCGGCCATGTCCGACGAGGCGATCATCGTCAAGGGGCAGGGAACGATCTTCCTGGGCGGGCCGCCGCTGGTCAAGGCGGCCACCGGCGAGATCGTCTCGGCCGAGGAGCTGGGCGGCGCCGAGGTGCATGCGCGCCGCTCGGGAGTCGTCGATCACTATGCCGAGAACGACGGCCATGCGCTGGGGCTCGCGCGGCGCATCGTCGCAGGTCTCAACCGGCCCAAGCGCATCGACATCGAACTCCAGGCGCCGGAAGA
>DATKPY010000044.1:0-78020 GCA_035523875.1 Steroidobacteraceae bacterium
ATGGCCTGAAGCCACTGATGCATCGGGACGTGGCTATCCTCGAAAATCGTCCCGATCTTCACCGTGAACTGCTTGCGGCACTCGTTGCACTTGCGCAGGCCGGGGCGCGTGGACTTGCCAGCGAGCTTGCGGATACGGGTCTGGTCGCAGTTGCCGCAATGCGGGCAAGCCGGTCCAGTGGGCCACAGATGGCCCTCTACATACTCGTAGGCGACTTGCTCATCCTTGAAGATCGGGGAATTGAGGTTCGAGGCCATGGGGATATCTCCGGTGTGGGGAGATTGTCCCGCAAGGCCTCTGGTTTGTCAAGTGTAACGTCGCCTTCGTAGTGCGCATAATGTATATTATGACAAATTAAGAGGCACACGTGACCGGCGGCGGACCGCACATCCGCAATCGCGCCGCCGGGCCTACCGAATCTGCGACCGCAGCGCCTCGAGCGCCTCACGCAGGTGCCGAACCTCTTCTTCGAGCCTGGCTACCCGACTCGCGAGCGGCTCGTCGACATGGGGCTCGGGCGGCCGTTCGGTGGCGGCCGGCTCACTCAGGCCCTGCGGCGCCGGCTCGCTCCCGAACAGGTGCATGTAGCGCACCTCGCGCCGTCCCGCCTCGCGCGGCAGTCGTGCGATCAGCGGCCGCGGCTCGCGACCGAGCAGACCGTTGAGCGTCGCCTCAACCTCGGACACGTCGGTGAAGGACGCCATGCGGCTTGCGCGTGAGCGCAGCTCGCCGGGGGTCTGGGGCCCGCGCAGGAGCAGCTCACAGAGGACCGCGAGCTCTTGAGCCGAGACTTTGAAGCTCCCGTACTCGGTATTGCAGAAAAGGTGCTGATACTTTGGCACCCGGGTGCCGAAGACCGAGCGCTCGAGCACGAGGTGTTTGCGCACCAGCGCATCGATCGTGCGCTGCACGGCCTGCTCATCGAGGCTCATGACGGGGTCGCGGTTGCTCTTCTGATTGCACGCATTCGCGAGCGCGTTGAGCGACAGCGGATACTGATCGGGCGTCGTGATCTGCTTCTCGATCAGGCAGCCGATCACACGTGCCTCCAGGGGGTCGAGCTCGATGCGCATCCTCACCTCGCGAAGTACGGCGGCGCAAACCTACCACACGCGATGCATCGACGCGGACGCTCGGCGGTCAACCTTTCCGCAGCGCTTCGCGCAGGGCGAGTCATTCGCTCTTAGCTAATTTATTCAGTTGCTTGTGTCCATTATCCAGAATATACATCAATTGGGGTGTGCCCTTGCCGTGGCAACGACTCGCTGGGCGCAATCCCGTTGATCCGAGCGTCGTACACTGCGCCGATGCGGTGGGTACGCGGACTTCTCGACCGGATCGTTCTCTTGCTGGCGGTGATTGCAGCCGGCTGTGTGCCGAGCTTCATCGTCCAGTATCGCCAGCGTCTGGGAGGACGGCTCGATCAGGTGCTCGCGGACCTCGCCCCCTTCCAAGCCATTGCCGATCGCGAACAGGGCGGCAGCATCGCCGCGCTCGTGCGCTACCATCTCGCAAGCACCGATCCGACCTTTCATCGCGAAGGGGCCGCGCTGCAAGCGATGATCGATGCGGTAGCGAGGCTGCGCGCGATGATGAGCGCGCTCAACACCGACCTGTTTCATCAGAGCCTCTATCTGCTCGGGCACCCCGATGCCGATGTGCTGCGCGAGACCTGGCGGATCTATCAGCCCGGATTCACGATCACGCCGCAGAGCCTCCTCTTCGCGTTTGTCGCGGGAGTCGTGGTTTGGATTGCGTTCCTGGCGGTCTGGCACCTCAGCGCTTGGCTCATCGAATGGGTGCTTCTCAGCCGGCCGCGATCGCGCTCGCGACCTGCGTGACACTGAGCTCGATCGTCGGTCGCCCGCCCACGGAGGCGCGCGCGGCAACTCGATCGAGATGAGTGCGCTTTCTCGCTACGGAGATCTACGTAGAGCGCGGGCGCGCGTGCGGATTTAAGATACACGTGAAGATACACGTGAGATGAATCTTTAGACTGCCCGGGGACGACACGATTTGCATGGACGAGTTGTCGAGCAAATGCGCAACGAGATGCCGACGGCTGTCGCGGGTGCTCACGCTGTTCGGGTGTGGGGTGGCATTTGCCGCGATTCCTTGGGCTCGTTCCGCCGCAGGCATCGAGGAGCCATCGGTCGCGAGCAATCCGGCGATGCCCTTGGTGCAGGGGCCGACCGTGGCGACGCCAGACTCGGGGTTCGTCTACGACCGGGATTACCCCTTCATCGGCTATTCCGACCCGCCCAAGCACAACGACATTGCGCGACTTGCGGCGCGGATGAAGTCCGGGAACGTGCGGCTCGAATTTCGCGAGCCGCGCGGCTACCTCGATTCGTTGCTGAAGGCGCTCTCCATCGACCCGAATTCACAGACGCTCGTATTCTCGAAGACGAGCCTCCAGGTAGACCTCATCACGCCCGAGACGCCGCGCGCCATCTACTTCAACGACGACACCTACGTCGCGTGGATCTCGCACACGGACCTGATCGAGATCAGCACGATGGACGGCATGATGGGCACGGTCTTCTACACCCTGCTCGATCTGCCGGGGCAGGCACCGCGCTTCGAGCGCGAGACGACGCGCTGCCTGGTCTGCCACGATACGTTTTCCTTGAGCGGCGGTGGGGTGCCGAATTTTCTCTTCCTCTCGGCCTATACGCGCCGCCAGCACGACATCGTCACGAACGACGTGGCGGAGCGCACGACGGACAGCACGCCGCTCGATGACCGCTGGGGCGGATGGTACGTGACGGGCGAGCTCGGCGGCCTGCGTCACCTGGGCGATATCCTGCCCTCCCCGACCGGTCTGGTTGCGGCTGCCAGCGTTCACCCGCACGATCTCGCCAATCTCGACGGCGTGTTCAACACCAAGCCCTATCTCACCGATACGAGCGATGTGGTCGCGCTGCTCGTCCTCGAGCATCAGGTCTACATCCACGACCTCATCATTCACGCGAACTACAAGTCCCGCATGCTGATGGAGCGTCACGCCCCGGGCAGCTCGACCGCCAACCTCTCCCTCGAGCAGCTGCCGCCGCTCATGCAACGCCGCTTCGCGCAGCTCCTCGAGCCGCTCGTGCGCGCCATGCTGTTCGTCGACGCCCCCCGGTTCCCCACGCACATTCGCGGCGGCTCGGGATTCGCGCAGGCGTTCGAGGCGCGCGGGCCCCGAGATGGGCGCGGGCGGTCGCTACGCGATTTCGATCTCAATACACGTCTGTTCAAGTATCCCTTGAGCTTTCTCATCTACTCCGAAGGGTTCGACTTCCTGCCGGGCGCCGCGAAGGAGTACGTCTACCGCCGGCTCGACGAGATTCTGACGGGGCGCGATACGAGCGCCGCCTTCTCGAGTCTCTCGACCGCCGAGCGCACGGCGATCCTTCAGATTCTGACGGGGACCAAGCCGGACTTCGTCCGCGCGGTGGCGCATGAGGCCCGCGGATCACTCCCTGAAGTCGATCCTCGGACCTAGGGGCACCACGCCGCTCGGATTGACGCTGCGGATTGCGTAATAGTTCTCCTTGTACTTCTGCACGTCGACGGTGGCTGCGATGCCGGGCACGCCATAGAGCCTCCTCGTATAGCGCCACAGCGCCGGGTACTCGTAGAGGTGGCGCAGATTGCACTTGAAGAGCGGGTAGTAGGCGCAGTCGAACCGTACCAGCGTCGGAAACAAGCGCCAGTCGGCTTCGGTCTGTCGGTCGGCAACGAGATAGCGCTGCGCGGTGAGCCGCTGCTCCACCCAGTCGAGGGTTGCGAACAGGGCGCGCACGGCCTGCTCGTAGGGTTCCTGACTCAGCGCGAACCCGCAGCGGTACGCCCCATTGTTCACGCTTTGGTAGATGCGCTCGTTGACGGCGTCGATCTCCGCGGTGAGCTCCGCCGGGTAATAGTCGCTGCGGTCGTCGGTGAACGCGGCGAACTCGCGGTTGAGCATGCGGATGATCTCGGCGGACTCGTTGTTGACGATCGTCCCCGACTTCTTGTCCCACAGCACCGGCACGGTGCACCGACCGGTGAATTGGGGCACCGCCGCGCGATACACCTCGTAGATGAAGCGTGCGCCCAGGAGCGGTTCGGGGCTCGCGAATCGCCACCCGCCCTCTCCGAGGGCGTGCTCGGTGTAGGTGACCGAGATCGCCTGCTCGAGCCGCTTCAGCTTGAGGAAAATCATCACCCGATGACACCACGGGCACCCGAAGGCGAGATAAAGGTGGTAGCGACCCGCCTCGGCCGCAAACTCCGAGCTGCCGTCGGCGGTGATGCGCCCGCGGAAGGTGGCGGCGGTGCGATCGAACGCCCCGCCCTTGCCACGCGTATCGGTCGCGTGCTCGTCCCAGACCCCGTCGATCAACATGCCCATGTGCGTACGCCCTCGGCGGGACACTGCTCGCCGCCCTGCCCCACCGTCACTTTAGATGCAGGATCAAGGTTACCCCCATCGTGCGTGGGCGGAAGGTGTATTGATTCTGTTGCACGGAGGGCGGTCCGGCGGGGTTGTAGGTGTCCGGCGTGCTCAGCTGGTAGTTGATGACGGTGTGTGAGTCGAGAAGGTTGTCGACGAAGGCGCTGACCATCCACGCCCCGAGTGTGATCCCGGTGCGGACCGAGGTAAAACTGTTCGATGGCAGCGTATAGGTGCTCGCGTTGTACTCGGACGAGCGCGGATCCTGCAGTGCTGAGAGCCAGGGGTTGCGCGACTGGAACTCCCAGTCGGCACGGACGAAGGCATCGTGTCCACCCAGCTCGAAGTCGTACTCCGGTCCGATCGCCACGGTCCAGGGCGGATTGAGCCCCGGGGCGTAGCTCACGGCGGCTTGGCCCGAGATCGCGTCCCCGGAGTACGCGAGTCCCGCATGCGGGGAATTCGCCGTGAACCGCGCGTCGGTATAGCCGACCGCGGCATCGACGTGCACCGGCCCGAGCGCGAGCTCGGCCTCGAGATCGAAGCCCTTCGAAACCGCCGTGCCCAGGTTATCCGTGAATTGCAGACCGCAATTGCCGCCGACGAAGACGCTCTGTTGGATGTCGCTCCATCGGATCCAGTAAACACTGCTCGCGAGCTTGAGCACGCCCCCAAAGCTGTCCTTGGAGCCGAGCTCGTAGTTCTGCGTGCTGTCGGACTTGTAGATGAGCGGTGCGCCGTTCGGGTAGCCCTCCTGCGCCAGCGGCGAGTCAGGCTGACCGGGACCGCCGCAGTACGAGGGCAGCGGCGGATTCGCTCCACCGACGCGAAACCCCTTGGCGTAGGTGAAATAGACGAGATCGGCGTCGGTCGCCTGGAACGCAAGGCTCGCCTTGGGCGTGTTCGGCGTCTCGTGCTCGTGAGCGGAGAGCGGACCGTCCGGGCCGAAGTTCTCCAATCCGTCGGAATAGCTGTCGATCGAGAACGCCGTGTAGGCCACACGCTCGCCGAGCGTGAGCTTCCAGCGCTGCGTGAGCGCATAGCTCGCTTCCCCGTATACGGCGAGCTGATGATCGTAAGTCGTGTTGGCGAGATAGTAGACGTCGCATTCCGGAATCACATCGTAGGGCTGCACGATGTACGGATCTCCGGGGCAGTTGTAGTAGTTTCCGAACAGCGAGACCGCCGAGACACCATAAAGCGCCTCGAACAAGGAGTCGATCTGTGTGTCCCTCAGCTGTTCGGTGCTGCCCTCCTTGGCAAGCTGCCAGAACGCGCCGACGGTCCAGTTGAAACGCGTCGCCGGATCGCTCGACTGCCAGCGAATCTCCTCGACGTAACTGTCCTGACTGTTGGTCATGATGTTCGGGGATTCGTAGCCGGAGAAGCCCGGCGGCAGGTGAATGCCGCTGCCATCGAGCAACGGATACCAGGAGCACGGGGGCGTCGGCGAGGTCGAGGCCGGTCCGCAGCTGAGTCCTCCGAACAAGGGATTGGAGGGCCAGCCGAGTCCCTGGTACAGGGATAAGTTGTAGACGGTTCCCTGATAGGCCGTCTGTTCCCGGCGGTGATAGTAGGAGCTATCCGAGATGAGACGGCTCGAGCCCAAATCCCACTCGATCTTGAGCGCCGGGAGGTAGTACTGGTCAGGCACCGGCATGCGCTCGGGCGTTGCGGTGTTGAACGCGCCAGCACCCGGATCCGAGTACGCGGGCCAGTAGGTCGACTCATCGTCCTTCTTCGAGTTCTGATACACGATCGTCGGGGTGATCGTGACGGCCGTCGCGGGCGACCAGACGCCTGCGATGCGCGCCATCAGCGTGCCATCCCGATTGATGTCGCGGTCGATGACGGCGTCCGTCGTCGGATCGACCCGGTTGATCCAGCCGCCGTCCTCGCGATACCAGAGGCTCATCCGCAGGCCGAACTCGCCCTCCACCGGTGCGAACCCGTGCGCGATGCCGAGCTCATAGCTCGGCTCGCCGTACTCGGTGTAGGAAACCTCGCTCCGCACGTATGTGCTCGATCCACTGAGACTCGCAGGCGTGAGGATGTACCGTACGGTGCCGCCTTCAGACCCCGAGCCGAAGAGCGTACCCTGCGGGCCGCGCAGCACCTCGACGCGCTGCAGATCGAAGGTCTTTGGAAGGGTGTCGTCGGGATTGAACCCGATGTCGCGCATCTGGATCGGCGTATCGTCGATATAGATGCCTGTCGTGCCCGCCCCCGCTGAGGAGGAGATTCCGCGGATCGAGATCGCGTTGGTGCCGGAGGTATCGATCGACACACCGGGGACGAAGCGCGCGATATCCTGGAAGTCCTTGATGCCCTTCTCGTCGATCACATCCTCGGTCAGCGCGGTGAGGCTGATCGGCACCTTGCTCGCTGACTCCTCGCGTCGCGTCGCCGTGACGACCACTTCCTGCAGCGCTGCGGGGTGCTCATCCGTCGCCGTCGCCGGTTGCTGCTGAGCGCCGCTCGTCTGGCCGGACGGTGCGCTCGCCGCGGACTGAGACGCACCCGCGCCTTGCGCCGCATTCGCGGCGGCCGTCATCCGCGGCGCGACTGTGGCGAGCGCAAAGGTGGAGAGCAATATTGCGCGCGCGACCCTCCCGGGTGCGAGACCGATTGTTCGCATCTGTTCTGACTCCCCGCCGATCGCCTGGCGCCGCGTGGGGATCTTCAGCACGCGCTCGCGCGCCGGGGCGATACACCGCGTTTGAAGCATCGCCGCATCTCGCCGCGGAATCAAGCCGCGAGTCCGCCGCGGGACACGTCCGCATCCGCGCGCTAGACTGCCGCCGAGCGCGGCGGGGATCCGCCTGCGGAGGGCTGACGGTGACAAGAGTGCGGGCACTCATCCGTGCAACGATTCTCACCGCAGCGCTCCTCGCGGTCGACGGGGCGCGCGCGCAGCTCGGGTCCCCCGAGCAGGCGGCGGCGACCGAGCGGGACCACGCGCAGATGATGGCGCAGCTCCGCATCCGCCGCCTGCGCCCGGGCGTGACCGCCGATGCGCATGCCCCGGATCACGCCAACTACGACGAGGCGCTCGCCAATCCCTACCCCGATTGGCCCGATCCCCTCCTCACTCGCGACGGGCGACGCGTGACGACGGCGGCGATGTGGTGGCGAATCCGCCGGCCGGAGATCGTCGCGGACTTCGAGCGTGAGGTGTACGGGCGCATCCCGCCGCATGTGCCGGCGGTGAGCTGGGCGCTCTCGGCCTCGGAGGTGGAACGCATCGGTGCCACCAGCGTCACGGCGTCGCGCGTGATCGGCCACGTCGACAATTCCGCCGACCCCGCGATCTCGGTCGAGATTCCGATGATCGTGGTGAAGCCCCAACGGCACGTCGGAGCGATGCCGGTCCTGATCATGTTCGTGCTCGGTCGGCCGGCATTCCCCGCACCGGTTTCGCCCTCCGCCGATGAGGTAGCACGCATGAATCGAGCGCTCGAGAGCCTGCTCGCGCGCGAGGATCCCGCACTCGCCCAGGTGTTTCAGCACCACCCGGGCTGGCAGCCGATCGCCACTCCGCCGTTCTTTCCGCCGCCGCGACCGCCGCAGGACCCGATCGCCCATCTGGTGGCGGACGGCTGGGCGGTCGCGCTGCTCGACCCGACCAGCGTCCAGCCCGACAATGGTGCCGGCCTCACGCGGGGCATCATCGGTCTCGTCAATCGCGGCGGGTGGCGCAAGCCGGAGGACTGGGGCGCGCTGCGGGCGTGGGCCTGGGGGGCGAGCCGTGCCTACGATTACCTTGCGCGCGACCCGGATCTCGATCCGCGGCACATCGGCATCGAAGGCGTATCCCGCTACGGCAAGGCGGCGCTGGTCGCGATGGCGTTCGATCCGCGCTTCTACATGGTGCTCATCGGGTCCTCGGGCGCCGGAGGGGTGAAGCCGTTTCGGCGCAACTTCGGCGAGGCGCTCGAGAATCTCACCGCCTCAGGGGAGTATCACTGGATGGCGGGGAACTTCCTCAAGTACGGCGCCGCCGATGCGGCGGGCGGCGCGAAGACCGCCGCCGATCTTCCGGTCGATTCCCCGGAACTCCTCGCGCTGTGTGCCCCGCGGCTCACGTTCGTGAGCTACGGCTCTCCGGCGGCGGGCGATGCGCTGTGGCTCGATCAGCAGGGTAGCTACATGGCGGCGGTTGCGGCCGGTCGTGTATTCCGCCTGCTCGGGGCGAAGGATCTCGGCGTTGGCGACGATTACCGCCACGCGCTCAAGCCCGCCATCGGCGTCGGTTTGCTGGATGGCGAGCTCGCGTGGCGCCAGCACGCGGCCGGACATACCGACGTGCCGAACGTACCCTATTTCATCGCCTGGGCCGACCGCTCGATGGGCCGCAGCCACGACGGCGGTTGAGCGGCCGGCCGCCCCCAACATCGGACGCGCGCCGCGACCGCATTCAGCTGCCGGAGAGTTGGGTGAGCTCACGGCGAAAGGGCGGCGCCGCGTCGTCCGGGCGCGCGTGGTCGAGTTCCTCCGCGTAGCGCCGCCCCGCGTAGGTCGCATGCGCGATCGTCCCCGGGGCGAGCGCATCCCCGATCGCTGCGACGCTCTCGATGCCTGCGTCCGCCCACTCGTCCGATCGCGCCCGCAGCTCGCTCGCGAGCTCATCCGCCGGGAGTCGCGCGGTCACGAGCACCACGGCATCGGCTGGATGCAGCGCTGGCTTGCCTGTGAACACACAAACCGTCTCGACGCCCTCGGCGGCGACGGCCGCGACGGCGAGGTGCGGATGAATGCGCACTCCGGCGCGGAGCAGGCGCTCCTGGATGAAATGCTGCTCGAGCGTCGCGCGCGTCCACGTCGAAACCTCTGCGGCCGGTGTCAGGTAGGAGGTCTCGTAGCCCCCACGCGCGAACAGCTCGGCGAGCACGCCGCCGAGGTAGTAGTGATCGTCGTCCCACACCAGGACCCGTTTGCCGCGCGGCAGCCGACCGGCCAACACATCCGACGGCGAAAGCACCTGCGCCTCGGGTGCGATCGGGATCGGATGGGTATGGAAGCGCCCGACGCCATCTGACCTCCAGCGCGCGCCGGTCGCGATGACGATGCGCGGAATGGCGAGCCCCAGCACCTCGCTTGCGCTCAGACGGTTGCGCAGATAGACCTCGACGTTCGCGAGCTTGGCGAGCTGCCCTGCCCGGTAGTCGCGCACGCGGATCCAGGCCGAGAGTCCCGGCAGCCGCGACTCCGCGAGCACGCGGCCGCCGAGCTCCCCGGTCGCCTCGGCGAGCGTGACCGGGTAGCCGCGCTGCCCGAGCACGAGCGCCGCCTCGAGGCCGGCCGGGCCCGCTCCGACGACGAGGACCGGGCGCTCGGAGCCCCGCGGGCGCACCCGTTCGGGGTGCCAACCCCTACGCCACTCCTCCCCCATCGTCGGATTCTGGGTACAGCGCAGCGGCGATTGCGTGAAGTCCCCCGCCACGCAGATGTTGCAGCCGATGCACTCACGAATGTCCTCGATCCGGCCCTCTGCGATCTTCCGCGGCAGAAACGGGTCGGCGATCGAGGGACGTGCCGCACCGATGAGATCGAGAATGCCCTCGCGCACCAGCCGTACCATCCGGTCGACGGAGGTGTAGCGTCCCACACCGACCACCGGGCGCGCCGTGAGCCGCTTGATGCCGCGGATGAACTCCTCCTGATGCCCTTCCTCCGCGAAGCGCGACGTGCGCGAATCGTTTTCCCAGCCCGCAAGCGTCACGTCCCAGAGGTCGGGCAGATCCGCCATCGATCCGATCATGTCCTCGACCTCGGCGCGGTTGAGCCCGGCGCTCCCGCGCAACTCATCCACCGAGATGCGGATCGGCACTGCGCACACGTGGCCCACGGCGGCTTTCGTCTCCTCGGTGATCTCGCGCAACAGGCGGCTGCGGTTCTCGAGCGACCCGCCGTATTCGTCGGTGCGATCGTTGAGGCGCCGCGAGAGAAAATGGTGCAGGAAGCCGAGGCCGTGCGCGGCGTACACATAGATGAGATCGAAGCCCGCCTGCCTGGCGCGGCGGACGGCCTCGAGATGCCAGCGGCGCACGTTGCGGATGTCGGCGCGATCCATGCGCCGCGCCTGCAGCGGCTCGTGCGTGAAGGTGGCGATCGGCAGATGAGCGGGGCCCATCGGCACCTCGCGCGAGTAGAGATTGGGCGCATTCATCCCGTTGTAAGCGAGCTCGATCCCCGCGAGGCTGCCGTGCCGGTGAATCTCTTCGGCCACCCGCGCGAGCGCCGGGATATCGCGATCGTCCCACAACCGCAGCTCGATGAAAGGGGTGATGTCCGAGCTGTAATGCACTTCGACCTGCTCCGTGCACACCACCGCCCAGCCGCCTTCGGCCTTGACGCCGCGCATTGCCGCGGCCGCACTCGGATCGCGATAGCCCATCCCGTTGCAATGAGGCACCTGATAGAAGCGGTTGCGCGCGGTGAGGGGTCCGATGCGGACCGGCTCGAGCAGAATGGCGTAGCGCTGCGCGCTCACCGCGGGTGCGCGATCGTTGAGCGCACGTAAACCATGAGTGTCATCGTATTGAGTAGAATCGTTCGGGTCGCGGATTCAGAAAGCGCCGTGAGCACGACGGGAGAACGGCCAATGTCGACCGGGCTAGTCTGGCACGAGCTATTCGCGTGGCACAACACGGGAAACCTCGCGCTTTACATGCCGTACGGCTTTCCGGTGCAGCCCGGTGCCCACATCGAGAGCCCCGAGACCAAGCGTCGGCTGCGCAGTCTTCTCGAGGCAAGCGGTATCGTGAAGCGCCTGGTCGCGATCGAGGCGCGCGAGGCGCGCGAGGAGGAAATCCTGCGCGTGCACTCGAGAGAATATCTCGAGCGAGTTCGAGCCCACGACGACGACCTCGCCTGGGAGAGCGGCTCGGGAGCGGTGATGGGACGCGGAAGCTTTCGCATCGCACGGCTCGCGGCGGGAGCGTGCATCGAGGCCGTCGAGGCGGTGCTCGACGGTACGGTGCGCAATGCCTACGCGCTCGTGAGACCGCCTGGGCACCACGCGCTTCGCGATCAGGGCATGGGCTTTTGCATCCTCGCAAACGCCGCGATCGCGGGCATGCATGCGCTCGAGGTGCGAGGGCTGCGGCGCATCGCCTTCGTCGACTGGGACGTGCACCACGGCAACGGCACGCAGGCGGCGTTCTACGCGGATCCCCGCGCGCTCACGATATCGCTCCACCAGGATCGGAACTATCCACCCGACACGGGGTCTCTGGGCGAGCGCGGCGAGGGTCCCGGGCGTGGCTGCAACATCAACGTGCCGCTCCCACCGGGCTGCGGTAACGGCGCCTACACGGCCGCCTTCGAGCGCATCGTCGTGCCGGCGCTCGAGCGCTTCCGACCCGAGCTCGTGATCGTGCCGTGCGGATTCGACGGTGGCGGCTTCGATCCGCTCGGCCGAATGATGCTTTCCGGAACCGCTTACCGGGCCCTCACACGGATGCTGATGGAGGCGGCGGAGGACTCGTGCGCGGGTCGGCTGGTGATGACGCACGAGGGAGGCTACTGTCCGGCTTCGGTTCCGTTCTTCGGCCTTGCAGTCATCGAGACGCTTGCCGGCATCTCGACCGGGATCGAGGACCCCTTCTCCAGGGACCTCGATGCGCTCGGCCAGCAGGAGCTGCAGCCACATCAGGAGCTCGCCATCCGCGCGGCCGAGGCGCTGCTCGAGGAGCTGCCGTGAGCGCGGACCACAGCCGCGGTGCGCCGGGATTCCGCGCCCTGTGGGGGCTCGATCCCGCCGTTGCCTATCTCAACCACGGCTCCTTCGGCGCCTGCCCCTCCGCGGTGCTCGATGCGCAAGCGGCGCTGCGCCTCGAGATGGAGCGCGAGCCGGTCGATTTTCTCGACGGCGCGCTACGCCCGCGGCTCGATGCCGCGCGAGCGGCGCTGGCTGCGTTCGTCGGTGCCGATCCCGCGGATCTCGCGTTCGTGACCAACGCAACCAGTGGCGTCAACGCGGTACTGCGCTCGCTACCGCTCGGGCCGCAGGATGAGCTGCTCGTGACCGATCACACCTATGGCGCGTGCCGCAAGGCGGCGGAATTCGCCGCGGCGCGCGCCGGTGCCCGGGTTGCCGTAGTCGAGGTGCCCTTCCCCCTGCGCGGCGCGGAGGATGTGATCGGCGCGGTCCTGTCACGGGTCTCCGCGCGCACGCGGCTCGCGCTGCTCGATCACGTGACGAGTGCCACCGCGCTCGTGTTTCCCATCGCGCAGCTCGTCGAGGCGCTGCGCGGGCGCGGTGTCGAGACACTCGTGGACGGTGCGCACGCCCCCGGCATGGTGCCGATCGAGCTCGGAAAGCTCGGTGCCGCCTACTACACGGGCAACGCCCACAAGTGGCTCTGCGCGCCGAAGGGCGCCGCCTTCCTGTACGCGCGCCGGGATCGACAGGCGGGCCTGCATCCGACAGCGATCAGCCACGGATACGGGGGCGGCTTCCACGCGGAGTTCGACTGGACCGGGACGTGCGATCCGACGGCCTGGCTCGCGATACCGGAATCGCTGCGCTTGCTCGGCAGCCTCCTGCCTGGGGGGTGGCCCGAGCTCATGGCGCGCAATCGGGCGCTCGCGCTCGCAGCGCGCGAGCGGCTGCTCGCGGCATTCTCAGCCGAGCCGCCGTGTCCGCCCGCAATGATCGGCTCGATGGCCGCCATCCCGTTGCCCGCGCCTGCCCCGGGCGCACCGGCTGCGCGCCTCGATTTCAAGGCTCTGCATGGCTGGTTCCGCGAGCGCGGCGTCGAGACGTGGCTCAACGCCGAGCCTACCCCGGTGCTGCGGGTCTCCGCGCAGCTCTACAACGACATCGGGCAGTTCGAGCACCTCGCGAGCCTGCTCACCGAATGCTGGCATGGCCGTGCGCCCGGATGAGCCGAGCGCCATCGAGGCGCGACTCGGCACATTCGACACGGCGATGGTGGTGTTCAGCCTCGTCGTCGGCATCGGGATCTTCCGCACGCCCGCGATCGTCGCGCGAGCCGCCGGAAGCACGCCCCTGTTCTATGCCGCCTGGATCGCCGCGGGACTCGTGAGCCTGCTGGGAGCGCTCGTCTTTGCCGAGATCGGATCGCGCCATCCGCGCGCAGGGGGCTATTACCGCGTGGTCGCGGACTGCTATCACCCCACACTCGCCTTCATGCTCAACTGGTCGCAGACGCTCATGCAGGGAGCGGGCGCCGCCGGTGTCGCCTTCATCGGCGCCGACTATCTCGTGCCGGTGTTGCTGCCGCCGCACTGGCGTACGCCGCACGCCTCGCTCGCGGTGGCCTGCGCCTCGATGCTCGGGCTCCTCGCACTCAACTATCGCGGAATCAGACCCGGTGCCACCGCGCAGAACCTGCTCTCGGTCCTCAAGATCCTGATGATTGTCGCGATTGCGCTGCTCGCGCTTGCGCTCGCCCACCCTGCGCAGCCGGGCGAGGTGCCCAGGTTGGGATCGTGGGGGCCGCGGTTCGCAGCCGCGCTCGTGCCGTGCTTCTATTCCTACGGCGGCTATCACATGACGATGAATCTGGGCGCCGATCTGCGGGACGCGCGGCGCCACTTTCCGCTCGCAGTGACTGCCGGCATGCTCGCGGTGGTCGGCCTGTACTTGCTCGCCAACCTTGCTTACCAACACGTGCTCGGCACCTCCGGGGTCGCCTCCTCCGGACTGGTCGCCGCGACGCTCGCGCGCACCGTCTTCGGAGCCGACGGCGCGGCGGTCGTCTCGGTCGCGGTGTTCCTCTCGGCGGCCGGATTCGTGAATGCCACGATTCTGCAGATGCCGCGAAGCTACTACGCGATGGCGCAGGACGGCCTGCTGCCGCGCGCGTTCCTGCGCGTGAACCCCCGCACGCAGGTTCAGAACGCGGGTCTCGCTTTCTTCGGCGCAACGATGCTGGTGCCCGCGTTTCTTCTCGGCTCGTTCGAGAAGCTCCTCGACTACGTGATCTTCACCGACACCTTGACTCTCGCCGTGGTGGCCTCGACGCTGTTCGTGTTGCGCGGCCGCGGCACGACAGAGCCCGGCTTTGCCCTCCCCGGCTACCCGCTCCTGCCGGCGCTCTATGTGGTGAGTCTCCTCGGTGTCGCGATTCGGGTGTTCACTCTCGAGCGGACGCTCGCACTGACCGGTGTCGCAATTCTCCTCACCGGCTGGCCGCTCGCACGGCTCGGGCACCGATTGTTTGGCCGTGCCGCCCGCGAACCGGTGGCCACCGTGCAGAATCCCGAGGACGGGGCTTAACTCGATCAAACATGAGAAATCAACTATATCTGACTGAATTAACACGGTAGATATAAGAGGTCGCTGGGTCCTGCTCGGCACCTGGGGCGGGGCGAGACGCCGCACTGTGACGCAGCTCCCACTCGCGCCCGCTCGCGCGCCTCGCGCCCTGGCGTGGGACGCGAAATTTAGCGCTCACATGCGATCGGCTTCCCGTTCCGCCGCGGGTGCGATGCTAGTCTGGAGTCGCTTGTTCCAGTACTGGGGCCCATCAGGGGGCCAATGGGCACGACCAGCGACAGCACGACCACGCCGCGCACGGACCCCGCCGCGCACACGCCGGTGCGCGATCGTCGTGGTCCGCCGGGTTCCCGGGCTCCATCCAGGGATGAGGAGCAGCGCGTTGCGACGGTCCGCGAACTCTTCGATACGTCGTTCGTCCTCGTTGGGATCTTCACCGTGGACGGCAGGCTGGTCGAGGCGAATCACGCGGCCTACGCGGCGGCCGGGGTTCGTCCCGAGGAGGTCATCGACAAGCCGCTCGCAGATATCGGTGCGTTCGCGCACAGTCCCCTGGTTATCGCGCAGATGCGCTCGCTGTTCGAGCGTGCGCTCGGGGGCGAGGCCACCCGCGCGGAGCTGCCCGTGCGCCTGCGCGGCGCGCGCATCGCGCAGGTGGACTGCATGGTCTCGCCGCTGCGGGATAGCACGGGCCGGATTACCCAGATCGCCGTCACCGCCGTCGAGATCACCGCCCAGAGAAGCGCCGAGGCGTCGCTCCTGCGCGTCAATCGCGAGCTGCGGATGCTCGGGAGCTGCCATCAAGTGCTGCTGCGGGCGCGGACCGAGCATGTGCTCCTCCACAACCTCTGCCGCATCATCGTCGACATCGGCGGTTATGCGTTCGTCTGGGTCGGCTATCCCGAGGACGACGCGGAGCGAACCGTGCGCCCCGTCGGGCATGCCGGCGGCTCGGCCGACTATCTGCAGGCGGCACGGGTGAGCTGGGGCAACTCGCAACGCAGCCAAGGGCCGACCGGGCGTGCCATCCGGCTGCGCAGCATTCAGATCTGCCGCGAGACGGACAGCGACCCGGCGTTCGCGCCGTGGCGTACCGATGCGCGCAAGCGCGGCTATCTCTCGAGCATTGCACTGCCGATCCTCGCCGCCGGGGACTGCATCGGCGCACTCAATATCTACTCGCGCCAACCCGACCGGTTCGACTCCCACGAGGTTGCATTGCTCGCGAGCCTCGCCGGTGACTTGGGCTATGGGATCGCGGCGCTCCGCGCCCAGAGCGAGTCGCGGCTGTTCCGCTCACTGCTCGATCGCGCGAACGATCTCATCTACACCGTCGATGCGGAATCCGGTCGCATCCTCGATGCCAACGCGACGGTTTCGCAGCGACTCGGCTACGCGCGCGAGGAGCTCCTGCAGATGAGCGTGATGGACTTCTCCATCACGACGCCTCACCGCTCATGGGCCGAGCGCATCGACTGCGTGCGCGCAGTGGGCTCGATGGTGAGCGATGCCGCGCACCGCACCAAGCGCGGCGAGCTGATTGCCGTCGAGGCGAGTCTGCGCTACGTCGAGGAGGATCACAGGCCGTACGTGATCTGCGTGACGCGCGATATCTCCGATCGCCGCCATCAGGAGGAGCGCATCGCCGCGCTCACGCGCACCCTGCGGCTGCAAAGCGGAATCAACGCCGCGGTGCTGCGCATTCGCGAGCGCGACGAGCTGCTGCGCGAGGCTTGCCGGCTCGCGACGAGCGTCGGCGGCTACGAGCGGGCCGTACTCTCGATCGTTGCGGCCGACGGTCGTCGCGCGATACCGCAGTTCCGCGCCGGCGCCGGAGCGGACTTCCCGGAACCCGCGTTCCTGCCGATCAGCGACGGCACCGAACCCGACAGCACACTCTCGGGTCTGGCGCTGCGCACCGGGGAGATCGCCGTGTGCAGTGACCTCACGCGCTCGCATCCTCCGGTCGCGATGCGTGAGCGATTGATCGAGCTCGGCTATCGCTCGATCGTGGCCCTGCCTCTCATCGTCGACGGCCAACGGGTCGGTGTGCTCACGCTCACTTCGCGCGACGCCAATCTGGTCCAGGACGAGGAGCTCCTGCTGCTCGAGGACGTGGTCGCGAGCCTGTCCTTTGCGCTGCGCTCCCAGCAGCACGCCGACGCCGTGCAGTTTCTCGCCTCATTCGACCCACTCACCGGACTTGCGAAGCGGCAGCTGTTCTGCGAGCGGCTGCAACCGATGCTGCGCAGAAGGCCGGGCTCGCAGGAGGGACCCGCCGTCATCGTGTTCGATATCGAGAGCCTCGGCCGTCTGAACGACAGCTTCGGGCGCCGCTTCGGCGATCTCGCGCTGCAGAAGGTCGCCGAGCGCCTCAAGCGCGAAGTGAACGGCGATGAGCACATCGGCTATCTGGGCGGCGGGGTGTTCGCTTTCGTGACCGCGCAGTCGATGGGCGCCGATGCCGGCCGGCCTCCCCTGCTCGAGGCGTGTGTGTTCGCCGAGCCCTTCTGCATCGAGGGACGCACGATCCGCCTCTCGTATCGCTCGGGCGCTGCCCGCTCGCCCGAGGATGGGGCCGGCGCCGACACGGTGGTGCAGCGTGCCGAGGCCGCCCTCAAGCAGGCCAAGGAGTCCGGCGAGCAGCACCTGCAGTACCACCTCACGATGCACAGCGAGATCTCCGCGCGGCTGCAGCTCGAGCACAAGCTACGGTCGGCACTCGATGAGCATCAGTTCGAGCTCTACTACCAACCGCAACGCAACCTCGCCAACGAGCGGATCGAGGCCGTCGAGGCGCTGCTGCGCTGGAACGATCCGGAATCCGGCCTCGTCACGCCGGCACGTTTCCTGCCGGTGCTCGAGTCCTCCGGCATGATCGCGGCGGTCGGGAGCTGGGTGCTCGAGCAGGCGCTCGCGCAGTGCGAGCGCTGGTCGCAGCACGGACTCGGCCCCTTGCGAGTGGCGGTCAACCTCTCCGCGCTGCAGCTGCGGCGCAAGACGTTCGTTCCGGGGCTGCTCAAGCTTCACGAGCGGATCGCGGGCCTCCGTGGGTTCGGGCTCGACCTCGAGATCACCGAGACGATGCTGCTGGAGGATCTCGATGGGGCCAGTCGCAAGCTCCGCGAGCTGCGCGCGGCCGGCATCCGCATCGCGCTCGATGACTTCGGTACCGGCTACTCCTCGCTCGGCCTGCTGTCGAAGCTGCCTGTCGATCTGCTCAAGATCGACGGCTCGTTCGTGGCCGGTCTGCCGCACGATCCGACGTGTGTCCTGCTCGTGGAGACGATCGTCCGTCTTGCCTCCTCGTTCGGCCTCGTCACCGTCGCGGAAGGCGTGGAGACGGTAGATCAGCTCGAGGCGCTGCGCCACATGGGCTGCAACCTCTCGCAGGGCTTTCTGCACTCACCGCCGGTCCCGCTCGCTCAGCTCGAAGCGATCCTCTCCCGTTGACCTGGCGCCGCGTGCCGCGGTTGCCGCGGTCAGCGGCACGCCGCGGCTGAAGAGACCACGCTCACGCCAAGTGCGGCGAGCTCCGCGAGCGCCCGCGCACCGTCGCCCGGGCGCACGTCGACCGCACGCACCGCATCGACCAGCACCGTGACCGCGAAGCCCTCGCGAAGCGCATCGAGCGCCGTGGCGCGCACGCAGTAGTCGGTCGCGAGCCCGCCAATGAGCACCCGCGTGCACCCGCAGCGGCGCAGCCGCGCCGCAAGGTCGGTTCCCTCGAACCCCGAGTACGCATCGACGTCCGGTTGAGTCGCCTTGGAGATCACGACGACATCGCGCGGCAGAGCGAGGCTGGCGGCGAACTCGGCCCCGACGGAGCCCGCAACGCAGTGCGCGGGCCACGGACCGCCGCGGGAGCGAAAGGAGCAGTGGTTCGCCGGATGCCAGTCGCGGGTGGCGAAGATCGGCCGCGCGCTGCGCATGCAGGCGGCAATTGCGCCGTTCAACACCGGCACGACCGCATCACCGCCATCGATCCCGAGGGCGCCTCCGGGCAGAAAATCCTTCTGCACATCGACGACGATCAGCGCCTCGGTCGCCATACGCTAGCCAAGCTTCTGAAGGTAGAACGACCCGGGCTCGCGCTCGGGCGTGAGGAACGGACAGACGCGCTCGAGAGCGTCGTAGTGTCGATGCTTGAGAAGATTCAACGCTGCGAGGATCTGCCAGGCGCGGTTCTCGGTGAGAAATGCCTCGAGCAGGTACTGCTCGTTCCACAATCGCATCGTCTCGAGCACCCAAGCGCGCGGGTAGTCGCGCGGCGTGAAGATGTCGTGGACGTGCACGATCACCCCGGGGCGCAGCGTCGGCAGAATCTCGAGATATTCCGTGAGCACATCTCCCTGCGGACGGATGACGTGCGAGGAGTCGATGAAGAGCAGGTCGTCCGCATCGAGCTCGCCAAAGAGCGTGCGATCGACTGCCTCGAGCCGCTGCCGCAGCACCGTGACCCCCGTGCGCTCGAGCCACGGCGCCTCGTACGGCTCGATGCACAGGTGGCGCGCCTGCGGCGCACCCTCCTCGCGGTTGCGCCGCAGGGCGCGGAGCGCCATCAGCGTCGAGTTGCCGCTACCGATCTCGAACACGTTGCGCGGCTTGCGCGCGCGGATGAGCTGATAGAGGAACTCGGCATCTCCGGAGCCGAACTGACCGTTGTACAGGTTGAACGTCGCGGGCTCGCGCGGGGGCTCGGCGATATCCGCGAGCTCATGCCCGTAGCGCAGGCGCTCGAGGAGCGCGAGCTGACCGGCGAGATTCCAATCGATTCCGGGGAGGAGCCTGTTCTCCTCGAGCGGACGGCGCAGGTCGCGCGCGGTCGTGAAGGGCTCATAGTAGTGGTGCCTGACCGGCAGCACGCCGATCGCTACCAGAGTGTGCCGGCAGAGCTTGAGACGCATGAGCCCCATGCGCCGCACCGACTTCAGGAGCAACGCCGCGACTGCGACGAGCGGCACGAGAAGGCAGTCGAGCACCGCCGTCGAGATCAACGTCGAGAGGCGCCGGGATCTTCTCCGAGCGGTGAGCGGCATTGCGAGCGCGGTGCTTTCGACGACGATCCCCGGGCGCCGGGGCCGTTTTATACCACACCCGCAGCCGCGCCGAAGCGCGCGGCCGATCGCGGGCGCGCGTTTGTCGGTCCCGCTGAATTCCTGCATACTGCCCGGGCGATGCGCGGGACCTCGCGCCGCGCTTGGCGAGAGCGTGCGGGCGAGATGAGCCAGTCAGTATCGACACTGCCCGGATCCCCACTCGATGGCGCCCCCGAGATGCGCGTGCGCGCCCCACGGTCGTATCTCTTGTTCGTGCGCGCCGGTGAGCACTCCCTGCACCGCCGGCTGATCGCCGAGAGCCCCGAGCGCAACTGGGACTGCTGCGTGAGCTGGTACGTCCCGCCGCCCGATGAGCGCATCGCGGAGTACTACTCGAGCGGAGGCTTCAACAAGCTCGACGGCTTCCTCGAGTTCTGGAACCACAGGCCACAGCCGTGGCCCTACCGCTTCGTGCTGATCCTCGACGACGACCTCTATCTGCGACCCGGGGAGCTGTCGTACTTCTTCGAGCTGTGCGAGCGTCACGGCACGTATCTTTCGCAACCGGCGCTCAGGTGGTTCACCCACACCACGCTCAACATATTCGTGCGCAATCCGGTGTGCCTGCTGCGCCGGGTGAGCACCGTCGAGGTGATGGCTCCGTGTTTCTCCACCGCGGCGCTCGAGCAGCTCATCCACACGTTCGCCTGGACGCGCGCGACCTGGGGAACGGACTGGGCGTGGGCGTGTCTGCTCGAGGGAAATCACGCCCTGCACGTCGTCGATGCGGTGGCAATGGAGCACACCCGCACCGGTGACGGCCGGCCGACCGCGTTCTACAAGCGACTGCAGGCGATGGGGATCGATCCCGCCCAGGAGCTCGATGAGATGCGGCGGGCATTCCCGGGCTTCGGCGGCCGCCGGGTGCTGCGCGACGGCCACGTCTTCCGCAGCGGCGTGCCGCGGCGGGTTGCGCCGTGGCTGATGGTGCTGTTCGAGAAGCTCAAGGTCATCGTGCGCATGCGCAAGCAGCTGCTGCGCACCTGGCGCTCGCTGCGCGCGCGCCTCTACGATCGGCTGATCGGCGCTCGATGAGCTCGGTGCTCTTCTTCGATCCCACCTGCCAGAAGCCCTACAGCCGCCGCACGCTGATGGAGACCGCGCTCGCGGGCACCGATTCGACCGTCGTGCGGCTCGCCGAGCGCCTCGATGCCCGCGTGATGCAGCACAATCGCGAGCTGGCGGAGGAACGCTATCTGCCGCCCGCGCCTGCACGCGACGTGGAGCACCTGGTGATTCTGCGCGAGCCGCGCGTCGTGAGGACGCTGAGTGAGCGATATCCCGGGGCACGGGTCTATCTCTGGTTGCACGATCTTCTCGTTCCTGGAACCAAGCGTGCCCGGCGGCTCGCAGCCGCGGTTCCGACGCTCGCCGGGCTCGCCGCGACGATCCTCTGCGTCTCCGAGTTCCAGCGCCGCCAGGTGCGCGAGCTCCTGAACCGCGTCCCCGGCGGCACCGCGCTCGAGACCGTGACGCTCTACAACCCCCTAGAGGATGGCCTCGCGCCGAACGGTGCGCCGGTCGAGGCGTGGAAGCTCGTCTTCTTCTCCTCGCCCAACAAAGGGCTCGCCTTCACGCTCGATGCATTCCGCGCGCTGCACCGGCAGATGCCGGAGCTGCGCCTGCGCGTCGCAAGCCCCGGGTACAAGAGCCTGCGCCGAGCGCGCCTGGAGCGGGTGGACGGACGCACCGCGGCCGTCGAGTGGTTGGGTCCGCTGCCCCACGCGCGTGCGCTCGATGAAGTGCGCTCGGCGCTGTGCGTGTTCTACCCAAACTTCGTATTCCCGGAAAGCTTCGGTCTGGTGCTCGCGGAGGCGAATGCGGTCGGAACGCCCGTGCTCACTCACGATTGCGGCGCGGCCGGCGAGGTGCTCGCGGACCCGCGCCAGCTGCTGCCGGTCACGCCCGGCCTGCGGCTCTACGAATGCGCCGCGCGCCTCGCACCCTCGGGCGCTCGGCGCATCCTCGCCCCGCTCGGCGAGCGCCTCGGCCTGTTCGCTCCGTACGTGGAGCGCATCGCCGCGTGGCAGCGCGGTGAGCGCCCGCAGACGCAACCCGATCCGCGCTTTCATCTGTCCGCCGTCGCCGAGCGCTGGCGTGCGCTGTTCGCAGGGAATCTGACCGGGCCCATGATCGGCGCCCCGGGGGGGCGCGCCTCGTGACCGGCGCCGGATACACCGCGGCTCACTGGGGAGTCTACGAGTTCGAATCGAGCGCGGACGATGCGCCGCCGCGGCTCAGCGCATTCCGGGGCGACCCGGACCCCTCGCCGCTTGGCCTCGACCAGCTCGATCGCCAAGTCGAACGGCTGCGCGTCGTGCGTCCGGCGGTGCGCCGCAGCTGGCTCGAGCAGGGTCCCGGAGCACACCCCGAGCGGCGCGGTCGCGAGGCCTTCGTCGAGCTCGACTGGGACGAGGCGCTCGGGCTCCTTGCGCGCGAGATCGACCGCGTGCGCGGATCGTTCGGCAACCGTGCGCTCTTCGGCGGATCCTACGGCTGGGCGAGCGCCGGGCGGCTTCATAATGCGCCGTCGCTCCTGCACCGCTTCCTCAACTGCTGCGGCGGACACGTCCGCAGCGTCGACAGCTACAGCCTCGGAGCGGCGAGCGCGCTGCTGCCGTACATCGTCACCGACGTGGACGACAGCAACGCCTCGCACACCTCCTGGTCGGTGCTGGCGGAGCATACGCAGCTGTTCGTCGCCTTCGGCGGCGTGCCGCTCAAGAATACCCAGGTGTCCTTCGGGGGCGCAGGCGATCATCGCGCGCGCGCCTCGCTCGCGCGCATGGCACGCGCCGGAGCGCGCTTCGTGAACGTGAGTCCGGTTCGCGACAACCTCGAATCGGGTGGCGAGGTCGACTGGATACCGATCCGGCCGAACACCGACACCGCGATGATGCTCGCGCTCGCTCACGTGATCCATCACGATCCGCGCCTCGACCGCGCCTTCATCGACCGCTATACCGTCGGGTACGAGACATTCGCGCGGTATCTGACCGGAGTCGCGGATGGCATCGAGAAGACCCCTGCGTGGGCCGAGCCCATCACCGGTGTGCCTGCCGAGCGCATCGTGCGGCTCGCTCGCGAGATGCTCGGCAGGCGCACCATGCTGAACGTCGCCTGGGCCCTGCAGCGAGCGGCGCACGGCGAACAGCCGTTCTGGATGGCGGTGACGCTCGCGGCAATGCTCGGGCAGATCGGGCTGCCAGGCGGTGGCTACGGCCTCGGCTATGGCGCGACCAACGCGATCGGAAGCGATCACGGGCGCATCCCCGCGCCGTCGATGCCACGGGTGCGCAACCCCGTGCGTGACTTCATCCCGGTCGCGCGCATTGCCGATCTGCTGCTGCAGCCGGGCGGCACGTTCACCTACAAGGGCGAGACGCACCACTACCCCGACATCAAGCTCGTCTACTGGGTCGGCGGCAACCCGTTCCATCATCACCAGGACCTCGGCCGGCTCGCCACGGCCTGGACTCGCCCCCAGACGGTGGTCGTGCACGAGCAGTTCTGGACCGCCACGGCCAAGCGCGCCGACATCGTGTTGCCGGCGACCACCGCGCTCGAGCGCAACGATCTCGGCTGCTCGACCCGCGAGGGCTGTTACGTCGCGATGCGCCGCGCGTGGGCGCCGCGCGGGCAGGCCCGCGACGATTATGCGATCTTCGCCGACCTCGCCGCCCGCTTGGGCGCCCGTGAGTCCTTCACCGAAGGCCTCGGCGCAGACGAATGGGTGGCGCGGCTCTATCGCGAGAATGCCGAGCGCCTCGCCGCAGTCGGCATCCACCTGCCCTCGTTCGATGAGTTCTGGCGGTTGGGCTTCATCGATCTCGCTCGGCACGATCGCCCGCACGTGATGCACGCGGCGTTCCGGGCCGACCCCGAGGGGCATCCCCTGCGCACGCCCTCCGGCAAGATCGAGCTCTTCTGCGCGACGATTGCCGATTACCGGCTCGAGGACTGCCCGGGACATCCGGTATGGCGCGAGCCGTTCGAGTGGTTGGGTTCGCCCGAACGCGAGCGCTTTCCGTTGCATCTGCTGACCGATCAGCCCCGCCGCCGGCTCCACAGTCAGCTCGATCACGGGCCGTTCAGTCAGCAGGGCAAGGTCGCCGGGCGCGAGCCCGTCTACCTCAATTCTGCCGACGCCACCGCGCGCGGCATCGCAACCGGCGACCTGGTGGAGCTCTACAACGCGCGCGGGCGCTGCCTTGCCGGGGCGGTCGTGAGCGACGACATCATGGAAGGAGTCGCGCGCCTTTCGACCGGCGCCTGGTGGGACCCGGGCGCCGACGGGCTCGATGCGAACGCGAACCCCAACACCCTGACCCTCGACCGCGGTGCCTCCTCGTTCTCCCAGGGGTGCAGCGCCCAGACCTGCCTCATCGAGGTGCGGCGCTTCGCCGGAGAGCCACCGCCGGTGCGCGCCTACGAGCCGCCGCAGTTCGCGCGCCGCTAGCCCTCAGAGCTGCAGGTAGCTGTAGCCGCGCGCGCCGTAGACCGCAAAGTCGGAGAGCGCCGAGAGCGTCACGGTCACATCGGGTGCGATGTCGCGATCGGTGATGCCGATCTCCGCGATCGCCTGAGCGCAGACCATCAGCTCCACGCCCGCCTGCTTGAGCGCGTGCAGCAGCGGAAGATTCGGATTGTCGACCTTGAAGCGCCGGCGGTACTCCTCATTGCTGAACGCGGCGAACCCCGCCGGGCCCTCGAGCACTGCCGCGATGTGCACGTGCGAGGCGGGCACGCCCGCGTAGGCGAACAGATTCGCGATGCGGGCGAGCCTGTTGAGGGAACCGAGCACCTTCTTGTGATCGCTGTCGCCGTGGATCACGTCCGCGATCACCTTGTAGTCGACGCCGGCGACAATCCCCGAGGGCAGATCCGGCCGCGGATGTACACCGCCGTAGCCGCGGATCAGCGGGTAGACCCACACCGTGGGCGGCGCATGCCGCGCCGCGGGCGACGCCGACGGTGTGGTCGCTGCCGAGGGTGCGGTCGACGGCGCGGGCTGCGCAAACGGGGCCGAGACGGAAAGCATCACGACCGTGAGCGCGACGGCGCGGCTCGACCCAAAATGCATCGTACGGCCTCCCTTGAGCCCGGATGCGAGCTTAGCATGATACCCGCTGCGCGACGGGGCCGGTCCCGTGCAGTCGCGCCGCGCGCGTGGCACACTCTCGGCAGCGCGAGCGTGATCGCGCGGCAGCTCGGAGATACGCCGATGAAGCCGACCCAGACACTGAACGAGAGCGGACAGAGCCTCTGGCTCGACAACATCACGCGCGAGCTGCTGACGAGCGGCACGCTCGCCCGCTACATCGCGGAGCTCTCGGTCACCGGCCTCACCTCCAATCCGACTATTTTCGACCAGGCGCTGAAGGGCGGCAGCGCCTACGACACCTCGATTCGCGAGCACGCGCGCGCCGGGGCGAGCGCGGAGCGGCTATTCTTCGACATTGCGCTCGAGGACATCACGCGCGCGGCCGATCTTTTCCGACCGGTTCACGAGCGCACGGCGGGCGTCGATGGCTGGGTATCTCTCGAGGTCTCACCCACGCTCGCGCACGATTCGCGCACGACGCTCGCCGAGGCGAAGGATCTGCATGCGCGGGCCGCCCGCCCGAACCTTTTCATCAAGATTCCCGGAACGGCGGAGGGTCTTCCGGCGATCGAGGAGGCGATTTTTGCCGGCGTGCCCGTCAACGTGACGCTGCTGTTCAGCAGCGAGCAGTACCTCGCGGCGGCAGACGCTTATCTGCGGGGCATCGAGCGGCGCATCGCCGCCGGACTCGACCCGAACGTGGCCTCGGTCGCGTCGCTGTTCGTGAGCCGCTGGGATGTGGCGGTGGCGAGGACCGCGCCCGCCCCGCTCGTCAATCGACTCGGGATCGCGGTCGGCGGCAGCGCATATGCTGCCTATCGGAACCTCATCGGCTCATCGCGCTGCCTGCGCGCATTCAATGCCGGTGCGCGGCCGCAGCGGCTGCTCTTTGCCAGCACCGGGACCAAGGATCCGAAGGCCTCCGACATCCTCTACGTCCGCGGGCTCGTCGCGCCGCTCACGGTCAATACGATGCCCGAAGCGACGCTCAAGGCGTTCGCCGATCACGGCGAGCTCGGTGCGGAGCTCCCCGCCGAAGGAACCGAGCACGAGCGGGTTCTCGCCGAGTTCGAGCGCGCCGGCATCGGCCTAGCCGCGCTCGCGCAGCGGCTCCAGGACGAGGGCGCCGCGGCGTTCGTCAAATCGTGGAACGATCTGCTCGCCGTGATCGAGATGAAGCGCGGCGCGCTCGCCAAGGCGAGCTGAGAGCGACCGCAGCCGATCGGGCGTCGAAGGCTCATCGGTCGGACGACTCGGGCTGCGGGGATCGCTCCGACCCGGCCTCGAGGAGCTCGTACCACATCGCGTTCAGCACGCCGAAAGCAAGCGCGAGCCCGAGCCCGAGAATCCAGCTGAAGTACCACATGGTCGCTCCTCGCAATGCGCCGCGGGGCGCCTCAGTAGCCCTCGGAGTGCGTGCGCCGCAACTCCTCCAGCGTGATGCGTCCCTTCAGCACTCGAAAAACCCACACCGTGTACGCGAGCACGATCGGCAGAAACACGATCACGGCGATGAGCATGATGAACAGAGTCCGGCGGCTGCTCGAGGCATCCCATACGGTGAGTCCCTGATCCGGCTCAGCCGATGAGGGCATGAGGAACGGGAAAAGTGCGATCCCCGCCGTGAGGATCGTCGCCGCCTGCGCGAGGCAGCTCGCGATGAATGCGAGCCCGAAGCGGCGGGCCTTGAGCAGAGCCCACGCGGCGAGCGCCGCCCCGAGCGCCGCGGCGGGCACGAGCCACAGCACCCCATGCGCGCGAAAGTTATCGAGCCAGCCCCCGGGAGCGAGCGCGACGGTCTTCAGGAGCGGATTCGAGGGTCCGGCGGCCTGCGCACCGGAGAGGATTCGCGCGCCTGCGATGCCGGTTGCGAGCCAGATGCCGGCAATCACGAAGCAGACCGCGAAGACGAGCGCGGCGTAGCGGCCCGCGCGCGCCGCGCGCGCCGCCATCGAATCCTCGACGCGCAGCGCCGCATAGCACGCTCCGTGCAGAACGATCATCGAGAGGCTCACGAGACCCGCGAGCAGTGCAAAGGGGTGCAGCAGATTGAAGAATCCGCCCGTATAGATCGGTCGCATCAGGGCGTCGAAGTGGAACGGCACGCCGAGAAAGAGATTTCCGAAGGCGACGCCGAAGAGCAGCGCAGGCACCACACCCCCGATGAGGAGCGCGGTGTCCCAGGTGGCGCGCCAGCGCAGGCTCGCGAGCCGATCGCGATAGGCAAAACCGACCGGACGCAGGATGAGGGCGAGCAGCACGAGGAACATCGCGAGATACAGCCCCGAGAACGATGCGGCGTACAGGAGCGGCCAGGCCGCGAACACCGCCCCACCTCCGAGGATGAACCAGACCTGATTGCCCTCCCAGACCGGCTCGACCGAGCGCAGCAGCGCGCGGCGCTCCTCGTCGTTGCGGCCGACGAAGCGAAAGATCGCACCTACGCCCAGGTCGAACCCGTCGGTGATCGCAAAGCCCACGAGCAACGCGCCGAGAAGGAGCCACCAGATGACACGCAACGTTGCATAGTCGAGCATGTCTCTTGCCCCCTCACACCCGCCCGGTCGCCGCGGCCGGTTGGGGCAAGCGCTGCGGCCAGTACCCAAGCCCCTGCGGACCCATGCGGACTGTGCGCGCCATCAGGAACACATCGACGATGGCAAGCGCCGTATAGAACACGACGAATCCCGCGAGCGAGGCGAGCACGCGTGCCGCTGGGATCGGCGAGGCTCCGAGGAAGGTGGGCAGCACCCCGTCGATCGCCCAAGGCTGGCGGCCGTACTCGGCCACCACCCAGCCGAGCTCCGCGGCGATCCACGGCAGCGGCAAGCTCCACATCGCGAGCCGCAGGAACCACCGATTTCGCTCGAAGCGATGGCGGCTCGCGAGGTAGAAAGCAACCGCAAAGAGCGCGATGAAATAGAGCCCGAGCGCCACCATGATGCGGAAGCACCAGAACAGCACCGGTACGTTCGGCACCGTCGACCACGCCGCCCGGTCGATGTCGGCCGGCGTCGCCGCCGAGGGATCCTTCAGCTGCCGCAGCAAGAGGAGCCCGTAGCCGAGATCGGCCTGATGCGCCTCGAGGCGCAGGCGCGCGGCGGCATCGGAGGGCTCGGAGCGCACCCGCTCGAGCGCTGCGTACGCAATGAGCCCGCTTGCGATCCGCGCCCGCGCCCGCTCCACCAAATCATCGATCCCGAGCACCGGCTCATCGCTCGAGCGTGTGGCAATGAGACCAAGCAGCCAGGGCACACGCACCGCCGCGTGCGTCGTTCGATCCTTCACGTCCGGCAACCCGAATAGCGTGAAGGCAGCCGGCGCGGGCTCGGTGCGCCACTCGGCCTCGATGGCGGCGATCTTCATCTTCTGGTTGGCGCTCGCGACGTAGCCCGACTCGTCCCCGAGCACCACGACCGACAGCGCACACGCGAGCCCAAAGCTCGCGGCCACCGCGAGCGAGCGCTTGGCGAGCGCGACGTTGCGCCCGTTGAGCAGGTACCAGGCGCTCACGGAAAGGACGAAGACGGATCCCACCACGTACCCTGCGGCCACGGTGTGGACGAACTTCGACTGGGCCACCGGGTTGAGGAGCACCGCAGTAAAGGACTTGAGCTCCATGCGCATCGTCTGGTAGTTGAACTCGGCCCCGACCGGATTCTGCATCCAGGCATTCGCGATCAGGATCCAGAGAGCCGAGAGGCTCGAGCCCAAGGCCACGAGCGCGGTTGCGATCAGATGACCGATCTTCGAGAGCCGGTCCCAGCCGAAGAAGAAGAGCCCGACGAAAGTGGACTCCAGAAAGAAGGCCATCAGGCCCTCGATCGCGAGCGGCGCGCCGAATATATCGCCCACGTAGTGCGAGTAATACGCCCAGTTCGTGCCGAACTGGAACTCCATCGTGATACCGGTCGCCACTCCCATCGCGAAATTGATGCCGAAGAGCAGACCCCAGAACTTCGTCATCTGCTTCCAGATCTCGCGTCCCGTCATCACATAGACCGCTTCCATGATGACGAGGTTCATCGATAAGCCGAGCGTGAGCGGGACGAACAGAAAATGATAGAGCGCCGTGAGCGCGAACTGCAGTCGAGACAGATTCACCACGGCGAGACCGCTCATCGTCCACCCCTCTTTGCGCGCGGCACGCTCAGGCCGCTCCGCCGCGGAAGAACAGCCACCAAAGCAGGATCAGGGCCGCGAGCTTGATGCTCATGATCCAGAGCATCTCGCGGCGTACGTCCGCCCGCCAATCAACCGTGTCGGTACCCCGCGCACCGCGGCGCGCCGCGCGACTCAACATCGGATGCACTCCATTTGCGCGCTATAGTCGACCCTCGGTGCCTACCGAGGCAAGAGAGCGCATGCTTCGAAGCCCGCAAGTGTGGAGATCCCGGCGCACGCGGCTATTCGTAGCTCACGCAATACGAACGCGGAAAGTACCTATGGACATCATGCGCACCGGCATGCGCGGATCCCCCTCGGACGACAATCCCTCGAGGAGCATGCGCCGTGGATGAATCGGCTCCAGTGCCTGCTGAGCGCGGGGTCGACCCGCGCACCACGCTTCGGGAGCTCTACGACCGACAGCGCGCCGCGTTTCTCGCGGCTCCTTTCCCGGATGTGCGGGAACGGCGCCGCAAGCTTCGCGCATTGTCCGCCGCACTCACCGCGCGACAAGGGCGAATCGCGGATGCGGTCAGCGCCGACTTCGGCAATCGTGCGCGCCCCGAGACTCTCCTCGCGGAGGTCCTCGGCGTGCGACAGGCGAGTGCGCACGCGGCGAGACACCTGCGTGACTGGATGCGCCCGGAGCGGCGGTCAGTCACCTGGATCTACGGCCCCGGTGCGAACCGCGTGGAGTACGCGCCGCTCGGCGTGGTCGGGGTCGTTGCGCCGTGGAACTATCCGGTGCTGCTCACGCTCGGACCGCTCGTGGACGTCCTTGCCGCCGGCAACCGGTGCCTCATCAAACCGTCCGAGCTCACACCGCACACCTCGAGCGCGCTGGCGGAGCTCATTACTGATGCTTTCGGTCCGGAGGAAGTGTCGGTCGCGGAGGGCGATGAGCGCGTAGCGCGCGCGTTCTGTGAACTGCCCTTCGATCATCTGCTGTTCACCGGCTCTACGCGGGTCGGCCGTGAAGTCATGCGGGCAGCGGCGGAGCACCTCGTGCCGATCACGCTCGAGCTCGGCGGCAAGTCGCCCGTCATCGTGGGGAGCGACTACCCGGTCGTCGCCGCGGGGCGATCGACGGCGGTCGGAAAGTTCTTCAATGCGGGGCAGACCTGCACCGCTCCCGATTACGCGCTGGTCACGGGCTCGCGAGCCCAGGACTTCGCGAATGCGGTCATGTGCGAGGCGCTTGCGATGTACCCCGCGCTCGGCGCGAATCCGGACTACACGACCATCGTCTCCGATCACCATTACGAGCGTCTCGAGGCGCTCGTCGCGGAGGCGGAGCGCGGCGGGGCTCGGGTGCTGCGCCATCCCGAGCGGCCCCCGCGCGCGCTGCGGTGCTTCCCGCCGACCGTGGTTCTCGAGCCCGCACTCGAGAGCCCACTCATGCGCGAGGAGGTCTTCGGGCCGATCCTGCCCGTACTCAGCGTCGCGGCGATCGACGATGCGATCGCGTTCGTGAACGCGCGGGCGCGCCCGCTTGCGCTCTATGTGTTCACCCACGATTCCGCGTGCGAGCGCAGGATCCTCGAGCGCACGCGCTCGGGCGGCGTGATGCGCAATGGCACGATGGTGCAGGTGGCGCAGACGGATCTTCCGTTCGGGGGGGTCGGTGCGAGCGGCATGGGCGCCTATCACGGCCGCGACGGCTTTCTCGAGTTCAGCCACCGGCGAGCCGTGCATACGCCGCGGTTGCTGAGCGGCTTCGAGCTGCTTCGGGCCCCTTATGGCAAAACGATGCGCATGGCACTGCGCGCCCTGGTCGGTTATCGCCCGGGCTGAGGCGGCGCGCGGCCGTCCGCTCCCCGGCCCGGCCCTGTCAACGCGTATCCTCGGTAGCCGTTAGGGTCCGAATCCGCAACTGCTTGAGTGAGTAACGAATTCCGTGACGAGCAGCCTCGGGAGCCCGATCCGCACACGGCACCGGCGCGTTGCGAGCGAACCGCTGCGCGCCGTCCTCGGGCTCCTCATGCTCGGGGCTCTCACGCTCGCGGTCGCCGCGTGCAGCGCACCCCGCGCGCGCACGGCCGCCGCCGCGCCGCCGCCGGGCGCGCAGCTCGATCGCGCGGACGTGCTGTGGCTCGATCGGGTGGGCTTCGGTATCGACACCCCGGAGCTCACCCGCTTCGAGCGCCTCGGACGCGCGCGTTTCCTCGCCGAGCAACTGCGCAGCAGCGCGGCAGCGCTACCCGCGCCGATCGCCGCGCAGATCCAGTCCCTCGCCATCTCTCATTTGAACTTGCCCGCGACGCTCGCCGATCTCGAGCGCGAGCGGCGCGCCATCCGCTTCATGGCCTCAGGAGTCGAGCGCCAGCAGGCGCGCCAGGAGCTCAACCGGCAGGGTAACGAGCTCGCCTACCAGGCGATGCGTCGCGAGCTCCTGCGCGCTGTCTATTCCCCGGCCCAGCTCAAGGAGCAGATGGTCTGGTTCTGGCTCAATCATTTCAGCGTACACCAGTACAAGGGTGACCTGCGTTGGCTGGTCGCGGACTACGAGGAGCGCGCCATCCGCCCGAACGCGCTCGGCCATTTCCGCGATCTGGTGCTCGCGACGCTCGAGCATCCCGCGATGCTCGAGTATCTCGACAACCGCCACAACGCGCTCGGCCACGTGAACGAGAACTATGCGCGCGAGCTCATGGAGCTGCACACCCTCGGGGTGGGCGCAGGCTACACTCAAGAGGACGTGGAGGTGCTCGCCCGCGTGCTCACCGGCGTCGGGATCAACGCGGGTCCCGCACCGCGGTTGCGAGGCGAACTGCGCGCGCTCTACGTGCGGCGCGGCGTATTCGAGTTCAATCCGGCGCGACACGATTTCTCACCGAAGATCCTGCTCGGCGCGCGCGTTCAGGGCCGGGGGCTCGCCGAGGTCGAGAACGCAGTGACGCTCATCGTGCGCGAGCCGGCCTGCGCGCAGTTCATCTCCCGCGAGCTCGCGACGTACTTCGTCGCCGACGACCCACCGCCCGCGCTCGTCGCTGCAATGGCGCGAACCTTCGAGGAGACGGACGGGGACATTGCCGCGGTGCTGCGCACGCTGTTTCTCTCGCGCGAGCTCGATACGGCGCTCGGTGGCAAGCTCAAGGATCCGATGCGCTACGTGATTTCGGCCGTCCGTCTCGCCTACGATGACCGCCCAATCAGCAATGCGCGGCCGCTGATCGGATGGCTGCGCGCGCTCGGAGAGGCGCCTTTCGACCGTCAGACTCCCGATGGCTATCCGCTCACCGAATCGAGCTGGTCAAGCCCCGGACAGATGAGCCGCCGCTTCGAGATCGCGCGGGCCATCGGCCGCGGCAACGACCACCTGTTCGATTCCGAGGATCAAACGATCCCGCGGACGGCCGGCTTCCCGCAGCTCTCGAGCCGGCTCTACTTCGCGACCGTCGAGCCGTACCTCGCCCCGCGCACGCGTGCCACACTCGGGCAGGCGGAATCGGCTCCGGAGTGGAACACGTTTCTCCTTGCCTCCCCGGAGCTCAACTATGAGTGAGACCATCACCCGCCGTCGGCTCCTCACGCTCGCGGCCTCGTCGCTCGCAACCTGCGGCGTGGCGGGCCGCCTCTATGCCGCGCCGGCGCAGGGGCCGCGCTTCCTGCTCGTGTTCCTGCGCGGGGGTTACGACGCGACGAATGCGCTCGTACCGTTCTCGAGCAGTTTCTACTACGAGGCGCGACCGCACATCGCCATTGCGCGACCCGATCCCGCCGCGGTGAGCGGCGCGCTCGCGCTCGACGCCGACTGGGCGCTCGCGCCTGCGCTGCGCGATACGCTCGGAGCGCTCTACGCTCGAGGTGAGGTCGCATTCGTGCCCTTCGCCGGCACCGACGATCTATCGCGAAGCCACTTCGAGACCCAGGACAGCATCGAGCTCGGCCAGCCGAGCGGGACCGCGCACGACTATCGATCCGGATTTCTCGGGCGGCTCGTGAGCGCGCTTGCGAGCGGACAGTCCCCGCCGCCCCCGCCCATCGCCTTCACCGATGCCCTGCCGCTCGCCTTCGAGGGCCCGATCGAGGTGCCCAACCTTTCGCTGCGTGACGGCGGCGCCCCGCCCTTCGATGCCCGCGAGTCGCAGCTCCTCGCCGCGATGTACGCCGGCCGCCCGCTCGAGTCGGCCGTCGCGAGCGGTCTGGAGCTGCGCCAGCAGGTCGCCGCGGCAATGGCCGCGGAGATGCGCGCGGCGAGCCGCAACGCGATCAACACCAAGGGCTTCGAGCTGCAGGCCGAGCGCATGGCGCGGCTCATGAGCGGAACCTACCGCATCGGATTCGTCGACGTGGGCGGCTGGGATACCCACGTCAACGAGGGCGCGCAGGAGGGAGCCCTCGCCGCGAACCTCTCCGGGCTCGGACGCGGGCTCACCACATTCGCATCGGCCCTGGGGAGCGAGGAGTGGCGCAATACCGTCGTCGTGGTGCTGTCCGAGTTCGGCCGCACGTTCCGCGAGAATGGCGATCGGGGCACGGACCACGGCCACGGCACCGTCTATTGGGTGCTCGGCGGCGCGGTCCGCGGAGGACGCATCGCCGGTGAGCAGGTGCGCGTCGCGCGCGCGACGCTCTTTCAGGACCGCGACTGGCCGGTGCTCAACGATTACCGGGATCTGCTCGGGGGACTGTTTCGTGCCCTCTGGGGCCTCTCGAGCGCACGCTGCCAGCAGGTCTTCCCGCAGACGAGGCCGCTCGATCTCAGGCTGGTCTGAGGCGGGCGCCGACCGAGGTGGTCGAAGCGCGAGCGCGTGGGTATGCTCGGCGCCTCCGCCGCTGGAGGCCTCGTGCGCATCAGTCTTCCGCCCCTCCTGAGTCTCGTCGTCGCTCTCGCTCTCGTGAGCCCTTCTGCCCGCGCATGGGGTCCGCTCGGCCATCGCACGATCGGCGCGATCGCGGATCGCCTTCTCACCCCGCAGGCTCATGCCGCCGTTGCGGCGCTGCTCGCACGCGATGTCGACCGCGACGGCGACCCCTCGCACCGAGCCACCCTCGAGGCCGTCTCCGACTGGGCCGATGAGATCCGCGGCACGCCGGCATCTCACCCGCGTTGGCACTACGACAACGCGCCGCTCTGCCGGCGGGCAGCGAAGTCCACGTACTGCCCGGACGGTGAGTGCAACACCGAGCAGCTCAAGCGCCTGGTGCGCGTGCTCGCAGATCCGCGTGCGAGCCTGAGCGAGCGCAACGCGGCGTTGAAGTGGGTCGTCCACCTCACCGAGGACATCCATCAGCCCCTGCACGCCGCCGATAACGACGATCACGGCGGCAATGCGGTGCGCGTCGTGCTCGAAGGCGTTCGCACTCGGCGCCCACTCAACCTGCACGGCGTCTGGGACAACGAGCTCGTCCAGCGCGCACTCGACACGCCCAATCGTCGCCGGCCGCCGGCCGACATCGACGCGCTGGCCGCCGAGGCCGAGCGCGCGCTGCGCACGCAGGGCGAAGGCACGCCGGATTCCTGGGCAGCGGAATCACGCCGGCTTGCGCGCACCGTTGCCTATCACTACCCGGGCTTCCGCTGCGATCGGCGTGCGGATGCAACGATCCTGCTCGACCTCAAGTACCAGGCGGTGGCCGAGACGGTGATTCGCGAGCGTCTGCTCATTGCCGGCGCGCGGCTCGCGAGCCTCCTCAACGGAATCTTCGCCGCGTACCCCGACGCGGCCGCCACGGCCCGCTGACCGCGGGCGCCACGCGCGAACGGCTAGGCGCTCACCGTGCCGCTCTGCGGCCGCGCCCGCGCGCTGCGCGCGCTGCGTCCCCAGCCGCGCACGTACAGGTAGACGACCGGAGTGGTATACACGGTGAGCAGCTGGCTCACGATGAGACCCCCGACGATGGCGATGCCGAGCGGACGGCGCATCTCCGTGCCATCGCCATAGGCAAGCGCGAGCGGCAGCGCGCCCGCGATCGCCGCGAACGTGGTCATCATGATGGGGCGGAAGCGCAGCGAGCAGGCGCGCGCGATCGCGCTGCGCGCATCGAGACCCAGCGTGCGCTCCGCATTGAGCGCGAAGTCCACCATCATGATCGCGTTCTTCTTGACGATGCCGATGAGGAGGAGGATCCCCAAGAAGGCGATCAAGCTGAACTCGGTGCCCGTCGCCATGAGCGCGAGGAGCGCCCCGAGCCCTGCCGAGGGGAGCGTCGAGAGGATCGTGAGCGGCTGGCTGAAGCTCTCGTAGAGCATCCCGAGCACGACGTAGATCGCGAGCAGCGCGCCGAGCAGCATGAGCGGCAAGTTGCGCGAATTCTGCTGGAACAGGCGGGCCGTGCCGTAGGTATCGCCGTGGATGCTCACCGGCATGTGGATGCGGTTCATCGTGCGCTCGATCGCCGCGAGCGCTTGATCGAGCGAGACCCCCACCGGAAGATTGAAGGAGATCGAGGTCGAGACCGAGCTTCCCGTGTGCGTGACGCTCACGGGCGTCGTGGCCGTTGCAAAGCGACTGAAGGCGCTGAACGGCACGACGGTCTCGGCATTGATGCTCACCGCCGCTCCGGTCGAGGTATTGCCGCGTCCGGCGTTCGCGAGCGAGTTCGACGCGAGCTCGCGCGCCACGTCCTCGGCGATCGCCGCGCTCGAGGGAGTTGCGCCGCTCGTCTTGAACACCGTGGTACCGGCGACGGCCTGGGTCGACTCGGTGCCGCTCACCGCGCCGCCGGCGGTGCTGATGTAGAGCTCCTTGAGCACGTCCGGGTCCTGCCAGAATCGCGGTGCCACCTCCATGACGACGTGGTACTGCTGCGGGCTGTCGGGGTTGTAGATCGTCGAGACCTGAGCCTGCGCGAATGCATCGGCGAGCGCGCTGTCGATCTGGATCTCGGTGAGGCCGAGTCTCGAGGCGCTGTCGCGGTCGACGATCAAGTCATCCTCGAGTCCGCCCGGCTGCAGATCGGTGTCGACGTCGGTGAGCTCGGGCACGTCCTGCAACGCGATGCGCAGCTTCTGCGACCACTCGCGCAGCTCCGCGAGATTGTCCCCGAGGAGCGTGTACTGGTACTCGGAGTTCGACGCACGCCCTCCGCCGCCGCCGCCGATGTCCTGCTGGGCCTGCAGGTACGTTGCGACGCCCGACACCGCCGCGAGTTGCGGCCGCAGGCGCGCGAGCACCTGGTCGGCGGAAGCGTTGCGCTCGGAGCGCGGCTTCAACGTCACGTTGATGTTCGCACTCGCGCCGCTCCCGAAGAATCCGAAGCTGCCTCCTCCGACCGACCCCGTCACGCTCGTCACCGCCGGGTCGCGTTGAATGATCGCGGTCACCTCTTGGAGCTTCGCCTTGATGAGCTGGAAGGAGGCGGCGGCGTCCGCGCGCATGCCGCCCTGCAGCTGCCCGGTGTCCTGCTGCGGGAAGAATCCCTTCGGCACGAAGATGTACAGATACACATTGAGCACGATCGTCGTGAGCAACAGCGCGAGCATGGTGCGGCGGTGATCGAGCGCCCAGCCGAGCGTTCGCTCGTACTCCTGGCGGAGGAGCTGGAAGTTGCGCTCGAACGCGCGCCCGATCACGGAGAGCGACAGCGAGCGGTCCCGGCCGAGAAGCCGCGCGCACATCATCGGGGTCGTCGAGAGCGAGACGGCGAGCGAGATCAGGATCGCGACCGACAGCGTCACGGTGAACTCGCGAAACAGCCGCCCGACGATGCCGCCCACGAGCTCGAAGGGCAGGAACACCGCGACCAGCGACAGGCTCATCGAGAGCACGGTAAAGCCGACTTCGCGCGCTCCGATGAGCGCCGCGCGCATGCGCGCCATGCCGTCTTCGATGTGGCGCTTGGTGTTCTCCATGACGACGATCGCATCGTCCACGACGAAGCCGGTCGCGATCGTGAGCGCCATCAGCGAGAAGGTATCGAGCGAGTAGCCGAGGAGGTACATCGCCCCGAAGGTGCCGAGGAGCGACACCGGGACCACGACCGCGGGAATGAGCGCCGCGCGATGGCTGTGCAGGAACATGTACACGACCAGGATCACCATCGCCACCGAAATGAGGAGCGTCTGCTCCATCTGCCGCAGCGATCCACGAATCGTCACCGACCGATCGAATGTCACCGCGAAATCGATCTTCGGGTCGATCGCGGCGCGCAGCAGCGGCAGCTCGCGCTTCACCCGGTCGACCAGGTCGATCACGTTCGCTCCCGGCTGCTGCAGCACCTGCACGGTGACCGCGGCCTTGCCGTTCCACACCCCGTACGTGCGGATGTTCTCGGTCGCTCCATCCTGCATGTCCGTGACTGCGGCGACATCGCTCAAGCGCACGGTCGCGCCATTGCGGTTGGCGATGATGAGGTTGCGGTACGCCTCCGCCACGCGCGCATTGTCGTTGGTGTAGATCTGATAGCGCATCGGTCCCACGTCGATCGCGCCCTTTGGCGCATTCGCGTTCGCGTTCGAGATCGCGGCGGCCACGTCCTGCAGTCCGATGCCGTACTTCGAGAGCTCGAGCGGGTTCACGTCGATCCGCACCGCGGGAAGCGCGCTGCCGTTCACGTTGACTCCGCCCACGCCATTGAGCTGCGCGAGGCGCTGGGAGATGATCGCGTCGGCCGCGTCGTAGATCTGTCCCTGGGTGAGCACGTCGGAGGTCATCGCGATCGCGAGCACCGGGAACATGGAGCTGTTGATCTTGCGATAGAAGGGGTTGCGCGTAAGCGAGCTCGGCAGGTCCGCGTGCGCCGCCTCGATCGCCGCCTCGACGTCGCGCGCCGCACCGTCGATGTCCCGATCGATGCCGAAGGTCAGCTGGATGGCCGTCGAGCCGACGCTGCTCGTCGAGGTCATGTCATCGACGTCGGCAATCGCACCCAGATGACGCTCGAGCGGCGTTGCGATGGTGCTCGCCATGACCTCAGGGCTCGCTCCCGGGAGCTGCGCGGAGACGAATATCGCCGGCACGTCGATTTTCGGCAGAGGTGCCACGGGCAGCAACACGAACGCCGCCGCGCCCGAGAGGGCGACGCCGAGCGTCAACAGGATCGTCGCGACCGGCCGGCGGATGAAGGGAGCCGAGACGTTCACGTCGGCTGCGCGCCGAGCTCGCCCCCGCTCTCCTCGCCGGGAGCGCGCGCGGCCTCGCCCTCCTCCTCGCCGCGGCCGCCGAAGCGCTTCGCGGCGCGGTCGAAGGCGAGATAGATCACCGGCGTCGTGAAGAGGGTGAGCACCTGGCTCACGAGCAGGCCGCCGACGATGCTCACCCCGAGCGGGCGGCGCAATTCCGATCCCGTGCCGGTGCCGAACATCAGCGGCAGCGCACCGAAGAGTGCGGCCACGGTGGTCATCAGGATGGGCCGGAAACGCAGCAGGCACGCCTGGTAGATCGCCTCGCGGGGCGCAAGCCCCTGTGAGCGCACGGCATCGATGGCGAAGTCGATCATGAGGATCGCGTTCTTCTTCACGATGCCGATCAAGAGAATGATGCCGATGAGCGCGATGATCGTCAGATCCTCACCGGCGAGCATCATGGCGAGCAACGCGCCGATTCCCGCCGACGGGAGGGTCGAGAGGATCGTGACGGGATGGATGAAGCTCTCGTAGAGCACTCCGAGCACGATGTACATGACGAGCACCGCACCCAGGAGCAGCAGCAACTCGTTGGTGAGGTTCTTCTGGAAGGCGAGCGCCGCACCCTGGAAGGTGGTGCGTATGCTCGCCGGGAGCCCGATCGTGCGCTCGACCGACTCGATTGCAGCGACCGCCGCGCCGAGGGAGGCTCCAGGGGCCAGGTTGAACGACACTGTCGCAGCCGGAAACTGCGCGAGGTGGTTGATCAGGAGGGGTCGGGACTCGACCTGAACCTTGGTGATCGCGGAGAGCGGCACCTGTCCGCCGGCCGCCGAAGGAACATAGAGCGAGTCGAGCGAGCCGATCGAGCCGTAGCCGGCCGGATCGGCCTGCATGATCACCCGGTACTGGTTCGACTGGGTGAAGATCGTCGAGATGATGCGCTGGCCGAAGGCGTCGTAGAGCGCGTTGTCGACGGTGCCTACGCTGATGCCGAGCCGTGCGGCGCTGTCCCGGTCGACGGTCACGTAGAGCGCGAGCCCGTTGTTCTCCTGGTCGCTTACCACGTCGGAGAGCTGTGGCTCGCGCCTGAGCGCAGCGACCAGTTGCGGCGTCCAGGTCGTGAGCGCATCGGGGGCCGCGCTTTCGAGCGTGAACTGATACTGACTGCGGCTCACCGTCGCATCGAGCGTCAGGTCCTGCGCGGGCTGCATGTAAAGGGTGATACCCGGCACGCGTCCGGTCTCGCGCTGCAGTCGGCGGATGATCTCGCCCGCCGTGGCCGAGCGCTGCGCGCGCGGCTTGAGATTGATGAGAAAACGCCCGCTGTTGAGCGTGACGTTGGTGCCGTCCACCCCGATGAAGGAGGAAAGGCTCGCCACGTCCGGATCGGTGAGCACCGCTGCGGCGAGCGCCTGCTGCCGCTCGGCCATCTCCTCATAAGACACCGACTCGCTTGCCTCGGAGACACCCTGGATGAGACCGGTGTCTTGTTCCGGGAAGAAGCCCTTCGGAATGAAGATGTAGAGGAGCGCCGTGACCAGCACCGTCGCGGTTGCGACATACAGCGTGAGCGTCTGATGGTCGAGCACCCAGGATAGGCTGCGCGCGTACCACCCCGAGAGGCTCGCGAACCAGCCGCGCGCGCTCGGCGCGCCGTGCTCCTCGGGCGGGCGCGTCTTCAAGAGCTTTGCGCACAGCATCGGAACGAGCGTCAAGGAGACCACGGCGGAGATCAGGATGGTGACAGCGAGTGTGACCGCGAACTCGCGGAACAGCCGCCCCACCACCTCGCGCATGAACAGCAGCGGAATCAGCACCGCGATCAGTGACACCGTGAGCGAGATGATGGTGAAGCCGATTTGCCCGGCCCCCTTCAGCGCCGCATCGAGTGGCCGCTCACCGCGCTCGATGTAGCGCGAGATGTTCTCGATCATCACGATCGCATCGTCGACGACGAAGCCGGTCGCGATCGTGAGCGCCATCAGCGACAGGTTATTGAGGCTGAAGCCGGCGAGATCCATCACGGCGAACGTTCCGACGAGCGACAACGGCACCGAAAGGCTCGGAATCACCGTCGCTGGAACGTTGCGCAGGAACAGAAAAATGACGAGCACGACGAGCGCGACGGCGAGTGTGAGCTCGAACTCCACGTCCTTGATCGATGCGCGGATCGTCGTCGTGCGGTCCGTGAGCACCGTCACGTCGACTCCGGCCGGGAGCGATGCGCGCAGCGACGGCAGCAGCGACTGGACGCGATTGACCACTTCGACGACGTTGGCGCTCGGCTGACGCTGCACGTTGAGAATGAGCGCGGGTGTGGTATTCATCCAGCCGCCGAGCTCGGTGTTCTCCGCACTCTCGAGCAGCTGCGCCACGTCCTTCAGGCGCACGGGAGCCCCGTTGCGGTAGGCGATCACGATCTCGCCGTAGTCGACGGCGCTACGCAGCTGATCGTTCGTGTTGATGGTGTAGGCGCGCGTCGAGGCATCGAGCGTGCCCTTCGGTCCGTTCTGGTTCGCGACGCTGATCGTCGTGCGCAGATCGTCGAGATTGAGACCGTACGCGGCGAGCGCCCGCGCGTTGACGACCACGCGCACCGCCGGACGCTCTCCCCCGCTCAGGCTCACGACCCCGACGCCCTTGACCTGCGAGATCTTCTGCGCGATGCGCGTGTCGGCGAGATCCTCGACCTGCGTGAGCGGCATGACGCGCGAGGTGATCCCGAGTGTGAGCACGGGAGCATCCGCAGGATTGACCTTGGCGTAGATCGGCGGGGCCGGCAGATCCTGCGGCAGCAGCACCTGCGCAGCGGCGATCGCCGCCTGCACTTCCTGCTCGGCCACATCGAGGGAGAGCGAAAGGTCGAACTGCAGTGTGATGACCGAGGCGCCCGCCGAGCTCGTCGAGGTCATCTGGTCGAGCCCGGGCATCTGGCCGAGCTGCTTCTCGAGCGGTGCGGTGATTGCCGAGGTGACGACATCGGGGCTCGCGCCTGGGTAGAACGTCTGCACCTGGATGGTCGGATAGGCGACCTCCGGGAGCGCCGAGAGCGGCAGCTCGAGGTACCCGATGATCCCCACCGCGAGGATGGCGACCATCAGCAACGTCGTCGCCACCGGACGCAGAATGAACAGCCGCGAGGGATTCATGCGCGCTCAGCCGGTGCGTCAGCGGTGCCCGAGGGCGCGAGGAGCCTCCGATCGGGACGGCGCGCCGCCATGCGGGACGCCGGCGGCGGCCGCACGGCTCGAGGGCGGCAGGATGATCTGCGCGCCGTCGCGCAGGCGATCGCCGCCTTCGGTGACGACCACATCGCCAGGTGCGAGTCCTTGTGTCACCGCGACGCGCTCCCCGTCGGCCACGCCGAGGGTGACCGGACGAACGGCCACCGTGCTGTCGGGGCGTACGAGGTAGACGAATGTCGAGACGACGCCATTCGGCGCACCGCGATGCACTGCTGCATTCGGGATGATGAGCTCGCCCTGGAGCGTATCCTCGAGGAGCTCGACGTTGACGAACTGATTGGGAAAGAGTGCGCCGTCGCGATTGTCGAAGATGGCGCGCAGCTTCACCGTCCCCGTGGTCGTGTCGATCTCGTTGTCCGTCGTGAGCAGCGTTCCGGAGGCGAGCTTCTGGCTGTTGCTGCGGTCGAACACTTCCACCGGAAGCACCGCACCGGCGCGCAGCCGGCGCTCGATCGCCGGTACGCTGTCCTCGGGCACGGGGAAGATCACGCTGATCGGCTGCAGCTGCGTGAGCACGACGATGCCGTTCACATCCGCCGGGGTGACATAGTTGCCCTGATCGACCTGGCGCAGTCCAACGCGCCCCGTCACCGGCGAGGTGATGTGGGTGTAATCGAGATTGACGGCCGCGGCTTCGACCTGCGCCTTGTCCGACTCGACCGTTCCCTCGTATTGCTCCACGAGCGCCCGCTGCTGGTCGACCTGCTGCGCCGACACCGAGTCCTCTTTGAGTAACTCAACGTAACGCGCGAGATCGATCTTCGCCTCCGCAAGCTGCGCCTGATCGCGCTTCAGATTGCCCTTGTTCTGATCGAGCGCCGCCTGGTATGGCCGTGGATCGATCTGCGCCAGGAACGCGCCCTTGCGCACCAGCTCGCCCTCGCGGAAGGCGATGGTCTGCAGCTGTCCGCTGATCTGGGTCTTCACGGTGACCGTGGCGAGCGGCGTCACCGTGCCGAGCCCGGGCACGAGAATGCGGATCTCCCCGCGCGTCGCGGTGGCGACCGACACGGCGACCACGCTCGCGGCCGAGCTCTGTGCCTCCTGGGCCTGCATCGCGGCGCGCCGATGATGTGCGCCGCGCACCACGAAAAAGACGAGCACGATCAGTGCCACGAGGAGTATCGCGACGGCCCTGTGCCGGCGCACGTGCGTCCACAGCCGCCCGTGCGTGGCGGTTTCGTTGAGTACGTCCATATGCGCCGCGGGCGCGATCTCCAGAAGTCGCGGGAGGTATGGTGTTATATTTATCTATATCAGCCGCCGCAGGTCAAGTCTGCCCGTCGCATTCGCCGGTGCGAGCCGTGTGTGCCGCGGCGGGCGTGTACTCGAGCTCGACACGGCTGCCCTTCGATCCGGAATGCGCGAGCGTCCGGCCAGGCCGATGTCTCGTGGTGATTCGGCTTCAGGACCTTCTTCCCCATGCTGATGTCCGCGCGCAGGCACGTACTGGGCGCGCATTGGGCGCATCGAGCGTGCTCACGGAAACAGTGAGACTGATCGAGAAATGCCCGCCCACCATCGGGTCAGGGCTCGCAGGCGCCCGCAGGTAGCGCGGTCGCAGCCATGGGCACTCGAAAAACCGGAGGCGCAATAAAGATTTAGCGACGCGAAGGCACCGACACGCGACTCCGCGCGGCTGCCAACTCGCAGCGGCTGCGTGGATCCTCGTCGAGCGCAGCGGAGCGTGACGCTGGGGCGTGATTCCCGGACGTGCCGGGAACCGTCGGGCTCGCCTCTGCGATCCGATTGGAATGCACGCTGTGGACCGGCGTGTCGATCGAGATTCGCGCCGCACTCACGCCTTACAGGGGTGGCGTGGAACGGCGCGCCGGCCGCAGTGATCGCCTGGGAGGCGTCCGATTCACCGATAGGGTTCTGGTCACAGTAGTTTTGCGCCGCTGTGCGCAAATCCTCGATGTCACTCGGAGCGCCGCGCGGCCTGCGAGTCACGGCGCCGTGCGAACGCGCCCGAACAGCGCTCGCGCGACTTCGAACGGCCGAAAGTTGATCAGGTGCCGCGGCCAGGCGAGCTCGTCCTTGTCGCAAACCGTTGAGATGCTGAACCGCGCGATTTCCCCGGCAAGCTGCGCCCGCGCACCGGCGGACTCCGCGCCCTGGCGGTTCAGCCGTTCGCGCAGCCTGCGCGCCGCGGCGATCCGCCGCGACACTGCGCTCGCCTGCCGCGGGGTGATGCGGCCGTGGGATCGCTTGAGTTCGTTCAGCCGCTCCGCGGCGTCGTATGTCGCATCAACGAGCCGCGCGCGCGACATCCACTGCGTCTCGTAGTTGAGAATCCGCTCCCAGCTCGGCTCAACGAGGAGCTGGCGATGCTGCTCGAGCGTGCGCGCGAACAGCCGATAGCCGAACCGCTCCGGCTCCTCGAAGATGCGACTGCCCGGATCGACGAACGGCCCCATCGGCGAGATCAGGCAGTTGAGCCTGCGGTCGCTCATGCGAAAGAGCCGCTCGCAGTATTCGATCGTCTCCTGAACCGATTCGTAGGTCTGCCGCGGTAGCCCGATCATGAAGAACACATCGAGACGGTGACAGCGCCGTGCGAGCGCTTCCCGCACGAACTGCTCGAGCCGCTCGTTCGTGTAGGTGGTCTCTCCGTCGAGCGCGAGCCGCACCTGCGGGTCGTGGCTCTCCGGACTCACCTCGCAGCTCCAATGTTGCACGCTGCGATCGACCTCTTCGAGGAAGCTCGCGGGTGGCAGGTCGAGGAGCTCGAAGACGATCTCGTTCGGTACTGCGGCCGCGCGCATCCCATCGAGCACCGCCGCGGTGTACGCCTCTCCTCCCTGGCGCAGATCCCCGATCAGCAGAATCGGTCCGCGCGAGAGGCGGCTGATGCGCACGATGTTCGCCACCAGGCTGTCCGGAGATCGAAACACCGGCCGTACGCGCTCGGTGAGATGGCCGCAGGTCGTGCGCGAGCTTCCACAGGTCGCGCAGTCGAACGAGCAGCCCTTGACCGGCAGGACCATCGTAATGGGGTTGCGGAGCCATCCGTTGAAGGGCAGCACGCTCTTCACGTCGCGGTAGCGCCGTACCATCTCGATGAGAAGCTCGGGGCGCACATCGACGTAGTCGAGCGTCGCTGGGATGAACCGCAGCGGATTGACGCGAACCTCCGCACCTTCCTTCCAGGTGAGGTTCGGCACGTGGGCCACCGACGCTCCCGTGCGCAGCGCGACCAGGAGCTCGTGCAGCGCGGGCTCGGTGCTGTCGCCGCGAAGAACGAAATCGACCTGCGGGTAAGCGGCGAGCTCGCGGTGAAAATAGGTGGCCGAGAGACCTCCCACAATGACCGGTACCTGCGGGTGCAGCTCCTTCGCGAGGCGTGCGACCTCCAGGGCGCCGTGCGCGTGCGGCAGCCAGTGCAGATCGATGCCGATCGCCCGTGGCTCGAGCCGCGCGAGAAAGGCGCGCACGTCGAAGCGCCGATCCCCCATCATCCGCACGGCGAGGTTGACGATGCGCACCTCGAGCCCCCGTTGCGCGAGGTACGCGAGGATCGTCAGGAACCCGATCGGGTACATCTCGAAGACCGTCGAGGAGGGCACCATGTCGCTCACCGGGCCGTACAGGATCGACTTCTCGCGGAAGTCGTAAACGCTCGGAGGATGAAGCAGTAGCAGATCGATGCCGGAGGCTTGGCTCATGGCCGCAAGACTACCCGGGCTTCGCGGTCGCCGCAGCACGCCGAGTGCGCGAGTTGCGGGGCTTGACATCAAATTGGGCAATCTCGGATGCTGTTTGCGGTTGGCAACGTGCGCAGCGCGACGGAGAAGCGCCCATGATCCGGATTCCCCTCTTTGCGTTCGCAACGATACTCGTGCTCGCTGCCCCGGCGCTCACCGCATCCGCCGGCGAGGTGGGCGAGGCCTGCGACGGCTGCCACGGTCACGACGGGGTCAGCACCCGGCAGGACGTGCCCACGATCGCCGGAATCTCCGTTCCGGTGCAGCTCGATGCGTTGAAGGCGTTCGCGGCGAAGACGCGTCCCTGCAGGAAGGTGGCCGCGCCCCACGGGGGCACGGAAGACATGTGCACTCTCGCCGCAGGCCTGAGCGCTGCTCAGATCGCCGCGCTCGCCGATCACTACTCGAAGCTTCCGTACGCGCGGATGAAGCAGCCCGTCGCTGCGGCAGCCGCTGCCAACGGCAAGTCGCTCGCCGCGCGCGAGTGCCAGATCTGCCATTCGAGCGGTGGAACCGATCCGACCGATGATGCGGGACTCCTTGGCGGCCAGCCGCTCGGGTGGCTGAAGCGCGCGATCGCCGATATGAAGGACGGAAAGAGCCCGCAGCCGAAGATGATGCAGGCCAAGACGAGCAAACTTTCGGATGCCGATGTGACGGCGCTCGCCGAGTATTACGCGAGCCTCTAGCCTCGCGCGGGCATGAGCAGCGCGACCGCTTTGCGCTGGTCGTTCACTGCAACTCCTTCAGTATGGCCGGGGACGGGTCGTCCTGGGCGAGCACGTCGTGGCAGAGGTCGCATTTGCGCGGAATGCGCTCCCCGTCGCCGGTCACGTGATGATTGTCATGGCAGCGGAAACAGCCCGGCGATTGCTCGTGCCCGAGGTGGTTGGGATAGGTATTCCAGGTGACCTTCATGTATGGGAAGACGTTCCACGACCAGATCTCCCCGAGCGCCTTGCCGGCCGCCGCCACCGCCGAGGCGCGGCCGCTCGCCACCGCGGGATACTTGGAACGGTAGAACTCGTCGATCGCGGTGCGTATGGAACGCTGCCCCTGCGCCTGTGAGGAATAGGCGACCTGGAGCACGCTCAGCCCCTCGCGCTTGATGAACGGGAGCGAGGTGTCGATACGCCCGTCGCCGAGCGCCGCGTCGATCTCTTCACCCGGTGGACGGAACGTATGCGTCGGACGATTGTGGCAGTCGACGCAGTCCATCGTGCGCCACTGCGCATTGACCGGGGGGGCCGTGCCGTCCTTGAAGGTCTTGCGCGTACCGTCCGCCGTCGTGAGCTCGACGGTGTAGATGTGCTCACGCGACGGATCGGACAGGAAGCGGACCGCGACCCCTGGGGCCACGTGCCAGTGAATTCCGCCGAACGACGTGCCCGATTGCCCGCCGATGTGGACCATGAGCACGGTCTTGGTGGCCGTGTTCGCCTCGTCGCTCGCATAGTGGGTATGGATCACCAGCCGGTCGCCGAGGAAGTGCGCAGGCCAATGGCACTGCTCGCACACGACTCGCGCGGGACGCAGATTGTCGATCGGCGTGGGTATCGGACGCGGGAAGCTGTTGGTGGCGAGCTCGACCATCTCCACCAGGCCGTTGATCTTCGCCTTGACGAACCAGCTCGCTCCGGGACCGACGTGACAGTCGACGCAGGCGACGCGCGCATGCGGTGAGCGCTCGTGGGCGACGGCCTCGGGCTGCATGACCGCGTGGCACGCTTGCGTGCAGAATTGAGTGGAGTCGAGCACCTGCACGCCCTTGTAGCCTGCGCCTGCCAGGATCCCGAGCATCGCAATGGCGGCGAGCGATATGCCCGCAACGCTCGTGCGGGTAGTGGCGCTGTTGAGGTCGAACACCGGAAGCGGCGGCTTGGGTGCGCCTGCGCGCCGGGCCGCGCGCCGCGCCCGCCGTCGCTGCCATGCGAGACCGCCGACGATCAGCAGCAGTCCAAGCACGAGCAAGCCCGGCAGGATCACGTAGCTCGCGATGCCGAAATACGGCCCCGGCCCCGCCATATCCGCCGCCGAGATCGTGGCGAGGAGGACGATCAACACGGCGCTCAACACCGCGACGATGAGGCCGATCGTCCCGATCGCGCTGCGCGTCAGAGCCGCAAGGAGTGTGTGCTTCATCGAGCGCCTCCCTCACCCCGCATAACCGCCCACCAAGGCCACGAAGATTCCGACGGCGAGGGCGACTCCGATCGCGACCGCCGCGAGACCGAAGATGTAGGCGCGCACGAGCTGCACTCGGGTGGGCGGCGGCACGAGCAGCCGCTCGAGCCCCCCGGTCGCAACCAGCCGCTCGTATTCGAGCGGCCGCTCCTCTTTCAGCCGCTCGAGCGGCAAGCGGCCCGTGAACACCACCGGATCCATCGGAAATGTCTCCGGTCTCAAGTGCGTGTGGAAGAAGTGAAAGACGAAGATGAATCCCGTCGCGAGCAGCGCCTCGTCGCTGTGCGCGATCGCGGCAGCGTTCAAGGCCCATCCGGGCAGAAAGAGTGTGAAAAAGCCGGGGAACCAGAGCATGAGCCCGGTGAATCCGATGATCGCGACGCCCCAGAAGACGGCGAGATAGTCGAATTTCTCCCAGTACGTCCAGCGATCGAACTGCGGGCGCGGCCGCAAATAGAGGAAGTAGCCGACGTTGCGCACGAGATCGCGGATGTCACGCGGCTGCGGCACCATCGAGCGGGGACCCCAGAGGTAGCCGCGCGCGCGCTTGACGAGCATCTGGTAGAGCACGCCGAGCACGTGGAAGCCGAAATAGCCGAACGTGACCACGGCGGCGATGCGGTGGACGATGCCCCCGCCTTGCGGGCCGCCCCAGACCGCCATCAGCTTCGATGCCCACGGGGTGCCTGCGTACTTGAGCGGCAGGCCCGTCGCGGCGAGCACGAGGAAACTCACGATCACGATGACGTGGATGACGATCTGCGTGGTCGTGAAGCGCCGCACGTACGGACCGGTTGCGCGGCGGAAGCTCGGATACTCCCCGCGAAACTTGCCGACGACGGTGCGCTGCAGCCACAGCAGGTCGTGCAACCCGAAGAACCCGAAGACCCCGATGAGCAGCACCGTCATCAAGACCCAGACCCAGTGCAGGTAGACGTTGCGCTTCGGGTCGCGAGGATTTGCGTGCGGGTCGAATGTCAGGAATGCGGCGTTGACTTCACCGGCGTGGCATCTCCCGCAGGTGGTGCGCAAGTTGACGGGGTTGACGCTCGAGCGCGGGTCGCTCGGCGCCAGATTGTGGTGTGCGGTGTGGCAATCCGTGCACGTGGCCGCAGCCGTGGAACCGAGCGCACTCGCCTGGCCGTGAAAACTGTCTTCAAAGCTCTGGTAGCGCTTCAGGTGACAGGTGCCGCAATCGCTCGGGAACTGCCGGCGCATGGCGGGGCTCGTGGGTATCTTGACCGCGTGGGGCTCGTGACAGGTCGTGCACACGGGGCCGTTCGTGCGCCCCTGCTGCCAGAGGACCCCGTGAGCACTCTCGCGCCACTGTGCGAGGATGCCGGCGTGACAATTGCCGCAGGTCTGCGGGCTCTGCGCGAAGGAGGTGGCGGCACCGGGGCTCGCGGCAGTGCGAATCTGGTGGGCGCTGCCGTGGCAGTCGGTGCAGGAGGGCGCACCGGCGAGCCCCACGACGAGAAGCGCGTGGGCGTGCGCACTCGAGAGATAGGCGTCCATCATGCTCTGATGGCAATGCCCGCAGCTGCGGATCTCGGCCACGGCAGCCGTCCAGCTGTTGAGCTCCTGGGCACGCACCACTGCATGAATGTCACCGTGACAGCTCATGCACGACTGCGGACTCATGCCCTTCATCCCGTGCACGCTCGCGGCGAGCTGATCGATCTCGGACTGATGGCAGGCCGCACAAGCCGCAAGGGACACGGGAGCGAGGGGCCGGCGCGGGTGACGCACTGAGAGTGCATCGGTGTGGCAGGCCGAGCAGGCGAGGCTTCGGTGTGCCGAGTGCTCGAACGTCGCGGCATGCACCGTCAAGGAGTGTCCGGAGGCGTCCTGGAGCGTCGAGTCCTCGTGGCAGTCGAGGCACTTCGCGTTCGCCTCGACGGGCACGGCCGGGCTCGCGGGCGCGGCCTGTGCCGAGCTCATGCGAAGAGAAGCGCTGACCAGGCACAACAGCGCGATAGCGAGCGCTGAGCACAGAGCCGTCACCCCACGCGCCGGGACAGCTCGCCCCGCATGAGACCTTCCGCGTTCCCCTGGTAGTCTCACACCGGACTCGATCTCCGACCGCTCGCGGGCCGCCGCGTCATCAGCCGCCGCTGCTCGCCCAGGTGGCGATGTCGGCGATCTGGGCGTCGCTCAATGCGAGCTTCCTCGGATGCTTTGTCTTGCCCGCCACCACGTTCTTGATCATGCCCTCGAGCTGCGCCTCGCTCTTGCCCTTCCAGTCGGCAAGATCGTGGCAGTTGCTGCAGGTTTTCTGAAACTCCGCCTTCCCGGCCGCAGGATCGGCGGCGCGCGCCGCAGTAGCGGCGAGCAGCGCGGCGGCAACTGTCAGGATTGCCAATGGGAGTCTGGCCATGAGGGGCCTCCGTTCCTGTTATGGGTGCGTAGCTTCCCCGGGACCCCTATTTTGCCGAATACGTATTTACCGAGGTGCATACGCACAAGCCGACATAGGCATCGGCGCGCATCGAAGCTAAACGTAACCCCCAGGGAGAGTACGCCGCGCGTGAGCGACCCGAAGCAGCCGTCGACCGACGAGAAGCCCACGCTGGCCGCGCTCGCCGCCCGGGCGATGGACCGCGTGCTCGATTCAGAACTGTCGGCGCGGCAGGCCGTCGAGCGTTGTGAGCAGGAGTGCGCCGCATCCCTGGAGCGCGCTCGCGCCGAGGCCAGGCGCATTCTCGAGCGCGCCCACGCGCGGGCCGTGGTGATCCATGCGCGCGCCGACCGTGCACTCCAATCCCTGGCGGCGAGCGAGGCCGCGGAGGGCGGGGCGCGGACCGCGGCCGCCGACGAGTTCGTGGACCTCACGCGGCTTCGGCTCGCGCTCGAGCGCCTCGCCGTACGCTTGATGCAAACGCGGGAACCGCCGTGAGCGCGACGCACGCGGAGGGGGACCTCGACTACGCATCGTCCCGGGTCCATGCCCGCCATGGCACACGATTGCACGAGCGCGAATGGTTGCGGCTCGAGTCTAGTCGCAGCCTCGCGCACTTTCTCGACACCCTGAAAGCGGGCTCGTTCGCCCGCTGGGGCACAACGCTCGACCCGCAGGCGGACTGTCATGCCCTCGAGCGTGCGCTGCGTGCGGAGTGGCGGCGCTATGTCGGGGAGGTTACGCGGTGGCACCCGGGTGGTTGGCAGCGCTGGCTCGGCTGGCTGACCTGGCTCCCGGCGATCGGACTTCTCGCTCGGCTTGCGCAGCCCGAGCCGGTTCCGCAATGGATGCTCGCCGATCCCCTCCTCGGGCCGCTCGCTCCCGGCAGCCCTGCCGAGCGCAGCGTTGCGCTGGAAAAGACGAGTCTCGCGCCCCTCGCCGCGGCGGTACGCGAGCGGCGTCCGCTCGTCACGGAGTGGCGGACGCACTGGCGCGAGCTCGCGCCAGTGCGTGACACGGCGACGCTCGACTCGATCGCCTCGCTCGGCCGGATTGCCGCGTCTACGGCCGACGCCGAGTCACGCCGCAGGCCGCTCGCGCGGCTGTACCGCGCCGGGGCCGGTACGGCCCTCGCCTCGGCCTCCCACCTCCTCTTCGTCGCGCTCGATCTCGAGCGCCTACGCGGTGGGCTCGCCGTTCGCGCTGTGTTTCCCCCGTCGCCCGCGGAGGCTGTTTGATGGTGCTGCGCGCCCTCAGCGCGAGGTGGTTCGAGCTGCTCACTGGGCGGGACGAGCTCGCCCTCACCCTGCGCGCGCTCGCCGCTACCGGCCGCGTTCAGCTCGAAGCGCATTCCGGTACCTCGGCCATGCAGGTGCTCCCGGCACTGCGGGTGATCCTCGACGACTACCGGCAGCTCGGGGAGCGCTATGCACGCTACTGGCCGGCGCCTGCGAGCGCGGCCGTGGAGAGGCCAGTCGAGCTCGAGAAGCTCGCGAGCAGCGCCATCAGACGGCTGCATGCGTGGGCAAGTGCCGCGGACTCCTTGATCGCGCGTGCGCAGCGTCTCGAGGCAACGCGCGCCGAACTCGAGCTCGCTCGTGATCTGGTCGCCGCGGCCGGAGAGGCGCTTCCCAACCTCGCGCGGCTCGCCGAGCACGGCCCCATCCTCGCCAGTCGCGCCTACCTTCTTGCAACGGAGCCGACCGGGCTCACCGTTCCGCCGGCGGTGGTGCTGGAGCAGATTCGCGCTCGCGAGCGGACCTTTCTGCTCGCACTCGGCCTGAACGCGGCGCTCGCTGGGCTCGATGAGAGCCTCCACGCGCTCAAGGCGCGCCGTTTCGCGCTTCCGGAGGGCTTGTCCCCGCTTGGCGAGTCTGCGCTCGCCGATCTCGCCGCGCGAATCGGCCGCAACCGCGCCGAGACGAGCGCTCTCGAGCGCGAGATTGCGCATCTGAGCGATGCCCACGGCGCTGGCGCGGCGCGAACCGACCTCGACTTTATCGGCTGGCTGGCGCAACACGTCCCTGAGCTGCCGATGACCGAGCACTTCGCCTGGGTGAGCGGCTGGACGAGCGACGCGACGGGCATCTCGATCGAGGCGGCGCTACAAGCGGCTGGCGTGCGCTTTCTGCTGCGCTATCCCGAGCCGCCTCGGGACCTGGTGGCACCGGTGCTGCTCAATAATCCCCGCTGGGCCCAGCCCTTCGAGCTGTTCGCGCGGCTGCTCGGGATGCCGGCGGCGAGCGAGGCGGATCCGAGTCAGATCGTCGCGCTGATTGCGCCCACCATGTTCGGATTCATGTTCGCGGATGTGGCGCAAGGGGCGATTCTGCTCGTTGCAGGCGTGGCGCTGCGCCGGCGGTACCCCGCGCTCGCAATGCTCATCCCCGGCGGCGCGATTGCGGTGCTGTTCGGGGCGCTCTTCGGCAGCGTCTTCGCGCGCGAGGACTTGCTGCCGGCCCTGTGGGTGAAACCGCTCGTGGCGCCACTCGAGCTGCTGCGCGTGAGCCTCGGCTTCGGATGCGGCGTGGTCCTGATCGGGCTTGCGCTCGATGCGCTCCAGCGCACGTGGGCCAGCGAGGCGGGTCGCTGGTGGGCGGCGCGCGCCGGGATCGTGCTCGCCTACCTGAGCATCGTCGCGGCGTCGATCGATGTGCGCGCCCTGTGGGCGCTGCCCGCGGGGCTTGCCTGGGCCTGGGCGGGCTCGGCCGCGATCGCGCGCGAGCGGCGGCTCGCAGCGTTCGGGCGCGGCGTTGGCGAGTCGCTCGAGAGCCTCTTTCAACTCCTCGTCAACACGCTCTCCTTCGTACGAGTCGGTGCGTTCGCGCTCGCTCACGCGGGGCTCGCTGCCGCGGTGGTGGGACTCGCCGCGACGGTGCGCATGGGCCCGCTGTCGTGGGCGGTGCTCGCGCTCGGGAACGTGCTCATGATGGGGATCGAGGCGCTCGTCGTGGCCATTCAGACGTCGCGACTCGTGCTGTTCGAATTTTTCATCCGCTTTCTGCACGGCGCCGGCCGTCCCTTCAGCCCGTTGGCGAGCCCGCAGTCGCCTCGCAGCACGGGTGCGTCACGGAGAGTTTTCCATGGCTAAGATGCGATCTCCAGACCGAACGTTGCGCGGCGCGGTCGCGTTGCTCACCGTGTTTGTCGTCCTCGGCGCGACGGTGCTCCTCCTCGCGGCACGGCCGTCCCTCGCCGCATTCCCCGAAGCGGCCGCCGCGATCGATCCGCACCTGGCCGGTTGGGCCTTCATGGCTGCGGCAACCTCGACCGCGCTCGCGACACTCGGCGCCGGCTATGCCGTGGCCCGCGTGGGAAGCGCTGCGGTCGGTGCGATTGCCGAGAAGCCCGAGCTCTTCGGGCGCGTCCTGGTACTCGTCGGTCTCGCCGAAGGGATCGCGATCTACGGGCTCATCGTCTCGATCCTGATCCTCGATCGGGTCGGGCGATGATCCGAGTCGCCGTGGTCGCCGATGAGTCCACCGCGCTCGGTTGGCGGCTCGCCGGCGCGCAGATCTACACGCCTCGAGAGTCTGATGTGTCGCAGTGCCTCGATCGCGCCGCTGCCGAAGCGGATGTGGTCCTCATCACCGCTCAGCTCGCCGCACGACTGCCGGGCGAGCAGCTTGCGGCGGCAGCGCTTCGCTTGCGGCCGCTCCTCGAGATCATCGCCGATGTGCGCGGCAGCGCCGCGCCTCCCGACCTCGAGCGGGAAGTCCGCCGCACGCTCGGGGTCGCCACGTGAGCAGGGCCCCGCCGCCGAGCGTTCTCGAGCTGCAGACCGAGCAGTTGCTCGAGCGTGTGACTCGCTCGAGCACGGCGCGGCGCGAAGCGCTGCGCGCCACTGCCGCCGAGCAGGCGCGCGTGATCGTGCGTGCGGCTCGCGCGGAGGCGCGTGCGCGGGTGCGCGCCGCGATTGCCGAGGAGCGGGACCGGCTCGAGCGGGGACGCCGGCAGCTCGCGGCCCGCGTGCGGCTCGAGGCACAGCGCCACGCACGCGAGCGCACCCGAGCGCTGCTTGCGCGTATGTGGCAGGAGCTCGACGCGGTACTCGCAGCACGCTGGCAGAACGCCGTGCAGCGAGCGCAATGGAGCGAGGCCGCGCTCGCGGCCGCGAGCGCACTGCTCCCTGAGCGCGCCTGGCGGATCGAGATCGCCTCGTCGCTCGCCGACGCCGAGCGCAGCGCCCTCGAGCGCCTTGCGCGCGCGCGGGGCTGCCCCGCGGTCGAATGGGTGTGTGACCCCACGATCCCCGCGGGGCTGCGTGTTCGCAGCGACGGTGTGTGTCTCGACGCCACGATCGCCGGCCTTCTCGCAGCCCGTGGAGAGATCGAGGGCGCGTTCCTCGCCGAATACGAGGCCATGCCCGTCGGAGGAAGTACACGTGTCGCCTGAAGCGCGTGTGAGCTGGGTGAGCGGACCGGTGCTGCGCGCGCGCGCGATCGCACCCTTCCATCTGCAGGAGTCGATACTCGTGGGCCCGGACGGACTCATCGGGGAGGTCGTCCAGCTGAGCGGGCAGGAGATCGTCGCGCAAGTCTACGAGGACACGACGGGGCTCAAGCCTGGGACGATCGTGAGGGGCACCGGGCAGGCACTCTCGGCCCGGCTCGGCCCCGGCCTTCTCGGGCATCTTTTCGATGGGTTGCTGCGGCCGCTTGAGCCCGCGACGGATCCCTTCATCCGACCGCGAGGGAGCGGTCGCGCAGCGCAACGCCATGCCTTCGAGCCCACAGTGCGGGTCGGTGATGTCGTCCGCTCGGGCGAGCGACTCGGTCTCGTCGGCACAGCGCCGCGACAGAGTTGCCTGATCCCGCCTGGCCACGGTGGCACCGTGCTCTCGGTCGCGGACCCGGGGAACTACACCGACGCGGAGCCGATCGCAACCCTCCGCGGCGCGGATGGCGCCTCCTGCCTGCTCGCGCTCGCGCACGCATGGCCCATCCGCAAGCCCCGGCCCATCGAGAGCCGCCTGCCGCCGTCCGCTCCCATGATCACCGGACAGCGCCTCCTCGATACCCTCTTTCCCGTGGCGCGCGGCGGGCGCGCCGCGATGCCAGGCGGCTTCGGAACCGGCAAGACCATTCTCCAGGAGGCGATTGCGAAGTGGTGCGATGCGGACGTGATCGTGTACGTCGGTTGCGGCGAGCGCGGCAACGAAATGGCCGAGGTGCTCGATGAGTTCCCGAGCCTCGAGGACCCGCGCAGCGCCCGTCCGTTGATGGAGCGCACGGTCATCATCGCGAACGCCTCCAATATGCCGGTCGCCGCGCGCGAGGCCAGCATCTACACCGCCATCACCGTGGCCGAGTATTTTCGCGATCAGGGGCTCAACGTGGCGTTGATGGCGGACTCGACGAGTCGCTGGGCCGAGGCATTGCGCGAGGTGAGCGGCCGGCTCGGGGAGCTGCCCGGGGAAGCCGGCTACCCCGCCTATCTGAGCTCGAGACTGGCCGAATTCTATGAGCGGGCCGGCCGCGTGCGTACCTTGGGCGGCGCCGAAGGCTCGGTGACCCTGATTGGCGCGATAAGCCCGCCCGCGGGAGACTTCTCCGAGCCGGTGACCATGCATACTCGGCGGTGCGTGCGCACGCTCTGGGCGCTCGATCGCGACCGCGCGCAGGCCCGGTTCTTTCCCGCCGTGCACCCGCTGCAGTCCTACAGCGCCGATGCCGCCGCGCTCGCGCCCTGGTGGCAGAGCCGCGGCAATCCCCGCTGGAGCGAGCAGCGCACGACCGTGCTCGAGCTGCTCACCGAGCAGGTGCACCTCGACCGCATGGCGCGCATTCTCGGGAAGGATGCCCTCGCGCCGGCCCAGCAGTTGACGCTCCTCTGCGCGGAGCTCGCGTGCGAGGCGATCCTGCGACAATCCTCGTTCTCACCGGTCGATCGATACTGCTCGCCCGAGCGGCAAAGCGCGATGCTCGGCATCGTGCTGCGGTTCATCGAGCTCGCGCATGCCGCACTCACGCGCGGTGCCACGATCGAGAGCATTGCCGCGCTGCCGATTCGCGCCGTCGTGCAGCGCATCGGCGAGGAGTATGGCGAGGATCGGATCGCACAGATCGCTGCGCTCTCGGGGCGCCTCGACTCGGAGTTCGCCACGCTGGCGGCGGAACCGGCCCGTGCGTCCTGAGCTCACCGTCGAGCACTGCGTCGAGCGCATCGAGGGGCCGCTCCTCTACCTCGCGCGCAAGGCCGAGATCGGCCTCAACTCCACCGTGGAAGTGCTCGATGCCGAGCGCCGCAGCCGCATTGGGCGGGTCGCTGCGCTCGATGCCGGAGCGATGGTGGTCGAGGTGCTCGACTCGACGAGTGGACTCGGGCTCGAGGACACGCGGATCCGTCTGTGGAATGAGCCGCTCCTCCTCGGCGTCGGGCCCGGCATGCTCGGGCGCACTTTCGACAGCGTCGGGCGCCCGATCGACGGCGGCGGCCCGATACCGGCGATGCGCCGCATGCGCATTGATGGGCTCGCGATCAATCCGGCCGCGCGGGCGCTCCCGCGCGACTTCATCGAGACCGGAGTCTCCGCCATCGACCTCCTCAACAGCCTGGTGCGCGGACAGAAGCTGCCGCTCTTCTCCGGCGCCGGCCTCCCGCACGATCGCCTCGCGACGCAGATCGCACTGCACGCGCGCCTGCGCAAGAGCGCCGAGGCCTTCGCGATCGTGTTTGTCGGGATCGGCATTGCGCACGACACCGCCGAGGCCTTCCGCGAAGCCTTGGCCGCGAGCGCCGCGCTCGAGCACACCGTGATGTTCTTGAACCTCGCGGACGAGCCCGCAACGCAGCGGCTGCTCACCCCGCGCTACGCCCTTACCGCAGCCGAGTATCTCGCGTTCGTCGAAGGCCGGCACGTGCTCTGCGTCCTCACCGATATGACCAATTACTGCGAGGCACTGCGCGAGGTCTCGGCAAGCCACGGCGAGCTGCCGAGCCGCAAGGGCTATCCGGGCTATATGTACTCCGACCTCGCGAGTCTCTACGAGCGCGCCGGATGCCTCCGGGGCCTCCCGGGCACGCTCACGCAGCTGCCGATTCTGTCGATGCCCGGAGATGACATCGGGCATCCGATCGCCGATCTGACAGGCTACATTACCGAGGGACAGATCGTGCTCGACCGCGACCTCGATCGCCGCGGTATCTATCCTCCGATCCGCGTGCTCCCGAGCCTCTCGCGGCTGATGAACTCGGGCATCGGCGCGGGCTATACCGACGAGGACCATCCGGCGCTTGCGAGCCAGCTGTTCGCGGCCTACGCGCGAGCGACGCACGTGCGAATCCTCGCGAGCGTCATGGGTGAGGACAGTCTTCCGGAGATCGACCGGCGATTCCTCGCTTTCGGTCAGGCATTCGAAGAGAAGCTCGTCCGTCAGGAGCATGGGCGCACGCTCGAGGAGAGCATGGCGATCGGCTGGGAGCTTCTGCGCCAGTTGCCCGTGCTGGAGCTCACGCGCCTCACGCCCCGGCAGATCGCAGCGCATCTCTCGGCGGAACGTCATGCCTGAGCTCCGGCGCGAGATCTTCGTCAGCCGCATCGCGCTCCTTGAGCTCGAGGACGAGCGCCGTCTCGCCCGCGAGGGGCACGAGCTGCTCGACGAGAAGCGGGTGCTGCTCGCCGCCGAGATGCGGCGGCGGCTTGCGCAGCTGCGGTCACTGCGCGCGGAAGCTCAGCGCGCCACGGAGCTTGCGCAAGGGGCACTGCGGGCTGCGCTCGTGCGGCACGGGCTCGATGAGCTTGCGGTCTACCCGCCGCTCGACTGCGGCGCCGATCACATCGAACTAACCCCCTCGTGGCTGCTCGGCCTGGAGCTCACCGAGGCGCGGCTCGAGCGCGGCCCCGAGCGCCACACGGAGATCGGGGTCAATGAGACGCGACAGGCGCGCGCCTGCGCGCTCGCGTACCGGCAGCTCGTTGCGCCGCTCGTGGCGCTCGCGGCGTGCGCGGCGAGCCTGCGGCGTCTCGCCCGGGAGTACGCTCGCACCGAACGGCGCACCCGGGCGATCGAGAACGTGCTACTGCCGGAAATCGACGCTGCGCTCAAGCTGATCCGCGACGAGCTCGAGAGTGTGGACCTCGAGGAAATCGCTCGGACCCGACATGGCCGCAGGTGACTCGCCGGATGCGCAGCCGACGACCCTCATCACCCGCGCGTCGCTTGACCGCGATCGAGCGTTCGCGGTACACAGGGCCGCCCTCGGCTCCCCGGTCTCCCTCGGCCCTTAGGACGGCGAACACACCCATGAAACTCTCGAAGTACACCAAGTTTCGCGCGGAGAAGTTCGGCGCGGTGTTGTTCGAGACTCGCTCCGAGAAGGTCTTCACGCTCAATCCGACTGCTGCCGCGGTCGTGAGCGAGATCGGCTCGGGCGCCGACGAGCGTGGTGTCATCGAGCGCCTGAAGAGCCGGTTCGAAGACCAGGACGGCGCGATCGAGCGCCAGGCGATCGAGTTCATCGCCGAACTGCGGCAAAAAGGGCTGATCGAGGACTAGTCATGAGCGGGGAGACCTCGGCGGCGGTCGCGACCGGCTCCGGCGACCTCGGCGCACCGCTCTACGTCGCGTGGCAGCTCACGAACGAATGCAACCTCGCCTGCCTGCATTGCATCGAGGAAAGCGGACCGGGCAAGGCGTTCCGCGACGAGCTGGGAGCGCCCGAGACCTTGCGCATCGTGGATCAGCTCGCCGCGCAGGGTGTCCCCTACCTCTCGCTCTCGGGCGGCGAGCCGATGGTGCATCCGGCGTTCTTCGAGCTGGTTGAACGGGTGTGCGCGGCGGGCATCGAGCTCAAGATCGAGACCAACGGCCATTTCCTTGAGCCGGCGAACTGCGAGCGGCTGCAGAGACTCGGCGTCAAGGCGGTACAGGTGAGCCTCGATGGCGCCTCGCGCGAGACTTACAACCGCATGCGCGTGCGCGGGGACTTCGATCGGGCGGTCGGCGGCATTCGCGCGCTCGCGGCTGCCGGTGTTCCGATCGAGATCAATTACTCCCCCACGCGCTTCAACGCGCACGAGATCGGCGCGGCGATCGATCTCGCAGCCGAGCTCGGCGCCTACAGCTTCTACACCGGTCGCACGATGTACACGGGCAACGCAGTGAAGACCTGGCGCGCGATCGTCCCGCAGGAGGAGCAATACGCGAGCTTCTTCGCGGTGCTGCGCGCGAAGAGCACTGAATACCGTGGCCGGATGCGCGTCTACTTCCACGAGCTGGGGCTCCTCGAGGAGCTGCGCTATCGCTTGAGGCACCCGGCCGCCCTCTTGATCGTCCTGCCGAACGGGCTCGTCAAGCTGATCAACGCGCTGCCGTTCGTGTGCGGCGATCTGCGCAAGGAGTCTCTGGAGGAGGTCTGGGCGAGGTTCCAGCGCGCCTGGCATGATCCGCGCGTGACCCAGTTCGTGGAGGATCTGGCCGGGGATCCGCGCAAGACCGCGGCGCTCCACCAATGGGTCTACCTCCAATGAGTCGAGCCTCGCTGGAACGGGGGCCCGCGAGATCGCACCCGCTCGAGGGCGCCGCGCGCCCTCACGGGGGCTCGCGCGGGCTTCTCGCCACCCTCCTGCGCATGGCGACGCTCGTGCGCTATCGGTTCTTCCTTTATGCCGGACTCATGCCCTATCTACTGGGCGGCGCGTGGGCGTACGGGGTGGCGCGCGAGTTTCATGCCGGGATATTCTGGATCGGACTCGGTGGGGTCGCGCTCTCGGTGGTAGGCGTCGAGGCGTTCAACGAATACTTCGATTCGCGCCTCGGAACCGATCGGGTATTCAATCCGGCCGACGTGCCTGCGATGGCGGTGGCCGTGTTGTGGCTAGGGACGGCCGCATTCGGCGGCGCGCTCGCCGTCGGGATCTATCTCGCGATCGACTATGGCACGCCGGTACTCGTGTTCGCCGCGCTCGGCGGACTCGCCGCCATCTTCTACGCGGCGCCGCCCATTCGCTGGGCGTACCGGGGCCTCGGCGAGCTCGCGATCGGGCTCGCCTACGGCCCGTGGCTCACTTTGGGCAGCGTCTACTTGCAGACTCGGACCCTCCCGCGCGGCGCCTGGTGGGCATCCGCCGTCCCGGGATTGCTCATCATGGCGCTCGCCGTCGTCAATGAGATTCCGGACTACCACCAGGATCGCCTGGTCGGCAAGCGCAACTGGGTCGTGCGGCTCGGCCGCCGCCGCGGCGTGTGGCTGTACGTCGCGCTCGCCTGCGCGGGGCTGCTCGCGGCCCCCGCGGGTGTAGCCGCGGGCGAATTCCCCGTCGCCTGTCTCGGCGCACTCCTCGCCGCACCGCTCCTCCTCGCGAGCGCGCACCGCGCGCTACGAAGCTACGAGCAGCCGCGGCGGTTCGCCCCGGCCATCGCGACCATCGTCGGGTGCTACCTGCTCGCCGTGACGCTCTTCGCCGCGGGCATGGTGTTAAGCGGCGTGCGCCCACCGACGACGGCGCAGCGCGTCTCGGGCTCCTGAGCGCCGGGTGGCGCAGCTCGGAGGTCCCATCGCCCGTCACTCCATCGATTCGCTTCGCGCGCCGCTCCTCGTCTCCTGGCAGCTCACGCGCAATTGCGATCTGTGCTGCGTGCACTGCTGCACCGAGTCGGCGCCCGGTAAGCCCTTGCCGGACGAGCTCGATGCAGCCGGTGCGCTGCGGGTTGCCGCCGAGCTCCTGCGCAACGACGTACCGTACGTGATGCTGTGCGGCGGAGAGCCTCTCATCGTGCCGTTCTTCTTCGAAGTCGCCGCGAAGCTCGGGAACGCGGGCGTACAGCTCAAGATCGAGACCAACGGCCAGCGTCTCGACGGCGCCGCCGCGCGCGGCCTCGCCTCGCTACCCGTGCGCTCCGTGCAGGTGAGCCTCGATGGCGATACGCCTGAGGTTTACGCCCGCCAGCGCGCCGGTGGGAGCCTCGCCCGGGCGCACGACGCTTGCCGCGCCGTTCGCGCCGCGGAGATGCCACTCGAGGTCACCTTCGCGCCGACGCGGCTCAACCTCCACGAGGCCCGCGCCGTGATCGAGCGGGCGCGCTCGCTGGGCGCGTTTCGCTTCAATACCGGTGCCCTCATGCGCATCGGCACCGCCGCGCGTCGCTGGGCGCAGCTCGAGCCCGATGCGACGCAGTATCGAGCGTTTCGCGCCCTGCTTGCGGAGCAGGCGCGCTTGCGGTCCGGGGAAATGGAGCTTTACTATGAGCCGTTCTCCATGGAGGAGGCGCTGCGCGCAGCACTGGAGGAGCCGCCGGCGACGCTGCTCGTGCTGCCGAATGGCCGGGTAAAGGTAGCGGCGGCGCTCCCGTACACCTGCGCGGACCTGCGCACCGATACGCTCGCGCAGGCATGGGAGGCGTATCGCCGTGCTTGGCACAGTGATGCGGTCATCCATGCCTTGGAACGGGCGGTCGCAGATGCATCGAGCCATGCGGAAGCAAACACCTGGCTTCCGCTCAACTTCAGACCAAGGTGCGATTCACTGGAGGCATGATGAACGACCTGAGCCCTAAGCTCCAAGCCCGTGACAGCACGGCTCGCGCGCTGCCCGAGTCCCCGGACTCAATCAAGAAGGCCCCGTGGGAGAAGCCCAAGATTGAGGACGTGTCCGAGCAGGTGATGGCCCAGCCGTACATTCGCTTCACCTGAGGCTCGCGAACGCTTCGAGCGAGCTCGGCGCTCGACTCGAGGAGTACAGCGCGCCGCTGTTCGTCGCGTGGCAGCTCACCAACCGTTGCACGGCGAGCTGTCTCGCCTGCTGCGAGGAGTCGGGCCCAGCGCGGGCATGGAGCGATGAGCTCACGAGCGATCAGGCCATTGCGCTCGCAGAGAGTCTCATTGCGGCCGGAGTGGCCTACGTCGCCTTCGGAGGCGGCGAGCCGCTCGGCGTACCGCACTGCTGGGAGCTCTTGGAGCGCCTCTCGGGCGCGGGTATCGCACTCAAGCTCGAGACGGACGGCTCGCACATCGACGATGCGGCCGCCGATCGCCTTGCACGACTCGATGCGCTCTGCGTTCAGATCTCCGTGGATGGCGCCACCGCCGCGACGCACGAGCGGGTGCGACCCGGGTCGAGTTTCGCGGGCACGGTAACCGCGATTGAGCGCCTCGTCGCTCGCGCTCGTCCACCGCAATCCGTGTTCGTCCCCAACCGGCTCAACCTTCACGAGATGCTCGGCGCGTACGAGCACGCGCAGCGGCTCGGCTGCGAGGCCTTCGTCACGGGCCCAATGATGCGGATCGGCCGGGCGGCCGCCGACTGGGACCGCCTCGCTTGCGAGGAGCCGGAGTGGCAACGCGCCGTCCTCGCGCTCGAGGCGTCCCACCAGGCGCGTGGGCCTGAGATGCGCCTGTGCGTCTATCCCTGGGACATCGTGACGGAGATGGAGCGGCGGCTGGAGAGTCCTCAGGCGATGCTCCTCATCGTGCCTAACGGGAGCGTGAAGCTGCTCAACGCGCTGCCCTTCGTGGTCGCCGATGTCCGCCGGGACTCACTTGCGCACGCCTGGCAGGCTTACCGCGACGGGTGGAAGGCGCAAGAGGTCCGCAGGTTCGTGAGCGCCTGCCGTTCGCGCCCCGCCCTGCTGGGCCACGCTAACGAGTGCTGGCCCCTCGAGGCGCCTCAACGGCCCTGCGGCAGCGTCTCGATGTAAGCGACGAGTTGCCAGATCTGCTCATCGCTCAGCATCGGCCACGGCGCCATGGCCGTTCGAGCGACTCCCTGACGGATCGCGAGGAAGGTGCGCCCGGCATTGCCCGCCTGCGACCACGGGGGAACCGTGAGGTCCGCCGGCGGGGGCACCATCCCCTCATGGCGCAGACCCTGACCGTCGCCGTTTGGACCGTGGCAGATCGCGCAGTCGCTCGCAAAGAGCTCCGCGCCGGCGCGCTCGGCCGGCGCGGATCCCAGTGTCCCCGCGGGCGCGCTCGGCGCCGCTCCGCTACATCCCGAAATGATGGGTGAGAGCGTGAATAGGCCGATCGTCAGCGGGAGCACGCGGTCGCGGAACGAGAGTAAATCCAAGCCGCTCCACTCCGAGGACGATACTCGCAACCAGCGCATCGAGGGCACGCTCGACGGCCGCAGTACGCGTGACCGACAAATCGATCGCACCGGGCACCACCCCGAGCAGCACTACCGAGGCCGGGTAGCGGCCGATGAGGCGTGCGACATCGAGCAGATCGGCCACGCCGACCTGATGCACCGAGAGACGCTCGCGCACCGCATCGATCACGTCAGTGCCGTCGAGCCGCACGAGGCTGCCGGGCGGGCCATCCGTCGCAACCGCATCGACCAGGATCACGTGCTCGGCTTGCGCGATCTCATCGAGCAGCGCGAGGCCGAGCGTCCCGCCTTCGACCAGCCGGACCCCGGGCGGAATCAGATAGTCGCGCTCGAGCCGGGCGAGCGCCGCAGCACCAATCCCGTCATCGCGCAGCAGCACATTACCGAGCCCCAGCACGAGGACGCCGCTGTGCCCTCCGCCCTGCGCGGTCTGGATCTCGGTCACGGCCGTCGGTCCTTGCGCCTCGGCAAGAACTTGAAGCCCGAGAGGATCGAGTCGAAGATGCCGAGGTGCTCGACGGTCGAGTACAACACCACGAAATAAATGTGCGCCACGGCGAAGATGAGGATCGCCCACATACCGATGTGATGGATCAGGCGCGCCATCTGCAGACCGTCGAAAAGCGGAATGAGAAAGACGAAAAGCCGCAGCGGTGAGCCCACGGACGCATAGACCGTGTAGAGCGCGAGGCCCGTCGCGATCATCACGAAGTAAACGGCGAAGATTGCCGCGTACGTGAGGCCGGCGAGGCCGTTGTGGCCCGCATAGTCTTCCGGCTCGCGGCCGAGAAAGGTATAGAAGCGCACCGACTTCCAGAAGCTTCTCCAGCGCTTGGCCGACACGGGGATGAGGTCCGACCAGCGCGCGTAACCGTTGCCGGCGAACGCCCAGTACACGCGCACGAGCACCGAGAGCGTGAATACGATCGAGGCGTACAAGTGCACGGTGCGCATCGTGCCCATGACGAAGTGCGTGCGCGCCTCTCCGGGCACGCTCACGTAAGGATTACCGATGTAGTACCCGGTCGCGGCCAGCACCAGGATCGAGAAGAAAAGCAGCCAGTGCACGAGCCGCACCGGCAGCTCCCAGACATAGATCCGCTCGAGACTCAGGCTCGGCCGGTCTCGCTCGGCCGGCACCGCGCTCATGCCGCCCTCACCCGCACGATCTCGCGCTTGCGCGCATCGACCACATGCACCCCGCAGGCCATGCAGGGATCGAAGGAATGCACGGTGCGCAGGATCTCGAGCGGCTGCTCGGGCTTGGCGACCGGCGTGCCCACGAGCGAGGCCTCGTACGGGCCCGGCTGTCCCTGCGCATCCCGCGGTCCGGCATTCCAGGTGCTCGGAACGACGCATTGATACTTCGCGATCTTACCGTTTCTGATGTGCACCCAGTGACCGAGGGACCCGCGCGGCGCCTCGTGAAAGCCCGCACCGGAGCACTCCTCCGGCCAGGTACTCGGATCCCATCGAGAGGTGTCCTGAATGCGGTAGTCGCGCCGGCCCATGTTCTCAGCGAGCGCCTCGACCCACAGCCCCATCGACTCGACCAGCACCTGCGCCTCGATCGCGCGCGCGGCGATGCGCCCAAGCGTCGACTGCAGCGCGCTCGGCGGGGCGTTGAGCTGCGCAAGCGCCTTGTCGATCAATTCCTTCGCGCGCGAGGGGCGACCGAGTGCGTAGGCGACGAGCATGCGCGCGAGCGGTCCCACCTGCATCGGCGCTCCGTCGTAGCGCGGTGACTTGAGCCAGGAGTACTTTTGATCGACGTGGAGCCGCTCGTAGGGCGGCTTCGGCCCGGTGTAGTGCGGGCGCGTCTCGCCCTGGAACGGATTCAGGCCCTTGTCATCGCCCACGGAATAGTCATACCAGGAATGGGTCACGTACTCGTCGATCTTCGACTGATCCACGCTGTCGATCTGCGAGAGGTTCTGGTCGTGGATGATGCCCGAGGGGATGTAGAGCTCGGGGTGCGAGCTGTCATCGAGCGGAAAGTCCCCGTACACCAGATAGTTGCGAATGCCGGGACCGATCGAGAACCACTCCTTGTAGAACGAGGCGATCGCGAGCACGTCCGGCACGTAGACCCGGGTGACGAAGTCGACGCCGTCGGCCACAAGGCTGCGCAGCGCCGCGATGGTGCCGAGATTGAGCGAGGACTGCGCGTCCGGATCGACCGGTGTGGCCATGCCGCCCACCAGGAAGCTCTGCAAGTGTGGGTTCTTGCCGCCGAGGATCGCGTGAATCTTGATGAAGCGGCGCTGCCATTCCAGGGCCTCGAGGTAATGCGCGAGCGCCATGAGGTTCGCTTCCGGCGGCAGACGGTAAGCCGAGTGGCCCCAGTAGGCATTGGCGAAGATGCCGAGCTGGCCACGCTCGACGAACGCCTTCACCCGCTCGCGCACGCCGGCGAAGTACTTCGCGCTCGAGAGCGGCCAGTCGGAGATCGACTGTGCGAGGCTCGCGGTCTTGGCGGGATCCGCGCTCAAGGCGCTCACCACGTCGACCCAGTCGAGGGCCTGAAGATGGTAGAAGTGAACGACATGGTCCTGCACGTTCTGTGCGGCAATGATCAGATTGCGCAGGACGCGGGCGTTTGGCGGCGGCGTCGCGCCGATGGCATGCTCCACGGCGCGGATCGAGGCGATCGCATGCACTGTGGTGCAGACCCCGCAGATGCGCTGCGCGAAGGCCCAAGCGTCGCGGGGGTCGCGACCCTCGAGAATGAGCTCGATGCCGCGGAACATCGTGCAGGATGACCAAGCTTGGGTCACCTGTCCGCCTTCGACCTCCGCCTCGATGCGCAGATGCCCCTCGATCCGCGTGATCGGGTCGACGACGACGTGAGTCATGGCTTCTCTTCCTTCTTCTCCTGTGCCTTCTCATCGAGCGTCGGGCGATGGCCGCGCCGATAGCGCACCACCTCGCTCACTCCGTGCACCACCGCCCCCGCGGCCACTACGCCGGTGAGCGTCAGGCCGACTGGATCGAGCGACTTGCCCATGTTGACGCCCGCCACATTCGGCAATCGCTCGTAGAACGGCGTCATCACGTCCCAGAAATTCGGCTCCGCGCACCCGATGCACGGATGCCCGCAGCCGATCGGCCAGTTGGTATGCCCGTTCCACTGCACGTTGGGACAGTTCTGGGAAGTTGCCGGACCCTTGCAGCCCATCTTGTAGAGGCAATGGCCGTGGCGGTGCGCCTCGTCGCCCCATTCCTCCACGTACTGCCCGGCATCGAAATGGGCGCGCCGCTCGCAGCCATCGTGGATCGACTTGCCGTAGGCGAACAGCGGCCGCCGGTACTGATCGAGCGGCGGCCATTGCTTGAGCGTCAGGTAGTAGACGAGGAGCGCCGTGATGTTCTCGGCATTGGCCGGACAGGCGGACATGTGGATGAGGTTCTTGACGCCGGGCACGGCGTCGGCGACCGAGAGCGCGCGGGTCGGGTTGGGCCGGGCCGCCGGGATGCCGCCGAAGGTCGCGCAGGTGCCGACGGCGATCGTCGCCATGGCGCCGCCGCACACCTCGCGGGCGATGTCGATCGCCGCCCGGCCGCCGATCGTGCAGAAGCCGCTGTCCGAATCCGCAGGAATCGAGCCTTCGACGAGCGCGATGTACTCGCCTTTGTACTTGCGGACCGTCTCATCGAGCACGCCCTCCGCTTGGCTTCCGGCCGCAGCCATCAGCGTCTCGTGATAATTGAGCGAGATGGTATCGAGAATGAGATCGGCGACCGTAGGATGGCTCGCGCGCAGGAACGATTCGGTATTCCCCGCGCAGTCCTGGAACTCGAGCCACACGAGCACCGGGCGCTGATCACTTTCCACCGCCTTGGCGATCGCCGCGGATGCGGCCTTCGGCAGCCCGAGTACGGTGGCCATGCTGGTGCAAAAGGCGAGGAAGTCGCGCCGCGACACCCCCTGACGTTCCAGCTCCTGCATCAGTCTGCTGTGCATCATCTGAGCATCCCCCGGAGCGACGGTAAATCGTCAAAAAAGACGTTGCTCCGCGGCTCCCGACCCAGCAATACGCACAACCACGTACCCAAGACCGCCGCGGGGCCGCCGAGTGCGCCCCGGCCGGCCGCTCGAGCGCCGCGTGCGTCGCTTCGAGCGGCCGATTCAGCCGTTACGACCACTCTGTGGCTTCACCGGCTCGAGCGTCGCGACGGATAAACTGAATGCGCCGCGCGCTGCGGGACCGGTGCACTCGAGGGGCCTCCCGGTTACGTGCAGGCTCGCAACCACAGACAGCAGCCGCTCGTTCGTCTGCTCGAGGAGCTCACAGTCATCGCGCGTGAGCGATTGCGGAGATCCGGGCGCGAGGAGCACCGTCTCGCGCACCACCCGTGCCTCGGCCCAACGGGCCTGCTGCGGACTGAGCGTTCGCAGCGTCAGAAAGCGCACCTCGAGCTGCGGCGAGCGACCGTCACCGCGCGTTCCGGGCTTGCAGTCGTACGGGGTGATGGAGACCGCGTCCCACGCGCCGGCCGCGCGCAGGATGTCACCGACTTTGTGCCACAGCGCATCGCAACTGTAGGCGTACGGAAGATTCCGGTAGGCAACCATCACGTCGTGCCCGATCCACGTCGCCGGAGTCCCGCGGCCCTGGGCGACCCCGAGCGGCTGCGTTGCGCGAGCGGGCACGACCGACGCGGAGGCGGGCTCCCGCACGGAGGCGGGGGTCGCCACCCTCGCGAACGCGTAGACGAGCGCCGCGATGGAGGCCGCCGCGGCGATGAGCGCGACCGCGGTCCGCAGTCGCATCGTGATTCGAATCATTTTGGCTGCCTCCGTTTCCGCCGAAGGCGGCGGATGCTCCGTACCGCGCCAATGACCCGAAGCGTATCCTCCGCGCCTTAAGAGACGCTTAAGACCGCGCGCGTGCACCTGCACCCGGAGAGGCACTCATGAACTATCTTGATCGCTTCCGCGTACCACCGGGCCGCACGTTAAAACTCGCCGACATCGACCCCTCGTTCAAGGATCAGCACAAGGATCGCGAGGCCGCCGCCGTAGAAATCGAGAAGTACCGCGAGCGACTCAGCGAGCTGCAGGAGATGCTCTACGTCGAGCGCAGGCGCTCGCTCCTCATCTGCCTACAGGCGCTCGACACCGGCGGCAAGGACGGCACGATCAATCATTTCCTGAGCGCCATGAACCCGCAGGGCTGTCGCGTCACGCAGTTTCGCCAACCCTCGGCGCAGGAGGCCGCACACGATTTTCTCTGGCGCATCCACCAGGCGACCCCGGCACGCGGCGAAGTCGCAATCTTCAACCGCTCGCATTACGAGGATGTGCTCACCGTGCGGGTCCACAATCTGGTGCCGAAGACAGTGTGGTCGCTACGGTACGACCACATCAATGCCTTCGAGCGCGCTCTGGTCGACAACGACACCCACGTGCTGAAGTTCTTCTTGTACATCTCGGCCGAGGAGCAGCTCGAGCGCTTCAAGGCGCGCCTCGACGATCCGACCAAGCAGTGGAAGATCAGCGAGGCGGACTACGCCGAGCGCAAGTGCTGGGACGCCTACGCGAAAGCGTACGAGGAAGCCCTCTCCCGCTGCAGCACCGAGCACGCGCCCTGGTTCGTGGTTCCGGCCAATCATAAGTGGTTCCGCAACCTCGCCGTCGCACGCATCGTCGTCGAGCACCTCGAGGGCCTCGGCCTCACCTATCCGAAGCCGAGCGTCGACATCGAGCGGATCCGCCGCGAGTACCACGCGGCCAAGAGCGCCCGACGGAATTAGCCGCTGCGTGCGCTTCACTATTGCGCAGGCGGGGGCTTCGAGGTGTCGAAGCGGTAGATCGCGCTGAGCGAGACGATGTTCACCCGGTACTGGTACGGCTGCTGCCCGAGCGTCAAGAGGTTCGGGACCGTATCGAATCCCACCCCGCCGAGCGCCCAATCGTTGGAATCGAAGCTCGCATATCCATAGCGCAGACGCAGCTTCAGGGCTTCCGTCCAGCGGTATGTCGCATCGACCGAGACCGAGTCGAGACCGCTGCGCAGATCGGGAAACGGCGCGGCCGCTGCGGACACGATCGTGGTGTCGGTGCCGCGCGTGCTCGCATGGACGTAGTCCGCGCCGAGCTGCCAGCGCTCCCCGAGGTTGAAATGGCCGCCGAGGCCGAGCGTCCAGAAATACTGTGCATCACTCACCTGCCACAGCGGTGCCTCGGGCAGATCGAGCATGCCGTTCTGCAATGCGGCGAGCCGCTGGTAGCCGCCGTCGAGATAGAGGTTGACCTTCTCGGTCGGGACCCACGTGAGCGTGCTCGAGAGCTGCCGATCGCGGCTTTCCTGCAGCCCGAGCTGCGACAGCCGATACGCATCGTCCGTCCACGTCCCCGCGAGCGACCAGCTCCACGCGGCGCTCAAGGTCCAGGAGCCGCTCACCGTGTAGAACTCCTCATCGCGCGGCGCGTAATCGTAGGCGCGCAACAGCGGATTCTCATCGGGCGGGAGCGCGGCGACATCGAAGGCCGAGGCATCCCGCCGGGCGCTGCCCCCCTTGAGGTCGAGGCTGAAGCGCTCGAGCGGCGTGAGCGTCACGTGGCCCCAGGCGCGCAAGTCATCGAGATTCGTGATCACTTGGCCCGGGGAGAAGTGGGTGTCGAGATACTGGCCGCCGAGACCTGCCCTGAGCCATCCGGAGAGCCAGTAATCCGCGCTCCCGTCGAGGCGGGTCCGGTCCTCCCCGTAACGGGGGGTGATGAACGTGCCCCCTGGCAGCTCGTCGGTGACGACGTAAGGAATGTCGAGCATCGGCGTGTGATCGTCGCGCCCGTCGTAGCTCGCGGTGCCGCGCAGATAGAGCCGACTCGCCGGTCGTGACGACAGCGCGAGTGCGTAATGAGAGAGGCGCACATCGCCGTTCAACTCTCCCGGTGCGGGTACGGTCGCCCCGGGGAGCGTGCTCACCGGCAGAAAAGCTGCGCTCTGGCTCAAACGCCCGAGCGAGGCGCTGTAGCTGAGCGTCGTCGCCTCGAAGACGGGAAGTCGGAACTCGCCCGAAAGCGAGCCCTCCTGAGCGCTGTTGCCCGGAGGGAGCGCCATGCGTCCGGTGTCGGTCGCGACCAGCGAGGTGTAGGGATTCTGAAAGGTGAGCGAGTCGGTGTCGTCCTGGAACCAGGATCCGCGGTACGCGAGGTGCACGCTGCCGATGCGCCCCTCCCAGAGTGCGCCGGTCTCTATATCGTTCGTCACATAATCGATCGGCTCCGGCAGCTCGAGCGCATCGGTGAGAAAGCTCGCGCCGATGAGATCCGTACCTTCCTTCTCCTGGTGGCTCAACCTCACGTACATTGTCCAGCTCCGACCGGAGTAGAGCTTGCCGAGCAGCGACAAGGTGCGTCGGTCGAACTCGACGTTCACCGGGGAGAGGCTCTGGGCAAGCTGCGGCATCGCCGCCGTGGTGGCGCCGGGTGTGAAGCCCGACGGCAGCGTGAGCACGCCCGGTCCGCTCAGTCGAAACGGGGTCGCCGTCGCGTCGTAGAGATAAGTCGGTTGGCCCGCATAGCCCAACTGAAAGTCGTAGAGGCCTTCCTTTCCGAGATTGACGGAGGCATCCCGATCGGGAAGTCCGAGATCATCGAGCTGGTAGTCGAGGTATGTGCCGCCCTGGTCACGCCACGCGCCGCTCGCGCCGGCATCCGCATAGGCACCACTGTGATTGATGCCGGTGTAGCGCCCCGAGTATGCATCGGCGCCGTCCGCATAGCTCACGCCCGCGTGCGCTTCACCCCTCGCACCCTGATAGAACGGGCATTGCGTGCACTTCCAGTTGCTCGTGTCCGGCGGCGGGGGCTGTGCGGGAGGATCGGCGGAGGCGAGCATGGAGGCGAGCGCGGCTGCGAGCGCTGCCGCGAACCGCGCGACGTGCACCGCACGGCCGGCATCGCCCGCGGTCGCCGCTCCCCTCCGTTGCCGCCGCTTGCTCATGAAGTTCGTCCTCGCGCGCGCCGGCTGCCGGCTAGCGCATGAGCGCGCGCCCCGAGGGATCGTTCGAGCCGTGGACCTGCGAGTGGCAGTTCAGGCACGCGCCACCGAGCAGGAACGCGCTCGGCGCCCCTCCGGCCAGTCCGAGCGGGGTGTTGGGCATCGAGGGGTGTCCCTCGGCCTCGTGACATTGCTGGCAGAGAAACGGGGCGCGGACTTTCAGCAGCCCCGGCTGCGAGCTGCCGTGGGGCGTGTGGCACAGGTCGCAGTCCTCCGTCACCGGCTGATGCTCCCACAGGAACGGCCCGCGAAACTCCGCGTGACAGGTGGTGCAGGTCTCCACGACGCTCGCCCGCACCAGGCTCGCGGGCGCCGTCGAGCCATGCGGCTCGTGACAGGACGTGCACGCCATCTTGCCCTCGCGCAACGGGTGCCGATACGGCTTCCACATGTCGGCCCGCTCGGCCTGGTGGCACTTGCCGCACACCTCCACTTGCGTGGCAACGTTGCGAACCGGGTCGTCGGCCTGGTGCACCTCGTGGCAGTCCACACAGCGCACTCCGTTTGCGGCGTGAGCGCTCGCACCCCAGTCGTGGGCTGCGTTGGTCTGATGGCAGGTGAGGCACATGGCGTTTTGTCGAGTGACCGGCGTGGCGGAACCGGCACCGAAGACCACGATGCCGGCAGGGTTCCGTCCATGAACCTTCACGTGTGCGGCGCCCGGCCCGTGGCAGGCCTCGCACTGCAGTCCGCCGTGGCCGAACGGTCCGCGCGGATCGTCCGGACGCGCATGCGCCGTGCGGAAGATCCCCATCACCTTATTGTCGATGCTGTGACAGAAAAGACAGGTATCGGCGCCCTGAGCGCTGTAGCCTGACACGGCCGGCGCGGGCGGGCCGCTTTGCGCGGCGGCGGGCGCCCCGTCGAAGAATGCGCCAAGCGCACACGCGACCAAGGCGACCGCAACGCGCGCGGAATGACCCATCGGCGGCGCGCTCCGCTACGGCTGGTACAGGAGCAGATTGTGCACGACCGCGACGTCGGCCGTCGCACCCGCCCCGTGGCAGACGGCGCACGCCTCCAAGGGAGCGCCCGCGGGCAACGCGCCGGTTGCGGTCTTGCCGTTCGCGGCACCGATCTGGCCGCCGTTCTGCGTCATGTGCGCCTCCGAGGTGCTATCGGTATGGCAGCTCGAGCAGACAGCGGTATTCGCCGAGGTGACCACATCGTCCGTGAGCGTCGTGCGGTCGTTGCTCACGGTGGTCGTGCCCTGCACCTGCGACTGATCGACCGGATAGTACGTGCCGCTGTTGTGGCAGGCGAGGCAGTCATTGAGCACGCCCGGGTACAGGACCTGGAAGACCGAAGGGTTGCCCCCGAAGCCGCAGATGGTGACCCCGTTCGGATAGGAGCTGCTCTGCCCGGAGGCGTGGATCTCGTGGATCATCACCTTGAAGTCGATCGGCTGCTCGGGGCTGTTGCCCGGGTAGCAGGGCGAGGCCATCGACGCGTTCGTGTGCATCGCGATGTCCGTCGCATCGGGGTTGTGGCAACCCGTGCAAAGCTCGATGTTGTCCGTGCGGTTCTGCCCGTGCAGCGTGAGCACGCGGTGACACACCTCGCATTTGGCGATGTCCACGATCGCCGGTGGTGTCACCGGGGTGACGCCCGCCACCGAAACCGTGCTCGAAGCGCCCGTCACGCCGAGCTCGACGCTCGAGTTGGTGGGCGTGCTCGCAAGCGACGGCAGCTCCATCGCGGCCCGCCCCTCCATGAGCAGCGCCGCCGTACTGATCGAGGCGGCCGGGATCGACACCGAGGATCCCGTTTGCGTGGCGGTGCGGCTGCCAACGGCCGCGGAGAGGAAATTGATGACGGCCGGCTGATTCGGGGTTCCGCTCTGGTTCGGATAGGTGCCGGTCGCGCTTCCCGATCCGACGTTGCTGAAGTCGGTGAAGCCAGGTGTGCCCCAGGCGACGTTGACCCGCAGACTCGCGCTCGATGTCGCGTACGGGCCGCTCGCATCGTTCAAGCACGCCGCCGTGGTGCTGTCCGTCGGACACGCGACGCTCACTGTCACCGTGGGCACATAACCGCTGCCCTGCACCGCAGCCGTACCGCTTACGGTGTACTGGAACTTCGCCGCCGCCGCATCGACGGGCGTCTGATGGGCTGCGACCACCTGAATCGCCCCGTTATCGATGTTGCTCGTCGGTCCGTGGCACGTCACGCAGTCCGCATCCGTCACCGCGAGGTTCGCAGCGCTGTGATTCTGACCGGTCGCGAAGTTATCCGTGTCGTGACAAGAGCCGCAGGCCGCCGCGCTCGGCACGTTCATGTAATCGCTGGTATCCGGGGTGTTCGGGTCGCTCGCATTGTGACAAGTCGTGCAGAAGCGCATGCCGTAGTCCGCGATCAGCACACCCGTCGGGTAGCTGTCGCCGCTCGCATCCTGCTGCGGAAACACGACCGGAGTCGCCCCGGTGTACTGGGAGATGCTGTTCCCGTGACCGAAAATGTAATAGTTGGGCGGCGTCGCCGGAGGGGTCGCATCCGCATAGCTCGGGAGCGCGTTGCCCATGTGGATCTTGTGGAACATGACCTTGAAGTCGAGCACGTTGCCCGAAGAAGGATCGAACGAGCTCGGGTTGTGGCACATCACGCAGTACTGGATCTCGGTGCGCGCGCCGCCATGAAAGGCGAGCTGCTGGTGACAAGCGAGACAGGTCGCATCGTCCACGATCGCGTTTTCATCCAGTCCCGTGGTGGCCCCCGTCGAAGGCTGAAAGGTGTACACCGGGCTGTTCGCGGCGACCGTCGCGCCCGTGGTGGCGTTCGTGATGCCGCGGATCTCGAAGCCGACGCGGTGCACGAGCGTCGCGTCGTAGCTGACGCCGGACACCGCCGAGATGTCCGTCTTGAACGTGTACTGATAGGTGCCATCGCCGTTATCGACGAACGCGCCGCCCGTCCCGGCCTCGGTCGTGGCCTGGGGCTCGGGCTGGGTGCCGACGACCGGAGCCGCCGCGGTTCCGGCGCTTGCCGGCGCGGGGTTCGCGGACGTGTAGATGTAGGACTGCCACTGTTCGGACACCGACGGCGGGGGCGCGACGGTCTGCGGCGGCACAGCCGCGAGCTGCGTGCCGGGCGGAACCAGCTTCGCGACGATGAATCCGAGCTCACTCGCCTTCAGACCCGAGAGCGGCTGGCCTTCCTGGTTGACGAGAATGAACTTCACCACCGGCTGAATCGGTGCGGCCATCGGGACGGTGACGCTCGTGATCGTCGCCGTGATCGCGGTCGCCGTGTCGACGTTGAGTGCGCTCACTGGCCCGGTGGGCCCGGTGGCACCCGTGGGGCCGGTGGCCCCGGCGGCACCCGCCGGTCCCTGTGCGCCGGTGCTGCCGGTGCACGCCGCGAGCAAAACGGCGACGATTCCGGCGCCGGCCCATGAGAGCGCGCTGCGCGCCGTGCTGCTGCGATAGGAGACCCCGCTCGCCATGGATCCTTCTCCCCTCGAATCGCCACGTCTTCCCGTCTTCATCGTAGCGGGAGCGCGATGAGGACGAACTACGTGTTTTCCGAACCCCGGTTCGCGAGCTACGCGCCGCGGCGGCCGGCAAGCTCGATCAGCTGACCGTAGCTCAAGCCACCGTCGTTGCAGGGGAGCTGCTCGGCGAGCCGGACCTCGAAGCCCCGCTCGGTGAGCCGTGCGTAGGTGAGCTCGGCGAGGAGCGCATTCTGGAACACCCCGCCGGTGAGACCCACGCAGCCCACGCCCCCCGCGGCTCGCTGTGCCTCGGCGATCGCAGCGATGGTGGCCGCGAGGGACTCGTGGAAGCGGCGCGCGCGGACCCCCGCGCTCGCCTCTGGATCGAGCAAGCCCGTGACGAGCGGCGCCCAGTCGATGCGCAGCAGATGCGACTCGTCGCGGTAAAGCGGCAGCGCTGGAGCGAGCTCGTCGGCGCTCTCGGCGCCGCCCCGAGCGCTCGCGGCCGCGGCTTCCCAGAGCATGGGTCCCTGTCCCTCGAACGTCGCCTCGCGCAACCCCAGGACCAATGCGGCTGCCGCATCGAACAGCCGCCCGACGGAGCTCGTCACCGGCGAGTTGACCCCGCGGCGCCACGCCTCGTAGACGACGCGCTCGGCGGGCGCTCGCGCCGTCAAGAGCCCGAGCTCCCAGCACAACCCCGCGGCGCTGCGCCAGGGCGCGCGCGCCGCGCGCTCTCCGCCCGGCAGGCGAAACGGCCTCAAGCTCGCGACGCGCCGCCAGGAGCCGGGACGACCGAGGAATGTCTCCCCGCCCCAGAGCGTTCCGTCGCCACCGAGGCCGACGCCGTCCCACGCAAACACGAGCATCGGGCTTTGCTCGCGGTGCTCGCCCGCAAGCGCCGAGGCATGCGCGTGATGATGAAGCACCGTCGTCACGGGCAGCCCGCTCAGCTGCGCCCAGCGGCTCGTCGCGTAGTCGGGGTGCGCATCGCACACCACCTCGACCGCACGCACGCCGTAGAGGCGCTGCAGGTCATCGATCACCTGCGCAAGCACGTGCTCCCCACGGGCCGTGCCGAGATCGCCGATGTGAGGCGAGATCACGACCCGCTGGTCCCAGGCGAGCGCGACTGCGGCCTTGAGGTGGCCGCCGGTTGCGAGCACGGGTGCGCTCAGCCGTCCCGGCAACGCGCACTCGCGCGGCGCGAGACCCCGGCCGAGGCGGATCGCACGGGCACGCCCGAGCATCACGCGCACGACCGAATCGTCGGCCGGCCGCGCGATCGGCCGATCGTGATGCAGGCTCGCATCCGCGATCGGGCCGAGGATCGCCTGGGCGGCGGCCACCTCCGTCAACACCGGCTCACCGCTCACGTTGCCCGAGGTCGCGACCAGGGGGCCACCGAAATCGTCCGCGAGCAGCTGATGCAGCGGGCTGTACGGCAGGAACACGCCGATCTCATGGATGCCCGGGGCAATCGCAGCGGCGAGCGTGCAGTCGGGGCGCCGCGGCGCGAGCACGATCGGGCGAGCGGGTGAGCGCAGCTCCGCGGCTGCCGCGGGCGAGAGGACGACCTCACGGCGCACGCCATCGAGCCCATCCACGCCCTGCTGCGGAATCAGCACGGCCACCGGCTTGTGGGGACGGCGCTTGCGCGCGCGCAACCGCTCGACGGCGGGTGCGCTGCGCGCATCGCAGAGCAGATGGTAGCCGCCGATCCCCTTCACGGCGAGGACGCCTCCGGCACGGAGCACGGCGACGGCGCGCGCGAGCGCCTGCTGTGCCTCCTGCGGCGAGCCGCGCTCGGGATGCGGTTGCGCCTGCGGCCCCTCCTCGAACCAAAGCGTAGGGCCGCAGTTGGGACAGGCAACCGGCTCGGCGTGGAAACGCCGATCGAGCGGATCGAGGTACTCGCGGGCGCAGTCGGCGCAGAGCGCGAAGCCCGCCATCGTCGTGTTCGCCCGGTCGTAGGGCAGCGCGTCGATCAGCGTGTATCGGGGCCCGCATTGCGTGCAGTTGTTGAATGGATAGCGGTAGCGGCGGTCCCGCGGGTCGGCGAGCTCGGCCAGGCACTCCTCGCAGGTGAAGCAGTCGGGCGGCACGCTGATCGCCGCATCGCGGTCCGCCGCGCTCTCGAGGATGTGAAAGCCGGGAAGCTGCGGCATCTCCGCCGGACCGCTCGCAACGAGCTCGGGGTGAGCGAGCGGCGGGGCGCGCGTGACCACCTCGCGCGTGAACCGCTCGAGGCTCGCGGGTGTCCCGGCGATGAGGATCTCCACCTCCCCGCGCAGATTCTGCACGCTTCCGGCGAGGCCGAGCGCGTGCGCGAGCCGGAACACGAAGGGCCTGAAGCCCACGCCCTGGACGCGCCCCGCGAGGCGCAGCCGCCGAGCGGCGCAGTGCGTATCAGCCGCCCACGCTGTCGATCGTGGCGGCGCGCTCATCGACCGGAGGTACCGTCGGCTGTGGCCGCGAGCGCCGGTGAGCGGTAATCTGCTCGGCGAGCCAGCCGCGCCAGGCCGCGATTGCGGATTCGTGACGCGTCGAGACCTCGAGCACCGGTGCGGCATTGCCGAGGCTGCGCAGACTCGCCTCCGCGCGCGCGGGGGCGAACTCCGGGAGCACCTCGAGCAGATCGCACTTGGTGAGCACGAGCACGTCGGCCGCGCGAAACATCACCGGATACTTCTGCGGCTTGTCGTCGCCTTCCGGCACCGAGAGCAGCGTCACATCGAGGTGCTGGCCGAGGTCGAAGCTCGCCGGGCACACGAGGTTGCCCACGTTCTCGATGAAGAGAATATCGACTCCCTCGAGCTCGAGCCCATGGAGCACCGCGTGAATCATGTGCGCATCGAGGTGGCAGGCGCTGCCGGTGGTGATTTGCACGGCCGGCACGCCCTTCGCGCGGATGCGGCGCGCATCGTTTTCCGTCGCGAGGTCCCCCTCGATCACGGCGATCCTGAGCTGCGGTGCGAGCGCCTCGATGGTGCGCTCGAGGAGCGAGGTCTTCCCTGCGCCGGGCGAGGACATCAGATTCACCGCGAGCACTCCGTGAGCATCGAAGTGCTCGCGGTTGTGAGCGGCGATGCGATCGTTCTCAGCGAGCAGATCGCGCAGCACGGCGACCGAGGCGCTCTGGTGGGCGACCTGCGTGGGCGCGAGCGCGTTCACCGGCGGGCGCACCGAGCCCGCACCGACGACGCTCCACTCCCCTACCTCGCTCACCGAGCAGCCGCAATCCTTACACATGATGACTCGCCTCCTCTCCCGCAGTCCGCGTGAGCTCGACGCGCGCCAGGATCAACTCTTCGCCTGCGGTGACGCGCGTGCGCCAGTTACCGCAAGCCGGACAGGCGAGCGCGTTCACCGCCACCGCCGACTGCGCGCCGCATCCGGGGCATTCGATCTGCACCCCCGTCGATTCGAGCACGAGCTCGGCTGCGGCAGCGGGAGTGCCCGCGCGCGCGATGGAGAACGCGCTCCTCAAGAGCTCGGGCTCCACACCGGCGAGCGCGCCGATGCGCACCACGATCGTCACGACCCGCTCGGCTCGCTCCTCCCGTGCTACCCGCTCGACCTCATCGAGCAATGCCTGGCAGATGGAGAGCTCATGCATTATTACTATTGCACATCATGCGCCGCTCGAGCCGCGTCCGCAGAAATACCTAGCCTCGCGCCCCCAATCCGCTCAGGTTCGGTGCCGTGCGAGGGTGAGCGGCGTGCGGGACTTCGGCACCTTGTGGATGAAATTGTAGCGCGCCACATGGTAGCTCGGATCGAAGCCGTAGAAGTTCCGGCGCATCCGCTCGAGCTCCTCGGCGCGATAGGCCGCAAGCGGCTTCTCGCGCTCGTCCCGCGCGCGCTGCTCGCGCTTGCGCGCAAGGCGCGCCTCGAGGTCGGGTTCCGCTGCGAGACGGCCCGCTCGCTCAGCCACCTGC
>DATKPY010000045.1:0-61768 GCA_035523875.1 Steroidobacteraceae bacterium
CGCATCCACCGCCAGCACCACGGCCGGATCCTCATGCGACCGCACCCGAATGTGAGCCGCGATGAGACCGGGCTCACCGGGCGGCTGCACGTTGGAACGAGGTGGCGTCCAGCAGCCGGGCAGAGCCAGAATCGTAAACAGTAGCAGCGCCTGCGCGAGCGCAGGTAGGGGCGGCCCGACTTGCATCGCCCTGGAGTGTGCTCGCGCGCGCGCGCCGCTGACAAGCCCATCTGCACAGCGGCCGCTCTGGCGGTCATCACCGCTTCCCCGGACTGAGTGAATGCACTCACCCGTGCCGCAGCGCCGCTACCAATCCGCGAGGTAGACGAAGTCCGCCGCCGAGCGATGGAGCGCCTGGGTGATCCGCATCGCCAGTCGCATGCCGGTAGCAAACCTCGCCGTGCGCAGGCCCGTGAGTTGGTTCGGCGTGCAGCGCAGACGATCCGCGGCCTCCTGCCAGGTGGCGCCACGAGCTGTGCGAGCCGCGTTGAGCACCCCGTAGAGCTTTCTCAGGTTCCACCGCAACCGATGCGCCTCGTCCCCCAACGGAGGTGGGATGCCCGCCGTACCCGACTGCGGCGCGGCGATGAACGCCTCCGGTGGGACCTCGAGCGAGCGCAGCAAGAAGAGGGCATGCTGGCAAGTCGGCCCGCGCCGTGGCCAACGCCGCCCAGGTGAACTGCTCTGCACGACGGCGCGAATCGAGCGCGGCGAAAAACGCCTGCGTGTCGAACTCATCGGGTGAGATCACGGAATGCAGGTGCGTCTGCCTGCCTCGTACGAGGATCGCCGGGACTGCCGCCGCCGAATATCGATCTACCGTACTCCGCGCTCGACCGGCGGGCTCTGGTCGCCCGCACCCAGACGCCGCACCATCAGCACCGTGTCGACCCAGCGGCCGAGTTTCCAGCCGATCCCCGGCAGCACCCCGGACATTTCGAAACCCGCGCGCCGATGCAACTCGATCGACGGAACGTTCCCGGAATCGCCGATCACGGCGACCATCAGCCGAAACTCCATCGCGATGCATCGGCGCAAGAGTCCCTCGAGCAGCCCTCGCCCGACTCCGCATCGGAGCGCATCCGGCGAGACATAGACTGAGTCCTCACACGAGAAGCGGTACGCGGGTCGCGTCCTGTACCACGATGCGTAGGCGAAACCGAGCATCCCGCCGGTGGAGTCAACCGCGACGAGATAGGGGAAGCCGTCGCCGAGAATCGCTGAGCGGCGCTCGGCGATCGTGGATGGCGAGGGCGCAGTGAGCTCGAAACTTGCGAGTCCGTGCTCAACCCAATGTCCATAGATACGCGCGATACTCGCCACGTCGGTGTCGCACGAATCGCGAACGCTGTAGGTCGCCTCCGCCATCGCTTTTACTATGCCGGGTCTGTATTCGCCTCGTCCAGCCCCGACCTGCAGACTGAGGGCGCGCCCCCGATGGCTGAAACCGTTTGCCGCTCACGGCGGTCCAAGCTACGATGCAACGGCTTTGAGCGTGGTCTGCGGCGGATGCTCCCATGAAGTACCTCCCGCTCGTCTGGGCCGGCCTGCTCCGCAGCCGTCTGCGAACGCTGCTCACTTTTCTGTCGATCCTGGTCGCCTTTCTCCTCTTCGGCGTGCTCCACGGCGTGACCGGCGGCCTGGACGAATTGATCAACTCGATGAGTGACACGCGGCTGCGGGTGCTGAACCGCGTGGGCTTTACCCACTGGATGCCGATTGCCATGCGCGATCAGATCGCGCGCATTCCAGGGGTGACGGCCGTGGCTGCCACTGGGTACTTCGGCGGCTATTACCTGGACCCGAGCAACCAGCTCGGCGGGAGCGCCGTTGACATGGCGGCGCTGTTCAAGATCTACCCGGAGCTCGTGCTTCCGGCGAACGAGCGGGCCGCGATGCTCCGCACGCGCACCGGAGCGCTCATCGGTGCGGACCTTGCGAGCCGCTACGGGTGGAAGGTCGGCGACCGCATCACCGTCGCCACACCCATCTGGCAGCATCCGGACGGCAGCCGCAACTGGGCATTCGAGATCGTCGGTATCTATCGCTACCAGCACGGAGCTATCCCGGCGGACGGGCTCTGGATGAATTACGACTACTTCTCCGAGGGGGGCGGCATGAAGGATCAGTCATCCATGTTCATCGTCGGCATCAAAGACCCGGGTAGCGCGACCCGGATCAGCCGGGAGATCGACGCCTTCTTCCGCAGCTCCGCGACGCCCACGCTCACGCAGACGGAGAGGGCGTGGGCGCAGTCGAACATTCGCCGGACAGGCAACATTCGCTTTGTGGTGAATGCGATCATCGGTGCCGTGCTGTTCACGCTGCTGGCGCTCACCGCGAACACGATGATGCAGTCCGTGCGCGTGCGCACCGGTGAGTTCGCCGTGCTCAGAACCTTCGGCTACCCGAACGCCGTCGTCGCCCTACTGGTCGTGCTCGAGGCGCTGCTGCTGTGCCTCGGCGCTGCGGTATGCGGGCTCGCGCTCGCGGCGCTCGCATTCCCTCCGATGATCGAGCGCCTCGGTCTCGCCGCCATACCGATCCCCGCCTCCGTGATCGGCTCCGGCTTCGCGATTGCCGTTTGTCTTGCGCTCGTGAGCGCCGTGCCGCCGCTGTGGCGCGCGTCGAGACTCGACGTGGCCGCGGCACTCGCAGCCCGCTGAGCCCGCGGGGCCGCTCGCATGTGGAAGCAGATCGCCGCTGTCACCGCCATGAACCTGCGGAGCTTGCCTCAGCGCCTCGCCGCCTCCCTCGTCGTCGTCATCGGGGTCGCTGGTGTCGTTGGGGTGCTCGTATCGGTCCTCGGCATGGCGACCGGGCTCAGCCACGCGTTCGTGAGCACCGGAGGTCCCTCGCGCGCCATCGTCCTGCACAAAGCGGCGACCAGCGAGGGCCTGAGTAACATCGATATCAGCTGGGTGGGACCCATCGAGGACGGCCCCGGGGTGCTTCGGGGTCCGACCGGCCACGTTGCCGCGACGCCTGAGTATATTGTTGGGGTGAATCTTCCCAAGCGCTCGGACGGGGTCGAGAGCGGCGTCACGCTGCGGGGCACCAGCGCGGCCGCGCTCCTGGTCCACCCGGAATGGCGGATCGTCTCCGGTCGAATGTTCCGGCCCGGGCTGCGTGAGGTCGTGGTCGGCGCGGCCGCGGCATCCGAGTTCTCGGGCCTCGAGATCGGCCGTCACGTCGAGCTCGGCGGCAACGACTGGACGGTCGTGGGCCGATTCACGAGCGGAGGCGACTCGCACGACTCTGAGATCCTGGCCGACGCACGCACGCTGATGTCCGCCTTCAATTGGGGCGCATACAGCTCCGTCACGGTGCGGCTCGACGCCCCGGCATCGTTCGACCGGTTCCGCCGCACGCTGCTCTCGAACCCCTCTCTCGAGATCGACGTGGTTCGCGAGCAGGACTACTACCGAGGCCAGGCGCAGCAAATCACGGGCCTGCTGTACCTGGTGAGCACCGTCGTCGGCGCGATCATGGCAATCGGCGCTGTCTTCACAGCCCTCAATACACTGTACGCGGCGGTTGCCGCACGCACGGCCGAGATTGCCACGCTCCGTGCGATCGGCTTCGGCCCGGCAGGCGTCGTGGTCTCGGTTCTCGTCGAGGCGCTGCTGCTGTCGGTCCTTGGCGCGCTGCTCGGCGCGGCCGTCGCGTGGCTGCTGTTCAACGGCGATGCGCTCAGCACCGGCGGCGGGCAGTTCGACAGCCAAGTGGCCTTCCGGCTGCTCGTGGGCCCGAGTCTCGTCGCCGTGGGTATCGCGTGGGCCTGCGCAATCGGGCTCCTCGGTGGCCTCCTGCCGGCGATTCGCGCGGCGCGGCAGCCAGTCGCCGTCGCGCTGCGCCCAACGTAGCGCCGCGCCCGCGGCTGAGTCGGCAATTTCCGGCGCTCGATCGTCTCGGCATTCCAAAAGAGCGCTTGCAGTTCCTCTGCGCTAGAGTCGCGGCGCTGCGGCGACTTGCAAGGGTTGACTTCCTCGCGCTTGAGGAGTCTCCTTTCGGCGGACGGACCCGATGCGACGTCGCGCGAGGGAGATTTCGATCGTCACAGGTCAGAAAGGCGCCCGCCGCATTCCCCGACCCGTTCGCTGGAGCTTGATCGCCGCGACCGCGGCGTTGAGCGGATGTCACCTCGCGGTGCTCTCTCCGGCGGGACCGGTCGCCGCCGGTGACCGAATCATCCTGCTCGACAGTGCGGCGATCATGCTCGTCATCGGCATCCCGACGATTGTCGCGACCGTCGCATTCGCCTGGTGGTTCCGCGCCTCCAACGCGCGCGCCCGGTATCTGCCGAGCTTCGCGTATTCGGGCCGGCTCGAGCTCATCGTCTGGTCCATTCCGGCGCTCGTGGTTTTTTTCCTCGGCGGCATCGCGTGGATCAGCGCGCACACACTCGATCCGGCGCAACCGCTCGAATCGAGCGTGCGCCCCCTCGAGCTCGATGTGGTCTCGCTCGATTGGAAGTGGCTGTTCATCTATCCCGAGCAGTCGGTGGCGAGCGTCAATCGCCTCGTCGTGCCGGCCGGGGTTCCGCTGCACCTGCGTGTGACCTCGGCGAGCGTATTCAATGTCTTCTTCGTCCCGCAGCTCGGCAGCGAGATCTATTCGATGTACGGCATGGCGACCCAGCTCAATCTTCAGGCGGATCATCCGGGTGTGTACTTTGGGCTCTCCGCGCAGTTCAGCGGTGACGGGTTCCCCGGCATGTCCTTCAACGTCGATGCGCTACCCCCGGTGCAGTTCGACCAGTGGGTCGCGGCCACCCGAGCCGCAGGATCCGCGCTCAATGGGGCGTCGTACCAGAAGTTGCTCGAGCAGAGTGCAAACGTGAGGCCCTATACGTACCGGGAGGTGCAGCCCGGTCTGTTCGACGCGATCGTGCGTCAGAAGCTGCCGCCGGGGCATGGCCCGGGCCCCCTAACGGCCACGGGCGAGCCGGCTCGGAGCGATCGCTGAGATGTGGGGCAAGCTCAGCCTGCAGGCGATTCCTCTCGACCAACCCATTCCGCTCGTCTCGGGCGCGGCAGTGATCGTTGCGCTCGGCGCACTGCTCATCTGGATTACGGTGAAGGGGTACGTTCCGTACCTGTGGCGCGAATGGATCACGAGCGTCGATCACAAGCGCATCGGCATCATGTACTTCGTCCTCGGGCTCGTCATGCTCCTGCGCGGGTTCATCGATGCGCTGATGATGCGCTCCCAGCAAGCGCTCGCCTTCCATGCCGCAGGATATCTGCCTCCAGAGCACTACGATCAGATCTTCTCGGCGCACGGCACGATCATGATCTTCTTCGTCGCCATGCCACTCGTCATCGGACTCATGAACTTCGTCGTGCCCCTGCAGCTCGGCGTGCGCGACGTCGCTTTCCCGACGCTCAATTCCGTCGGCCTGTGGCTCACCGCGGCCGGAGCGCTCCTCGTCAACGTGTCCCTGGTCGTCGGCGAGTTCGCGCGCGTGGGCTGGCTGCCGTTTCCGCCGCTCTCGGAGCTCACCTATTCCCCCGGCGTCGGCGTCGACTACTACCTGTGGTCGTTGCAGATCTCGGGCATCGGCACGCTCATGACCGGCATCAATATGGTGACGACCATCCTCAAGATGCGCGCGCCCGGCATGAGCTACATGCGCATGCCAATCTTCTGCTGGACCTCCCTTGCCTCGAGCCTCCTCATCGTTGCGGCGTTTCCGATTCTCACCGCAACCCTCGCGATGCTCTTGCTCGACCGCTATGCGGACTTCCATTTCTTCACGAACGCGGCGGGCGGCAATCCCATGATGTTCATGAACCTCATCTGGGCGTGGGGGCACCCCGAGGTCTACATTCTGATTTTGCCGGCATTCGGGGTGTTCTCCGAGGTCGTCGCGACCTTCTCGGGCAAGTCGCTCTTCGGTCGGCGCTCGATGATCATCGCGACCATGGCGATCTGTATCCTCTCGTTCAGCGTGTGGCTCCATCATTTCTTCACGATGGGGGCCGGCGGGGACGTGAACGGGTTCTTCGGCATCGCCAGCATGATCATCGCCGTGCCGACCGGCGTGAAGATATTCAACTGGCTCTTCACGATGTACGGTGGCCGTATCCGCTTCGACTCGGCCATGCTCTGGGCGGTCGGGTTCATGGTGACGTTCGTGATCGGGGGAATGACCGGAGTGCTCCTCGCCTCGCCCGCCGCGGACTTCATGCTCCACAACAGCCTGTTCCTGGTCGCGCATTTCCACAACACGATCATCGGCGGTGTCGTCTTCGGAGTCTTCGCCGGCTACACCTATTGGTTTCCGAAAGCCTTCGGCTTCAGGCTCAACGAGGCGCTCGGCAAGGCGGCATTCTGGTGCTGGCTGGTCGGGTTCTACGTGGCCTTCATGCCGCTTTATGTGCTTGGCCTCGAAGGCATGACGCGGCGCATGCAGCATTACGACCGGCCCGAGTGGCATCCATGGGTACTCGTGGCCGGGGTGGGTGCCCTCATTATTCTCGGCGGCATCGTGCTGCAGATCGCGCAGCTCGTGAGCTCCATCCGCAATCGGGAGCGCCTGCGCGAGCCGACCGGCGACCCCTGGAACGCGCGCACCCTCGAATGGGCGACGGCATCGCCCCCGCCTGCCTTCAACTTCGCCGTGCTTCCGACGGTCACGAGCGAGGAGCCTTACTGGGATAGCAAGAGCCGGGCCCGCGAGGCTGGCCGGTGGGTCAGCGAGGAGCCGCGCTACCAGCCGATCGAGATGCCGCGCAACTCCGCGACCGGATTCGTCACTGCGTTCTTCGCGGTCGTCACGGGCTTCTCTCTCATCTGGCACATCTGGTGGCTGGTCATCGTGGGGCTCGTCGGTGCCTACGTCACTTTCGTCTTCTTCGCGTGGCGCGACATCGCGGAGACCGAGATCTCCGCCGAGGAAGTCGCGCGCCTCGATCGAGCCAACCGCGAGGCGCGCGCAGCCGCATTTGCGCCGCAGGCGCTGCCATGAGCGACTCCGCGCTGCGGGTCCCGCCGGCTCCCTATCAGGTTCGCCCCGATGCCGGGGGCGCCGCGACCTTGCTCGTGACCGGTCACGGCGCGGGCGGACCCGCGCCCAAGCGCATCGTGGTCGGTTATGGGTTTTGGATCTTCCTGCTCTCGGATGTCGTCATGTTCTCTGCGCTCTTTGCGACCTACGCGGTGCTGTTCAAGAACACCGCCGGAGGACCTACGGCGCGCGAGCTGTTCGATCTGCGCAATACCGCTGCCGAGACCGGGTGCCTGCTCGCCTCGACTTTCGCCTGCGGTATGGCGAGCCTCGCAGTCGCCGAGCGCAGCCTGAAATGGACGCAGATCACGCTCCTCGTCACCGGTCTGCTCGGCCTGAGCTTTCTCTCTCTGGAGTTTCGTGAATTCGCACACTTCGTGCACGCGGGCGCCGGTCCGTCCCGCAGCGCGTTTCTGTCGTCCTTCTTCGCGCTCGTCGGCTGCCACGGCGCTCACGTGACGGCGGGCCTTCTCTGGCTTGGCACCATGATGGCGCAGTTTCACTTCAAGGGATTTCGCGAGGACATCCGTCACCGGTTCCTGTGCTTCAGCCTCTTCTGGCATGCCCTCGACATCATCTGGGTCGCGATCTTCAGCTTGGTCTACTTGGTCGGCACGCTGCCACCGGAGATGCTCCCGTGACGGAAAGAGAAAGCTACGATGCCGGCTCGTACGTGGGCGAGGACCATTCCCCCGATGAGGCCCCGGTCACGCGCACCCTCGGTGAGGAGGTGCGCGGCTATCTTCTCGGTCTGGTACTCGCCGTCGCCTTGACGGTCGCTTCGTTCTGGGCGACACAGTCTCATCTTATCTATGGACCGGGTATCGCGATGGCACTGCTCGTGCTGGCCGTCGCCCAGATGGGTATCCACCTGATCTTTTTCCTGCATCTCACCACCGCACCCGACAACACCAACAACGTGCTCGCCCTCGCCTTCGGTGTCCTGATCGTCTGTCTCATCGTGTTCGGGTCGCTGTGGGTGATGATCCATCTCAACCACAACATGGTGCCGATGTCCGAGCTCATGCGCATGCAGTGAGCGCCTCGATCGTCTCGACGCGGACGAATCGCTGCGAGAGCCCGCGGTGCGGGTCATCCGCGCCCCATGAGAAAAGTCCAAGTTTTCGGCACCTGAGTCCATGTTGGGCGCTCGCAGCCGCGAGAGAATTTTCAGCCACCGCTCGGGGGAGATCCGACACGAGCCGCTGTCACTACCGCGCGAGCCACGATGGGCGGGTCAGGCGCAGCTCGTGCACTGCGAGCGATCCTCGGTGCCTCACGCCCACCGAAGCGTCCGTCGTCGATCAGTCCTGGCTCGGACCGGTCGTCTGCCCCGACGGCCGCACCGACTGCAGGGCTCCCGCAGTCGCCTCACGCCTTCTCTCCGCGAAGGGTCCGATGCGACTGTGGTACGGGCCGGAGCGCGCCACGGTGGAACCACAGGGGCAGCAGCAACGACGCCGCGAATTTCTCGTGCGTCGCCCCGAAACACGGTGAATGAGCCTCGGCACGAGGCTTCGCGCCGCCACCAGCAGCAGGGATGCGCGATCGCCGGCGCGAGCTCGTGTCTCCTCGAGGAGCCGCCTGCCGATGCCCCTCCGCTGGTACTGAGCATCGACCGCCAGATCCGACACAGAGCAACAGTAGGCGAAGTCCGTCTGGAACTCCGCCGCGGAGAGCGCTGGCTCCAGGTCGTACAGCACTCGCGTGGGCTCCGAGCCCCGCACGCTTTTGCGACTACCCTGTTTTCGCAGCGCTCGGATTGAGCAGTGCGCGCAGCATCGCCACCTCGGCGGCGATTGCAGTATGGAGCGCCGGATCGACGTCGGGTGCGAACAGCGGCGAGTGGTTCGAGGGCAACGGGGGTCCGCCGTGCTGCGCCTGCGCCCAGCGAACCGGGTCCGCCCCGCCGAGACTCATGTAGAACCCCGGTATGCCCTGCTCGACGAACACCGAGAAATCCTCCGACGCGGGGATCGGCTCCTGGTCGACGACGTTTGCAGGTCCGAGCGCCCTTTCGAGCACCGTGCGCATACGCCGCGCAAGCGCCGGATCGTTGTAGACGGCATCGGTCGCCTCATAGCGCTCGATGAGCGGCGCTCGCGGAGCCGCGGCCGCCGCAGCCTCTGCCGTCGCGATTCGGCTGATCGCGCTCAAGACCTGCCTGCGCACCTCGGGCGATCGCGTGCGCACGGTGAGCCCGAGCTCGGCCTGATCGGGAATGATGTTGTTCTTGGTTCCCGCATGCACGTACCCGACCGTCACGACCGCCATCTCGCCTGGTTTGACCTCGCGCGAGACGATCGTCTGCAGCGCGAGGATGGTGCGTGCGGCAATCACGATCGGATCGACCGTGCTCTGGGGCATCGCACCGTGCCCACCGCGACCGAAGATCGTGATGCGCACCGAGTCCGAGCTCGTGTCATAGAAGCCGGGGATGATGCCGACCTTCCCGGCAGGCAGCTCGTTGCCGACGTGCAGTGCAACGAGCGCATCGGGACGCGGAAAGCGCGTGAACAGTCCGTCCTTCACCATGCCTGCGGCCCCGCCGATCGTCTCCTCGGCGGGCTGACCGATGAGCTCGAGCGTGCCGCTCCAGGTGTCGCGCGTGTGCGCGAGGATGTCGGCGGTCGCCACCAGGGCGCTCATGTGCAGATCATGGCCGCACATGTGCCCCACGTAGACCTCGTTCCCCTGCGCGTCCTTTGTGCGCACGTGGCTCGCGTACAGAAGGCCGGTCTTCTCCTGCACCGGTAGTGCATCGAGCTCCGTCCGCAGAAGGATCGTGCGGCCGGGACCGTTGCGCAGTACCGCCACGATGCCCGTTCCGCCGACGTGCTCGGTCACCTGGAATCCGAGCTTGCGCAGCGCGCTTGCGAGCAGCGCCGCGGTGCGCGTTTCGTGTCCCGACAGCTCGGGATGCTCGTGAATGTCGATGTAGAGCGCGTGCGCCATCGGGTAGACCCCGGCGATCTCGGCAGGCACATTGATCGGTGCAGCGAGCGCCGCAGCCGGCATCAGACCCAAAAGGAGACCGAGGCGTTTCACCGTGGCAACTCTCCACTCACGATCCTGGTAGGCTAGCATGGTGGGCGACGGGCCGGGGAGTGAGGCTCTGCGCCGCTCGTGCGCGATCCTGCGCAGCCGCCGTTCATGGCATACTGCAGCTGAAGAAAACCAATTCTCAACCTCGCAGGAAGGAATCAGATCGTGATCGGGTATGTGACCATCGGCACCAACGACTTGCCGCGCGCGGCGCAGTTCTACGACAGCTTGCTCGGGATCATCGGCGCGAAGCGCTTCATGGAATACGAGCGCAACATCGCCTGGTCGAACGGCGGCCCGGGACTCGCCGTATGCAAGCCCTTCGACGGCAAAGGGGCGAGCGTGGGCAACGGAATGATGGTCGCGCTCGCGGCGGGCAGCAAGGAGAAGGTGGACGCGCTTTACCACAAGGCGCTCGAGCTCGGTGGCACGGACGAGGGCCCACCGGGCCCGCGCGGCGCCGGCGGGTTCTACGGAGCCTACTTTCGGGATCTCGACGGCAACAAGCTCTGCGCGTTCCACCTCGGATGACCCGCGCACTCGCCACGCGGGCCGCACGGGCGGCTTAAAGCCATCCGCCCGGCGGCCGGGCAGCGCGCATCGGCATGGCTCAATACCTGGCTCGATGCCACTGCGGTGCCTTGAGCGGCCGCTATGAGACGGAGATTGCGCCGTGCAACTGGCCAGTGCGCGCGTGCCAGTGCTCGTTCTGTCGCGCGCACGCCGCCCTCTCCACCTCCGATCCGCACGGCGCCCTCGAGTTCTCGTGCGCGCGCCCGAGTCTGCTTCAGCGTTACCGCTTCGCGAGCGGCCGCACCGAGTTCCTGATATGCAGAGAATGCGGCGTGTACCTCGGTGCGCAGATGGCGCGCGCGGGCGGGCGGCTCGCCGTGCTCAATGCGCGCGCGCTCGTTCCGGTTCCGCCGGATCTTGCCCAAGCAGTTGCGGTGCGCTACGAAGGCGAGAGCGGCGAAGCACGCAACGCCCGCCGGAAGGCGCTGTGGACACCGCTCACGACGCAAAGCCTCTAAGATTCCGACCGGCGGGGGTGGCAATGCAATCGGCTTTCTGGGGCGAGTTGATCGGGACCGCGGTCCTGATCCTGCTCGGCAACGGCGTGGTCGCCAATGTCGTGCTCAAGAGATCCTACGGTCATGGCTCGGGCTGGATCGTCATCACCGCCGGTTGGTGCTTCGCAGTGATGGCTGGCGTCCTCACGGCGCTCGCGCTTGGCAGCCACGCCCATCTCAATCCAGCCGTCACGGTTGGCGTCGCCCTCGCAACGGGTGAGTGGCGGCAGGTTCCGCTCTACATCTGTGCGCAGCTGCTCGGCGCGATGCTCGGCGCGACGCTCGTGTGGCTGCACTACCTGCCCCACTGGGGTGCGACCGAGGATGAGTCGGCCAAGCGAGCCTGCTTCTGCACGGCGCCGGCGATCCGCCATCTGCCATCGAACGCACTGAGCGAGATCATCGGTACATTCGTTCTGGTCTTTGTCGCTGCCGTGGTGTCCTCCACCCATCTCGCGCCGATGGGACTTCCCCCAGGCGTGGGTCCCCTCATCGTCGGCTTCCTCGTTTGGGCGATCGGACTGTCGCTCGGCGGCCCGACCGGCTATGCCATCAATCCCGCGCGCGACCTTGGACCGCGGATCGTGCACGCGCTGCTCCCGCTGCCCGGAAAGGGAAGCTCCGAATGGAGCTATGCGTTCATCCCGATCGTCGGCCCCGTGATCGGCGCGTTGCTGGCTGGCATGCTGGTGCGGGCGACTGCGCTCTGAGGCGCCTGCGGCCGCGGCCGTGACCTCGGCCTAGGTTGCCGCGCTGATGACGATGTCCGACAAGCGCTGGAACCGTTCGGTATTCGCATTGCTCTCCATGACCCCGGCCGAGAGGCACACGAACGTGAGGTCGCGCTCGGGATCCACCCAGAAGAGCGTCGTGCCGGCACCGTAGTTGCCGAACGTTCCGGGCGAGGCGAGCGTGCCGAAGAGGTGGTGGCAGAGCGCGGTGCCGCGGAGTGCGAATCCGAGTCCGAGGTACGCCGGCTCGGGGTCCCAACCCCGATCGCGGCCGCGCTGCGCGTTGAGCTCGTTCGGCTTCTCACCGGTCCAGTTGCGCCGTGCCAGCTCGAGGATCGCCGGGGAAAGAATTCGCTGCCCATCGAGAACACCGTCCTCGCGCAGCATCTCGGCGAAACGGTACATATCCGGAACCGTCGAGGCGATGCCCACCCAGGGCATCTCGGCGTGCTCCTCTTCGAAGGCACCGTTCGGGCCGAGATTGCTGTGGCCGCGGTGGCCGATCGGGTAGTTCCCGCGGAAGTCCGGCACGATCTTGCGCGACTTCAGATCGGCGCGCACACCCACCGAGGTGTCCTTCATCCCGAGCGGATCGAGGATCTCCTCCTGCACGATCGCCCGGTACGAGCGCCTGCGTGGATCCGTGCGCCGAACCGCCTCGCCGAGCAGCACGTGGTGCACGAGGGGCGAGTAGGCGACCTTCTCGCACGGCGGATCGACCGGCTTCACGACCTCGATCACCGCCGCCACCATCTCGTCGAACCGATCGATGTACATCCCGGGTTTCACTTCGAAGATGATCGGCAAGCCCGCCTGGTGCGAGAGCAGATGCCAGATCTGGATCCGCTCGCGGCCGAAGCCGGAGAACTCCGGAATGATCTCGCAGATGCGCGTGGTGAGCGCGAAGTAGCCGAGCTCGATCGCGCGCAGCGTGAGCACGTTGGTGAACGCCTTGGTCACCGAGAAGATGCTGAATACCGAGTCGGGCCGCAGCGGCTTCGAGCGCTCCGCATCGGCACTGCCGATCGTCACATCGAGCGCGAGCTTTCCGCCGCGGGCGACCCGCAGCACGGCTCCGTGGTAGAGGCCGCGCTCGATGTCGGCCTTGATCACCTCGGTCACGTGCGCCAGTCGGCGCGTATCGAATCCCTCGCTCGCCATACGCCCTCGCTCGCCGGGCGCAGCGCCCGGCCCGCAAATTGCTCCCCGGAATAGTACACGGATCGCTCGGGCGCTTCCCGCCTGCGCTGCATCGGGATGGGCCCATCGCGCCTCGCGGCGCGCGATCGCCGCGCGACGGAGACCGCGGATCAGTGCGCGGCACGGGCCGCGGCGCCCGCCGCGCCATTCATGCGCGTGGGCCGCGCGAGCCAGATCACGGCGATCAGCACGACGAACAGCAGCGCCGAGGCGTAGAAGATGTCGTCCGCGGAGAGCACATAGGCCTGCACGTCGATCAGGCGATCGAGCGCCGCGTAGCTCTGGGCAGCGGCCGTGCTTCCCGCGCGCAGGGTTGCGAGCGCATGCTCGGACAGCGGGCTTCCGACGGCGAGATGGTCGTGGTGGAGCGTCGCGCGCCGGTCCCACCGCGTCGTGACGATCGATGTGCCGAAGGAGCCCGCGGTGTTCCGCGCGAAGTTCATGAGTCCGGAGGCGGCCGGAATCCGCGCGGAGACGAGCCCGGATAGGCCGAGCGCAATGAGGGGTATGAAGAACGACGCCACAGCCACAGCGGCAGCAGCACGATGCTGCCGAAGAACACGCCGTACCCAAGCGCCATCGCGAGCGTGCTCACGGAGAAGTTCCGCGCGCGGAAGAGTGCGATATCGACCCCTGGGTGCGCATCGTTGAGCTCCCAGATCACGAACATCGTGAAGCCGACGACCGCGACGACGCGAGTACGCGGGCATCCGGTGCAAGTCCCGCGCTCGTGACACAGCCGGCGAGCGCGACCAAGAGCAGTGCCCAGAGCAGCCCGCGGCGCGGAATGCGGCGCCGAGCGGGCCTCACGCGCGCGTCTCCCGGCGCTCGTGATACCGCTGGAGCCAGGCGAGCGCGGCGAGAACGGAGCCGCCGGGGAGCACGACCGCGAGCGCCAAGTACGGACCGAGTGCAAGCAACTCGCCGCGATTGCGGCGCACCCAACGTGCGATCTTCGTTCTCATCGTGGCCTCTCCCCATTCCAACCGCCGTTCCGTGCCTGGGCGAACCATGTCTAGGCTGCCAATGCCTAGGCAACTAATACGGCAAAAAAATTCAGCTTTGCTCGAGCAGCCGCCGCAGCTGCTTCTCGAGCTCGAGCGCCTCGATCTTGCCGATCGCGCTCAGGAACCGGTTCTGTACCCGCCGCGACAGCTCGCGCATCCTTGGGTACGCGGCGCGCCCCGCCTCGGTAAGCTGCAGGTACACGAGGCGGCGATCGTCCTCGCAGCGCTCGCGCCGAATGAGTCCCTTCGCCTCCAACCGGTCGATCATGCGCGTCATCGCCCCGGCATCGTACGAGATGACCTTGCACAGCTCGGAGGCCGAGCGCGCCTCGTCGGTCTGCGCGAGGCTCGCGATCACGACGAACTGCGATGCCGTCACACCGAGCACCGCGAGGTGCTCGTCGGCAGCGAGGGCCTCATCGAGGGCTCCGAGCATGTTCCCGCGCACGCGCGAGATGAGACTCCCGATGCTCTCGCGCGGCTGGTAGCTCTCCCGGTCGTACACCTCTGTCTCCGCCGTCCGAGTGTGCTTCGTCATCGTGGGGCTCACTGTACTTGCCTAGGCTGTCTTTGTCAAGGCTTTTATTGCCCACACAATCGAGGGGTGCGACAATGAGTCGCTCCACCCCTCCAGACGAGCCGGACCGCACCCCGCGCATGACGCCTGCCCGCGCATCGATCGACTGGATCGCGATCGCCCTCTGCGCCGTGATCTGGGGGACCACTTGGCATGCGATCACGCTGCAGCTCGCCGCCGCGGATCCGCTCGTCTCCGTCGTCTACCGCTTCTGCATCGCGACAGTGCTGCTCTTTGGCTGGAGTGCCGCGCGCGCCGAGCGGATCGCGCTCTCCGCGCGCCAGCACGCCGCCGCGCTCGGCATGGGGTTATGCACCTTCGCGGTGGACTATGCGTGCGTCTACGAGGCGGAAACGCGCGTGGTGTCGGCGGCCGTCGCGGTCATGTTCGGAGCGACCGCGCTCATCAACATCGTGGTGTTCCGCTTGGTCTTCGCCCAGCGCTCCGCGGCCGGCGCCTGGCTCGCGGCCGCTCTCGGGGTGTTGGGCGTCGCACTGCTCTCCTTCGGTGAGGTCGCGCATGCCGGATTCGACCGGCGCGCGCTCGGGGGACTGGCACTCGCGCTCCTCGCCGTGCTCGGGGCCGTCGGCGGCAACGTCTTCGCACGGCGTGCCGAGCAGGCAGGCGCTCCGATTGCCGCCTCGACCGGCTGGGCGATGGGTTACGGGGCGCTGCTCCTTGCGATCTTTGCCCTGGCGACCGGTCGGCGCTGGAGCATCGAGCTGAGCGGCCGCTACTTGGGCTCTCTTGCTTACCTCGCCGTGTTCGGCTCGGTGATTGCCTTTCTGCTCTACTACGGCGTCGCCCGGCGCCGCGGCTACACGGTCGCCACCTACATCACCGCGCTCACACCGCTCATCGCGATGCTGATGTCGAGTCTCTTCGAGGGCAAGCGCTGGGGCGGCCTCGCCGTGATCGGCGTTGCACTCGTCGTGCTGGGGCAGTGGCTGCTGCTGCGGACTCAGCGCGCGAGCGCAGCCGCGAGCGCATCGAGCAGATCCGCGGTGCCGCGCTCGCGCGCACCCGCATCGTCGTAGCCGTCGAGGAATGCGCCCTGCTCGGTCACCTTGAGCGCGCACCCGGAACCGGCGCTCTTCAGCTCCAGGGTTGCGAGCGATACCGAGATCTTGCGCTCATCGAGGTGCATTTCGTAGCTGTAGACCAGCCGTTCGTTCGGCACCACGTCGTGGTAGATGGCATCGAACGTGGTGACGAGCCCGCTCTCCCAGCGCCCTTTGAGCCGCTCGCGTCCTCCGACCCGCACGTCCATGCGCCGCTCGATGAGCTCCCACCGACCCGGCGTGCCCGCGAACCAAACCTGCTTTGCCGCCTCCTCGGTGAGGGCCTGCCACACTCGGGTGACGGGTGCTTCGTAGGTACGCTCGAGGTGGAACGTGCCATGCGCCACCGAGCGCGCGACGCCCGTCGGCGCGCTCCCCAGGCGCACCGCCTCGCGTTCGAGCTTATCGAGCGTCGAGGCCCAGCCGTGCGGGGCACCCTCGACCATGCGCGCCGCATCGGGGCTGAGCAGCGTGTAGCTCTGCACGAGATCGAGCCGCGTACCCTCGGCCACGGCGTGGAGATCGATCTCCGTGTACGCGCGGAAGAGCGCCTTGCCGGCGCTGTCGGACACCTTCATGTCGATCACGAGCCGCACGGGCGGGCGCACCTCGACGAAGGTGCCGTGAACGAAGTGCTCCGCCCCCGAGGGTGGACGCATGCTGAGCTCGAAGGCTCCTCCGGGGCGCATCTCCACCCGCGCATGGGGAATGCTGACGGACTCGGGGCTGAACCAGCGCCGCACATGCTCGGCGGAGCTCCAGGCTCGGAACACCTCTTGCGGCTGCGCGGCAAGCACGCGCGAGAGCCGCAACGGCTCGAGCGCGCGGGGCATGCCCGCTGCGTCGCGATGCGGCGGTTGGCGTTTCGGCATGGTTCGCTCCGATGTGTCGAGTCTCACTTCAACGTCTGCAGATACTCGCCCAGCCGATCGAGTCGCCGCTCCCACTCGATGCGCCGCGCATTGAGCCACTCCTCGGCGCGGCTCAGCGCGCGCGGCTCCATGGCGCAGCTGCGCACGCGGCCGAGCTTGCGCGTGCGCACGAGACCGGCCGCTTCGAGGACGCTCAGGTGCTGCATCACCGAGGGGAGCGACATCGGCAGCGGCCGAGCGAGCTCGCTCACGGCGGCCGGGCCACGGCTCAAGCGCTCGAGCATCCGCCGCCGGGCCGGATCCGCGAGCGCGTGGAACATGCGGTCGAGGTGCTGCGATTGGTTAATCATTCGCTTAAGTATTACACGAGCCACACGCTAAGGCAATTACCTTAGTAATGGTCCGAATGACACCCGCCGCAAGCGCCGCCTCAGCGCGGTCCTGCTCGGGCCGCAGCGCTCTTGCGAGACTCCTCGACGAAGCCCGGCTCGACCGCGGCCATCGCCTCCGCGAGGTGCACCGCCTTGTTGAAAAGCGCGAGCTCCGCGAAGCGTCCCTCGCGCACCTTCGCGACGAAATCGCAGTTGGCGATGTGCATGCGCCCGACGCCGATCAAGTCGAGCCTGCCGCTCTGCACGCGCTGCGCGAGCGCCACGAGGTCGCGCTCGGCGGAGAGCTCCGCGGGCTCCTCACCGTCGAAGAGATTGGCGAACATCTCGACATCGAGGCCCACGCTCCCGCAGGTCATCACCGGCGCATCGGTGAGCGCGCGCGCCCACTCGGCAATCGTGAAATGAGGATGCGCGCTCGCGGGCCACTCGGGCTTGAGACAACGGCGCGATGAGAGGTTGAAGAGGTCGACACCGACCGCGCGCAGCAGCGCCAGCATGGAGCCGAGATCCTCGGGATCTGCGGCGACGGTTGCATCATAGTCGAGTTCCTTGAACTGCGAGAGGCGATAGGAGATCACGAAGTCGGCGCTCACGCGCGCGCGCACGGCCGCGACGATCTCGGCGGAATAGCGGGCGCGCTCGGCGAGGGAGGTGCCGCCGTAGGCGTCGTCGCGGCGGTTCGTCTCCGTCCACAGGAACTGATCGAGCAGGTAGCCGTGCGCGGCATGGATCTCGATCCCGTCGGCCCCGATCGCCTCGGCGTGGACCGCGGCTTCTACATATGCGCTCTTGAGCTCGGCCAGATCCTTCGCCGTCATGGCGCGTCCGTTCGTGCGACCCGCCTGAGCGAGGCCGGAGGGGCTCAATGCGGGATAGCTCGCGAGCGGGTGACCGGCGGCGACCTTGCGCATCGCGCCGGGATGCCACAGTTGCATCAGGAACGCCGCGCCCTCGCCGCGCACCGCGTCGACCACCTGCCGCCAGGCGGGAAGCGTGCCGGGCTCCAGTCGTCCCATCATCGGCTGCCAGTAGGCGGAAGGATGATCCGGCGAGGTCGACTCGCTGATGATGAGCCCAACGCCACCCGCGGCGCAGCGGCGCATGTTCTCCGCCATCCTCGATGTGGGGGCGCCGTCGTCCATGAAGCCGCGCTGCATGCCCGGCATCACGAAGCGGTTGCGCAATATCAGGCGACGAATCTGAAGAGGCGTAAAGAGGATGTCGAGCTCTGCGGGCCGCATCGCGGTCCTCCCGGCTCGTCACATCCTAGCATCGGCGCACGACAGAGGCGCGCGCGAGCCGCGACCGCGGCTCGCGCGCACCGTTTGGGGCCGCTCCCCCTCAGGCGTATTGCCGAGGCAGCTCGGAGGGCGCGGTGTAGGGCAGATCGAGGTGCGCCGTCGAGGGTGCCGTTTCGTACACCTTGGCGAAGGCCGTCTGGAACTTCTTCATCTCGGCTGCGGTTCCGACCGTCACTCGGACGTAGGTCGGCATGGCCGCCCAGGTACGCCCGATGTACACGTCCTCCTTCTGCATGAGCGCGGCGAATTCGCGCCCCGGGCGTTTCACGTCCACCATGAAGAAATTCGCCTGCGAGCCTGGGTAGTAGTGGTAGCCGCGCTTCTCCATCCACTCGAGCGTCGCCTCGCGAACCGCGGAATTGATCGCGCGACGCTTCGGGACGAGTTGCTTGTCCTTGAGGCTCGCCGTACATGCGTGCGCCGTCGCCATCGAGACCTCGCTCGCCCCGTCGCGCGTCGCCGCCGGGCCGAGTCGCGCGAGCCGCGCCTGGATGTCCGGCCGCGCGATGAACAAGCCGCCGCGCAGGCCCGCCATCCCGTAGATCTTGGAGAACGTTCGCGTCACGATGATGTCCTGGTCGGCCGCCACCTGGTCGATCAGGGGTACGTCGTGCGAGAAATGGTGGTAGGCCTCATCGACGATGACCACCGATCCGGGGGCCTTGTTCTTGAGCAACCAGAGTATGTCCTCGCGCGAAGTCATCGTGCCGGTCGGATTGTTCGGATTGACGATGTAATAGGCGCCGGCGCTCGCATCGGCGGCCACCATCCTGCGCACATCGTGCGCACCCTTCGCGGTGAGCGGAATGCTGTGGACCTTTGCCTTCATGGCCTCGCCCGCGCGCGGGCCTTGCTCGTAGCTCGGGTCGGCGACGACCAGCGACTTCTCCGGACCGATGTTCGACTTGAGCGCGAGGTCGAGGGGGCTGCTCGAGCCGGGCCAGAACGTCACGTAGCCTTCTTTCAGGTTGAACAGGCGGCTGAAAACCTCGATCACCTCGCCTTTCGATTCGTGGTGATAGCGGCCCCCCTGGCGGGATGCGGAGGCGATCGCGGCGAGCGCGCCCATCGAAGGTCCGAGCGGATTCTCGTTGGAGCTGATGATCACCGCATTCGGGTCGAGAAAGCGTGCACGCAGGGCATCGTAGTCCGCAAACCGCGTCGGCTCACCGGTGAGCGCCAACGCGCTGCGCGAGCCGGCGAGAAGGGGCACCGCCGTCGCCGTCGCACCGGCAATGCGCATGAACGAGCGGCGGGAGACGAGACTTCGTGACGGCATGTAACTCTCCTCGTTGTCCAAAGTGCGGGAAAACTCGAGCTTGTGGGAGGCGCGCAGCGCCCTTCGCGTGCAATTGCTGCGGCTGCGAAACCTAGCGCTGTCGCGCGGCGCTGACAAACCAATTTTCTTCAGTCGCACATCAGCATGCTTCACATCAGCGGATAGCAGGCCGTCGCCGCCGCGCCTCGTATCGGAGCATTCGACGCCCCGAATTGACGATTCGTCCCATTTCGGTGCAGCCGCGCGCTCGAGCGGCAACTTCGCCCAGACACGCGCGTAGAGTCACCCCATGCCGCCCGAGCCCGAGAGCCTGCGAGTCGGTGATCTTTGCGGTCTCTGGCGCCGCTCGCTGCTCGAGCGCGCGGATGGCAGTCGCGATACCGGTACCTGGGTACGCTGGCTCCAGGGCGCGACCCGCTTCGCCGATCTGCGGCAGCATCCGCTCGGATCGGGGCTCGCCGGCGTGCGCGCCCGCTCGCAGCTGTCGCGCGAGCAATGCCTCGAGCTCGCGCACCAGGAGGGATTCGCCGGGGTGCTGAGCGCGGACGGCCGCATCTGCGAGTGGCATCGGACGATCGATTTTCAACCCGATTGCGGCCGCAGCGATGCCGGCTCCCTTCACTGGGAAGGCGCAGTGCTGATCGAGCGCGGGCGCGACGTGCCCTACCTCGAGCACTGGCATCGCGAGTCCGATGCCGCTTCCAGTCCGGTCTGGGCGCTCGATCTGATTCCCGCGCTCGCCGCGGAGCGCGGTGGCTCGGGTGGGCAGGCGATGCTGCTGCGCGTCGGGAACTGGTTCATGTTTGCGCGCGATCGGACGCAGCGCCTGCCGACCGGCAGCACCCTCGTCGAATGCGTATCGCGGGCCGCCACGCTCGATGCAGCGCAGGTCTTGGTCGATTGCGAGATCTCGTTCGGCGCGGTGGCTGCGGACGCCCGATTCTGCATACTCCGCTCGAGTCTGCCGTGGCGGGTGAACGATGCGCTCGACCCTCAGCTGGTCGAGGGCACCCTTTCCATCGAGGATCGCGGGCCGGATGGCGCGCCCGTGCGGCGCCGCTGGGAGATCATCGCGCGCGAGGACCTGGCCGAGCCGCGGGCAGGATCCTGATCACCGCCGGAGTCCCGGCTATACTCGCGGCCGGCGCCGTTCGCGCGCCCGCGCGCCCTCATCGACCGTGAACATCGCCGGCAAGCACTATCGCACCATCTGGCCGATGGGATCCCGAGCCGTTCGGGTCATCGATCAGTCGCGTCTGCCCTTCGAGCTGGCAACGGTCGACCTGAAGACCCTCGAGGATGCCGCACGAGCGATCCGAACGATGGTCGTGCGGGGTGCACCGCTCATCGGTGCGACGGCCGCGTACGGCATCGCACTCGCCCTGCGCGCCGACCCTTCGGACGCAAGCCTCGATGCCGCCGGTCGGATCCTGCACGGCACACGCCCGACGGCGCAGAACCTCGACTGGGCGCTCGCGCGAATGCGCGCCAGGCTCGCCGGGCTCGCGCCGGCGGACCGGGTCGAGGCCGCGTACCGGGAGGCGGCCTCGATCTGCGCAGGCGATGTCGCGCAGTGCCGGGCGATCGGGCTGCACGGGCTCAAGATCCTCCGCACCCTCGCTCAGGAGCGGGGCAACGCGCCGCTCAACGTCCTCACTCATTGCAATGCCGGCTGGCTCGCCTGCGTCGATTGGGGCACCGCGCTGTCGCCCGTCTACATGGCCCATGATTCGGGCCTCGCGGTGCACGTGTGGGTGGATGAGACGCGTCCGCGCAATCAGGGCGCCTCGCTCACCGCCTTCGAGCTGGGCGCGCACGGGATCCCGCACACGGTGATTGCCGACAACCTCGGCGGCCATCTCATGCAGCACGGCCGGGTGGACGTGGTCCTCGTCGGGAGCGACCGCACCACTGCGGGCGGCGATGTCTGCAACAAGGTCGGCACGTATCTCAAGGCGCTCGCGGCACGCGACAATGACCTGCCCTTCTATGCGGCGCTTCCGTCGAGCACGATCGATTGGTCGCTCGCACGGGGCCGCGACATCCCGATCGAGGAGCGCTCACCGAGCGAGCTCACGGACGTGACGGGGCGCACCGCGGCGGGCACCATCGAGACGGTGCGGGTGGTCCCGGACGGCAGCCCCGCGCTCAACCTGGCCTTCGACGTGACACCCGCGAGACTGGTCACGGCACTCATCAGCGAGCGAGGGGTGTGCGCGGCAAGCCGCGAGGGGCTCCTAGGGCTCTACGCCGATCTGGCGACGCGCGCCACGCCGTCCGCGGGCGCCTCAGTGGGCCCGCAAGCGTAGGTCGATCAGCCGCTCCACGCGTAGCTCAAAACATCCTGCGGCTCGCGCGCGAGGTTCGGGAACAGCATGTGCCGCGGCAGCACGCCCTCGCAGCGCATCCCTGCCTTCTCCAGAACGCGCGCCGAGGGCGCATGATCCACGTGGCACTGTGCCTCGATGCGCGTGAGCGCGAGGGCCCGGCCGAGCTCGATCATGGCCCGGCATGCCTCGGTCGCGTAACCGCAGCCCCACGCCTCGCGCGCGAGCACGTAGCCGGTTGCGGCGGCGTGGCCGCCGCCGGGATCGAGGCCGGTCGAGCCGATCACGCGGCCGTCGTACTCGAGGAGATAGGCGCCCACGCCCTCCTCTTCCCAGTTGAGTAGCGCGAAGCGGATGTATTCGCGCGTCTCCTCGAGGTCATGGTGCGCCGGAAAGCTCATGTAACGCGTGACGGTCGCATCGCTCGCATAAGCGAACACGGCCGGTGCGTCGTCGATCGTGGGCCGGCGCAACGTCAGGCGGGCAGTCGCAATCCGGTACGGGGCGGCATCCACGGGTGTGGACTGTAACCCCGGCTGCGGGGATCGCGCTATGATTCCGCCCGTCGTTGCACTCAAAGGGGGGGTCGACGCAATGAGGAGAACCGCAAGAGTCGTGCTGGCCGCTGCCGCTGCGCTGGTGCTGTGCGCCGGAGCACGGGCCGCCGTGACACTCGATGCGGCGCGCGTCGGCGCAGTCGACGTGGCCGCGCTCGCAAAGTTCTACGAAAGCGCATTCGGGCTGAGGGAGGTTAACCGCCTGCAGTTCCGCGATACGCTCGAGATCATGATGAACTTCGGCGATTCGACCGACGCGGCGAAGGCGAACCCGAATGCCCAGATCGTGGTCATGCACCGCACCTCGAACGCGCTCAAGGACCCGGTGCCGCACCTGATCTTCAACGTCTCCGACATGGCGGCCACCGTCGCGGCGATCGAGGCGGCTGGCGGCAAGATGGCCGGCAAGCCCCGCCAGTTCGGCAACACGGGCATCGTGATCGGGATGGCGATCGATCCGGCGGGCAATCGCATGGAGCTCATTCAGCAGCCCAAGCACTGAGGCGCGGCGCGCGCCGCCATGAAGGACGGGCTCACGCTGCTCTTCCTTCTCGCGCTCATCGGATCCGAAACGGCGCTGTGGATCACGAATCCGATGCATATCCCGACGGCGTTCGTGACTGCGCGCGCGCTCGGGCTGCAGCTCTTCAGCGAGCCCGGGGACTCCATGGCCCCGACGGTCCGCTCCGGCGAGCACGTGCTCGTCTCCTCGTGGCCGTACTGGAAGAGCCCACCCAAGGTGGGCGACGTGGTGGCGTTCGTCGATCCCCTCGATCCCTCGGTCGCCGACCTGAAGCGGATCGTGGCGGGAGGCGGCTCGACCGTCGAGATTCGTGGCGGCGTGACGTACGTCGACGCTCGGCCCCAGGCCCTACCGCCGAACGCTCAAGAATCTGCGACGGCCACCGAACCCGATATCAGCCGCTGGCGCGTGCCCGCCGGCAGCTACTTCGTGCTCGGCGACAATCGCGACCAAAGCGTCGACAGCCGCACCTACGGCTTCATCGCGCGCACGCGCATCATCGGGAAGATGTGGAGCTGGTGAGCCCGCGGAGCGCAGCGGCTCGCCTGCTCGCCCTCGCCCTGCTGCTCGCAGGGTGCGCAGCCGAGCGCCCGCCCCTCATCGTGCCGGGCCGACCCGCCGCCGGTCCGCTCATCGATCAACTGCTGCCGCAGGCCGTGCACGATCGGGCCGGCTGGTCCGCGGACATCCGCGCGAGCTTTGCAGCCGAGCGGCTCGTGCCCTCGCGGGAGAGTCTCTGCGCCGTGATCGCGATCATCGAGCAGGAGTCGGGCTTTCAAGTCGATCCGGTGGTGCCCAACCTCGGGACGATCGCCTGGAAGGAGATCGAGCGGCGCGCACGCGCGGACGACATCCCGCTCGTGCTGGTTCACGCAGCACTCGCGCTCGACTCATCGGACGGGCGCACCTACGCGCAACGCATCCGCGCGGCACGCACGGAAAAGGAGCTGAGCGACACCTACGAGGACTTCATCGGCCAGGCTCCGCTCGGCAGGCGGCTCTTCGCCGGCTGGAATCCCATTCGCACGCGCGGTCCCATGCAGGTGAACGTCGCGTTCGCCGAGCGCTATGCGGCGCGCCGGCCGTACCCCTTTCCGCTCCCGCGCAGCCTCGACGATGAGCTCTTCACGCGGCGCGGGAGCCTGTATTTCGGCATCGCGCATCTGCTCGACTACCGCGCCCCGTATGACCGCTATCTCTATCGCTTCGCGGACTACAACTCCGGGCAGTATGCGAGCCGCAACGCCGCCTTCCAGCGCGCGCTGCACCTCGCCTCGGGCATCACGGTCGATCCGGACGGTGCTTTGCTCCCCGAGGGGGATACCACCGCAAACGCCGGCAGCACCGAGCGCGCGGCGCTCGCGCTCGCGCGCCGACTCGCGCTCACGCCTCGGGAGGTCCACGCTGCGCTCGAGCTCGGCCGAGAGGAGGACTTCGAGCGCAGCGCGCTCTACCGGCGCGTCTTCGCGCTCGCCGAGCGCAGGGCAGGCGAACCGCTGCCCCGCGCCGCCGTGCCGCACATCGAGCTCGCCGGGCCCAAGCTCACCCGCAGGCTCACGACCGCCTGGTACGCGCGGCGCGTCGAGGCACGCTTCGAGCGCTGCACCGCGCGCTGAAGCGACAAGCTCAGAGCTGACCGGTCTTGCGCCAGCCGCCCTCGACATACTCCGAGCGCACCGAGGCCACGTAGGGCACCGGACAGACGATTGCGCGCAGCTCGATCTGTTTGTGACGCTCGACCGTCGGCTTCTTCGATCCACCGCCCTCCTCGCCCCACACGAACGTAACCGGCGTGCCCGGGGTGGCGTACTGCGGATCGAGCATCGCGAGCGTCAACATCTTGCGCTCGTTCGAGCTGTACCCGATCCAGGTCGACAGGCCCGCGAGCTTGCCATCCTTCATCACCCGGTCGAACGGGTACATCGAGTACACGGCCGACGGCCAGTCGATGAACTTCGCCCGCTCGTGCTCCTTGCCGAACTGCGACCCGATCGCCTGGGTCACATCCTCGTCGTCGAGCTCGAGCGTCACCTTGATGCGGTGGGACTTGCCGGCCATCTGCTCGAGCGCCTCGCGCCCGATGAATTCGTGATCGAACTTCACGAACGCGCCATATCCGAGATCGTACGGCGTCAGGTAGTAGTCGTCGATCCGGTCGGAGTAGAAGCTGCCGCCCAAGGAGGCGTTACCCTCGAAGCTCGCGGCCGCGAGCCACTCACGGTACTTGCGCATGCGCTCATCGCCCGAGTAGATCGCTGGCATCGGTGAGGGAATCCAGCCCGATTCGAGCGTGTTCGACGAATACGCGCGCGCGCCGCAGAGCTTGAGGCCGAACTCCCGGCCGGCCTCCATGAGCGCATCCTTCACCGCATCGCCCTCGTCGGAGGGCCCGAAGAGCTCGAACCCCGGCTGCCCGGCCATACCGTGGCGCAGCGCGCGCACCTTCTTTCCGGCGATGGTCATCCAGCACATGTTGAAGAATTTGAGCTCCGGTGGGGCGGCGCCCAGCACCTTGTGCATGACCTTCATCGCATTGGGGCCCTGGATCTGGAAGCGATAGGTCTTGCGAGCGACCGGATTCACGCGCGAGGCGGAGCGCTCGTCGCGCTCGCACTTGACGTTGTAGCCGCCGGTCTCGGCATGGTACTGCACCCAGTTGTGCACGGCCGGACGGCCGACGAGATTGAAGAGGTTCTTATCGAGGTAGAAGAGGATCACATCGCCGATCACGTAACCGTCCCAGCTCACCGGTACGTACTGCTTGGCCTTGTCCACCTCGAATCCCTTGAAGCTGTTGATGCCGAGCTTCTCGAGCAGCTTCGCCGCGTCGGGGCCGGAGACGTACATGTCGGTCATGTGGTACGACTGGTTGAAGAGGATCGCGGCGTGCTGCCAGGCCCACTGCTCATCGCGCCAGTTGGTGTATTCCGCCTGCACCACCGGATACGGATTCGGACCGCTCGGGGAATTGCGCAGGTGATTGACCGGGCCGCCGTTCGCGCGCAGCCGCTCATCGAGATTCTTGTAGCTCATCGGAACTCCAGAGGTGGATTCAAACGGCGCCGGCGGCTGCGCGCGCGGGCGCGAGCCGTCCGGGGCTATCGCCCGCCGCGACCGGCCGCGCGGCGAGATTGATGCTCACTTTCGCGGAATTGGCATGCTCGCGCATGAGCGCCTCGGCACGGGCGCTCTCACCGCGCTCGAGCGCCTCGACGATCCCGTGATGCTGGCGGTGGGCGAACTTGAGCAAGTCGTACATCTCATCGAGATTGCTCCGGTCGAAGGCGAGCGCCTGCGGCCCGGCGAACGGAATGCGGCTGTTGCGCTCGAGCGTCGCGGCGATGAGCGCGCTCCCGGAGCCCTTGAGGATGAGCTCGTGGAACCGCTCGTTCATCTCGGCATACAGCCCCTCGTCGCTCGCCTCCACGCAGCGCTTGCCGAGAATCGCATCGCCGTCGTCCAGGCACGCGTGCAACTCCCGCACAAGCGACTTCGATGCGCCCTCCTCCGCGACGCGGCGCGCGGCGAGCCCCTCGAGTGCGCCCCGCAGGTCGATCGCATCGAGAATGTCCGCCGTCGTGAACGTGCGCACGACGTACCCGCGCGTCTCGTGCTCGGCAAGCAGGCCCTCGAGCGCGAGCAGCGGCAGCGCCTGGCGTACGGGCGTGCGCGATACGCCGAGAAGCTCGGCGAGCGGCGCTTCGGCAACCCGCTGGCCCGGGGCGAGCTCACCGCGGAGGATCATCTCGCGGATGCGCACGATCGCCTGGGCGAGCTGGGTGTTCACAGGCGCGCGATGTTCGGCTCCGGATCCCGAATTGTCAATCGGGGATCCCGCTGCGCGGTGTGCCCCTAGCGCGTGGCCTTCGGATCCGTCGCGCCCGCTCCCCCGCCCTGGGCATGCGCACAGACATAATGCAGGATCGCCGCGCTCTCGCCGCTCGCTCCCGTGCTCGACCAGCCGGTATCCTGCGGCCAGGAGTAGCTCGCCACGAGCTCACCCGTGCCATCCGGCCCGGCAAAGTTCTTCGCCTCGAGGAGCGCGTAGCGCGCGCGCTTGCAATCGAACTCCCAGAGTTGCTGAGCGGAGCGATAGATGCGCTCCTGGCGGATGTGCTGCTCGCGCTTGTAGGTGATGCGCAGGCTTGCCGTAACGGCCGCGCCGCGCTCGCGGATGCTGCCCACGTCGATCACGACCGCGAACTCGCCCGGCGCCGTGAGAATCGGCTGCCAGTCGGCGGCGCGCGCCGCCGAGAGCGCCGCGAGGGCGGCAAGCGCGGCACACGGCACGAGGGCGGCGCGTGCCGATCTCATGGGACTCCCGCCACCAGATCGCGGAACTCCTCGTGCCCGTCGATGTAGGCGGCCACGAACGGGCAGCGGGGCACGACCCGTTCCCGGCTCGCGCGGGCGATGAGCAGCGCACCGCGGACCAGTCGCGAGCCGATGCCCTGGCCCTGCAGCGCGCTCGGCACCTCGGCGTGCAGGAAGGTGATCACGCCGCCATCGCGGTGGTAGTCGATGAATGCGGTGGCACCGGGCACCTCGAGCTCGAAGCGCTGCCGCGCGCGATTGTCCACCACTGCCTCGGGCATGCTCGCACTCCTGCCTCCTCCGCGAGACTCCCCGCGGCCGCGGCAGTATAGACCAGGCCACCGGCGCGTTCGTTCGCCGCGCCCGGCGCCGAGGCGACAGGGCACGGCCGTTTCGGTCGGGCAGGTGAAGTGCGTTTAAAGATGTTGCGCATCCGGGCTATATTCGGCGCATCCGAGCGAGACGGGGGGGCTCTCGTATGATTTCGATTCGCCGATCGATTCCGGCGGCCGCAGTGCTGCTCATCGTGATCGCCTCCGCGTCGTCGCCCACGCTCGCGGCGGCCGGTCGGGAACGCTGTGATCGCGCCTGCCTGCAGGCCATTGCCGAGCGCTATCTCGCAGCGATGGTTGCGCACGACCCCACCAAGGCGCCGCTCGCTCCACGGGCTCGCTATACCGAGGACGGTGTCGAGCTCACGCTGCCGGATGGGTTGTGGCGCACGGCCGATCGCATCGGCCGATACCGGCTCTTCGTCACCGATCCACAGTGGGGTTCGGTCGGGTTCTTCGCGAAGGCGACCGAGAACGGCGCGCCGGTGCTGCTCGCGACGCGGCTCAAGGTCGTCGGCGGGCGCATCACGGAGATCGAGAGCAACGCCGTACGCCTGTCGGCAACCGTGGGCGGCGGTCCGAGCGCGCTCGCGCGCGTCGATCAGCTGGGCGATGCGCCGCGCAAGCAATTCACGACGACCTTGCCGCCGGGCGAGCGGCACACGCGCCGCGAGCTGATTGCAATCGCCAACAGCTACTTCAGCGGCATCGAGAACAATACCGGCAACAAGCCGCCACCCTTCGCGGCGGATTGCCTGAGGCTCGAGAACGGCACCCAGACGACCGGGCGGCCGGTCGCGGCGGGAGCCACCCCCGGTCCGCTCAATTTCAGCTGCAGGACAGCCTTCGCGCTCGGTTACTACCGCGAAGACACGCGACTGCGCAACCGGCGCTTCGTCGCAGTGGATGTCGAGCGCGGTTTGGTTTACGCGATCGTGTATTTCGACCACGACGCGGCGCTGCGCTCCTACACGCTCACGGACGGGCGCACGGTCCACGTACGCAATACGGCGCCCTGGACCTGGGCGGCGCACGAGATCTTCGAGGTGAACGGTGCCGGGCAGATCAGCCAAGTGGAGGCGGTCCTGCAGAGCGTGCCCTATGGGCTGCGCCCGGGCTGGAGCACGGGTGCGCATATGACCAGTCCGGCCGCCGTTCGCGATCACTTCAGGGAATACTGAAAGGCCCCCATGAGACCCTCCCTGCGCCTCCTCGCCCTCACGCTCGCTTGCGCACTCGGTGCCACCGCAACCCGCGCGCAGCAGCCCGGTGCCCAATGGCTCACCTACAACAATCGTCTCGACGGGCAGCGCTACTCACCCCTCAAGCAGATCACCCCCGCCAACGTTGCACGCCTCGCGGAGGTGTGCCGCGTGCGCATCGACGGTCCGACGACCTTCGAGGCGGGACTCATCGTCGAGGACGGTGTGATCTACACGGACACCGGACGCGAGACGCTGGCCATCGATGCCGGCTCGTGCGCGATCCACTGGAAGCACTCTTACCTCCCGGATGAGGACCGCTCCTCGCCCTCGAACCGGGGCGTTGCGCTGCTCGACGGGCGGATCTTCCGCGGCACCGGCGATGCGCGCCTCATCGCGCTCGATGCGGCAACGGGCAAGCTCCTCTGGAAGGACGTGATCGGTACACCGCGGCTCGGCGAATCGGCTTCGGGCGCACCGCTCGCGTGGGCCGGAGTGGTCTACATGGGCGTCGCGGGAAGCGAGCTCGGTGTCCGCGGGCGGGTCGCCGCGTACGATGCGCAGACGGGCCGCGAGCTATGGCGGTTCAACACCATTCCGTTGGCCGGGGAGCGCGGCGCCGAGACCTGGAAGCGCTCCGCCTCCGCCAGGACCGGCGGTGGCGGGGTCTGGGGCGCGATGTCGCTCGATGTGACCGCGGGCGAGCTCTTCGTGCCGGTCGGCAACCCCTGGCCCGACATCGACAACGGCTACCGCCCCGGAAGCAACCTCTTCACCGACTCGATCGTGGTGCTCGATGCGCGCACGGGAGCGCTCAAGTGGTGGTACCAGGTCACACCCGCGGACTGGCAGGACATGGATCTGGTCGCTGCGCCGGTTCTCTACCGCGACCACGACGGGCGCGACATTCTCGCCTTCGCCGGCAAGGACGGGTTCATCACCGCGGTGGACCGCGAGACGCACAAGATGCTCTTTCGCGCCGCGGCGACCACGATCGTCAATGCCCCGCCCCACGCGAGCCCGCAGGGTGTGCGGATCTGCCCGGGCTACGCGGGGGGAGTGGAATGGAACGGCCCGACGCTCGATCGATTGACCGACTCGCTCGTGACCGGCGCCGTGGACTCGTGCTTCATCGTCACCTCCGCAACCGCGCCGACGAAATACACCCCCGGTGCGCTCAACTTCGGCGGCTCGGTGCGCACTGACGGACCGACGACCGGCTGGGTGACCGCGGTCGATGCGCGCACCGGCGAGATCCGCTGGCGCTATCACGCCGAGAAGCCGGTGATCGCGGGCGTGACGCCGACGGCGGGCGGGCTCACATTCACCGGCGATCTCGCGGGCAATCTGCTGGTGTTCGACAGCAGATCCGGCACGCTCCTGCGCAAGATTCCGACGGGCGGTGCACTCGCAGGCGGCGTCGTGACCTACGAGCTCGAAGGCAGACAGTACCTCGCCTTCGCCGCGGGCAACGTCACGCGCTCGGCGTTCGGTGCGCTCGGCCTACCGACCGTCGTCGTCATGGCACTCGATGGCGGGGCAAGCGTCGGTCCCTGAGCAGGCAGTCGCGCCAAGTCACTGCACGCGCTGCCGCCCGATCAGTTGGAGGATGGCCTTCGCGACTTCCGGATCGGCGATGACGCTGCGATGGGTGGCCTGCGGCAGGATCACGTGGGTCGCCACACCGAACTGGGCGAGCATCTGCTGATCTCCCCGAAGCCATGCGTTCATGTCGGCTCGCGAGGCGACCGGCCACGCGCCGCTCGGCTTGAGCGCCGTGATGAGCAGTACCGGCACCGTCACAGGCGTTGAGGCGCGCTCGAGCTGAGCGAGCGTTTGCGGGAGCGCATCCCACTCCTCGCGGCCCCGCTTGGACAGCGCGTTGCGCTGTGCCGCCCAGACGGCGCCGTGCGACTTGGCGAGCGCCGCGTACGGCGCCGCGGGCGCCGGATCGATGAGCACCAGCGCCGCGACCGCTTGGGGATACTCGTGTGCGAAGACCCGGCTGTAGAAGCAACCCGCCGAGTAGCAGGCGAGAACGACCGGCGAGTCGATGCCGAGACGCCCGAGGAGCTCATCGAGCTCGCGCGCGATCTCCTCGGCGGTGCGCGGCTGCGGCACGTGGTCGGAGCGATCGAAGCCCGCGCGCTCGTAGCTCAGCGTCTCGGTGTGTTCGGCGAGCTGATCCTGCAGTGGCCGCAGCGACTCGATCCCCCCGCTCAGGCCCGATTCGAACACCACGACGGGGCTGCCGCGACCCTCGCGGTAGACGGCCACGTGATAGCCGTCTAGCGCGACCGGCGTCGGCCTCGCCTGCCACCACGAGACTCCCCAGACGAGGAGCAGCAGCAGCGCGAGCGCGGGAAGGAGCTGGACTGCGCTGCGTCTTCGCACGGTGTCGCGAAGTAACTCCGGGCAACCCGCTCAGAGGAAGCTCAACCGGCGCCCGAGCAACGCCGCGCTCCCGGCCTCTCGAGTGCGCGTCTCAGTGTGGCTCGTCGGGCCGCCGCTCGGATTGGTCGCGACCCTGCGGGCCGTGCTCGCTCGGGCCGCGTCCGGGCGCCGCGTGCGCGCCGTTCGGTCGCTGCGCCGCCGGGCGCTCCGACCGCTCACGCTGCGGTGCGGCATGCGGTGCATTCCCCGGCCGCGCAGGTGCCGCGAATCCGCCGGGTCGTCCGCCCCGCGGGGCGGGTGGCGGTCCGGCGTGCGGTGCGCTCGGCGGCCGCAGGTGCGGCGGGAACGAGCGCTGCGCCCACTGGGCGCGCTGGCCGTAGAACGGCTTGCCGCGATAGTACTGACCCCAGAACGCATCGAGCGAGAACGTCACGACGGGAATTCCGAGGCTGGGCGCGTAGGAGTAGAGCGGCACCTGCGCGCCCTGATAGGCATAGGAGAGACCGGGCGCATAGGTCCAGCCGGCGGTGTCGTCGAACGTGACCTCGCACCAGCTCCAATCGTTCAGGCATCCCTGCACCTGCACTGCCGCGCCCGGCGGGAGTTGCGCGACGATCGGGTAACCCCGGTTGGGTCCGGCCCGGACGTGGACGGCACGGACGGTATATGCGTCCTGCGCGACGGCTGCGCTCGTCGAGAAGAAGAGCAGCGCACCGATCAGGCCGCCAAGTTGTCTCGCGTACATGGTGAGTCCTCCCTGGCTGCCATGATAGCAGCTAGGCAGCGGCCACCAGCAGCGCGAATTGCGCGGCGGGCGCGGGACCTTCAGCTCACGACGGTGAGATCGTCTCGGACCTCGGTGACGCCGTGCACGCCGTGGGCATCCTCGATCGCGCGCTCCTCGGCATAGCTCGTCTCCGCGCGGCCGCTCAAGGTCACGACGCCGTCATGCGTCGAGACGCGGAACTCGGAAGCCGAATAGGGCATATCCTGCTCGATTCGCGCGAGCACCCGGCGAGTGATCTGGGCATCCGCGTTGCCGGCCGCCGAAGCGCTCGGCGCCGCTGCGAACGCGGCCCCCGCTCCGAGCAGGCCCGATGCCAATGCAAGGGTCGCGACCAGCTGTGTCTTTACCATTACCGTGTCCTCCATGCGCGCAGTCCACCCCATCAACGACCGTCCTGCTCACCGCTTAGTTCCCGCGGAAGCGGCAGCGGCATTGCACCACGCAGAGCAATTTTCAAGATGAATGATGCTCTATAAAACTATATTTTTTATAGTGTAATTGTTCACGATATCGGTTCCGCGGCGCACCTCGCAGCGGTTGCGAGGAGTCATGGCGCTCGATTGATCCAGAACGAAAGCGCGTGCAGGCGCGCTATGCTTCGCCCCCCGCAACGTCGGATCGGATCCTCCCATGCATCGACCCAGCGTCCTTCGCTCGACCGCAGCCGCAATCCTTCTGACGAGCCTCAGCCTCACGCCGCTCGCGCGCGCGACCCAGGCGCCGGCCGACGCACCCCCGCTCGCAGGGGACGTACTGCGGGCGACGCTCGCCAACGGACTGCGCGTGATCATCGTTCACAACGACCTCGCGCCGGTCGCCTCGACCGCGGTCAACTACCTCGTGGGCTCCGACGAGGCCCCGCCGGGCTTTCCGGGCATGGCGCACGCGCAGGAGCACATGATGTTCCGCGGCAGCCCGGGACTCACCGCCGACCAGCTCGCCGACATCGGCAGCATCATGGGCGGTAATTTCAACGCCGATACGCGCGAAGCGCTCACGCAGTATCTGTACACGGTGCCCGCGCAGAACCTCGACGTGGCGCTGCGCATCGAGGCGCTTCGGATGCGCGGAGTCGACGACTCGGCCAGGGAATGGGCGCAGGAGCGTGGGGCGATCGAGCAGGAAGTTGCCCAGGACCTATCGAACCCTGGCTACGTGCTCTACGAGAGGCTGCGCGCACTCGCCTTTGCCGGCACCCCGTACGCGCACGATGCGCTCGGCACGCGGCCCTCCTTCGACCGGACCACCGCAGCGATGCTCAAGCGCTTCTACGAGCGGTGGTACGCGCCGAACAACGCGATCCTCGTCATCGTCGGAGACGTGGACGCGAAGGCGACGCTCGCCACGGTCCGCCGGCTCTATGGGAGCATTCCCCGCAAGGAGCTGCCGCCGCGGCCGCCGGTTGCGCTCGCGCCGCTCCAGGCCACCTCGCTGAGCGTCAACACCGATCGGCCGACGGGTACGCAGATGATCGCGGTGCGCGTGCCGGGTCTCGACAGCCCGGACTTTCCGGCCCTCGAGGTGCTCGCCGACGTGCTGAGCAGCCGCCGTTTCGCGCTCTACGGGCTCGTGCCGCAGGGCAAGGCGCTCGATGCCGACTTCTCGCTCGACCCGTTGCCCAAAGCCGGGCTCGCGTATGCCACGGTCTCCTTCGCGACCGGGACCGACCCCAAGGAGCTCGCCCGCGAAGTGAGAGCGATTCTCGCGCAGGTCGTGCGCGACGGCGTGCCCGCCGATCTGGTGACGGCCGCGAAGCTGCAGGAGCGGCGCGAGACGGAATTCCAAAAGAACTCCATCGCCGGGCTCGCCTCGGTATGGTCGGATGCGGTCGCGCTCTATCGCCTGCGTTCGCCGGAGCAGGATCTCGAGCGCATCGATCGGGTGACCGTCGCGGATGTGAACCGTGTGGCACACAAGTATCTCGACCTCGATCATGCGGTGTCCGCGGTGATGATGCCGCAGGGCTCGGGACCGCCGATCGTCTCGAGCGGCGGGTTCGGCGGTCAGGAAAACATCGCGCTCGGCGAGGCGAAGCCGACCCCTCTGCCGCTCTGGGCGGAGTCGGCGGTCGCGCGACTCACCATACCGCCCCTCACCACCCGGCCGGTGGTGAAGAGACTGCCGAACGGCATCACGCTGATCGTGCAGCCCGAGAATGTGAGCGACACCGTCAGCGTCTTCGGCCACGTGCGCAGCCGCGCCGAGCTCGAGACACCGCGCGGTGAGGACGGCGTCGACGGGCTGCTCGGCGAGCTCTTCTCCTTCGGCACCGAGCATCTCGATCGCCTCGCTTATCAGCGCGCCCTGGATGCGATCGGCGCGGAGGAGCGGGGCGGCGTGGATTTCGAGGTGCAGGCGCTCACCCCGAACTTCGATCGCGCGGTGGCGCTGCTCGCAGACGATGAGCTGCACCCGGCGCTTCCGCAGCGCGCGCTGCAGATCGTGCAGGGCGAGCTCGTGCGCGTCGTCGCGGCGCGTAATCACAGCCCCGGCTTTCTGCTGCGTCGCTCGCTCGACGGCGCGCTCTTTCCGGCGACGGATCCAAGCCTGCGTGAGGCCACTCCCGATTCGCTCCGCTCGCTCACGAGCGAGGACGTGCGCACCTACTATCGGCGCGTGTTTCGACCGGACATGACGACGATCGTGGTGATCGGCGATGTGACGCCCGAGCGGGCCGAGGCCGTGATCTCGCGGTACTTCGGCGCCTGGAGCGCGAGCGGACCCGAGCCCGACACGAGCCTGCCGGCAGCCCCACCGAACCGAGCGAGCGTCATCAACGTGCCCGATGCGACGCGGGTTCAGGACAACGTGGTGCTCGCCGAGGACCTGGGTGTCACTCGGTCGAGCCCCGACTTCTACGCGCTCAATCTCGGCAGCGCCGTGCTCGGTGGAGGATTCTATTCGACGCGGCTCAGCGTCGAGCTGCGCAAGAACTTGGGACTCGTCTACAGCGTGGGCTCGGATCTCGATTCCGGCCGCACCCGCTCGGTCTATCTCGTCTTCTACGCCTGCGACCCGCAGAACGTCACGAAGGCGGCGGGGATCGTCGTGAAGGAGCTGCGCTCGATGCAGGATGCGCCCGCCTCCGCCGCGGAACTGCTCCGCGTGAAGTCGCTCCTGCTCAACGAGATTCCGCTGCAGGAGGCGAGCGTGGATGAGATCGCGGCCGGCTTTCTCGAGCGCCGCGACCTCGATCTGCCACTCGATGAGCCGGAACGCGCCGCGGAGCGCTACATCTCGCTCAGTGCGCAGGACGTGCAGGCCGCCTTCCGCAAGTGGATCAGGCCCGGCGACCTGGTGCGTGCGAGCGAGGGGCCGCCGCCCGGCTGAGCGCTGCGCGAGGATCGACGCCGTGTCCGACCGCCCGCCGCTGCCGCCGTTCGCGCTCGAGAGTGCCATCCGTAAGGTGCGCATGGCCGAGGATGCCTGGAATACGCGCGAGCCCGAGCGGGTTGCCCTCGCGTACACCACCGACAGCCGCTGGCGCAATCGAGCCGAGTTCCTCGAAGGCCGCGCGGCGATCATCGCGTTCCTCACGCGCAAATGGGCTCGCGAGCTCGACTACCGCCTGGTGAAGGAGCTCTGGGCCTTCGACGGAGCGCGTATCGCGGTGCGCTTTCAGTACGAGTGGCACGACGATTCGGAGCACTGGTACCGCTCCTACGGCAACGAGCAGTGGGAGTTCGACGCGCACGGACTGATGCGGCGGCGCGAAGCGAGCATCAACGACGTGCCGATCGTGGAGGCGGCGCGGCGCTTCCGCTGGGCGGCGGGTCCGCGGCCGCTCGAGCATCCGGGACTCACCGAGCTCGGGCTGTAGGCGGCCTCTCAGCCGAGCGCCGCGCGGATCCGTGCCGCGAGCTCGGCTGCATCCGCCGGCAGGCTCGCCGCCGGCCAGGTAAAGCCGAGCCCTTCGCGCTCGTTCGGTTTCGGGATGATGTGGAAATGCACGTGCGGAACGGCCTGGTGGGCGCCGCGGCCGTTGTTCTCGAGCACGTTGTACTCGCGCGTCCCGGTTGCCACGATCACCGCTCGGCACAGGCGCGGCAGGACCCGTCCGATGGCCGCCGCCGACTCATCCGAGAGCCGGTCGAGCGTCTCCGCGGGCTCCTTCGGAATGACGAGCGTGTGACCCTGGCTCAGCGGGCCGATATCGAGGATCGCGATGACGTGCGCGTCCTCGTAGAGCTTGTGGGCGGGAATCCGCCCGTCGATGATCTTCTGGAAGATGCTCTCGGACATCCCCGGTCAGGGCTCCGGGTAGGCCGTCGGGCGGGAAATGACGCGCTCACCGGTCAGCCGCTCGATCGAGCGGATGGCGGCCGCCTTGGCGACGTGCTTGCACCAGGGGCCCTGCGTGGCGTGCAGCGACTCGCGATAGCGGTCGCAGTTGCACACCCAGCGGGCGTGTCCCTCGGCGTCCAGCACGAACTGCACCACCCGCTGACCGATCCCGTAGGCGGTAATCGAGGCATCGGCCTCGGCACGCACCCGGCGGCGTTTCGCCCATCGCACCATGCGCGCATTCTAGCCGCGCCGGCCTGTGGAGCGCTTGTGGATTACCTGTGGAGGAGCTGTCGAGTCGCGCGAAATCGCTGCCGCCGGGCGCGCGCCGCTCAGATGCCTGCGTACCAGGCGTAGCCGCGGTCCTCCCAGAACCCGCCCTTGCCGCGTGCGATCGCGGCGAAGCTCTCCACGGCCTCGATGCGCATGATGTACTTCGCCATCTTGTACCCGAGCTGGCGCTCGACGCGCAGTCGCAAGGGGGCGCCGTAGGGAACCGGCAGCGGCTCGCCGTTCATTTCGTACGCGAGGATCGTCTGGGGGTGATAGGCATCGACGAGATCGATCGTCTCGTAGTACTGGCCGGTTCCATCGAGGGTGATCTCCAGAGTATCGGCGCAGAAGAACGCGATATAGCGCGCGCGAGCCCGAAGTCCTGCACGGTCGAGGAGCGCCGCAAGCCGTGCCCCCTTCCACTTTGCGATGCAGCTCCAGCCCTCGACGCAGTCGTGGCGCGTGATCTGCGTGCGCGACGGGAGCGTACGCAGCTCCGCGAGGCTCAAGGTGAGCGGGCGCTCGACGAGCCCGCCCACGCTCAAGCGCCAGTCCGCGAAGCCCGCAGCCGCCATCCGGTTGTACTCGTCCGTTCCCGGGGTGGTCGAGCCGTTCGAGCGAAAGTCACGCGAAATCGCGCTCTCGGGGTACTCGACGGCGAGCGCATCGCGACCGAGGAGCCAGCGCTGCGCGGCGCGATTCCAGCGCTCCTCGTGAGCGAGGATCTGATTGGCCCCGGGTGATTCGGCGATGCGGTCGCACCCGCCCAACGCGGCGGCCGCGGCTGCGCCGAGCGCTCCGATCGCCCGCGCGAGCCACCCGCGGCGGCTCAGGGTGCGCAAATCGCGTGCCGTCATGGCTCGGGCCGTTCCCTTTCGATCACGAACCAGCCGGTGATCATTGCGCGCAGCTCGTTCAAGGGCCCCGCGGCCAGCACCGCCATCATGTGAATGAGAAAGAACGCGACCAGCGCCGCGGCGGTGAGGAAATGCACCGAGCGCGCGGACTGGCGGCCGCCGAACATGAGCGGGAGCAGGTGAAACCGCGCGTCCATGGCGGGCGACATCGTCAACCCCGTGAGCACCATGAGCGGCAGCAACCCGAAAAGCACGACGAGGTAGCTCAGCTTCTGCAGCACGTTGTAGCGCGCGGCCTGCTCTCCGCGCGGGAACTTCAGGCGCAGATGCTCGCGCACCGAGCGGCCGAGGTGGCGGAGCTCAGCGCGCGTGGGCCACAGCATCGCGGTGAGCCGCCGGCTCGCGATCAGGTAGATGCAGTACGCGCCGCCGCTCACGACGAGTAGCCAGGCGAAGAAGAAGTGCCAGTGACGGCCGCCGGCGAGATCCTGCCAACCCGGCACGATGATCCAGCTCGGAAATGGCGAGTCGTCCAGCGATCCAAACGCGAGCCAGGGATGGGCGAAGACCGATTTCTGGCCCCAGTAGAGCGCCGGATGCGCATTGAGGATCTGCAGCCCGCTCATGAGGAGGAGCGTCAGAAAGAGCGCATTGAGCCAGTGCCAGAGCCGAACGATGAGCGGGTGGCGGTAGATCGCCCGCCGCTCGGCGCGCACCGCGGAATCATCCACCCGAGCGCTCATCGGAGCATGCACTCACATCGGGGGCTTCGCACCGTGCTCCCCGATCGCGATCCCGGCCGAGGTGAGCTCGCCGCCCGGCGCGCGTGCGACGATGAGGAACGCGGGAATACCCGGCTTCACGAGCGAGCGGTCGCCATTCGTGAACTCCACGATCGGAATCCCCTTCGGCACGACGATGTGGCGCTCTCCGCTCGGGTACGTCACGGTGAGCTCGCGGCCATTGGGCGAGCGGGTCACCTGCCCGACGGTGCCGTTCGTCATCATCGAGCCCTTGCGAAGGCTCCACGGATAGTGGCCCTCCCCGGCCTTGACGCCGGGCGGGAAGACGTGGACCTCGAGCGAGCGCCCGGTGTCGCTCCCCTGCGGCATCTCCGCCGTGCCGATGAAGCTCCCCGGACGAATGGCGCTCACGGGCACGGGTTTGAGCACCGTGACACTCCAGTTCCGCGCGAGCGCGATCGTCTCGGTGTGCCCGCCGCGGGTCCTCACCGTGAGCGTATCGCCCGCGAGTGCGACGATCGTGCCGCGCACCACGCCCGGCGGAGCCTGCGCGAGGGAGAGGAGCGGAGCGCAAGCCGCGACGACCGCCACGAGGAGTCGCACCACAGGTCTCATGGTCACACCTCGACTCGCGCGCGCGTCGCTCAATCCCGCTCGAACAATCGACAGTAGATGCAGTCCGCGTGCGAGCCGCTCTCCGCCCAGAATGCCCGGATCCACGGCCGCTCGTTCCGCGCCGCGGCGAACTCGAGATGCTGCATGGCGAGGTCGTGCTGCACGATCTCGAGCGGGTGTGCAGAGTCGATGATCTCGCGCGCCCGTGCTGTCTCGAGCGGCCCGCGCGGGTGCACGGTGACGGCCGCATCCCCGTGATCGATCAGTACGGCCAGGTGCTCGGGCAAGGCACGCTCCTCGTCACCCGGAAACAGCGTGCGGAAGTACTGCACGATGCGCTCGTGCGCACCGCTCGCCGGGGTAAGGGCCGCGCGCCCCAGATCGCAGTCTGCGGTCAACTCGACGCGGTCGGTGGGAAATCCATCCCGAACCAGATCCAACCGCACGCGTTCCGCCGCCGGATAGCCTTCGAAGATCGCCGTCATCAAGGCGCTCATGTCCCCCTCCAATATCGGTTGCAAGCTGTTCGCTGTGTGCCTTGGTCTGCCTGCGTCGTTCACGCTAGATTAGTCCTTTCTCAACAAACGACAAGCACGCCCCGGGCGGCTGCGGGAGATGAGACATGAGCAGCCGAAGCATGACCGGAGCGGAATGCCTCGCGAGAACGCTGGTCGCGGCGGGCGTACGGGTCTGCTTCGCAAATCCCGGTACCTCGGAGATGCATTTCGTGGCCGCGCTCGATACGGTCGAGGGACTGCGCCCGGTGCTGTGCCTGTTCGAAGGCGTCGCAACCGGCATGGCCGACGGATTCGCCCGGATGAGCGGCGTTCCCGCTGCTACGCTGCTGCACTTGGGAACGGGGCTCGCGAACGGCCTCGCCAACCTGCACAACGCGCGCCGTGCGGCATCGCCACTGCTCAATCTGGTCGGCGAGCATGCGCGCGCGCACCTCAACTCCTCCTCGCCGTTCATCGCGGACATTGCCGGCATCGCGCGTCCCCTGTCGGATTTCGTGCACACCGCCGAGAGCGCGCTCACCTTGGCCGCAGACGGAGCCCGGGCGGTCGCGGCCGCGCGTACCCCGCCGGGCGCGATCGCAACGCTCATCGTCCCGGCGGATGTCGCCTGGGGCGGGGCCGAAGGACCGGCGGAGCCGCTCGAGCCGTCGCGCTCGGCCACCGTGCCGCAGGAGCGGCTCGATGAGGTCGCGCGCGCCCTGGAGAGCGGGCGGCGCAGCGCACTCCTGCTGCGGGGCGCCGCGCTCTGCGAGCCGGCACTCACGAGCGCCGGGCGCATCGCCGCACGAGTCGGAGCACGGCTCCTCTGCGAGACGCTCACGCCGCGCATGCAGCGCGGCGCGGGCCGCGTTCCCATCGAGCGCATCCCGTACACGGCGGAGGAAGGCCGCGCCTTCTTCACCCGCATCGAGCAGGTGGTGCTGGTCGGTGCCGAGCCGCCCGCTGCCGCGTTCGCGTATCCCGACAAGCCGAGCGCGCTCCTGCCGCCGGGGTCTCCCGTCGTGTACCTCGCGCATCCGCACGAGGACGCCGCTCGTGCGCTCGCTGCGCTCGCCGAACTGTTGCGCGCGCCGCGCGCCGCCGCGCCGCGGACGGCGCTCGCGCTGCCGGAGGCGCCCCGTGGCGCGCTCGATGCGCTTGCGATCGGGCGCATCGTGGCGCGGCATCTGCCGGAGGGCGCGATCCTCTGCGATGAGAGCGCGACGGGCTCGACCGCCACAGTGAGCGCCACAGCGAGCGCCGCGCCACACGATTATCTCGGCAATACCGGCGGGTCGCTCGGGATGGGCCTGCCGCTCGCCGGCGGCGCCGCCTTGGGCGCGCCCGAGCGCAAGGTCGTGTGCGTGCAGGCCGACGGCGCCGCTTGCTACACGCCGCAGGCACTGTGGACGCAAGCGCGCGAGCGGCTCGATGTGACCACGGTGATCTACGCGAACCGGTCGTATGCGATTCTCAAGTGGGAGCGCGCGCGGCTCGAGCCGGCCGCCGGCCCGGGCTCGGACGCGCTCATGAGCCTCGTGAGCCCCCCGCTCGACTGGTGCCGGCTCGCGCAGGGCATGGGAGTCGAGGCGAGCCGGGCGCACAACGCGGAGGAGCTCGAGGCGCAGTTTGGCGATGCGATGCGCCGTCGCGGGCCACGCCTGATCGAGGCACTGCTGTAGAATCGCGCTAAGATGCCGACTGCGCGGCGCTGCCGTGGCGGGAGGTTAGGTGGGGGACGCAATCGGCACAGCGCCGGAGCGGGGTCTCGACGAGCGGCGGCTCGCGATCCTTGCGGCCACAATCGCCGATGACATTGAACGGCGACGATACTTCGGAGCGGTGATCGCGGTTGCGCGGCACGGCGCGCTCGGGCTCAGTCGAGCGATCGGCCACGCGGACGGCGACGGGCGCCGAGCGCTCAATCTCGACTCGGTGTTCAGTCTTTTCTCCGTCACCAAGGCGTTCACCAACGCGCTCGTCTTCCGCGCAATCGAGCGCGGTCAACTCGCGCTCACGACTCGGGTGTCCGCGATCATCCCGGAGTTCTGCGGCGGCGTCCGCGAGCGGATCACGTTCTATCACCTGCTCACCCACAGCTCCGGGCTGCCTGCGGTGTTCCTGCCGCGCCCCGGGATGTACATCGATCGGCTCCCGGAGGTGATCGAGGCGATCGTCGCGAGCCTGCACTGCGAAGCCGCTCCGGGCGAGAAGGTCACCTATGCGCCGATGGCGGCTCACGCGCTCATGGGCGAGGCGGTGCGCAGGCTCGACCCCGCGGGGCGTAGCTTCCGCGAGCTCGTCGCCGAGGAGATCTTCGCGCCGCTTGGAATGCGAGACAGTGCGATCGGGGTGCGCGCGGACCTCAAGCCGCGGCACGTGGTGCCCCACTTCATCGATCCCATGCCGATCACGCATCTCGGTCACAGCGACTTGGGCCCGAACGGCGCCTTCGAGGAGCCGCGGGCGGAGATGCCTTGGGTCGGGGCCGTGTCGAGCGTGCCCGATCTCTTTCGTTTCGCGGAGATGCTCCGCCGCGGCGGCGAGCTCGACGGCGCGCGGCTCTTGAGTCCCGCGCTCATCGAGCAGGCGACACACAATCGCACGGGCGAGCAGCCGAACGAGCTCTACAAGGCGCTCGCGTTGTCACGCGGCTGGGAGCCGTATCCCGCCTATATCGGGCTCGGCTTCTTCCTGCGCGGCCAAGCGATCTGTCCGCATCAGTTCGGGACGCTCGCCTCCCCGCGCACCTTCGGGCATACCGGGGCGGGAAGCACGCTCTTCTGGGTGGATCCCGCGCGCGATCTCACCTTCGTGTGCCTCACGGCGGGCGTGATCGACGAGGGCGCCAACATCGAGCGCTTCCAGCGGCTGTCCGATCTGGCGATCGCCGCGGCGCATTAGCCGCATAGAACGGCACGGGATCTCATGATGCATCGAACGATCAATCGTAGAGAGCTGATCGAGGCTGCCGCGGCGCTCGCGAGCGCGTGTGCAGCGCCGCTCGCGCTCGCGAGCTCGCTCGCGCCGCACGCGGGCCTCCCGCACGCGCCGCGCGCAAATGCGAGTGCGCGGGCGAATGCACCCGTGGGGATCCTCCACGCGGTGGTGTTCGATCAGCGCTCGCGCGCTGCGCAGGCCTTCGCGCGCAGCGCCGCGGGAGCGGGCCTCTCCACACGACCGATTGGTGGCGACGTGACGGACCTCTGGTACGCAGAGCTGCACCCGATGTGGAAACGCAGCGCAGCGCCGCTCGCCGGCCTGACCGCCTACGGGGCGCTCTTCTGCCTCGAGCGGCTCGCCTGGGATCACCGCTTGCGCGTCGTGCAGCTCGGCACCCACCGCTTGGCGCGAGGCCGGCCGCTCGCGCACACACTTCAGGGGCCGCTTCGCACGCTCGGACGCCCCGCATCTTCCGGCGCCGGCGGCTGGGCCGCCTCACTCGCGGAGGCGTTTGCGCGAGTCGATCGCGGCTCCGGCTGGCGGGGTCTGCCGCCGGTCTGCGGCTACGCCGAGATCGAGCATCGGCTGCATGTGGGACCGAGAGCAAGCGCTGACGAGACGCTTTACTCCTGGGTCATCGCGTGAGAACGCCACCCGGGGTGAGCGAGCAGGCCTTCACGGCGGCGATCGGGGAATTCGCCCGCGCGGTCGGGGACAGCTGGGTCTTCACCAAGGATGAGGACGTCGATCTCTACAAGGACGCGTTCTCGCCCTTTCTCGGCGAGCCACAGGAGCGCTGGGCCGCAGCCGCCGTCGCGCCCGATTCGGTCGAGCAGGTGCAAAGCATCGTCCGCACCGCCAATCGCTTCCGCGTGCCGCTTTATCCGATCTCCACCGGGCGCAATCTCGGCTACGGCGGCTCGGCGCCGGCCTACTCCGGATGCGTGGTCGTCGACCTGAAACGCATGAACCGCATCCTCGAAGTGAGCGAGGACAACGCATCCTGCCTGGTCGAACCGGGCGTGAGCTACTTCGATCTGTACCGCTACATCAACGAGCGCGGGCTGAAGGTCTGGGTGGATGTGCCCGATCCCGGCTGGGGAAGCCTCATTGGCAATGCCCTCGATCGCGGCGGCGGCTACACCCGCCCGGAGTTCCGCAACCACTTCGATGCCCATTGCGGCATGGAAGTCGTGCTGCCGAACGGCGAGCTCATGCGCACCGGAATGGGTGCACTCCCGGGCGCGCAGACCTGGCAGCAGTACAAGTCCGGCTTCGGACCGTGGGTGGACGGGCTCTTCTCGCAGTCGAATTTCGGCATCGTGACCAAGATGGGCTTCTGGCTCATGCCGCAGCCGGAGGCATTCCTCACCGGCACGGTCTTCGCGGCCAAGCGCGACGATCTCAATCGACTGGTGCCGCTGCTCAATCGCCTGGAGAACACCGGCGCGACCAACGGCATGCCGGACCTCGCGAGCCCGCTCCTCGGTATCCTCTCGATCGAGCAGTACGCCCGCTCGATGGAGGACATCCCGCAGCCGCCCACCGATCCCGAGCTCCTCGCGCTTCGCGATCGCGCCGAGGCCGGCGAGCATCAGGCGCTCGAGGCCTATGGGGCCCGCAAGGGGCTCGCTTATTGGACGTTCAAGCTCAAGTTCTACGGACCCGCCAACGTGGTCGCGGCGCAGTGGGAGCACTGCAAGGGCGAGTTCGCGAGCATTCCCGGGGTGCGCTTCGCGCAGGGCGAGCTCATCCGGCTACCCCTCACGGCGGACCAGCGGCTCGAGGTGCACTGGCCCGAGTTCGGCATTCCAACGCTCAACATGTTCTCGATCGGCGCCCGCTCGAGCACCAATCCCAACCCGACTCACGGGCATATGTGGTTCTCGCCGATCATTCCACGCAATGCCGCGGCAGTGTTCGAGGCCAATCGGGTGTTCGCGGCGGCGGCACGCGAGTTCGATCTGCCGGCGCTGCGCTTCAGCCTCCCCTCGACGTACTGGCAGCGGGCATTCATCTTCATCTTCGGCTTTCCCGTGACAACCGATATCGCGACCAACCGCCGCAATCGCACAGCCTTCTACAAGCTCATCCGCACCGCCGGCGAGCACGGCTGGGGCGAGTACCGCACGGCGCCCGCCTTTCAGGATGCGTGCATGAGCGTCTACTCGTTCAACGACCATGCGCTGTTGCGCTTTCACGAAACGCTGAAGGACGCGCTCGACCCGAACGGCATTCTCTCCCCGGGACGCTACGGCATCTGGCCGCGCCATCTGCGGGCGAAGCGATGAGCCGCACGCGACAAGCTGCGCGCCGCGGCGGCACCGCGGTCTTCGCAGGCCTCGCCCTCGCCGCGGCAGCGGGCGCGCTCGCGGTGCATGCGGCGACGATCTCCTGGACCTGGAACACCATCGTTCCGCGACCCGGGGAGCCGCGCGGCTACGTGCAGTTCCAGCGCGACTGCTCCGTCTGCCACGGGCGCGGACCGGCGCGACCGGGCACGCGTGCGCTGCGTGCGAAGTACCAGGGCAAGCTTCCGGCGCTCCTCGAGGAGCGCACCGATCTCACCGGCGCGTACGTGAAGGACATCGTGCGCCATGGAATATCCGTGATGCCGCCGTTTCGCAAGACCGAGCTCTCCGATCAGGATCTCGATGCGATCGTCGCGTACCTTACCCGCCACCGCCCGGGCGGTTGAGCGGTCCGCCGCGTGAAGCCGATGCGCACATTCACGAGCTTCCGCGACCGCGTCGCCGTCGTGACCGGCGGTGCCTCGGGAATCGGGCGCGGAATTGCGAGCGAGCTGCGTGCCGAAGGCATGCAAGTCGTGATCGGCGACATCGAGGAGCGCGCACTCGCCGAGACCGCCGCCCAGATCGGCGCGATCGGCGTGCGCACCGACGTGAGCGATTTCGCGAGCGTCGAGGCGCTCGCCGCGACCGTGCGCCGGCGCTTCGGCGCGGTACACCTGGTGTGCAACAACGCGGGCGTCGGCTCCATTGGCCGGATCGCGGACCTCACGCTCGCAGACTGGCAGTGGATGCTGGGAGTGAACCTCTGGGGGGTCATCCACGGCGTGAAGGCTTTCCTGCCGCTGCTCCGCGCCAACGAGGACGGCGGGCACTTCGTCAACACCGCCTCGGTCGGCGGCTTCGTCACGATGCCGGGGCTCGGCGCGTATGCCGTGACCAAATACGGAGTCGTCGCCCTCAGCGAGACGCTCGCGCAGGAGCTCGCGGAGGAAGGCGCAAAGATCGGCGTGACGGTGCTGTGTCCGGGACCCGTGCGGACCCACATCAAGACGAGCACGCGCAATCGTCCGGCGGGCTCAAGCGGAGCGCTCACGGACGTGGACTTCGAGCAGACGGAGTTCGGGGCGAGCGCACGCTGGCTCGACCCGCGCGAGGTCGGACGGATCGTCGTGGCCGCGGTACGCCGTGGCGAGCTCTACGCCTTCACGCACCCCGAGCAGTTCGGCGCGATCGAGCAGCGCTTTGCAGCGCTTGCGCGCGCAGCCGGCCGCCCATCCGCGAGCTGACCCACCGAGCGATCGCGCATGCCCGCCGCCTTCAATCCGCTCGATCCGCTCGCGGTCGACCAGACACTCGCGAGCGAGGAATGCATGGTCCGCGATGCGGTGGCGCGCTTCGTTGCCGAGAAGGTGCTGCCGATCATCCAGCGCTGCTTCGAGGAGCACCGCTTCCCGCGCGAGCTCGTGCCCGAGCTCGCCTCACTCGGCCTGCTCGGCTCCTCGCTCGAGGGCTACGGTTGCGCCGGGCTCAATGCGACGTGTTACGGCCTCATCTGCCGGGAGCTCGAGCGCGGGGACTCGGGGCTGCGCAGTTTCGTCTCGGTCCAGTCATCGCTTTGCATGTACCCCATTTACGCCTTCGGATCACCGGAGCAGAAGCGGGACCTCCTGCCGCGGATGGCGCGTGGGGAGATCGTCGGCTGCTTCGGCCTCACCGAGGCGCACGGCGGATCGGATCCCGCCAACATGAAGACCCATGCGCGCCGGCGCGGTGGGGACTGGGTGCTGAGCGGCGCGAAGATGTGGATCACCAATGGATCGATCGCGGACCTCGCCCTCGTGTGGGCGGCGACGGACGAGGGTATCCGCGGCTTTCTCGTGGAGCGGAGCACGCCCGGATTCACGGCGGCCGAAATCGAGCGCAAGTTCTCCCTCCGCGCCTCGGTCACCGCGGCGCTCTATCTCGACGAGGTGCGAGTGCCCGAAGCGCGCGTGCTGCCCCAAGCGCTCGGCCTCAAGGCGCCGCTCGCGTGCCTCACCCAGGCGCGCTTCGGCATCGCCTGGGGCGTGATCGGGGCCGCGCAGGCGTGCCTCGCGCAGCTTCTCGATTACACGGGCTCGCGCGTGCTGTTCGGCCGTCCGCTCGCACACAATCAAGCGGTTCAGATCCGGCTCGCCGAGGCGGCCCGCCGCCTCGCCGGCGCGCAGCTCATCGCACTGCAGCTCGCACGACTGAAGGAGGCTGGCACGCTCGAGCCCGCCCAGGTCTCGCTCGCGAAGTGGAACAACTGCCGCGTGGCGCTCGATGTCGCGCGCGACTGCCGCGACATGCTGGGCGCAGCCGGGATCAGCGCCGAGTTCGCGCCGCTCCGTCACATGCTCAATCTCGAGAGCGTGGTCACCTACGAGGGCACCGAGACCATCCACCAACTCACCGTCGGGCGCGCGCTCACGGGACACGGCGCCTTCTGAGCTACGCGCACGCGCCCATGAGAGCCCTGCCCGGACAATCCGCGCTCGTGACCACGCTCGACCGGCTCGAGAGCGCAAGCGCCATCAAGCGCCTGCAGCGCGCGTTCGGCTATTACTTCGATGCCGGCTGCTGGGACGAGGCGGCGGCGCTGTTCGCGGAGGACGGCACGATCGAGCTCGGGCTCGACGGGGTGTATCGCGGCCGCGAGCGCGTGCGCGAGTACCTCTACGCGCTCGGCGGCGGATGCAGCGGCCTCGAGCGCGGCACGCTGCGCGAATGGTTCCAGCTCCAGCCCGTCGTGCACCTCGCCGCGGACGGAAACTCAGCCAAGGCGCGGTGGCGCACATTTCTCATCGCCGGGCAGCTCGGCGAGCGCGCGCTGTGGGGCGAAGGGCCCTACGAGAACGAGTATGCGCGTCGCGACGGCGTGTGGCGGATCCGTCGCCTGCACTGGTACGACACGCTCATCGTGCCGTACGAGGGCGGCTTCGTGCGCCACCGCGACGCAACCGCCGGTCGGTTGCTGCCAGCCGGCGCGAACCTGGTGCCCGATGCGCCGCCGAGCGAGCCGTACGAGCCGTGGCCCGGCGTCTACACACCGCCCTTCCACTACACGAGCCCGACGACCGCGCTCGACCTCGCGTCCCCCGAGCCTGGGCACGCCCCCGATGAGGCCTCCGCGGCGCGTGCGCTCCAGTCGCTCACGAGGCGCGTGCTGCGCCTCGACGATGCCGCACAGATCGAGAATCTGATCTCCGCTTACGGCTATTACCTCGACAAGCAGGTGTGGGACGCGCTCGCGCAGCTGTTCGCCGCGGATGCGACGATGGAGATCTCGCAGCGCGGCGTCTATCTGGGCCGGGCGAGCATTCGCCGCGCGCTCGAGCTGTTCGGTCCCCCCGGCGTCGAGCGCAATCACCTGCACAATCATCAGCAGCTGCAGCCGGTCATTCACGTCGCGCCCGATGGCCGGCGCGCCTGGGCGCGCAGCCGTGCCTTCGGCCAGTTGGGCGCCTTCGAGGGCGCGGGCATCTGGCACGGCGGGGTGTACGAGAATGAGTTCGTCAAGGAGGACGGAATCTGGAAGTTCGCCCGCGACCACGTCTACACGACCTACTTCGCACACTACGATTCCGGCTGGATGAGTGGGCCGCGCCCGACGGCGAAGGCAAGCGAGAAAATCCCACCCGATCGCCCGCCCAGCGTGAGGTACGAGTCGTTCCCGGAGGTCTACATCCCGCCGTTCCACTATCCCCATCCGGTGACGGGCGCAGCACCGGGCGAGCCGCATCCCACGGATCCGGCGACAGCGCCGCTCGAGCGGCGGGTGGTGAGGCTCGAGGATGAGCGCGCGCTCGAGAACCTGCAGCGCAGCTACGGCTACTACGTCGACAAGGCGCTCTGGGCGGAGGCTGCGGACCTCTTCAGCGAGGACGGCACACTCGAGATCGGCGGCCGCGGCGTGTTCGTCGGCAAGCGGCGCGTCCTCGAGTATCTGCGATGGCTCGCCCCCGAGGGGCTCACGCGCGGCAGGCTCTTCGATCACATGCAGCTGCAGCCGGTGATTTCGCTCGCCGACGATGGCAAGAGCGCGCACGGGCGCTGGCGCTTCTTCGCCCAGGTGGGCGAGCACTTGAAATCGGGCCTGTGGGGCTTGGGCACGTACGAGAACACCTACGCGAAGGAGCACGGTGTGTGGAGGATCCGCACGCTCCACGCCACTTTCCGCATGTACACACCCTATGCGGAGGGCTGGGGAAGGGCCGCGCTTCCCAATACGCACCCGGAGCGCGACCTCCCGCCCGATCGGCCGCCGAGCGTCGTGTACGAGACGTATCCCGGCACCTACATCCCGCCACCGCATTACCGCCACCCGGTGACCGGCGCCTAGCCCCATGCCGGGGCTCGGGGTTACTCCTCCGGCCGCGTGCGCCGCTCGCGCAGCGACCGTATCAGCTCGGGATTGACCTCCTGCGGCATCGCGCGCTCGATCGCGGCCATGCGCTCGCGGAAGGCATCGCGCCACTCCCCGTGCGTGATCACGTAGAGCTCGTCCTTGCGGATCGCGTTGAGCACCTTCTGACCGACCACTTCAGGGTCCATCCACAGCGGCGAGGCGATGCGGCGGGCGAGCTGCGCCTCGGCCTCACCGAAGCCGCTCGTGCCACGGAACCGCGTGGGGCGGTTGCGGCCGGACTCGTGGATGTTGCTCCTCACCGGTCCCGGACAGAGCACCGAGACGCCGATCCCATCGGGCGCAAGATCGTCCCGCAGGCATTCGGAGAGCGTGATGACCGCGGACTTGCTCGCGGCGTAGATCGCCATGAACGACGGCATCCACACGAGGCCCGCGAGCGATGCGGTGTTGACGACGTGGCCGCCCTCCCGGTGCTGGCGGATCCGCGGGAGAAACGTCTGCAGCCCGTTCACCACCCCGCCGAGATTCACGCCGAGCCCGAAGTCCCAATCGTCGAAGGTTGCATTGCGCAGCGGCCCTTCGATGCCGACGCCGGCGTTGTTCACGAGCACGTGAACCTTGCCGTAGCGCCGCTCCACCTCGTCTGCCGCGCTCAGCATGGCCTTGCGGTCGGAGACGTCGACGACGACGCCGTGGGCGCGATCGCGGTCACCGCGCGCGGTGAGCTCCCCGAGCGCGGTATCGAGGTGATCGGCACGCAGGTCGCCGATCGCCACGTTCATGCCGGTGCCGAGCAAGGCCTTGACGATTCCGAGGCCGATGCCGCTCGCGCCACCGGTCACGAACGCCACCTTGCCGTTGAAGTCCTTCATACGTCTCTCCCCCCACGTGCGAGCTGCTCGTCCTGCGAGCGCAGGACTCGCGTTGCCCGCGGGCTATCCCCATAGCATGCCACGCTAGGCATCGAAGAAGGCGACGCCCCGGATCTCCAGGCTCACGCGCGGTGGCGCTCCGGGCGGCGCGCTGGGATCGAGGAACGCCGTGTGCGGCACGCGCCAGGCACGCGTCTCGTCGGAGTCGTAGAGCTTGATCATGACAAGCTCGTGCCGCCGCAGATCGCGGAAGTAATACCAGCGGTGTCGCGGGCTGTGACGGAAATTCGCGCCTTCGAAGACGATCTGCCGGCCCGGCGGACCGATCACCACGTCAGAGAGCACTACGTCCTCGGGCGCGACCGATTGCGCATCACAGAGCGCGAGTGGAACATCCTGCGGGGGCGGTGAGAAGGCGCGCCAGAGGCTGTAGATCGCGAAACGCTTGCCGCGCCGCTCGCGCGCCTCCTGCGGCGACAACAGCCCTTGCGCGAGCGCCGGTCCGGAGGTGCGCGTGTAGTCGCTGTGCACCTGCCGCGCCGGATAGGTCGTGCCTGCAGCGCCAAAGTCGGGGGCACGCTCGGCGAGCCGCACGACGCCGTTCGGCGTGGTGAGCACCTTGGCGGCACCCGTCACCGCGCGCAGCACCTGCTCGAGCTCCGCTCGGTAGGGCCCTTGTGCGGCTGCCGCAGCGCGCGGATCCGAGAGCGCGGTCGCGTGATCAAAGAGCTGGAAGCCATTGCGATCGAGCGTGAGCTCATGCCGCAGCGGGCGCGCGTCGTGGATGGTGATCCGCACCCGCTGCATGACGTTGCGATCGAGCGCTTCGTTCCCCATGTGAAAGCGCGGCCGCCCGCTCATCGCTCCAACGTACTCGACGAGCGCCTCGACCGTGGGCGGACGCGGATCGCCGCGCGCCGGCGAAGCCCGTGGATCACTCGCGCTGGGTCCGGCACCGCTCATCGCGCCGCCCGCGGACCTAACCCCACCTCGGGGGCTCGGGACCCGGGGCAAACATCCGCTCCGGTGCCGGCGTGCGGGCGAGCGCGAGCGTCTCCTTCACCGCGCGGCGCTCCTCGAGCCTGGCGAGCCACTCGAGCGTACGCGGCGTGCGCTCACGATTGACCATCTGCGGGGTGACCACACGCATGGCGCGCGCGAGGAACACGAGGGTGATGTCGGCGAGCGAGTACGTCGGGCCGGCGAGCCAGCGATCGCGCTCGAGCGCGCGCTCGAGCGCGGCCGTCGCGCAGCCGAGCGCATCGCGCGCAAGCGTGAGCGTCTCCGGTGAATAGTCGTCCTCGATCGCCTGCTCCCAGATGCGGCGCCGCTCGATCGGCAGCGCGGCGAGACCTCTGCGCGCGCAGTCCAAGCGCTCGCGGCCGAGTCCGGGTCGGACGAGCTCGTGCCAGCCGAGCTGTGCGACGTAGGGCGCGATCCGCTCCTCGGCGTACTTCACCCAGAACCCCGATTCGTACCGCTCCGGGAGCGCGCTCGGCGCGAGCGGCGGGTCCGGGAATGTCTCATCCAGATACTCGAGCAAGAGACCCGTCTCGCTCAGTACGCGGCCGTCATGGACCAGCACCGGAACCTGACCGCTCGGATTGAGCGCGAGGAACTCCGGCAGGTGCTGCTCCAGGGCGAGCAGATCGACGTAGCGGCTCTCGAACTCGAGCGCCTTCTCCTTCAGGCACACGAGCGGCTCGCCCGAGTCGAGAGTGGGTTCCCAGTGATACAGCGTGAGCACGCCCTAGAGTAACGCCTCCTCGCGGTGCGAGACAACGCACAGGCGTTGCACAGTCAACGGCCGAGGAGCGAGGGGCTCTCCAAGCGCTTGGTGAAGAAGACCCGCTCGATCAGGAAATCCCGGTCGGTGGCGAGCCGCCGCAGCCCGGCCAAGTCTTGATCGAGCCGCGCCGGGTCGCTCGAGTGGTAGATGAGGCGCTTGTTCTCGCACGCCTGAGGAGAGGCGCGCTCCCAGAAGATCCGCCGCCGCTCCTCGGCGTAACGATCGAGAACGCCCTCGACGGCGGCGCCCTCGATGACCGCGGCGAGCGCCTCGTGGAGGACGAAGCAGTCGAACATCCCGGAGGTCAGGCCGAGACCGCCGGTGGGATTGGTCACGTGCGCCGCATCGCCGGCGAGCACGACGCGCCCGAGGCGGAAGCGCTCCGCCGCACGCTGGTGCATGCGATACGGGGAATGCTGCACGAGCTCGTAGCGCGCTCCGGCCGGCAGGATCGCGGCGAAGTACGCAGGCATGCGGGCGAGAACACCCTCCTCCGCAAGGCCTGCATCCTCACAATACGTGCAGCGCCACAGGCCCTCATTGTCGATCTTGACAATGATGGCTCCGTACTGCGGGTCTACCTGGAGCGTGGCGCGCGCGAGCCCGAGCCCCTCGAAGTCGTAGATCACGTTGGTCGCGACGAAGCGCTCGGGCCAGGTCATCCCGGGAAATTCGAGCCCGAGCGCCTGGCGCACACCGCTGCGCGCGCCATCGGCGCCGACGACCCATCCGGCGCGCAGCTCGCGCGGACCTGCGGGTGTCGCGGCCTGCACCGTGACGCCCACCGCATCCTGCGCGATGCCGTGCACCCGCGTATTCCACAGCACCTCGGTGCCCGGCAGCCGCTCGAGGTGCTCGAGGGCGATCTGCGCGAGCCGGTTCTGGCCGAGGTGAATGTTGTAGGGGTGGGCGGTGAGGCCACTCAGCGCATCGAGACTCCAGCGAATCGTCTCCCCGGTGCGGAAGATGCGGTACATGTAGTCCTGCTTGGGGATGCCGATCCGCAGTGCATCCCCGAGAATGCCGAGCCGCTCGAGCCCGTCGAGGACGGACCAGTGATAGACGACCGCTCGCGGCGAGTCGACGATCGCCGGTTCGCACTCCACCACCGTCACCCGGATCCCGGCGCGAGCGAGCCCGAGCGCGGTGAGCAGCCCGACCGGACCGGCGCCGACCACGAGCACGCTCTTGTCGCTCATCGGGAGAATTCTCTTGGCTCGATCTCGCGCGGTCAACGCATAATACGTGCCGGATCGCGACCAACCGGTCCGCAGGAGATCCGCATGGCCGGAAGAACCGCACGCATTCTCACCACCCACGTGGGCAGTCTCCCGCGGCCGCAGGAGGTGGTCGATGTGCTCTTCGCCCAGGACCGCGATGAGGCCTACGACCCTGCACGCTTCGATCGGGTCATCCGCGCGGCGGTCGAGGATGTCGTGCGCAAGCAGGCCGGAATCGGGATCGACGCCGCGAGCGACGGCGAGATGAGCAAGATCAGCTACGCGACCTATATTCGCCACCGGCTCACGGGATTCGACGGAGACTCCGCCCGGCCGACCCCGCAGGATCTTGACGAATACCCCGAGTACCGCGACCGGCTGGTCAAGGCGGGCCATTCGGCAACCTATCGGCGCCCCGTGTGCAAGGGACCGATCGCGGTGCGGGACTTGAGCGGACTCGAGCGCGACATCGCGAACTTGAAGTCCGCGCTCGCTGCCGCAAAGGTGGGCGTGGGCTTCATGAACGCGGCCTCGCCCGGCACCATCGCCGTATTCCAGCCGAACGAGTACTACCGCACGTACGAGGACTACCTCGCCGCCCTCGCCGAGGCGATGCGCACGGAGTACGAGCTCATCGCCCGCTCCGGGCTCGACCTGCAGCTCGATTGTCCCGATCTCGCGATGGGGCGCCATTCGCGCTTCAAGAACCTGACGGACGCCGAGTTCCTGCGCAACGCGGAGCTCCAGGTCGAAGCGCTCAACCACGCGCTCGCCGGCGTGCCGGCGGAGCGCGTGCGCCTGCACGTGTGCTGGGGCAATTACGAGGGCTCGCACGTGCACGACATGGATTGCCGCAAGATCTTTCCGATCGTGATCAAGGCGAAGGCACGCGCGCTCCTCATCGAGGGTGCCAATCCACGGCACGAGCACGAGTGGCAGGCCTGGGAGTCGATCAGGCTCCCCGAGGACAAGATCCTCGTGCCCGGAGTGATCGGCTCGAACACCAACTACGTCGAGCACCCCGAGGTGGTCGCGCAGCGCATCGAGCGCTACGCGCGCGTCGTCGGCCCCGAGCGAGTCGTCGCCGGCACCGACTGTGGCTTCGGGACCTTCGCGGGGTTCGGCGCCGTGTTTCCCCCCTTCTGCTGGATGAAGCTCGAGTCCCTCGTAGAGGGCGCGAGGCTCGCCTCCGGGCGACTTTTCTGAAGGCGCGCGATCGATCTCTTAAATCAGCCGGAGCCACAGACCGATGGACAAGAATCTTTTCGACCGCGGCCTCGCTGCACGCAAGGCCGTTCTCGGCAGTGATTACGTGGAGAAATCCCTCGCGCAGGCGGACGATTTCTCGCGCCCGCTGCAGGAGCTCGTGACCGAGTACTGCTGGGGCGCGATTTGGACGCGCGAGGGATTGCCGCGCAAGACGCGCAGCCTCCTCAATCTCGCGATGCTGGCCGCGCTCAACCGCCAGCACGAGTTGAAGCTGCACGTCATGGGAGCGCTACGCAACGGCTGCACGCAGACCGAGATTCAGGAAGTGCTGCTGCAGGCGACGATCTATGCCGGAGTGCCCGCCGGCGTCGAGGCCTTTCGCACAGCACGGGCCGCCATCGCGGAGTTCGGCGCCGCGGGCGGCTGAGCGCACGGCGCGCGCGAACGGGAGGCACCGACTTGAGTGAGACCATCGGTTTCGTCGGTCTTGGCAACATGGGCGCTCCGATGGCGGGCCGGCTCATCGATGCCGGGCATGCGCTCGTCGTCTTCGACGTGAACGCGAAGCCGCTCGCGGCCCTCGCCGCGCGTGGCGCACGCGCGGCCGCCTCGGCGGCCGAGGTGGCCTCGCTCACCGAGACCGTGCTCACGAGCCTCCCCACGCCCGATGTCGTCGAGGCGGTCGCGCTCGGCGCAGCCGGAATCGCCGCGGGCACGCGCGTGAAGCGCCTCATCGAGCTCTCCACCTGCGGTCCGCGCGTGGCCGTGCGCATCGGGGCGGAGCTTGCGGGCAAGTCGATCGCGCTCATCGACTCTCCGGTGAGCGGCGGAGTGGCGGGCGCGCGCGCGGGAACCCTCGCGGTGATGGCGGCATGCGAGCGCGTGGAGTTCGATCTCGTGCGACCGATCCTCGAGCTCATCGGGCGCCCGTTCCATGTTGGCACGCGGCCCGGGCTCGGGCAGATGATGAAGCTCGTGAACAATCTGCTCTCCGGCGCGGCGCTCGCGATCACCAGCGAGGCGATGTTGCTCGGGGTCAAGGCGGGCCTCGACCCCGACACGATGGTGGCGGTGATCAACGCAGGGAGCGGCCGCAACAGCGCGAGCCAAGACAAGTTCCCGAAGTCGATTCTGCCGCGGCGGTTCGATGCCGGGTTCGCCACGCGGCTCATGTACAAGGACCTGAAGCTGTGCCTCGAGGAGGCCGAGGCGCTCGGTCTCACGCTGTGGGTGGCGAGCGCCGTGCGACAGCTATGGCTCAAGAGCCTCAACGAGATCGGGCCGGATCAGGACTTCACGACGATCATGCGCTGCGTGGAGGGCACCACCGGCGTCGAGGTCCGCGGCCGCGGCGCCGCCGGAGAGAGCGGTGGCTGAGGGCGAGGCCCTCACGCGCTATCGCATGTTCATCGGCGGGCGCTGGGTCGAGTCCGCCTCGGGGGACTGGCTCGAATCGCTCAATCCGTTTACGGGACGTGCCTGGGCCCTGATCCCGCGCGGTCGCGGCGCGGATGTGGACGCAGCGGTCGAGGCCGCCGCGGCCGCCTTCGCCGGCGGACCCTGGCCGGCCCTCACGGCCACGCAGCGCGGTGCGCTCCTGCGCCGCATCGGCGATCTGGTGGCGCGCGAGGCCGTGCGCCTCGCCGCGGTCGAGGTCCGCGACAACGGCAAGCTCATCGCAGAGATGAGTGCGCAGCTCACCTACCTGCCGCAGTGGTTCTATTATTTCGGCGGGCTTGCCGACAAGATCGAAGGCGCGGTGCCGCCCGCGGACAAGCCCGGAGTCTTCAACTTCACGCAACGTGAGCCCATCGGGGTCGTCGCGGCGATCACTCCGTGGAACTCTCCGCTGCTGCTCGCGACCTGGAAGCTCGCACCGGCACTCGCAGCCGGGTGCACCGTGGTCGTGAAGCCCTCGGAGCATACCTCGGCCTCGGTCCTCGAGCTCTGCAAGCTGCTCGAGGAGGCCGGGCTCCCGCCCGGTGTGGTCAACGTGGTGACCGGTCTCGGGCCGGAAGCCGGCCTGCCGCTCGCGGCGCATCCCAAGGTGGCAAAGGTGGCATTCACCGGCGGGGAGACCGGCGGCCTCAGCGTCTATGAGACCGCGGCGAAGGGCCTGAAGCCGGTGATCCTGGAGCTCGGCGGCAAGTCCGCAAACATCGTCTTCGAGGACGCCGAGCTCGAGAGTGCCGTCAACGGCGCCATCGCCGGCATCTTCGCCGCGACCGGCCAGACGTGCATCGCGGGCTCGCGGCTGCTCGCGCATCGCTCGGTGCACGATGAGCTGATCGGGCGATTGCTTGCGCGCGCGCGCCACGCGCGCATGGGCGACCCGATGCGCCTCGAGACGCAGGTCGGGCCCGTGACCACGCGATCCCAGTACGAGAAGATACTGAGCTACATCGCGATCGCCCGCGGCGAAGGAGCGACCTGCGTGCTCGGGGGCGGCCCGGCGGATCGACCGGAGTGCGGCGCGGGCTGGTTCGTCGAGCCGACCGTGTTCACCGGGGTGCGCAACGACATGCGGATCGCGCGCGAGGAGGTCTTCGGGCCGGTACTCGCGGTCATCCCCTTCTCCGACGACGAGGAGGCCGTGCGCATCGCGAACGACAGTCCCTATGGGCTCGCGGCGGGCCTGTGGACGCAGAGCATCCGCCGCGCGCTCACGGTCTCGAAGCGCTTGCAGGCGGGCACCGTCTGGGTGAACACCTACCGCGCGGTGAGCTTTCTCTCGCCTTTCGGCGGCTACAAGCGCTCGGGCCTCGGGCGCGAGAACGGGCAGGAGGCGATCGCGGAGTACCTGCAGACCAAGAGCGTGTGGATATCGACGGCGGAGGAGACTGCGAATCCCTTCGTCATGCGCTGAGGCGCTACGGTACCCTGCCGCTAAAGCTCCAACGAGGTACCACGCTTGGGAACGAGGATCGTGCGCTCGAAGCGCATGAACTCCGTGCCGTCGTGCTTCACGCCGCGCGTGCGCACCGTGACGATGCCCTGCGTGGGGCGCGAGGCGGACTCGCGCTTGGCGATCACCTCCGACTCCGCATAGATGGTGTCACCGATGAAGACGGGCGCGGTGAGCTCGATGCTCGTCCAGCCGAGATTCGCGATTGCCTTCTGGCTTACGTCGCTCACGCTCATGCCGACGACCATCGAGAGCGTGAGACAGCTGTTGACGAGCGGGCGACCGAACTCGGTCCGCGCCGCGTACTCGGCGTCGAAGTGCAGCGGATGGGTGTTCATCGTGATGAGCGTGAACCAGGTGTTGTCGCTCTCGCTGATCGTTCGGCCGGGGCGGTGCTCGTAAGTCTCGCCCACATTGAAGTCCTCGTAGCAGCGGCCGTAGCTCTCGCGCCAGCGTGAGGGGCCCACCTGAACCGCCGTGGCAACCATGAACGTGTGCACTCCCCGCGCGCGCGCGGCAATCTCAAGAGCTCGACCCGCCCGCGGCGGGGCCTGCTGAGTCCCCCAGAAGCTTATCCCGGTCCGCATCGAGCGGCGAGCACGCGCGCTGCTCGAGCCGCACACCGTCCAGCCGAATGGGATTGGCGAGCAGTCGCAAGTCCTCCCGGTGCGCATGCGCCACGCGCGCGACCGCTCCGGTGCGCCGCACGAATTCGCTGTCGAGCGCGCCCGCCAGGTCGTTGACCGGTGCGATCGGCAGGCGCTCGGAAAGCCGCCCGATCCAGTGCCGCGTCGGATGCGCGCGAAACACCGTATCGAGGCAGGCCGTGAGCGCAACCCTATTGCGCTCACGCAGCTCCGCGGTCGCGAAGCGAGCGTCGGTCTCGAGGTCGCGCCGGCCGAGACCCTCGAGAAGTGCCTTCCAGAACTTCTCCGTCATGCACATCACATACACCCAGCCGTCCGCGGTCGGATAGGTCTGCACCGGTCCCAGCGAGAAGTGCGCGCTGCGCGCCGCGCGGCTCGTCACGTGATGCTCGTTGAGGTACCAGGTTGCAACGTAGTTGAGCTGGTGCAGCGCGACCTCGAACAGCGAGACATCGACGTCGCGACCCTTGCCCGTGCGACGCGCTTCCATCAGACAGGCGAGCAGCCCCACGACACCGGTCATGCCGGTCATATAGTCGATCGTGGAGGTGGCGTAGCGGGTCGGCGGGCCTTCCGGCTCGCCCGTGAGGCTCATCAGGCCCGCCTCCGCCTGCATGAGGTAGTCGTAGCCCGGCCGCGCCGCCCGCTCGTTGTCGCGTCCGTACGCAGAGATGTGCAGACAGACGATCGCGGGATTCAAGTGCGCGAGGCTCGCATGATCGAGCCCGAGCTTGCCCGGCACATCGCCGCGCAGGTTGTCGATGAGCGCATCGGCACTGCGCACCAAGCGCTCGAAGTCACCTCGCCCGCGCTCGGTTGCAAGGTCGAGCGCGACGCTCAGCTTGTTGGTGTTCCAGCCCTGGAAGTACTCGCTGTCGTGCGCACCGAGCGCATAGGGGCCCGCATGGCGCGCGGGGTCCCCGCCGGTCGCAGGGTTCTCGATCTTGATCACCTCGGCGCCCAGATCGGCGAGGAACATCGAGCCGTAGGGGGCGGAGGCGAACTGCTCGAGCGCGAGGATGCGGATCCCGCTGAGCGGCTTCGGGGCCGCTGCCGGGCCGCCGGCGCGCGCACATTCGCTCACTCGGCCGGGTTCCGTTTGATCCACTGGCGCGAGATCACGATCCGCTGCATCTCGTTCGTGCCCTCGCCGATGCAGGTGAGCGGCGCATCGCGGTACAGCCGCTCGATGTCGTACTCCTTCGAGTACCCATAGGCACCGTGGATGCGCATCGCCTCGATGCTGTTCTCGAGCGCCGCCTCGGACGCGAAGTATTTCGCCATGCCGGCCTCGAGGTCGCAGCGCCCGCCGCGATCGAAGGTGGTCGCAGCATCGAGGGTCAGGAGCCGCGCCGCGCGCGCCCGCGTCACCATTTCGGCAAGCTTGAGCTGAATGGCCTGATGATCGCAGATCGGCTTGCCAAAAGTGCTGCGCAACTGGGCGTAACGCGTTGCGAGCGCGAGCGCCCCCTCGGCGATGCCGACCCCGCGGGCTGCCACGTTGATGCGTCCGAGCTCGAGCCCGCTGGTCGCCTGCTGGAAGCCGCGGCCCTCGACGCCCCCGATGAGCTGATCCGCCCCGACGCGGTAATTCTCGAACGACAGCTCCGCCGAATCGATCGACTTGTAGCCGAGCTTCTCGAGGCGCTTGCTCACCCGCATCCCCGCGCCCTTCGGCGCGATCAGCAGGCTCATGCCCCGGTGGCGCGGCTCCGCGGCGGGATCGGTCTTCACGAGCAGCGCGAAGCAGGTCCCCTCGATCGCGTTCGTGATCCAGGTCTTCGTGCCGTTGACGACGTACCCATCGCCGCTGCGTGCGGCGGTCGTGCGGATCGCCTGCAAGTCGGTCCCCGCATCCGGCTCGGTGAGCGCGACGCCGCCACGGATCTCGCCCGAGGCGAGCCGCGGGAGCCAATGGGATCGCTGCTCCGGTGTCCCGAACCGCTCGATGGCGAGCGCCAGCATCAGATGCGAATTGAAGATCCCGGTGATCGACATCCACACCGCGGAGATGCGCATGACGATCTCCGCGTACACGCGCGCCGGCAGCGCGAGCCCGCCGTAGGCCTCACCGATCGTCGCGCCGAAGAGTCCGAGCTCGCGCATCTGCTCGACGAGATGGCTCGGATAGCGATCGGCGTGATCGTACTCGCGCACGATCGGTCGAACGTCACGCTCGATCCAGCGGTCGATGGCCTCGAGAAGCTGTGCCTCGTCCGCGGCGTCGAGACTCATGCCATCTCGGGTGCGGCCGCCGTCGGCTGCCGCGCTATTGACCGAGCGCAGAACCGCCGGAGGGCGGCGGGGCGGGCGGCGGCGCGCCCGGCACGTGGAAGGCGACCTCGCGTCCGGCTGCCGTGACGAATCCGTTCACGAACCCGCCCTCGAGCCCATCCTTCCGCGGGTTATAGCGCACCTTGATCTTGTCGCCGACCCGCACCATGTTCGGCCGCCAGCCCGCCCGATAGAAGTTGTTGACGCTGTGGCCCTCGAAGGCGATGTCGTGCGCCTTGCCCGAGCGCTCCGAGACGGTGAGTGTCAGGCTCATGTGGGGGTTGATCACACGGATGTCCTTCACCACGCCCTGCACCCAGACGTTCTTGGTGAAGTCGTACATGGCGGCGGAGTGGTGCGCCCAGGCCGTCGCGACCACGCCGTTCAGCGTGAGTGCGACCGCGGCCAGCATTGCACTTGACTTCTTCATGGCGTTCGAGCTCCGTCAAAACGTGTTCGGCGATGCGTGGGGAAGCCGTGAGCCGCGGCTCACCGTCGAGCCTACTTGTGCGCGGCGGAATTCTCCTTTTTCGCCTCCGCGTGGCCCTGCTGCGTGCTGGGGAGGTTCTGATTCAGGTTCGGCAGGCATTCGTTCTCCGGGATGTCGCTGTGGTCCTCGCGGATCCAGCGCTTGGTGCTCTTCCACTCGCCCTGCCACATGTCGGGGTCGGTCATGGTGAACTCATCGACGAGCGTGTGACCGTGATCCGCAAGCGTGATGCGCTCGATGATGTGCAGCTGGTCCGAGATCGGAATTCCCATGTCGATGTAATGATGGTCGGTCGCAAAGTACTTCGTATCGACGATGAGCGCGTCTTTCGTCCAGTGCCCGATCGACTCGCCGTTGTAGGTGTCGATCGAGATATCGAACGGCGTGTGCGCGCGTCCGTCGGTATAGATGACCCGCAGGCTGTCGAAGAAGCTGTCGACCAAGTACACCGCGGTTGGCAGCTGGATGATCGCGATCGGCCAGACACGCGTCAGGATCATGGGCATGCCGATCGGCCAGCACTGGCCGCTCGCGTCGCGGTACGGCTTGTGCGCCGCCCGTGCGGCAGCCGCCTCCTTCATAGCCTCCTGCCCGGCCGCGTAGAAGTGCGGATAGGGCGGTCCGAACATGAAATCCGCAAACGAGTGTCGCAGGTTGATGAACCACGTTCCGGTCAGATTGAACGGTGGCTTTGGCCGCGGCTTGGCGAGGTTCTCGGGAGCGAGCGCGCCGTAGTACGCGTCGTGCTTCTGCGCGAGCTCGTCCTCGCGCTCCTGGTTGAGCCCCTGGTTGGGCCTCTCTTGCGCGAACGCGACCGAAGCCGCGAGCACGAGCGCCGCGGCAACGAGCCGGCACGCAGCACGGCTGGCGACCCATCGAGTCATGCTACCCCCTTGATGCTGGACCCCAGTGCCAGACGGTCCGCGCCCGTTGGGCTGCGGAGGCCGCGCACACCGCTCAGCGCTTTTGCTCGCCGCCGAGCCGTTCGCCGTTCGGCAGCACGATCGACACGTACTGCCCGCCCGGCGTACCGTCGCGCAGCGGCCGCACGGTCACGGTGACCTTGTCCCCCGGCTTGATCGTCGTGCGCTTCCAGCCGGCGCGCACCAGGTTGTTGGGGCTGTTCATCTCAACGCCCCAGACCGAATAGGTGCCGTTCGGATTCGGCACGCTCACCTTGAAGTTCGAGTGCGGGTTCGTCCAATGGAACTCCATCACGGTGCCCGTGATCTGCACGGTCTTGTTGAGGTCGAACATGGCGCCCGAATGGTGCACCCACGCCGGGGTGGAAAAGGCGAGCAGGACGACCGCTGCGCCGAGCCGCACGCCCCAACGCCCGGCGCGGCGATCGCGCCGCGCCTGCAAACCCCGCGCGTGCGCGACACTCGGCTGCCGCGCTCCCGAAAAGTCGACAATCATCGCATACCACTCCTTGACATCGCGTGCACGCACGCGCGCCCAGTCCGGGCGCCGGGACGCGTATCCAAGGTGCGCCCGCCATCCCGCGAGGCATGGCGGCCGCGCA
>DATKPY010000046.1:0-4564 GCA_035523875.1 Steroidobacteraceae bacterium
GGATGTGCACGGGCGGGAATGTACAGCAGCCGGAGGGCTGCCGCAGCCATCACTAAGGAGGCGGGTAGCGGACGCCGCGCTGGTCTATCAGGCGGTGACGGCAGGAGCGGCTTGCTGCTGCTCCACGCCCTGCAGACGACCGATGAGGGTACGCAGGAAGACCCGGTTGAAGCGCAGCTGGCACGAAGCCGAAACCTGCTCGAGCAGAGTCGAGCTGACCTTGAGCACCGTCACCGCGGTGGCGGCGCGGATGGTGGCGGTACGCTTGGCGCCGGGCACGTAGCTCGCCTCGCCGAAGCAGTCCCCGGTATCGAGGGCACCGATGCGCCGGCTGTGCCGCTCGACGGCACAGCCGCCCGAGACGAGGATGTAAAAGCGGTCGTCCATCTCCCCTTCCTTGACGATCTCCTCGCCCTGCGAATAGTCCTGCCAGCTGCTCGCGCGCAGCACCTCCCAGATCTCGGCGTGCGAGAACTCATGGAAGAACTTCAGGCGCCGCAGCACGCCGAACTGCTCCTGCCGATCGATGCGCGCGTTCTGCTCGCGCAGCTTCTGGTGTACGCGCGTGAGCTCGGCGGCGAAGTCGAGGCCGCTCTTGTAGCGCTTCTCGGGATCCTTCTGCAGCGCCACGGCGACCACGTCCTCGAGCTCCTCCGGAACGTCCTTCTGCAGCGTATGAATCGGCGGCAGCGTCGCGTAGACGATCTGGTGCAGCAGCTTCTGGAGGTTGCCCGCGCGGAACGGACGCGAGCCCGTCAGCAGCTCGTACATCACGGCGCCGAGGGAGTACAGATCCGAGCGGTTGGTGAGCTCGAGACTCTGGACTTGCTCGGGCGACATGTATGAGGGGCTGCCGGCGATGCCCTGGATGCGCGAGATGTCGGAGTCCGCGACCAGCGCGATTCCGAAGTCGATGATGCGCACGTCGCGGTCCTGCGTGAGCATGATGTTCGAGGGCTTCACGTCGCGATGGATCACGCCGCGCGAGTGCGCGTAGTTGAGTGCCTTGGCGCACTTGTAGACGATCTCGACGGTGTCGTCGACGCGCAGCAAGTTGTCGGGGCGACAGTAGGCGGCGAGCGTGCGCGCCCCGTGAACGTGCTCGGTGACGATGTAACAATAATCGTTCTCCTCGCCGGCATCGTAGATCGGCAGGATGTTCGGGTGCTGCAGCATCCCGACCAAGTGCGCCTCGGAAAGGAACATCTTGCGGGCGATGCGGGCGCGCTCCTCGTCGCCCCCAGCATCGATGTTGTAGAGCTTGATGGCGACGTCGCGGCCGTAATAGGCGTCGTGCGACAGATAGACCGTGCCCGTGCTGCCGCGGCCGACCTCCTTGATTACGGCGTACTTGCCGATCTTCTCGGGAATCTTGCGCGCGCCGGAGGAAGGTAGAGCCTGCTGGGGCATGGATTGCTTTGAAGGTTTGAGACAGGCGCGCGCAGAATACGGCCGCCTGATGCAGGTGACTGTGATGCAGCCCGCAGGGCCTCGTGAAGCCGCGGCGCCTCAGCGGCGCTCAGCGAAATGATCGAATCCGCGATGCGAGAAGTCGATCACAGAGCCGGCGCGCACCACGATCGTCGCGCGCTTGTTATGTAGTGCCCCGATGCGCCGATACGCCCATTGCTCGGGCGGGAGCGCATCGAGGAGCGCGCTCACGCGCGAGCGCGGCACGCTGAAGATGAGCTCGTAGTCGTCCCCTCCGGTGAGCGCAAGCTCGCGCGCGCGCTCAATCCCCACCGCGTCAACGAGCTCGCGCGACACCGGCAGCAATTCGTACTCGAGCACCGCGCCGCAGTTGCTTGCGCGCGCGAGCTTGTCGGCATCGGCAAAGAGCCCGTCGGAAACGTCGATGCAGGCGCTCGCGAACTCGCGCAGGCGCCGACCGAGTGCGACCCGCGGCGTCGGGTAGAGGAAGCGCGCGCGCAGGTAGCTCGCCGTCTGCTCATCGGCGAGCGCGAGGCGTGCCTGCTCGAGCGCGAGGCCGGCCGCGGCGTCTCCCGGCGAGCCGCTCACGAAGAGCTCTTCCCCGGCAGCGCCGCCCGCGCGCGTGAGCGCCGTGCCCGGCTCGATGAGCCCGCTCAACTGCAGCGACACGGTGAGCGGGCCCGAGGTGGTATCCCCGCCCACGAGCGCGACGCCGAACTCGAGCGCGAGCGCGGATAGGCCGTGGCTGAACTGCGCGAGCCAGTGCTCCTCGGCGCGCGGCATCGTGAGCCCGAGAAGCGCCCAAGCAGGCTCGGCGCCCATCGCGGCGAGATCGCTCAGATTCGCCGCGAGCGCGCGATGGCCGATCGAGTCCGCAGGCGAGCCGGGCGGGAAGTGCACGCCCTCGACGAGGGTGTCGAGCGCCGCGACCAGATTGCGGTCCGGCGGGCACACGAGCACGGCCGCATCGTCACCGACACCGAGCCGCACATCGGCGCGCGCGGCGCCGCAGGCGCGGAAGAACCGCTCGATGAGCGCAAACTCCCCGAGCGGCGCGCCCACTTCCACCTCCTCGCGCGCCATCAATGCTCGCCGGGTCGCAGCGCACGCGCGGCGCGATCGAGCACCGCGTTCACGTACCTGTGCCCGTCGGTCGCGCCGAAGCGCTTGGCGAGTCCCACCGCCTCGTTGATGACCACGCGGTAGGGAACCTCCGGGCGACCTTTGAGCTCGTGTGCGCCGATGAGAAGCACCGCGTGCTCGATCGGATCGAGCTGTGCTGCAGGGCGATCGAGCCATGCGGCGAGCTCGGTGTCGAGCTCCGCCCGTCCCTCGCACACTGCGCGCACCACCTGCTCGAAGTAGCCGCGGTCGGCCCGCGCCATGTCCTCGGAGTCGGCGAACTCGAGCACGAGATCCTGCCAGGGCGATTGGTTCAGCTGCCAGCGATAGAGCGCCTGCAGCGCGAGCTTGCGCGCGACCGAGCGGGCGTTCGAGCTTGCGAACTTCGCGGTCAGGCGAGGTGCCTCATGAGCGCGGCCATCTCGAGCGCCGTGTGCATCGCCTCGGCTCCCTTGTTCGCGCGCGCCGTCGCGGCGCGCTCGAGCGCCTGCTCGGTGGTATTGACGGTGAGCACGCCGAATGCGACCGGCACGCCCGACTCGAGGCTCGCGAGCTGCAGGCCGCGCGCGCATTCTCCGGCCACGAAGTCGAAGTGCGGCGTATCCCCGCGGATGACACACCCCAGGGCGACGACGGCGTCGTAGCGCCCGCTCGTGCAGAGCTTGCGCACGCTCACCGGCAGTTCGAAGGCCCCCGGAACGCGCGCAACGAGCAGATCCCCCGGCGCGCCGCCACGCTCATTCCACGCCTCGATCGCGCCCTTGAGCAGGCTCGAGACGATGTAGTCGTTGAAGCGCGCGGCGACGATCGCGACGCGCCGGCCGCGCGCGCTCGCTTCGCCTTCGATCACGCGGATTCCCTCCACCTTCAGTCCTCGTCCACGTAGGACTCGATCTCCAGATCGAACGCCGAGATGCCGTGCATCTGCTTCGGCGCGGAGAGCACGCGCATGCGGCGCACGCCCAGATCCTTGAGGATCTGCGCACCGATCCCGTAGGTGCGCAGCACCGGCCGGCGCTCGGTGCGCCGCCGCGCGGCATGCGCGCCCTCGGACGTGGTCGGCGCCGGACCGGCCGGGAGCGCTGCGAGCGCGCGCAGCGCCTCGATCAGATCCGCCGAGGACTCCTGCTCGCGCAGCAGCACCACGGCGCCGTTCTGAGCGCGCGCGATGCGCTCGAGCGCCGCGCGCAGCGTCCACGCGCGCGCATCCCCCTGCACACCGAGCACGTCGCGCAGGGTATCGGCCACGTGCACGCGCACGAGCGGCACCTCGGGCCCATCGAGCCGTCCGCGCGCCAGAGCGAGGTGGACGAAGCCGTCGACCCGATCGCGATAGGCGTAGAGGCGAAACTCGCCGAGTTCGGTCTGCACGGTCTGATCCCCCACCCGCTCGACCGAGCGCTCGTTGCGCAGCCGGTGACGGATCAGGTCCGCGATCGTGCCGATCTTGAGGTGGAATTGCCGCGCAAAGGCTTCGAGCTCGCGCCGCCGCGCCATGGTGCCGTCGTCGTTCATCACCTCGCAGAGCACCCCCGCGGGCTTCAGTCCCGCGAGCGTGCACAGGTCGACCGCGGCCTCGGTGTGTCCGGCGCGCACCAGCACGCCGCCGCGCCGCGGCCGCAGAGGAAAGATGTGTCCTGGACGGGCGAAGTCGCCCGCGAGCGAGTCGGGATTGGCGAGCGCGCGGATGGTCGCGGCGCGGTCGGCCGAGGAGACCCCGGTGGTGGTGCCGTAGCGGTAGTCGACCGAGATCGTGAAGGCGGTGCGGTAGCTCTCGCTGTTCGCGGGCACCATCTGCGGCAGATCGAGCCGCGCGAGGCGCTCCTCCTCCATGGGCACGCAAATGATGCCGCTCGTGTGGCGGATCATGAAGGCGACGGCCTCCGGCGTTGCGTGCTCGGCGGCCATGATGAGGTCGCCCTCGTTCTCGCGGTCCTCGTCGTCGAGCATGACCACCATGCGCCCGGCGGCGAGCTCGGCCACGATCTCCTCGATGCTGCTCGCGGGCGAG
>DATKPY010000047.1:0-2676 GCA_035523875.1 Steroidobacteraceae bacterium
GCTCGTTGAACGAGCGTGAGGTGGAGACCGGCTCGACGAGCCGCATGCGGTGCCGTCGCGTTCACGATGCTGCGAGCGGGGCAGATTTCATGCCTGCGATGAGCGTCCGTCGGATGGTCATGCCTCAAGTCCTCGACGCCGGTCGAGACTCTGCCTTAGGCCCAGGGTTTTGAAGTACTCTCGGAGTCCAGTATAGGAGCGTCACCTCGAGCGAATCTGGCGAGCGCGTCACCTTGGGCGGGACCGGGCAGGCATGGATCGTGTAGTGGTGCGCGTGAGCGCGGGATGGAGGCTTGCGGGGCTCGCAACGGCCGCATTCGCCTCTACGTTCGTGATCGCCTGCGCGCCCCACTCGGGCGGAGCGTGGAATATGCACTCGGCCGCAGCCTATCTCGATCGGCGCGAGTCCTGGTGGGCCGGCTGGAGCCACGCGGCGCGCGAGCGGCACACCTTCTGCGTGTCCTGTCACACCTCGATCCCGTATGCGCTCGCGCGGCCCGCGCTCACGAGGGTGCTGGATGAGTCACCCGACTCGGTGCGCGCCGAGCGTCAGCTCGTCGCGGATGTGACGCGCCGCGTGCGGCTGTGGGCGACGGTGCGACCGTACTATCCGGATCAGGCGGTGGCCTCGCGCGGCACGGAGGCCGTGCTGAATGCCGTGGTGCTCGTGGCCGCAGACTCACACCACGATCGTCTGAGTCCGGACACGCAGTTGGCGCTGAGGGAGATGTGGGCGCTCCAGGAGGGCGCCGGGGCGAGCGCCGGGGCCTGGCCCTGGATCGAGTTCAACAACGAGCCGTGGGAAGCCTACGACTCGGCCTACTACGGTGCTGCGCTCGCGGCGCTCGCGGTGGGGATGGCGCCCGGGGACTACCGGGATCGGCCCGAGATCCAAACGGGACTGGCCCAGCTGCGGGACTATCTCAACCGGGCTTTCGCCTCCGAATCGACCCTCAATCGCGTCGATGCGTTGTGGGCCTCCACGTACGTACCGGGTCTGCTCGATCCCGCCAATCGAGCGGCGGTGATTCGCGAGGTGTGGTCGAAGCAGCGCGCCGACGGGGGCTGGTGTGTCGCTCAAGTGGTGGGCAACTGGGCGCGCCACGATGGCACGCGGGAGCCCATGCAAAGTGACGGCTACGCGACCGGCCTGATTGCGCTCGCACTCGAGCGCTCCGGTGTCCCGCGAACCGATCCGCGCCTGGCGCACGCGCTCGGCTGGCTCATCACTCAGCAGCACCCCTGGAGCGGCCGCTGGAATGCGGCCTCGCTCAACAAGCGCCGTAATTGGCTCTTGGATCGCGCGGCGCCCTTCATGGACGATGCCGCGACGGGATTCGCGGTGCTCGCCCTCACCGACCGTCCCCCCGCGGAGCGCCGCCTCGCCCAATCCGGCGGAGCGCGCTGAGCCTCGGGCTGCGCTTCTTTGTGTGATGCGCTGCCTGGCGCTTCGTTCGCTCCCCTTTACACTGTGCCGTAAAGTTTCGCGCCTCATCGTGGGCGGGGCACGCCCGGCGGCTTGACATATCGGGCGCAGCGCTTCGCGGTGCGACGACCGTTTGATCCGGGAGGAGGGCACTCGGTGAGGGAGAACCTGCCCGCCGTGCAGATCCACTGTCGCAAGCTTCTCGTGCTGCAGAACGACGCGGACTTATGCCGCGAGCTCGAGCGGATCTTCGCTGACCTCGAGGTGACCTTCGCCCCGGTCTCGGAGGAGGCGCTCGTGCTCCTGCGCCGGATCGAGCCCGATGTGGTGTTGATCGACCTCGGGCCGCGCGAGGACGCGGGCGTTCCTCCGAGTCTCCTGCTCGTGCGGCAGATTCTCACGCTCGCTCCGGAGACCAAGCTGATCGCGATGACCGAGCAGGACGGGCGCGAGCTCGCCGTGCAGGCCGTCGGGCTCGGAGCAACCGACTTCTATCACAAGCCGCTCAATGCCGCGGTCCTCTCGATTGTCGTGCGGCGCGCCTTTCGCATCCGCGAGCTGGAGGAGGAGAACGGGCGGCTGCGCGCGGAGACGGGCTCCATGGCACTCGAGGGCATCGTCGGTGTGAGCGATGCGGTGCGGAGCCTCTGCCGCGCGATCGAGAAAGTCGCCCCCACGGGCGCCACCGTCCTCATCCTCGGTGAGAGCGGCACCGGCAAGGAGCTCCTCGCACGCGCCGTGCACCGGCTCTCCGAGCGCGCGCGCGAGCCCTTCGTCGCGATCAACTGCGCCGCGATTCCCGACAATCTCCTCGAAAGCGAGCTCTTCGGCTATGAGCGCGGCGCGTTCACCGGCGCCGCCAAGCGCACCTTGGGCAAGCTCGAGCTCGCAAGCGGCGGCACGGTGTTCCTCGATGAGATCGGGGAGATGCCGGCATCCCTGCAGGCGAAGCTCCTGCGGATGCTCCAGGAGCGCACCATCGAGCGCATCGGCGGACGCGAGCCGATCCCGCTCGACCTGCGCTTCGTGTGCGCCACCAACCGCGATCTCGATGCGCTGATCGCGGGCGGCACGTTCCGCGAGGACCTCTTCTACCGCATCAGCGAAGTCGCCATCCAGGTGCCGCCGCTGCGCGAGCGCCAGGGCGATAGCCTCCTCCTCGCGCAATTCATCCTGCAGCAGACCGCCGAGCGCTTCGGCCGCCCGAGCCGCGGCCTCGCCCCGGATGCGATCCGCGCCATCCAGGCGCA
>DATKPY010000048.1:0-104559 GCA_035523875.1 Steroidobacteraceae bacterium
GGCGGCCAAAGGCCGCCGAGCCGCAACACCAGCGCGCCGGCGAGCGGCAAGTTGTTCTCGGCAACAAACAACTGGGCATCGTGCTCGCTGAGATCCACGGCCACCGAGCCCGCTGACGGCACATCAAACCAGCGCGCGCCCCCAGGCATGCGCAGGGCAGCGCGGGCGTGTTGAGTCGAGATGTTGTGCAGGAAGAGTTCCACGCGACGCTCCTATTCAAACAGAAGCGAGCGCGGCGCCGTGACGCTTGCAGGGACGCCACGACGCCGCAGCACGCCGCCCGATCAGGCCCGGGCGTCGCCCTCGGCGCGGCGCGGGAGGAGTAGGATCGCAGAGCTTGCGCGCTGCGCCGAGGCCCGCGCTCGCCGAGCGCTGGGGGTTATTCATGGCCGCGCGACCGACCAGCTGCGCGCGCCCGCCGTGAGCGCGGCGAGATCTTGCCGAAGCATCTAGACGTCAATATCGCCCTCCGGCCGCGCGAGGAGCCGCTCGCTCACCTCGGCCCAACGCTCGGCCTCAACCTCCACCAACGCCGCGCTCGGCGGCTGCGCCACGAGCTGCGCGAGATCGGCAGCGACGCGCGGGCCAACGCCAGCCGCCGTAAATCTGCCGTAGGGATGCGCCGGGCCCCACTTGGAGGTCAGGTACCGCAGTCCTTCAAGTGCAAGCTGCGCCTCGGCGACCTGCGGCAGCAGCCGCGCGAGCAGCGCACGGTGCCGCTCGCCGAGCGCGTAGAGCAACTCGGTGAGCGCGACATTGACCGTAAGGCGCGCGTGCGAGAGCGCGCCGGCCGCGAGGCTCTCGCGCTCGCGCAACTCATGCATCGCCGCAGCGGCCCCGGCAGCACGCAACCGTGCGTCCTCAGCGGCCCGGCGGGCGACCGCGGCGGCATCGAATACAGCGCGATCCGCGGGCTGCTGCTCACGCGCGCCGGCCGCAGCCCACGCCCGAGCAGCCTCTGACGCACGAGCCTCGGCTGCCGCTAACTCGCGTTCGGCATCGGCAGCGGCGTCAATAACCGCTTGCGCACGGGCAACAGCGGCCCGCGCCTCCTCGTGTGCCGCCTGCGCTGGCGCAATGGTTCCCAAAGCCTCGCGCAGCGCAGCGCGCGCGGCCTCGGCATCCGCGGGCACCCGCTCAACTACCGCAGAGGGCTCCCGCGGCGGAATGAGTGCGGTCAAGACTGCGCCCCAGCGGATGCTCATCGCTGCGCGCCTCCGAACCCGCTCACGAGTTTGCTCGGATAGGAGAACGGCCCAAGCCAAGCCGCTGGGTCGCCCAGAAAGTATGAAATGCGGCGTCCACTGCGATCGATGCGAACGATCTCCTTCAGCTCGCCGGAGTTGTAGAGACGGTCTTGCTCCCGCTGCGCGTCGCTCTTTCGCGGCTGGGGCGTTTCAAAGAACGCATCCGGCGCCACCACCGCGCTCGTCGCCGCGCTCATCGCAGCCCTCGGTGCGAGATTTCGTCGTCGCGCCCGTGCGTATCAAACGCCGACTTGGGACTCTCCCCGCCCTTGGGCGAGGTGGCGGCGACGGCGTTGTCGCCCGCGGGCGGCGTCGGCTGGACGCCGTATATGCGCTCCGCCCCCACGGGCGGGATGTTCGCGAGCGTGCTGTCCGGCGCGTGGCCCTCCTTCGCATCGCGCAACGCGGGATCGCCGGGCTGCACGCGGTGGTCGCCGGGCTGTCCGACAATCATCGAGGGTTCGTGGCGTGGCATTCGTGTGCTCCTAGAGTTGAAAGCGGGCGCGATCAGGTTGCTGTTGCAAGTGGCGTCGGCTTACCCTGCTCGGCGTGCTCGCCAGTTTCCGTTTGCCGCTGCGGCTCGGCTTCATCGCCGCGGGCTACGGGGCAAGGAGCGCCGGGCAGCCCGCTCAAGCGCGCGTGCCGCGCGAGGTGGTCAGCGCGCGCTACGACACTCGCCTTGGGGGTGTTCATCGGCGGGGGCTCCTTCGTGTTGAGCGGTGAGCTGCGCGCGTGTGTCGCGCGCAAGGCCCGAGGTATCACCGGCCTCAAGCCAGCGCTCGAGCACCGCGCGAACGAGATTGGAGCGGCTGCGCAGGTAGCGCTCCGCGGCGTCATCAAGCCGGTCGACGGTCTCCTCGGGCATCGATAGCGAGATGTTCTTCATACGAGTTATTGAAACCTATTGAGGGCGGTTTGTTCGGCGCGTTTTGCGCCACAGCGCCGCCGAGCGCGCCAGAGGCGATCAGCTCCTCGCGCAGCCGCACCAGCGTGCGCCGCGAGACGCCATAGCGCACCGACAGCGCCTTCATCGTGAGCCGCTCACGGAGCGCGAGGTCGGCGAGGATCTGCTCGCGCTGCTCGGGTGTGAGCCTTCGGCTCATCGCCGCGTGAACGCTCGCGGGTCGATCTCGATGCCAAGCGGCGCGACGATCGACACCTTACCGTCGATCACGTGCCTTCCGGGCCGCAGCGGCCAGCTCACGAGGAAGCAGCCGGGGTTGTCCTCGGGCACCGTGACATCAACACCAACGCCGTCGATCTCATGCGGCCCGGGCGCGAGGAGAACGCTCGGGAAGCGCCGCGGCGCGGGCGCACTTGGGGCCGAAGCGGGCTTCGCTCCACGCACCGGGCGCGGCGGCACGGTGGCTGCAGGCAGCACCATCTCGCCGTCGGGCCCGCAATAGACCAACAGCACCGCAGTCGCGAGCGCCTGCGCGAGCGGACTTTCAGAGTTTGGCGCCTCGGCGCTCAACAACTCGCGGAGGAAGTTCCGCGTGTTCCCGCGGTACTCGACCACACGCTCCGCCGCGGGCCGGCAGAGCGGCGCGAGCCCGAGGCGAACTAACGGCTGCGCGAGCCCGAGCCGCTCGGGCGGCGGCGGCAGGTGCTCCGCGAGCGGAGAGACCAGGAAGCCGCTCGCACCGAACAGGGCCGCATAGCCCGACCGCGGATCGTCGGCAAAGAGCCGCGCGAGGCATCCCGGCTGCGCGCACACCTCGGCCAACTCCACCAAACGCTCCGCGACGCTGCGCGGCCACTCGACGCTTCCACGGTTGAAGGCCTGCAAGTCGTAGTCGAGCACATGCAACCGCGGCCCGCGTGTCCCATCATCGCCCATGAGGATCGTCCCACAGAAGACCACCGCCGCCGCATCGCCAACACCGGCAACTACGCCGAACACCATATCGCGCCGCTGCGGCAACTCCAGCACCTGCGCCGCGGGCGCGGAAGGCGCGCTCACGGCAACCGCACCGCCAAAGTATGAGATCGAGCGCGGGCCGAAGGCGATCATCAGCGCGTCGGCCAAGTTTGGGCTCATCGCTCCGTCGGGCGTCTTGTCGATGAGGATCTTGCCGGCGCTGTTGAGCGAGTATGTGGGCTGCGACAATTCCACCGTAAGCGCAATCAGCTGGGGCAGGTCGGGCGACAGCGAGATGATCGCGTCGGCCTCGAACGGCAAGTGCTCGACCACTGCGCGGTAGGTCGCCTGGAACCGGAGCCGCAGCGCCCACCACGCCTGCGCTTTCAAATTTGCGAAGTAATCGCGATTCAAACGCCCCTCGACGAGCGAGCCCTCGGGATCGGACACCGCACCGCTGCCGCGGAAGGGCTCCGCAGCGATCTCGCCCTTACCGGCCTCGCGGCGCTCGCCATTGATCTGCACGGCATCGCCACGGACACCTGCACCAAGGCCGTCGGCGTCGTAATCAAATGCGGCGTAACCGTGCTGCTCACACAAGCCCATTGCGCGCACCGTGGTGCGGTAAATGTCCGAGCCCTTGCCGCTCCACGACTCGGCGTGCTCAACGAGGATGCCGTGGCGACCGATAAGTGCGTTGCGATCCTTGCCCTCATCGGCTACGTCCAACGCCGCGCGCCGCTCACCGCTCGGCGTGATGCCGAGTTTCATGTGCGCACCGACTGACGCCTGCACCCACTCGGCGGGGATGAGAATTCCTTCAACGCTTGCGTCGTAGCGCAAATCGATCTCTTGCGCGCGCGTCACCGCATCGAGCAACCGGCACTGCCGCTCGTACCACACCTCGCCCTTGCGCGGATCAGAACGCCAGCCAAAAGTGAACACCTGCACCCGCCCGCTCCAGCGCTTCACCGCAAATGCATTCGCGCGCCCGTTCGGCGTGCTGACATCAATGCGGCAGTCCGTGTTCGAGGCCAAGCTCGCCTCAATGAGTTGCGGACGCTCAAGGAACGCCGCCTCGTCGATGACGTAAAGCGTAGAACGCCCACCGCGCCCGATCGCATCTCCCGCCTCACCGACAATTGCTGAGCCGGTCGCGGGGAACACGCACCGCATGTGTGCGCTGTGGTGGCTCTCGTCCCAGCCGCCACGGAACTCGGGCGGCAAGTGCGCGAGGAAGAAACGCAGCTTCCAAAACAAACAGTCAGGGTCGCCCGAACGATCCACCTTGTCCTCGGTGCGCGAGCCAATGCCGATCACAACGTTGCGGTGGAACAGGCACAGCGTGCCCGCCAAGCAAGCAACCAGCCACGAGGCCCCGCAGTCGCGGCTTTTCTCGATCAGCCCCGGCTCACGCCCCGCCATGCGGTCGAGGATGAACTGCACCATCTCGCGCTGCCGCTCAAAGAGCACGAAGGGCACCTCGACCGGGAGCCCGCGGTTCTTATTTCGCGGGTCAAACGTGAGGCCCCAGTCTGCGATGAACTCCGCCGGGTGCTCGGCATAGAACGCCCGCAGCGCCTCGACCGCCCCGGGCGTCTCACGCAGCCGCCGCAGCTTCTCAGCACGCTCGGCGATCACCCGTGCGTAATCGGGGTTGGCAAAGTCGAACTCCGTCATACACCGCCCTCCATCAACACCCGCACGGCACGCTCGCTGAGGCCGAGAGCCTCGCCAATATCGCGAGCCGTGAGCCCGCGAGCACGCAACTCCACCGCCGCAGCACGCAAGGTCTCGCGATCACGCGGCCGGTGCTCAGCGCCCGCAAGCAACCCGAGCGCGCGCATATCAAGCCGGCCACCGACGGTGCGGCTCATGCCACGGCCCCCCGCTCGCGCCCCAGCGCCCAGCGAGCGAGCAGCAGCGCCTCGGCCCGGTTGTGATCCCGCGCGCGATCGAGGTCGGCGGCCGGGTAGAGCAAGCGAGCGCGGTTGAGGCTCGCGGCCTTGTCGGGCCCGAGCCCGGCGCCACGCTTCCAGGCGGCAGCCGACGCAAGCTCGATCGAGCAGCCCGCTACCTGGAGCACCGCGAGCAGCGAGCCGAGCCCCATGCCGATCGTGAGGCAGGAGCTGCGCCCTTGCGCCGGCATCGCTTGCTGCCGCTCCACCACCGCATGCACGGGCCGCCCCGCCTTCAGCTCGATCAGTCGCGACAAGAACACCGAGGCGTCCACCCATCGCAACGCGCCGTCGGCGATGGTCGGCAGGTCCTCCACCGCGAGCAGCTCGCCCGCGCGATCGAGCAGGGCAATCGCGCCAGTGGTGCCCGGATCAACGCCGAGGATGTAGCTCATGCAACCGCCTCGGCTCGCACCCGAGGAGCGCGCGTGGCGCACGGACAGGCGATTACGGCGGGGTTGTAGCGACCAGCGGCGAAGGCACACCCGAGAGACGCAGCACGGCATGGTGTGCACGTCGGGGCGGCCCGCAGCGGGTTGTGCTCGCCGCGGTACCTCATTTGTGCGCTCGGGCAGCTAACACACGCCGCACGGAGGTGCGGTGCAGCCCCAGCTCGGTCGCGATCGCGCGTTTGCTCACGCCGCGCTCGGCGAGCGCGACGATCTCCGCCTCCCGCGCCTGCGCCGGCCAGCCTGCATCGGTGGGCGCGGGGCGACCGAACTTTGTGCCCGCCTTGCGTGCCCGCTCAAGCCCCGAGCGCACGCGGTCGCGGATGAGGTCGCGCTCGAACGAGGCGAACACGCTGAGCATGCCCGCAAAGGCTCGGCCGCTCGCCGTGCTCATGTCGATCGCATCGGAGAGGCTCACGAACGCGACCCCGATCTCGGTCAGCTCCTGCAACGTCGTCACGAGATCCGCCAGCGAGCGGCCCCAGCGATCGAGCTTGTACACGAGCACCGCATCAGCCTCGCGCCGCCTGAGAGCCGCCAGGAGCGCCTCGCGCTTGCGGCGGAGCTTGGCACCGGAGCCGAACTCGGCGACCTCCTCCACCACGTCCCAACCGCGCCGGCTGGCGTACTCGCGCATGGCCTCAAGTTGCGCAGCGTTGGTTTTCTGATCGGCCGTTGAGACCCTCGCGTAGAGCACAACGCGCCGGACTTCAATCTTTGGACCCATGGCACATAACCCCTCAGAAATCGTGCCTTCGGATTCCCCGCGAATCAGGGAGTTACCTGGCACGTTCTGACTATGGCACATAGCTATAACTTTGTGCCAAGGGGGCGGGGTTGCCCCGGTGCCGATCACGAGCGCGCCTCGCTCGGCGCCACGGACTGCGCCTCGATCACCTCGCCGGTGCGCGGGATGCCGCCGCCACGGATGTACTCGACGAGCCGGCGCTCCTCCTCCGGCGGTAACCGTGCCTCGCGCTGGAACGCATGCAGCTCTGCGGGGCTCAAGCCCGCGAGGCCCGCGACGTTGAGGATGTTGACCGCGGTGCTCGGTGCAACCGGCGCAAGCGCCTTGCCGTGGCCGCGCTCGATGATCAGTTCGGCGCAGAGCACGCGGATGCGGTACGGCACCGCCGCGTTGCGCATGGTGGCGAGGATGAACTCCAGCGCCTCGGCGCTGTGGAGCTTCGCCATCTCGCGCACGTCCACCGGGATCGCTGGGCGCCCCGCATTGCGGCCGGTTGGGTTGCCCGAGGCGCCGCGCACGTAGCGCCCCAGCGCATCGCGCCGAGTCGCAGGGCGCGCAGATTTTTTCGCGGCCTCCGCGCGCGCGTGCTCATGCTCTACCTCAGCGCTCACTGTCCCTGAAATCCGCCTGATTGCCGAACTCTGGCCAATCATGCGGCGGCTGTTGGGCGTATGCATTCGCGCGTTCGCGCGGATTCGCGCGGACTCGAACTCCGCTTGAATCGCGACGGGTAGAGGGGAGGGGCCGCTCGCGATTCGAGCGGACCCCCCCCCGTCCTATACCCGCCGCGCGAATCGTTGCAGTGCCGCAGATCGGTCACTCGGTGCCCTCTTTTTGCGTTTCGCGCGGACTCGCGCGGCCTGCTAACACGCGCCCCGAGGGGGTAACGCTGAGCGTGCGGTCCCGTGTGGTGCCGCTTGCCTCCAAGTGGCCGTTCTCGAGCAGCAGCCGCACGGCGTCGCGTACGTCATCGCGGCTGCCGAGCTGGCGCACGAGCGTCGGGTCCTTCTGCAGCGTGGTGGCCGAGACCTTCATGCCCTCGCCTCGCAGCGCCTCGATCGCCTCAACGATCGGCGCTGCCGCCGTGCGCATGAACTGCGGTGCGCTCTGCGCCTTCGTCTCCCGCGGCCTGAGGCGGATGAGGACACCGTCGCGCATGACGAAGTACGACGGCTCGCGCTCGGTGCCGTGAGAGTTGCGGCCGTGCGTTAGCTTCGCGACGAGCTGCCTGGCGGCCTCCTTCTCGGTCACGTCGCCGGGATCGAAGGTCTCCTTGATCTCGGCTGCCCGCATGCGCCCCATGTGGAAGTTCGAGCGCGCGTGCTGCGAGTAGAGGGCCGAGCCGCTCGTCGCGTAGGCTGCGCCGATGTAGTCCGAGACGCCCTCCGCCGCGAGGGACTTGTTGGTGTGCGAGGCCACGATGAGCGCCGAGCCGGGAAGGGCGGCGGCGATGCGGTTGAGCGCGTGCACGGCCACGTCAGCCCCGTCGTCGTCGTTCTGGCTCCCGACGATCGCGAGCCGCAGCGGGTCGAGCCCGATGAGCGCGCCCCCCGGGGCAAACGCTCGCAGCTCGGCGAGCAGCCGCTCGATCAGCGCCTCGTTCGGGACGATCGCATCCCGGGCACGCACCACGATGCCGCGGCCGGCCTGGCCAGTGAGCGTGATGCGGCGGAGGTTCTCGCTCACCCGCTCGATGAACTCCGCGCCCGCGCGCGCGCCATAACGTTCGGTGATGCGCTGGTGGCCGCGCTGGATCACGCGTTGCAGCCGGCGGAACACCCGCCGGTCATGGTCCTCGTACGTGAGCAAGATGCACCGGCCGGTCTCAACTCCCCCGCCTCCCTCATCGAGCCCGAGCAAGTCCCAGCCGCTCGCCTTCCAGACGAGCAGATTGATGAGCAGCGTGGTCTTGTACGAGTTCAACGCTCCGGCGATCAGCGAATACGCTTCCGCCGGGATACCGGGGAGTGAGAAGACCTCGGGCTCGATCGTGGCGAGGATCTCTCCGGCGCTGAACGCGCGCAGCTCAAGCCGGAGCCCCCGCTCCGGGTCGCTTTGCTCGCGCCACCGCTCCAGCGTGCCGAGGAGCGCGGTGCCGATCGCGTGGGAGCCCTCGCCCTCGGCGATCGCCCGCTCGATGTCGACTCCGAGGCGCTGCAAGCGCCGCAGCCGCGCGCGCTCGCGCACGACCCCGGCGTACGAGGCGATGTTTATGGCCGTGGGAGTGTCGCGCGCGAGGGTGCCGAGGTACGCGAGGCCGCCGGCCTCTTGCAGATGCCCGAGGCGGTCAAGGTGCTCGGAGACGAGCAGCATGTCGAACGGGCTCCCGGCGCGCGCAAGCGCACCGATGCTCGCAAAGATGATGCGGTGGTCCGGGCGGTAGAAGTCCCCCGCGTCGAGCAGCTCGGCCACGTTGCCCCAAGCGGTGGGCTCGATCAGGAGGCCGCCGAGTACGGCCTGCTCGGCCTCGACCGAGTGCGGTACCACCGGCAGAGCTACGCCGTTTGCCTGCGTCCTGCGTTGAGTGCTTGCGCTCACGCGGGCGCCTCCACGCTCACGCAGAGCCGGACGTCGATCGCCTCGGCGGATACGCTCACCGTCGGCCCTCAATGATTTCGCGACACTCGGCGACCGAGCGTTTCACGATCGAGGACACTTGCTCCGGCGTCAGCGAGCGCGCGAGCTGGCGAATGCGCTCGCGCTGATGTCGCTCCGGCATCCGCCAGAACAAACCGCTGAGTCCGTCATGGGCGCAGTTGCGGTGGTGGAAATTTGCGAAACGTGCCTTCTGCACTACAATGACCATTGCTGTTTGTGCTCATGTAGAACCTCCCGTTGATGCTTATGGCGCCCGCGCGGTGTGATGGCCTCGCGGGCGTCCCTCGTTTTGAGACAGGAAAACTCATTCGGCGACCGCCTCGCGCGAACGCGCGGCGCCGATGTCGAACGCAGCGACGCGCGCCTTTTTGCGCGCGAGCCATGCGCAATACGCCCTGCCGAAAACGATGATTTCCCTGCCGGGCCGGGCGAGCACACCGGCGTTGAACAGCTCGCGTTTGTGAGCACGAATTAGCCATCGCGCGCGGGCGACAGAGTTTGGGTACACGTGCTCTGGCCACGAGCTGATCGCCCAAGAGTGGGGAGCCTCGACGGCCGGAATTTTGGCGGGCATGGCGCATCCTCTTTACGGATGCGCTGTTTGTAGTGTTTACGCGCGGCTACGCATAGACCACAAATTGCCGCGATTTTGCCGTTATTTTGTTGCGGATCTCCGGGCCCGTTCTCTGCGCCGGGTCAATGTTGCCGCGCTCAATTTCGGCAGTCCGTGAGTCTCGCTGATCGCCGCGAGCAGCGCGCTGATCTCGTACTCGCTGCACTCAGCGAGACGGCAGAGCGATCGCAATCTGCGCGAGAGTTCTACTCCGAACCGCCTCGGTGCGCCCCGCCGTGCTCGCCAGAGCCGCTCCCACCGCTGCAACGCCTGGGCCGCACCGGCGGCCACCGTGTAGAGGTTCGCGGCAGGAGGGCCGCTCAGCGGAGCCGGTGACTCGATCCCAAGCGCCCGAAGTCTCTCGATCGCACTCTCAAACTCCCTGTCCGCACCAAGCTCGCGCAGCTCCCGAGCCGCCCGTTCGTGAGCTTTGAGCAACCGCTCGGCGATCTCCGCGAGCTGCCTGAGCTTGTCCCGATGCGGCCCGATAAGCGGCTCGCCCACGCGCCACTGCTCGATCTCTGCGAGGATCGCGTTGACGAGCGCCGCGCGGCTTACGTGTAGCGCGCGCCGCGGGCACCGCGTCTCGATCAGCTCGCGCAGGGTGCGCGGATTACGCGCTCTCACTTCGGTACGCCTCGCAACTTACTGTCGAGCACCGCATGAGACGGGAGCGCCGCGCCTTGAACCAAATGCGCGTAGCGCTGAACCATTTGCAGAGATTTATGGCCGAGCTGCTCGGCAATCTGAAGAAGTGTCGCGCCGTTCTGCGCCAGGAACGATGCGCACGAGTGCCGCAAGTCGTGCCAGTGGAAATCGGCGAGCGGCACGCGGTCGCGGATCGTGCGCCATCGAGCCTCAAGCGTTGACTTCCTCAGCCGCATGCCGTCCTCCATCGCGAACACGGCCGCGAGCGAGCGCACCTTCTCGGCTTTCAGTGCCTTGAGCGCCTCGCAAGCGCTCTCCGGCAAGTGTACGGTGCGCGGCTCGTCGTTCTTTGTGATGTGAACCCGCAGAGTTTGCTTGGTAAGGTCAATGTCTGGCCAGTCGAGCCGCAGCAACTCGCCTTGCCGTATGCCCGTCGCGATGCTCACGACGATCGCGGCGTACATCTGCACCGAGTGTTCGCGCGCGACGTTGAGCAGCGATGCAAGCTCGTCGTCCGACAGGAACCGCATACGTCCCCGCGGCTCGGTGAGCAGCAGCCGCTCCGGCCACCGGCGCTCCGTTGGAATCAACCCAGCCGTGCGGCCCCAGTTCCAGGCGGAGCGCATCGCAGACAGGTATCTGTTGACGGTGCCGTCGGAGCGCCCACGGCGCAGCTCCTCGCGCGCCTTACGTAGTTCGAGCACGTTAAGTTCGAGCGCGCGCAGGGTGCCATGCCGTTGCAGCCACCACGAACAGAGGCGGTGCGTGTCATCAAACGTGCGCAGCTTCTGCGTCTCGGGGTCGGCGAGGAACTCGATGAGAAGATCCCCGACCGTGAGGACGGCAACGTCGCGCCGAACACCCGCGCCGCGCTTCTTTTGGTCGCGCAGCATCTCCTCGGTGGCCTCGGCCCAGTCGGCCGCAGCCCGTTTCGTCGGGAACGTCTTGGCGGCCGCCGCGTAGCCGCAAATGCGGACGGTCGCCGTGAATGTGATAGAGCCGTCGCGGCTCTTGTGTTTGCGGAAGGTGGGCACGGCGCTCTCCCCATGCCGCGAGGTCGCTACACTCTCGCTCAGATCACTCGCGGCATCTATTCTGCTGTGGGTGGTTTAGGTCTCGGTCGGCGTTACCAGCGCCGGCCGGGGCCGTCTCTCGCGTGCCGTTCCGGCTCGCGTAAACACGATATTGCGCCCTTTTCGGAGCCAAGTGCAACACGTGCTGCAACATGGGGTGCTTCGTTGTAATACTGCAGTGAGGAAGTTGTGCGAAATGCCTATATTTCGGCGGAGAGGGAGGGATTCGAACCCCCGAAGCCCTTGCGGGCTTGCCGGTTTTCAAGACCGGTGCAATCAACCGCTCTGCCACCTCTCCGGGCTCGCGGGCCGCAATTATCCGTGAATGCCGCGCGGGCGGATACCGTGCGCGCTCCCTTGGCGACGGCCGAATCGGCAAGGCCTCAGTTGCGGTACTGGCCGCTCGCGAGTGCGCTCTGCGGCACCCACATGCCGTGGAACGTCGAGCGCACGCGCACGGGTAGCTTGATGAGCGCGATGGGACCCTCGGGGAGGCGAGCCGCATCGAGCACCGCGAGGTCGCTGCGGTTCTCCGCGAAGCGATTCACGATCACGAGCAGGTAGCCCGCGCCTTCCGGTGCGCCCGGCCTCACGACGAAGTTCGGCTCGTGCACGCCGCAGTGATCACCGGGAGACCACGCGCTGAGCTCGCCCGTGCGATGGTCGAAGCAGCCGATCGCACCGAAACCCGCCTCCCCGGCGCGTGCCCCGGGGTTGCGGCAGATTCCGTATCCGTACCGGTAGGGCTTGCCGAGATAGCGGTCGTCGCACTTCGGCATCTCACACGGTGTCTGCGCGAGGAGTTTCGCCTCGTAACCCTCGGAGCCTCCCTCCAGATCGAACGTGAGCCGGGTGAGGAGGGGCGGTGCCGGCCGGAACGGTGAGCCGTCGCGGCTCGGAAAGAACTCGAAGCAGTTACCCTGATAGAGGCACACATCGAGGTGCACCCGCGAGCCCTCGTTGAACGCGTTCATCATGTGCCCCGCGCTCACGGCCGGGCCGTGGAACCAGCGGATCTCGCTCGCCTTGCCCCGCCGCGGCAGCACGGCGAAGTGACTGCGCTCCTGCGGATACCACTCGTAGAACGGACCGCCGCGCTTCAACACCGCGAGGTCGGTGATGAGCGGGAAGAACGGCACGACGATGTGGGAATCGGTGACCGCGAAGTCATGGACCATTCCCGGATAGGGCATCTCGAACCACGCTTCGTGGACGATCCTGCCCGTCGCATCGGCGATGTAGAACGCGAAATCGCGCGTGCAGTCGCCACGGGCCTGGTAGGAGAACATCAAGAGCTCGTTGCGGTGCAAGTCGAGCTTGGGATGCGCGGTGAGGCTCACCGCGCGCACCGCGCCGTCGAAGTTCCACTCCCCGCGCGTCTCAAGCGTGTCCGGATCCACCTCGACCGGAAGCGAGTCCTCCTTGAGGATGAGGAGCTTGCGGCCGTGCCATACGGCGTTGGTGTTCGCCGTGCCCATGCTCTTGCCGGCGACGCTCGGATCGTTGGTGTAGCGATTCCGATAGCGGCCAAAGAGCGATCGCCGTGCCGTCTCCTGCAGCCGGAACCGCTCGTTGCGCACCCAGCGGCTGCGGTAGTCGATGTGGCCGTCGTCGAAGCGGAACATGTGCGCCATGCCCTCGCCGTCGATGAAGATGTCGTCCTTGAACATCGGCGGGTATTGGCGATCGGGACCGCAGCGGTAGAGCGTGCCACTTAACTCCCGCGGCACTTCACCCTGCACGACCTCGAGGTCGTGGAGATCCGACTCCACCCGCAGCGGCGCACCCCAGCCGCGGTAGAGTGCAATGTCCGGGAACGTGACGGTCATCGAGCCCACCTCCGTCGTGATGATATATCAACGAGCGGGCGCCCGGCCCTCGGCGGCGGCGGCCGCACGCCCTGCAAGCCCCTGTACGACGTAGGCTTGTGCCTGTTTGCAGGCAGGAAAAAGCGCGCTCCCGCACGCGAGCTGCGCGGCGATCGCAGAGGCGAGCGCGCATCCGGTGCCGCGGCACGTGGCGGCGATGCGCGCGGTCGCGATCCGCTCGGGCGGGCCGCTGCGGGTGACCAGCCAGTCGATCGCTTGCGCCCCGCGTGCATGACCGCCCTTGAGGAGCACGGCACCGCAACCGAGCGCAAGCAGACGCCGCGCCTGGCCGATCAGCGCCTCCTCATCGGCGCCCTCGGGGTCCTCGAGCAGGATCGCCGCCTCCGGCACGTTCGGCGTCAGCAGCGCGACGTGCGGCAGGAGTCGGCGGAGGAGTGCCTCGCGGCCCGCCTCATCGAGCAGCGTCCCGCCGGAGGAGGCGGCGAGCACCGGATCGAGGACGACCGGGACCTCCTGCGGCGCCTCGCGAAGCGCCGCGGCGACCGCCTCCACGGCGGCGCCGGTGCCGAGCATGCCGATCTTCACCGCCCGCACGCGAGCCGTCGCCCAGGCGCAAGCGATCTGTTGGCGGATGATCGCGGCGGGTACGGGGTGGACCGCCGCGACGCGCGTGTCGGTCTGCGCGGTCACGGCCGTGACGGCACAGAGCGCCTCGACTCCGAAATCCCGCAGCGTCGCGACATCGCGAACGAGCCCCGCCCCGCCGCTCGAGTCCGAGCCGGCGACGACGAGCACGGCGGGGCGTGCGCCGCTCACCCGAATGCGATCAGCGCGAGGTGCCGATGGCCGCGGCGCTCGAGCGCGCGGGCCGCGCGCCAGGCGCGCACCCCCGAGCGGCAGCAAAGAACGATCCGTCCATCGCGAGGGAGCTCGCATGCTCCGTCGGCAAGCTCATCGACACCGATGCGCAGCGCCGCGGCGATCGGGGATTGCGGCGCCTCGGCCGCGCTTCTCAGATCGATGACCGTATCCGCTCGCGTGACATCCTCGATCGCGATGAAGGAGAGCGGCGTCTCCGCGGGCTCGGTCGCGTTCGCAAAGGAAAAGCCGCCGATGCGCAGCGTGCGAAAGTCGACGCTCACCAGCCGGCCGAGGACCGAGGGCTCGAGGTTGAGCAGGATGGAAAGCACCATCTGCGCCTGGAGCGTTCCGATCACGCCGACCGCCGTGCCGAGCACGCCGAGTTGGGAACACGATCCCGCCCGCTGCGGCATCTCCGGAAACACGGCCCGATAGCTCGGGGCGCCGCCGCAGAATGCGCCCACGTAACCGGCGAGGCCCAAGACCGAGGCGCTCACGAGCGGCTTGCCGGCACGCTGGCACGCATCGCTCAGCACGTACGTGGCGGCCAGGCTATCGGTGGCGTCCACCGCGAGATCCGTCTGCGCAAGCAGCCCGGCGACATTCCCCGGGGTCAGCCGCTCGGGGACCGTCGCGATCGCGACCGCGGGGTTCGCGGCGCGCAGCGCCGCGCCCGCGGCCTGCGCCTTCGATGCACCGAGATCGCTCATGCGATAGAGCGGCTGGCGATGCAGGTTCGATTCCTCGACCTGATCGGGATCGACGATCACGAGCCGCCCGATGCCGGCGCCGCCGAGATACTGCAGCACCGGTGAGCCGAGCCCGCCGGCACCGACGACGAGCACCGTTGCCGCCGCGATGCGCGCCTGACCGTCGCTGCCGACCTCGGGGAGCACCGTCTGGCGCGCGTAGCGCTCGCTCACGAATACACCCCTGCGCGCCGCTCGGGGCTCCCCGCAGCCTGAGCGACCGTGAGCCATTCGCGGGTGCGCTCCTCGGGATGCGGGTGGCGCACGAGGTCGGTGACGACCGCGGCCACATCGGCGCCGGCGGCGAACACCCCCGGCAGGCGCTCGGCGGTGAGCCCGCCGATGGCGACGAGCGGTCGCCCACCGATGCGGGACTTCCACTCCCCCAGGCGGGTCAGTCCCTGCGGCGCCCACGGCATCACCTTGAGCAGCGTTTGATAGATGGGACCGAGCGCCACGTAGTCGGGCTCGGCCGCGAGTGCGCGCTCGAGCTCCGCGTGATCGTGGGTGCTCACGCCCAGACGCAGGCCGTGGCGGCGGATCGCCGCGAGGTCGGCCGTGTCGAGATCCCCCTGGCCCAAGTGCACGAAGTCGCAGCGCTCCTCGATCGCGAGCTCCCAGTAGTCGTTCACGATCAGCAGCGCTCCGGCGCGCGCGCACAGCGCGCGCGCGGCGCGCATCTCCGCGCGCACTGCCTCCGCCGGTGCGCTCTTCATGCGCAGCTGCACCAGGCGCACGCCGAGGGGCAGGAGCCGCCCGATCCATGCGGCACTGTCGAGGATCGGGTACACGCGCGGCAGTTCCATCAGCGCAGGAACGCCTGGCCGATGACCGGGGTGGAGGGCGCCGCGACATCGCGCGGCTCCATGGGTCCGGCGAGGCGCGCGGCGCGGCCCGCCGCAACCGCCTGCGCGAACGCAGCCGCCATCTGCGCCGGTTGCGCGGCCTCGGCGACGGCGGTGTTGATGAGCACGGCATCGAAGCCGAGCTCCATCGCCTGCGCCGCGTGCGAGGGCACACCGATCCCGGCATCGATCACCACGGGGACCTCGGGGAAGTGCGCGCGCAGTGCCTTCAGTGCGAAGGGATTGTTGAGTCCGCGGCCCGAGCCGATCGGCGCGCCCCAGGGCATCAGCACACCGCACCCGGCCGCGAGCAGCCGCTCGGCGACGACGAGATCCTCGGTCATGTACGGAAAGACCTGGAAGCCCTCGGCGATGAGAATGCGCGCAGCCTCGAGAAGCCCGAAGACATCCGGCTGCAGCGTATCGTCCTCGCCGATGACCTCGAGCTTGATCCACGGGGTCGCGAACACCTCGCGCGCCATGTGCGCGGTAGTCACGGCTTCCTTCACGGTATGACAGCCCGCGGTGTTCGGCAGCACCCGCACGCCGAGCCCGCGAATGAGCGACCAGAAGCCTTGCCCGGCGCGCTCACCGCTCGACTCGCGCCGCAGCGAGACGGTCACGATCTCCGCGCGCGCAGCTTCAATCGCCGCCGTGAGGATCGCGGGTGAGGGGTAGCGCGAGGTGCCGAGGAGGAGTCGCGAGTGGAATCGCGTACCGTAGAGCTCGAGCATCTATCCTCCTTGCATCGGCGCAAGCACCTCGAGGCGGTCCCCGTCCGCGAGCGGCGCGCTCGCGCGCGCACTCTGTGCCACGAACTCGCCGTTCAGCGCGGTCGCGACCACGGCATCGCGGTAGCCGAGCTCCTCGAGCAGGGTGGAGAGCTGCGCGGCGCGGGTCTCACGCCAAGCGCCGTTCACGAGAATCCTCATCCGCCATCACCTCCGGAGCAGTTCGGCCCTCCAGCACGAGCTCGGCGACGCGGCGCGCGAGCGCCGGGGCGAGCAGAAACCCGTGCCGGTACAGGCCGTTGACGAAAATCGTCCGACCGCGCCGCACGATGCGCGGCAGGTTGTCGTGGAACGCGGGCCGCACGCCGGTGCCGATCTCGAGGATCTCGGCCTCGCCCAAGGCCGGGTCGAGCGCGTAGGCGCCGCTCAGGAGCTCGAGCATCGAGCGCACCGAGACGCGGCTCGGCTGATCGCTCTCGATCATCGTCGCGCCGACCATGAACACCCCCTCCCCGCGCGGCACCACGTAGAGCGGCAAGCGCGGATGCAGCACGCGCACCGGGCGCGCGAGGGCGAGCTCGGGGAGCCGCAAGATCAGCATCTCGCCCTTCACGCCCCGCAGGCCGTCGAGCGCGCCGCGCGCCGCGAGCCCGGTGCAGTCGATCGCGAACCCAGCTTCGCCCGGTGCGCGCGCGGCGCGCCGCTCGCCGCAGAGCGGCCCACCCATCGCCGCGCCGTCCGTGCCGTAGCGGATGGGCACCGCGAGCGCCTCGAGCCGCCGCGCGAGCGCGCCGAGCGCTGCCCGCGGATCGAGGTGTCCCTCCTCGGGGAAGAAGAGCGCCCGGTGGAAGCGGCCCGCGAGCGCGGGCTCGAGCTCCCCGATCCGCTCGGAGCCGACCCACTCGAACGCCTGCGTGCGGCGCGCAAAGCGGGCGAGCTCCCCCAGATCGCGGCCGTGCGCCACGACCAGGCTGCCGTTTAAGTGCGTCTGCGGCAGATGAGCGCGCCACCACGCGAGGCTCTCGCAGCCGAGGGTGGCGATGAGCGGCTCCGCGCTCTCGAGCTCGCACCAGGGTGCGAGCATGCCGCCGGCGAACCACGAGCAGCACCCCGCACCGAGCCGCTCGCCGCGCTCGAGCACCTCCACGGCCGCCCCGCGCTCGGCGAGCTCCACCGCGCAGGCGAGCCCGGCCACGCCGGCGCCGATCACGCTCACGCGCACGTCAGCTCCGCGGCGCGGACTCGGGGCTCGCGGCCGGCACGTAGATCTCCCCACCCGCGGCGCGGAAACGCACGGCCATCTCGGTGAGACCCTGCTCACGCGCCTCGGCACGCACCTCGTGCGAGATGCGCATGGAGCAGAACTTCGGACCGCACATCGAGCAGAAATGCGCCACCTTGTGACCTTCCTTGGGCAGCGTCTCATCGTGAAAGGCGCACGCGGTGTCCGGATCGAGCGAGAGGTTGAACTGATCCTCCCAGCGAAAATCGAACCGCGCCCGCGAGAGCGCATCGTCGCGGTCGCGCGCACCCGGGTGTCCCTTGGCGAGGTCCGCGGCGTGCGCTGCGATCTTGTAGGTGATCACGCCGGTCTTCACGTCGTTGCGGTCCGGAAGGCCCAAATGCTCCTTGGGCGTCACGTAGCACAGCATCGCCGTGCCGAACCAGCCGATCATCGCCGCACCGATCGCCGAGGTGATGTGATCGTAGCCGGGCGCGATGTCCGTGGTGAGGGGGCCCAAGGTGTAGAAGGGCGCCTCCCCGCAGGTCGCGAGCTGCTTGTCCATGTTCGCCTTGATCTTGTGCATGGGAACGTGGCCCGGGCCCTCGATCATCACCTGGCAGCCGTGACGCCAGGCGACCTGCGTGAGCTCGCCCAGCGTCTCGAGCTCGGCGAACTGCGCCGCATCGTTCGCATCCGCGATCGATCCCGGCCGCAAGCCGTCCCCGAGCGAGAAGCTCACGTCGTAGGCGCGGCAGATCTCGCAGATCTCCTCGAAGTGCTCGTAGAGGAAACTCTCGCGATGATGCGCGAGGCACCACTTCGCCATGATCGAGCCGCCGCGCGAGACGATGCCCGTGACCCGATCGACCGTGAGCGGCACGTAGTGCAGGCGCACCCCGGCGTGGATGGTGAAGTAGTCGACGCCCTGCTCGGCCTGCTCGATGAGCGTGTCGCGGAAGACCGGCCAGGTGAGATCCTCGGCGACGCCGCCCACTTTCTCGAGCGCCTGATAGATCGGCACGGTGCCGATCGGCACCGGGGAGTTGCGCAGGATCCATTCGCGGATCGTGTGGATGTTGCGGCCCGTGGAGAGGTCCATCACGGTATCCGCGCCCCAGCGGATCGCCCACACCATCTTGTCGACCTCCTCGGCCATCGAGGAGGTGACCGCGGAGTTGCCGATGTTGGCGTTGATCTTCACCAGGAAGTTTCGCCCGATGATCATGGGCTCGGACTCCGGGTGATTCACGTTCGCCGGGATGATCGCGCGGCCGGCGGCGACCTCGGCGCGCACGAACTCCGCCGTCACGTACTCCGGAATGCTCGCACCCCAGGCGTTGCCGTCGGCGCCGCGCGCCGCGGCGCGCTCGCGGCCGAGGTTCTCGCGGATCGCGACGAACTCCATCTCCGGGGTGATGATCCCCGCCCGCGCGTAGGCGAGCTGCGTCGCGGCGCCCCCGGCCCGGGCGCGCAGCGGGCGCCGCGCGAGCGGGAACGGCGGAGCCGCGCCCTTCGCGGCGCTCTCGGGGAGTCCGTTGTCGAGCGGCTGCACGGTGCGCCCGAGGTAGGACTCCACATCGCCGCGAGCGCTGATCCACGCCTCGCGCAGACGCGGCAGTCCATGCGCGATGTCGATGCGCACCGCGGGGTCGGTGTACGGACCCGATGAGTCGTAGACGCTGAGCGGCGGCTCGCCCGCGGAGGCGTGCAGGCTGATCTCGCGCATCGGCACGCGAATCGCGGCGTGGATGCGGCCCGGGTGATAGATCTTGCGCGAGGCAGGGAATGACTGGGTGGCGACCTCGAGCGGAACGGCGGCATTCATCGGAACTCCTTGCGGCCCACGGGGGCCATGGTCGATCCGGAAATGCCGCGCGGAGAGGCTCGGCCAAGTCGGGCGGAGAGGCCGGCACCGTTTGCAGGCTGGTGCCTCGCCACGACTGTGGGGGAAACTTTCCTACGCCAGCATTACCTGGATCAGGTTCTAAGGGTCGCCACGCCGCGCGCCCTGCGCGCTCGCTGGCCTCTCAGCCCCCTGCCGGGGCTCCCCTGCAAGCGCCGAAAGTAATCCCAGTCGGCTCGAGGGTCAATGGCCGCGCGCGGCCCCTTTAGCGCTCGAGGGCCGCAATGCAGCGCCGCAGATTCTCGCGCAAGCGCGCGCGCGCGGCCTGGGAGAGCTCTGCGAGCATGCGCTCCTCGACGGCGGCGACCGCGGCGTCGCAGCCCGCGAGCGTGCGCGCGCCGCGGGGCGTGAGCGTCATCTGCACGATCCGCCCATGGCGCTCATCCGGGCGGCGCACGATCATGCGCGCGCGTGCGAGCGCGGCGAGGAGCTCGTTCATCGCTTGCGGGGAGACAAACGAGCGGCGCGCGAGCTCGGCGTTGGAGAGCGCGCCGCGCGCGTGCAGCACCGAGAGCGCCGTGTACTGCGCGACGGTGAGCCCGAAGCGGCGGGTGACGAGCGCCAGGCGCCGGCGCAGCGCCCGCTCCAGGCGCCCGACCGAGTAGGCGATGCGCGCCTGCGCCACGGGCATCGCGCCCGCGGCAGCGCCGCGGATGCCGCGCGAGCTCACCGCACCGACCGCCTTTCCTTCGACCGTTCCCGGGCCTATGATGCGTCAATATCAAGTCACTTGATATAGGCACACGGGGAGCGGCGGACATGGCAGACGGCAAGCGCTGGCAGACGGTTGCGGTGGAGATCGCCGAAGGCATCGCGTGGGTGACGCTCAATCGCCCCGAGAAGCGCAATGCCATGAGCCCCACCTTGAACGGCGAGATGGCCGAAGTGCTCGATGCGCTCGAGGTGGACCCGGCCGCGCAGGTCCTGGTGCTCACCGGCGCCGGGGATTCCTGGAGCGCGGGCATGGACCTGAAGGAGTACTTCCGCGAGATCGACCAGTCCCCGGAGATCGTGCAGGAGCGCGTGCGGCGGGCGGCCTCCCACTGGCAGTGGAAGCTCCTGCGAATGTACCCCAAGGCGACGATTGCCATGGTGAACGGCTGGTGCTTCGGCGGGGCGTTCTCGCCGCTCGTCGCGTGCGACCTTGCGATCGCCGCGGATGAGGCGGTGTTCGGGCTCTCCGAGATCAACTGGGGTATCCCCCCGGGGAATCTGGTGAGCAAGGCCTGCGCGGACACCCTGGGCCACCGCCGGGCGCTCTACTACATCATGACCGGGGAGACCTTCACCGGTGCGCAGGCCGCCGAGATGGGGCTCGTGAACAAGAGCGTGCCGCGGGCGCGGCTCAAGGAGGAGACGACGGCGCTCGCGAAGGTGCTGCTCGCAAAGAACCCGGTGGCGCTGCGCGCGGCGAAGAACGGCTTCAAGCGCTGCCGCGAGCTCACCTGGGAGCAAGCCGAGGACTACCTCTACGCCAAGGTCGACCAGTCGAGCTTCCGCGACCCGGAGAAGGGCCGCGAGAAGGGGCTGCATCAGTTCCTCGACGAGAAGTCGATCCGTCCGGGGCTTCAGAGCTACAAGCGCTGAGCGCCGAGCGCGCCTGCGTGCGCGCCGTGCGCGCCGCGGCGCCTCAGAAGCGCCCGTTCTGCAGATCCGCGAACGCCCGCTCGAGCTCCGCGCGGGTGTTCATGACGAATGGACCGTAACGGGCGACCGGCTCGCGCAGCGGCCGCCCCGCGACGAGAATTGCGCGGCTCGCGCCGGCCGCGGGATCCTCCGCCGCGCCCTCGAGCTCGATCGACCCGCCCGCACCGAGCACCGCGAGCTCGTGCGCCGCGAGCGCGGTGCTCGCCTCAGCCCCGAGGATGCGCATCCGCCCCTCGAAGACATAGAGGAAGGCGGCGTGATCGTGCGGCAGTGCGTGCGCGAAGCGTGCGCCCGGGGCGAGCTCGATATCGAGGTAGATCGGGTCGCTCGCCGGCTGCACGATCGGACCGCGCACCGAGCCCACCGCCCCGGCGATCACCTTGATGCGGGCGCCCGCCCCGGGCGTTGCGACCGGAATGCGCTCGGCGGCGAACTCCTGGTATTTCGGCGCGGTCATCTTCTCGCGCGCCGGCAGATTGATCCACAGCTGAAAGCCGCGCATGCGGCCCTCCTGCTGCTCGGGCATCTCCGAATGCACGATCCCCCGCCCGGCCGTCATCCACTGCACGCTCCCGGGGGCGAGCACGCCCTCGTGGCCGTGATTGTCGCGGTGGCGCATGCGTCCATCGAGCATGTAGGTGACCGTCTCGAAGCCGCGGTGCGGGTGCTCCGGGAACCCGCCGATGTAGTCCCCGGGATTGTCCGTGCCGAACTCATCGAGCAGCAGGAACGGATCGAGATCGGGCAGCTGCGGCTGGCCGATGACGCGCGTGAGCTTGACGCCCGCGCCATCGGAGGTCGGCATGCCGCGCACGATGCGGGCGCTGCCGCGGGGAGTGCCCGCGGGTGCGCGAGTGGGCGGAGCGGCGGCGAGCGTGTCGGGGTTGCGGCTCATGGTCATCTCCTTGCGGTGGCTCAGGCTGCGAGCGGCCGGGGCATCGGCAGCGCGGCGAGCGCGGCATCGAGGCCTTTCTGGCGGCTCTCGGGCGAAATCGCAAGACCCGCGGCGCGCACGAAGGTCACCTCGCGGATACCGACGAAGGCGAGGACGTGCTTGAGGTACGCCTCGACGTGCTCACCGGGGGCGCCCTGCGGGTAGATGCCGCCCTGGGAGACGACGACGATCGCGCGCTTGCCGGTGGCGAGCCCCACCGGGCCCGATTCGGTGTAGCGAAACGTCTTGCCGGCGACCAGGATCCGATCGATCCAGGCCTTGAGCTGCGTCGGGATGGTGAAGTTGTACATGGGCGCCCCGATCACGATCACATCCGCGGCGAGGAACTCCGCGAGCGCGCGGGCATCGCGGTCGCGCTCGGCTGGGTCGGCCTGTGCGAGCGAGGCGCCCGAGAGGTGGGCGAGGCTGTCGGCGGCGACATCCCGGTAGGTGACCTCGAGCCCGGGTACCGCCGACCGCCAGCGCGCGACGATCTCACGGGTCACGGTACGGCTCGCGGAGCGCTCCGCGAGGATGCTGGAATCGACGTGCAGCAGTTTCATGGCGGTGGACTCCCGTTGACTTTTCTCAGGTCCGGAAGCCTAATCCATGGAACGATGACCGATAAAGACCGTCTCGTAGAACGTATCGTTCCATCGATAGATGCAATCTGACCGGTCCACCGAACCGCTCGCTGAGCTGTACTCGTTCGCAAAGGTGATCGAGCACGGGGGCTATGCGAAGGCCGCCCGGGCCCTCGAGGTCCCGAAGTCGCGGCTTTCCCGGCACGTGAGCGCACTCGAGTCCGAGCTCGGCGTGCGGCTCGTCAACCGCTCGACGCGGCGCTTCGCCGTGACCGAGGTCGGCCGGGAGGTCTACCGTCACGCGCAAGCCATGCTCGCCGAGGCCGAGGCCGCGCTCGAGGCGGCGGCGTTCGCGCACGCCGAGCCCTGCGGGCTCATCAAGCTGAGCTGTCCGATCGGGCTCGCCCAGAGCGCGCTCGCGCAGATCCTGCCGGAGTTTCTCGTGCGCTACCCGCGCGTGCGACTGCTGCTGCACGCGAGCAATCGTCGCGTCGACGTGCTCAATGAGGGATTCGATGCGGCGCTGCGCGTGCGCACGGCGCCGAGTGGCGAGGACGGCCTCGTCATGCGCAGCTTCCGCGACGCCTGGGAGCTCCTGGTTGCGAGCCCTGCGTATCTTGCGCGCGCCGGGCACCCGGCGCACCCGGCGGAGCTCGCCCAGCGGGAAACGCTCGGGTTCTTCCCCGAGGCCGAGCGCCAGATCTGGGAGCTCACGGGCCCGAAGGGCGAGCGCGCGCGCATCGAGCTCGCCCCGCGCCTCGTCTGCCACGACTTCGCGGTGCTGCGGGCGGCCGCGCTCGCGGCGCTCGGCATCGCCCTGCTCCCCGAGACCGTCGCGCGCGCCGACTTGGCCGGCGGGACACTCGAGCGGGTGCTGCCCGAGTGGAACCTGCCCCAGGGCATCTGCCACGTCGTCTTTCCGAGCCGGCGCGGCATGCTGCCCGCCGTGCGCGCGCTCATCGACTTTCTCGCCGAGCGGCTGCCCGCGGCGCTCTAGAGTCGCACCGCCCCGCCCAAGTACGGAACGAGCGCGTGCGGCACGCTCACCGAGCCGTCCTCGTTCTGATAGTTCTCGAGCACGGCGACGAGCGTGCGGCCGACGGCGAGCGCGGAGCCATTGAGGGTGTGGACGGGCTCGGGCTTGCCGCTCTCGGGGTTGCGCCAGCGCGCCTGCATGCGCCGCGCCTGGTAGGCCTCGTAGTTGCTGCAGGAGGAGATCTCGCGGTAGCGCTGCTGCGCGGGCAGCCACGCCTCGATGTCGTAGGTCTTGGCGCTGCCTGCGCCGGTATCCCCGGCGCAGAGCGCGACGGTGCGATACGCGAGATCGAGTCGGCGCAGCACCTGCTCGGCGCACGCGGTGAGCGATTCGAGCGCGGCGTAGGAGTCCGCCGGACGCACGATCTCGACGAGCTCCACCTTGTCGAACTGGTGGTTGCGAATCATGCCGCGGCTGTCCTTGCCGGCCGCTCCGGCCTCGGAGCGAAAGCACGGGGTGTGGCAGACGAATTTGAGCGGCAGGGTCTCGGGGGCGAGGATCTGCTCGCGCACGAGATTGGTCACCGGGACCTCCGCGGTCGGGATCAGGTAGAAGCCCTGCTCGCCACGCACCGCGAACAGGTCCTGCTCGAACTTCGGCAGCTGGCCGGTGCCGATCAGCGCCTGGGGCTGCACGAGGTACGGGACGTGCACTTCCGTGAAGCCGTGCTCGCGGGTGTGCAGATCGAGCATGAACTGCGCGAGCGCACGGTGGAGCCGTGCCACGGTACCGCGCATCACGACGAAGCGCGCACCGGAGATGCGCGCGGCCGCCGCGAAGTCGAGGCCGCCCAACCGCTCGCCCAAATCGACGTGATCGCGTGCGCTGAATGGGAAGCGCCGCGGCTCGCCCCAGCGCCGCACTTCGCGATTGGCGGACTCATCGGCGCCGTCGGGGACCGAATCGTCGAGCAGATTCGGAAGCTCGAGCTGCCAGCGCTCGAGCTCGCCCTGCACCGCGGTGAGCGCAGCGTCCACCTGCGCGAGCGAGCCCGTGAGCTCCTCGCCGCGCGCGATGAGCGGCCCCACATCGGCACCGCGTCCCTTCGCCGCGCCGACCGCCTTGGCGTTGCTGTTGCGCTCGGCACGCAGCCGGTCGGCCTCGATCTGGCGGCGCTTGCGCTCCTCCTCGAGCGCCTCGAGCCGCGGCACATCGAGCCGGAAGCCGCGGCGCGCGAGATTGCGCGCGACGCCCTCCGGGTCGGTGCGCAGGAGCTTGGGATCGATCACGATCGCTTACCTCGCAGAAGAGCTGCCCGCATCCTCCCCGGGCTCGCGCGCGGGGGCCTTGCCGGCGCGCTCGCGCAACCGCGCGAGCGCCTCGCCGATGCGGATCTCGAGCCCGCGCGGCACCGGGCGGTAGTAGCGTCGCTCGGGCATGTCATCCGGCAGATAGCGCTCCCCGGCCGCGAACGCCCCCGGCTCATCGTGCGCATAGCGGTAGCCCGTGCCGTACCCGAGCTGCTTCATGAGCCGCGTCGGGGCGTTCCGCAGGCGCAGCGGCACCTCGAGCGTGCCGTAGCGCTCCACATCCGCCGTCGCCTCGCCGAAGCCGACATAGGCGGCGTTGCTCTTCGGCGCGCAGGCAAGATAGACGATGAGCTCGGCGATCGCGAGCTCGCCCTCGGGGCTGCCGAGCCGCTCGTAGGCATCCCAAGCATCGAGGGCGAGCGTGAGCGCCCGCGGATCGGCGAGCCCGATGTCCTCGACCGCCATCCGCACCGCACGGCGCGCGAGGTAGAGTGGATCGCAGCCGCCGTCGAGCATGCGCGCGAGCCAGTAGAGCGCGGCATCCGGGTCGGTGCCGCGGACCGCCTTGTGGAGCGCGGAGATCTGATCGTAGAACTGATCGCCGCCCTTGTCGAAGCGGCGCCGGCCGCCCGTTGCGACCTCCTGCGCGATCGGCAGCGAGAGCGTGCGCGCCGCACCCGCGGGCTGCGCCTCGATGAGGCCCGCGGCGAGCTCGAGCATATTGAGCGCGCGCCGCGCATCCCCGTCGGCCGCCGCGGCAATGAGCTCGAGGGCGTCCTCAGCAGCGCTCAATTGCGCCTCGCCCAGCCCGCGCTCGCGATCTGCGAGCGCTGCGCGCAGGAGCGCGGTGAGGTCGCTCGCGCCGAGCGCCTTGAGCACGTACACGCGCGCGCGCGACAGCAGCGCGCTCACCACCTCGAAGGAGGGATTCTCGGTGGTGGCGCCGATGAAGGTGAGCGTGCCGTCCTCGAGGAACGGCAGGAAGGTGTCCTGCTGCGCCTTGTTGAAGCGGTGCACCTCATCGAGAAAGAGCACCGTGCGCCGCCCGCTCGCTTCGCGCGTCGCGCGCGCGCGCTCCACGGCCGCGCGAATGTCCTTGACGCCCGCCATCACCGCCGAGAGCGCGATGAAATCCGCATCGGCGCGCTGCGCGATCAGCCGCGCGAGCGTGGTCTTGCCGGTGCCGGGCGGACCCCACAGCACCATCGAGTGCAGCTGCCCACCCTCGATCGCCTCGCGCAGCGGCTTGCCGGAGGCGAGCAGGTGCGCCTGACCGACAAACTGCGCGAGCGTGCGCGGCCGCATCCGGTCGGCGAGCGGACGGAAGCGCTCGGAGGCGCCGCGCTCAGGCGGACTCACGTTGGAGACCGAGCAGGCGCTCGAGCCACGCGGGCCACCGCCACAGTCCGACGCCCAAGAGGATGAAGGCCGATGCGATGCCGACGCAGTCGGCCACCCAGTCCCAGACATCCATATCGCGGCCGAAGCCCATCGTGCCTTGCGCGATCTCGATCCCGGCACCAAAGAGCGCCATCACGAGCGCGAGCAGCGGGTAGCGGCGACGGCGCGCGAGACCGCCGAACCAGAACGTCATGCCGAAGAAGGCCGTCGCGTGCTCGAGCTTGTCCCACAGGTGCAGATCGGGGACGTACTGGGCGGGGGCGAGCGTCCCGTAGGTGATGACGGCGACCATCGCCCAGCCGATGAGCCACCAGAGGGTCGCGAGACGCAGCGCCGCTGCGCCCGTCACCCCTGCCAGGGGTATGCGGCTCGGTCGTTCATTCATTGCGCGGGCTTTCCTATCACATCGGCACCGGGGGGTGGGGTGAAGCTTACTTCAGCCATCGCCACCGGCGCGTTGCGCTCAGCGCGCGCGAAGTTGAGCGTTGCGGTCTCGCCGAGCTTATCGTTCAAGATCATGCGCTTGAGCGTATTCCCGGCGAACCCGAAGAGCGCGTCGCGGAAGTCCGCGTCGGGCGCCTTCGGCACGACCCGCACCCAATCGAGGCCGTCGCTGCGGCCGGCATCGCTCACGGCGAAGGCCTCGAGCACGTGGGGTCCCCCGGAGAGCAGCATCGCCGGGGTCGCCGACAGCGCCGCGTCCATCGGCCGCACGGTCACCTGCGCCAGGTCGCGATCGTAGAACCAGAGGTTGCGTCCGTCGGCGATCATGACCTGACCCGCGCCGCTTTGCCCGCTCGGATGGATCTCCCAGCGGAACCGGCCGGGTCGCAGCACCAGCAGCTCGCCGCTCGACTGCTCGACCACCTTACCGTGCGCATCGGCGACCGACTCGGAGAAGGTGGCGCGCAGTGACTTGAGACCCTCGAGAAAGCGCCCGAGCACGGTCGCATCGGCGCGCGCGGCGCTTGCCGTCGCCATCCCGAGCGCGAGCGCGAGCGCGATGAGCGCGACGCCGCGCCGCGCGCTCCCGCTCCCGGTGCGCTCGCGTTGCGCCCGCACCTAGTCCGCCGGCGGGGGCGGCGCCAGCACCTCGCGCGCACCGTTCGATTGCAGCGGACCGACGATCCCCGCGAGCTCCATCGCCTCGAGCAGCCGCGCTGCGCGGTTGTAGCCGATCTTGAGCCGCCGCTGCACGTACGAGATCGAGGGCTTGCGCTCCTGGGTGACGATGCGCACTGCCTCGTCGTAGAGCCCGTCCTGCTCGGCATCGAGCAGGTCTCCCGCGCCGCCCTCCTCCTCCTCGCCCGGGAGGCCCGCAAGCGGCACCTTCGGGCCGGAGAGCACCTCCTCGATGTAGCTCGGTGCGGTCTCGGCATTCGCCTTTCGCAGCGCCTGCACGACGCGGTGCACCTCCTGATCGGAGACGAACGCGCCGTGCACGCGTGTCGGCATCGACGTTCCCGGCGGCAGATAGAGCATGTCCCCGTGTCCGAGGAGCGTCTCCGCGCCCATCTGGTCGAGGATGGTGCGCGAGTCGACCTTCGCGGAGACCTGAAAGGCGATGCGGCACGGAATGTTCGCCTTGATGAGCCCGGTGATCACATCGACCGAGGGACGCTGGGTCGCGAGCACCAGGTGCACGCCCGAGGCGCGTGCCTTCTGCGCGAGGCGGGCGATCAGCTCCTCGACTTTCTTGCCCACGATCATCATGAGGTCGGCGAGCTCATCGATGATCACGACGACGTAGGGAAGCGGCGTGAGGCTCGGAATCTGCGCCTGATCGATGCTCGGGTCGTTCGCCGCCTGCACGGTGAGCACCGGATCGCGGATCGGCTTGCCGCGATCGATCGCCTCCTGCACGCGATGATTGAACCCGGAGATGTTGCGCACGCCGAGCGCGGCCATCAGCTGATAGCGCCGCTCCATCTCCGCGACGCACCAGCGCAGCGCGTTCGCCGCCTGCTTCATGTCGGTGACGACCGGCGCGAGCAGATGCGGGATGCCCTCGTAGACGGAGAGCTCGAGCATCTTGGGATCGATCATGATGAGCCGCACGTGCTCGGCGGTCGCCTTGTAGAGCAGCGACAGCACCATCGCGTTGATGGCGACTGACTTGCCGGAGCCCGTGGTGCCCGCGATGAGCAGGTGCGGCATGCGCGTGAGATCGGCGACGACCGGCTGGCCGCCGATGTCCGTGCCGAGAGCGAGGGCGAGCGGGCTCGCGAGCGCATCGTAAGCCTTCGAGCGGATGATCTCGCCCAAGGTGACGAGCTCGCGCTTCTCGTTCGCGATCTCGAGCCCCATGACCGACTTTCCGGGAATCACCTCGACCACCCGCACGCTCATCACCGAGAGCGCGCGCGCGAGATCCTTGGCGAGACTCGTGATCTGGCTTGCCTTGACCCCGGGGGCCGGCCGCAGCTCGAAGCGCGTGACCACGGGACCGGGCTGCACCGCAACCACCTCCGCCTCGACGCCGAAGTCGCGCAACTTGATCTCGACGAGCCGCGACATCGCCTCGAGCGCCTCGGCGGAGTAGGTGGGCTCGCGCAGCGGCGGATCATCGAGCAGATCGAGCGGGGGGAGCTCGTTTGACTTCGGGGCTTCAAAGAGCGGCACCTGCCGCTCCTTCTCCACCCGCTCGCTCTTCTCGACCCCGAGCGGCGGCGGCTCGATGCGCGGCGGCGGCCGCGCGGCGGTGCGCTTCTGCTCGCTCTCCACGATCTCCTTGCGCGCCTGGCGCCGCTCGCGCCCCTGGGCGAGGTCGCGCGCGCTCGAGCGGCGCGCGCGCATCCAGCCGATTCCCCGCCACACCCACGCGCCGACCCGATCCATCACCGTGAACCACGAGACGCCGAAGGCGATCGAGACGCCCGCCATCCACGCCGCGATGAGGAGCAGCGTCGCCCCGAGATCATCGAGCCCGGAGGCGAGTCCCGTTCCGACCTCGATCCCGAGCACCCCGCCCGCCGACTCGCGCAGCGGCCGCGGATCCCAGTGGAGCGTCGTCAACCCGCAGCTCGCCGCGAGCAGCAAGAGAAAGCCCGCGACGCGCAGCGCGGTGTTCGCCCGCGAGGCACGCCGGGTCCGGTTGCGATTGCGGAACAGCGTCCAGCCGGCAACACCGATCATGAGCGGGAAGAGAAACGCAGGCCGGCCGAAGAGGTAGAAGAGCACGTCGGCGAACCATGCGCCGACCAAGCCGATGCGGTTGTGCACGGCGCCCGCCTCACCGGTGAAGGAGTAGCCCGGATCCTGCGCGTTGTAGCTCGCCAGAGCGACGAGCAGAACGACGCCCACGACGGCCAGCGCGATGGCGGCGCTCTCGCGCAGCCCCCGGCCCACGGACTCGCTGATTCGAGCGGTGTCTCGCGCGGAACTCTCGACCAAACCTAGTGCTCTCCGGACCCCTTGAGGATCGAGTCTCCGCAACGCGACGCCCGCCCTCGGAGCGCCACGCTGCCACGCACGCTCGCCGCGCGATAGTATCGGTGCGAGCGGTCCGCGATTCCCTCGGGGTGCGCAGCAATTTTGGAGTGTCATTATACATGGTGAGCCCACGGCACAGCCGACTCGTCATCCTCGGCTCAGGTCCCGCCGGGTACACGGCGGCGGTCTACGCCGCGCGCGCGAACTTGGCGCCGCTGCTCGTGACCGGCGTCGAGCAAGGCGGGCAGCTCATGACCACCACGGACGTGGACAACTGGCCCGGTGATGTCGAGGGACTCACGGGTCCGGCGCTCATGGAGCGGATGCTGCATCACGCGCGGCGCTTCGAGACGCAGATCGTGAACGATCACATCCAGACCGTGAGTCTCGGCAAGCGGCCGTTCGAGTTGACCGGCGACGCCGCCCGCTACAGCTGCGATGCGCTCATCATCGCCACCGGCGCGACGGCCAAGTACCTGGGGCTGCCCTCGGAGGAGAAGTTCCGCGGCCGCGGTGTCTCGGCCTGCGCAACCTGCGACGGCTTCTTCTTTCGCAACCAGCGCGTCGCGGTCGTGGGCGGCGGCAACACGGCGGTCGAGGAGGCTCTCTACCTCTCCAATATCGCATCGCATGTGACGCTCGTGCACCGGCGCGAGCGGCTGCGCGCCGAGAAGATCCTGCAGAGCCGGCTCCTCGAGCGCGCGCACGCGGGCAAGGTCACCTGCCTGTGGAACCACACGGTCGAGGAAGTGCTCGGGAACGAGACCGGGGTGAGCGGGCTTGCGGTGCGCGCGACGACGAACGGGAACATCACCGAGCTCCCGGTGAGCGGGGTGTTCATTGCGATCGGCCATTCACCGAATACGGCGGTGTTCGAGGGCCAGCTCGCGATGCGCAACGGCTACATCGTGGTGAAGAGCGGGCTCGAGGGCGGCGCCACCGCGACGAGCGTGGCGGGTGTGTTTGCGGCCGGGGATGTGGCCGATCAGGTCTATCGCCAGGCGGTGACCTCGGCCGGGGCGGGCTGCATGGCGGCCCTCGATGCCGATCACTATCTCGAGCAGCTCGCCTTCAGATGAAGACGGCGGTCGTCAGCAGCATCGATGAGCTCGACCGCGAGCGTTGGAACGGCTTGAGCGGGACGGACTCGCCGTTCCTGCGTCACGAATTCCTGGCGGCGCTCGAGCACAGCGGCTGCCTCGGCGCCGAGGTGGGCTGGCTCCCCGCCTACGTCGTGCTCAACGATGCGCAGGGTCTCGCCGCCGCCGCGCCGGCGTTCGTGAAGTCGCACTCCTACGGGGAGTTCGTGTTCGATTTCAGTTGGGCGAACGCCTACACGCGTCTCGCGCGGCGCTACTACCCGAAGCTCACCGTGGCGGTGCCGTTCACGCCGGCGACCGGCGCGCGGCTGCTGCTGCGCCCGGACCTGGAGGCGGGCGCGGCGCGCCGGCGGCTGATCGATGCGCTCGAGGCATACGCGCGCGAGGCCGCGCTCTCCTCGGTGCATGCGCTGTTCCTCGAGGAGACCGACCGCACGGCGCTCGAGGCGGCGGGCTGGCTCACGCGGCGCGATTGCCAGTTTCACTGGACCAACCGCGGCTACGCGAGCTTCGATGCGTACCTGGAGACCTTCACCGCGGAGAAGCGCAAGAAGGCGCGGCGCGAGCGGCGCCGCGTGGCCGAGGCGGGGATCGAGTTCCGCACCTATCGCGGCTGTGAGCTCGATCGCGCGCTCATCGACTGCGTCTACGGCTTCCATCGCGACACCTTCCTGCGCCACGGGCACGAGCCGTACCTCACGCGCGCGTTCTTCGGCGAGATCGCGCGCACGCTCGGCGATGCCCTCGTGGTGAAGCTCGCCGTGCGCGCCGGGCAGCCCGTGGCCGCAGCGATCTTCTTCGCGAGTTCGACGGTGCTCTATGGGCGCTACTGGGGCGCCGCGGCCGACTACCACAGCCTGCACTTCGAGGCGTGCTATCACCAGGGGATTGAACTCTGCATCGAGCGGGGCATCCGGCGCTTCGAGCCGGGCACGCAGGGTGAGCACAAGGTGAGCCGCGGATTCGAGCCCACGCTCACCTACTCCGCCCACTCGATCACCGATGCCCGCTTCCGCGCCGCCATCCGCAGCTTCCTCGACCGCGAAGGCGAGGCGGTCGATGCCTACGCGGCCGAGGTGCAGGCCCACGTTCCCTACCGCGAGCGGCGCGGGGACGGACCGTGAAGACGATCACCTGGCTCTCGCCTCAGGATGCGCCCGAGCGCTTCCCGCCCTTGGAGCGAGCGCTCGATGAGCCGCAGGGTCTGCTCGCCGCCGGCGGCGACCTCTCCCCGGCGCGGCTCCTCGCCGCCTACGAGCGGGGAATCTTCCCCTGGTACGCGCCCGGCCAGCCGGTGCTGTGGTGGTCGCCGGACCCGCGTGCGATCCTCTACCCAGGCGAGTTCCGGCTCTCCCGCAGCCTCGCCAAGAGCCTGCGCAACAAGGGCTTCACGACCCACCTCGACCGCGACTTCCGCGCGGTGATCGAGGGGTGCGCGGCCCCGCGCACCAACGGCTCGGGAACCTGGCTCACCCCGGAGATGCGGGCAGCCTACCTCGATCTGCATCGCGCCGGGCGCGCTCACAGCTTCGAGACCTACCTCGATGAGCGGCTCGTCGGGGGCCTCTACGGCGTGCGCTTGGGCGGTGTGTTCTTCGGGGAGTCGATGTTCAGCCGCGAGCGGGACGCCTCGAAAGTGGCGCTTGCGCGACTGATCGAGTTCTGCCGGGCGGAAGGGGTCGTCGTCGTCGACTGCCAGCTGCCCTCGCCCCACTTGAAGAGCCTCGGCAGCCGCCTCATCCCCCGTTCGGAGTTCCAGGCGCTGCTGCGCCGTCATGTCACCCGCACGCCCGCAGGCTGAGGGCCGGGAAGCGCCAAATTGCAATGCCGCGGGGGTTTATGCAGAATGCGCGCCCCCATGTCCAAAGAAGATGCGATCCAGATGGAGGGCGAGGTCGTCGAGACCTTGCCCAACACGACGTTCCGGGTAAAGCTCAAGAACGGACACGTCGTCACCGCCCATATCTCGGGCAAGATGCGCAAGAACTACATCCGCATCCTCACGGGCGATCAGGTCACGGTCGAAATGACGCCCTACGACCTCAGCAAGGGCCGCATCATCTACCGCGGACGCTGAGCGCGCACCCTCAGGCCGGCACCTCCTGCTGGGTGGGGGTGCAATCGAGGTCGAGCTTGGTGCCGTCCTTCGAGACGCTCACCCGCACCTGACCGCCTCCGGCAAGGCGACCGAACAGCAGCTCCTCGGCGAGTGGGCGCTTGATGTAGTCCTGGATGATGCGCGCCATCGGCCGGGCGCCCATCTTCGGATCGTAACCCTTCTCGGCGATCCAGCTGCGGGCGGCATCGTCGAGCAGCAGGCTCACGCCCTTCTGCTCGAGCTGCATCTCCACTTCGACGACGAGCTTCTCGACCACCCGCTCGATCGTCGGCGGGTCGAGCGAGGCGAACTGGATGATTGCATCGATGCGGTTGCGGAACTCGGGCGAGAACAGCCGCCGCACCGCCTCCATGCCATCGGTGCTGTGGTCGGAGTGGGTGAAGCCGATCGAGGGCCGGTTCATCTCCTGGGCGCCTGCATTGGTCGTCATGACGATGATGACGTGGCGGAAGTCGGCCTTGCGGCCGTTGTTGTCGGTGAGCGTCCCATGGTCCATCACCTGCAGCAGCAGGTTGAAGACATCCGGATGGGCCTTCTCGATCTCATCGAGGAGCAGCACGCAGTGCGGGTGCTTGCTGATGGCCTCGGTGAGGAGCCCGCCCTGGTCGAACCCGACGTAGCCGGGGGGCGCGCCGATCAGGCGCGAGACCGTGTGCCGCTCCATGTACTCCGACATGTCGAAGCGGATGAACTCGATCCCCATGGTGATCGCGAGCTGGCGGGTGACCTCGGTCTTACCGACCCCGGTGGGGCCCGCGAAGAGGAAGCTCCCCACCGGCCGGGTCTGGTCGCCCAACCCCGAGCGCGCCATCTTGATCGAGGCCGCGAGCGCCTCGATCGCGCGATCCTGGCCGAAGATGACGAGCTTCAAGTTGCGCTCGAGATTCTTGAGCAACTCGCGGTCGGAGCTCGACACGCTCTTCGCCGGAATGCGGGCCATGCGTGCCACCACATCCTCGATGTGGCGCACCTCGACCGTATCCTCGCGCTCCGAGAGCGGCTTCAGGCGCAGCCGCGCCCCCGCCTCGTCGACCACGTCGATCGCCTTGTCGGGCAGATGGCGCTCGTTGATGTGGCGCGCGGCGAGCTCGGCGGCGGCCTTGAGCGCATCGTCCGCGTACTTCACCGCGTGGTGCTCCTCGAAGCGGGTCTTGAGGCCCTGCAGGATCTCGATCGTCTCCTGCACGCTCGGCTCCGTCACGTCGATCTTCTGGAAGCGCCGCGCGAGCGCGTGGTCCTTCTCGAAGATGCCGCGGTATTCCTGGTAGGTGGTCGAGCCGATGCAGCGGATCTCCCCGTTCGTGAGCACCGGCTTGATGAGGTTCGAGGCGTCCATGACGCCGCCGGAGGCGGCCCCCGCGCCGATGACGGTGTGGATCTCGTCGATGAAGAGGATCGCGCCCGGCTGCTTCTTGAGCTCCGTGATCACGCCCTTCAGGCGCTTCTCGAAATCCCCGCGGTACTTGGTGCCCGCGATCAGCGCACCCATGTCGAGCGCGTAGATCGTGCAGTCGGAGAGCACCTCGGGAACCTTGCCCTCGACGATGAGCCGGGCGAGCCCTTCGGCGATCGCGGTCTTGCCGACGCCCGCCTCCCCCACGTAGAGCGGATTGTTCTTGCGCCGGCGGCAGAGGATCTCGATCGTGCGTTCCACCTCGAGCTTGCGGCCGATGAGCGGATCGATGCGGCCTTCCTGCGCCAGGCGATTCAAGTTCGTCGTGTACTTCTCGAGCGCGCTGCCGCTCGCTTCCGGATCGCGCTCGGCCTCGACGCTCCCCTCCTCTTTGTCGGTCTTCTCCTCGGCGATCTTGGACAGTCCGTGCGAGATGTAGTTGACGACATCGAGACGCGAGACGTGCTGGCGATTGAGCAGGTACACGGCGTGGCTCTGCTTCTCGCTGAAGATCGCGACCAGCACATTGCCGACGCCCACCTCCTTCTTGCCGCTCGACTGCACGTGAAACACCGCGCGCTGCAGCACGCGCTGGAACCCGAGCGTCGGCTGCACCTCGCGCTCCTCGGCCTCATCGAGCCGTGGGGTCGACTGATCGAGGTGGTCCTTCAGCTCCTGCTTGAGCTTGGCGAGATCCGCGCCGCAGGCGCGCAGGATCTCGCGCACCTTCGGGGTATCGAGGATGGCGAGCAGCAGGTGCTCGACCGTCAAATACTCGTGACGCGCCTCGCGCGCCTGATGAAAGGCGTCGTTGAGGCAGTATTCAAGCTCGTTGGAAAGCACGTTTTCTCCAAAGCCTTCGAGTCGTTTAACCGCGGTTCAAGCCTCTTCCAGGGTACACATGAGCGGATGCTGGTGGTCGCGCGCGTAGGTGGTCACCTGCGCCACCTTAGTTTCTGCGATCTCGTATGTGAAGACCCCACATGAGCCTTTGCCCTTGGTGTGGACCTCCAGCATGATGCGCGTTGCCGTCGGACGGTTCATGGCGAAGAACTTTTCCAGCACATCGACGACAAACTCCATCGGGGTGTAATCGTCGTTGAGCAGAATCACCCGGTAGAGCGGAGGCTGTTTGACCTCGGGCCGCGACTCCTCGACGACGACGCCGCCGTCCGGGCGGGCGGGGTGCGGATCCGACGTGGACATTACGTCTTTATAGGGGTCGCGAAACCCCAACACAAGGGCCTCTTTGGCGGGCGAAATGCGACGTACGAAACCGATTGCGAAACAATTGCTTGAGACCCGCAGCTGAGCGCTCGTATGATTGCCCGCGCTCGAAGCTCGCGTAAGGTGATGGTGCGACGAGTGAAGCTCGGCAAGCGATGAATGCAGTGACCTCCTGGCTCGGGACGATGGCAGGCTCCGCCGGCTGGCAGAGCGTGCTCAGATCGCGGGCGCCGCAGGTTGCGGTCTGGACGCTCGCGCTCGCGCTCGGGGCCCAAGCCGCGCTCATCGTGACGCGCCTCGCCGGCGCGGATCGCCGCCCGGTGAGTCTTGCTCAGCCCGCGATGACGGCGCTCGCACCGGGTGCGCGCGTGGACGTGGCCGCCATCGCGAGCAGTCACCTCTTCGGTGCACCGCCGGTCGCGCGCCCGGTGCTCGATGCGTCCAATGCGCCCCCGACGCGCATGCCGCTCGTGCTCACCGGGACACTCGCCGCCAACCTGCCGACGGACGGGCTTGCGATCATCGGCCCGAGCGCCGCCTCCTCGAAGGTGTATGCAGTCGGCGACAACGTTCCGGGCGGTGCGCGGCTGCACGCCGTGTACGACGATCGGGTGCTCATCGAGCGGGAAGGTCATCTCGAAACGCTGCAGCTGCCGCGGCAGTTCGCCGCCGGTCCGGGGCCGCGCAGCGGCGGGTTCCGGCCCGTGAGCTCCTTCGAGCGCTTCCGCCGCGCGCTCGCGCAGGATCCGGGCGTCGTCGGGGACGTGATGCGGCCCACCCCGGTGTTCGCCGACGGCCACCAGCGCGGCTATCGCGTCTACCCCGGGCGTAACCGTCAGGCCTTCATGAGCCTCGGGTTGCGGCCGGGCGATCTGGTCGTCGCCGTCAACAACACCCCGCTCGACGATCCGGCGCGCGGCGAGGAGATCTTCCGCACGTTGAGCTCGGCAAGCGAGGCGCACGTCACGGTCATGCGCAACGGGCGCACGCAGGATCTCACGCTCAATCTGTCGCAGATCGCCTCGGAGGCCGACCAGCTGGCCGGACAGGACGGCACCAATCCGGGCTCGACCGATGCGGCCGGACTGCCCGGTCCAGCCGCGGGCTCGGACTGAGGCGCACACGTGGGATCGGGGGGTTCATCGATGCAAACAAGCGCCGCGGTCGCGCGACTCCTTCGTGCCGGCCTCGCCTGCGCGGCGCTCGCGGCGTCGGGCTCGCTCGCGTGGGGCCAGTCGGCGAGCGAGCGCATCACGCCGAATTTCGAGGACACCGACCTCGGGCAGGTCGCACGCGCGGTCGCCATGGCCACCCACAAGACCTTCATCATCGACCCGCGCGTGCGCGCGCAGGTGACGATGCTCTCCTCGACGCCCATGTCCCCGGATGCCTTCTATCAGGCCTTCCTCGCGATCCTGCAGGTGCACGGATTCATGGCGGCGCAGACCGGGAACATCGTGAAGATCGTGCCGGATGCCGGCGAGCGCTACTACCCCGGGATCGACCTGCCCGAGCACGTGAGCTCGAGCTCGGATGAGATCGTGACGCAGGTGATCCAGGTGCGCAACGTGAGCGCGCAGCAGCTGGTGCCGGTGTTGCGACCGCTCGTCCCGCAGAACGGGGATTTGACCGCCTATCCGCCCGCGAATGTGCTCATCATCTCCGACCGTGCGGCCAACGTGAGCCGCCTGATGCGCATCATCGCGCGCATCGATACCTCCACCAACACCGACGTGGACGTGCTGCAGATGCAGAACGCCTCGGCGACCGATGTGGCGCGCGTGGTGACCTCGCTTTTCCAGAGCCAGCTCCAGGAGGGGGGCGCGCCGCTGCGCATCGTGGCCGATGAGCGCTCCAACAGCATTCTGCTGAGCGGCGATCCGAACGAGCGGCTGCGCGCGCGGGCGCTCATCGCTCACCTCGACACCCCGAGCGGCGCCATCGGCAACACCGAGGTGAAGTACCTGCACTACGAGGATGCGGAGAAGCTCGCCCCGAAGCTCAAGGAGCAGATCACGGGCGAGAGCGCCGCGGCCGGCACGGGCGGCGGCGCGGCGAGCGCGGCGCAGGCCGAGAAGAGCACCGAGATCTGGGCCGACACGGAGAACAACGCGCTCGTCATCACGGCACCGGCCAAGACGATGCGCGAGATCAACTCCATCATCGACAAGCTCGACATCCGCCGCGCCCAGGTGCTCGTCGAGGCGATCATCGTCGATGTCGATCTCGACAAGGAGACCGAGCTCGGCGTGAACTGGGCGACCTTCTCGCAGGGCTCGGTGATCCCGGGGGCCACCTTCCTCACCCCGGTGGGCGGTGCGAGCCTGGTCGACCTCGCGAGCTCCATCATCAATCCGGCGAATCTCCCCTCCACCGGCCTCGTGAACGGCACGACGGTCGCGATCGGGCGCATCGCCAAGACCGGCATCAGCTTCGCGGCGATGCTGCGCGCGCTGCAGAGCAACGACGACTCGAACATCATCGCGACCCCCTCCACGGTGACCATGGATCACCAGGAGGCGACGATCAAGATCGCGCAGGAAGTGCCGTTCATCACCGGTCAGTACTCCAATGCGAGCACCGCGGTGGCCGGCACCGTGACGCCGTTCCAGACGATCCAGCGCGAGGAAGTCGGCACCATCCTCAAGATCACCCCGCAGATCAACGAGGGCGATGCCGTCATCCTCAAGATCTCCATCGAGAGCTCGAGCGTCGTGCCGAAGGACGCCGGGCCCGAGGGAGCGGTCGACTTGACCACGAACAAGCGCACCGTCGAAACCAACGTCATGATCGAGAACGGCGGCATCATCGTGATCGGCGGGCTCATCAGCAACGAGTACGATCGCAACGACACCGGCGTGCCGGTGCTCTCGCATATCCCGGTCCTCGGGCAGCTGTTCCAGGACCGCCAGGGGACCCTCGAGAAGAAGGACCTGATGATCTTCATCCGGCCGCAGATTCTGAACAACGGCGCCGACACCGCGCTCTCGACCGAGTCGAAGTACAACTTCATCCGTCAGGAGCAACGCAACGTGGGCACGCGCGAGCTGATCCCGTTGGTCCCCGGCCAGAAGAGCTCGGTGCTGCCGCCGTTCCCGGCGGAGGCGGCCAAGCGGGCGATGCCTGCGCCAGCCCACACGGGCGGCGCGTCATCCTCGAGCTCCTCGAGCTCCTCGAGCAGCGCGGCGGCGAGCACGGGCTCGGCCACTGCGCACCCCGCCCCGCAGGCGCAAACGGCACCGGCGTCCCCGCAATGAGCGAGGTCACGACGGCTCCGGTGCTCGCACCGCCCCCCGAGCGGCGGCTGTCGTTCGCCTACGCCAAGCGCCACGGCGTGCTCGTGCGCAGCATCAGCGATCACCACGCCGACTGCGCCTTGCGCATCGGTGCCTCGCCGCTCGCGCTGGCGGAGGTGCGCCGCCTGCTGCGCCTGCCGCTCACGATCGAGCGGGTGGACGAGCCCGCCTTCGATGCGCTCCTGCGCCGCTCGTACGAGGCCGGATCGGATGCGATGCAGGCGGTGGAGGGGTTCGAGGATACGACCGACTTGGCGCACCTCGCCCAGGACTTACCCGAGCAGGCCGATCTCCTCGAGAGCGAGGACGACGCGCCGATCATCCGTCTCATCAACGCGGTGCTCACGCAGGCGGTGAAGGAGAACGCCTCGGACATTCACATCGAGCCGTTCGAGAACCGGCTCGTGGTGCGCTTTCGCGTCGACGGCGTGCTGCGCGAGGTGCTGCAATCGAAGCGCGCGGTGGCCCCGCTCGTCGTCTCGCGCATCAAGGTCATGTCGAAGCTCGATATCGCCGAGAAGCGCCTGCCGCAAGACGGGCGCATCAGCCTGCGCATCGCGGGGCGCGCGGTGGACGTGCGCGTCTCGACCGTGCCCTCCGGCCACGGCGAGCGCGTGGTGCTGCGTATCCTCGACAAGCAGGCCGGACGGCTCGAGCTCCACTCCCTCGGCATGGACCCGAAGACCGAGCAGCTGATCGACGAGCTCATCTTCAAGCCGCACGGCATCCTCCTCGTCACCGGGCCCACCGGCTCGGGCAAGACGACGACGCTCTATTCGGCGCTCGAGCGCTTGAACGACCACACCCGCAACATCATGACCGTCGAGGATCCGATCGAGTACTACATCGACGGGATCGGGCAGATGCAGGTCAACACGAAGGTCGAGATGACCTTCGCGCGCGGACTGCGCGCGATCCTGCGCCAGGACCCCGATGTGGTGATGGTGGGCGAAATCCGCGATCTCGAAACCGCGCAGATCGCCGTGCAGGCGAGCCTCACCGGTCACCTCGTGCTCTCCACGCTCCACACCAACACCGCGGTCGGGGCCATCACGCGCCTGCGCGACATGGGCATCGAGCCGTTCCTGCTCTCCTCGAGCCTGATCGGCGTGCTCGCGCAGCGGCTCGTGCGCGTGCTCAATCCGGAGTCGAAGCAGCCGTTCCAGGCGGGCGAGTACGAGCGCCGCCTGCTCAATCTCGCCCCGGGGGAGCCCTCCCCGACGCTCTATCGTCCGGGCCGGGACGCGGGCGGCGGCTATCGCGGACGCACCGGGGTGTACGAGCTCGTGGTCGTCGACGACACGATGCGCACCATGATCCACGATCGCGCGGCCGAGCACGAGCTCGAGCGCTACGCGCGCACACTCACCCCGTCGATTCGCGATGACGGACGCAGCAAAGTGCTTCAGGGCGAGACCACGCTCGAGGAAGTGCTGCGCGTGACGCGCGAAGACTAGACGGTCCGGCAGGCAAGCCGACGAGTCGCAACGCCCATGGGCGCCTTCGAGTACACAGCTCTCGACAACGGTGGCCGCGAGCGCAAGGGCATCCTCGAGGGCGACACCGCCCGCCAGGTGCGCCAGCTCCTGCGCGAGCGGCAGTTGCTGCCGGTCGCCGTCACCGAGGTCGCCCAGCGCGAGGCGACCGCGCAGAAGCATTTCAGCCTGATGCGCCGCGTGTCGGCGACGGACCTGGCGCTGTTCACGCGGCAGCTCGCGACGCTCGTGCGCGCGGGGCTGCCGCTCGAGGAATCGCTCCTCGCGGTGTCCCAGCAGACCGAGAGGCCGCGCGTACAGAGCATCATCCTCGGCGTGCGCTCGCGCGTGATGGAAGGGCACACCCTCGCCGACGGCTTCGCCGATTTTCCGCGCGTGTTTCCCGAGATCTACCGCGCGACGGTGGCGGCCGGCGAGCAGTCGGGGCACCTCGACCGCGTGCTCGAGCGGCTCGCCGACTACACCGAGAGTCGCGAGGAGATCCGCCAGAAGATCCTGGGCGCGATGCTCTATCCGATCGTGCTCTCGGTCATGTGCTTCGTGATCGTCTCGGGCCTGCTCGTCTACGTCGTGCCGAAGGTGGTCTCGGTGTTCGAGTCCACCCACGCGCAGCTCCCGTTCATGACGCGGCTGCTGATCGCGGTGAGCGGCTTCCTGCAGGCCTACGTGGTCTGGCTGCTCGTGGGCGGGGTGGCGCTCGCCGTGATTCTCACCCGCTGGCTGCGTCTGCCGGGTCCGCGGCGGCGGTTCCACCGGCTGCAGCTCACGCTCCCGCTCGTCGGCAAGCTCGCGCGCGGCTTCAACACCACGCGCTTCACCCGCACACTGAGCATCCTCACCTCGAGCGCCGTCCCGGTGCTCGAGGCGCTGCGCATCGCCGGGGAGGTCGTCACCAATCTGCCGATGCGCGATGCGATCCTCGAGACCACGCAGCGCGTGCGCGAGGGGGCGCCGATCGGACGCTCGCTCGCCGCGAGCAAGCTCTTTCCGCCGATGACGATCCATCTGATCTCGAGCGGCGAGGCGAGCGGGGAGCTCGAGAGCATGCTCGATCGGGCCTCGCAGAGTCAGGAGCGCGAGCTTGACGGACTGCTCACCGCGATGGTCGGACTGCTGGGGCCGCTGCTCATCGTGGTGATGGGGCTCTTTGTCATGGGCATCGTTTTTGCCATGCTCATGCCGATCTTCGAAATGAACAACCTCATCCACTGAGCGTTCCCCGCCTGGGATATGAGCGAGAAGCCCGAATCGGACGAGTTCGACGAGGAAGACGCGGACGAGCCGGTGGCGGAAGACCCGGACGTCGATCTCGATCAGGTCATCAAGGACCTCGACCTCGCCAAGCGCAGGAGCGCGAAGAGCGGCGATCCGGCGTGGCGGCGCTTGGAGAAGCTCCTCGAGGAGCGGCGCACGGCGGAGCTCACGAGCGATTTCGACGACTACGAGATCGGCGACCCGGAGGCGCAAGCCCACGCGCGCCGGGGCGCGGCCAAGCGGCCGCCCAAGCGCTGAATCGAGCGCTCGAGCGGGAAGCGCGCAGGCTCGGGCGTCGCCCAATCGCGACGCCGGGCTCCTCATCAAAGCAACAGTCAGTTACGCGTCAACGACGTGCGTATCGACACGTTCCTGCAACGTGCCGTAGGCTATAAGTCGAGCAGGGCGGCGCACAGCGCAGCGCGATCGCGAGGTCGGTCTTGAATACATATCTCAGGGGTGGAGCATCGCTCGGGCAGCGCCTCGCCTGCGCGCTCCTCGCCTGCATCGCGCTCGCCGCGTGCACACCGCAGACCGACGTGGCGACCACCGGTAACGTGCCGGCCCGATACGCGCATGTGTGGGTGACGCTGCAGCAGGTCGCCTTCAACACCAACGCCACCGCGGGCCCCACCGACAGCGGCTGGCAGCAGTTCCCCCTGCCCTCGCCCGCGACCATCGATCTCGCGGCGCTCACGAACGGAGTGCTCGCGCAGTTCGCAAGCGAGCTCAAGCTCTCCCAGGGCACCTACAATCAGATGCGCATCGTGCTCACGGATTCGAGCGCTGCGCTCAGCTCCTCGGCGCAGGCGGCCGGTGCGCTGTTCAACGATGAGGTGGACTACACCGATTCGACCGGCGCGCTGCACCGGCTGCCGCTGCAGGTGCCGAACTCGACCGCCGGCATCGCCTTTGCGGTGAGTCTCACGGTCGCGAGCGCGCAGCAGACCGCCATCGCGGCCCTCGCGTGCGCGGAGAGCTCGAGCTCCTCCGGCTCGCTCGGCGCCGCCGGCGCGGCGTTCGGGAGCGGTGTGACCGGATCCACCGGCAGCTACGGGGACTGCGCCTTCGGCGGCCAGACCAAGGCGGACTGCGTGTCCGGGGAGTTCTACGACCACCTGCTCGGCTCGTGCATCTCGGTCGGCTCGACTTCGAGCCTGGGCACGACGACCACGGGCACCACGACCGCGACCTCGACGAACTGCGCGGCGGGGACCACTTACGATTCGGCGACCGGCACGTGCGTCGCCTCCACCAACGCCGACTATGCCTCCACCTGCTCCTACGATCAGACCTACAACCCGACCACCGGCACCTGCTCGAGCGCGCTCAACCTCGCGACCACGGATCTCGCCGTCGACTTCGACGCGGCGCGCGACATCGTGCCGTTCACGGTGAGCGGCGCGCCCGGGTTTCTGCTCATTCCGCACCTCACGGCCTACAACCTCACGCTCGCCGGATCGATCGCAGGCACCCTCGATGTCTCGGCGGTACCGGCCACGGTCGGGGGGATCGAGGTCACGGCGGAGACTCTGAGCGCCGATGGGACGCACAACGTGATCGTCGGCAGCGCGCCGCTCGGCTCCGACGGCAGCTTCGACCTCTACCCGCTCCCGGCGACGACCAACGCCGCGACCACGACGAGCACGACCACCAGCTGTCCCTTGGATGAGACCTACAATCCCGCCTCCGGCACCTGCGAGGCGACGGCAACGACCACCTCGGAATACGATCTCGTCATCCACGGGCCCGGCATCGCCACCGTGATCATCACGGGCGTGCCGGTGACGGCGGGCAACTCCTCGAGCAATCCGATCACCTTCGGCGTGACGCTCACCGCCGCCACCTCCTACCCGGTGCAGCTCGCCTCGGGCAGCACCGTGTCGCCGGTCGGAGCGTACGTGGGCTTCTATCAGACGATTCCCGCCTCGGGCGAGGTGCCCTACCTCATCGAGACCTATCCGGTCGATCCGTTCATCGGCGCGTTCGACTCCGATCAATACCTCTCCATGGCGAACATCGAGTACGGCTCGTACGTCTCCGGCGGCACCATCGCGCTCACGAGCGCGGTGCCCTCCGAGGGAGCCGCCTCGTATACGGTCGGGGCATCCGCGCCGCTCTACGGCGATGGGCCGCTCAGCACGGTCGTCACCGGGCCCACCGTCGCGACGACCACGCCCACCACGTTCACCGTGACCCCGATTCCGCTGCCCGCCGGCACCAGCGCCGATTCCATCTCGGGAACCCTCACCGTGAGCGCTCCGGGCAAGTACAACAAGGGCGAGCTGGTGCTCACCCAGAACGGCGCGCTCGTCGCCGTCGCACCGCTCGATTCCTATCTCGGTGTGAGTCAGAGCTCGGCCACATTCTTCAGCTCCGTGCCCGGCGGCGGCGGCAGCGGCACCGCGAGCACCGAGCAGTACTACCTCGAGGCGTGGGTGTGGAACTCCGCGGATCCCACGGGCACCTTCAGCCGCGAGCCGGTTGCCGCGCTCATCGACTTGACCGGCGGCAGCGCGAGCAATGTCGCCATCGCGATCAACTGATTCAGTGAAAGTCGCGCGAGCTTGAGACGAGCCCGGCCACGAGCTCGGAGCGGTCGATCAGGCGGTGCGCCACGACGTGCAGGATCTGCCCCTGGCGCTGCAGCTTGCCGCGCACCTCGAGCAGCCGCGATTCGACGAGCGGGCGGCGCTGTGCCTCGCCCACTTTCCTCCAGACGATGAGATTCACCTGTCCGGTCTCATCCTCCAGGGTCATGAACGTCACGCCGTTCGCATTGGCCGGGTGCTGACGCAGCAGAACGAGCCCCGCGGTGCGCACCAGCCGGCCGTGCGGGAACTGTGCGATCTCCGCTGCGCTCGCGATGCGCTCCGCCCGTAGCCGCTCGCGCAGCAGCGCGAGCGGATGGCGGCCGAGCGTGAGCCCGGTCGCGGCATAGTCCGCTTCGATCCCCTGCCACTCCGTGGGCGCACCGATGAGCGGTCGACCCTCCTCGAGCGGGGCTGTCGCGCGCGGCGCGAGCGCGAGCGCACGCTCGGTGCCCGCCACTTCCCAGAAGGCGAGATGGCGGTTGCCGCTCAAGCACGCGAGCGCGCCGGCCGCGGCGAGCGCCTCGAGCTCGCCGCGAGCGAGCGCCGCGCGCTCAGCGAGATCGTGCACGCTCGCGAAGGGGCGCTGCGCGCGGGCCGCCACGATGCGCTCCGCGGCCGCCTGCGAGAGCGACTTGGTGAGCCGCAGACCGAGACGCAGAGCGGGCCCGGGCTCACCCGGCTCGAGCGTGCAGTCCCAGCCGCTCGCAGCGACGCTCACCGAACGCACCTCCACCCCGTGCTCGCGCGCATCGCGCACGAGCTGCGCCGGGGCGTAGAAGCCCATCGGCTGGCTGTTGAGCAAGGCGCAGGTGAAGGCCGCCGGCTCGTGGCATTTGAGCCAGGCGGAATCGTAGACGAGGAGCGCGAAGCTGCAGGCGTGGGAGTTGTGAACGACCAGATGATTGGCAACGAAGTTGTGATTGCCTTCTATCTGCAGATCGTAGGTCTCCTGCGGCCCCAGGGCCGCGAGCTCCTCGATGCGGTCCCAGCCGATGGCCGCACCGGCAATGCACTCGCGCGCCGCGGCGATCCGCTCGCCCGTGCGCAGCTCCCCGAGTCGCCGCCATCCCGCGAGCGTCATGAACGGGTGCTCGGCCGTCGCGCAGATCGTGTGGCCGAGCGCCGTCTTCAGTCGCCACACCGGCTTCACTCCGCTCGCGATCACGGCAAGCACCCTGCGCTTTCGCAGGCGCAGCCCATCGTCACACGCGAGCGTATTCCGAAGCGTCGCTCGACCCGATATCACCTCGTCGATCGTCACCCATTGACCCGTGGCGGCGTTCATCACGCGCGTCTCGCCCACCACGCACTCGGGAAATCCATACTCCCCGAACCCCTGAATCTGCTTGCACAGCCGCAGCGCGAACTCCTGCGAGTAGCCGCGCTCGCTCATGCCGCGCAGGAGCTTCTCCTGAAAGCGGTGGATGTCGCCGTGGCGCTTCCAGGCGGCCATCGCGCGCCGCAGGCGATCGGCCTCCCCCGCCGTGAAGCCCGCGGCCTTGATGGCAAGCTGCATCACCTGCTCCTGGAAGATCGGCACGCCGAGCGTGCGCGCGAGCACCTCCTGCACCTCCGGGCGCGGAAACTCCACCTTCTCGTGGCCCTCGCGGCGGCGCAGGTACGGATGCACCATGTCCCCTTGGATGGGACCGGGACGGACGATCGCGACCTCGATCACGAGGTCGTAGAACTCCTGCGGTCGCAACCGCGGGAGCATCGACATCTGTGCGCGCGACTCGATCTGGAACACCCCGACCGTATCGGCGCGCGAGACCATCTCGTAGACGCGGGGATCCTCGGCGGGCAGGTGCCCGAGGGTGAAGCGCGTGCCGCGCTGATCGTTGACGAGGCTCAAGGCGCGCCGCAGCGCCGTGAGCATGCCGAGCCCGAGCAGATCGACCTTGAGGAGCCCCAAGTCGTTGAGGTCGTCCTTGTCCCATTGAACGACGGTGCGGTCGGGCATTGCGGCGTTCTCGATCGGCACGAGCTCCTCGAGCGCACCGGCGGAGATCACGAAGCCGCCGACGTGCTGGGAGAGGTGGCGCGGAAAGCCGATGAGATCGCGCGCAAGCTCCAGGATCATCCCGAGCGTCGCGCTCTCGGGATCGAGGCCCGCCTCGCGCACGTGCTCAACGGTAATGCCCGGATCCCACCACTGCAGGATCCGCGCGAGATTGCCGATCTGCAGCGCATCGAGCCCGAAGACCTTGCCGAGGTCGCGCATGGCGCTGCGCGGGCGGTACATGATGACGGTGGCGGCGAGCGCCGCGCGCTCGCGGCCGTACTTGCGGTAGACGTACTGGATCACCTCCTCGCGCCGCTCGTGCTCGAAGTCGATGTCGATGTCCGGCGGCTCGTTGCGCTCCTTGGAGATGAAGCGCTCCATGAGTAGCGCGCTGCGCTCGAGGCCCACCGCGGTGACGCCCAGGCAATAGCACACCAGGGAATTCGCCGCCGAGCCGCGCCCCTGGCAGAGAATCCCGAGGCTGCGCGCATGCGCCACGATGTCGTAGACGGTGAGGAAGTACGGCTCGTAGCCGAGCTCGGCGATGAGCTCGAGCTCGTGCGCGATCGTGGTGCGCGCCTTCTCAGGCAGCTCCCGCGGCCAGCGCTCGCGCATGCCGCGCTCGACGAGCTTGCGCAGATAGCTCGCCGCGGTCTCTCCCTCCGGCACCAGTTCCCGCGGATACTCGTAGCGCAGCGCATCGAGCGAGAACGTGCAACGCGCGGCGACCGTGAGCGTCTCGGCAAGCAGCTCGTGGGGGTACAACCGCGCCAGGCGCACGCGCTCGCGCAGATAGCGCTCGCCGTTCGGGTGCACGTGCCAGCCCGCCTCGGCGAGCGGCACGTTGAGGCGGATCGCCGTGAGCGCATCCTGAAGCTTTCTGCGCTCGCGCACGTGCATGTGCACGTTCCCGCTCGCCACGAGCGGCAGCCCGAGTTGCCGCCCGGTGCGGGCGAGCGCAGCGAGGCGCTCGCGGTCCGTGCCATCGCGCGCAAGCTCGACGGCGATCCAGAGGTTTGCGCGGAAACGCTCGCGCAGCCACGCGCCGGCCTCGAGGTCGGGCCGCGCCTCGGGGAGCCAGAGGATGAGGCAGTCGGCAAGATCGCACTCGACGTCCGTGCGGCTCAACGCATAGTCGCCCTTCGGCGCCGAGCGCCGCCCGTGGGTGATGAGGCGGCAGAGCCGGCCGTAGCCCGAGCGATCGACGGCCAAGGCGACGAAGCGCATTCCACAGCTGAGGCGAAACTCCGCGCCGATGATGAGCTTCAAGGACGGGTCCGGTCCGCCACGCGCTTTGGGGCTCGGCGCCGCGCTCTCCTCCTTGTTTGCAACGTGCGCGCGCACCACTCCACCGACCGAGCATTCATCGGTGATCGCGAGCGCGCCGTAGCCGAGCTCGCGGGCGCGCGCGACGAGCTCCTCGGGATGCGAGGCGCCGCGCAGGAAGGTGAAATTCGTGAGGCAATGAAGCTCCGCGTAGTCGGGCGGCTGTTGCATGCGCGCGCTCCCGCTTGGTCGCATCGCGCGAGCGGCGATGCCGGAGCAAGCTTGTACGGGATTGCCGGCCGCCGTCCATGCAGCTCCGCGGAGCGATCAGGACTGGATGAGGCGAGCTCCTGTATGCTCTGTCGATGCAAGCCTCCGAGACCGCGTACGACTTCCGCGACAAGCACGCCGCCTACGGCGAGCTCGCGCAAGCGCTCCAAGCGCTGCTCGCCGGCGAGCGCGATCGCACCGCCAACGCGGCGAACACGGCGGCGCTCCTTGCCGCTGCCCTGCCCGAGATCAACTGGGCGGGTTTCTACTTTCTCCAGGGCCGTGAGCTCGTGGTCGGGCCCTTTCAAGGCAAGCCCGCGTGCGTGCGCATCCCGCTCGGGCGTGGCGTATGCGGAACGGCCGCCGAGCAGCGCCGCACGATCGTGGTCCCGGACGTGCATCTGTTCCCCGGCCACATCGCCTGCGACAGCGCCTCGCAATCCGAGATCGTGGTCCCGTTGATCGTGGCCGAGCGGCTGCTCGGCGTACTCGATCTCGACAGCCCGCGGCGCGCGCGCTTCGATGAGGCGGACGCGCGCGGACTCGAGCGGGTGGCCGAGGTCTTCTGCGCGAGCCTGCCTGCCGAGATCCGCTAGCCGCCAGCCCTCGCGCGACCGCCGCTCAGGGCAGCCGCCGGCGCGCCACCTCGATCACGGCGCTCTCGTTGGCCCGATCGGCGCCGAGCGCGCAGAGCTCACCGAAGCTCTGCGCCGCAAGCGCCCCGAAGGGAGTCCCGAGGTCGAGCTTGCGCGCGAACGCGAGTGCGTACTGCACGTCCTTCAGCCGCAGCCGCGGCGTGAAGATCACCGCCTGCTCGTGGTCGTCCTCGGCCATGCGCCGGGTGTTGCGCACGACCTGCGGGCTTCCCGCCTGTCCGCTCGCGATCGTGTGGGCCACCCGATGCGCATCGAGCCCGGCCCGCTCCGCGAGCGCCATCGCCTCCGCGGCCGAGGCAATCTGCACCGCACCGAGCATGTTCACGAGGAGCTTGTAGGCGGTGCCCGCACCGGGCGGTCCGAATTCAACGATCTCACGGGCGATCGCGGCGAGGAGCGGTCTCGCGGCCGCCAGATGCTGCGGATCGGCGCCCACGAGGAGCGTGAGCTCACCGGCCGCCGCCGCATCCGGCAGCCCCGTCACCGGCGCATCGAGGAAGCGCAGACCGCGGCGCGCGGCGCGGCCGCTCAGCTCGAGCACCCAGTCGTGCGAGAGCGTCGAGCACTCGATCGCGAGCGCCTTCGATGCCCCGAGCGCGCTCAGCGCTCCATCGGCACCGAGCCACAGCGCTCGGGAGGCCTCGTCATCGGAGACCATCGCGATCGCCGCCGCGGCGCCCGTGCACGCCTCGCGCACCGTGGCACAGCAGCGCGCTCCGGCGGCGCCGAACGGCGCGGCGCGCGCCGCCGTGCGATTGAACACTCGCAGATCGTGGCCGGCCGCGAGGAGCCGGCGGGCCATCCCCGCGCCCATCCGCCCGAGACCGAGGAACGCCACCGTCGCCATGCCGCGACCCGGGGGCCTGCGCCTTACCGCGCCGCCGCAGGCGCTTCCCGCATCGTCTGCTCGCGTGCGGCACGAAACTCCGAGTTGGCGTTCCACCTCGGGTAGGCCGCGGTGTTGGCGACCGAGTCCCCGACGCGCAGCAAGAGCTCGATCTCCTGCGCGGCCCCGGAGAGGTCCCAGCGCGGATCGATCGTATCGGTCACCTGATGATAGCGGTGGGCGATGTAGTCCTCGTCCATGCGCTCGCCGTAGCCCGGGGGCTTGCCGATCACATCGAGACCGCCCCCGAAGAAGACGACCGGAACTCCCGCGCGTGCGAATTCGAGCTGATCGGCGCGATAGACGCTGCCGCGCTCGGGATGCAGATCCGGCTCGACCGTCATTGCCATCTCGCTCGCCTGAGCGCGCACGGTGTCATCGAGCGACGATTTACCCGAGCTCACGAGCTCGATGTCGCGAGTGCGGCCCCACATCGCCATGATATCCATGTTGAGATCGGCGACCGTCGCGCGCAGCGGATAGAGTGGATGGAGCGCGTAGTAGCGCGCCCCGAGAAGGCCCTGCTCCTCGCCCGTCGTTGCGATGAAGAGAATCGAGCGCCGCGGCGCGCGCGGCAGCGCCTTGAAGGCATGCGCGAGCTCGAGGAGTGCCGCGACGCCGGAAGCGTTGTCGCGCGCGCCGTGGAATATCTGCTCGTGCTTGCTGCCGGGGAGCTTTCGATCCCAGCCGAAATGGTCCCAATGGGCGCTGTAGATCACGTACTGGTGCTCGAGCTTCCGGTCCGAGCCTGCGAGCTTGGCGAGGACATTGTGAGAGCGGATGTCGCGCCAGCTGTTGGCGATCGCGAAGTGGACGCGGGCGTTCATCACGACCGGATGAAAGTCGCGCGAGACGGCCGCCTTCTTGAGCGCTGCGAAATCGAGCCCGGCGTCGCTGAAGAGCTCGCGCGCCCTCCCGAGCGTGATCCACGCGGCGACGGTGGGCAGGCTCTTGCTCGCGGTTGCGCCCGTCAGGACGAAATTCTCCCGGTTCCAGCTGTTGACGACGACCGAATAGGGATAGGCCGCGGGTCCGGTTTCGTGAACGATGATGGCGGCGGCCGCGCCGAGCTTGGCCGCGATCTCGTACTTGTAGGTCCAGCGGCCGTAGTAGGTCATCGCCTTGCCGCCGAACATGTTCGGATCGAGCTTGCTCGGATCGTGCGGATCGGGCACGGGCGGGTCGTTGATGAGCATCACGAGCGTCTTGCCGCGCACGTCGATGCCTTTGTAGTCGTCCCAGTGGTACTCGGGCGCGATCACCCCGTAGCCCACGAAGACGAGCTGCGAGTCGACGGCGAGGTGGGGACGGCGGACGGTGGAGAAGGCGACGAAATCCGCGGGCATTCGTAGCGTCAGAGTCTTCGCGCCGGCGTCGATCGTCGCCTGGGCGTGGGTGGTGAAACCGGTCATCGGCACCGTCTGCAGGTAGCTGCCGTCGGGATTCGCCGGGGCGAGCCCGATTCCCCTGAACCGTCGGGCGATGAAGCCGATCGCGAGCTGCTCGCCATGCGTGCCCGGCGAGCGGCCTTCGAACTCATCCGAGGACAGCACCGCGATGTCGTTGAGGAAGCGGTGCGTATCGATCGCGGCGACGGCCGGTGCGAGATTGGGCGCGGCCGCGAGGGCGAGCGGCGCGCACGGCGCGAGCGCCGCGAAAGAGGCGAGTGCGGCGAGTGCGAGCAGACGGGCGCCGCGCACGGGCGGGGTGAGCCTTGCGGTCATCGGGGGCTCCTGCGCTTGAGAGGTGCGGATCGCGGCAACCTTAACCCAGCACCCCGTGCAAGAACCAGCGATGCGGCTTTGGCCGCTCGCGAAAGATCCACAGGCGCACGCCGCGGACGTCGACGGCGTGATAGTAGTCGCGCGCGACCTCCTCGCCTTCCCACCAGGCGCTCTCGATCCGCTCGGGTCCGCCGAGCAGGCGCAGCGGCCCGCGCCGGCGCGGCAGGCCGTCGATCTCCGCGAGGATCTGCGGGGCGGGCAGCAGCCACAGCGGATGGCGCCAAGCCGAGTACGGTGACGGTGCCGTCGGCCTCACCGCTCCCACCGCCGTCTCATCGAGCGCCGCTCGGTGCGAGGCGGCCTCGGGACGGTGCGTGGCGCGAACCTCGAGGCCATGCACCGCCTCGGGCCCCAGACGCGCGCGCAGGCGCTCGATCAGATCCGTCGATTGCGCGCGGCCACCGCCGCCGTGCTCGCCCGGCCTCCACAGCGTCTCCGTCGCGAGCTCCCGCGGCACGAGCGTCGCGGAGCGCAGCTCGCAGGCGCGCACCGGCTCCGGCAGGGCGAGCGCGGCGAGGCGCTCCCCGAGCAATGCGGCGAGGCGCTCAGGGTCCGCCGCCGGAGCGGCGAGCCTGAGCACGCAGCGCGTGACCGGCGCCTGGCGATGCCACAGCCGGCACTCGAGTGCGCTGATGCCGCACTGGCGCAATTGCAGAAATCGGCCGAGATTCGCGAGAAGCGGCGTGAGCGCGGCGAGCACGGTCTCGTGCTGCTCGAGCTCGTAGGTGAGGCTGCGTCGCACACGGAATCGCTCGGGTGCGCGAAAGCTCGCGCGTGGATCGAAGCGCCGGCCTACCAGGCGGTCCAGGCAGGCGAGCGAGTCGAGCCCGAAGCGGCGCGCGAACCCTGCCCGCGGCAAGCGCAGTGCCTCGCCGATCGTGCGTACGCCCGAGCGGGCGAGACGCTCGATGAGCTCCTGCGGCCAGCGCAGCACGGCGAGCGGCAACGGGGCGAGCGTCCCCGTGAGCCGCGCCGGCTCGGTGACTTTGAGCGGTGCGGCCCCGCGCGCGAGCGCCGCGAAGCGCGCACCGGCGAGCGCCGCGAGCGCCGTCGGCGCGAGCGCCCAGTGGGGCTGCGCTCCGGCCGCGCGGCATGCCTCCTCGAAGCGGGCCGCGAGCGGCTCCAGGCCGCCGAAGAGCTTGAGACTGCCTTTCACCTCGAGCAGCAGGCCATCCGGGGGCGCAAGGCTCACGCGCGAGGTGAAGCGCTGCGCATGCCGTGCAAGATGCTCGAGCAACGCCCGCTCGCGGCGCAGATCGCGGCCTTTCACCGCAAGCTGCGGCACGAGCGCCATGGCGGCCGTGAGGCTCATCCCCGCTCGCGCTCCGGCGCGCGCCGCGGCCGCATCGACGGCCACGAGGGGTTGAGTGCGCTCCTCGAGCTGCGCGATGGCGATCGGGGCGGCGGCCGCGGAGGCCCGATTCGAGCCCTGCCGTGCACCGCTCCGCCAGGCCTCGAGCGGAAGCGCCGCGAAGTGCGCGGCGATCCACAGCTCGCGGGCCTCGAGGCACGGTGCGGTGCCCGGCGGCCGTGGCAGCGCGCGCGGCAGAGCGCGTGCGGAGTCCGCGGTCTCGGGCGCTTTGCGCTGCAGAGGCACGGGCGCGCGCATGGCTCACTTGGGCAGAGACTGAAAAGACACGGTGAGAGGGCTGCGCGGGCCGCCACGGCTCTTGAGAAGCTCGAGGCGCACACCCTCGCTCGCCGGCTGCACCGCCACGCGCAGCACCGCGCAGGAGGGTTCGCGGAGCGCACGCGGGCCGAGCGTCCTGAAGAGGATCCCGAGCGTGCGGCCGCGCTCCGTCGCGAGCTGCAGGCGGCGCAAGGCCCGCGGCGGCGCGCGCCGCACCCACGCGAGCGCCACATCGCAAGCGCCCGAGCCGAGCGCCTGCTCGCAGGCCCAGAGCGGCGCTTCGGTGTGCACGATGAGCGATCGCTCGAGACTCATGCCGTGGGCCGCGAGCGCGGGGGCGAAAAGCTCGAAAGGAGGTGCGATCCACGCGCACCAGCGTGCCGTGGGGCTCTCGCCGAGCGCTTTGAGCGCGGGCAGGAGCAGCAGGAGCTCCCCGACACCGAGCCGCGGAATCAGCACCTCGATGAGCCCGACACGGGGCCAGCCACCGCCGGGCAAATGCGCATCGAGGGCGGGGAAGCCCGTCGGCACGCCGTCGCAGCGCGCGCAACTGCGGCCGCGCCAGATCGCGGGATGCTCGAGCAGCGCCGCCAGAGCAGGATTGGCAGACATCGGAAGCGCTATCCGCCATGAAGCGCCGCGGGCGCAGGCTCTAGGTGAGGCCGGTTGCCTTGCCCCGGCGCAGCACCCCAACGACGACACCCTCGATGAGCAGCGGCTGCTGCTTCAAGTCCACCCGCAGCGGCTGGAAATCGCTGTTCTCCGGCAGCAGCCACACGATGGAGCCTTCCTGGCGAAAACGCTTCACGGTGACTTCATTCTCGAGCCGCGCCACCACGATCTGGCGGCTGCGCACCTCGCTGGTACGATGCACCGCGACCAGGTCCCCATCGAGGATCCCGGCATCCTTCATGCTCATGCCGCTCACCTTCAGGAGATAATGCGGACGGGGCTGGAAGAGCAGCGGATCGATCTGAAAGCGTGCCTCGATGTTCTCCTCCGCCAGGATGGGCTTGCCCGCCGCGACGCGTCCGATGAGGGGCAGTCCCATCTGCTCGCGAATGGTGTCCTTGAGCTGAATGCCGCGTGAGGTGCCGGGAACGAGCGCAATGACACCTTTACGTGCGAGGGCGCGCAGGTGCTCCTCGGCGGCATTGGCCGACCTGAAGCCGAGCTCCCGGGCGATCTCCGCCCGTGTGGGCGGCATGCCGGTCTCGGCGATGAAGCGCTGGACAAGCCGCAGGATCTGAGTCTGGCGCGGAGTCAGGTCTGACATAGTGGCCGTACTGATCTGACTATTTATACAGGTACTGTGATTATATCCAGATCGCGAGCGGGTGCAAGCCGCTACGATGCCGTCATCGTCGGGGCCGGCCACAACGGCCTCACCTGCGCCTGCTATCTCGCGCGGGCGGGGCTCACCGTCGCGGTGCTCGAGCGGCGCGAGGTGGTCGGCGGAGCGGCCGTCACGGAGGAGTTCCACCCCGGATTCCGCAACTCCACGGCGAGCTACACGGTGAGTCTGCTCAACCCGAAGGTGCAGCGCGACCTGCGCCTCGCCGAGCACGGCCTGACCATCGTCGAGCGGCCGATGCAAAATTTCCTGCCTCTGCCCGACGGGAGCGCCTTCTGTGCCGGTCCCACGCTCGCCGACACGCTCGTGGCAGTGCAGCAGCGATGCCCCGGCGACGCCGAGCGACTGCCCGCCTTCTACGCGATGCTCGAGCGCGTCGTTGAATATCTGCGCACGCTGCTGCTCAAGACGCCTCCGGCGAGCCTCAAGGGGCTCAACGATCTGTGGAGCCTCATCACCCTCGGACGGGATCTCCGCCGCCTGCCCGCGCAGACACAACGCGAGATCCACGAGCTCCTCACCCGCAGCGCCGGCGACGTGCTCGACGGCTGGTTCGCGTGCGATGCGCTGAAGGCCCTGCACGGGTTCGATGCGGTGGTCGGCGCCTACCAGAGCCCCTACACCCCGACGAGCGCCTACGTGCTCTTGCATCACGCATTCGGTGAGGTGAACGGCAAGCGCGGCGTGTGGGGCCACGCGCTCGGCGGCATGGGCTCAATCACGCAGGCGATGGCCCGGGAGGCGGTGCGACTCGGCGTGCGGATCGAGACGGGCGCGCCGGTCGCCGCGATCCTCACCGAGAGCGCACCCGGCGGCGCTGCCCGCGTGTCGGGCGTGCAGCTTGCCGACGGGCGGGCGCTCGCAACGCGCATCGTCGCCGCGAACGTCGATCCGAAGACGCTGTTCCTGCGGCTGCTCGATGCGCGCGTGCTGCCCGCCGAGTTCCGCGCGCGCATCGAGCATTATCGCTGCGAGTCCGCAACTTTCCGCATGAATGTCGCTCTAACCGAACTGCCACGCTTTGATGCGTTGCTCCATGATGGTGCTCATCACGCCTCCGGAATCATCATCGCGCCCTCGCTCGGCTACGAGGACCGCGCCTACCTCGATGCCCGCGCTGCGGGATGGTCGCGCGCTCCGATCATCGAGATGCTCATTCCGAGCACGCTCGACCCGACGCTCGCTCCCCCGGGAGCGCACGTGGCGAGCCTGTTCTGCCAGCATTTTGCGTATGCTCTGCCGGACGGGCGCGACTGGAGCGCCGCGCGTGAGAGTGCCGCCGATCAGATCATCGACACGGTCGCAGCTTACGCACCGAACTTCCGCCGCAGCATCCTCGCGCGGCTCGTTCTCTCACCGCGCGACCTGGAAGAGCGCTTCGCGCTTCCGCGCGGGGACATTTTTCACGGTGCGCTCGGTCTCGACCAGCTGTGGGCCGCGCGCCCCGCGCTCGGCTTCGGCGACTACCGCACCCCCATCGCGGGGCTTTACCTGTGCGGATCGGGGAGCCATCCGGGTGGCGGTGTGACCGGGGTGCCTGGCCACAATGCGGCACGCGAAGTGCTACGTGATGGTCGTGCGGGGCGCAAGCTCGGCTCGCGCGCGCATGGATAGATACACGATACGGTTCTATCGCGGCGTGCCGCTCTGCTCGATGCTTGGGCGTCTGTCGCCATGTACCGACGATTTGCGGGCAAAATGGATGTCAACAGTTGCATTCTGCGGCCAAATTTGCTGCCATTGCGCCGCTTGCGAAGACTGTGGCGAAAGCTCTACGCTTGCCCCCTTCGCATTTTGCCCGGGTTTAGGGACTCCCGAATCAACAACCCAGAAGGGGACGTTTGTATGAAGAGCGCGATCATCATGAAAGTGGCTGCCGTGGCGCTGGTCGTCGGCCTCGCAGGCTGCCAGGACCTCAAACCACTGCAATCGGACATTGCCGACCTCAAAGCGCAGGTGACGAAGCTGCAGGCTGACGTGCAGGCAGCGAAGTCCTCGGCCGATTCGGCTGCGGCCTCCGCCCAGTCGGCGAGCCAGGCGGCGAGCGGTGCGCAGAGCACGGCCAATCAGGCGCTGGCTGCCGCGCAGGCCGCGCAGTCGGCAGTTGATGCGACCAACGAGAAGCTCGACCGCATGTTCAAGCGGTCGGTCTCGAAGTAAGAGCGCTTCCGCTCCGAAGTGAGGTTGCAGAGCGCCGCGCCGCTGCGCGGCGCTCTGTGACAGCGGGCCGCGCGGCAAGCGCGCGGCCTATTCTTCTCGCCGCCCTGCGCATCGCGCGGGGGTCTAGTAGCGAACGAGCGCGGCGCCCCACGTGACGCCCGCTCCAAAGGCCTCCAAGAGCAGCAGGTCCCCGTGCCGAATGCGCCCGTCGCGCACGCCCACGTCGAGTGCGAGCGGCACGGAGGCGGTCGAGGTGTTGCCGTGATCCTGCACGGTCACGATCACCCGCTCCATCGGTAGCTCGAGCTTGCGTGCGGTCGCCTGAATGATGCGCAGGTTGGCCTGGTGGGGCACGAGCCAGTCGATCGCCGTGCGCGCGAGCCCGTTCGCCGCGAGTGCCTCGTCCACCACCTTGCCGAGATTCGTGACGGCGACCTTGAACACCTCGTTCCCGCTCATCCGGATCGCGCGCTTGGGCGCCGGTGCAAATGCCGGCGTGTCGCGCGCGATGCCCCCGGGGCAATAGAGCATGTCCTTGTAGTTGCCGTCGGCGTGCAGGTGGGTGGAGATGATCCCCGGCGCCTCGGCGGGCCGCAGCACCACCGCGCCCGCGCCGTCGGCGAACAGCACCGCCGTCGAGCGGTCGGTCCAGTCGGTCACCCGCGAGAGCGTCTCCGCTCCCACCACGAGCGCACAGTGCGCTTCGCCCGCACGCACGAATTTATCGGCGACGGCGAGCGCGTACATGAAGCCGCTGCAGGCGGTCTCGAGGCTGAACGCCGGTCCGCCGGGACGGCAGCCGAGCCGCTCCTGCAGCAGCACGCCGCAGTTGGGAAAGATGAAATCGGGCGTCGAGGTGCCGAAGACGATGAAGTCGATCTCTCCCGCGCGCACGCCGGCCGCCTCGATCGCGGCGCGCGCGGCCGGCTCGGCCAGATCGACCGTCGTCTGCCGGTCCGCGGCGATGTGGCGTCGCTCGATACCGGTACGCTCGCGAATCCATTCGTTCGACGTATCCATCATGCGCTCGAGATCGAAGTTCGTGAGGATGCGCTCGGGCAGATATCCCCCCGTTCCCACGATTTGCGAATACATCGACACCTCTCAGGCTTGCAGCGCCTGTGCAATGTGCATCGTGAGCCCCCCGCGAGCGGCGCGCGCCGCGAGCTCCACCGCGCGCGAGAACGCGAGCGCGTCGGCGCGGCCGTGGCTTTTTACCACGAGCCCGCTCAAGCCCACCATGAGCGCGCCGTTGTAGCGGCGCGGATCGAGTCCGCTCGCGAGACGGCGCAGTACCGGGCGCGCGATCAAGCCGGAGAGGCGATCGCGCAGCGAGGAGGTGAACTCCCTGCGCGTGCGCTCGGCGATCAGCCGTGCGAGACCTTCCATCGTCTTCAGCGCGACGTTGCCCGTGAAGCCGTCCGTCACGACCACGTCGACCTCGCCGGAGAAGATGTCGTCGCCCTCGACGAAGCCTAAGTAGTTGAGATCGGGCGCCTGCGCGATGAGTCCGTGCGCCGCCTGCACCACCTCGTGCCCCTTGATGTCCTCCTCGCCCACGTTGAGCAGGCCCACGCGCGGGGACTCGATGCCGTGCAGATCGCGCGCGACGACCGACCCCATCTGCGCGAACTGCTTGAGCTGCAGCGCGCTCGCGCGCGTGTTCGCGCCGAGGTCGAGCATGTGAGTGTGCCCCTTCGAGGAGGGGATGGCCGAGATGATCGCCGCGCGCTCGACCGCCGCGACGGTCTTCAGAACGAAGTGCGAGATCGCCGTGAGCGCACCGGTGTTGCCGGCGCTCACACATGCCGCCGCGCGGCCCTCCTTGACGAGATTCACCGCGATGCGCATCGAGGAGTCGCGGCCGCGGCGCACCGCCGCGCGCGGCGCCTGGTCCATGCTGATCACCTGGGAGGCGGGCAGAATCTCGGCACGCTGCTTGAGTGAGGCGGGCAGCTCATCGAGGCCGGGGGCGATCTCCTCGGCCTTGCCCACGAGCAGCTCGTGCAGGGTCTCATCGGCGCGCAACGCGCGAAGGGCCCCAGCCAGGCGCTCGCGCGGCACACGATCGCCGCTCATCACATCGATCGCGATTCTCAAGATGCAAGCGTACGACCTGCGGGGCGCGCCACGATGGGCCCGCGCGAGCGGCGCAGGCCCTATTCCTCCCCTTCGGCCTCGGCGGGCTTCTCGATCACGCGGCGGCCGCGATAGAAGCCGTCGGGGGTGATGCGGTGGCGCAGGTGGGTCTCACCGGATTGAGGGTCGATCGACAGCGCGGGCTTGGGTAAGCCATCGTGTGAGCGGTGCATCCCCCGGCGTGAGGGCGTCTTGCGGCTTTTTTGAACGGCCATGATCGGTGTTCCAGTATGAGGGGGCATGCGCCCCGGAATTGCTCGGATGCTGCTCGTGCAGCGCCTATCTCGTCTTCTTCATCAACTCATCGAGCCCGGCAAACGGGCGGTGATGCTCCGCCTGCGCGGCGCGCGCGCCGGCAGGCTCGACGTTGCGCACCGACCGCGCCCCCGTGCAGCCTCCCGGGGCATGCCGCGGCACGATGGGCAGGACGAGCAGCAGCTCTTCCTCCGCGAGATCGCGCACGCTGATGCGGTGCTCGGGCGCGAGGATCGTCTCGAGGTCCCCGGGCAAGCGCTCGGCTTGCGCGGCGTTCGCCACCAACACCACCGCTCCGCGCGATTCGATCGGCCAGTCGAGCGGTGCGAGGCAGCGCTGGCAGGTGAGCGGCACCTGCGCCGCGATGCGCACATCCGCGACCACCCGACCCTCGGTCCGCGCGAAGCGTACCGAGCCCACCACCTCGCCCGCGGGGCGGGCGAGCTGCCCCCGAAGGCGCGGCAAGTCCGCAAGCGGAATCGCGAAGGCGAATTCCGCACCCGCATCGGCGAGCGGGTCGATCTCATGCGGCTTCGACCAGTCCTCCGGCATGGGGCGCGTATGATAGGTATCGACCCCGACCAAGTCAAAGCGCCGCGTCGAACTTAAGCTCTTGTTTCGCGTGGGTGAATTACCCCTCTCAGGACGACCGCCCATGTCGCGCCGCCTGATCCTGGCCTCCACCTCGGCCTATCGACGGGCGCTCCTCGAGCGCCTGGCGCTCGAGTTCTCATGCCTGCCGCCGGGGATCGAGGAGCCCCACCTCGCAGGCGAGGCCCCGCGCGAGCGCGCGATCCGGTTGGCGCACGCGAAGGCCGCGGCGGTCGCCGCGCACCACCCCGAGGGGGTTGTGATCGCGAGCGATCAGGTGGCTGCCGCGGGCGCGAGCATCCTCGACAAGCCGGGAGAGCCCGATCGGGCGCGGCGGCAGCTCGAGCGCTTGAGCGGCACCACGGCCGAGTTCTACACCGCATGCGTCGTCGCCTGCCCCGCGGCGGGCTTCACCGAGCGGCACCTCGACACCACCCGTGTGAGCTTTCGTGCCCTCTCCGACGCGGAGATCGAGCGCTACGTCGCGCACGAGCGGCCGCTCGACTGCGCCGGTGCGTTCAAGGCCGAAGCACTCGGGATCAGCCTGCTCGAGCGCATCGAGAGCGACGATCCGACGGGGCTCATCGGGCTGCCGCTCATCTGGCTCGCGGCCACGCTGCGTCGGCTCGGATACGCCGTGCCCTGAGGCGCCCCGGGCCGCTCGCCTGCCGCGACGGGGCTCCCCCGCTAGTCGCGCCGCGCGCTCTGCAGTCGATCGATCACGGCACGCAGCTCCGCCGGCAGTGGTGCGCTCACGCTGAATTCCCCGCCCTGCGGCCACGCGAAGCTGAGCGTGTGCGCATGGAGAAACATCCGCTCGAGCCCGAAGCTGCGCATGCGGTCGTTGAACTCGGCATCGCCGTACTTCGCATCACCCGCGACCGGATGGCCCGCATGCGCCGCGTGCACGCGGATCTGATGGGTACGGCCGGTGTGCAGCGCCACCTCGACGAGCGTTGCCCGCTTGCCGAAGAACTGCACCGGGCGGAACTCGCTCAGCGCGGCCTTGCCGCTCGGGTGCACGCGCACCGTGCGCTCCCCGCCGGTGCGCAGATCGGTGCGCAGCGGCGCCGTGATGCGCTTGCGGCCGAGATTCCAGTGCCCCGCGAGGAGCGCGAGATAGCCCTTCTGCACCTGCCCTTCGCGCATGAGCGCGTGCAGCGTGCGCAGCGTCGCCGCCGTGCGCGCAATCAGCAGGCACCCGCTCGTGTCGCGGTCCAGCCGGTGCGCGAGATCGAGCGTCTCCTCGGGACGCAGCGCGCGCAGCGCCTCGATCACCCCGAAGCTCACGCCGCTCCCGCCGTGCGCGGCGATGCCCGCGGGCTTGTCGAGCGCGATCAGGCGCTCATCCTCGTAGAGGATTGCGCTCGCGATGCGCTCGCGCAGGTGCGCGGCGGGCGCGGCCCGGGCCGTCGCGCCCGGCGCCTCGCGGCGGAGCGGCGGCACACGTACGTCATCGTGCGCGACTAAGCGCTGATCCGGGGAGGCGCGCCGGCCGTTGACCCGCACTTCGCCGCGACGCACGAGGCGGTAGACGTGGCTTCGTGGCACGTCCCCGAGCAGGCGCATGAGGAAGTTGTCGAGCCGTTGTCCGGCGCGCGCCTCCTCCACCTCCACGTGCCGCGCGCCCTCACGCGCTGGACCCTCAGATTGCGTCACCCCGGCGACCTCAGCGTAAGATATTGTTTCTAAAGTGGTCTTCAGGCTATACTCGCGGTGCCGCCCTGATCGGGGCGGCCCTCGGCCGGCGGCTGCAACCGCTCGCCGCTGGCAACGGGCTCCGTGACGATGTGAAGACGGACACGCTCGCGAGCGTGCCCCATTATCGCGGATGTTCATTAGTTGGTCCTCGGTATCGAGGCCATCGCGTTCGGGCCGACAAGGCAGCAGCGCCGCTCTTCGCACCTGGTGCGGGATTCCGTGCGCCCCGTCGGTTGAGATACAGAAGGTTTTCGGCGCACCGCCCGCTCGAGGGCGGTTCAATTCATGAACATTGAGACTCCCGCGCCCCTAGTCCTTTATGTCATGCCGCGCAAGCGGCCTCCCGCCGTTTCCTTGTCGGCCCCACCAAGCTTAGTAGGGCCGCATGAAAAGAATGCTCGTCAACGCTATCCAGCAGGAAGAATTGCGCGTTGCTCTCGTTGATGGTCAGAAACTCTACGATCTCAGCATAGAGCTCCCGTCCCGCGAACAGAAAAAGGCGAACATCTACAAAGGTCGAATCTCCCGCGTCGAGCCCTCGCTCGAAGCCTGCTTCGTCGACTACGGCACCCCGCGCCACGGTTTCCTGCCGCTGAAGGAAGTCTCCAAGGACTTCTTCCTCAAGCAGCCCCAAGGGGGGCGGCTCAACATCCGCGAGCTCCTCACGGAGGGCCAGGAGATTGTCGTCCAGGTCGAGAAGGAGGAGCGCGGCAACAAGGGTGCCGCGCTCACCACCTTCGTGAGCTTGGCTGGACGCTTCCTCGTGCTGATGCCGAACAATCCGCGCGCCGGAGGCGTCTCGCGCCGCATCGAGGGCGAGGACCGCGACCAGATGCGCGAGGTCATGGGCCAGCTCGTGATCCCGGAGGGTATGGGCGCGATCGTGCGCACCGCAGGCGTCGGCCGCTCGGTCGCGGAGCTGCAGTGGGACCTCGACAACTTGCGCGCCCAGTGGGAGCAGATCGCCGCGGCGGGCACCGACCGCCCGGCACCGTTTCTGGTCTACCGCGAGAGCGACGCCGTGACGCGCGCCATGCGCGATTATCTCTCGGACGACGTGGGGGAGATCCTGGTCGACGATACCGCGGCCTTCCAGAAGGCGCAGGAGTACATGCAGCGCTTCATGCCCGCCGATGCCCAGCGCCGCCTGAAGCACTACAGCGACGACATCGCGCTCTTCACGCGCTTCCAGATCGAGAGCCAGATCGAGTCCGCCTACGCTCACAAGGTCCAGCTCCCCTCCGGCGGCAGCATCGTCATCGACTACACCGAGGCGCTCGTCTCGATCGACATCAACTCCGCACGCGCCACGCGCGGCAGCGACATCGAGACCACCGCGCTCAACACCAACCTCGAGGCGGCCGAGGAGATCTCCCGGCAGCTGCGCATTCGCGACATCGGCGGCCTGATCGTCATCGACTTCATCGACATGGAGTCGACGAAAAATCAGCGTGACGTGGAGGACCGGCTGCGCGATGCGGTGAAAATGGACCGCGCGCGCATCCAGATCGGACGGCTGTCGCGCTTTGGGCTCCTCGAGATGTCGCGGCAGCGGTTGCGGCCCTCGCTCGGGGAGACGAGCCACATCGTCTGCCCGCGCTGCACCGGCATCGGCAGCATCCGCAGCGTCGAGTCGATGGCACTCGCGATCCTGCGCTTGATCGGCGAGGAGGTACGCAAGGAGCGCACCACCCGCGTCATCGCGCAGGTGCCGGTCGAGGTGGCCACCTACCTCATCAACGAGAAACGCGACTGGCTGCGCACGGTCGAGGACAAGAGCGACGCCGAGCTCGTGATCGTGCCGAACACCCACATGCAGACCCCCGAGTACAGCATTCGTCGTCTGCGCGACGATGAGGCCGAGCTGCCCGAGAACCGGCAGCTGAGCTATCTCATGCCCTCCGCCCCCGAGCCTGCGGAGCCGGCCCTCAAGGACAAGAAGCCCCCGGTCGAGGCGGCGGCGGTGGCGGGCCTCCTTCCGGCCACTCCGGCACCGATCCCGCAAGCCCCGGTCGCAGCGCCCGTGGCCGCGGCTCAGGCCCAAGCGGAGCCGCAGCCCGGGATGTGGGCACGCCTCAAGCGCTGGTTGGGCGGCGAGCCGGCGCGTGCGCCGGCCGTCGGCGAGACCGCCGCGCAACCGGTCACCCCGGGTAGCACCCCGCGGCCGCAGTCCACCCCCCGCGGCGAGCGCGACGGGCGGCACGGCGGCTATCAGCGCAGCGGCCGGCGTCACGGGGGCAGCGCCGGGGCAAGCGGACGTGACCGCGCGGAACCCGGCCACCACCGCGCACGCGAACGGGGCGAGGGGCGCGAAGGTCCCCCGCGGGACCGCGGCGAGCGCGGCGAGCGCGGCGAGCGGAGCGACCGGGGACTGCGCGCTCGCGAAAGCGAGCGGGCCCCGGGCGCGGGCCCCGAGACGAGCGGCGCGGAAGCGGCGCCTGCACCGTCCGGCGGATTTTCCGAGGAGCCCCGCGGCGAGCGCGAGCCGCGAGGCGAGCGTCGCGGCCGACGCGGCCGGCGGCGCGGCCGCCGCGGCGGTGGCTCCCGCGAGACCTTCGGGTCACCGGGCGGCGCCCCCGGCGCAATCGCCGGCTCACCGCCAGTGAACGGCGGCGGCGAGGAGCGCGCAATCATGGAGCCGCGCGTCGAGCGCGGCGCCGCGGTGAGCTCTCCCGTCCCCGAGCCGGCACGCGAGGGCCGCGCGCCGGAGACGCCGCGTGAGACCGCCGCGGGCGGCGCGGAGGAGCACCGTCCCATTGCGCACTTTGAGCCCACGCCGCCCCTCGAGGGCACGGAGGGCCGTCAGAGCAAGCCCTACGTCGTGTGGTCGTCGGCCCCGAGCGAGGCGCCGCCGCCGCGGGAAGAGACCGGTCGGGAGGACGCTTAGGCGCGGGGTGCGCCGCCGGCAGCCGGGCCGCGAGCCCGCCGCGTAAGGTGTCCGAGGAGTCCGCGCGCGGCGGCCTCGACCAAGTCGAGCACCTCCTCGAAGCCGTTCGGCCCGCCGTAATAGGGATCGGGCACCTCGAGCGTGCCGGCATCGGGGGCAAACTCAAGGAACAGTTGCACGCGCTCGTGCGCCGAGCGCGGTGCGGCCTGCTTGAGCTCGGCGAAATTGCTGCGGTCCATCGCGAGGATGAAGTCGAAGCGCTCGAAGTCGCGCGCCTCGATGGTGCGTGCGCGAAGCGCGGACAGGTCGTAGCCGCGCCGGCGCGCCGCCTGCTGCGCGCGCGCATCGGGCGCGTGGCCCACGTGGTAGCCCGCGGTGCCGGCGGAGTCGACGTGAACGACGAGCTCAGGGGCCTCGCGTGCCGCGAGCGTGCGCAGCACCGCCTCCGCCGTCGGCGAGCGACAGATGTTGCCCAAGCACACGAACAGGATCGCGACCGCCTCGTCGTCGGCGGGCCGCGGATCGCCTGGAGTCGTCATCGCGCCTCCAACAGACTGCGCACCCGCTCGAGATCCTCCGGTGTGTTCACGTCGGGCCCGGCCGCTTCGGCCGCGAGCGCAACCACGATCGCCACGCCATTCTCGAGCGCGCGCAACTGCTCGAGTCGCTCGCGCTGCTCGAGGGGGCTCGGCGCGAGCGAGGCGAGGTGCCGCAGCGCGCCCACGCGGTAGGCGTAGAGCCCGAGGTGGCGCAGTGCGCCCGCCATGCTGCGCTGGCTGGCAAGCCCCGCGGGCGCACCGTCGCGATCCCAGGGAATCGGGGCGCGACTGAAGTACAGGGCGTGCCCGCGCCGGTCGCTCACGACCTTGACGACGCTCGGGTCGAGGAGCTCCTCGACGCTCGCGAGCGGGGTCGCGAGCGTCGCGACGCCGGCGCCCGGATGATCGTCGAGCAGCGATCCCAACTGATCGATGAGCGCCGGGGGCATGAGCGGCTCATCGGCCTGCAGGTTGAGGACGAGCGCATCGTCCGCCCAGCCCTCGCGCCAGGCGACCTCGGCAATGCGGTCGCTCCCCGAGTCGTGGCACGACGCCGTCATGACGACCTCGGCGCCGAACGCACGCGCCGCCTCCTCGATGCGCTCATCGTCCGTCGCCACCAGCACCTGCGCGGCGCGCGATTTGCCTGCGCATTCGCACACCCACTGCAGCATCGGTTTGCCCGCGAGCGGCAGCAGCACTTTGCCCGGCAGCCGCGTGGAGCCGTGGCGCGCAGGGATCACGACCCGAAACACGTGCGCTTACCGATCGAGGAGCGGATCGTCCGCCGCGAGCTGCCGGGCCTCCTCCTCGAGCATCACCGGCACGTCGTCGCGGACCGGATACGCCAGTCGATCGAGGCGGCAGACGAGCAGCTCATCGGCGGCGCGGAATTGCAGCGGCCCCTTGCACACGGGGCAGGCGAGGATCTCGAGGAGGCGCGTATCCATCGCCCGCACTTTACCGTGCCGAGGCGGCCACCGCATCGATTCGTGCGCGCACGCGCAGGAGCAGCAGATTCGCGTCCGCTGGGTCGAGCAGGGCGCGCACCGGGACGTACCACATGCGCTCGGAGGCGAACGCGGCACAGCGCACCGCGTCCTTCTCCGTCATCAGCACGGGACGATCGTCGCCGAAATCGAGCTCGCCCGCGGCGAACGGATGATGATCCGGGAACGGATGTGCGATCACCTCGAGCCCGAGGCGCTCGAGGTCGCGGAAAAACCGCCCCGGGTGACCGATGCCGGCGACCGCGTGCACCCGCTCGCCCGCGAAGCGCTCGAGCGCGCGCGCATCCTCGTGTCCGTCCAGCCGGTACGCGCCGCTCGCGACGAGCCGCATTTGCAGCTGCGGTACCCCGCGCAGCACCGGGAGCGTCACGGCGGGGGCGGAGGTGCCGTTCACCACGACGAGGTCCACCTCGCCGAGGCGCGTCGCGGGCTCGCGCAGCGGACCCGCGGGCAGCAGCCGCCCGTTGCCGAGCCCCCGCGCGCCATCGAGGAGCGCGATCTCGCAGTCGCGAGCGAGCCCGAGGTGCTGCAATCCATCGTCCGCGATGATCACATCGACTCCCCGCGCCGCGAGCGCGCGCGCGCCGGCTGCGCGATTGGCGCACACCACGGTCGGACAGCCCGTGCGACGGCGGATGAGGAGCGGCTCGTCCCCGACGCTCTGCCAGGGTGAGTCGCACTCGACAAAGTGCGGAGCGGCGCGCTCGCTGCGTGCGCGGCCGTAGCCGCGCGAGACGACGCCCACGCCGAGGCCCGCCTCTCCCAGCCGCTCGGCGAGCCAGATCGTGAGCGGGGTCTTGCCCGTGCCGCCGACGGTCACGTTGCCGATCACCACGACCGGTTTACCGACACGCTCGGACTTGAGCCAGCCGCGCGCGTATGCGCCGCGCCGCGCACGCACCAGGGAGCCGTACACCCAGGCGAGCGGCTGCAGCAGCGGCGCGCCGCCATGCGGGCGATACCACAGCGCGGTGAGCCGCTGCTCCATCGGATTGCGTCAGTCGCTGAACTGCAGCCGGTGGAGCTGCGCGTAGAGCCCGCCGGCGGCAATGAGCTCGGCATGCGTGCCGCTCTCGACGATGCGGCCGGAGTCGAGCACGACGATTCGGTCGGCCTGCTCGACGGTGGAGAGCCGATGCGCGATGACGAAGGTGGTGCGATTGCGCACGAGCTCCCCGAGGGCCGCCTGGATATGCCGCTCCGCCTCGGTATCGAGCGCCGAGGTCGCCTCGTCGAGAATGAGAATCGGCGCATCCTTGAGCAGCGCCCGCGCGATCGCGATACGCTGGCGCTGCCCGCCGGAGAGAAGCACCCCGCGATCCCCGACGATCGTCTCGAGGCCCTGCGCCTCACGGGTGGCGAACTCGAGCACATGTGCCGCCGCGGCCGCCCGCTCCACCGCCTGCGCGCTCACCGCGCGGCCGAAGGCGATGTTGTTGCGGATGGTGTCGTTGAAGAGCACCACCTCCTGGGAGACCACCGCGATCTGCTCGCGCAGGCTCGCGAGCTCGTATTCGCGCACGTCGCGCCCGTCGATGCGCACGCATCCGCTCGAGGGGTCGTAGAAGCGCGGCAGCAGGCTCACCAGCGTCGACTTGCCGCTCCCCGAGCGCCCGACGATGGCCAGACGCTCGCCGGCGACGACGCTCAACGTCACATCGCGCAGCGCCGCTGCACGGCCGCTCGGGTAACTGAAGGAGACCCGCTCGAGGGCGACCTCGCCGCGCACGCGCGTGGCCGTGTGGGCACCGCCGCGCGGTTCCGGGGCAAGATCGAGCAGCTCGAAGATGCTCTGCGCGGCAGCGATGCCCTGCTGCAGCGGGCCGGCGACGCCGACCAGCAGGCGCAGCGGCTGGGCGATCATCGCGAGCGCGGCGAAGAAGCCGAGCACCTCGCCCAAGGTCATGCGCCCGTGCAGCGCGCTCGCGAGCGCGTAGGAGAACACGAACGCCCCGCCGATTGCGGTCAGCACCTGGATCAGCGGGTTGGAGAGACCCTTGGTGAGAATGAGCCGCATGTAGGAGCGGCGGTTGTGCTCATTGACACGAGCGAACTCCAGTGCGAGGTGTGGCTCGGCGTTGTAGACCTTGATGAGCCGCGGCGCCTCGAAGCTTTCCTTGGCGACGCGCGTCACATCCCCCATGGAGTCCTGGATGCGGCGGCTGTAGCGGCGGAAGTAGTGGTTGACGCGGGTGACGAGCCAGCTCACGAGCGGTGCCATGAGGAGCGCGAGGAGCGCGAGCCGCGCGTTGAGCCACAGGAGATAGCCGATGAGACCGAAGATCGTGAGGCTCGAGGTGACGAGCACCACGATCGAGTCGGTGCTCGCGCCGCCGACCTGCTCGGTGTTATAGGTGAGCTTCGAGAGCAGCACGGCGCCGGAATTGCGATCGAAGAAGGCGAGCGGCAGGCGCAGCACCCGCTCGAACATCTGCTGGCGCAGCTCGCTCACGATGCGGCGACTCACGTGCCCCATGCAGTAGGTCTGCGTGAAGTCCCCCAGTCCGCGCAGCACGAAGAGCACGACGACGCCGATCGGGAGCCACTTGATCACGCGCGGATCCGGATGCGTGAAGGCACCGTCGCCGAACACCTGGGCGATGCCCGCAAAGCTCACCATGCTCGCCGAGTACACGACCGAGCCCGCGAGACCGCAGAGAAAGGGCGCGAGGTGGCGGCGTACGTAGCCGAGGAGGCGCAGGTAGGTGCGGGCGGAATGCGCCGGCAGTTGCCCCGACTTGCCGCGGGCGACGTCGTTCAAGCGTGCACTACCGCCGCGCGCGAGCAGTCGCTCCTTGCCGCTCGCGGCGCCATGCTCACCGCGGCTCGCCCTTGATGGTTGCGATGTTGATCTCGACGAACCCGAGCCGGCCGAGCACGTCCATCGCGGTCACCACCGATTGCTGCGTCGCGTGCGCATCCGCGCGAATCGTCACCGGCTGGTTGCGGTTCGCGGCGGCCGCTCTGCTGATGGCCGCCCGCAGCGTCGCGGGGCTCGAGTTGATGAGCTCGCGGTCGTTCACGCGGTAGCTCCCCTGCTCGGTCACCGTGATCACGAGCGGCTCGACGCCCTGGCGCCGCACCGGAATGTCGCTCGCGTAGGGCAGGTGGATGTGCACGCGGCCCTCATCGACGAGCGAGCTCGAGAGCATGAAGAACACCACCATCATCAGCACCACGTCGATGAGGGAGACTAAGTTGATCTCCGGCTCCTCGAGCCGCCGCGGGCGCAGGTTCACCGCCGCGCCGCCTTCAGCATGTCGGGCCGCGCCGGCTCGAGCTCGGTGCGCTGCGCCATCTCGAGCGCATCGGCGAGCTTGATCGCATCCTTCTCCATCTCGATCACGAAGCCCTCGACGCGGCCGCGCAGATACCGGTAGCCGATGAGCGCCGGGATCGCAACGCACAGGCCCGCGGCCGTCGCGATGAGCGCCTCGGCGATGCCTCCCGAGAGCATGCGCGGATCACCCGCCGCGCCGGCCTGCAGCGCGTTGAACGCCTTGATGATGCCGGTGACCGTCCCGAGCAGCCCGAGGAGCGGGGAGATGCTGGCGATGGTGCCGAGCGTGTTGAGGAAGCGCTCGAGATCGTGCACCACGTGACGGCCCGCATCCTCCAGGCGCTCCATCAGAATCTCGCGCGGGCGGTGGCGATTGGCGAGCCCCGCGGCGAGCACCTTGCCGAGCGGGGAGTTCTGCTCGAGCGCCGCGATCACCTTGTCGTTGATCTGATTGGCCTCAACGAGCTGCCAGACGCGCTGCGTGAGGTCGCGCGGCAGCACGCGCTTCTCCTGCAGCGTCCACAGCCGCTCGAGGATAATCGCCGCGGCTCCGATGGAGCACAGGATGATCGGCCACATGAACGGGCCGCCGGCCCGCACGATTTCCCACATCCGTTTGATTCCGTTAACCCCACCCGTTGGGGCACATGATATCTGCTAAAGTCCCCTGCGCCCATGCCTCGCCGTCTACTCAAGCGAATCGCAGCCCACCCGCATCTGCATCTGCATCTGCGACTGCATTCGGGGCGGTGGTACCTGCGCGGCTTCGCCGCGCAGCTCACCGATCCACGGCTCTGGTCGCCGCAGCGTCGCTGCGTGACGGCTGCCTTCGGTGCCGGCCTCGCGATCTCCTTCGTACCGCTGCCGGTGCACGTGCCGCTCGCGGTGCTCGTCGCGATAGTCTGGCGCATCAACCTGCCAACGACCATCGCCGCCACCTGGATCGTGAATCCCTTCACGATCGTGCCCATGTACTACGCGGCGTATCGACTGGGCGCGGCCATCACCGGGGTGAGTCCGCGTCCGTTCGGATTCCGCATGGGCTTCGAGTGGCTCGAGCGCGGTCTCGGGCCGATCTGGAAACCGTTCCTGGTCGGTTGCCTCGCCGCCGCGATTCTCTGCGGCGCGCTCGGCTGGCTCGGTCTCGAGCTCATCTGGCGCTGGCGGGTGGTCAATCGCCGCTATCGCGTGCGGCGCGCGGACTCCACTGCCGGGTAGGCTAGCCCGCGACGAGCGTTCCCTGCTCGAGCGTCAGGGTCCGGTCCATGCGCGCCGCGAGGCGCGGGTCGTGCGTCACGACGACCAGGCTCGTTCCGCGCTCCCGGTTGAGCTCCAGCATGAGCGCAAAGACCTGCGCGGCGTTGGCGCCGTCGAGATTGCCCGTCGGCTCATCGGCGAGCACGATGCGCGGCTCGGTCACGAGCGCCCGCGCGACGGCTGCGCGCTGGCGCTCGCCCCCGGAGAGCTGATGCGGGCGATGGCTCAGCCGCTCGGCGAGCCCCACCCGCTCGAGGAGCGAGCGGGCGCGGGCGCGCGCCTCGGCGACCGGGACGCGCCGCACGAGCAGCGGCATCGCGACGTTCTCGAGCGCCGAGAACTCAGGCAGCAGGTGGTGGAACTGATAGACGAAGCCGAGCGCGCGGTTGCGCAGCCGCCCGCGCGCCTCCTCCTTCAGCCCATGGATGTCCTCCGCGTCGATGAGCACGCGCCCGCTCGAGGGTTGATCGAGCCCACCGAGAATCTGCAGCAGTGTCGTCTTGCCCGAGCCCGAAGCGCCCACGATCGCGAGCCGCTCCCCCGCCGCGACGAGGAGGTTGACCCCGCGCAGCACCTCGAGTGTGACCGGTCCCTGGCGGAAGCTCTTGTGAACCGCGCTCGCCTCGAGGACCGCCGCGGCGCTCGTGCTAATCATGGCGCAGCGCCTCCGCCGGAGTGGTGCGCGCGGCGCGCCACGAGGGGTAGATCGTGGCGAGCACGCAGAGCGCAAAGGCGACGGCGCAGACCCTGAGCACGTCGCGCCACTCGACGTAGGCCGGCAGGTCGCTCATGTTGTAGACCCGCGGGTTGAGGAAATGGGTGTGCAGCAGCCGCTCGAGCGCGTGCACCAGACTCTCGACGTGATGGGCGAGCAGCACCCCCAAGCCGGCCCCGAGAGCGGTGCCGGCGAGTCCGATCAGCACGCCCTGCACCGCGAAGGTTGCGAGCACGTTGCGCGGGCCCGCCCCGAGCGTGCGCAGGATTGCGATGTCGGTCTGCTTCTCCTTCACGATCATGACGAGCGTCGCGATGATATTGAACGCCGCCACCGCCACGATCATGAGCAGGATCACGAACATCATCGACTTGGTAATCTCGATCGAGCGAAAGAAATTCACGTTCTTCTTGGTCCAGTCGCTCACGTAGAAGCCACCGCCGAGCGCGAGCGCGAGCGCCCGCACCGCCCGCGGCGCGCGGAAGGGGTCCTCGAGCCACAGCCGGATGCCGGTCGCTTGCCCTGCGAGATCATAGACGCGATCGGCGTCCGTCATGTTGACGAGCGCGAGTGCGCTGTCGTACTCGTACATTCCGGAGTGAAAGATGCCGCTCACGAAGAAGCGGCGCATGCGCGGCTCGATGCCCGCGGGAGTAGCGCTGCCCTGCGGGGCGATGAGGATCACCGAGTCGCCCACGCTCGCGGCAAGACTCTGCGCGAGCGCCGATCCGAGCACGATGTCGTACGAACCCGGGGTGAGCTCGCTTAAGCGTCCGGCGCTCATGCGCTGCGCGATTCCATCCGTGCGCGCCTCCTCCGCCGGAATCACCCCGCGGATCGTCGTGCCCTGCACGTGCTGCCCGTGGACGAGCATCGCCTGCTCCTCGACGTACGGAGAGGCGGCGATCACGCCGCGCTCGCGCAGCGCCGCGGCCTGATCGGCGCGCCAGTCGGGCAGTGTCCCATCGAGTCCCATCAGCGTTGCGTGGGCGGTCACCGAGAGCATGCGCGTGCGCAGCTCGCGCTCGAAGCCGTTCATCACCGAGAGCACGACGATCAGCACGGCAATGCCGAGCGTCAGGCCAAAGATCGAGGTGAGCGCGACGAACGACACGAAGCCGCGCCGATGCGTCGAGCGCAGATAGCGCGTCGCGATCAGCCACTCGTAGGGGGTCGTCATGGGCTTTGCGCCTACTCGTAGCGCAGCGCTTCTGCGGGCGGCGTGCGCGAGGCGCGCACCGCCGGGTAGAGCGTCGCCGAGCCGGTGATCAGGAGCGCCGCGATCGCGATCCAGCCGATGTTCGACCAGTGCACGTCCGAGGGGATGGTCGTCACGTAGTACACATCCGGATCCATGATGTGAAAGCCGAACGTGTTCTGCAGCCACGGAACGATGGTCTGCACGTTGAGCGCGAGCAGCACTCCGAGCGCAACCCCGAGCGCGACCCCCACCCAGCCGATGATGAGACCCTGCGTGAGGAACACGGCGAGCACGCGCCGCGGGGAGGCCCCGAGCGTGCGCAGGATCGCGATGTCGGTGCGCTTGTCGTTGACCACCATCACGAGCATCGCGACCACGTTGAAGGCCGCGACCGCGACGATGAGCAGCAGGATGAGCGACATCATGGTTTTCTCGATGCGCGTCGCACGGAAGTAGCTCGCGTTGTCGACCGTCCAATCGATGACGGTCAAGTCGCTCGGCAGTTGCGCCTGCACCCGCGGGGTGATCTGCGGCGCGGCGAGCGGATCGGAGTAGCGCAGGTGCAGACCCCGGCCGCTCGGGGCCACCCCGAGCGCACGCACGTCGGCGAGGTTCGCAAATACGAGCGCCGCATCCTGCTCCTCGGGCCCGGACTCGAACACGCCGGCCACCGTGAGCTCACGCAGCTTCGGCTCCGGCGTGCCGTCGGGCGAGACGGTCGGCACGAGCAGCGTCATCGTGTCCCCGACGGACAGGCCGAGCTCGTCCGCGACCACATCGCCGATGAACGCCCGGTCGCTCCCCGCGGTGAGATCGGCCAGCCGGCCCTCCCTGATGACCCGCGCCACCTGGGTCACGCTCGCCTCGAGGCTCGGGTCGATACCGCGCAGCACCACCGGAAGCATCTCGGGGCTGCGCACGGCGAGCACCTGTGCCTCGAGGTACGGTGCGACCGCGGTCACGCCGCGGACGGCGCGCAGCGCACGGCTCGCCTGCTGCCACTCGAGTGCACTCGGATGCGCGCCGGAGGAGGCGACGACGCGCGCATCGGCGCTCAGGGCAAGCAGCTCATCGCGCAGCTCGTCCTCGAACCCGTTCATCACGGAGAGGATCACGATGAGCGCGGCGACCCCGACGCAGACGCCAACGAGCGACACCCAGGTAATGAAGGAGACGAAGAACTCGTGCGTCCGGGCACGTACGTAGCGCGAGCCGACGAACACTGAGAGGGGGTGGAACACCGTGCGAATTTAACCACATCTGCCGCATGGGGCCCGCGGCGCCTTGATCTGCATCACAGTTCGCGCGTGCGGCGCGGTTTGCGAGCTTGGCCGGCGGAGGCGGAGTGCTATAGTCAAAAGATGATGACGGGCCGCTGTATCCGGGGGCTGCCATGAACGTCCGAGCCGTGATTGCGCTCCTCGTCGCTTGCGCCGTGGGGGGCAGCGCGCTCGCCGAGACGATCGTCGTCGACAACAAGGTCATGGTGCGCGACTCGAGCGTGCCCCGGCCGATGCGCGGGGCGCGCATGAGCGAGGTCGAGAAGCAGTTCGGCGAGCCCGCGACGCGCCACCCGACCGTGGGCAAGCCCCCGATCACCCGCTGGGACTACCCGGATTTCTCGGTCTTCTTCGAGCGTGACCGCGTGATCGATGCCGTCGTGCCCGGCAAGGCCCCCGCCTCTGCCGCGGCCGCTGCCTCCGATGAGCGCACGGCGAGCAACCCTCCCTGAGCACGTTGCGCAGATAGAGCGGCGCACGCCGCGACAAGTTCCCCCCGCGCCCCCGATGCGTTGAGAGCACGCGCACTCGCCCTTATATCGGCGCGCCGACGCCGGTAAGCTCTCCGCCTGCCGCCCCAGCGTGGGCCCCGCATCGGATGTCTTCTCTGCTCGCGCCCAAAGCTCCCTCGGCCGCCCAGCGCCGTGTCCGCTGGCATCAGCTCTACGGCAGCGCCGCCGCGCTCGCGCTCGCCGAGTGCGTCTCCGCGGACGCACGACCGTACCTCATCGTCACCCGCGGCGCGCGCGAGCTCGAGCGGCTGGAGGCGGAAATCGCCTTCTTCGCCGGACCGACCGTGCCGGTGCTGGCACTCCCGGACTGGGAGGTGCTGCCCTACGACCTGTTCTCGCCGCATCCTGACAGCGTCTCGCAGCGGCTGCGCGCGCTCGACAGCCTGCCCCACCTGCGCCGCGGCTGCCTCATCGTCGCCGCGGACACGCTGCTGCAGCGCCTGCCGCCGCGCGAGTACGTTCAGGGCCGCACCTTCGAGCTTGCGCGTGGCCAGACGCTCGGGCTCGAGTCCTTTCGCAGCCGGCTCGTCGCCGCCGGCTACGCGAGCGTGAGCGAGGTGAGCGGACCCGGGGAGTTCGCGGTGCGCGGCTCGCTCCTCGATGTCTTCCCGATGGGCTCCCCCGACCCGCTGCGCATCGATCTCTTCGGTGACGAGATCGAGGCGATCCGCCGCTTCGATCCAGACACGCAACGCTCGCTCGATGCGCTCGAGGAGGTGAAGCTCCTGCCGGCGCGCGAGGTCCCGCTCGATCCGGAGGCGGTGAAGGGCTTCCGGCGGCGCTACCGCACGCGCTTCGAGGGCGACCCCACCGCCTCGAGCCTCTACCGCGGAGTGAGCGAGGGGCTCGCGCCGCCAGGAATCGAGTTCTATCTCCCCCTGTTCTTCGAGGCGACCGCGACGCTCTTCGATTACCTGCCGCACGAGACGGTGCTCGTACACGAGCCGGGGGCGGCCGGGGAGCTCGAGCGGGCGTGGCTCGACATCGAGAGCCGCTACGAGGACCGTCGCCACGACATCGAGCGGCCGGTGCTTGCCCCGCGGGAGCTGTTCCTCGAGCCCGCGGAGCTCGCCGAGCGGGCGGCGCCGTATGCGAGCATCGCCCTCGAGACCTTCAAGGCCGACCCGAGCGCTCATCCCGGGGAGACGGTGTATCACTTCGCGAGCGTGGCCCCGCGGGAGCTGCGGGTCGATGCGCGTGCGGCCGAGCCGCTTGCGCCGCTCGACGCCTTTCTCGATGAGTTTGCGGGCCGCGTGCTGATTGCGGCGGACTCTCCCGGCCGACGCGCGGTGCTGCAGGAGATGCTGGGCGCGCATTACCCGCAGCTCGCACTCGTGCCCGACTGGGACTCCTTCGCGCGCGGTCGGCAAACTCTCGCGCTCACCGTGGCACCCGATGTCGAGGGGCTGCAGCTCACGAGCCCCGCGGTCGCGCTCGTGAGCGAATCGCAGCTGTTCGGTGCGCGCGCGCGCCAGGAGCGGCGCCGCCGGCGCAGCACCGCCGATCCGCAGGCGATCCTGCGCGACCTCACCGATCTCTCGCCCGGTGCGCCGGTGGTGCACGAGGAGTACGGGGTCGGACGCTACATCGGGCTCACGCCCATGGAGGTTGCGGGCGAGCCGGGCGAATTCCTGGTGCTCGAGTACCGCGATGGGGATCGGGTCTACGTGCCCGTGCATTCGCTGCATCTGGTGAGCCGCTACACGGGCGCGGCGCCGGAGAGCGCGCCGCTCCACAAGCTGGGCACCGGCGAGTGGGCGAAGGCGCGCCGGCGGGCCGCGGAGCAGATTCGCGACGTCGCAGCCGAGCTTCTCGAGCTCTACGCCCGGCGCAGGGCGCGCCAAGGACTCAAGCTCCCGATCCACGAGAGCGAGTACCGCGCATTCGCCCAAGCCTTCCCGTTCGAGGAGACCGCCGATCAGGCCGACGCGATCCGCCGCGTGCTCGAGGACCTGCAGAAAGAGCAGCCGATGGACCGCATCGTGTGCGGGGACGTGGGCTTCGGCAAGACCGAAGTCGCGATGCGCGCCGCCTTCGTCGCCGTCCAGGCGGGCAAGCAGGTGATCGTGCTCGTGCCGACCACGCTCCTCGCGCAGCAGCACCTTGGAAACTTCCGCGACCGGTTCGCGGACTGGCCGGTGCGCATCGAGTCGCTGTCGCGCTTTCGCACCGGCGCGGAGAGCGAGCGGGTGATCGAGGGGATCGAGCGCGGCACGGTCGACATCGTGATCGCGACGCACCGGCTCCTGCATGCCCATGTGCGCTTCAAGGACTTGGGCCTCATCGTGATCGACGAGGAGCACCGCTTCGGGGTGCGCGACAAGGAGCGGCTGAAGGCGCTGCGCGCGGAGGTGCACGTGCTCACGCTCACCGCAACGCCCATTCCGCGCACCCTCAATATGGCGCTCGGCTCGCTCCGCGACCTCTCGCTCATCGCGACGCCGCCGGAGGAGCGGCTCGCGATCAAGACCTTCCTGATCGAGTGGCACGGACCGACGCTGCGCGAGGCGGCGTTGCGCGAGCTGCGCCGCGGCGGCCAGATCTACTTCGTCCACAACGAGGTGCGCGACATCGAGAAGATCGCGGCGGAAGTGCGCGCGCTCGTGCCCGAGGCGGACGTGCGCACCGGTCACGGGCAGATGCGCGAGCGCGAGCTCGAGCAGCTGATGGTGGATTTCTATCACCGGCGCTTCAATCTGCTCGTATGCACGACCATCATCGAAAGCGGCATCGACGTACCGACCGCGAACACCATCATGATTCACCGCGCCGATCGGCTGGGACTCGCGCAGCTTCATCAGCTGCGCGGACGGGTGGGCCGCTCGCATCATCGTGCCTATGCCTACCTCATCGTGCCGCCGCGCCGCGAGCTCGGAGCCGATGCGCTCAAGCGTCTCGAGGCGATCGAGTCGCTCGAGGAGCTCGGCGCGGGCTTCGTGCTCGCGACTCACGACCTCGAGATCCGCGGCGCCGGGGAGTTGCTCGGGGAGGCCCAGAGCGGCCAGATGACCGAGATCGGATTGGCGCTCTATCTCGACCTGCTCGAGCAGGCGGTGCGCTCGCTCAAGGCGGGCCGCGAGCCCGCGCTCGACCAGCCGCTCGCCGCAGCGACGGAGGTGGAGCTGCACCTGCCGGCGCTCCTGCCCGAGAGCTACGTCGCCGACGTGCACGTGCGGCTCGTGCTGTACAAGCGCATCGCCGCCGCGGCGGATGCGCCGGCGCTCGAGGAGCTCACCGCGGAGCTCGTCGATCGCTTTGGCCCGCTCCCTGCGCAGGCGCTGCGTCTGCTGCGCGTCGCGCGACTGAAGCTGCGCGCGCGCGCGCTCGGCATTCGCCGCCTCGACATCGGCCCGCAGGGCGGGTATGTGTTGTTCGAGGCTCTGAACGGGATCGATCCCCAGACCGTGATACGCCTCATCCAGCAGAATGGGCGCGAGTTCCGTCTCGAGGGGGCGTTGCGGCTGCGCATTGCGCGCGCGCTCGCCGAGGAGCCGAAGCGCTTCGAGTTCGCATCCGGGCTTCTGGAGCGGCTCGCCAAGAACGCACATCCGCTCCCGCCGCAGGCCGGGCGCTCGCTCGAGCGGACCGAAGAGTGAGATACGATATCCCGGTGCGCACCGCGCGATGGAGCATGAAGCGATGAGAAAGCCATTGGTGGCGCTGCTCGTCTGCGGCTGCCTCGGCGGATCGCTGTCGCCTGCCCGTGCGGCCGCCGCAGCGGAGACTCGGCCGCTCTACAACGTCGAGGTCATCATCTTCCGCAATCTCGCGCCGCTCGGCTCTCCGGAGCAGTGGAGCTCGGAGGCCCTCATGAGCGGCGCGCCGGCGGCAGCCGCGAGCGAAGTGGCCGATGCACCTGCAGCGGCGGGGCCGACGGGGCCGGCCCCGCGCGCCGCAGCGACCGCCGCCAGCAGCGTCGCTCCCGCGGCCACCCCCGCCGCAACCGGCTCACCAAGCCCGCCCACGCCCGCGCGTACCTCGGAGCACAGTCCGCTCGTGCGCCTCCTGCCGAGTGCGAGCTTTCAGCTGACGGGCCTGGAGTCGCGGCTGCGTGCGAGCGGCCGCTACGCGCCGGTTGCGCATGTCGCCTGGTCGCAGACCGCGAGCCCATGGGGCAAGCCGATCGCGATCTCACTCGCCGAGCTCGGTATCGCGGTGAGCGGGCTTTCCGGCACGGTGGCGCTCGAGCGCGGCACGTTCCTGCACCTCGACCTGCGACTCGACTACGCCATGCAAGACCCGCCAGCCGCTCTCAATGCCGCACCCGGCACCGTGTTCGCTCTCCACCAGGTCCACCGCGTGCGCTTCTACCTGCGCAACTACTTCGATCACCCGGCGTTCGGCGTTCTCGCGATCGTCACACCGGCCCAGGGCTCGCGGCGAGCCGGGCGATAAGCGCCCCTTGCCGCGGGCGAGCCCCGCGGATCAACGCGACCGCCGCGCTCACGGCTGGCCTCTGCATCCTGGAGATCGTGTGCCGGATGGCACTCGAGAATTTCTCGTCGACAGTCGCAGTCCGTTACACGCAAGATCGATGCCTTCGGCGCACCGAACGTGCTCTGGAATGTCTCAGTCCTAACAAGGAGAGTTCCATGGCCCGGCAATGTCAAATTCCGTGTGCACTGGCTTCCCTCACCGTTCTCCTCGCCGGCTCGGTGTTGTACGCGCCGGCCGATGCCGCAAAGCATCACCTCGCGGCGACCCCGGAGACCGCGCCGCTCGACCTTCATGTGCCGAGGCTGAGCCGCGTATTGTCCGCGCGCGAGATCCGCGCGCTCACGCGCGACGCGAACGAGGAGCCGGCAGGTCGCCTCACCACTCAAACTGCTCCGCAGATGCTTCCGTGTTGCAGCGTATTCGGTGCAGTTCCCTGGGCGCTGCGACATCCACGCAGTGCGTGGAAAATCCTCACGCCGCTCGCCGCAACCTGCTCACAGACGTGGTGTACGGGCGCGGGCTCCTGAGAAGCCCATTGCCGCGGCCGCGGGCCGCGAGTCACTGCGCTCACTGAAACACGCCACGTCGAGAACCCTCGCCGCCGCGAGCGTGTGACACGGTGTTTCCAGTTGGCGCAGAGACAAAATGGGTCACCAAGAAGCCCTCAATCATCGAAACTCCCGAGATTGCCGCGCTGTCGAACGAGCGCAATCCGTCGCTCATCACTGCCAGGGCTGTTTTGGGTGCGCGAGTTTGAGGCGCGTCAGACCGCCCGTGCGGATATGCCGATGCTCGAGTAGTCCCGCAGTCTGGGTATTCCCCGTGGGGAGGATCATCATGAGCTCTCGCGCCCTCAGATACGTCACGATCCCGGCAGCGGTAACGATCGCCACAGTCGGTTGCACCACGATACCGAGCGGGCGAACGGGGGTTGAATGGACCTACAGCGGCGGGACGCTCGAGCGGCCGCTGGGAGAAGGCTTTCACTGGGTCTCGCCCCTGAGCCAGATCTATCTGGTCGATATGCGCGAACAGCAGCGGGAAGAAGACTTGAACGTGCTCGCCAACAATGGCCTCGACATCACGATTTCCGCCTCCGTCCTCTACCAGCCCATTCCCGGACAGGCACCCGAACTCGTCAAGCAGATCGGACCTGACTACTATGACGCGGTAATCGGGCCGTACGTGCGCTCCAGCGCGCGTCGTGTCGTCGGCCGCTATGGTCCCGAGGAGGTGTACTCCACCAAGCGCGAACAGATCGAGCGGGAAATCCGCGACCAGGTCAGCGAAAAGCTTGCGGGCATGCACGTACGAGTCGACGCCATCCTGATCCGCGAGGTTCGCCTGCCGGCAGAGGTGCAGCAGGCGATCCAGACGAAACTGCGCGAGGAGCAGCGCGCACTGGAGATGAAGTTCGTGCTCGACCGGTCGCGTCAGGAAGCCGAGCGCAAACGAATCGAGGCGAAAGGCATCGCCGATTACCAGTCGATCATCAGTGCCGGTCTCAACCCGCAGATCATCGAGTGGCAGGGCATTCAGGCCACCGAGCAGCTCGCTCAATCACCGAATTCAAAGGTCATCATCATCGGCTCCGGAAAGGAGGGTCTGCCGGTGATTCTCAATGCCGCCCCTGCTTCCCCCGCCGCAGTGGCCACCACAACTGCGAGCGCCGCGGCGCAATAGAGCCCGGCACATGGCAGAGCCCAGCGCACGGCGATTGAGCCGCAGGCCGCAACGCTGCGAACGTTGCGGCCAGCCGATCGATGACCTCGCATCCTATCCGTTCCGCCACGAGTGCTCGTCATTTTGTCCGCCGGTGCTCGATGACTTGACGGCAGCCCGATGGGTGCACGTCTACGACGCGGCCTGGCTGGGCGAGGATTGGAGGCGCCTCGAGCAGTGTCTCGCCCCGGACGTCCAGTTCACAGACTTGGGCGCATCGGTTGCGCTGGTCGGCCGTGATGCGGTCGTCGCGAGCATGCGCAAGCTCGCACGAGAGGCTCAAATGCACGAGTACAACGCAACCGATCTGAAAGGATACAGCTCCGGTGCCGTAGGGGTGATCACCTACCGCTGGCAATTGGATTGCACGCACGGACACAAGCACGTCGCGGCCACGGGACGCGATCTGCTTGTGCTTCGCGCCACGGGCGATGATTGGCAGCTCCACTGGTGCACGAGGTTCACGGCGTGACCGATCGCGCCCAGCGGTCCGCCCGGTGCGGCGTGGCTGCGGCTCAACTCGGGCACAGATGTCCGAGCGGACCCATGCAGTGGGTCCTCGGTCAGAGTCCACAAGATTGCCGTGATCAGGGCTGGCAGGGCAAGTGATGAGCGCAATCGGCGAATCGACGCGCTCGGCGGAAATCGACCTCGCGCGCAGTGCCGTTCAGAGTTCCGCACCCCATGACTACGAGCGCCATCTGGTATTAGACAGCGTCGTCGATCCAGCGGTTGCCGGACCGCGCGATCGGTTCGAGGCTTTTGCGCGCTCGGTGCGCGACGTTCTCGCGCCGCAATGGATACGTACCGAGAACGCCTACGCCCGAGCAAATCCAAAGCGCGTGTACTATCTGTCGATGGAGTTTCTCATTGGCCGCGCGCTTGCCAACAACGTGACCAATCTGCTGCTCGCGACCCGCGCGCGACAAGCGGTCGAGAAGCAGGGACAGGACTGGGTGGAGCTGCTCGAGCAAGAGCCGGACGCCGGACTGGGTAACGGCGGACTCGGGCGCTTGGCGGCCTGCTTTCTCGACTCGATGGCGACGATGAAACTGCCCGCCATGGGGTACGGGCTCCGATACGAATACGGCATGTTCCGCCAGGTCCTGCGCGACGGGTGGCAGCAGGAACAGCCGGACCATTGGCTGCAGCGTCCGGACCCCTGGGAGGTTGCACGCCCGGCGGAGAAGGTTCAAGTCCGCCTCAACTGCTCCTACGAAGTGCGCGGCGGCCGACTGCGCGCGATCGTCGGCAGGCCATCCACCCTCATCGGAGTACCCTTTGATCGACCGGTGGTGGGTTACGGAGGTCAGACGATCAACACGCTGCGGCTCTGGGCCGCCGATGCAAGTCACTACTTTGACTTTCAGGAGTTCAGTCACGGCCAGTTCGTCAGCGCAGTCGCGGAGGCGATCGAGGCGGCATCCCTCACCCGGGTACTCTACCCCGACGATTCGACCAGCACCGGACAGGGTCTGCGCTTCGTGCAGGAGTATTTTCTCGTCGCCTGCTCACTGGCCGATCTCATACGACGCTTTCGCCGCAGCAACGCCGATTGGAGCGCCCTGCCGCGCAAGGTCGCGATTCAGATGAACGACACCCACCCGGCCATTGCGGTCCCTGAGTTGATGCGCATTCTTCTCGATCACGCACGCCTCGGCTGGGACCACGCGTGGGATCTCACACAACGAACGCTCGCGTACACCAATCACACATTGTTGCCGGAAGCACTCGAGAAATGGCCCCTGCCGTGGTTCGAAGCGCTGCTGCCACGCCATCTGGAGATCATCTACGAGATCAATCGGCGTCTACTCGATGGCGTCCGGGTGCGATTTCCCGGTGATCAAGGACGCATCCGACGCGTCAGTCTGATTGAAGAAAGCGCTCCCAAGCATGTTCGCATGGCGAACCTTGCGATCGTCGGCTCGCACAGTACCAACGGCGTCGCCGCTCTTCACTCCGAGTTGTTGCGCACGACAACCGTCAAGGACTTGGCGGAGATATTCCCCGAGCGGTTCAGCAACAAGACCAATGGCGTGACGCCGCGGCGCTGGCTGTTGCTGGCAAACCCGGGCCTCGCGGCGCTGATCACCGACGCGATCGGTGACTCTTGGATAACCGAGCTCACCGAGCTCCACCGACTGCGACTGCTCGCAGATGAGGAGGGCTTCCGGGAATTCTTCCGCAGCGCGAAGCGCGAAGCGAAGGCGAGTTGCGTGAGCTGGCTGCGCTCGACGTTCGAGGTGACGGTTGATCCGGACTCGATGTTCGACTGCCAGATCAAGCGGATCCACGAGTACAAACGTCAGCTGCTCAACGCACTGCGCATCGTAGTGCTCTACAACAGACTGCGCGAAGATCCCGCCCTGGAAATGGCACCGACCACCTTCTTCTTCTCCGGCAAGGCGGCACCGTCCTACCGGCTCGCAAAGCTCATCATCAAGTTCATCCACAGTCTGGGCGCGGCCATCGACGGTGATCCGGCCGTTCGCGGCCGGATCAAGGTTCTGTTTCTGCCCGAATACGACGTTTCGCTGGCCCAGCGGCTCATTCCCGCGAGCGATGTCTCGAACCAGATTTCGACCGCCGGATACGAGGCGAGCGGTACCAGCAACATGAAGTTCATGATGAACGGTGCGCTCACGCTCGGTACACGCGATGGCGCGACCATCGAGATGGCCCAGGAAGTGGGCGAGGAGAGGATGTTTCTCTTCGGCCTGACAGCGGCGCAGGTGGCCAGTAGCCGCGGGTGGTACAGCCCGCGCTGGCACTATGAAAACGAGACGGAGACTCGCACGGCCCTCGATCTGATGCGTGGTGACTATTTCAGTCCCGGGGAATTCGGCACCTTCGCGCCGTTGGTGGACACGCTCTTGGCACACGGTGACTACTACATGCACTTGGCGGACTTACGGCCCTACCTCGCTGCGGATGGGCGGCTGCGCGAGCTTTATGCCAACCCGGAGCGCTGGGCGCACAGTGCCATCCTCAACGTCGCCGGCTCTGGAAGATTCTCGAGCGATCGGACTATCGCCGAGTATGCAACGGAGATCTGGAATGCAGAACCGTGCCCGACGCAGTAGCCGCGAGCGTCAGTGCGCGAGGGTGTCCGGAAGAAAGGCCAGGTCTGGGCACATCAATCGCAGCACTCCAACGGCCAGGTCCGGTAGCTGAGCGACCTTCGCATCGCGCCCCGCCCCTAAGACCTTGGTGAGCACGTCCTTGGAAATCGCCGTCCATCCGCCGGGCGTCCGGTAGCTCACGAGGAACATCCCCTCGTGCCGATCGCGCAGGAGACGCGCCTCGTCGTACCAGTGAGCCTTCTCCGCGGCGATGAGCTGCGCATCCGATGAGCCGATATAGCGGAGCGGAAGATCTGGGACCTGCGAGGCCTCCGAGTCCGGCTCGAGACCCTCTGCCGGCACGATGAACAGCCGCCCCGACTCGCCGACCGCGTTCCTCTTGGCCCCGAACGCGCCTCTGCGCAACGCCTGCTCGATGCGCTCGAAGATGTCCTCGGCAAACTGTTGGGGGTAGTCGAACAGCCTCTGCACTTCCGGCTCGATGTGCGGTAAGCGCCGCCAGCCGCTCACCCAGGCGCGCTTTTTGGTGCTCGCGTCCCCCTCGGCAAAGGCATCCTCCAGACTGAATTCCGTCACCGCCTCGGGCTGCAGGGTTTTGAGCCCCATATGCTCCGTGAGATTGGATGAGAACCCGTAGATGACCCCATAAGGCGAATAGGCGCCCTCCACGGGCCGGAACTGCGGACAGTCCTCATACAACGGCCTCGATAAGCGACCGATGTGAGACTCGTACTCGTGCAGCAGCTCGATGTGGCGCTGCCCCACGGGCGTATAGACCACCTGCCCGTCGCGATCCGTCGTGATGAAAAGATCCTCGATCATGCTGTAGGCTGCCAGCAAATCGACGCGATTCACGAACAATTCCGGATCCGCAGAGATGCCCTGACAGATCGCGCGAGCCAATTGCACCCGGTTGCGGCGGTCGCCCAGGTCGCAGGCGTGCTCATAGGCCTCGAGCAGTGGCACGAGACCTTGAATCAGCAGGGCGAAATCGAGGGCATTCGAGTTCCGCGCGCTCAAGACCAGACTCTCCTCATCGAGAGACACACCCTTCTTGATGCAGTAGTGGCGCAGCTGTGAGCGCAGGTGTCCGCCCGCCAATTGAACGGCGGCCTTCTGGATCTCGATCCGGTCCACCTGCGAAGGCGTCGCCGCGATCTGTTCAGCCACGGCGAAATAGGCGGCCAACTCGTCCGTGGTGGGGCTCTGCGCCAACGGAATCAGCCAGCGCGCATCGCGGACGAACACCGGCTGATCGGCCGGCGCGCCGCTCCAGAGCTGGTCGAGCACGCTTTGCACTTGCGAAAGCCGCTCGCAGGCGCCAGCCGCTCCGGCGTCCCACACACGCATACTCAACAGCGCGAGAGACCGTATCAGGTACAAACTGAAGAGCGTATGCGCGTAGCGCGCGCGACCATGGCGCCCGGGCCAACGAGTCTGCCGCCACAGGTGAAAGCTCCGTATCATCATCTCCCCCGGATCGACCAGATCGTTGTGCATTCCGGGGGTCTCACGAGGCTTGAATCCGCTCGCCCAGTGCGCGTGCTCCAACTGACCCCTGAGACGCGATTGATCGGGCGTGATCGCGGTGAGTGAGAAAAAGCAATCCTCGCAGTGACGCGACAGGGTGGGACGGTCCTGCAGGTCCTCAATCGGCCTGCGCTGGGCGTTGAGCACGCCGGCTATTTTCTCGACGATTTGATCGCGGTGGGCCAAGAACAATTGGAGCAGCTCCACATGCGCCCGAAACGGCACCTGGCCGAGGCGTTCGCCGATCACGATGCTCCCCCAACGCCGAAGCGGAACCCGAAATACTGCCCGAACCCCATCTGCCTGAGCAAGCGCGCGGTAACCCACGAAGCCCTCGAGTCGCCCGGGCGAAGCTGCATCGCCAAGGCCGCGCCGCTCGCACGCCTGGGCGGTGTAACAGATCCATCAAGCGCCTGTCACATCGCGGGCCTATTAAGGATGGCTCATCTTCGACCCTCGGGGAGGGAGTCATGCGGCAGCTCATTATTTCGGTCGGGTCCCTGGCGCTCACTCTCTGGAGCTTGGCCGTGCCGCTTGCCGTTCGTGCACAGAACGGAGCGCCCGCGGAGAGCGGACCGTCGACGATGACTCCGATCAAGCATCTCGTCATCATCTTCGATGAGAACAATTCCTTCGATCACTACTTCGGTACGTATCCGGTCGCGCTCAATCCTCCCGGGGAGACTCCGTTCCATGCAGCGCCCGAGACACCCGCGGTCAACGGACTGACCCGGACACTCTTGAGCAACAATCCGAACCTGGCGAACGCCGGCAACCCGATCCGTCTCGACCCGACCCAGGCCGCGACCTGCGACAACATCAACAAGTACACGCCCGAGCAACAGGCGTTCGATAACGGCCTGCTCGACAAGTTCAACATCACCAGCGTCGCCGCGCAGTGCGGCGCCGGCTATTTCTTCGCGCCCAATCTGGCCATGGACTACTACGACGGCAACACCGTCACGGCGCTATGGAACTACGCCCAGCACTTCGCGATGAGCGATAACTTCTTCGACACCGAGTTCGGCGGAACCGTCGAGGGCCACCTGAACCTGCTCTCCGGACAAACCAACGGGTTGGTGGTGATGAGCGGCGAAACGGTTGCCGCGACCGTCGTTGCGAACGGCACGGTGATCAACAACGTCAATCCCATCGACGACGATTGTGCGCTGCCCAGTAGCCCGACAGGATCCGCGCCGAACGTTTCCATGACGGGCAACAACATCGGAAATTTGCTCAATCAGGGGCAGGTCAGCTGGGGCTGGTTCTACGACGGTTTCGCGCGCACCGGATTCTCGGGCGGGGTGGCGAGCTGCAATCCTCTCTACAATCCGCACTACGCACCGTTCGAGTACTATCCTTCGACCTCCAATCCGCACCACACGCCCCCGTCGTCCCCGGGGGCGATCGGAACGAGCGCGGATGCGGCGAACCACAACTACGATCTGTCCGATCTCTGGGACGCGATCGACGCCGACAATCTGCCGGCGGTGACGTTCATCAAGGCGGCCTCGCCCAACACCGGCCACCCGATGAATTCCACCCCGCTCGCGGAGCAGGCGTTTCTGGTCGATACCATCAATCGACTCATGCAAAGTCGCTACTGGAAGGACATGGCCATCATCATTGCCTATGACGATTCCGATGGGTGGTACGACCATGTCGCCGGGCCGATCATCAATCACTCGACGGACGAGAAAAACGACGCGCTCCAGGGGACGGCGACGGTGAACGGCGCGTGCGGCGCGCTCGGCTCCGCAGCCGACAATGACCGGTGCGGCTTCGGCGTGCGGTTACCGTTTCTGGTCATCTCCCCGTTCGCCAAGCACAACTACGTCGATCACAGCCTGAACGATACGACCTCGATCATGCGGTTCATCGAATACAACTGGCGCCTGGGAACGCTCGGCAGTCTCGGGAACGCGAATGACTTGCAGTCGTTTGACGTGCTCGCGAGCGGCTCGATCGTGAGCCTGTTCGACTTCAACGCCGATCCGATTCCCGTAAACCGGACGTTGCTTCTCGATCCGAGCACCGGCCAAGTGGTTCAGCCGGATGTTTGGCCCTATTGAATCTGCCGCGGCGGTGAAAGTGCCGAGCGGCGGTCGAGGCCGCTAGGCCTCGATCACGGCTTGCGCGACCAGGCTGGTTCGCGCCAGTTTTTGCAGACTGATCGTTGATTGGTGCTGCTGACACAGAACGAACAGTTGCGTCTTGCGCCCAAGGCGCGCCCGCAGAGTGGTCGGCTCACCGCAGATCTCGCACACGCGCTCACCGCGGCGCGAGAGCCACAAATCCACTTCACGGTCGAGCTGATACTGAAGGAAATGCTCGATCGCCTCGGCCTGCGTGCTGTGACCTTCGCAATTTCGCGCACAATAGCCGACACGGCGGACGGCGACTTTGCCTTCCACGGCCATCATGTACCACTTGCCGGCGTCCGGGCCGTCGGCGCTCAACTTTGCGAGAAACATGCTTCACCGTACAGCAATGGCGCCCGGATTGCTCGCCTTTCGCGAGCCACGCAGCGCCCGCGTGCGCCCCAGCGCCGTGCGGTGGCCGTCTAGAGCTCGCTCACCCAGACGCCTACGGAGAGATCGGCTCCCGGCGGCCCGAAGAAGGCACCGGTCACCGGCGAGACCACCTCGGGCAAGCGCGCCACCGCGACGGCGATGTGCCGCGGGCCTACGATCTCGCCGCTCGTTGGATCGAAGCCCTTCCAGCCGGCGCCGGGAAGATAGACCTCGGCCCACGCGTGGGTGGAGCCGCTGCGTCCATCGGTGAATGGGGTATTCACATAACCGCTCACGAAGCGCGCGGCGAGCCCCAGAAAGTGCGCAGCTTCCATGAACAGATGGGCGAAATCGCGACAGGAACCGACTCCGCGTGTGAGCGTCTCGGTGGCCGACTGGACCCCGGGCTCTTCGCGGACTCGGTAGGTGAGGGACTGGTTGATCGCCGCACACAGGCGCGCGAGCAGTCCGTAGGTTTGCACGTGCTCTCCGGGATACCAGTAGCGCCGCACCCAGGTTGCGAGCGCGCTCTGATCGCCCTGCACCAGACTGCGCAGGTAGGGTCGCAGCACATCGGCCGAATCGGCGTCGTAGGCGAAGGGATAGTGCACGGCGAAATCCGCGACCAGAAAATCGAGCGGCGTCTCGTCGAACTGCTGCACGACGCACTCACTCACGATGCCAAGATGCGCGGTCGGGGAGTCAAAGGTCGCAACGGCCACGGAGTTGTCGTAGGCATCGCGCAGCCAGCGCACCTGGGCCGCGGGTGTGATGTCGAGTCTCGAGCTCTCGATGTGCAATCCGGGCCCTTCGCGCGGACGGAGCAGCAGTCGATGCGGCTGCAGTTGCACGGAGCCACTGAAATTGTAATAGGTCCGATGAAGAATCTTCAGGCGCCGCATAGTCCGATCGGTGGCCGTCAGTGCGATGATCGCGTGCTCGCTACATCCTACCGATCGGTGCGCGATTTTCTACTATTGCAATGTGCTCCGAGCGGAGATGATCGGGCTACTTGGGCGATGCGACGGGCTCGAAGTCGTGAGCCTCGGCCGAGCAGATGTTGTTCTTACCGAGCGCCTTGGCGCGCTTGAGCGCGAGCAGACAGGCCGCGACGAGCGCCTCGAGCCCGAGCTCGCGAGCGGGCACGAGGCTCGCGACGCCGGCACTGAGGGTCACGTAGCGGGCGCCGTTCACGGCACGCGGATTGTGGATGAGCAGATCGCGCACGCGCTGCACGACTACCTGGGCGTAGTCGCCGGCCTTGGCCGAGGCCTCCCCCTGAGTGAGCACGGCGAACGCGCCCCCGTCCCAGCGCCCAACGAGATCGCTGCCGCGACGGTAGGAGCTCAAGATCGCACGCGCCACGCGGCGGATGCACGCGTCGCCCGCGGATTTGTCGAAGGTGTCGTTGTACGCGCCCAAGTCGTCGATGTCGAACACGGTGAGGCCGATCTCGAGCGAGTCGCGCTGCGCGACCTGCCACTCGCGCCGCAGCAGCTCCTCGAAATAGTCGCGCGAATAGAGCCCGGTGAGCCGATCCTCGCGCATCCACGCCGGCAGGCCTGACGCCAGGCGCTCTACGGGCCGCGCCCGCTCGCCCCCGTCGCGGTGATAGCCGATCCACTGGACGATGCGCCCCGCGGCGTCGCGCACCGGCTGGATCCACATCTCGTTCCAGAACTGGGCGCCGTCCGGGCGGTAGTTGCGCAGCAACGCGCGGCAGGGCTCGCCGTGCTCGAGCGCCTCGCGCAATCGCGTGCGTCCGTCCTGGTCGCGGTCACCTCCTTGCAGCATGCGCAGATTCGCACCGAGGAGCTGCTCGAGCGGATAGCCGCAAAGTTGCGCGAAGGCGCTGTTCGCGTACACGACCGGGAGCTCCGGGACGGTGGCATCGCAGACCACGATGCCCTCCGGTGCGGCATCGAGAATGGCCCCCCACGACTCGGCTGACCAGCCGCTCATGAGCCGTTCGGATCGAGCGTGAGCGCCGGAGGCGCCGCGCAGCGCGCGAGCGCCTCGCGCGCTGCGCGCCATTCGTGCGACGCGGTGAGGTCGCTCCAGGAGGAGCCGCCGCGTCCGCGCATGCGCACGATGCGCACCTGCGAGGCCGGTTCCGGCGCGACGTGCAATCGATCGAGGAGCGTGATCACGGCGGCCCTGTCGTTGCACACGACCAGCATGTCGTTGCCGGCATCGAGTGCGCGCTCGGCGCGCGTCACGATATCCCCGGCCGCCGCCGCGGCTCCCATCGAGAGGTCATCGGTGAAGATCGCGCCCTGAAAGCGCATCTCCCCGCGCAGGATGCCGCGCAGCCAGCGGCGCGAGGCACTCGCAGGGTGCGCGTCCACGGCCGGAAATTGCACGTGCGCGGCCATCACTGCCGGCAGCGCGTTGTCGATGAGCCGGCGATAGGGAGCCATATCCTCGCTGAGATCGGCGTATGCGCGCCGATCGATCGGCAGGCTCAAGTGCGAATCGGCGCGCACGGCGCCGTGGCCGGGGAAATGCTTGGCGGTGGCCGCCATCCCGGCGCTGCGCATGCCGTGCATGGAGGCGACCGCGAGCTGTGCGACCGCATCGGCGCTCGCGTGGAACGCGCGGTCACCGATCGCCTCGCTCATGCCATAGTCGAGATCGACGCACGGGGCGAAGGAGAGGTCGATGCCGTGCGCGCGCAGCTCCGCTGCCATGAGCCAACCCATGCTGCGCGCGAGCGCGACACCCGCGCGCGCGTCCCGGTCGAACTCGTGGCCGATGCGGCGTGCGGAGGGCAAGCGCGAGAACTGCGTGCGGAATCGCTGTACGCGCCCGCCCTCGTGGTCGACGGCCACGAGCAGCGGTGGACTGCGCGCCTCGTGCAGCGCCGCGACCAGGGTGGTGAGTTGCGCGGAATCGCGAAAGTTGCGCGTGAAGAGAATCACTCCGCCGACGAGCGGGTGGGTGAGGAGTTCCCTCTCCTCCGCTTCGATCTGGGGACCGGCCAGATCGATCATCAGCGGCCCGAGGCTCATGTGCCGTCCCTCTCCCCTGCCCCCCCGGGCGTCAGCAGCGCGAGCGACTCAACGTGGGTCGTGTGGGGGAACATGTCGAGCACGCCGGCCGCGCGCAGCACGAAACCGTGCTCGTGAACCAACTGCCCCACGTCCCGGGCGAGACTGCCCGGATGACATGAAATATACAGCACTCGCTGCGGCGCAATTCGTGCGATGGTGCGCATTACCTCGCGCGCGCCCGCGCGCGGCGGATCGATGAGCACGTGGCTGAAGGGTTGAGCGAGCCACGGCAGTCCCTGCGGCAGCGGCACCGCCAGGTCGGCCGCCACGAACTCGACGTTCTCAACGCCGTTGCGCCGCGCATTATGTCGTGCCCGCCCGAGGAGCGCTCCGTCGCACTCCACGCCCACCACCTGCCCGGCGCGGCGCGCGAGCGGCAAGCTGAAGTTCCCGAGCCCGCAGTAGAGGTCGAGCACGCGCGCGTCCGCGCGCGGAGCGAGCAGCTCGACTGCGCGCGTGACGAGCGCCTGGTTCATGACACCATTTACCTGGATGAAATCCGTCGGCGCGAACTCGAGGCTCAGATCGAACTGCGCCAGCCGATAGAAGAGCGGCTCCTCGGCGGCTGCGGCGCCGGGCGCGGATTGCGCGGCACTGAGACGGCTCACCGAGTCGACCCCCGCAGGCTGCAGATAGAGTCGCACCGCGTGCCGCTGCTCGAACTCGGCGAGTGCCCTGAGATCCGCAGCGCTCGGCTGAGCGAGCACCCGCAGGACGAGTGCCGCGGCGTTGTCGGCGACGGCGACCTCGATCTGCGGGATGCGCTCGCGGATGCTCAGGCTCGTGAGCAGCGCCGCCAACGGGCCGATCAGCGTCCCGACCGGCGGCGCGAGCACCTCGCAGCGCTCGGTCGCCGCCACGTACGGGGCGGAGCGCTCGCGGAAGCCCACCAGCACGCGGCCCTTCTTCGCCACATAGCGCGCACCGAGGCGCGCGCGCCGCCTATAGCCCCACTGCGGCCCGCGCAGCGGCGCGAGCCACTCCGTTGGCGTGGTGAGGGCGATGCGCTCGAGACTGTCGCGCAGCTCCGCGTGCTTGGCCTCGATCTGCCGCTCGCCCGCAAGATGCTGCAGCGCGCAGCCGCCGCAGACGCCGAAGTGTGCGCACTGCGGCACGGTGCGCGCGGCGGCGGCGCGCACCACCTCGATGAGCGCGGCCTCATCGTGGCGCTTGCGCCGGCGTGTGCGGCGGAAGCGCACCAGCTCCCCGGGCAGGGCACCGGCGACGAACGCGGTCTTGCCTGCGTGCACGACGCCCTCGCCCTCGTGCGTGAGTGCATCGACCGTGCCGAGCTCGGCCTCGCTCAATCCGCGGCCTCCGCCGCGGCGCGCGCCCACGCGCGCAGGAACTCCGCGTAGTGCGGCTCGGTGCCCGCGGCGAGCAGCGCCCGCACCCGCTCGAGCTCCTGCGCGTGGCTCTCGCGGGTGAGCTGCCCGCGCAGCAGCTGAAAGCGCAGGAAGATCAGATAGGTGTTGAGCACATCGGTCTCGCAGTAGCGGCGGATGCGCACGATCTCTCCGGCGAGAAAGGCCTCCCACACCCGACTGCCGTCGAAGCCGAGCTTCCCGGGAAACCCGAGGAGCGCCGCCGTATCGGCGAGCGCCGCACGCGAACGGGGCTGATAGCCCGCGAGCACGTCCATGAGGTCGATGTGCCGCCAGTGGTAGCGGTTGAGATAGTTGTTGTAGCGGAACGTCGTGTCCTCATCACCGGTCTCCCAGTAGCGCGGCGCCTGCACGCCCGCGGCGAGCGCGCGGTAATGCAGCACCGGCAAATCGAACCCGGAGCCGTTCCAGCTCACGAGCGTCGGGGAGTAGCGCGCGATGCCCTCGAAGAAGCGCTCGATGAGCTCGCGCTCGGGCGCGTGCGGCTCACCGAGGCTCCACAGATTGAGTCCGTCGCGGCTGCGCAGCGCGCAGGAGATCGCGACGATGCGCTGCGCGGCGTGCGGCAGGAACTCCTCGCTCGTCTTCTGGCGGCGCAGGGTGAACATCGCCTTCGCCACCTGCTCGTCCGAGAGTCCCTCGAGCCCGTGGAGCCGGCGGCCGAGGCGCACGTCGGGCACCGTCTCGATATCGAACACGAGCACGTTCATGCCGCACTCCCGCCTCTCATGAGCACCGCCACCGCGACCACCAGACCCGCCTCGTCGGTGAGCGTGACGTGGCCCTCCCCGACACCGAGACCGCGGCGCACGCGCTCGCCGCGGGCGGAGAAGATGACCTCGGGCCTCCCCCAGGCGTTCTGCACGATGCCCACGTCGCGGATCCACACCCCGTGCGCGAAGCCGGTTCCCATCGCCTTGACGATCGCCTCCTTGGCGGCGAAGCGCATCGCGACGAAACGCTCGCGGCGCCGGGTGTGCGCGAGCTCGGCGCGCTCCTCGGGCATGAGCAGATGATCGAGAAAGCGCGCGCCGAACTTCTCGAGCGTACGCGTCACGCGCTCGATCTCGAGCACATCGACGCCGATGCCGAATATCATGCGCGCGCCGCGAGCATGAGCGCGCGCATCTCGCGCACCGCCTGCGCAAGCCCCGCGAAGACCGCGCGTGCGATGACGGCGTGGCCGATGTTGAGCTCCACGATCTCGGGCGTGGCGGCGACCGGCTCGACGTTGTGGTAGTGAAGACCGTGCCCCGCATGCACCTCGAGGCCGAGCGCGGCGGCCCGCCGCGCCGCCGCGCGCAGCCGCTCGAGCTCGGTCGCGCGCAGGGCGCCTGCGGCCTCGGCGTACGCGCCGGTATGCAGCTCCACCGCCGGGCAGCCGATCGCGACCGCGGCCTCGATCTGGCGCGGCTCGGGATCGACGAACAGCGCCACGCGCACCCCGGCGGCCTTGAGCGAGGCGGCCGCATCCTTCAGCTGCGGCACCTGCGCCGCCGCATCGAGGCCCCCCTCGGTCGTGATCTCCGCGCGCCGCTCCGGCACCAGACAGCAGTCCGCCGGACGGACGCTGCGGGCGATCGCGAGCATCTCGGGAGTGACCGCGAGCTCGAGATTCATGCGCGTTTGCAGGAGCGTCTTGAGCGTGCGCACGTCGTGCTCCTGGATGTGGCGGCGGTCCTCGCGCAGGTGCAGCGTGATGCTGTCCGCGCCCGCCATCTCGGCAACGAGCGCTGCGTGCACGGGATCCGGGTAGCGCGCCTGCCGCGCCTGCCGCAGCGTCGCCACGTGATCGATATTGATGCCGAGCGCGATGGGTGAGCGCGTCATCTCCGGGACTCCGAGGAGGACGCGGCGCGGCGCGCGACCGAGCGACGCCGCGCGATCGAGCGTGCGACGACCCGCGTCGCGAGCTCGCGTCCTTCCAGACAATGATCGAGGGCGGCGCCGAGCAGCCGGCGTGCGTCCTCGAGCTCGGCCGCGGTCGTGAGCCGCTCGGCCGCGAGGCTGAGGAGCGAGGTGCCCTCGAGCGCCCCGGAGGTGCCGGCCGGCACGCGCATCAGGCCCTGCGCGGGCCGGAACCGGTAGTGCGCGCCGCGCTCGAGCGGCCGCCCGCTCGCCCCCTCGCTCGCGAGATCGAGCCCGTAGCCCACCTCCTCGAGCAGCCGCTTCTCGAACAGGCGCAATGCGGGCTCGAGCGCTGCGCCCGCCTTCAGCTGCCCGAGCGCCTCGTGGTAGGCGTCAAAGAGGCGCGGATGCGGATCGTGCCGGGTCGTGAGCTTGAGCACGAGCTCGCTCAGATAGAAGCAGGCCATCAGCGCCGCGGACGGCGGCCGCGCGAGCGCGCCCGCCGGCTCCGCTCCCGTGAGCTGCGCCGCCTCGCCGCCCCCGGACCACGAGAAGAGCAGCAGCTCGAAGGGCTCGAGGATCCTCGCGAGCTTGGCCTTCGGACCGCGCACCCCGCGCGCGAACAGCGTGAGCCGCCCGTGCTCGCGGGTGAGCACCTCGAGGATGCGGCTCGTGTCCCGATACGGCAGGTGGTGCAGGATGTAGCCGGGAGCGAGCTGGGTGCGGCGCGGATTGCGGCTCACGGAAGTGCGATCCTGCGTTTCACTCGATTCCAAGCTGCTTCAGGGCCCGCTCGCTGTCGGCCCATCCCTCGCGCACCTTCACCCACAGCGCGAGATGCAGCCGCCGGCCGAGGAGGGCATTGAGCTCCAGGCGCGCGGCGCGGCCGATCCGCTTCAACCGCTCGCCGCCCGCACCGATCACGATCGGCTTCTGGCCGCGCCGGTCGACCCAGATCGCCGCATCCACATTGAGCTGGCCCTCCTCCTCGACGGCGCGCTCGATCTCCACCGCAACGCCGTAGGGGAGCTCCTGCTCGAGCTCCAGGGTGAGCTTCTCGCGGATGGTCTCGGCGATGCGAAAGCGCAGGTCGCGGTCGGTGCGCTCCCCGGGCGGGAAGAGCAGCGGGGATTCGGGCAACAGCCGGGTGAGCGCCGCGATGAGCGCATCGAGATTCTCGCCCTTGAGGCCCGAGACCGGCACGAGATCGGCGAAGGTGTGCCGTTGGGCGAGCGCCGCGAGATAGGGCAGGAGCCGCTCGCGCGGCCGCACCCGATCGATCTTGTTGACGGCGACCACGACCGGGTGCCCGCTCTCGCGGATGCGCTTGAGCGCGAGATCGTCCTCCGCCGACCATTGGAGCGCTTCGACGACGAGCACGATCAAGTCCGCATCCTCGAGCGCCGTGGTGGCCGTGCGGTTCATCGTGCGATTGAGGGCGCGCCTGGAGCCCAAGTGCAGCCCCGGGGTATCCACGAACACGATCTGCGCCGCCGCGCTCGTGAGCACGCCGAGCACGCGCTGGCGGGTGGTCTGCGGCCGCGGCGTGACGATGCTCAGCTTCTCCCCGACGAGCGCGTTCAACAGCGTCGATTTGCCGACATTCGGGCGCCCGACGAGGGCGGCGAATCCGGCATGGAGCGGCTCTGCATTGTGCGTCGAGTTCATCTTGCGGCACGGCCACGACGGTCTCGGGCACCCTCGCCTGGAATGGCGCCCCGACCGGGGCGCAGCTTTCGATGATAGCGTGTCGCTCAGGTCTCGTGCGGGTGAGCCTCGCCGCCCGAATCGATCGCGCGCAGGATGCGTTCGGCGGCTTCCTGCTCCGCGCGCCGGCGGCTGCGGCCGCTGCCGCTCGCGCGCAGGCCGAGACCGCTCGCCTCACACGCGACCCAGAAGGTCTGCTCGTGCGCCTCGCCCTCGGTGCGCTCCACCTCGTAGCGGGGCAGTGGCAGGCCGCGGGACTGGACGTACTCCTGCAGGCGCGTCTTCGCGTCCTTCAACGTCTCGGGCGCCGGGAGCAGCGCAATGCGCGGTGCGATGAGCCGCGCGACGAGACCGCGTGCCGCCTCGAGCCCGCCGTCGAGATAGACGGCGCCGCAGACGGCCTCGAAGGCATCCGCGAGGATCGATTGGCGGCGGAAGCCGCCGGTCTTGAGCTCACCGGAGCCGAGCTGCAGCACCTCCCCGAGGCCGAGCGCCCCGGCGATCTCGGCGAGCGGCTCGCTGCTCACCACGCGCGCGCGCAGCCGGCTCAGGTCCCCCTCGTCGGCCTGGGGGAACGCCCGGTAAAGGTGCTCCGCCACCAGCAGATTGAGCACGGCATCGCCCAGGAACTCGAGCCGCTCGTAGTTCAGGCGCGCGGCGCTGCGGTGGGTGAGGGCGGCGGCGAACAGCTCCGCGTCGCGCGGCTGGTAACCGAGCTTCTCCCGCAGCCACTCGTGCGGCCAGTCCCCGTGCACGCGCTTCAGCCGCCCGACTGCGCCACCTTGTCGAAACTCACCAGAATCGAGACGTTCGAGAAAAGCGGCGCCGTGTCCTCGTACTTCGCCTCGAGGACCCAGCTCGTGCCGTCGCGCCGGATGTCGACGTCGCGGAAATCGGGGAAATTGATGCTCTCGATGTCGAAGCGCTTCTCGATCGAGAAGCGGATCGACTGTGCCGTGTCCTCGGCACCCGTCTCGGTGACGATCTGGTCGAGGCTCTTCGCGACGCGCATGTAGTTCATGTAGATGGGCACCAGGCGGATGCCGGTGTACCCGACCGTGGCCAAGGGGATCAGCAGGAACAACCAGCCGAGTAGCGTAACGCCACGTTGCCGCTCGATCGTACCCATGAGTGCCCTCCGCAACCCCGAGGCAAGCCCGTACCTGTCGGGGAGGCTACACCCCCGGGGCGACCGGTCGCTGTCGGGCGCCTCACACTCACCGAATTCGCATGCCGATCCGCCTCCAGATCGGCCCTCCGGGGGCCCCCAGGTCCCAGTTGAACCAGATCCGGGTGGCCTTGCCGACCAGGTTCGCCTCGGGCACGAACCCCCAGTAGCGCCCGTCGGCGCTGTTGTCCCGGTTGTCCCCGAGCATCAGGTACATGCCGGGCGGGATGACGTGCTCGGGCCAATCCCCGTGGGCGGGGGTCGCGAGGTCGTTCGTGGCCGGACAGACGTAGCCCCGCGCCAGGTGGCGCTTGCAGGTGGGCAGCGGCTCGACCGCAATGTCGGAGGTGGTCGGGCAGTAGAGGATCTCGTGGGGCTCGTGGTCGAGCGTCTCCTCCTCGAGGTGCATGCCCTCGTAGCAGCCGTCGTCGTACAGACCGCGGTCGGCCGTCGGCACGGGCTTGCCGTTGAGGATCACCTGATCGTCGCGCACGGCGACCCGGTCCCCGGGCAGCCCCACCAGCCGCTTGATGTAATTGATCGAGGGGTCGGGCGGATAGCGGAACACGACCACATCGCCGCGGTGCGGCTCGCCGATCGCGATGATCTTCTTGTCGATGATCGGTAAGCGCAGGCCGTAGTCGTATTTGTTGACGATGATGAAATCTCCGTCGAGGAGCGTGGGCATCATCGAGTCCGAGGGAATGCGGAACGGCTCGAACACGAACGAGCGCAACAGGAGCACGATCACCGCGACGGGAAAGAAGCTGCGCGCGTAATCGACGGTGCCGGGCTCGCTCACGACGCTCGGATCCTTGCCCGCGGCGCGCGCGGCGGCGGCGCGCCGTGGCGCGAGGAGCGTCGCATCGGCGAGCCACGCGATGCCGGTCACGCAGGCGATGAGCAGCAGCACGAGGCTGAAATCGAGCCGCTCGGCGACCAGCAGGCGGATCACCGCGCAGATCACGAGCACCGGGAGTGCGTAGTAGGCGAAGGCCATCGCCGGCGGATCGCGCGCAGGCTGCGGGGCCGCGAGGATCTGGCGGCGCGGCCGCAGGAACCAGTCGTCGACGACGCATACGAGGGTCACCGGAATGGCGACCCAGCTCAACGCATAAATGAGTTGCATCAACATGAGGAGCCCTTTGCCGTCTACTGTCCCGTGCAGGAAATCTAATGCTTGCGTCCGACCTGCAGCACCGCGAGGAACGCCTCCTGCGGTATCTCGACGCGCCCGAGCTGCTTCATGCGCTTCTTGCCCTCCTTCTGCTTCTCGAGGAGCTTGCGCTTGCGCGTCACGTCGCCGCCGTAGCATTTCGCGAGCACGTTCTTGCGCAGCGCCTTGACGGTGGCGCGCGCGATCACCGCGCTGCCGATCGCCGCCTGGACCGCGACCTCGAACATCTGGCGCGGAATGAGCTCCTGCATCTTGTCGACGAGCTCGCGGCCGCGCTGATAGGCGCTGTCGCGGTGCACGATGATCGAGAGCGCATCGACCCGCTCGCCGTTGATGAGCACGTCGAGCTTGACGAGCGGCGCCACCGCAAAGTGGCTGAACTCGTAGTCGAAGGACGCGTAGCCGCGGCTCACGGATTTCAGCCGATCGAAGAAATCGAGCACCACCTCGGCGAGCGGCAGCTCGTACTGGAGCGAGACCTGCGTGCCGAGGTACTGCATCTTCTTCTGCCGGCCGCGCTTCTCGGTGCAAAGTTTCAGCACCGCGCCCACGTGATCGGGCGGCACCAGGATGTTCGCGGTGATGATCGGCTCGCGAATCTCCTCGATCTCGTTCGCCGGCGGAAGCTTTGCGGGGTTGTCGACGTAGCGCACCTCCCCGTCGGTGCGTGCCACCTCGTACACGACGGTCGGGGCGCTCGTCACGAGGTCGAGGTGGTACTCGCGCTCCAGGCGCTCCTGCACGATGTCCATGTGCAGGAGTCCCAGGAAGCCGCAGCGAAAGCCGAAGCCGAGCGCCCCGGAGACTTCCGGCTCGTAGCGCAGCGCCGAGTCGTTCAACTTGAGCTTCGCGAGCGCGTCGCGGAACGCCTCGTAGTCCTCGGAGTTCACCGGGAACAGTCCCGCGAACACGCGCGGCTTGATCTCGCGGAACCCCGGAAGGGCCGCGGTCGCGGGGCGGTTCTCCAGCGTGATGGTATCTCCGACCGGCGCACCGTCGATCTCCTTCACCCCGGCGACGACGAAGCCCACCTCCCCGGCGGCGAGCGTGCGCTCGGGAATGGATTTGGGGCTGAAGCGGCCGAGCTTGTCGACCGTGAAGCTCCGTCCGGTCGACATGATGCGGATCTTCTCCCCGATCGCGAGCGCGCCGTTGACGACGCGCACCAGCGACACCACGCCCACGTAGTTGTCGAACCACGAGTCGATGATCAAGGCCTGTAGAGGTGCTGCGCGATCGCCGCGCGGGGGCGGAATGCGCGCCACGATCGTCTCGAGCAGCTCCGGCACGCCCTCCCCCGTCTTGGCGCTCACGCGCGCGGCATCGCGCGCCTCGATGCCGATGATTTCCTCGATCTCGGTCACCACCCGCGCCGGATCCGCCGAGGGCAGATCGATCTTGTTGATGACGGGCACCACCTCGAGCCCCTGCTCGATCGCGGTGTAGCAGTTCGCGACGCTCTGCGCCTCGACGCCCTGGGAGGCATCGACCACCAGGAGCGCGCCCTCGCACGCGGCGAGCGACCGCGACACCTCGTAGGAGAAGTCGACGTGGCCCGGGGTGTCGATGAGATTCAGCTGATAGCGCGCGCCGTCGTGGGCGATGTAGTAGAGCGTCACGCTCTGCGCTTTGATCGTGATCCCGCGCTCGCGCTCGAGCTCCATCGAGTCGAGCACCTGATCCTGCATCTCGCGGGCCTCGAGTCCGCCGCAGAGCTGGATCAAGCGGTCTGCCAGAGTCGACTTGCCGTGATCGACGTGTGCAATGATGGAGAAGTTTCGAATGAGCCGCATCAACCCGCAGATTCCGCCGAACATCACATCGCAGGTGACACGGCTCGTGAATGGTGGCGCGGATTCTATACGGCTTTTAGCTCGAGCGCTTTCTGAGGAGTCGCGCGAGCTCCGCGCCGTCCAAGCGATGGCGGCAGACGACCGCCCCGTCGAGCAGCAGCACCGGAACATCGAGTCCGTAGCGCCGCCTCAACTGCGCATCCGCATCGACGTCGAGCACCTCGAGCGCCGGCAGCTCGAGCGTGCGCCCGAGCGCCGCAAGCTCCGCGAGCATCTCCTCGCAGAGGCCGCAGTCGTGGCGCTGCACGAGGGTGAGCTGCATCGTGCCCCGGGGGTGCGGACGCGGCCGCGGGCTCAGTGCAGCGGTACGAGCGCCGGTGGCACGGAAGGCGATGCGCTCACCGGCTCCGCCTTCACGGAGTTGGCGATGAATCGCACGGTCTCGGGCGGCACCTCGCCCACGGCCGTCACCGGGTGTCCGTCCACGATCGTCGAGAAGGCCGAGGAGGTGCCCACCTGCGCGCTGCCCGAGAGCACGTGATCGGGGTGCAGGTGCGACTCGACGAACACCGACACCGAGGCGATGCCGTCGGTATAGACGAGGTGCTCGACCGGACCCTTGTAGCCCGGCATGACCTGCGCCGCGCGCAGGGAGATGTGAAAGCCCGGAGGCAGCCTGAGCGCGCTCCAGGTCACGACCGCCGCCGGATTCGCGCTCAAGGTCGCGGGCGCCTCGCGCAGCCACTGAAAGCCGGTGGTGGACACATCGGGCTTGAACGCGGAGTCGGGGATGTGCGCAGGGGTTGCGATGCTCGCGAAGACGAGCTGCTCGATCACTCGTCCGCGCGCATCGCGCAGCTCCGTCCTGAGCGGCATGCCGGTCGCCTCGTCGATCCACAGCCGGTACCCGTAGCGATACTGGTCCTTCGGGTCGACGGCGATGAGCTGCGTCTTCTTGCCGAGCAGGCGCGTGCGCATCAGCGCCTTCATCGCATAGAACTGGTTGGTCGCGACCGTGAATTTCGGCAGGGTCCCGAGCACCAGGCTCGCATCCGGCTGACGCTCGACCAACACCTTGCGCTCATCCGGCAGGTAGCACACGAGCCGGCTTCCGGTGCGGATGAACTCGCGTCCCGAGCCGTCGAGGGACACAAGCCGCTCGGTGACGACGCCGTTCTCGACGCGGTGGATGATGCGCAGGGTCTCCGCGCGTCCGCCCTGCCAGTGCCAGAAGACGCCGTCGTAGTTGAGCGTCGTGAGCGCCTGGTTCATGCGCTCGAGCCATTTCTGCGGCTCATCGGCGCACGCGACGCCCGCCACCGCGAGCGCAAGGGCGAGCCAGGTGAGCTGCTCGCTAAGGCGCGCCGGCCGCATGCACTGCCTTCGACTCGTCCTGCCGCTGCCCGTGGGGAGCGCTCTGCGGGGGAGGGGTGGGGGTGCTCGTCGCGGCCTCGGCCGCCACCAGCGCCGAGAGCGCGCTGCGGCGCAGAAGCGGCGTCGAGAACTCGCTGTGGGCGACCACGAAGTCGGCGAGCTCCGTGGGCGGGGCGAACGAAGCCGACTCCACGGCGGGAGGCACGACGTAGCTATCGGAGTCCGCGGCATCGCTCGCGACAGACTGCGTGGTCACGGCGTCCGGGACCGTGGCGGCGAGCTGCGCGACTGCAGGCACCACCGGTGCGGCGGCGTGCAGCCACAGAATCGCGGCCGCGGCGACACCGGCCGCGAGCGCACCGCCCAGAAGCGGCTGCCACCAGCGGGCAGCGGTCGCCCGAGCGTGGGGACTGCGGGCATCGGGTGCGGGCACGGCAACGAGCACGGGCTCCGCGGCGATCGCCGTGCTCACGCGGCGCGCGAGTCCGCTGTCGAGGCTAAGGCTGCGCTCCGCCCGGATCGCGGCTCCCATCGCCGCGTATCGGCCCCAGCGCGCCTTGAGCGCATCGTCGCGCGCGAGGCGTCGCGCGAGCAGCTCGCACTGCGGTGCGGGCAGCTCGTCGTCGAACATGGCGGACAGCTGACTGTCGAGCTCCTCGTTGCTCATCCGATCTCCTCCGCACGACCGAGACCACCTTCGAACACTTCGCGCAGGCGGCGATCGATCGCCTCTCGCGCCCGAAAAATTCGCGAGCGCACCGTGCCCACGGGGCAGCCCATGGCCGCGGCAATCTCTTCGTAGGAAAGGCCTTCGAGCTCGCGCAGCACGATGGCGGTCCGCAGGTCCTCGGGCAGCGCATCGATCGCGGCATTCACGGTGGCCCGGATCTCATCGGTGAGCACTAGGCCCTCTGGGGTCTCGGAATCCTTCAATCGACTTTGCATATCGTAGGACTCGTCGGGATTTTGCACATCGAGGTCGTAGTCGACCGGACTTCGGTCGCGGGAGACGACGGCGTTCTTCGCGGTGTTGATCGCGATGCGGTAGAGCCAGGTGTAGAAGGCGCTGTCGCCGCGAAACTGCGGCAGCGCCCGGTAGGCCTTGATGAAGGTCTCCTGGGCGACATCCTCAGCTTCCGCAGGGTTGCGGACATAACGCATGACGAGCTTGACCACTTTGTGCTGGTACTTGAGAACCAGCGCATCGAACGCCCCTCTATCCCCACGCTGTACGCGCCGGACCAGGCTCAGATCGCTCGTGTCGGCGCTCATGAGCGCCCTTCTGCCCCCTGGTCCGGCCAGAAGGTCGCCACTTTGCGAGCTAGATAGACTGTGAGCCCGCCAGGAAGTTCAGGCGGTGCGGAGATTGGCGCGGGTGTGATGGTGGTCACGGCGAGGGGGCGAGTCTAGCCCGTGTCCGAGCCTGCCACCAGCGCGGCGACCGCTGCGAGCTGCGAGTCCTCGGTGCGAGCCGAGCCGAGCAGCAAATCGACCAGCAGCGGGTCCGGGAGCGCAAGCAACCGCTCGAATGCGTGGCGGCGCTCCGGGGAGGTCCCCGGGTAGCGCTCACGCGCGTAGCGCTCGAGCAGCACGTCGAGCTCCTTCATGCCTCGCCGGCAGCGCCACAGAATTGCATCTCCGCCCGGCATGGCTGCGGCTTGGCTTCAGGAGCGCCGGGCGACGAGCATCTTCTTGATCTCGGCGATGGCCTTCGCCGGGGTCAGGTCCTTCGGGCACACGTCGGTGCAGTTCATGATCGTGTGGCAGCGATACAGGCGGAACGGGTCCTCGAGCTGATCGAGCCGCTCGCCGCTCGCCTCATCGCGCGAGTCGACGATCCAGCGGTACGCGGCCAGCAGCGCCGCGGGCCCGAGGAACCGATCGCTGTTCCACCAGTAGCTCGGACAGGCGGTCGAGCAGCAGGCGCACAGGATGCAGCCCGCCGGACGGTCGATGCGCTCCTGCTCCTCCTTCGACTGCAGCCGCTCGCGATCGGGCGGCGGCGGCGTGCGCGTCTTCATCCAGGGCTCGATCGATGCGTACTGCGCGTAGAAATGGGTGAGATCCGGCACCAGATCCTTGACCACCGGCATATGCGGCAGCGGATAGATGCGGATCTCGGCGCCGAGATCCGCAAGCGGCGTGGTGCAGGCGAGGCAGTTGATGCCGTTCACGTTCATGGCGCACGAGCCGCAGATGCCCTCGCGGCAGGAGCGGCGGAACGTGAGCGTGGAATCGACCCCGCTTTTGATCTGAATGAGCGCATCGAGGACCATCTGGCCGCACACGGCGGCGTCGAGCTCGAAGGTGTCGATGCGCGGGCCGTCCGCCGCGTCCGGGTCGTAGCGGTAGATCCGCAGCGTGAGCAGCCGCTCCGCCCGACCGGCGGCCTGGTGGACGCGCCCGCGCGGATTGACGCGCGAGCCCTTGGGAAGCAGAAACTCGGCCATGACTTGCTCCTTGCCGGCGCGCCGCGCAGCCTCAGTACGTGCGCGCCTTGGGCGGAATCGCCTCCACCTCGCGGGTGAGCGTGTTCAAGTGCACCGGACGGTAGTCGAAGCGGGCGCGCCCCTCGCGATCGACCCACACGAGGGTGTGCTTGAGCCAGCTCGCATCGTCGCGCTGTGGAAAATCCTCGCGCGCATGCGCCCCGCGGCTCTCGGTGCGGTGGTCGGCCGAGGCGATCGTCGCCGTCGCCTGCAACAGCAGATTCTCGAGCTCGAGCGTCTCGATCAAGTCGCTGTTCCAGATGAGCGAGCGGTCCGCGACGCGCACGTCGCGCATCGCGGCGAAGGTCTGCGCGAGACGCTCCATCCCCTCGCGCAGCGTCGTGCCGGTGCGGAACACCGCCGCATCCCGCTGCATGATCCGCTGCATCTGCAGGCGCAGCGCCGCGGTCGGCCGCGAGCCGTCCGCATGGCGCAGCCGATCGAGGCGTGCGAGCGCCGGCTCCGCGGCATCGGTGGGGAGCGGTGCGTGCGCGGTGCCCGGGCGAACGAGCTCCGCGCAGCGGCGCGCCGCCGCGCGTCCGAAGACCACCAGATCGAGGAGCGAGTTCGAGCCCAAGCGGTTCGCGCCGTGCACCGAGACGCAGGCCGTCTCACCCACCGCGAGCAAACCCGGCACCACGGCTTCGGAGTCCCCCTCGCGCGGGCAGAGCGCCTCGCCGCGGTAATTGCACGGGATCCCGCCCATGTTGTAGTGGACCGTCGGCAGCACCGGAATCGGCGCCCGGGTCACATCGACGCCCGCAAAGATGCGTGCCGTCTCGGTGATCCCGGGCAGACGCTCGTGGATCACCTCCGGCCCCAAGTGCTCGAGGTGCAGCTCGATGTGGTCGCGCTCCGCGCCGACGCCGCGGCCCTCGCGGATCTCGATCGTCATCGCGCGGCTCACCACGTCGCGCGAGGCGAGATCCTTGGCGTTCGGCGCATAGCGCTCCATGAAGCGCTCGCCGGCGGCGTTGGTGAGATAGCCGCCTTCGCCGCGGGCGCCCTCGGTGATGAGGCAGCCGGCGGTGTAGATCCCCGTGGGATGGAACTGCACGAACTCCATGTCTTGAAGCGGCAGACCCGCACGCAGCACCATCGCGTTGCCGTCGCCCGTGCACGAGTGCGCCGAGGTGCACGAGAAGTACGCGCGCCCGTAGCCGCCGGTCGCGAGGATCGTCGCGTGCGCGCGGAAGCGATGGAGCGTGCCTGCGGCGAGATCGAGTGCGACCACGCCGCGGCAGACTCCGCGCTCCATGATGAGATCGATCGCAAAGTACTCGACGAAGAACGTCGCCTCGTGGCGGATCGACTGCTGATAGAGCGTATGCAGCATCGCGTGCCCGGTGCGATCGGCGGCGGCGCAGGTGCGTTGCGCGATCCCCTTGCCGTAGTGCGTGGTCATGCCACCGAAGGGGCGCTGATAGATGAGCCCCTGCTCGGTGCGCGAGAAGGGCAGCCCGTAGTGCTCGAGCTCGATCACCGCGCCCGCGGCCTCCTTGCACATGTACTCGATCGCATCCTGGTCGCCGAGCCAGTCGGAACCTTTGACCGTGTCGTACATGTGCCAGCGCCAGTCGTCTTCGCCCATGTTGCCGAGCGCAGCCGCAATGCCGCCTTGCGCCGCCACAGTGTGCGAGCGTGTCGGAAAGACTTTGGTGATGCAGGCGGTCCTCAAGCCTTTCGACGCAGCCTCGAGCGTGGCACGCAAGCCCGCGCCGCCCGCGCCTATGACGACGACGTCGAAAGTGTGGTCGGTAATCGGATAGACCGGCATCTAGTTTCCCGAACCTGGATATTT
>DATKPY010000049.1:0-37090 GCA_035523875.1 Steroidobacteraceae bacterium
GGAGATGGTGATGCCCGGGGACAACATCAAGATGACCGTGGAGCTGATCAGCCCGATTGCGATGGAGGAGGGCCTGCGCTTCGCCATCCGCGAGGGCGGCAAGACCGTCGGCTCGGGCGTCGTCTCCAAGGTCCTCAAGTAACGGGAGGCCGACATGGCGAACCAGAACATCCGCATCCGTCTGAAGGCGTTCGATCATCGGCTGATCGACAACTCTGCGCGCGAGATCGTCGAGACGGCGAAGCGGACCGGGGCGACCGTTCGCGGCCCGGTGCCGCTGCCGACCAAGATGGAGCGCTTCACGCTCCTCGTCTCCCCGCACGCGGACAAGGATGCGCGCGACCAGTACGAGCTGCGCACCCACAAGCGCCTCATGGACATCCTCAATCCGACGGACAAGACGGTCGATGCCCTCATGAAGCTCGAGCTTCCGGCGGGCGTCGACGTGCAGATCAAGCTCAACTGACCGCGCGCCGGGGCGCCCTCGAGACGGGGGCCGCGCCGGCTTGTGGTCCCGGGCTTGTCGACGGGCGGGCCGCCCCGTATACTGCGCGGCCTTTTCGGCCAAGGCGCACCGCGCATCGGGCGGGCGCCGGGCTGCTAACACACCGCGCAAGCGGGCAATCGGGCGAGGTTGGGCCGTCTCGGCGGCGCCAAGACCACTCGAATATCACGAAGCCGCTCGGCGCCGTGATCTTCCGTCGTCTTGAACCTCGTCCACGTCGAGCCGGATGCGGCTCCTGATGGGATGCGAACCATGGCTGTAGGTCTGGTCGGCCGCAAATGCGGCATGACGCGCGTGTTCACGGAAGCCGGCGAGACGGTGCCCTGCACGGTCATCGAGGTGCTGCCGAACCGCGTCACGCAGCTCAAGTCCACCGAAAGCGACGGTTACCGCGCCGTGCAGGTGACCTGGGGCGCAAAGCGTCCGCAGCTTCTCACCAAGGCGCTCGGCGGCCACTTCGCCAAGGCGAACGTCGCGCCCGGCCGCGGCCTCGTCGAGTTCCGGCTCGCCAAGGAGGAGGGGGCCGACCTCAAGGCGGGCGCCGAGCTGCGCGCCGACCTTTTCAAGGCGGGCGAGGCGGTCGATGTGAGTGGGACGACCATCGGCAAGGGCTTCGCCGGCACGATCAAGCGCCACAACTTCGCCGGCGGCTATGCCTCGCACGGTAACTCGCTGTCGCACCGCGCGCCGGGCTCGATCGGCCAGCGCCAGACACCCGGCCGCGTGTTCAAGGGCAAGCGCATGTCGGGTCACATGGGCGTGGTGCGGCGGACCACCGAGAACCTGAAAGTGGTCGAGGTCGACGCCGCGCGCAATCTCCTCCTCGTGCGCGGCGCGGTGCCCGGGGCGGAGGGCGGCAACGTGATCGTGCGGCCCTCGCTCAAGGCGAAACGCCGTGCGGCGCGCAAGTCCACGATGCCCACGAAGGCTGGCGCGCCTGCGGGCAAGGCCGCACCCGCCGCGAAGCCGGCGGCCGCCAAGCCCGCGCCGGCGAAGAAATGACTATGAACCTCAAGATGGTCGGCGGGAGCGGTGAGCTCCAGGTGTCGGAGGCGGCGTTTGGCCACGCGCTCAACGAGCCCCTCATTCACCAGATCGTCACGGCGTATCGCGCGGGCGGCCGCGCGGGCACGAAGGCGCAGAAGTCGCGCGCCGAGGTGCGCGGCGGCGGCAAGAAGCCCTGGGCGCAGAAGGGCACCGGGCAGGCGCGCGCCGGCTCGAACCGCAGTCCCATCTGGGTCGGTGGCGGCAAGACGTTCGCCGCCCGGCCGCGCGATTTCGCGCAGAAGGTCAACCGCAAGATGTATCGCGGGGCGATCCGCTCGCTCCTGTCCGAGCTCGCGCGCCAGGAGCGGCTGCTCGTCGCCCCGCAACTCGCGCTCGATGCGCCGAAGACGAAGCTCCTCGCGCAGCGCCTGAAGTCCTGGTCCCTGGAAAGCGTCCTCATCGTGCTCGAGGCCGCCGACGAGAAGCTCACCCTCGCCGCGCGCAACCTTCCGCACGTCGAGGTGATCGAGGCGAGCGCCCTCAACCCCTTGAGCCTCCTCGGGCACGAGAAGGTGCTGATGACGGTGGCCGCCGTGAAGTTGATCGAGGAGCGCCTGCAGTGAAAGAGGAGCGGTTGATGAGCGTGCTGCTCGCGCCGCACGTGACCGAGAAGGCCTCCCTCGCGATGCAGGAGAGCAACCAGTACTGCTTTCGCGTGCGCCGCGATGCGACCAAGGGCGACGTGCGCAAGGCCGTCGAGCTCATGTTCGAGGTGAAGGTGCAGGCGGTGCAGGTGCTCAACGAGCCTGGCAAACGGCGCCGCTTCGGCCGGCTCGAGGGTCGCACGCAGGACTGGAAGAAGGCGTACGTCCGCCTGGCGCAAGGCCAGACGATCGACTACGAGGCGAAGGCGAAGACCTGATCGGCGCGGGGCAGGACACACATGGCACTCATCAAAATGAAGCCCACGTCGCCCGGCACGCGGAGCGTCATCAAGGTCGACCGCTCCCACCTGCACAAGGGCGGGCCGCACACGCCGCTCACGGTCACGAAGGACAAGACGGGCGGGCGCAATCATTTCGGCCGCATGACCACGCGTCACATCGGCGGTGGCTCGCGGCAGAAATATCGCCTGGTCGATTTCCGGCGGGACAAGGACGGCGTCGCCGGCGTCGTCGAGCGGATCGAGTACGATCCCAATCGCACCGCACACATCGCGCTCGTGCGCTACGCCGACGGCGAGCGGCGCTACATCCTCGCAACCAAGGGCATGGCGAAGGGTGATGAGGTGCGCTCCGGGGCGGAGGCGCCGATCAAGTCCGGCAACGCGATGGCGCTGCGGCACATCCCGGTCGGCTCGCTCGTGCACAACGTGGAGTTGAAGCCCGGCAAGGGCGGTCAGCTCGCGCGCAGCGCCGGTAGCTCGGTGCAGTACACCGCGCGCGAGGGTCTCTACGCGTACCTCAGGATGAAGTCGACCGAGATCCGCCGCGTGCACATCGACTGCCGCGCCACGATCGGCGAGCTGAGCAACGACGAGCACAACCTGCGCAGCTACGGCAAGGCCGGCGCCACCCGCTGGCGTGGCGTGCGTCCGACGGTGCGCGGTCTCGCGATGAACCCCGTCGACCACCCGCACGGGGGCGGCGAGGGCAAGTCGGGCCAGGGTAACCCGCACCCGGTGTCCCCGTGGGGCTGGAACACCAAGGGCCTGAAGACCCGCCACAACAAGCGCACCGACAACATGATCGTCCAGCACCGCCGCAACAAGATCAGGTAAGCGACTATGCCGCGTTCAACCAAGAAGGGGCCGTTCGTCGACCTGCACCTCGCGAAGAAGGTGCAGATTGCGCAGGCGAGGAACGATCGCAAACCGATCAAGACCTGGTCGCGCCGCTCGATGGTGGTGCCCGACATGGTCGGGCTCACGATTGCCGTCCACAACGGCCGGCAGCACATTCCGGTGCTCGTGAGCGAGAACATGGTCGGCCACAAGTTGGGCGAGTTCGCCCCGACGCGCACCTTCAAGGCCCACTCCGGGGACCGCAAGGTGGAGGCGGCAACGGCATGAGCCCCACGCAGCAGCTTGGATCGCGGCGGTCCGCGATCCTCCATTGAGAGAGAGGCCCGCCGTGGAAGTCACCGCCGTCCTGCGCTATGCCCGGATCTCGCCGCAGAAGTGTCGCCTGGTGGCGGACACCGTGCGCGGCAAGCCCGTCGGCAACGCGCTCAACACGCTCAAGTTCATGCCGAAGAAGGGCGCCCGGCTCGTGTACAAGGCGCTGTGGTCGGCCATCGCGAATGCCCAGGAGAACGCGGGCCTCGACGTGGACGAGCTCAAGGTGGCACGCATCCAGATCGATGCCGCCCCGCAGCTGAAGCGCTTCGCGGCGCGCGCCAAGGGCCGCGGCACGCGCATCGTCAAGCGCAACAGCCACATCACCGTCGCCGTGAGCGACGGCAAGAAGGACTGAAACAGCATGGGTCAGAAGGTCAATCCGCTCGGCATGCGGCTCGGCATCACCCGCGACTGGATGTCGAAGTGGTATGCCGGCAAGAAGCAGTTCCCGCTGCAGGTGCACACGGACTTCCGCGTGCGCGAGTTCCTGCACGGGCGTCTCGCCGACGCCTCGGTGAGCCGCATCCACATCGAGCGCGCCGCGAAGAAGGTCAACATCACCATTCAGACCGCGCGCCCGGGCATCGTGATCGGCAAGAAGGGCGAGGACATCGAGAAGCTGCGCCAGGAGACCGCGCGGCTGCTCGGCATGAGCATCGGCGACGTGCGCCTGAATATCTCCGAGATCAGAAAGCCCGAGCTCGATGCGCAGCTCGTCGCCGACAGCATCGCCCAGCAGATCGAGAAGCGCGTGATGTTCCGCCGCGCGATGAAGCGTGCGGTGATGAGCACCATGCGAAGCGGCGCGCTCGGGGTGAAGGTGCGCGTCTCGGGGCGCTTGAACGGCGCGGAGATCGCGCGCACCGAGTGGTACCGCGAGGGCCGCATTCCGCTGCACACGTTCCGCGCGGACATCGACTACGGCCTCTCGGAGGCGAGGACCACCTACGGGGTGATCGGCGTGAAGGTGTGGATCTTCAAGGGCGAGGTCTTCGAGAAGACCGAGCTCGAGCAGGCCGAGGCCGCCGAGGGCGAGCCCGCCGCCGCAGCGGTTGCCGCGACGCCCGCCGCCCAGCCCCCGGCCGCGGCGGCGCCCGATCCGGCGGTTTGACGGGACGAGGCCATGCTGCAACCCAAGCGCACCAAGTACCGCAAGCAGTTCAAGGGCCGCAACGGCGGTCTGGCGCTGCGCGGCAGCTCCGTCGCCTTCGGCGAGTTCGGGCTGAAGGCCACGAGCCGCGCACGCATGACCGCACGCGAGATCGAGGCCGCGCGGCGCGCGATGGCGCGCTACGTCAAGCGCGGCGGGCAGATCTGGATCCGTGTCTTCCCCGACGTGCCGATCACCAAGAAGCCGCTCGAGGTGCGCATGGGCAGCGGCAAGGGCAACGTCGAGTACTGGGTGGCACGCGTGCAGCCGGGCAAGGTGCTCTTCGAGATGGAAGGGGTCGATGAGGGCACGGCGCGCGAGGCGTTCCGCTTGGCCGGATCGAAGCTCTCGGTGTCGACCACCTTCGTGAAACGGCAGGTGCGCTGATGGACATGAAGGAGCTGCGCGCGAAGGCGCAACTGGAGCTCCAGGACGAGCTGCTGAAGCTGCGCAAGGAGCAGTTTGCGCTGCGCATGCAGCGGGCGACCGGTCAGGCCGTCAAGCCCGACCAGTTCGGCAAGGTGCGCAAGAGCGTCGCGCGGGTGAAGACGGTGATGCGCGAGCAGCGTGGCGCGGCCGGAGAGAAGAAATGATCGAGAGCGAAATGAATGTAGCCGGCTCGCCCGGCGAGCCGGCGGAAAAGTCGAGCGCAGCGCATGAAAAAGGCGAGCGCACGCTCACCGGGCGCGTCGTGAGCACCAAGATGCGCAAGACGATCGCCGTCGAGATCGAGCGGCTGGTGCGTCATCCGACCTACGGCAAGTACATCCGCCGCACCTCCAAGCTCCTCGCGCACGATGAGAACGGCGAGTCGCGCGAGGGCGACACCGTCACGATCACGCAGTGCCGGCCGCTGTCGCGGCGCAAGTCCTGGCGCCTGCTCACCGTGGTAGAGCGCGCACAGGCGCGCTGAGGCCGGAAGAGGGCGACATGATCCAACTGCGCACGATGCTCAATGCCGCCGACAACAGCGGCGCGCGCACGCTGATGTGCATCAAGGTGCTGGGCGGCACGCGCCGCCGGTACGCGACCGTAGGCGATGTGATCAAGGTGAGCGTGAAGGACGCGATTCCGCGCGGCAAGGTGAAGAAGGGCGAGGTGTACGACGCGGTGGTCGTGCGCACCCGGCGCGGCGTGCGCCGGCCGGACGGCTCGCTCATCCGCTTCGACGGCAATGCGGCGGTGCTCCTCACCAACAAGCTCGAGCCGATCGGCACGCGCATCTTCGGGCCGGTGACGCGGGAGCTGCGCACCCAGCAGTTCATGAAGATCATCTCGCTCGCGCCGGAGGTCCTATGAAGAAGATCCGCAAGGGCGATCAGGTCGTCGTGCTCTCCGGGCGCGACAAGGGCGCGCGGGGCACCGTGATCGAGGTGCACCCCGACGGGCGCGTCGTCATCGAGAACGTGAATCGGGTCAAGAGGCACCAGCGACCGAACCCGCAGGGCAACCGCCCGGGCGGGATCATCGAGAAGGAGATGCCGCTCGCCGCCTCCAAGGTCGCGATCTGGAATCCCGCGAGCAAGAAAGCCGACCGCGTCGGCTTCAAGACCTTGAGCGATGGACGCAAGGTGCGTTGTTTCCGCTCAAGCGGCGAGATGCTCGAGGCCTGAGACGGCGACGGACAACATCATGGCCAGACTGCAAGAACAGTATCGCGAGAAGATCGTACCGCAGCTCAAGCAAGCGCTCGGGCTCGCCAATCCCATGCAGGTGCCGCGCATCACCAAGATCACGGTGAACATGGGCGTCGGGGAGGCCGTGGCCGATCGCAAGATCATGGACGCTGCGCTCGCCGATCTCACCAAGATCACGGGCCAGAAGCCGCTCATCTGCAAGTCGCGCAAGTCGATCGCCGCCTTCAAGCTCCGCCAGGGGCTCGCGATCGGCTGCAAGGTGACGCTGCGCGGGGCGCGCATGTATGAGTTCCTCGACCGGCTGATCAACATCGCGATCCCGCGCATCCGCGATTTCCGCGGCGTCTCGCCGCGCTCCTTCGACGGCCGCGGCAACTACACGCTCGGGGTGAAGGAGCAGATCATCTTCCCCGAGATCCAGTACGACCAGATCGATCAGCTGCGCGGCATGGACATCACGATCACGACGACGGCGCGGGACAACAAGCAGGGCCGCGCGCTGCTCGAGGCTTTCAACTTCCCATTCAGGAGGTAGCGGGGCTTCTCAATATGGCGAAGACGAACATGGTCGAGCGCGAGAAACGTCGCGCGAAAATCGTTAAGAAATACGCGGCCAAGCGCGCTCAGCTGAAGGAGCTCGTGCGCAGCCCGAACACCTCACCCGAGGAGCGCGCCGCCGCGCAGGCGCGGCTGCAGTCGCTGCCGCGCGATGCGAGCCCCTCGCGGCAGCGCAATCGCTGCCAGATCACTGGCCGCTCGCGTGGGGTGTACCGCAAGTTCGGCCTGGCGCGCGCCAAGATCCGCGAAGTGGCGATGCGCGGGGAGATTCCCGGACTCACCAAGGCGAGCTGGTAAGGATAAGCCGCATGAGCATGACCGATCCGATCGCCGATCTGCTGACGCGCATCCGCAACGGCCAGAGCGCGCGCAAAACCGAGGTGAGCATGAACTCCTCGAAGCTCAAGACCGCGATCGTGCGCGTCCTGAAAGAGGAGGGGTACATCGCCGACTTCCGCTTGGACGTGGACGGGGCCAAGCAGACCCTGACCATCGGGCTCAAGTACTACGAGGGTCGACCCGTCATCGATCGCCTGGAGCGGGTGAGCCGACCGGGCCTGAGGATCTACCGCGGCAAGGACGAGCTGCCGAAGATCTTGGGCGGCATGGGCACCGTGATCGTCTCGACCCCGAGGGGTGTGATGACCGACCGCCAGGCCCGCTCGATCGGTCAGGGTGGCGAAGTGCTGTGCATCGTGGCGTGACGACATGAGCCGAGTAGCCAACGCATTGATCGATCTGCCGCAGGGCGTGACCGCGACGATCGCCGCCGAAGGGGTGACGATCAAGGGCGCGAAGGGGTCGCTCACCCTCGCGCTCACGAGCGGCATCAGCGTCGTGCAGCAGGAGAAGAAGCTTGCGGTCAAGTACGCCGCCCGCGAGGGCGCGGCGATGCAGGCGGGCGCGACGCGAGCGCACCTCGCGAACATGGTGCTCGGCGTCACCAAGGGCTACGAGCGCAAGCTCGAGCTCGTGGGCGTAGGCTTCCGCGCGCAGATCCAGGGCAAGACACTGAACCTCTCGCTCGGCTTCTCCCATCCGGTGAACTTCTCCGTTCCCGAGGGCATCACCATCGAGACGCCGAGTCAGACCGAGATCATCGTGCGCGGCATCGATCGGCAGAAGGTCGGCCAGGTCGCCGCGGAGATCCGCGACGTGCGCCCGCCGGAGCCCTACAAGGGCAAGGGCGTGCGCTACGCCAACGAGCAGATCACCCTGAAAGAGGGGAAGAAGAAGTGAGCGACGACAAGAAGGCACGCCGCCTGAATCGTGCTGCGCGTACCCGCGCCCGCATTCGCGAGCTGGGCGTCGCGCGGCTCACCGTGCACCGCACGCCACGGCACATCTATGCCCAGCTCACCGACGCCGCCGGCGCCAAGGTGCTCGCCGCGGCCTCCACGCTCCAGGAGGCGGCGCGCCAGGGCTTGAAGAACACCGGGAACGTCGAGGCGGCAAAGGCGGTCGGACGGCTCATCGCCGAGCGCGCCAAGGCGGTCGGGGTCACCAAGGTGGCCTTCGATCGCTCCGGATTCCATTTCCACGGGCGCGTGAAGGCGCTCGCCGATGCCGCCCGCGAGGGCGGGCTCGAATTCTGAGAGAGTACGCACGATGGCAAGACCCGAAAAAGCACAGCCGATGGACGAGCTTCTGGAGAAGCTGGTCGCGGTCAACCGCACCGCGAAGGTCGTCAAGGGCGGCCGCCAGTTCGGGTTCACCGCGCTCACGGTGGTCGGCGACGGCGCCGGCCGCGTGGGCTACGGCTTCGGTAAGGCGCGTGAGGTGCCGGTTGCGATCTCCAAGGCGATGGCCCAGGCGCGCAAGAACATGATCAGCGTGGCGTTGCGCAACGACACGCTCTTCTACGCGGTGCACGGCGACCACGGCGCGACGCGCGTGCGGATGCAGCCGGCCTCGGAGGGCACGGGCGTGATCGCAGGCGGGGGCATGCGCGCGGTGCTCGAATGCGTCGGGGTGCGCAACGTCCTCGCCAAGAGCTATGGCTCGCGCAACCCGATCAACGTCGTGCGCGCGACCATCAACGCCCTCGCGAGCGTGCGCTCGCCGGAGGACATCGCGGCGAAGCGCGGCAAGAGCCTGGAGGAGATCGCGGCATGAGCGCGGGTGCGGGCAAGAAGGGTGGCACGGCGGATCAATTGCGCGTGACGCTGGTCAAAAGCCGGCACGGCCAGCTCGCCAACATCGCCGCATCCGTCCGTGGGCTCGGCCTGCGCCGCCGGCAGCAGAGCGTCACGGTCGCGAACACCCCCGAGAATCGCGGGATGATCGCGAAGGCGGGGCATCTGCTCAAGGTGGAGGGGCTCTGAGGCCATGCGACTCAACACACTGAAGCCCGCTCCGGGTGCGCGCCGCGCGCGGCTGCGCGTGGGACGCGGCGCATCGGCGGGGCAGGGCAAGACTTGCGGCCGCGGCGTCAAGGGGCAGCGCGCGCGCAAGGGCGGCTACCACAAGGTGGGGTTCGAAGGCGGCCAGATGCCCCTGCAGCGGCGGCTTCCCAAGGTCGGGTTCCGCTCGGCGGTGAAAGTGACCCGCGCCGAGGTGCGGCTGCACGAGCTCGCGCTCGTGACCGGGGAGACGATCGACCTGCAGGCGCTCAAGGACGCCGGGATCGTGCCGCCGACGACGGAGCGGGCGAAAGTGGTGCTCTCGGGCGAGTTGAAGCGCGCCGTGACATTGAAGGGCGTCGGGGCGACGAAGGGAGCCGCGGCCGCGATCGCTGCGGCCGGCGGAAAGGTGGAAGCCTGACCGGCGCGGCGCCGGGCGCGTAAGGACAAAGCACGTGGCCAACACGACACTCAGCAATCCCGCAGCCGCGCTCGGCGAGGCCGCGCGCTTCGGCGAGATCAGGAGCCGCCTGCTGTTCCTGATCGGCGGGCTCGTGGTCTACCGCATCGGCTCGTTCATTCCGGTGCCGGGCATCAATCCGGCGGCGGTCGCGCGCTTTTTCAACGATCAATCGAACACCATCCTCGGCATGGCGAACATGTTCTCGGGCGGCGCGCTCAGGCGCTTCTCGATCTTCGCCATGGGGGTGATGCCCTACATCTCCGCCTCGATCATCATCCAGATGATGTCGATGGTGATGCCGTCGCTCATGGAGCTGCGCAAGGAGGGCGAGTCGGGCCGGCGCAAGTTGACCGAGCTCACCCGCTACGGCACGGTCGTGCTGGCCGCGTTCCAGTCCTTCGCCGCCGCCGTGGCGCTGCAGAACAACAGCATGGTGCTCGTGCCCGGGTTCGGGTGGCTCTTCACGGCCACCGTGACGATGACCACGGGCACGCTGTTCCTCATGTGGCTCGGCGAGCAGATCACCGAGCGCGGCATCGGCAACGGTATCTCGATGCTGATCCTCTCCGGGATCGTCGCGGGACTCCCGGGCGCGGTCGGCAACACCGCCGAGTCCGTGAGCACCGGCGAGATGTCGGGCCCGTTCGCGCTGCTCCTCATCATCATCGTGCTCGCCGTGACGGGGTTCGTCGTCTTCATGGAGCGCGCGCAGCGGCGCATTCCGGTCAATTACGCGAAGCGCCAAGTCGGTCGCCGGCTGTACGCGGGCCAGAGCAGCCATCTGCCCTTCAAGCTCAACATGTCGGGCGTCATCCCGCCGATCTTCGCCTCGAGCCTGCTGCTCTTTCCGGCGACCGTCGCGAACTTTGCGGGCAGCAGCACGAGCGGGTGGGTCGGCAGTACCCTGCAGGATATCGCCGCCGCGCTCAACTACGGCCAGCCGCTGCACCTGGTGGTGTATGCGGTGCTGATCCTCTTCTTCTGCTTCTTCTACACCGCGCTCGTCTTCAATGCGCGCGACACGGCGCAGAACCTGCAGAAGTCGGGCGCCTTCATCCCCGGCATCCGCCCCGGACAGCAGACCGCGGACTACATCGACAAGGTGCTCACGCGCCTCACGCTGTGGGGCGCGCTCTACGTGGCCGCGGTGTGCCTGCTGCCGGAGTTCCTGGTCTCCTCGCAGGGTGTGCCGTTCCAGTTCGGAGGCACCTCGCTCATGATCGTAGTCGTGGTGGTGATGGACTTCATGTCGCAGCTGCAGGCGCATCTGATGTCGCACCAGTACCCGGGGCTCCTCAAGAAGGCGAACCTGCTCAACTACGGCAAGGGCGGCCAGGGCGGCTGAGTGAGCCGCGCGCGCAAGGTTTTAAGGGGAGTTTCCTCGGAGGCGATGGCATGAAAGTACGTCCTTCGGTCAAGAAGATCTGCAAGAACTGCAAGATCGTGCGCCGCCGCCGCGTGGTCTACGTGATTTGCACGGATCAGCGGCACAAGCAGCGGCAGGGTTGAAATTCATCGACTTAGGCCCCATTTGAGGCAGGTTGGAATATGGCTCGCATCGCCGGCATCAACATTCCGATGAACAAGCACGTGTGGGTGGGGCTCACGCACATCTACGGCGTGGGTCGTGCGCGCGCGCTCGCCGCGTGCGAGAACGCGGGCGTGCGCCCCGAGACCCGCGTGAAGGATCTGACCGAGGCCGAGGTGAACGCCATCCGCTCGCAGATCGCGAAGTGGGCGGTGGAAGGCGACCTGCGGCGCGAGGTGTCGATCAACATCAAGCGCTTGATGGACTTGGGCACCTATCGGGGGCTGCGCCACCGGCGCGGGCTCCCGGTCCGTGGCCAGCGCACGCGCACGAACGCGCGCACGCGCAAGGGCCCGCGCAAGCAGGCGGTGAAGCTCAACGCGCCTCCGGGCAAGGCCTAAAAGGGGACACTCACGAACATGGCGGAGCAGAAGCAACCTCAAGCGCAGGCGACGGCACAGGCCGCCGCCGCGGCGAAGAAGCCGAAGAAGGCGCGCAAGAACGTGCTCGACGGGATCGCGCACGTGCACGCTTCGTTCAACAACACGATCATCACGATCACCGATCGCCAGGGGAACACGCTCTCCTGGGCGACGGCCGGCGGCTGCGGATTCCGCGGCTCGCGCAAGAGCACGCCGTTTGCGGCCCAGGTGGCGGCGGAGAAGGCCGGCAATGCGGCGCAGGAGCACGGGGTGAAGAACGTCGAGGTGCGCGTCGCGGGCCCGGGGCCCGGGCGCGAGTCGGCGGTGCGCGCGCTCAACTCCTGCGGTCTCAAGATCACGAGCATCGAGGACGTGACGCCGATACCCCACAACGGCTGCCGCCCGCCGAAGAAGCGCAGAGTCTAAGAGCGAGGTTCAGAGCGAACATGGCGCGATACATCGGTCCGAAGTGCAAGCTCGCTCGCCGCGAGGGCACGGATCTGTTCTTGAAGAGCGGCGTGAAGCCGCTCGAGAGCAAGTGCAAGTTCACCGTGCCGCCGGGCGGCATCAAGGGCGAGCGCCGCACGCGCTTGTCTGACTACGGCCTGCAGCTGCGCGAGAAGCAGAAGCTCCGCCGCATGTACGGCGTGCTCGAGCGGCAGTTCGGTAACTACTACACCGAAGCGGCGCGCCGCACCGGCTCGACCGGTGAGAATCTCTTGAAGCTACTCGAGTGCCGGCTCGACAACGTCGTCTACCGGATGGGCTTCGCGGCCACGCGCGCCGAGGCGCGCCAGCTCGTGAGCCACAAGGCGATCACCGTGAACGAGCAGACGGTGACCATTGCCTCCTTCCAGGTGCGCGCCGGGGACGTGGTGCAGGTGCGCGAGAAGTCGCGCAAGCAGCTGCGCATCCAGAGCGCGCTCAACGTGGCACAGCAGGTAGGGCTGCCCGAGTGGGTGGACGTGGACGACAAGCAGCTGCGCGGGGTCTTCAAGACGGTGCCGGCACGCGAGGACATCCTGCCGGACATCAACGAGAACCTCGTCGTGGAGCTCTACTCGAAGTAGCCGCTGCCGGGCCGTTTTTCTCTTTTTTCGGCCGGCTTGCCGCCGGCAAGGTGAGAGTCACATGCAGGGTTCCGTCGCAGAGTTCCTGAAGCCGCGCGTCGTGAAGGTTCAGCCGGTCGCTCCGCGCCAGGCGCGCGTGGTCATCGAGCCGTTCGAGCGCGGCTTCGGCCACACACTCGGCAACGCGCTGCGGCGCGTGCTGCTGTCGTCCATGCCCGGGAGCGCGATCACCGAGGTGGAGATCGACGGCGTGCTGCACGAGTACACGAGCATCGAGGGCGTGCAGGAGGATGTGGTCGATATTCTGCTCAACCTGAAGCTGGTCGCGATCCGCATGCACACGCGCGACAGCGCGGAGCTACGCCTGCACAAGAAAGGACCGGGCCCCGTCACCGCGGGCGACATCCAGGTCGATCACGACATCGATGTCGTCAATCCGGACCTCGTGATCGCCAATCTCACCAAAGCGGGCGAGCTCAACATGACGTTGCGCGTGGAGCGCGGACGCGGTTACCGCCCGGCCGCGCAGCGGGCCGCATTCGAGGAGCAGACCCGCCCGATCGGGCGGCTGCAGCTCGATGCGTCGTTCTCGCCGGTGCGCCGGGTCACCTATTCGGTCGACGCCGCGCGCGTCGAGCAGCGCACCGATCTCGACAAGCTCGTGATCGACATCGAGACCAACGGCACGATCGACGCCGAGGAGGCGATCCGTCGCGCCGGGGGTATTCTGAAGGACCAGCTCTCGGTGTTCGTCGATCTGCAGGGCGAGGAGGAGGCCGCGACCAAGGTCTCCGAGATGCAGTTCGATCCGATCCTGCTGCGTCCCGTCGATGAGCTCGAGCTCACCGTGCGCAGCGCCAACTGCCTCAAGGCGGAGAACATCCACTACATCGGCGATCTCGTGCAGCGCACGGAGGTGGAGCTGTTGCGCACGCCGAACCTCGGCAAGAAGTCCCTGACCGAGATCAAGGAAGTGCTGCAGAGCCACGGGCTGATGCTCGGCATGCGCCTGGAGGGCTGGCCGCCGGCGGGTCTGAAGCACGAGGAAGAGCGGGACGTTCTTTGATGCGGACCCGGAAGTAGATCATGAGACACCAACTTTCAGGGCGCCAGCTCTCGCGCAACAGCGCCCACCGTCACGCGCTCATGCGAAACATGAGCGTGGCGTTGCTGCGCCACGAGCGGATTCGCACCACGGTGCCGAAGGCGAAGGAGCTGCGGCGGGTGGTCGAGCCGCTGATCACGCTCGCGAAGACCGACACCGTGGCGCGGCGCCGGCTCGCCTTCGGTCGGCTGCGCGATGCGGGGGTGGTGGAGAAGCTGTTCGCCGAGCTCGGGCCGCGCTTCAAGTCGCGACCCGGCGGCTACACGCGCATCCTGCACATGCTGCCGCGCCCCGGCGATGCGGCGCCGATGGCGCTCATGCAGCTGGTCGAGCAGGCCGCCCAAGCGGCCGCGGCCGATTCGGCCGCGGCGCCGAAGAAGCGCGCGGCACGCAAGCGCAAGGCCAAAGCGGCAGCGGCCTGAGCTCGCCGCAGGCGTCACCTCGGGGGGAGCACTCATGGGACTCGCTGCAGAATTCAAGGAGTTTGCGGTCAAGGGGAACGCGATCGATCTCGCGATCGGCGTCGTGATCGGCGCGGCGTTCGGCAAGATCGTCTCATCGCTCGTCGGCGACATCATCATGCCGCCGCTCGGGCTCGCGATCGGTAGCGTCAACTTCTCCGATTTCGCGCTCAAGATCGGCACCGATCCCGCCGGCAAGGCCGTGCTGTTCCGCTACGGCGCCTTCTTCCAGACGATCTTCGAGTTCCTGATCGTCGCGGTCGCGCTGTTCGTGCTCATCAAGGCCATCAACCGCCTCAAGAAGCCCGCGCCTGCGCCGGCGGCCGCAGCGCCACCGCCGAGCAAGAGCGAGGAGCTCCTCACGGAGATTCGCGACCTGCTGTCGAAGCGCTGAGCCGCCGAGCGCGGCTCAGCGCACCGCGCGGAACGCATCGCGCGTCAGGTTCTCGGCACCGTTCGCCGTCACGGCGAGGTCGTCCTCTATCCGAATGCCCCCGTAGCAGGCGAGGCTCGCAACGCGCGGCCAGTTGATGCGCGCCGCGCGCGCATCGCCGCGCGCTTGGGCGAGCAGCTGCTCGATGAAATAGATTCCGGGCTCCATCGTCACGACGAAGCCCTCCTCGAGCACGCGCGTCAGGCGCAGGTACGGGTGGTCCTCCGGTCGCGGGATCTCCCCGCCCTCGGGTGAGCGGAGGTGTCCGCCCACATCATGCACCTGCAGTCCGAGCAGATGCCCGATCCCGTGGGGGAAGAAGACGCTCGAGACGCCGGTTGCGACCGCCTCCTCCGCATCGCAGTGCACGATCTCCGCATCGTGCAGAAACTCGGCTACGAGACGGTGCGCCGATAAGTGCACGTCGCGCCAGTCGACGCCGGCATGCACCCCCGAGCACAGCACCTGCTGCACCTCGTCGAACCGCTCGATGAGCGAGGCGAACTCGCTTTTGGCGCGGGCATGCGTGCGCGTCACGTCGCTCGCGTAGCCGAGCGACTCCGCGCCGGCATCGATGAGGAGCGAGCGCATCGGCGCGGGCGCGGCGCGCTCGAGCCGCTGGTAGTGCAGCGTCGCGCCGTTCTCGTTGAGCGCGATGATCGGGTTGTACGGTAGGTCCTGCTCGCGCGCGGCGCAGGCTTCGAGGAAAGCGAGCTCGATCTCGTATTCCGAGGCGCGCTGCCGGAAGGCACGCGCGGCCGCGCGGTGGCCGCGCGCCGCGAGTCGATTCGCGCGGCGCAGGCATTCGAGCTCGTAAGGCGTCTTCACGGCGCGGTCGTAGTCGAGCCGCGATAGCAGGGGAGCCGGATTGCTCGCGCTCACCTCCCACAGCGCGAGCTCGGGAAGAGGCGCGCCCAAGTAGGCAATGCGGCCGAGATTGCGCGGTAGCGCAGCGCGCGCCGCGGCGCGATCGGCCACGAGAATGACCTCGACCCGCTCGGTCCAGTAAGACTGCGGCGGCTCGGACGGCTTGTACCAGTAGTCGACGGGGCGGTGGAACAGCACGAGCGGCTTGCGTCCGGGCTCGTAGTAGAGGAAACAGTCGGGCGTATCGGTGACCGGCACCCAGGCCTTGAACCATGCGTCTGCGCGGAACGGATGCGTCTGGTCGTCGCGAAAGAGGGCGCTCAGGGCACCGGAGTGCACGATGAGTCCGTCGAAGCCACAGTCCGCGAGCGCGCGATCGAAGCGTGTGGCGAGCACCTGCAGGTGCTGCGTGTAGAGCGAGGAGAGGTCGAGGCTTTCATCGTCCATGGGCACATCCACGCGCGCCAGAATGGACCCGATTGTAGACACCGCCACCCGGTCAGGCGTCCCCAACGCACGACCGAGTCGATGCTGCGACGCAGCAGCGCACTGGCCGATCGCACCCGAGACGCGACCTCGCGATGCGGTGCGAGCGTCGGCGGAACCGACGCGCCCAACCGCTCCGCGGTGCACGCACGATGCAACGGCGCAGCGCGCGAGCAGTGCGCTCGCACAAGCGATGCAGATCGGTGTCAGCGCGATGACAGTTAAAGTTGCTTCATCCTTGTTTCAAAAGCGCGAGCGAGCCTATAGAATTCTGCGGTCCTTCGGGGCCTACGGCGGGACACGCCGGAAGTCACTGGATACCAAACTGGGTCTCTCACACCGTCGCTTCTTCTTTCGGGGTACCGCTAAATGAATACCAAGCTCCTTCTCAGTGCCGCGGTTGCCGCGCTCTTGCTCGCAGCCTGCTCCAAGCAGGAGTCGGCTCCCGCGCCCGCCGCGGAATCCACACCTCCGGCCTCGGCCTCGTCAGAGTCGTCTGCTCCGGCCGCCGCTCCCTCCTCGGAGAGTGCGTCGGGTTCGGCGAGCGCTCCGGGCGGTGCTGCGCCTGCGGCTCCCGCCGCATCGAGCTCGTCCAGCTCATCGTAAGGTCGAGGCTTACTGCTTCGAGCCCAGCGAGGCTCACAACACGGGCCCGGACCGGAGCGCAAGCGCCGAGTCCGGGCCTTTTGTTTGGAAGGCTCTGGTCGTGACCGTCAGCGTTCGTGACGCTTCCGCATCGCAAGCCGATCGGGAGTGGATCGCGCGCGTTTACCGCGACTACCTCGATGACCTGGCGCCGCTCAACACCGGGATCTTCCCCGTGCTGGGCGAGGTCGGTCACCGCGAGCCGGACCAGCTCGCGCGCTGGTTCGGGGATCCGAGCGCTCATCCGCTCGTGATCGCGAAATCCGCCGAGCCGGTGGGTTTCGCCATGGTCGTGCGCGCACCGGCCGCGGACCGTGGCCGCATCGACTACCGCATGGCCGAGTTCTTCATCGCCCGCGCGCATCGCGGGCTCGGGGTCGGCCGCGGCGCGGTGCAGCTCATCCTCGATCGGTTCGCCGGGCGCTGGGAGATCGTCGAGTATCTGCGCAACCCGGGCGCGGTGAATTTCTGGCGCCGCGTGGTCTCGGCATACACGGCCGGGCGCTACCAGGAGCGGGTGGTGAACGGCGAGGTGCACCAGCTCTTCCAGTCCGGCGTCCGCGCGCGCCAGGGGCTCTGAGCACGCAAGCAAGCCCGAGTCGTCAGCTGCGCGTGCGATGCTGACGCGGCGGCTTCGGCGCCCCCGCCGCACAGTCGTGGCAGCCGCCCGCGGCACGCGGTGCGAGCGCAGCGCGCAGCCGTATACGCCACGAGCGCGGCACGCCGCCACCCGCCTCGCTCCTGGCGCCAGCGGGTGGCGCGGCGAGCCACCCGATGAGCTTCATGCGCGCGCGCGGCGTCGCCAGGCGCCAGCCGGCGTAAAGCGCACTCGCAAGCACGATGAGCGCGGCAGCGATACCCTGCAGGAGATTCGCGCTCATCGGCTACCCGAGCCCCCACCACGCGGCCACGTGATAAGTTGCGAACGCCGCTCCGTACGCGAGCGCGAAGAGATAGCCGAGCATCGCGAGCGGATAGCCCCAGGAGTTCGTCTCGCGGCGCACTACGGCGAGCGTCGAGAGGCACTGCGGCGCGAAGACGTACCACGCGAGCAGCGCGAGGCCCGTCGCGATGCTCCAGCTGCCGGCGATCACCGGTCGCAATGCGCCGGCCACGTTACTGCCGGCCGTCGACATCGCGTACACCGTCCCGAGCGCACCGATCGCGACCTCGCGCGCAGCGAGGCCCGGCACGAGCGCCACCGAGATCTGCCAGTTGAATCCGATCGGCGCGAACACCACCTCGAGCGCGCGCCCGAGCATGCCCGCGAAGCTGTACTCGATCGCCGGGCCCGCGGCGCCCGCGGGTGGTGCGGGAAAGCTCGCGAGGAACCAGAGCAGGATCATGAGCGCGAGCAGAATGGTGCCGACCCGCGAGAGAAAGATGCGCGTGCGCTCCCACAGGCCGAGCAGGAGATTGCGCACGTTCGGCCACTTGTACTCGGGCAGCTCGAGCAGGAGCGGATGGTAGTCGCTGCGCATCAGCGTGCGCTTGAGGAGGAATCCGACCGCCATCGCGGCCACCACGCCGGCCGCGTAGAGTGCGAACAGCACCACACCCTGCAGGTTGAAGATGCCGATCGGGCGGCTCGGGATGAACGCGGCAATGAGCAGCGCGTACACCGGCAGCCGCGCCGAGCAGGTCATGAGCGGCGCGATCATGATCGTCGCGAGCCGATCGCGCGCCGAAGGGATCGTGCGCGTCGCCATGATGCCGGGGATCGCGCACGCGAAGCTCGAAAGGAGCGGAATGAATGCGCGCCCCGAGAGGCCCATCTTGCCCATGAGCCGATCGAGCAGGAACGCTGCGCGCGGCAGGTAGCCCGAGTCCTCGAGCGCGAGGATGAACGCGAACAGGATGAGGATCTGCGGCAGGAAGACGAGCACGTTGCCGGCGCCTGCGAGCACGCCGTCGACGATGAGATGCTTGAGCGGCCCCTCGCTCAACGCCCCGCCGATCCAGCCGCCGAGCGCACTCACGCCCGACTGGATCGCATCCATCGGCAGCTTCGCCCAGCTGAAGACGGCCTGGAACATCAGGAAGAGCACCACGGCGAGCAGCGCCGGTCCCGCGACCGGATGCAGTACGAGCGCATCGAGGCGCTCGAGGAACGCAATCCGCGGCGGAACGCGATAGCCGATCTGGGTGAGAATCCGGCGCACCTCGCGCTGCGTCGCCTCGATGTCCGCGAGGGTGGGTGCGCTCAGCTCCAGCCGGCCGATCCGCGCGGCGCGGCGCACGCTGTCGGCCTCGCGGTCGATCGTCTCGATGAGCGCGCGCTCGCCTCCGGGACGCACGGCGACGGTCTCGACCACCGGCACTCCGATCGCGCGCGCAAGCGCCGCGCGATCGAGCGTGTAGCCCCGGTCGCGCGCGAGATCGCTCATGTTGAGCGCGACGATCATCGGGCGGGCGAGACGCTTCAACTCGAGGACCAGGCGCAGGTTGAGACGCAGGTTCGTCGCGTCGACCACGCATACGAGCAGATCGGGCGGCTGCTCGGAGCCGTGGCGACCGAGGATCACATCGCGCGTGATCGCCTCATCGAGCGTCGCCGGCGCGAGACTGTAGGCGCCCGGCAGGTCGAGCACGCGGTAAGCGCGGCCGGTATGCGGCCCGAGGAAGCGCCCCTCCTTGCGCTCGACGGTCACGCCGGGATAGTTCGCGACCTTCTGGCGGCTGCCGGTGAGGCGATTGAAGAGCGCGGTCTTGCCACAGTTTGGTACCCCGACGAGCGAGAGCGACAGGCCCGGCGCGGTGGCGGCCTCGGCGGTCATGATCGTGCGGCGAGCGGGGACACCCACACCGATTGCACTTCGCGCCGGCGCAAGGCGAGCGTGGTGCTGCCCACGCGGATGACGAACGGATCGCGCCCGGGTCGGGCTTCCGCGATGATCTCGATCTGCTCGCCGTTCACGAAACCGAGCTCCAGCAGCCGGCGCTCGAGCGCGCTCAATGTCCCGTGCTCGGTCACCACCGCGACGACCGTGGCGCGGCTGCCCGCACGCAGGCTGCTCAACCGCACCGCCTCCGCGCCCCGCGCGGCCGCCGTCGCTTCGAGGAACTCGATCGTCGCGACACTCTCCATGATGCGAGTATGGATGAGAACTGTTCGCATTTGCAATGCGATGCGCAGCGGTTGCGACCGGCTCGATGAGTCAAGGGCGCCCGGGGCGGAGGCGCGATTCGCCGATAGCGTAAGCGTCAACTAGGCTGCAAATGACTGGACGCCCGATCGGGCCTACCCGCCCCCGGCCCGGCGCGCGCCGGCCGCCCCGGAGAGCAGGGGCGCCAAGTACTGGCCGGTAAACGATTCGCGCCGCCCCGCGACCTCCTCCGGCGTCCCTGACGCGACGAGACGCCCTCCGCCGGCCCCGCCCTCCGGCCCGAGGTCGACGATCCAGTCAGCGGTCTTGATGACATCGAGGTTGTGCTCGATGACGACGATCGTATTGCCCTCGTCGCGCAGCCGATGCAGCACGCCCAAGAGCGCGGCGACATCATGGAAATGCAATCCCGTCGTCGGCTCATCGAGGATGTAGAGGGTGCGCCCCGTGGAGCGCTTGGCAAGCTCGCGCGAGAGCTTGATGCGCTGGGCCTCCCCGCCCGAGAGCGTGGTCGCGCTCTGGCCGAGCTTCACGTACGAAAGCCCCACGTCGCTCAAGGTCTGCAGCTTGCTCGCCACCGCGGGGATGTTGCGGAATACCTTGAGCGCATCCTCCACCGTGAGCTCGAGCACTTCGTGAATGCTCCGCCCGGCGTAGCGGATCTCGAGCGTCTCGCGGTTGTAACGTTGCCCCTTGCAGACATCGCACGGCACGTACAAGTCAGGCAGGAAGTGCATCTCGACCTTGATTACGCCATCGCCCTGACAGGCCTCGCAGCGGCCGCCCTTCACGTTGAAGCTGAAGCGCCCGGCGTCGTAGCCGCGCGCCCGGCTCTCGGGCACGGCGGCAAAGAGCTCGCGGAGCGGCGCGAAGAGCCCGGTGTACGTCGCGGGGTTCGAGCGCGGCGTGCGCCCGATCGGGCTCTGGTCGATGTCGATGACCCGATCGATGTGCTCGAGGCCATCGATCCCCTCGCACGGCGCCGCCTCGGCGGTGGTGCCGGCGAGGCGCGCCGCGGCGTGCGCAAACAGCGTATCGATGATGAGTGTCGACTTGCCGGAGCCGGAGACGCCGGTGACGCAGCTCAACAGTCCGACCGGAATCGAGACGGTGAGGCCCTGCAAATTGTTGCCGGTCGCCCCGCGAATCACGATCTGCCGCTCCGCGTCGCGCGCGGTGCGCGCCCGCGGCAGCGGGATCGAGCGCCGGCCGCTCAAGTACTGACCGGTGAGCGAGGCGGCATCCGCGAGAATCTCGCGCGGCGTGCCCTCTGCCACAACCTGCCCACCGTGAATGCCCGCGCCCGGACCCAAGTCGACGACGTGATCGGCGGCGAGAATGGCCTCCTCGTCGTGCTCGACCACGATCACGGTATTGCCGCTGTCGCGCAGCGTCGCGAGCGTCGCGAGCAGCCGCCGGTTGTCCCTCTGGTGCAAGCCGATCGAGGGCTCATCGAGAATGTACATGACGCCGGTCAAGCCCGAGCCCACCTGACTGGCAAGCCGAATGCGCTGCGCCTCCCCGCCCGAGAGCGTCTCGGCGCTGCGCTCGAGCGTCAGGTAATCGAGCCCCACGTCGACTAAGAACTTGAGACGGGCCGCCACGTCGGTCACGATCTTGCCGGCCACCTCCCCGCGCCACCCCGCGATGGTGAGCGACCTGAAGAGCTCGAGCGCGCCCGTGACGGTGAGTCGCGAGATCTCCGGGAGCGTGCGTCCGGCGACGAACACGTGGCGCGCGGCGCGATTGAGACGGCTGCCATCGCACTCGGGGCAGACACGCACGCCCAAGTACTTCGCGAGCTCCTCGCGCACCGTCGGGGACTCCGTCTCGCGATAGCGGCGCTCGAGGTTCGGCAGGATCCCCTCGAAAGGGCGGCGCCGGCGTGTGGTGCGGCCGCCCGCCTCCTGGGTGCGAAGCTCGATCTCCTCCTCACCAGTGCCGTAGAGCACCACCTCGCGCACCGCCACGGGGAGCTCCTCCCAGGACGTCTCGATGTCGAAGCGATAGCGGCGCGCGAGCGCCTCGATGAGCTCGAAGAAGAGCACGTTGCGCCGATCCCAGCCGCGAATCGCGCCGCTCGCGAGCGACAGGCTCGGGTGGACCACGACGCGCTTCGGATCGAAGAACTCGTTCGTGCCGAGCCCGTCGCAGGCCGCGCAGGCGCCCGCGGGATTGTTGAACGAGAAAAGCTTCGGTTCGAGCGCGGGGACGCTGTAGCCGCACACCGGACAGGCGTGGCGGCTCGAGAAGACGAGCTCCTCGCGCGCCGCCTCGTCGAGGAACGTCAGGCGCGCGGTCCCGCCCGACAAGCGCAGGCTGGTCTCGAAGGATTCGGCGAGGCGCGTCGCGGCGTCGGGCTTGACTCTGAGGCGATCGACGACCGCCTCGATCGTGTGCTTCTTCTTCGCGTCGAGCTTCGGGAGCGCCTCGAGCTCGTGCAGGTGCCCATCGAGCCGCACGCGCACGAACCCGGCGCGTGCAACCTCGGCAAGCGCTTGGACGTGCTCGCCCTTGCGATCGCTCACGAGGGGAGCAAGGAGTGCGACCGCGGTGCCCTCGGGGAGCTTGAGCACCTGATCGACCATCTGGCTCACCGTCTGCGCCTCGAGATCGATGCCGTGGTCGGGGCAGCGCGGAACCCCGGCCCGCGCGAACAGCAGCCGCAGATAGTCGTGCACCTCGGTGACGGTGCCGACGGTGGAGCGCGGATTGTGCGAGGCGGCTTTCTGCTCGATGGCGATCGCGGGCGAGAGGCCCTCGATGCTGTCCACGTCGGGCTTTTCCATCATCGAGAGGAACTGTCGGGCGTAGGCCGACAGCGACTCGACGTACCGGCGCCGCCCTTCCGCGTAGAGCGTGTCGAAGGCGAGCGAGGACTTCCCGGAGCCCGAAAGCCCGGTGAGCACGATCAGCCGGTCGCGCGGCAGATCGAGGTCGATGTTCTTCAAGTTGTGAGTGCGCGCTCCGCGCACGCGGATTGTTTGCATGAGGCGTCCCGAGCGCCGTTCGCCGCACCATCGCTCAGCCATGATACCGGGCGCGTCAAGCCGCGGGGGGCGAACAGATCCCGAGCCTCTGGCGCGCTATGATCGCGGCCGTTGCGACCGGCCGCGCGCTTCCCCGAGCGAAGTGCTCAATCGAGGATCGGCATGAATCTGTGGCAGGACTTTCAGACGAACGAGGGAAAGGTAATCCATAAGTGGGTTCACTACTTCCCCATCTACGAGCGGCACTTCTCCTGGTACCGGAATAAGTCTCTGACGTTCCTCGAGATCGGTGTCGCCCGCGGCGGATCGCTCGGGATGTGGCAGCGGTTCTTCGGGCCTCTGGCGAAGATCGTCGGGATCGACAACGAGGAGAAATGCAGGGCGCACGAGGCGCCGGGCATCTTTGTGCGGATCGGCGACCAGGCCGACGGGACGTTTCTCGAGAGCGTGATCGCCGAGTTCGGCGTCCCGGACATCGTTCTCGATGACGGGAGCCATCAAATGGCGCTCACCGCCGCATCGTTCCGCTTTCTCTATCCGCGGTTGCCGAAGAACGGCGTCTACATGGTCGAGGACATGCACACGGCCTACTGGGAGGAGTTCGGCGGCGGCATCTCGAAGCCCGACTCGTTCATCAACCTGGCCAAGGGCTTCATCGACAAACTCAATGCAGAGCACAGCCGCGGCCAGGTGGCGCCCGACTTCATCACCCGCGAGACCTTCGCCATCAGCTTCTACGACAGCGTGGTCGTGCTCGAGAAGGGCGAGGTGTTTCGCAAGGAGGCCGTGCGAGTCGGGCGCAAGCCGCTCTTCGGCCTCTAGCCACCCGCGCGCGTCGACCCCGCGCGCCCCGCCGCGCAAAACTCCCCGAACGCGCGCCGAATGTCCGTCGCGTCGGCCGGCGCGCGCGACTACAATGGCGCCATTCCATCTCGAAGGACGCACGGTCATGGCACGCGGTGTCAACAAAGTGATTCTCGTCGGCAACCTGGGGGCGGATCCGGAGACGCGCGCGATGCCCTCCGGAATGAGCGTGACGAACCTGCGCATTGCGACCAGCGAGAGCTGGAAGGACCGCCAGTCGGGTGAGCAGCAGGAGCGCACCGAGTGGCACCGCGTGGCCCTCTTCGGGCGCCTCGCGGAGGTTGCCGCGGAGTACCTGCACAAGGGCTCCCAGGTGTACATCGAGGGAAGCCTGCGCACGCGCAAGTGGCAAGACAAGCAGGGCACCGAGCGCTACACGACCGAGATCATCGCGAGCGATATGCAGATGCTCGGCGGGCGCGGCGGCAGCGTCGGGGGCGGTGCCGGCGGTGGCGCCCCGGCCGAGGCGCCGCGCGAGCGCGGGGAGCCTTCCGAGCCCGCAGCCGCCACGACGGCCGAACGCGAGGAGTTCGACGACGATATTCCGTTCTAGCGCCGCGCTTGCGGGCGCGGGCTGCTCCCCATAACACTCTGATTTCGTTGCACTAGTTGCGTCCCTGGGCCGGCCGGGGACGCATTTTCTCGTGCGCGCGGTGCGGCATCGGGCCGCAGGGCTTAGAATTCCCGGATCGTCGCGCCCCCTCGAGCAATGCCCGGTCGCTACTACATCAAGACATTCGGCTGCCAGATGAATGAGTACGACTCCGCGCGCATGGCGGACGTGCTCAACGCAAGCGACGGTCTCACCGCAGCGACCGACCCGGCCACGGCGGACGTGCTCATCATGAACACCTGCTCGGTGCGCGAGAAAGCCGAGGATAAGGTGTTCTCGCTCCTCGGCGAGTGGCGCCGCCTCAAGGCCGCGCGACCCGAGGTGATCATCGGTGTCGGCGGCTGTGTCGCCTCGCAGGAGGCCGAGGGGATCATCGAGCGCGCGCCGTTCGTGGATCTCGTCTTCGGGCCGCAGACTCTGCACCGGCTGCCGCAGATGATCGGGGAGTTGAAGCGCACCGGGCGCGCGATCGTCGATGTGAGCTTCCCGGAGATCGAGAAGTTCGATGCCCTACCGCGGCCGCGCGCGGCAGGGGCGACCGCCTACGTCTCGGTGATGGAGGGCTGCAGCAAGTACTGCAGCTTCTGCATCGTGCCTTACACGCGCGGGGAGGAAGTGAGCCGCCCCTTCTGCTCGGTTCTGATCGAGGTGCGCGAGCTCGTGGCGCAGGGCGTCTCCGAGGTCGTGCTCCTCGGGCAGAACGTCAATGCGTATCGCGGCGTGATGGAGGACGGGGTCGCGGCCGATCTGGCGACGCTCATCCATCACATCGCCGAGATTCCGCAGATCGAGCGCATCCGCTTCACCACCTCGCACCCGAACGAGCTCGGCGAGAGCTTGATCGAGGCATACCGCTCGGTGCCCAAGCTCGCGAGTCATCTGCACCTCGCGGTGCAGAGCGGCTCGGACCGCATTCTCGCGCTCATGAAGCGCGGCTACACCGCTCTCGAATTCAAGGAGCGCGTCCGCCGCTTGCGTGCGGCGCGACCCGACCTGAGCATCTCCACCGACGTGATCGTGGGCTTCCCGGGCGAGACCGAGCGCGAGTTCGAAGCGACGCTCAAGCTCGTGCGCGAGGCCGGGATCGACCAATCCTTCAGCTTCATCTACAGCCGCCGGCCCGGCACACCCGCAGCCTCGCTCCCGGACGACGTGCCGCACGAGGTGAAGCAGCGACGGCTCGCGGCGCTGCAGGCGCAGCTCGATTGTCAGGCGCGCGCGATCAGCGATGGCATGGTCGGCACCGTGCAGCGCGTACTCGTCGAGCGCGCGGCGAAGAAGGACTCTCGCGAGCTCGCGGGACGCACGGAAAACAATCGCTGGGTGAATTTCCCGGGTCCGCCCGAGCTCATCAACCGTTACGCCAGGGTGCTCGTCACCGCGGCGCTGTCCCACAGTCTGCGCGGCCGGCTTGCTCCCGAGAGCGGGGCGCATGAGGTGCCGCGGCCGACGCGTGCGGCGGTCGGCGCCTGAACGTCGTGTCGGCCACTCCCTCTGCCACCCAGCGTGAGTTCGACTTCGAGCCGACGGACAACGCCCGGCTCGCCAACCTCTGCGGACCGCTCGATGAGAACCTGCGCCTGCTCGAATCGCGCCTGGGCGTCGTCGTGCGCCGCCGCGGCGATAGCTTCCGGGTGACCGGCGAGCGCGCGACGGAGGCCGAGGAGACGCTGCGCGAGTTGTTCCGGCTCGCCAAGGAGGAGGAAGTGACCCCGGAGCACGTGCACCTCGCGCTGAGAGATGTGCAGGACGCGGATAGCGGGACTGCGGGCGCGCCGCCTGCGGCCGGTCCGGATGAGTTCCTCGTGCGCGTGCAGCGCGGCGCCATCCGTGCGCGCGGCGCTCATCAGCGCGACTACTTCGCCCAGATCCGCTCGCGCGACCTCACCTTCGGGATCGGGCCCGCGGGCACCGGCAAGACCTACCTCGCAGTCGCCTGCGCCGTCGAGGCGCTGCAGAGCGAGCGCGTGCGACGCATCGTGCTGGTGCGGCCCGCGGTCGAGGCCGGCGAGCGTCTCGGGTTCCTGCCCGGGGACCTCACGCAGAAGGTCGATCCGTACCTGCGGCCGATGTACGACGCGCTCTACGAGATGATGGGCTTCGACCGCGTGGCGCGCTTCATCGAGCGCAACGTCATCGAGGTCGCTCCGCTCGCCTTCATGCGCGGCCGCTCGCTCAACGACTCGTTCATCATCCTCGATGAGGCTCAGAACACCACCATCGAGCAGATGAAGATGTTCTTGACGCGCATCGGCTTCGGATCGAAGGCGGTGGTCACGGGCGATGTGACGCAGACCGACCTGCCTGCCGGGCGGCTCTCGGGATTGAAGCACGTGGTGGAGGTGCTCGCCGGCGTCGAGGGTGTCGCGTTCACCTTCTTCGATGCGACGGACGTGGTGCGCCATCCGCTCGTGCAGCGGATCGTGCGAGCCTACGAGGCGCAGAGCGCGACGCCATGAGCCGCACGGTCGCGCGCAGCGCACTGCGGGTGGAAGTGCTGCGGGGCGCCCGCAGCCGCACGCCGAGCTCCGCGGACATTCTCACCTGGGCGCGCGCGGCGCTCGGGCGCCGTGCGGGCGATCGCGAGCTCGCGGTGCGCATCGTCGGTACGCGCGCGAGCCGGCGCCTCAACGCGCGCTTCCGCGGTCGCGACCGCGCGACCAACGTGCTCTCGTTTGCGCCGCCGCAGACGCCGCTCCCGCATGCCGCGAGCGCACCGCGTCCGCTCGGCGATCTCGTGCTGTGCTCGCCCCTCGTGCAACGCGAGGCGCGCCGCCAGGGCAAGAGCGTGCGCGCGCACTTCGCGCACCTCATCGTGCACGGCGCGCTCCACCTCGCAGGCTACGACCACGAGCGTCCGCGCGATGCGCGGCGCATGGAGCGCCGCGAGGTGGAGGTGTTGAAGGGCCTCGGATTCGCGAACCCGTACCGGAGCCTGTAGATGGTCCCGAAGGACGGCAACACGACCGGGCGGTGGCTGCGCAAGCGGCTCAAATCCTTCTCCGCCGAGCCGCAGGATCGGGAGGACTTGAACGAGCTCTTGCACGCGGCGAGCGAGCGTGGGCTCGTCGATGCCGATGCGCTGGGCATGATCGAGGGCGTGCTCGAGGTGGCGGATCTGCAGGTGCGCGACATCATGGTGCCGCGGGTGCAGACGGTGTTCGTCCGTCGCAACGATCCGTCCTCGCGAATCCTGCCCGTCGTGATCGAGTCGGGGCACTCGCGCTTTCCGGTCATGGACGAGGATCGCGATGACATCGTGGGGATCCTGCTCGCCAAGGACCTGCTGCGGCTCTCGGCCGCGCAGCCGGCGGCGCGCTTCGACATCCGCGAGTACATGCGCCCCGCGGTGTTCGTGCCGGAGTCGAAGCGGCTCAACGTGCTGCTCAAGGAGTTCCGCCGCAACCGCAATCACATGGCGATCGTCGTCGACGAGTACGGTGGGGTCTCCGGCATCGTCACGATCGAGGACGTGATCGAGCAGATCGTGGGCGAGATCGACGATGAGTTCGACATCGAGGACGATCGCAACATCCGCAAGGAGGCCGAGCGGCAGTTCTCGGTGCGCGGTGTGACGCGGCTCGAGGAGTTCAACGAGTACTTCGGAACGCAGCTGGCCGGCGATGGCTTCGACACGGTAGCCGGGCTCATCATGAATCGACTCGGCCGCCTGCCGCGGCGCGGGGAGACGTTGAGCATCGATGGACTCGAGGTCCGCGTGGTGCGCGCCGACCGGCGCCGCATCGACGCCGTGCGCATCGTGAGCGCGCGCGATGTGATCCCGCCCGAGGAGCGCGCCGCGGGCGGTGCGTGATGTTCCCGCTCGCGAAATACGCGCTCGCGCTCGCGGCCGGCGCGCTCCTCGCCACGAGCTTCGCGCCGCTTCAGTGGTGGCCGCTCGCGGTGCTCGCGCCTGCGGTGCTGATCGGGCTGTGGGACGGGGCAGCGCCGCGCCAGGCGGCCGCGCTCGGCTTCTGGTTCAACGTCGGCACGTTCTCCGCGGGAACTTACTGGCTCTACATCAGCATCCACGGCTTCGGCGAGGCGCCGATCTGGATCGCTTTCCTCCTCATGGGCGGGCTGATCGGGATCATGGCGGTGTACGGGGCATTGTTGGGCTACCTGATCGCGCGCTGCCTGCCGCGCGCCGGCGCGCTGCGCGCAATCGCGGGAATTCCCGCGGCGTGGACGCTCATCGAGTGGCTGCGCGGGTGGCTCTTCTCCGGCTTCGCGTGGCTTTCGCTCGGCTACTCGCAGACCGACACGGTGCTCGGGCGAGCGTTCGCTCCGGTGCTCGGTGTCTACGGACTCACCGCGCTCCTCCTCGTCGCGGCCGGTGCCCTCGTGACGCTCGTGCGCGGCAGCGCCCGGGAACGCTCGATCGCGGGGCTCGCGCTCATCGTCCCGTGGCTCGCGGCGGTCCCGCTTGCGCACATCGCCTGGACCCATCCGGTCGGCAAGCCGGTGGGCGTCGCGATCGTCCAAGGCGACATTCCCCAGGATCAAAAGTGGCTCGACTCGAACCGCGACACGACGCTCGCGCGCTATCGCGATCTCACGATGAGCGCGCTCGGCACGCCAATCATCGTGTGGCCGGAGGCGGCCGCGCCCGACCTTGCGAACAACCTCACGACCTACCTCCTCGGGATCTATCGCGCGGCGCGCGGACACGGCTCGGCGGTGGTGCTCGGGATCGTGCGCGCGGAGGGCCTCGCGAACGGCGACGACGCGTATTTCAACTCGGTACTGAGCCTCGGCACGAGCATCGGCTGGTACGACAAGCGCCACCTGGTGCCGTTCGCCGAGTTCTTCCCGGTCCCCGGGTTCGTGCGCTCGTGGCTGCGCTTGATGAGCCTGCCGTACTCCGACTTCACGCGCGGCGGGCCACACCAGCCGCCGCTCGAGGCCGGTGGCCTCGCGCTCGCCACCACGGTCTGCTACGAGGACGCGTACGACAGCTACGAGCTGGGCGAGCTCGGCGAGTCCGATGCGCTCGTGAACGTCACCAACGATGCGTGGTTCGGTCACTCGAGCGCCCGCTACCAGCACTTTCAGATCGCGCGCATGCGGGCCATGGAGACCGGGCGATACCTGCTGCGGGCCGCGAACGACGGGATCTCGGGGGTGATCGGCCCGCGGGGGAGCGTGGTCGCGCAGGCTCCACAGTACCGGCCGGTCGTGCTCAAAGCCACGATTCGCGCCTACCGAGGGCTCCCACCCTTCGCCCTGTTCGGAAATTGGTTGATTATTTCCGTCGCTGCCACCACGCTCGGGGTAGCGATCGCCGGGGGACGGGCCTTACGCCTCGCGGTGCGCGCACACGGCGCTCCCGCCGCCGCGACACGGGAGCACCGGGCTGCGGAAGATGTGTCATAAAGGCGGGCGGAACCTCTGGCGGCGCAGGAAGGTCAACCCTTTCGGTCCTGCGAGCCCAAGCAAACTTCGGAGTCATACATGAGTCGTCAGTCGTCGGCCCGCAGGGCCGAGATTCTCTTCATCGCGAGCGTCGCGCTCGCGGCCTGCCCGGGCAGCTCGACCGCCGAGAGCGCCGTGCCGATGCTCGCAACCGCGCGCGCCGCGCACGGCGTCGCGCAATCCTGCTCCGAGCCCGCGACGATGCTCCCGGACTTCTCGGGGCTCGTCGAGAAATACGGCGCGGCCGTCGTCAACGTGCAGGTCGTCGAGCACGCGCAGTCCTCGGGAGATTCGGACGATTCCGACGACCCCTTCAATGACTTCTTCCGTCGCTTCGGCATCCCGGGCCCCAACGTCGCTCCGCGGAACGCTCCGCCCGAGCGCGGTACCGGCTCCGGGTTCATCGTGAGTCCCGACGGCTACATCCTCACCAACGCGCACGTCGTGAACGACGCCGATCAGGTGACCGTGAAGCTCGTCGACCGACGCGAGTATCAGGCGAAGGTGATTGGGATCGATGAGCGGACCGACGTGGCCGTGATCAAGATCTCGGCGCGCGGCTTGCCGGTGGTCAAGATCGGGGATCCGAGCAAGTTGAAGCCCGGGATGTGGGTGGTCGCGATCGGCTCGCCGTTCGACTTCGACAACAGCGTGACCGCCGGCATCGTGAGCGCGACGGAGCGCAACCTCCAGAGCGACAACTATGTGCCGTTCATCCAGACGGACGTTCCGGTCAATCCCGGCAACTCGGGCGGCCCGCTTTTCAACGTGCGTGGCGAGGTCGTGGGGATCAACTCGCAGATCTTCAGCCAGACGGGCGGGTACATGGGCCTGTCGTTCGCGATCCCGATCGACGTGGCCGTGAACGTCGAGGAGCAGCTCATCAGGACCGGACACGTCGTGCGGGGCCGCATCGGCGTGGAGATCCAGGACGTGAACGCACAGCTCGCCGAATCCTTCGGCCTCGATCGTCCGCGCGGTGCGCTCGTGAGCAAGGTGGAGTCCGGCGGTCCGGCCGAGAAGGCCGGCATCAAGTCGGGCGATGTGATCCTCGCGGTCGACGGACAGACGATCGAGCGCTACGGCGAGCTCTCCACGCGCATCTCGAACATGCACCCGGGGAGCGAGGCACGCCTGACGATCTGGCGTGCGGGCAGGCAGCAGGACCTCAACGTCCACATCGCCGAGTTGAGCGAGACCGAGGAGCGCACCGCCGCTCACGCGCAGCCGGGCCACGGCGCGGACACCGCGCGGCTCGGGCTGTCGGTGCGGCCGCTCACGCCCGATGAGAAGCAGCAGGTGCAGACCGACGGCAATCTCGTGGTTGAGCGCGCGACCGGTCCCGCCGCCGCGGCTGGCGTCGAGCCCGGGGACATCATCCTCGGCGTGAACGGCAAGCGCGTGCATACGGTGGGCGAGCTGCAGCAGGCGGCGAAGTCGGCCGGCAAGAGCATGGCGCTCCTCATCCAGCGACAGGACGCGCAGATCTTCGTGCCGTTGCGACTGCCCTGAAGCGGCACCGCCGATGGAGGGGAGCTACGACCCGGCGGCCGTAGAGCGGGCTGCACAGGCGCATTGGCGTGCGCGCGAGGCCTACCGCGCTCGGGAGAACGACCCGCGCTTCCCGAGGGGGAAATTCTACGTCTGCTCGATGCTGCCGTATCCGAGCGGGAAGCTCCACATGGGGCACATGCGCAACTACACGTTGAACGACGTGGTCTACCGCTTCATGCGCTCCTCCGGCTACAACGTCATGACGCCGATGGGCTGGGACGCCTTCGGTCTGCCGGCCGAGAACGCCGCGATGGACAAGCGCATCGCCCCGGCGGCCTGGACGCGCGCCAACATCGCCGAAATGAAGGCGCAGTTCGCGCCGATGGGTTTCGCGTTCGACTGGTCGCGCGAGGTCGCCACCTGCGATCCGAGCTACTACCGCTGGAACCAGTGGCTGTTCCTCAAGATGCTGAAGCTCGGCATCGCCTATCGCCGGACCCAGATCGTCAATTGGGATCCGGTGGATCAGACCGTGCTCGCCAACGAGCAGGTCGAGGACGGTCGCGGCTGGCGCTCCGGCGCACTCATCGAGAAGCGCGAGATTCCGGGCTACTACCTTGCGATCACGCGCTACGCCCAGGAGCTGCTCGATGAGGTCGAGCGCGACCTCGAGGGGTGGCCGGCGCAGGTGCGCACCATGCAGCAGAACTGGATCGGGCGGAGCGAGGGCGTGCGCTTCGCGTTTCCATACGAGCGGGCCGGAGGGCGGGAGCTCCTGTGGGTGTTCACGACGCGCGCGGACACCATCATGGGCGTCACCTTCGTGGCGCTTGCGCCGGAGCACCCCTTGGCGGTCGATCTGGCGCGCGATGATCCCCGCCTCACGGCGTTCATCGAGCAATGCCGCCAGGGCGGGGTCGCCGCCGCCGAGCTCGCCACGATGGAGAAGAAGGGCGTGCCCACGGGATTCGCGGTGACGCATCCCCTGACCGGCGAGCGTGTCGAGGTGTGGATCGGCAACTACGTCCTCATGAGCTATGGCGACGGCGCGGTGATGGGCGTGCCGGCCCACGACGAGCGCGACTTCGCCTTCGCGCGCACCTACGGATTGCCGATCCGGCAGGTGATCGAGATCGGCGCGCAGCCGTTCTCCCCCGAGCGTTGGAGCCCGTGGTACGCGGCGACCGACGGCAGCCGCTGCGTCAACTCACGCTCGTCCGACGGCCGCTACGACTACGACGGCAAGACTCACCGCGAGGCCGTCGATGCCGTCGCCGCCGATCTGGAGGCCCTCGGACTCGGCGGAAAGAAAGTGCAATGGCGCTTGCGCGACTGGGGAATCTCGCGCCAGCGCTACTGGGGCACGCCGATTCCGGTGATCCATTGCGCAACGTGCGGCGTCGTGCCCGTTCCGGAGGAGGATCTACCGGTCGTACTGCCCGAGGACCTGGTGCCGGATGGCACGGGGAACCCGCTCGCCAAGGACGAGCGCTTTCTCGCCTGCAGCTGTCCCCGGTGCGGCAAGGCGGCGCGGCGCGAGACCGACACGATGGACACGTTCGTCGATTCCTCCTGGTACTACATGCGCTATTGCTGCCCGGATGCGGCAGCCATGGTCGATGAGCGCACCGACTACTGGATGCCCATGGACCAGTACATCGGCGGCATCGAGCACGCCGTCCTGCATCTGCTCTATGCGCGGTTCTGGACGAAGGTGATGCGGGATTTGGGGCTGGTCGGATTCGGCGAGCCGTTCAAGCGGCTCTTCACTCAGGGCATGCTGCTCGCGCACTGCTACTACCGCGAGGAGCCGAGCGGGCGGCGGCGCTGGTTCTACCCGAGCGAGATCGAGGAGCAGTTCGACGAGCGGGGCGCGCCCGTGAGCGCGACGGCGATCGAGGACGGCCAGCCGGTGAGCTACGCAGGCATCGAGAAGATGTCGAAGAGCAAGAACAACGTCGTCGAGCCGCGTTCCTTCATCGAGCGCTTCGGCGCCGATACCGCGCGCGCATTCGTGATGTTCGCCGGTCCCCCCGATCAGAGCGCGCCGTGGTCGGACACGAGCGCCGAGGGCGTGCACCGGTTCCTGAGGCGGCTGTGGAGCTTCAGTCACGCCGAGCGCGAGCGCATCGCGGGCGCTCCGCCGCTCGTGGCAACCGAGCTCGGCGGTGCTCTCAAGAAGGCGCGGCACGAGCTGCACGCGACGTTGCAGCAGGCGTTGTTCGACTACCAGCGCATGCAGTACAACACCGTCGTCTCGGCCGCGATGATCATGCTGAACGTGCTCGAGACCGCGAAGTCGCAGCCCGCAAGCGCATCGCTCCTGCGCGAGGGCACGGGGCTCCTGCTGCAGACGCTGTACCCGATCGCCCCGCACATCGCGCACGCGCTGTGGGTGGAGCTCGGGTATGCCGCCCAAGCGGGCGAGCTCATCGATGCACCCATGCCGCAGCCTTCCACCGAGGCGCTGCGGCAGGAGGAGCTCGAGCTCGTCGTGCAGGTCAACGGAAAGCTCCGCGGGCGGGTGACCGTGGCGGCAGATGCGAGCGAAGAGTCGATCAGGGCGCTCGCGCTCGCCGATGAGCACGTGAGGAAATTCGTCGCGGACAAGCCCGTGAGGAAGGTGATCCTCGTGCGCAACAAGCTCATCAACATCGTCGTATGAGCGGCTTGGGCGTCGGCGGCTCGAGCTGGCGGTGCGGCGCGGTGGGGAGCCTCGCCGCCGCGCTTCTCGCCTCGGGCTGCGGCTTTCACCTCGAGGGCCACACGCCGTTGCCGAAGCCGCTCAAAGTCGCCTACGTGGATGCGAAGAATCAGCAGAGCGACTTCGTGCAGGGGCTGCGCAAGGCGCTGCTCATCGCCGGAGCGCGCGTGACGGACGATGAAACCCAGGCGACCGCGGTCGTGCACGTGCTTGAAGATGCGGTGACGCCGCGCGTGCTCGCCGTCTCCCCGACCGATCTGCCGCGCGAGTACGAGATCACCTACACGGTGCGCATCTCGGTCACCGCGGGCGAGAAGGACTTGCTCACTCCGCAGGAGCTCTCGCGCGTGCGCGATTACGCGTTCGACGAATACGTGCTCCTCGCCAAGGATAACGAGGAGGACATCCTGCGCCAGGCGCTCGCGCAGGATCTGGTCGACGTGGTCATGCGGCGGCTGTCGAGCCTGTAGGTGGCCTGCGCGCGCTTGAGCGGCGCCGACCTGATCGCGTGCGCCTCGCTCCTCGCGCGTTTCGGCCTCGAGCTCACGCTCGTTGCGCCCGAGGAGGAGATTCCCGGCTCCTATTGGGGCGAGAGCGAAGCCGGGCTCATCGCCGATCGGCTCTATGCGCGGCTCGACACCCCTCTGCACTCGATCCTGCACGAGGCCGCGCACTACGTGTGCATGACGCCGGAGCGGCGCGTCGCGCTCGATCGCGACGCCGGAGGCGAGGATCTCGAGGAATCGGCGGTCTGCTACCTGCAGATCCTGCTTGCGCGCGAGCTCCCCGGGGTCGGCGCCGAGCGGCTCTGCGCCGACATGGATGAGTGGGGTTACAGCTTCCGCTTAGCCAGCGCTGGCGCCTGGTTTGAGCGCGACAGCGAGGACGCGCGCGCGTGGCTCATCGACGCCCGAATCATCGACGAACGGAACCGGATCACGGGGCGGCTACGGGAGCGGTAGCGATGTATGCCTCGCGCCGGCGAGACGCGCTCATCGCTACCGCTCCGGTCACGAGGAGGCGCGAGCGAAGCGGTCCGTGGCGCTCACGAGCTCGTGCGTGATGCCCGGCTCGAACGCGGAATGGCCGGCGTCGGGCACGATACGCAGGTCAGCTTCCGGCCAGGCGCGATGGAGATCCCAGGCACTGCGCATCGGGCAGACCACATCGTAGCGGCCCTGCACGATGACGCCGGGGATGCGGCGGATGCGGCCCACATCGGCGAGGAGCTGGCCGTCGCTCGCGAAGAAGCCACGATTGACGAAGTAGTGGCACTCGATGCGCGCGAAGGCCGACGCGTAGTCGGCCTCGTCGAACTTCGCGACATAGCTCGGATTCAAGTGCAGGAAGCTCGTCGCCCCCTCCCAGACCGACCACGCGCGCGCGGCACGCCGCAGCTCCGCCGGGTCCTCGCTCGTCAGGCGCCGATAGTAGGCCGCGATCAGGTCGGCGCGCTCCGCGGGCGGAATCGGCGCGACATATTGCTCCCACTGATCGGGAAAAAGCGCCGCCGCGCCGCCGGGGTCCTGGTAAAACCAGTCGATTTCCCAGCGCCTGACCAGGAAGATGCCGCGCAGGACCAGCGCCGAGACGCGCTCGGGATGCGTCTCGGCGTATGCGAGCGCAAGCGTCGAGCCCCAGGAGCCGCCGAAGACGAGCCAGCGATCAACGCCGTGCAGCTCCCGCAGCGCCTCGATGTCCTCGATCAGGTGCTGCGTCGTGATCGTGGACAAGTCGATGCCCGGCTCGCTGGCCAGCGGGCGGCTGCGCCCGCACCCCCGCTGGTCAAAAAGGGTCACGCAGTAACGGTCGGGGTCGAAGAAGGTGCGCCACCACGGCACGGCCCCCGAGCCTGGGCCGCCGTGCAGCACGACCGCCGGCTTCCCCCGCGGGTTCCCCACGCGCTCCCAGTAGACCTGGTGACCGCGGCCGGCCTCAAGGACCCCTGACCCGAACGGTTCGGCGACTGGATACCGCATTCGCCCATTATGGTGTCGGCCGGCCAGCGCCGCAGCGGCGGCCTCGTCGACCCAGCCGTCACTTGTTACTTGCGTCAGTTTTCGGCCCCCAATTTGCACCCTCATGCGGCATTTGTGCATATTTTCTCCGGCCAGAAACTGACGTAAGCCGCGAGCGCGGGCGCAAGCTCCCCTGCGCCTCAGTCAACTCCGCGCACTGTGGCCGAGTTCCTGCCGTTATGGCGCACCCTGCGCGATCCTGTGCCTAAACCCCCGAAAGAAAGGGCCTGCGAATGAACAAGCCATCCAGGAAATTTTGGCTGCGCGCCGCGTGGGCGGGTGCTGCCGCGGTCGCGGTGCTGGCGGCCGTCGGCGGCGTCGCCGTAGGAAGCGGCGGGACGTCCGGCGTAATCACGGTAACGTGCGCGAACACGACGGCGGACGCGTCCACCCTGCAGGGTGACATCAACAACAGCGCCCCCGGCGCCACCGTCATGATCCAGGGAACTTGCCTGCTCACCTCGGGCATCACCTTGCTCCCGGACCGGACCTACGACGGCGGCTCGGCCTCGGGCACGGTGCTTCAGCAAGACGGGAGCATGAGCTACGTGCTGGCCTCGGCCGGGTACGTCGACGACTACACCACGACCGCCGACCCGATGACGGTCCGGGACCTGACCGTCTCGTGCAACGACTCCGGAACGACTGACGGAATCATCGTGCTCAACTGGCTGGCAGACGTCGAGCACGATTACGTGGAGGACTGCGGGGGCTCGGGGATCGTCGACACCAATACCAACGCGGCCGGCATCGCGATCACGGGGACCAGCGTCAACAGCCGTTTCGACAACAACATGATCACCCAAAGCGGGCAAAACGGCTTCGAGGTCATCGACAGCGGCAACTCCGTCACCGACGGTTACCTCGTTGACAACCAGATCGCCAGCTCGGGGGAGGACGCCGTCTACCTGCAGAACTCGGCGGGCTGGGACATCTATGGCAACCACCTGTACGGAGACGGCGAGGGCGGTATTTCGGCAAGCAGACTCTATCAATCGACAATCTCGGACAACATCATCGAGGACTTCGGCGCGAAGCAGACATCGGGCACCTGGTATGGCATCACCGCCACCTCGCAGGGCGCCGTAGGGTCGGTCATCTCCGGCA
>DATKPY010000050.1:0-96195 GCA_035523875.1 Steroidobacteraceae bacterium
GGAGCTGAGCGCGAGCAGATAGAGGAGCCCGGCATTGGCCTTGGAGACGACCAGCTCCGGCGAGAGCGGGATCACCGCCCAGGCCGCGAACGCCGGAATGAGGGCGATCATCGGCGCCACGCGGAAGAGGAACTTGTTGGCGTTGGTCGGAATGACCACTTCCTTGGTCAGGAGCTTGAAGACGTCCGCGAACGGCTGGCCGAGCCCCGGGAAGAGCCCGAAGAGCGCGACACGGTTCGGTCCCCGGCGCAGCTGCATCCAGCCGATGACCTTGCGCTCCCAGAGCGTCAGATAAGCGACGCAGAGAATGAGCGCCACCATGACGATCACGATCCACACCGTCGAGCGCACGAACGACGGCAGTGCGAGCCAGGACGATGTGACGGTGCTCAGCATCCGGTGCGAGCCTTCATCTCAATAGGTCGCGGGCGCCGTGCGCCCCTCGACCGTGCGCTGCAGCGAGGAGGCGCGCCGCACGATCGCATCGACCTGATACATCGGCAGGTCGACCACGCTTGCCTCGACCCCCGCGCGCGGCTCGACCCGGTGCGCGCCCGCGTACGCACCCGCTGTCGCATCCCCGCAGGCTTGCCTCACCGCGGCGCAGACGGCCTCGCATGCCTCGAACTCGAATCCGGGCAGCGTGAGCTCGGTTCCGAGCGCCCGCAGCACCCGCCAGCCCGGGCGCGAGTCCGCGAGCGGGCGCGCCGCCGCAGCGAAGCTCTGCCACGCCCCCTCGAGGTTGACGAAGGTGCCGGGCGCTTCGGCGAATGTGGCGATGGGCAGCAGGATGTGCGCGACGTGCTTCAACTGCTCACTCGCGAACGGGGTGAGCGCGACCACGAGTTTCGCCGCGGAGAGCGCGCGCAGTGCCTCGAGGCCCGCGGTCGCATCCGCCCAGGGCTCGATGGGACCCTGCAGCAGATAGGCCGCGAGCGGATCCTTCAGCATCCGTTCGGCATCCAGTCCCGGGTGCGCAACCGGTCGCCCCCCCGCGGTGCGGTGCGGCACGGCGCCCGCGAGGTAGGCACCGGCGGCATTACCGCCCTCGGCGAGCACGCCGAGTGTCGCACCGCTTGCCGCGGCGAGCGCGGCGGCGAGCGCGCGCAGATCCGCGAAGGCAGGATGACGCAGCGCGAGCGCGCCGAGCCACACCGCCTTGCGCTCACCGCTCGCGAGCGCGGCGGCGAGCGCGCGATGGGCCTCTTCCACCTGCGCGCCGCGCACGATGGCTGCCAGATGCTCGGGTACCGCGTGGGATGAGATCTGTGCCAGCGCTGCGAGTACCGCGGCGAGATCCGCCACTTGGCGGGCGGGCGGGGACAGGCAGTACGCCGCCACGGGAAAGTAGTAGCGGTAGCGGGCGGGATTGATGAAGGCGATGCGCGCCCCACGGCGTGCGGCCGTGCGCACGCGATGCGCGAGGATCGGCACTTCGCGGCGCAGGTTCGCGCCGACGATGAGCAACGCATCGAGCCGGTCGACATCCGCGATGCGCATCCCGAGACTCGGGCTGAGCGGATCGGCCTCCTGATCGCGGAAGTCGCGCTGCCTCAGGCGATGATCGATGTTCGCCGACCCGAGCCCGTGGGTGAGGCGGCCAAGGAGGTAGAGCTCCTCGAGAGTGGACGCGCTGCTTGCGAGCACCCCCAGGGACTCGCGATGGCGCTTCAGGCCTGTCGCGGTCGCGGCAAGCGCCGTCGGCCAGTCGACCGTGGTCCAGCGCTCCCCCTCTCGTACCATCGGCTGCGTCAGCCGGTCAGGGCTGTACAGGCCCTCGTAGCCGAAGCGGTCGCGGTCGGCGATCCAGGTCTCGTTGATCGCCTCGTTGGGGCGCGGCACGATACGCATGAGCTTGCCACGCAGCACGTGGCCGAACAGGTTCGTGCCGATCCCATCGTGGGGCGAGACCAGCGGGTGGGCGGTCATCTCCCAGGCACGGGCGCGGTAGCGGAACGGCTTGGAGTTGAGCGCGCCCACGGGACACAGATCGACGATGTTCCCCGAGAGCTCGTGATCCACGGTGCGCTCGATGAACGTGCGCACGGCCTCGTGCTCGCCGCGGCCGATGAGTCCGAGCTCCTGGATCCCGGCGATCTCCTCGGTGAAGCGCACGCAGCGCGAGCACTGGATGCAGCGCGTCATGTCGGTGGAGACGAGCGGACCCAAGCTCTCGTCCTTCACCACCCGCTTGCGCTCGCTGAAGCGCGAGATGTCCCGGCCGAAGCCGACCGCGAGATCTTGCAGCTCGCACTCCCCGCCCTGATCGCAGATCGGGCAGTCGAGCGGGTGGTTGATGAGCAGGAATTCCATCGTCGCGCGCTGCGCATCGGTCGCGCGCTTGGAATGGGTGAAGATTTTCATGCCCTCGGCGACGGGGGTCGCGCACGCGGGCAGCGGTTTCGGCGCCTTCTCCACCTCCACCAGGCACATCCGGCAGTTCGCCGCGATCGAGAGCTTGTCGTGATAGCAGAATCGCGGGACGTAGATCTCGTTCGCGTCGGTCACGCGGATGATCATCTCGCCCTTGCGCGCCTTCATCGGCACGCCGTTCACTTCGATGTTGACGTACTCATCGGTCATCGTCGGGAGCTCACGCAGCCACCAGCCCCTGTTCCTCGACGAGGCTGCGCCCGCCGTGGTCCACCATGTACTCGAACTCGTGGCCGTAGTGCTTGAGGAAGCTCTGCACCGGCCACGCTGCGGCGTCGCCGAACGCGCAGATCGTGTGACCCTCGATGTGGTTGGCAATGTCGAGAAGAAGCCCCAACTCCTCGCGCCGCGCTTGGCCGGCGAGGACGCGCCTGATCATCCGGTTCACCCAGCCGGTGCCCTCGCGGCACGGTGTGCACTGGCCGCAGGACTCCGACATGTAGAAGCGCGAGATCCGCTCGAGCACGCGCACCATGCAGGTGGTCTCGTCCATGACGATCACCGCGGCCGAGCCGATCCCGGAGCCGGCCGCCTTGACCGAGTCGTAGTCCATGTTCGTCTTGAGCATGGTCTCGCCCGGGACGACCTGCATCGAGCAGCCCCCGGGGATGACGGCCTTCAACTTGCGCCCGTTCCACACACCGCCCGCGAGCTCGAGGAGGTCCGCGAACGGTACCCCGAGCGGCAGCTCGAAGTTGCCGGGCTTGGCGACGTGGCCCGAGACGGAGAAGATCACGGTGCCCCCGGAATTCTTCACCCCGAGCCCCGCGAACCACTCCGCGCCCCGGCGCAGGATCGTCGGCACGGAGGCGAAGCTCTGGGTGTTGTTGATCGTGGTGGGCGCGCCATAGAGACCGAACGCGGCCGGGAACGGCGGCTTGAAGCGCGGCTTGCCCGGCTTGCCCTCGAGCGACTCGAGCAGTCCGGTCTCCTCGCCGCAGATATAGGCTCCCGCGCCGACGAAGGTGTGCAGGTCGAAATCGACCCCCGAGCCGCGGATGTTCTTGCCGAGAAGCCCGGCCGCGTAGGCCTCGGCGAGCGCCGCCTCGAAGCGCGGCACCGGCTCGCCCAGAAACTCTCCGCGGATGTAGTTGTAGCCGACGGTCGCGTTCATCGCGTAGCCGCCGATTGCCATGCCCTCGATGAGGGAGTGCGGGTTGTAGCGCAGGATGTCGCGGTCGTGGCAGGTGCCGGGCTCGCTCTCATCGGAGTTGCACACGACGTACTTCTGCATGGTGGCGTTGCGCGGCATGAAGCTCCACTTCACGCCCACGGGGAACGCGGCGCCGCCGCGCCCGCGCAATCCCGAGGCCTTCACCGCATCGATGACCTGCTCGCGCGCGGGCTTCTCGCGCAGGATCCGCTCCCACGCCTCGTAGCCGCCGATCTTGCGGTAATTCTCGAGGAGCCAGGAGCGCTCGAGCTTCAACGGCTCGAACACCGTCAGGTTCATCCTGTCGCGGTACTTCTCGAGGATCTCGGTCATTTGAGCTCGTCCAGGATCGCATCGGCCCTCTCGGGCGTCAGCTGCTCGTGGTAGACGTGATCGACCATCATCATCGGCGCTCCGCTGCAGGCGGCGAGGCACTCCTCCTCGCGCTTGAGAAAGATACGCCGGTCGGCCGTGCTCTCCCCCGAGCGGATCCCGAGCCTCTTCTCGACGTGCGCCACGAGCGCCTCGGCGCCGCGCAGCATGCAGGAGATGTTGGTGCAGATGCTGACGTGATGCCGTCCGCACGGGTGCAGCTCGTACATCGAGTAGAAGGTCGCGACCTCGTACACCTGAATGGGCGGAAGCTCGAGATACGCGGCGACCGCCTCGATGAGCTCCGGGGTGAGGTAGCCCTGATTCTGCTCTTGCGCCGCGCGCAGCGCCGAGAGCACCGCCGAGCGCTGCCGGCCGAGCGGAAACTTCGCGACCCAGTGATCGATCTCCTGCCGGGTCGCCTCGCTGAGCAGCGCCGGTGCGCCGTCGTGCGCGTCGTTCGTCATGGTCTGCCGTCACCCTTGCTCGCCGGGAGGAGACTCATCGGTCGACCTCGCCGAAGACGATGTCCTGCGTACCGATCACCGCCACCACATCGGCGAGCATGTGCCCGCGCACCATCTCATCGAGCGCCGCCAGATGCGGGAAGCCGGGCGCGCGCACCTTGAGCCGGTACGGCTTGTTCGCACCGTCGGAGACCAAGTAGACCCCGAGCTCGCCCTTCGGCGCCTCGATCGCCGCGTAGGTCTCACCCTCCGGCACGCAGTAGCCCTCGGTGAAAAATTTGAAATGATGGATGAGGGATTCCATGCCCTCCTTCATCCGCTCGCGCGGCGGAGGCCGCACCTTGGCATCCTCGATCATCGCCGGGCCGGGGTTGCGCTTCAGCCACTCGATGCACTGGCGGACGATCCGATTCGACTGGCGCATCTCCTCGATGCGCACCAGGTAGCGATCGTAGCAGTCCCCGTTCGTGCCGACCGGAATGTCGAAGTCCATGCGATCGTAGACCTCGTACGGCTGCTTCTTGCGCAGATCCCACTCGATCCCCGACCCGCGCAGCATCGGGCCGGAGAAACCGAGCTGCATGGCGCGCTCCGGGGAGACGACGCCGATGTTCACCGTGCGCTGCTTCCAGATGCGGTTGTCGGTGAGCAGCGTCTCGTAGTCCTCGATCGACTTCGGAAATCGCTCGGTGAAGGACCCGATGAAGTCGAGCATGCTTCCCGAGCGCGCCTCGTTCAGCCGATCGACCTCCTTCTGCGAGTGCCACTTGGAGGCGCGGTACTTGGGCATCTGTTCCGGCAGATCGCGGTACACCCCGCCCGGGCGGTAGTACGTGGCGTGCATCCGTGTTCCGGAGACCGCCTCGTACACGTCCATGAGCTCCTCGCGCTCCTTGAAGCACAGGAGAAACACGGTCATCGCGCCGATATCGAGGCCGTGAGCTCCGAGCCACATGAGATGGTTCAGGATGCGAGTGATCTCATCGAACATCACGCGGATGTACTGCGCCCGCTCCGGCGGTGCGATGCCGAGGAGCCGCTCGATCGCGAGCACGTACGCGTGCTCGTTGCACATCATCGAGACGTAGTCGAGCCGGTCCATGTAGCCGATCGACTGGTTGTAGGGCTTCGACTCGGCGAGCTTCTCCGTCCCCCGATGCAGCAGGCCGATGTGCGGATCGGCCTTCTGCACCACTTCCCCGTCGAGCTCCAAGACGAGCCGCAGCACCCCGTGGGCCGCCGGGTGCTGCGGGCCGAAATTCATCGTGTAATTGCGAATCTCGGTGATCGGCTGGGAGGCTGCGTCGCTCATGAGCGGGGCACCGGATGCTCGCGCAAGGCCGGGTTGTAGCGATTGTCCTCGCGGATCACTTTTGGCACGAGCACGCGCGGCTCGATCGACACCGGCTGGTAGACCACGCGCTTGCGGTCCGGGTCGTAGCGCACCTCGACGTTCCCGATGAGCGGGAAGTCCTTGCGGAACGGGTGTCCGACGAAGCCGTAGTCGGTGAGGATGCGCCGCAGATCGGGGTGTCCGCGGAAGAGGATGCCGAAGAGGTCGAACGCCTCGCGCTCGAACCAGTTTGCCGCGGCCCACACTTCAACGACCGAGTCGATGATCGGCTCCGCATCGCGCTCGCAGCGCGCGCGCAGGCGCAGCCGCCGGTTATGGGTGATGGAGAGGAGCTGGTAGACCACTGCGAAGCGTGCCCCGCCGACCGGCGCCGGCGGAACGATCTCCTCCTCGATCAGCCGCGCGCGGCTGAACCCGGTTCGCGTGGCGGACTCGGTCTGCCAATCGTCCTTGCGGAACTCGAGATAGTCGATGCCGGCGACATCCATGAGCAGCTCGAAGCGCAGCGTCTCGGCGTCGCGCAGCGTCAAGCACACCTCCAGCAGCTGCTCCGGCTCGACCTCGTAGGCGAGCTCTGCGGGCAGTGCGGCGACGCGCCGCACCCGCGTGCCGAGTTGTGCACTCACGGCGGCAGCCAGGGCTTCGATGCGCTCTACGCTCGACATGGGGCGCGCCGGTCCTCGTGGGTAGCCATCACTCTCTATCTGGCGATCGTGCTCGTGCGCGCGATTTTCTTCTGCAGCTGGATGATGCCGTAGACGAGCGCTTCCGCGGTGGGCGGGCAGCCGGGAACGTAGACGTCGACGGGAACGACGCGGTCGCAGCCGCGCACCACCGCGTAGGAATAGTGATAGTAGCCGCCGCCGTTGGCGCACGATCCCATGGAGATGACCCAGCGCGGCTCGGCCATCTGGTCGTACACCTTGCGCAGCGCCGGGGCCATCTTGTTGACGAGCGTGCCGGCCACGATCATCACATCGGACTGCCGCGGGCTCGGGCGGAACACCACCCCGAAGCGGTCGAGGTCGTAGCGCGAGGCGCCCGCGTGCATCATCTCCACGGCGCAACAGGCGAGGCCGAAGGTCATCGGCCACAGCGACCCGGTGCGCGCCCAATTGACGAGATGGTCGACCTGCGTGGTGAGGAATCCGCGCTGCGCGAAGCCTTCCTGCGCCTCGGCCTCTAGTCCCACTCGAGCGCTCCTTTCCGCCACTCGTAGATGAATCCCACGACCAGGATCAGCAGGAAGATTCCCATGGCGATCAGACCGGCGAGCCCGATCTTGGTGAGGGCCACGGCCCAGGGGAAGAGGAAGGCGATCTCCAGATCGAAGACGATGAAGAGGATGGCGACCAGGTAGTAGCGCACGTCGAAGCGCATGCGCGCATCCTCGAACGCCTCGAAGCCGCACTCGTAGGGCGAGAGCTTGTCGCGGTCGGCGGGAAAGCGCGTGAAGTAGCGTCCGAGGCCGGTGCCGAGCACGAGCAGCAGCGCAGCAAGCGCCGCAGCGACGATCAGGAAGATCAGAATCGGGAGGTAATTCGCAAGCATCGAGGCATTTTAGCTTCATTGACGGGGCCGCGCAGCGACCCCGTGAAAAGTTGGCCAAAGGCCATGATACTGGTGCCGACGGTCGGATTCGAACCGACACGGCTCGCGCCGCTAGCCCCTCAAGCTAGTGTGTCTACCAATTCCACCACGTCGGCTGGCAAAAGCTCATTCTTCGTAACGGCCGGTTTCGCGCGCCCGCGCTCGCGGGGCTATTTGGGACTCGGTGTGGCGGGCGTCGGTGCGTGCGAGGCGCTGCTCGCGCTGCGTGCGCCCGCGCCGGGCGCCGGCGCTGCGGAGGCGGCGCCCGCTGAGCTCGCAGCCGGGGTCTGCGCCGTGCTGCCCGGTACCGTTCCACCGAGCGGCGGCGCGCCCGGCTGCGCCGCGGGCGTGGGCGCGGGCGCGGTCTCACCGGCCGTATCGAAGATCGTCTTGGGCGCCGCGCTCGAGTGCGAGCCCACGTAGGCGAGCGCGAGGCTGTTCACCATGAACACCGCGGCGAGGATCGCGGTGGCGCGCGACAGCGCCGTGCCCGCGCCGCGTGCACCGAACACGGTGCCCGATGCGCCCGCGCCGAAGCCGGCGCCCGCCTCGGCGCCCTTGCCGCGCTGAATGAGCACGAGCAGGCAGATCGCGAGCGCGCAGAAGAACTGCAGGATGGTCAATGCTACGTGCAACATCTTTGCCTACGCGGACCTCGGTCGCGCGCGCTCAGCGACGCGCGGCCGCAAGGATTGCCAGAAACTCTTCGGCCTTGAGCGAGGCGCCGCCGATCAGGCCACCATCGACGTCGGGCTGGGCGAACAGCTCACGGGCGTTGCCTGCCTTGACGCTTCCGCCGTAGAGGATGCGCACCTCAGGTGCAATTTTAGCATCCCGCTCGGCGATCCGACCACGAACCAGGCGGTGCACTTCCTCGGCCTGCTCGGGGCTTGCGTTGCGGCCCGTCCCGATCGCCCAGCAGGGCTCGTAGGCAATCACGGCGCGTGCGAACGCCTCGGCGCCGCAGAGCTCGAGCACGGCATCGAGCTGGCGCGAGACGACCGCGCGCGTGCGCTCCGCCTCGCGTTCGGAGAGCGACTCGCCCACGCACAGGATCGGGACCAGTCCGCGCGCCTGGGCCGCCTGAAACTTGCGCGCAACCAGCTGGTCGTCCTCCTCGAACAGCGTGCGCCGCTCCGAATGCCCGACGATGACATAAGTGCAGCCGAGGTCCTTGAGCATCGCCGCGGAGATCTCGCCCGTGTAGGCGCCCTGAGCCTCGGCGCACACATCCTGTGCGCCAAGTGCGATCGGCAGCTCCGCATCCCGCAGCAGGCGCGCTACGTCCTGCAGATACACGAACGGCGGACACACCACGCACTCGCCCGGCGGCTCCGCGGGAAATCCCGCCGCCATCGCCGCGACGAGGCTCGCGTTCTCGGCGCGCGAGCCGTGCATCTTCCAGTTTCCGGCGACGATCGCTGTCCGAGGCATCGAGGATCCCGTTGAGAGCGCGGAGCCCGGCCCACGAAAGGCGCGGGATCATACCCGCTTTTCCGTCGGCGCGCGAAGCTAGGCTGCCGCGCCCCGAACCACCGTCGCGAGCTCATCGGCGTAGGCCTTGGTGGCGCGCACGTCGCGCCCCTCGACCATCACTCGGATCACGGGCTCGGTCCCCGAGGCGCGCAGCACCACGCGGCCCTCGCCCGCGAGCTGCGCCTCGATGCGCCGCACCGCTTCCTCGACGCGCGGCACGCTGTTCGGATCGAAGCGCTGCGCCACCTTGACGTTGAGCAGCACCTGCGGAAATTTGACCATCCCGGCCGCGAGCTCGGCGAGCGTGCACCCCGTCTGTCTCATCACGGCCAGCACCTGCAGCGCGCTCACCAGCGCATCCCCGGTCGTGGTCCGATCGAGCAGCACGATGTGGCCGGAGGTCTCCCCGCCCAGGATGCTCCCCAACTCGCGCATCAGGCCGAGGACGTAGCGATCACCGACCGCGGCCCGCCGGAACTCGATGCCTTCCGCGCGCAGCGCGAGCTCCAGGCCGAAATTGCTCATGACCGTGCCCACGACCGGTCCGCGCAGCGCGCCGCTGCGCTCGAGCGCGCGCGCGATGATGTAGAGGATCTGGTCGCCGTCGACCACTCGCCCCAGGTGATCGACCATGACCAGCCGGTCGCCATCGCCGTCGACCGCGATGCCGACTTGGGCGCGCACGCCCGGTACGGTGAGCTGCAGCAGATCCGGAGCCGTCGAGCCGCAACCGTCGTTGATGTTACGGCCGTTCGGCGAGCAGCCGATCGGGACGATCTCCGCGCCGAGATCGGTGAGCACGCGCGGGCCCACCTTGTAGCAGGCGCCGTTGCCGCAGTCGACGACGACCTTGAGCCCGGCCAAGTCGACGCCCGGCGGGAGCGTCGAGGCGCAGAACGCCTGGTAATCGACGCGCGATTTGTCGACGCGCGTGGCACGCCCGAGGCTGCGCGAGTCGCGCGTGATCGCTCCGCGCTCGAGCTCCGCCTCGATCTGCTCCTCGAGCTCATCCGAGAGCTTCGCTCCGCTTGCGTCGAAGAACTTGATGCCGTTGTCGTCGTAGAGATTGTGCGAGGCGCTGATGACCACGCCGCAGTTGCACTCGAAGCGGCGCGTGAGGTAGGCGATGCCGGGAGTCGGCAGCGGGCCGATCAGCATCACATCGACGCCCGCGGCGACGAAGCCGGCCTCCAGTGCGGATTCGAACATGTAGCCGGAGAGCCGGGTGTCCTTGCCGATCAACACTCGCCCGCCGTGCGGGGCGAGCACACGCGCCGCCGCGCTCGCGAGCTGCAGAGCGAAATCGACCGTCATCGGGTGCTCGCCTACCCGCCCGCGCACCCCGTCGGTGCCAAAGAACCTCCGCGCCACGCGCCTACCCTCCCCGATGGGGCGCCTGCCCCTGCCGTACGGCCGCTGCGACCCTGATCGCATCGAGAGTCGCAGCCACGTCGTGCGCGCGCACGATGTGCGCACCCAGAAAGACGGCGAGCGTCGCGAGCGCGAGACTCCCGGGAAGACGCTCCCCGGGCGCACGGCCGGTGAGCGCGCCCACCGAGGACTTGCGCGAGAAGCCGACCAAGAGCGGCAGCCCGGTGCCGGCGAGGCGCGGCAGGCCTCGCAGGAGCTCAAGATTGTGCGCGAGCGTCTTGCCGAATCCGAATCCGGGGTCGATCGCAATGCGTTCCGTCGGGATGCCGGCGGCGCGCGCGGCGGCCACGCGCTCGCCCAGGAACCCTTGCACCTCCCCGACCACGTCCCCGTAGCTCGGGCTCTGCTGCATGCCCGCCGGCTCTCCGCGCATGTGCATGAGGCACACCGCGCAGCCGCTTGCGGCCACCGCCTCGAGCGCGCCCGGGACGAGGAGCGCGCGCACGTCGTTGATGAGGCCTGCTCCGGCGGCTACCGCCGCGCGAATGATCTCGGGCTTGCTGGTGTCGACCGAGATCACGACGCGCGCGTCGCCCGCGAGTCGCTCAACGACCGGAATGACCCGATCGAGCTCCTCGGCGACGCTCACGGGATCCGCGCCCGGACGAGTCGACTCGCCGCCCACGTCGATGAGGGCCGCGCCCGCCTCGACCATCCCTTGCGCGTGCTCCACGGCGCGCTCCGGATCGACGAACCGACCCCCGTCGAAGAAAGAGTCGGGCGTCACGTTGAGCACCCCCATCACCAGGGGCGCGGAGAGGTCGAGCGTCGTGCCCGCGCAGCGCAGCGATGCGCCGGCCATGGAGACTAATGCTGTCCGGCGGGCGAGCCGATCGGAGTGGGTTGCGGCTGGCCGGCGGTCGGCTTGGTCGGCGGCGGCTTGTTGTTGGTGAGCGTGTCGTCCCAGCCCGCCGGTGGCTTCGGCGGCTTGCCGGCCATGATGTCCTTCAGCTGCTCCTCGTCGATCGTCTCGTACTTCATGAGCGCATCGGCCATCGCGTGCAGCTTCTCGAGCGAGCTGGTGAGGATCTGCCGGGCGCGCTGATAGTTACCCTCGATGACGCGGCGCACCTCCTCGTCGATCGCGTGGGCGGTGCCGTCGGAGACCAGCTTGTGCTGCGTGACGCTGCGGCCGAGGAACACCTCGCCGGTCTCCTCGGAATAGGTGAGCGGCCCGAGCTTGTCGGACAGGCCCCACTTCGTGACCATGTTGCGCGCGAGCTCGGTGGCGCGCTCGATGTCGTTCGAGGCCCCCGTGGTCACCGCATCGACTCCGAAGATCAGCTCCTCGGCGATGCGACCGCCGAAGAGCGTCGCGATCGCACTCTCGATGCGCCGCTTCGACATGCTGTAGCGGTCCTGCTCCGGCAGGAACTGCGTCACGCCGAGCGCACGGCCGCGCGGGATGATCGTGACCTTGTAGACCGGGTCGTGCTCGGGCACGGTCATGCCGACGATCGCATGGCCCGCCTCGTGGAAGGCCGTCATGCGCTTCTCCTCCTCGGTCATGACCATCGAGCGCCGCTCGGCGCCCATCATGATCTTGTCCTTGGCGCGCTCGAATTCTTCCATGCCGACGATGCGCTTATTGGCACGCGCGGCGAACAGCGCGGCCTCGTTGACGAGATTCGCGAGATCGGCGCCGGAGAAGCCCGGCGTGCCGCGCGCGATGAGGCCCGGCTTCACGTCCTCGGCGAGCGGGACGCGCCGCATGTGCACGCGCAGGATCTGCTCGCGCCCGCGCACGTCCGGCAGCGGGACGACGACCTGCCGGTCGAAGCGGCCCGGGCGCAGCAGCGCCGGATCGAGCACGTCGGGACGGTTGGTGGCGGCGATGACGATGATGCCCTCGTTGCCCTCGAAGCCGTCCATCTCGACGAGCAGCTGATTGAGCGTCTGCTCGCGCTCGTCGTGGCCGCCGCCCAGGCCCGCGCCGCGGTGCCGGCCGACGGCGTCGATCTCGTCGATGAAGATGATGCACGGGGCGTGCTTCTTCGCCTGCTCGAACATGTCGCGCACGCGCGAGGCGCCCACGCCCACGAACATCTCGACGAAATCCGAGCCCGAGATGGTGAAGAACGGGACCTTCGCCTCACCGGCGATGGCCCGTGCGAGCAGCGTCTTGCCGGTTCCGGGCGAGCCCACCATGAGCACACCCTTCGGAATCTTGCCGCCGAGCTTCTGGAACTTGCCGGGGTCCTTGAGGAAGTCGACGATCTCCGCCACTTCCTGCTTCGCCTCGTCGACTCCCGCCACATCGGCGAACGTGACGTTCACCTGGTCCTCACCGAGGAGCCGCGCGCGGCTCTTCCCGAAAGACATCGCGCCGCGACCGCCCGAGGCGCCCTGCATCTGCCGCAGCATGTAGACGAATACCAGAATGAGGAGCAGCGCCGGGGCTAGCTGCAAGAGCAGCTGCGTGAGGAAATTCGGCTGCTTGGGCGGGCGGCCCTCGATGCCGACGTTCGCTTTCTCGAGCGAGCCGATGAGCGCGCTGTAGTCGGTCTCGGGGTTATAGGTCTTGAACTGCGTCTTGTCCTTGAGCGTCCCATAGAGCATGTCGCCCTGAAAGACGACGGAGTCCACGCGGTTCGCGCGCACATCGTCCAGGAACGCCGAGTAGCGGATCTCCTCGGGTTGGCCCACCGAGGGCATGTAGCGGCTGAAAACCGCGAGCAGCACCAGGACTATGACGACCCACAGGAGGATGTTTTTCGTCAAATCGTTCAATGACGGGACCTCTATCGCGCCGCGACCGGCCGGGGGACCTCCAGACGGCAACGCGACCCTGAACCTAGCGTGAAATCTGCTGCAGTGCCCGCAGCCGACTCGCCTCTGGAAGCTACACTAACATCAAGTCCTTAGCCAGCAAGTAGAGCTCCGGACTGCGCGCGCGGGACGCCTGCGGCTTGAGCAGCCTCACCTTGGCAAACCGCTTGCGCGCCACCCCTACGAGCTCCTGGAAGCCCGCGCCCTGAAACACCTTAATCAGGGCACTGCCGTGCGGCTTCAAGATGCGCTCGGCCAGATCGAGGGCGAGCTCGGCAAGCTCCGCGGAGCGAGGCTGATCGATCGAGTCGACTCCGCTCAAGTTGGGGGCCATGTCCGAGAGCACCAGGTCGGTGCCGCGCTCCGGGAGCACCGCGAGCAGCCGGTCGAGCACGTCCTGCTCGCGAAAGTCGCCCTGCAGGAACTCGACCCCCGCGAGCGGCTCGAGGGGCAGCAGGTCGAGCGCCACGATGCGTCCGCGCCCACCCACCCGCCGACGCGCGTACTGGCTCCAAGCGCCGGGCGCCGCTCCCAGGTCGACGCAAATCTGTCCCGGCCGCAAGAGCCTCTCGCGCCGATCGATCTCCTCGAGCTTGAAGACGGCCCGCGAGCGCCACCCGCCCGATTTTGCGCGCTGCACAAACGGGTCCTTGAAATGCTCGCGCAGCCACTGCTCGCTCTTCAATAGAATCGGCTCCCATGGAGCTCACCGACCGGCAGCGGCGCTATCTGAGAGGTCGCGCTCACCCGCTCAAGCCGGTCATCCAGATCGGCTCGGCCGGGCTCACCGAGGCGCTCGCCCGCGAGACCGAGCGTGCGCTCGAGGATCACGAGCTCATCAAGGTGCGCGCGAGTGGCCGCGAGCGCACCACCCGCGATGCGGTGTTCGAGGAGCTCGCCCGGCGCACCGGCAGTGCGCTCGTGCAGCGGATCGGCCACGTGGGCGTGCTCTACCGGCCGCATCGCGAGCTTCCGAAAATCCTCATCCCGGATGCCTGACCGCGTGCTCATCCGTACCGTACGGAGAGGATCTCGTACGAGCGGGTCCCGCCCGGGCTCGCCACCTCCACCACATCACCTTCGCTCTTGCCGACGAGCGCGCGCGCCATCGGCGAGGTGATCGAGATGCGTCCGGCGCGAATGTCGGCCTCGTCCTCGCCGGCGATCTGATAGACCACGCGCACGCCCCCGTCCTGCTCTTCGAGCTCCACGACCACGCCGAAGACCACCCGGCCGGTGTTCGGAAGCGTGCTCGGATCGATGATCTCGGCGTTCGCGAGCTTCGTCTCGATCTCCTTGATGCGCCCCTCGATGAAGCCCTGCTGCTCGCGCGCGGCGTGGTACTCGGCATTCTCGGAGAGATCGCCGTGGCCGCGGGCCTCGGCGATCGCCTTGATGATGTTCGGGCGCGCCTCGCTCTTCAAGCGCTTGAGCTCCGCGCGCAACGCCTCTGCGCCGCGCAGCGTCATCGGGGTACGTTTCATGCCTGGCGTGCCTCTTGGTGCAGATCGTGCAGGCGATTGACTTCCACCTCATCGAGATGATCGAGCGCCTCGCAGGTGGCGAGCGCCGCCGGGAGCGTCGTGTAGTAGGTGACGCGGCGGTGCACCGCCTCGCGGCGGATGGAGTTCGACTCGCGTGTCGCCTGCTTCCCCTCGGTGGTGTTCACGATCAGGTCGATCTCGTCATTCTTGATCATGTCGACGATGTGAGGCCGTCCCTCGCGCACCTTGTTGGCGCGCCGGCAGCCGATGCCGGCCTCCGCGAGCACGCGCGCGGTCCCCGTGGTGGCGACGATCTCGAAGCCGTGATCGATGAGCTTGCGCGCGAGCGCCACTGCGCCGGCCTTGTCGCGGTCGCGCACACTGATCAGGCACACGCCCTTGCGCGGCAGCGTCACGCCGGAGGCTGCCTGCGCCTTCGCGTAGGCCTCTCCGAAGGTGCGCCCGGTGCCCATCACCTCACCGGTCGACTTCATCTCGGGACCGAGAATGGGGTCGGCCTCCGGGAACTTCACGAACGGGAACACCGCCTCCTTCACCGCGCAGTACCCCGGCACCACCTCGCGCGTGACGCCGAGCTCGGCGAGCTTGCGCCCGGTCATCACGCGCGCGGCGATCTTCGCGAGCGGCACGCCGGTCGCCTTGGAGACGAACGGGACGGTGCGCGAGGCGCGCGGGTTGACCTCCAGGATGTGGATCACCCCGTTCTGGATGGCGAACTGCACGTTCATGAGACCGACGACGTTGAGCCCCTGAGCGAGCTTGCGCGTCTGGTCGCGCAGCTCCTCCTGGATCTCGGCGGAGAGACTGTAGGGCGGGAGCGAGCAGCCCGAATCGCCCGAGTGCACGCCCGCCTGCTCGACGTGCTCCATGATGCCGCCGATCAGCACCGACTCCCCGTCGCACACCGCATCCACGTCCACCTCGATTGCCACGTCGAGGAAGCGATCGAGCAGCACCGGGCTGTCGTTGGAGACGCGCACCGCATCGGTCATGTACGCGCGCAGATCCTCCTCCGTGAAGACCACCTCCATTGCGCGGCCCCCGAGCACGTAGGAGGGCCGCACGACCAACGGATAGCCGACCTCGCGCGCGAGCCGCACTGCCTGATCCTCGGTTCGGGCCGTGGCGTTCGCCGGCTGCTTGAGTCCGAGGCGGCGCACGAGCTGCTGGAAGCGCTCCCGATCCTCGGCCACGTCTATCGAGTCGGGGGTTGTGCCGATGATCGGCGCACCGGCGTCCTCGAGCGCGCGCGAGAGCTTGAGGGGCGTCTGGCCGCCGAACTGCACGATCACGCCGAACGGCTTTTCCTTGGCGAGGATCTCGAGCACATCCTCGAGCGTGAGCGGCTCGAAGTAAAGCCGATCCGACGTGTCGTAATCGGTCGAGACGGTCTCCGGATTGCAGTTGACCATGATGGTCTCGAAGCCGTCCTCGCGCAGCGCGAGCGCCGCGTGCACACAGCAGTAGTCGAACTCGATGCCCTGGCCGATGCGGTTCGGACCGCCGCCCAGGATCATGATTTTGCGCCGCTCGGTGGGGTTTGCCTCGCACTCCTCCTCGTAGGTCGAATAGAGGTAGGCGGTGGCGGTCGCGAACTCCGCCGCGCAGGTATCGACGCGCTTGTAGACCGGCACGACGCCCAGGTCCTGGCGCCTGTGGCGCACCGCCTTTTCGATCACCCCGACCAGGCGCGCGAGGCGCGCATCGGAGAAGCCCTTGCGCTTGAGCGCACGCAGACGCTCCGCATTGAGCCCGCTCATCCCGCGGTCACGCACGCGCTCCTCCTCGCGCACGAGATCCTCGAGCTGCGCGAGGAACCAGGGATCGATCCGCGTGAGCTCGGCCACTCGCGCGAGCGGCCAGCCGGCGCGGAAGGCGTCCGCCGTATAGAGGAGGCGGTTCGGGCCCGGGGCGCGCAGCTCGTATTCGAGGCGGCTCGCGCCCTCGTCCGAGAGCGGCAGCTCTACCTGCTCGCCCAGGCCCTCGAGCCCCGTCTCGAGGCCGCGGAGCGCCTTCTGCAGCGATTCCTGGAAGGTGCGCCCGATCGCCATCACCTCGCCCACCGATTTCATCTGCGTGGTGAGTCGGTCGTTCGCGTCGCGAAACTTCTCGAAGGTAAAGCGCGGGATCTTGGTGACGACGTAGTCGATCGAGGGCTCGAAGGAGGCCGGCGTCGCACCGCCCGTGATGTCGTTCTTGAGCTCATCGAGCGTGTAGCCGACGGCGAGCTTCGCCGCGATCTTCGCGATCGGAAAGCCGGTCGCCTTCGAGGCGAGTGCCGAGGAGCGCGACACCCGCGGATTCATCTCGATCACGAACAGGCGGCCGTCCTCGGGATTCACGGCGAACTGCACGTTCGATCCGCCGGTGTCGACGCCGATCTTGCGCAGCACCGCGATCGAGGCATCGCGCATGCGCTGATATTCCTTGTCGGTGAGCGACTGCGCCGGAGCGACCGTGATCGAGTCCCCGGTGTGCACGCCCATGGGGTCGAGATTCTCGATCGAGCAGACGATGATGCAGTTGTCGTTGCGGTCGCGCACCACCTCCATCTCGAATTCCTTCCAACCGATGACCGACTCCTCGAGCAGCACCTCGCGGGTCGGGGAGGCATCCAGGCCGCGCGCGACGATGATCTCGAACTCCTCGCGGTTGTAGGCGATGCCCCCTCCGGTGCCCCCGAGCGTGAAGGAGGGACGGATGACGACCGGATAGCCCACCTCGGCGACCGCGACGAGCGCATCCTCGAGGCTGCGCGCGATGCGCGACTGGGGCACCTCGAGCCCGATCTCGCGCATGGCATTGCGGAAGAGCTCGCGATCCTCGGCCATATCGATCGCGGCGCGCGATGCGGCGATCAGCTCCACCCCGAAGCTGTCGAGCACGCCCTCGCGCACCAGATCGAGCGCCGCGTTGAGCGCGGTCTGCCCGCCCATCGTCGGCAGCAGCGCGTCGGGACGCTCCTTCTCGATGATCCGTGCGATCGTGCGCCAGTTGACCGGCTCGATGTAGATCGCATCGGCCATCTCCGGATCGGTCATGATCGTGGCGGGATTGGAGTTGACGAGAATGACCCGGTAGCCCTCCTCCCGGAGCGCCTTGCACGCCTGGGCGCCGGAGTAGTCGAACTCGCACGCCTGCCCGATGATGATGGGGCCCGCGCCGATGATCAGGATGCTCTTGATGTCGGTTCGTCGTGGCATGTGTCAGCTCTGCTCGGTGGGCCGCGCCCCGCTGCGCGACGCGCGCTCAGAGGGAGCGGGCAGCGCGTGCTCTCAACGTTCGGCCGTCTGGCGCCGCGCGCTCGCCTCGACCAGTCGCAGCTGACTCTGTAGACGCCGCAGCATCAGGTGATTGAAGCGCTCGAACAGCGGCCGCATGTCGTGCGGGCCGGGACTCGCCTCGGGATGGCCCTGGAAGCCGAAGGCGGGACGATCCTTGAACGCGAGACCCTGGAGGGAGCCGTCGAAGAGCGACCGATGCGTCGGCTTCACCTCCGGGGGGAGGGTCGCCTCGTCCACCGCGAAGCCGTGATTCTGGCTCGTGATGAGCACGCGCCCGCTCTCGAGGTCCTGCACCGGGTGATTCGCGCCGTGATGTCCGAACTTCATCTTGATCGTGCGCGCACCGCACGCGAGACCGAGAATCTGGTGACCGAGGCAGATGCCGAAGACGGGAATGTCGGTCTGCAGAAACTCCCGCGCCGCCTCGATCGCGTAGTCGCACGGTTCGGGATCCCCGGGTCCGTTCGAGAGGAACACGCCATCGGGACCGAGCTGCAGGGCCTCGCGCGCGCTCATCTGCGCCGGCACCACCGTCACCCGGCAGCCGTGATCGCAGAGCATGCGCAGGATGTTGCGCTTGATGCCGAAGTCGTAGGCGACGACGTGCAGGCGCTGATGCGAGCGAATGAGCGGACGCTGCGCATCGTGCCACAGACTGCCCTCGTTCCACTGATACGGCCGCTTCACCGCGACGACCTTCGCGAGATCCATGCCCTTGAGGCCTGGGAACATACGCGCCGCCTTGATCGCCGCGGCCTCCTCGGCACGCTCGCCGGTCATGATGCATCCGGCCTGCGCGCCCTTCTCGCGCAGCACGCGCGTGAGCTTGCGTGTGTCGATGCCGGCGATGGCGACGAGTCTCCCGCGCTCGAGAAACTCGGCGAGCGTCTCGGTGCGCCGCCAGTTGCTCGCGATCACCGGCAGGTCGCGGATGACGAGGCCTGCCGCGTAGATCTGGCCGGACTCGAGGTCCTCCGGCGTGCAGCCGGTGTTGCCGATGTGCGGATAGGTAAGAGTGACGATCTGCCGCGCGTAGGAGGGGTCGGTGAGGATCTCCTGATAGCCCGTGAGCGCGGTATTGAAAACGACTTCGCCGGTGGTATTGCCCTTCGCTCCGATTGACTGGCCGCGGAAGATCGTCCCATCCGCCAGCGCCAGCACCGCGGGTCCGCTCACTCCTGCCATTCCCCTTCGAGCTCACCGTGCGAGCGCACGTCGCTCTGTGCCTACCGCAGATGTACAAAGCGGGAGGTGTTCGGCAGCCGAACATCCTCCCGCCTTGTATGGACTAACCCTTGCGGATTACGCCGAAATTCTACGGGGCAAACTGCGACGTGTCCATGACGCGCGGAGAGCGCAACCGGGGCTCGCTCCGGCCCAAGCATGCCAAGCTACTGTTTTAGAAGGAGATCCCGCATCGCGTAGCGCCCGGGAGGCTGCCGCGCGAGCCATACGATGGCATCGAGCGCACCGCGCGCGAAGATGGCGCGGTCGGTCGCCCGGTGCGCGAGGATCAGCTGCTCGCCGATGCCGGCGAAGACGACCGAGTGCTCGCCCACCACATCGCCCCCGCGCAGCGCCGCGAAGCCGATCTCGCCCTCGCGCCGCGGCCCCGAGCCGGCGCGGCCGCGCACGCCGACTTGCTCGAGTTCGAGGCCGCGGCCCTCCGCGATCGCCTGTCCGAGCGCGAGCGCGGTGCCGGAGGGCGCATCCTTCTTGCCGCGATGATGCGATTCGATGATCTCCGCGTCGAACGCAAGCGGCAGCACCCGCGCAGCCTCACGCGCGAGCTCGAGGAGCAGCGTCACTGCGAGGCTCGTATTGGGCGCGATGAGGAGCGGTATGTGGCGGGCCACCCGCTCGAGCTCGTGACGCACATCGGCAGTGAGGCCGGAGGTGCCGATGAGCAGCGGCTTGCCGGCTGCGCAGCACGCCGCGAGATTCGCTGCCGTCGCCGTGGGCTCGGAGAAGTCGAGCACTGCATCGCATTCGGCGAGCGCGTTCGTCAGATCCTCTCGCACGATGAGGCCGAGCGGACCGACACCGGCGATCGTGCCGGCGTCCACGCCCACATAGGGGCTGCCGGCTCGAGCGAGGCCGGCGCTGATCGCGAGGTCGCTCCGTTCGCCCGCGACGCGCACCAGCGCCTGACCCATGCGCCCGGCGATGCCGATCACCAGCACGCGCAGCGCGCTCACGTGCCGCCGCTCGAGAAGAACCGTTTCACGCCTTCGAGAAAGCCCTTCTGGCGCGGCGCGTGACGATGCGCCGTGCCTTCCCCGTGCAGCGATTCCTCCAGCCGCTTGATGAGCTCGCGCTGCTCGCTCGAGAGGTTCACGGGCGTCTCCACGACGACCCGGCAGAAAAGGTCGCCGCGCGGTCCGCCGCGCACGGGCTTCACACCCTTGTCGCGCAGCCGGAAGACGCGCCCGGACTGGGTCTCGGCGGGGATGCGAATGGTGACCTCGCCGTCGAGCGTCGGCACCGCGAGCGTACCGCCGAGCGCGGCGGCGCCGAAGCTGATCGGCACTTCGCAGCTCAAGTGCTCGCCGTCGCGCTCGAAGATCGCGTGCTCGCGCACGTGGATCTCGACGTAGAGGTCACCGGGAGGCCCGCCGTTGCGCCCCGCCTCGCCCTCCCCGGCAAGCCGGATGCGATCTCCCGTATCGACCCCCGGGGGGACCTTGACCGAGAGTGTCTTCGAGCGCCGTACGCGGCCCTGCCCGAGACAGGTATCGCAGGGGTTGCGCACCAGGGTGCCGCTGCCGCGACAGCGCGGACAGGTCTGCTGGAGCTGAAAGAAGCCTTGCGCCACCCGCACCTGGCCGGTCCCGCCGCACGTATCGCAGGTGACCGGAGAGCTGCCCTTTGCGGCGCCGCTCCCGTGGCAGGTCTCGCACTCCTCGAGCTTCGCGAGCTCGATCTCCGCCGTGTGCCCGAAGACGGCTTTGTCGAGCTCCAGCTCGAGTTCGTAGCGCAGATCCGCGCCCCGAAAGACCTGAGTGCGACCGCCCCGGCGCCCACCGCCAAAGATGTCGCCGAACACGTCGCCGAAGATGTCGCTGAAAGCATCGCCGGCGCTGAAGCCGCCACGCCCGCCGCCGCGCGCCGCAGCCTCGAGGCCCGCATGGCCGAACTGGTCGTACGCCGCACGCTTCTGCGGGTCGGTGAGCACCTCGCAGGCTTCCTTCGCCTCCTTGAAGCGCTCCTCGGCGTCCTTGTCATTGGGGTTGCGATCCGGGTGGTATTTCATCGCCAGTCGGCGATAGGACTTCTTGATCTCCACCTCGGACGCGGTCTTCGGAAGCTCGAGGACTTTGTAATAGTCGCGCTTTGACATGCCGGCTCGGATAACACACTAACAGCCGAGCGCCGCGCGCGGCAGCGGGTCACGGTGTGAATCGGTCGATCCGTACCGTGACCCGCTGCCGCGCGCGGCGGCTCGGACAGCGACTCTACGAAGCTTTGCGATTCTTGTCGCGAACCTCTTCGAACTCTGCATCGACAACATCGTCCTTGCCCGGCGCGCCCGCCGCGGCGCCCGGTGCCGGACCGCCGCCAGCGCCCGATGCCGGCTCGCCCTGCGCATACGCACGCTGCGCGATGGCCGCCGAGGCCTGCGCGAGTGCGTCGGCTTTCTTGTTGATCACGTCCTTCTCATCGCCCTTGAGCGCGGTCTTCACGTCCGAGAGGGCCGCCTCGACTTTCGCGCGCTCCTCGCCCGAGACCTTCTCGCCCAGGTCCTTCAGGGATTTCTCGACTGCGTGGACCAGTCCGTCCGCCTTGTTGCGCACCTCCACGAGCTCGCGGAAGCGCTTGTCCTCCTCGGCGTGCGCCTCGGCATCGCGCACCATGCGCTTGATCTCATCCTCGGTGAGGCCGCTCGAGGCCTTGATCACGATCTTCTGCTCCTTGCCGGTCGCCTTGTCCTTGGCGGAGACGTTGAGAATGCCGTTCGCGTCGATGTCGAAGGACACCTCGATCTGCGGCATGCCGCGCGGTGCCGGGGGAATGTCCGAGAGATCGAACTTGCCGAGCGACTTGTTGTCGTGCGAGCGCTCGCGCTCGCCCTGCAGCACGTGAATGGTCACGGCCGTCTGGCTGTCATCGGCCGTCGAGAACACCTGCGAGGCACGCGTGGGGATCGTCGTATTCTTCTCGATGAGCTTCGTCATCACGCCGCCCAGGGTCTCGATGCCGAGCGAGAGCGGGGTCACATCGAGGAGCAGCACGTCCTTCACTTCACCGGCGAGCACCCCGGCCTGGATCGCCGCGCCGATCGCGACGGCCTCATCGGGATTCACGTCCTTGCGCGGCTCCTTGCCGAAGAAGTCCTTCACGTACTTCTGCACGAGCGGCATGCGCGTCTGGCCGCCGACGAGGATCACCTCCGCAACCTCGCTTCCCGACAGTCCCGCATCCTTGAGCGCGATGCGGCAGGGCTCGATCGTCTTCTTGACGAGATCCTCCACCAGCGATTCGAGCTTGGCGCGCGTGAGCTTGATGTTGAGGTGCTTCGGCCCCGAGGCATCCGCCGTGATGTACGGCAGATTCACGTCGGTCTGCTGGGTCGAGGAGAGCTCGATCTTCGCTTTCTCCGCCGCCTCCTTCAGACGCTGCATCGCCAGGGGATCCTTGCGCACATCGACGCCGGACTCCTTCAGGAACTCCTCGGCGAGGAAGTTGATGATGCGCAGGTCGAAGTCCTCCCCGCCGAGGAAGGTGTCCCCGTTGGTCGAGAGCACCTCGAACTGGCGCTCGCCGTCGACCGCCGCAATCTCGATGATCGAGATGTCGAAGGTGCCGCCGCCCAAGTCGTAAACCGCGATCTTGCGGTCGCTGCCCTGCTTGTCGAGCCCGTAGGCGAGCGCGGCCGCGGTCGGCTCGTTGATGATGCGCTTGACCTCGAGTCCGGCGATCCGCCCGGCGTCCTTGGTCGCCTGGCGCTGCGAATCGTTGAAGTACGCCGGAACGGTGATGACGGCTTCGGTGACCGTCTCCCCGAGATAATCCTCCGCCGTCTTCTTCATCTTCATGAGCACGCGCGCGGAGATCTCCGGCGGCGCCATGGGCTTGCCCTGCGCCTCCACCCAGGCGTCACCGTTGTCGGCGCGCACGATCTTGTAAGGGACCATCTTGATGTCGCGCTGGACGACCTCGTCCTCGAACTTCCGGCCGATGAGGCGCTTGACGGCAAAGAGCGTGTTCTGCGGGTTCGTCACCGCCTGGCGCTTGGCCGGCTGACCGACGACCACCTCGGCGTCCTTGGTGAACGCCACGATCGAGGGGGTGGTACGGTCACCCTCGCTGTTCTCGATCACGCGGGGCTTGCCGCCCTCCATGATCGCGACGCACGAGTTCGTGGTGCCGAGGTCGATGCCGATAGTCTTTGCCATGGGTTGCTCCGATCGGTTCTCGTTGGCGCGTTATTGAGCAGTTGTTGGGTGTGGACCGCCCCGATTCAAGGGGCCTTCGCGACGATTACGCGCGCCGGGCGCAGGAGCCGCCCGTTGAGCTCGTAGCCGCGCTGGACCACCTGAAGCACCGAGTTCGGCTCGGCGGAGTCGGATTCCTGCATGAGCACGGCTTCGTGCCGCGTCGGGTCGAAGGGCTCCCCGCGCGGGTCGATTTCGCTGATTCCGAGCTTGCCAAACGCCTTCGCGAGCAGCTGCAGCGTCGCCGCCTGTCCCTCGATGAGGCCGCGGGCGTCGGACTTCGGCCCGCTCGCCACGGCGAGCTCGAGGCTGTCCTTGACCGGCAGCAGCTCCTGGGCGAACCGCTCGAGTCCGAAGCGCGACGCGTTGTCGATCTCGCGCTGGGCGCGCTTCCTCACGTTGTCGATCTCGGCGAGGGACCGCAGGTACTGATCACGGACGCTGCTCGCACGCTCCTCGGCCTCGCTCAGTGCCCGCTGCAGCTCCCCCAACTGAGCCCCGGCGGACGGCTCGGTCGTCCCCCCGTCGCGCTCATCCTCGGACGGTGCGTGCTCCAGCTCCCCGTGGCCCATCACGAACTCCTCTAAAAACAATCACTTGGCCGGCCAGCCTCGCGCCCGCCGCGCTTTCGCCGGCGCCGGCCGAGCGTAGCGTGAGGATCAGCGACGGGAATTCAAGGCCGCGCCCAGCAATTTCGCGGTGACGTCCACGATTGGGATGACCCGCTCATAGGCCATGCGCGTCGGCCCGATGACCCCGAGCACCCCGACGATCTGCTCCCCGAGGGAGTACGGTGAGGTGATGAGGGTGCAATCGTCGAGAATCTGATAGCCCGATTCGTGCCCGATGAAGATCTGGATTCCCTCGGCACGCAGGCTCTGGTCGAGCAAGTGCAGGAAGTCGCGCTTCTCGTTGAAGGCTTCGAACAACCGCCGCAGGCGCTCGACGCTCGTGAGCTCGGCGACGCCCATGAGATTGGTCTCACCGGCGATCACGTACTCGAGCGGCTGCTCCGCGCCGTGCTCGAACACCTGCTGCGCGACCGAGATCGCATCGAGCATGATCTGATTCATGTGCTCGCGGGTCTCGGAGAGCTCGTGGAGAATGTCCTGGCGTACCTGCGGGAAGGTGCGGCCACGAAACTTCTCGTTGAGAAAGTTCGCCGCGCGCCTGAGCTCGTCGGTCGAGTAGTAGCGCTCGAGCTGCACGATGCGGTTCTGGACCTCCCGATCGTTGAGCACCAGCACCGCGAGCATCCGGTTTTCGGAGAGCGCGACGAATTCGATCTGGGTGATGGAGGCCTGCTGGGGGCTCGGCAGGGTCACCACGCCGGCGAGATGGGTGACGCTCGAGAGCAGGTGCGAGGCGGCCGCCACCAGGGCCTTGGGGCTCTCGGCGTGGCTTTCGAGGATGCGCTGGATCTCGGATTCGATCTCCGGGTTCGGGATGCTCTCCAGACGACCCACGCGCAGGAGCGAGTCGACGAAGAAGCGGTAGCCCTTGTCGGTGGGGACCCGCCCGGCGGAGGTGTGCGGGGAGACGACGAAACCGAGCTCCTCGAGATCCGCCATGACATTGCGGATCGTCGCCGAGCTCAGATTGAGCCCACTGTCGCGCGAGAGGGCGCGCGAGCCGACCGGCTGCCCGTCGCGGATGTAGCTTTCCACCAGCGCGCGCAGCAGGCTCTGCGCCCGCTCGCTCAACGCTTCGTCTCGCACCTCGTGAGGCATAGTCGAACCCGGAAACTAGCGACGGGCAGGGTAGCCGTCAAGCAAGCGCCACGCTTGCGCACAAATGCGTCTCGCTGCCCAATTTTGGGACAGCGGCTGCTTGGGACAAGGCCGTTCGCGTGTTACAAAGGCGCGCCGGTCGTTCTGGGCCGCTCCAGTATTTCGCACCCGAGACTCATCATGCCCTTCCCCGTGCGCGTTTGCGCGCTCATCGGCCGATTCACCGACCCCCGGGTCGCAGAATCCGCGGGCCTGCTGCTGCCGCACCTCGCGGCGCGCGGAGTCGAGGTCCTCGTCACCGAGGAGCTGCCGGAGCGCACGGCGACCGGACCCGTGCAGCGGGTCGAGGAGCCGGCGATCGGCGAGCGGGCGGACCTCGTGATCGCGATCGGCGGGGACGGAACCCTGCTCTATGCGGCGCGGCTCGTCGCCGGGCGCGAGGTACCGCTCCTCGGCATCAACCGCGGGCGGCTCGGCTTCCTCACGGACGTGATGCCCCAGGATGTGATCGGGTGCGTGGATGCGGCGCTCGAGGGCGCGGCCGAGCTCGATCGCCGCCCGCTGCTCCAGGCGCGACTGTTGAGCGCGGTGGCCGGCGCGGCCGAAGCCCTCGCCCTCAATGACGTGGTGGTGCAGAAGCTCGCTACCGGGCGCATGATTGACTTCGAGACTTCGATCGACAGCCGATACGTCAATACCCATGCCGGTGATGGCATCGTCGTGGCGAGCGCGACCGGGTCGACCGCATACGCCCTCTCGTGCGGCGGCCCGATCATCGAGCCGCATCTCGACGTGCTCGTGCTCGCGCCGATCTCCCCGCATACCCTCTCCGACCGGCCGATCGTCGTGTCCGCCCGCTCGCTCATCGAGATCCGCCTGACGGAGCGGCCGGACGGGCGCGGACAGGTCGTCTGCGACGGCACGGTGCTCGGTGAGCTCGGGCCCGGCGACCGGTTGCAGGTGAGCCTCGCGCGCGAAGCGGTGACGCTCCTCCACCCGAGCAGCTACGACTATTTCCGCCTGCTGCGCTCGAAGCTCCACTGGGGCCGCGGCAGCCTGGATCACTCGCGCTGAGGCGTCCGCGCGTGCTCACGCACTTGCAGATCCGCGACTTTGCGATCATCGAATCGATCGAGCTCGAGTTCCAGCCGGGCCTGACGGTGCTCACCGGGGAGACCGGCGCCGGAAAGTCGATCCTCGTCGATGCCCTCGAGCTCATCTCCGGGGCGCGGGCGGGTCCCGAGGTCATCCGCCATTCGGCGACGCGCGCGGAGATCTCCGCCTCGTTCAGCGTCGATGGGGCGCCCGGGGAGCTCAGGCAATGGCTCGAGGAGCAGTCGATCGCGCCCGCCGAGGAGCTCACGATTCGCCGCGTCGTCACCGGCGACGGCCGCTCGCGGGCGTACCTGAACGGCCAGACGGTCCCGGTTCAGCTGCTGCGCGAGATCGGCAATGTGCTCGTGGACATCCACGGACAGCACGAATTCCAATCCCTGACGCGGCCGGCCGCGCAACGCGAGCTGCTCGATTTCTACGGCCGCAACGAGCCGCTCGCCGACCAGGTCGGCATCGCGCACCGGGTGTGGCTGTCGCTGCTCAATCGCACGCTCGAGATCGAGACAGCGGGGCGCGACCGCGAAGCGCGGCTCGCGCTCATGCAGCACCAGGTGCAGGAGCTGCAGGCGCTCGCGCTCGCCGCCGATGAGTACGCGCGGCTCACCGAGGAGCGAGCGCGGCTCGCTAACCGCGGCCGCCTCGCCGAGGGAGCGCAGCTCGCGCTCGCGCACCTCTACGAGGCCGAGGAGGTGAGCGCACATGCGAGCGCGAGCCGCGCGCTCACCGCGCTGCGCACGCTCGGCGCGCTCGATCCGAAGCTCGCCCCGATCGGCGCGCTCATCGACAGCTCCGTGATCCAGATGCGCGAAGCGGCGCGCGAGCTGCAGGGATACCTCGAGCGCCTCGAGCTCGACACGGTGCGCCAGGACCAGGTCGAGCGGCGGCTCGCGGCGATCGAGGAGCTCGCACGCAAGCACCGCGTGACGCCGCCGCAGCTCCCCGAGCGGCTCGCGCAACTCGGCGCGGAGCTGACCTCGCTCGCAAGCGCCGCCACGGACCTCGTGACGCTGCGCCGGGACCTGGCCCGCGCGCTCGCCGAGTACCAGGAGCTCGCTTCCCGCCTCTCGGGGCAGCGCGCGGCGGGCGGGCGCGCGCTCGGCAAGGACGTGACCGCGCGCATCCAGATGCTCGGCATGCCGGGCGGACGCTTCCAGGTCGATGTGACCCCGCTCGCCTCGAGCGAGCCCGCCGCCCACGGCATCGATCAGGTCGAATTCCGCGTGTCCGCGAACCCAGGGCAGCCGCTGCGGCCGCTCGCCAAGGTCGCCTCGGGCGGAGAGCTCTCGCGGCTGTCGCTCGCCGTCCAGGTGGCGAGCGCCTCGCGCACCACGCGCTGTCTGGTGTTCGATGAGGTCGACGCCGGTATCGGCGGTGCCATCGCGGAGATCGTCGGTCGGGAGCTGCGCGCGCTCGGCGAGCATGCCCAGGTGCTCTGCGTCACCCACTTGCCGCAAGTTGCCTCGCAGGGTCATCACCACTTGCGGGTCGCGAAGGTTACGGAGGGCCGCACGACTCGCACTACGGTGAGCGAGCTCGGCGCGGACGAGCGCGTCGAGGAGCTCGCCCGGATGCTCGGAGGGATCGAGGTGACGGCCAAGGCGCGCGCGCACGCGCGGGAGATGCTGCGGACGGCGGCGGCCGCCCGCGAGGAGCTCACGTCGGCTTCTTCCGATGCGCGCAGTTCTGCTGCTCGCAGCGCCCGTAGAGAATGAGCGAGTGATCGCGGATGTCGAAGCCCATTCGGCGCGCCACCGCCGTCTGCCGGTCCTCGATCCCCGAGTCGATGAATTCCTCCACCCGGCCGCAGTCGAGGCACACGATGTGGTCGTGATGCGTGCCTTGATTGAGCTCGAAGACGGCCATGCCGTCCTCGAAGTGATGGCGCGTGACGAGACCTGCGGCCTCGAACTGGGTGAGCACGCGATACACGGTGGCGAGACCGATGTCCTCGTGCGAATCGAGGAGCGTGCGATAGATATCCTCGGCCGAGAGGTGCCGGGTGGAGCTGCGCTCGAGAATCTCGAGGATCCTCAGCCGCGGCAGCGTCACCTTGAGGCCGGCCTTGCGCAGATCCTTGCCTTCCATGCGCTCCCCTCCGGAGCGCGGTTCCCCGGCGAGCGTGCGAGCACGACCCGTGCGATGCGTTATCATGGACGGCATTATCACCCAATTGCCCGGCAAGTCACGCCATGAGATCGGCATCGCGCACCGTCCGTAGCGCTCTCATCCTGATCGCACTCGCTCCGCTCGCCGGCGGCTGCGTGTACCAAATGAACATCCAGCAGGGCAACTTTCTGGAGAAGCGCGCGATCAACCAGCTGCAAGTCGGCATGACTCGCAGTCAGGTGCGCTACCTGCTCGGTACCCCGGTCGTGCCCGCGACGTTCGACATCGATCGGTGGGATTACCTCTACTATCTCAAGAAGGGTCGCATCCACAGGGCGCAGAAGTACCTGCTCACGGTGTACTTTCAGAACGACAAGGTCGCGCGCATCGACAATCACGGCTATAAGCCGATCGACTCCGAGCCGACCGCCACCGAGCGCGCGCCGCGGCCGATGACCTAACGGACCGAGCGTGCGCCGGTGCGCGCTGCCGACACCGCGCGGGTGTCAGCGGGAACGACCGCCCCTCGGGCGGGCTCGTGCGCGCTTGCGCCGGGCCTGCTTGGGATCCTCCGGCAGGGGCGCGTAGATCTCGATCCGGTCCCCCTCGCGCGGCCGCGCGTCACGGCCGCACGGCTCGCCGAAGATCCCAACGCGGGTGCTTTCCCAGGGGATGAGCGCGGCGAGACCGCGTGCGTCCGCCACGGTGCGCGCAGCGGCGAGCGCTTGGGCGACGCTCGCCCCGAGGGGCAGCTCGAGGTTGAAGAGAAACTGCCCCTGCGGCGAGGCGTAGGCCACACTGCACCGCAGGGTGGTCCTGTGAGCACTCACAGGTTGTGCGCGCGCGTGACGAACGCATCGACCAGGGAGCCCACGGTTTCCTGGAACACCGGCTCGAAGAGCACGCCCGAAAGCCGATTCGCGAATGCGAATCGCACGGCCAAGTCGATCCGGCAGCGCTCGCCGTCGAGCGCTGTGAGCAGCCACTCGCCTTCGAGCGCCCGGAACGGCCCGCGCACGAGGTGCATCGCGATCCGCCGGTGCGGCTCGAGCTCGTTACGGGTGGTGAACTCCGCGTTGAGCGGACCGCGGCGCACGCCGAGCGTCGCGACGATCTCGCGCTCGGAGCGAGCCTCCACGCGGGCATAGGCGACCCCGGGAACGAAGAGCGGATAACCTTCGATATCGTTGATCAGCTCGTACATGCGGCGCGGCGGCTGTGCGACCAGGGCCGTTCGCTTCACTTCTCTCATCGCGTGGATTGTCCCAGAATCGCGCACCCGCACGCACCAACGCACACACCGTATGACCCGAGCAGAGCCCGCGCCGCGCCTCATCGCCGAGAACCGCAAGGCACGGTACGATTATTTCATCGAGGAACGCCTCGAGGCCGGCCTCGCGTTGCAGGGCTGGGAAGTCAAGGCGATGCGCGCCGGCCGGGCGCAGCTGAAGGAGGCCTACGTGTACCTGCGCGGCGGGGAGGCATTCCTCATCGGCGCACACATCTCACCGCTCCCGTCCGCCTCAACGCACGTCGTGGCCGACCCGGTCCGCACGCGCAAGCTCCTCTTGCACCGGCATCAGCTGCAGCAGCTCATCGGCTCGGTCGAGCGCCGCGGTTACACGCTCGTCCCGCTCGAGCTCTACTGGAAGAGCGGGCGCGCGAAGATCGAGGTCGGACTCGCGAAGGGCAAGAAGCAGCACGACAAGCGTGCCACGGAGAAGGAGCGCGACTGGCAGCGCGATAAAGCGCGATTACTCAGACGGGAACGCTGAGCGGGGCGGCTCGAGGCGAGCGTGCCGCCGCACGCCCCCGCGCGCCGCTGATCCGCCTCACTTCGTCGAGTAGACGAGGTTGATCGTCGTCAACGTGTCCGTGTGCCGCAACCCCCCGGGCGGATTGCCGTTGTTGCGGATCGTGTAGCCGACGCTCAAGGAGAGCACCCGACCGAGTTTCACCTGCAGAGCGAGATCGTTCTCCGTATAGATATTGAGGTGCCCCGCAACGGTGCTCAAGTCATCGGTGAGCTTCGTTTGTGCGTTGAACGTCTGCTGGAAATGCAGCTTCGCCGTCCCGGTTGCCTCGTTCTCGCTCGCCTCCTCGGTGCGCGAGGTGACTTCGCCGAGCGCGTTCTCGACGAATGGCTCGGGCCGCAACTGTGCAAAGGCGGCACCGGCCTGCGCGCTCAATTGCGTGGCCGGTGAATCGATGATCTTGTAGCCCGCTCCGCCGCCGAGGTTGCCCTGATAGGCAAAGCCGCTGAACAGATCCTTCTCGTAGTGCAGGTTGACGAACGTGAACGCGCGGCTCGTCAGATTCCAGTCGCGCTCATCCGTGGTCGCCCACCGCTCGGCGGTGACGTAGCCCTGCGTCTTGCCGTAGAGCTCCTCCGCCTCGAGATCGTCCTTCACCGCCGCGGTGGTATGCACCACCTCGATTTTGGCGTTCTCGGTTTGGGTGTCGGTGTTGCCGCGCGCGATGACGAGGCCGAGCTGGCCGCTCGCCGCCCACCTCGGCACCTTGGGCGCGGGCGGCGGATCCGCGGGACTCACCGCGTCCGCCGCGGCAAGGGCTGCGGAGTCGGCGATCGTCGCCGGGTCGGCGCTCGCGGCCGCGCTCTGCGCGGCGCCCGCGAGCGCGCCCCCGACGCGGCCGGCAGCGGCCACGCAGAGCACCACGGCAATCAGGCGTGTACGGGACGTTTTCATGTTTTCTCCCCCTGGCTGAGCGCAAAAAGGGCGCCATTCTAGTGATACGGGCGGCCGAATGTGATGTCGTGCGATGGCGACGGCCGGCTGGGTTATACTCCTCGAGGCGGTTGCTCTGGCTTTGACGGGTACGAATTGGGGGCGACCGGTTTCGACGTGGGTTGCAAACCTTCAGGGGCGTACCGAGGTGCAGTGCCCTCGTAAATCATGCTGCAAATCATAGTTGCCAACGACGACAACTACGCTCTAGCTGCCTAGTCGCAGCTGACCTCTGACCAGCTCGTGCCTATGCGACTGGACCAGGGGACGCGCTCATAGGATCGCGCGCCGGTGTGCGACGGGCCGGTGCGCTAAGAGTCACCGTCTGCTGGCGCTTCGTCTTCCCTGCCTCTCGGGTAGCGCGGCGCGAGAAACAAAGAGCGGGCTACGTACGTAGATCTTGAAGTCTAGCGCTTGCGGACGGGGGTTCGATCGAGGGTCGCGCCGGCTCGCGAGAGCCGGATGAAAACGGAGCTCACATCGGTGAAACCTTCACTCACGGTCGCACGACGGTGAGCTGGCGACGCCGAGGGGTAGGAAGAGGGCCAACCTCAGGCCTGCCCTGTAGAGACTCATAGAGCTGCCGAGGGGCTTCAAGCTCCGCGGGCAGTCACTAGGATCGTGCTCGGCTCGAGCTCGATAACACGCTCCGCATCCGCCGACGTGCACACGTGCGGCAGCGGATGAAGGCATAGTCCAGCCCGCAGCGAAAGCTGTGGATACGCTGTCCCCCCGCCTCCACCAATTCGGGGGATGCTCCCGGCCGCCGGGCCGGGAGCACACTCCGAGCTGCGAGCGAGCCCCCCCGTTACTGCGGTGGCGCAAGGCCCGCGCCGCCGCCGAGCGTGAGGAGCGGTCCGTAGAGATCGGGCCTGCGATCACGAAACACAAACCAGTTGTTGCGCAGATCGGCAAGCGCCGTGAGATCGAAGGTCGCGAGGATCACGCCATCCTCCTCCGCCGGCGCCTCGGCGATCTTGGCCCCCATCGCATCGGCGATGAACGAGGAGCCGTGGAAGCGCACGAACAGGCGCTGCGGATCCTGCAGCGAGCGCTCGAGCCCATGGCGATTGGCGGCGATCAGCGGCATCAGGTTCGCGGCCGCGTGGCCCTGCTGCGCGCGCTGCCAGTGATCGCGCGAGTTGACCGGAACGGCCGGCGGCGGCTCGGTGCCGATCGCCGTCGGGTAGAGCAGCATCTCCGCGCCCGCGAGCGCCATCACGCGCGCGCACTCCGGGAACCATTGGTCCCAGCAGATCCCGACGCCGAGCCGCGCAAAACGCGTCGTCCACACCTTGAAGCCGCTGTCGCCCGGGCTGAAGTAGTGCTTCTCCTGGTAGCCGGGGCCGTTCGGGATGTGCGACTTGCGGTACACCCCGAGGACGCTCCCGTCGGCGTCGATGACGGCTACGGAATTGAAGAACGCGACCGGGCCGCGCTCGAAGAAACTGACCGGCAGCACCACCGAGAGCTCGCGCGCCACCGCGCGGAAGTGCCGCACGGCGCGCGATTCCTCGAGCGGGCGCGCGAGGTTGAGGTGACGCGGATCCTGCTCGATGCAGAAATACGGTGTCTCGAACAGCTCCGGCAGCAGCACGATCTGCGCGCCACGCTCCGCCGCGAGTCGGACGTGGCGGTCGGCCTTGGCGAGATTGTCATCGAGATCCCAGCTGCAGGCGAACTGTACCGCAGCCACGGTCACCGGATGTGGCGTGCGGGCGAAGTGCCCGGGTGCGCTCACTCGAGGACCTTGCCGCGGTTGAGAATGCCGTTGGGATCGAGCGCGGCCTTGAGCCGGCGCATGGTGGCGATCTCCTCGGCGGTTCGCGAGATGCCGAGATGCATGCGACGCTCGAGTCCGATGCCGTGCTCGGCGGAGATCGAGCCCGCGATCGCGCGCAGCGGCTCATAGACGATCCGCTCGACGGCCGCGCGCACCGCCGCGTCGCGCCCGCCCGAGACGGCATCGCCTCCGGGTGCAACGATCACGTGCAGATTTCCGTCGGCGATGTGGCCGAAGGCGAAGGTGAGGCCGTGCACGAATTCGCGCGCCACGTCCGCGCGCAGGCCCTCGAGGTAGGCCGCCATGTTCTCGATCGGCAGGCTCACATCGAAGTTGAACGTGACGCCGTACTGCTGCTGGACCTGCCACACGTCCTCGCGCGGCTCCCAGATCGCGCGGCGCTCGGCCTCGGATTTGGCGATCACCGCGTCGATCACGAGCTCGCTCGCGAGCGCCGACTCGAGGGCCTGCTCGAGCCGGACCGGGTCGCTCTGCGGGTCGGCGCCCAGCATCTCGATCAGTCCGTAGATCCCGTACCCATGCGGCAGCACGGCCACGTGCCCGCTCGGTGCGGAGGTGGTGATCGCGTAGTACTCCGGCCAGAGCGCCTCGAACGCGCCGAGCTCACCCGCGAGGCGCGAGTCGAGGTGCCCGAGCAGGCGCACGAGGGCGGGGAAGTCGCGGCAGGCGACGAACGCCGTGCCGATGCTGCGCGGGCGCGGCACCAGGCGCAGGTCCGCGCGCGTGACCACCCCGAGCGTCCCCTCCGAGCCGATGAACAGCTGCTTCAAGTCGTAGCCCGCGTTGTTCTTGAGCATCCGATTGAGCGAGTTGACGACCGTGCCGTCGGCAAGCACCGCCTCGAGCCCGAGGACGAGGCTGCGCATCATTCCGTAGCGCAACACGCGCACCCCGCCGGCGTTCGTCGAGATGTTGCCACCGATGGTGCAGCTGCCGCGGGCGCCGAGATCGAGCGGGAAGAGCATTTCGTGGCGCTCGGCCTCCTCCTGCGCTCGCTGCAGGATCACGCCCGCCTGCACCCGCATGGTGCGTCCGGTCGGGTCCACCTGCTCGATGCGGCTCATGCGCTCGAGCGACAGGATGAGCTCGTCTGCGGAGCTCGCGGTGCCCTCGACCAGATTGGTCTTGCCGCCCTGCGGCACGACAGCCTGACCTCGAGCGTTGCAGAGGCGCAGGATCTGCGCGACCGCGTCGGTGGAATGGGGTCGAATGAGGGCCGAGGCGCCGGGCAGGTGCCCCTGAACGTCCGTCGCGCACTCGCGCACGCGCGCGCCCGTGAGCAGGTGCGCATCGCCCACGACCGCACGCAGGTCGGCGAGCAGGCCGCTTTCGAGCATGAGGGAGCTCACTGATTGCCGCGGGGCCCTCAGTGTAGCAGCCGTCTGTTCCTGGGAGCCTTGAGCTCGGGGAAGAGCGCCTGATCGAGCGCCTGGACGTAGGTGGGCACATCGGCCGGACCCGGTACGAGTACGCGGCCGTTGATCAACAGATTGGGGACGACCTCGATGCCGAGTCCACGCATCCGCCGCTCCTCGGAATCCACGTCCTGGCGGCCTTCGCCCGGATCGGCGAACGCCGCCGAGGTGCCGGCATCGAGCCGGTCCCCGGCGATCTCCTTGAGCACGGTGTGATCGGAGATGTCGTGGCCCTGCTCGAAGAAGGCGCGAAAGAGCGCATCGATGGTCTCGCTCTGCCGCCCCTCGCGCGCGGCGAGGCGCACCAGGCGATGAGCCTCATGCGTGTCCGGAAGGCGCTGCAGCCGCTCGAAGGCAAAGGAGATCCCGAGCTCCTCGCCGACCCGGCAGAGCTCGCGCTGCGCCGATTCGACGCTCGCGCCGCGCGGCAGCCGGGCTGCGAAGCGCTGCTGCCAGGAGGTGAGCTCGGGCCGCTCGAGCGGCAGGCCGTGCCAGCGCAGCAGACGATCGGAAGTGCCGTAGAGACTCTCGAGCGCGCGATCGAGGCCGCGCTTGCCGAGGAACGTCCACGGGCAGGTGAGATCGCCGATCAAGTCGAGCTCGAGGGCGGGAAGGGCACGACGCGGCTGGGGAGTCTTCGGTTCCATGGGTCCTAATCTGGAGGGAGGCGCGGCGAAATCAAGCGTCCCGGTCCGCTACCGGCGCAGCTAGCCCACCCCCGCCGCCGCCGAGCGGCTCGATCGCCTCACCTGCTCGGTGATCCGGATGGCGGTCTCGAGCGCCTGCAGCCCTGCCTCCCCGGTGACGACGGGAGCGGTGCCGGAGCGTACGCACGAGAGAAAGGACTCGATTTCCGCCTTGAGCGCATCGCCCGACTCGAAGCTCTGCTCCTCGATCGTCACCGGGAGCTGCCCCTCGGCGGGAACGTCCGCGCGCTTGCGGATCAGCGTCACGACCCGCTGATGCAGGTCGATCGAAAGGTAGGCCTCGTCCACCGGGGAGAAAACGCGCATCTTGCGCTCGGTCTTGAGACTCACCCGGCTCGCCGTGACATTGGCGACACAGCCGTTGTCGAAGCGGATCCGCGCGTTCGCGATATCGGTCTCCGCGGAGAAGACCGGAGTGCCGATGGCTTCGATTGCCGCGATCGGCGCGCCGACGATGGTCTGGACGATGTCGATGTCGTGGATCATGAGATCGAGCACGACGTTCACCTCGGTCCCGCGATCGCGATAGGGCGCGAGGCGGTGACACTCGATGAAGCGCGGTGCATGCAGGTAGGGCTCGGCCGCGAGGATCGCGGGATTAAACCGCTCGAGATGCCCGACCTGCAGCACCCGCCCGTGGGCGCGCGCGAGCCGGATCAGCTCACGCGCCTCGGCGGGCGTCTCCGTGATCGGCTTCTCGACGAGCACGTGCACGCCGGCGGCGAGGAGCTCGCGCGCGATCGCAAAGTGCCCGGGAGTGGGTGTGACGACGCTCACAGCATCGACCTGCCCGATGAGTTCACTGTGGTGCTCGAGAGCCCGCGTGCCGAGCTCCTCGGCAAGCGGCTCGCGCGCGGCAGCGCTCAGGTCGACGACGGCGATCAGGTCGCTTGCGGGGAGCTGCGCGTACTTGCGGGCATGGAAGCGCCCCAGATACCCGACGCCGATGACCGCGGTTCTGATTTTTTCCATGGCGCCGGTTATTATGCCCGCACGGACCGACCCCGCTCCCATGAATCGTTCCCCTCGAACAGGTGAGGCACGCAGCCTTCCAAGCGCGCTCGGGCGCGAGGCGCTGGTCCTCGTTGCGGCCGTCGCATTCGGGACGCTCGCAATGCCGCCGCTCGTGTGGCTCGCGGGAACGCGCGCCTTTGGCCCCTATGCTGGCGGGGGTCCGCGCGCGCTCGTCGGCAACTTCTTTCACGGCCTCGCGCAAGGCACGCTCGGGTTCTGGCTCGTCGCCATCGGTCCGTACGCGATCGTCCTCGCGGCGCGAGCGCTGCTCGGTTTCGCCCGCGCCACCGCGGCCGCCGATTGAACTTGCCCGATTAAGTTATCTCTGAAGTATGGACACCCCCATCACCGTGATCCCGCGACGCAGAGCTCGAGCTTGTCGAGCTACGTGGCGGGCACTGCCTGATACTCACGATGCGAGTACTCTAGGCAGCGGCTCATCCGATGCCGGCAGCTGGGCGTCCTGGGCATCTTCTCGACACCTCTTGCGGATGGAGCGATCTCCACGATGACGTTGCGATTCACGCGCCGCGCGAGCGGCTGGTTCATCACCTGTCTCACCGTGGTCATGGTGCTCGCGCTCGCGAGCTCCTCGCGCGCTCCGGCCGACACCTCGGTCGTTCCGCCCGGGGCGATCGCACCCACCGAGCGCCAGCGGATGATCGCCCGCCGCGTGGGCTCGATCCTCGAGGAGACCCATTACAGCCGCAGGACCATCGACGACAAGATGTCCTCGCAGATCTACGATCGCTATCTCGAGTTCCTCGACGGGCAGCACAGCTACTTCCTCGCGAGCGACATCGCCGAATTCGAGCGCTACCGCTACAGCTTCGACGACATGATCCACACGGGTGACATCGACCCCGCCTTCGCGATCTTCGCGCGCTTCCAGCAGCGCAATCGCGAGCGCATGCGCTACGCGCTGTCGCTCCTCGGCACCGAGCCGAACCTCAACACCGAGGAGGCGTTCCAGTTCGATCGCACCCACAGCAGCTGGCCGGCGGACGAGGCGGCAATGAACGATCTGTGGCGCAAGCGGGTCGACAACGACGTGCTCTCCCTCATGCTCACCGGCAAGCCGTGGAAGGACGTGGCGGAGGTGCTGCGCAAGCGCTACGAGCACGTGCTCAAGCGGCTCGATCAAGTGAGCTCCGAGGACGTGTTCGAGGAGCTGATGAATGCGTACGCGCGCACCTTCGATCCCCACTCGAGCTTCTTCTCGCCCCGCGACTCGGAGGAATACCGCATCCAGATGAGCCTCAATTACGAGGGCATCGGCGCGTCGCTCCAGCTCGTCGACGACTATGTGACGGTGATGAACGTGATCCAGGGCGGTCCGGCGGCCGTGGCCGGCACGCTCAGCACGAACGATCGCATCACCGGAGTGGGTCAGGGTAAGGACGGGCCGCTCACCGATGTGATCGGCTGGCGGCTCGACGATGTCGTGCAGCTGATCCGCGGCAAGGCGGGCACCACCGTGAAGCTGCAGGTCCTGCCGGCGGGCGCGACGCCCGGGACGCCCGAGAAGACACTCCTGTTCGTGCGCAACAAGGTGACGCTCGAAGCGCAAGCGGCGAAGGCCGAGGTGCGGCAGGTGGTCCGCGCCGGCCGCACCTACAAGATCGGCGTGATCACGGTTCCCGGGTTCTACGAGGACGTGGCGGCGCAGAACGCGGGTGACGAGGACTATCGCAGCACCACGCGCGATGTGCGGCGTCTGATCGTCGGACTGAAGTCGCAAGGCATCGACGGGCTGGTGCTCGATCTGCGGGAGAACGGCGGCGGATATCTGCCCGAGGCGACGGCGCTCACGGGGCTCTTCATCGACAAGGGGCCGGTCGTGCAGCTCAAGGACACGACCGGCCGGCTCGAGGTGCTCGACGATCCGGACCAGGGGCCGGCGTATACCGGTCCGCTCGCCGTGCTCGTCGATCGCTACAGCGCCTCGGCCTCCGAGATCTTCGCCGCCGCGATCCAGGATTATCATCGCGGGGTGATCGTCGGACAGCGCACCTTCGGCAAGGGCACGGTGCAGAATCTCGTGCCGCTCGACCGCTGGTCGCAGCGGCCGATCAATGGGCAGCTCACCGTGACGATCGGCAAGTTCTACCGCGTGACCGGCGAGAGCACGCAGCACCGCGGTGTCGAGCCCGACGTTCCACTGCCCTCGCCGATCGATATGGACGAGGTGGGCGAGAGCTCACTCGAGGCCGCGCTCCCTTGGGACCGGATCGCCCCGGTGCCATTCGCACCGTGGCATTCGGAGCTGCACCCCGCCATCGCGTGGCCCACGCTCGCGATCCAGGAGGATCGGCGTGAGGAGCACGATCCGGACTTTCGCTGGCTCGTCGAGGAGATCTCCGCGAGCGAGGACATGCGCGGCGAGAAGTCGATCTCGCTCAATCTCAAGACTCGCGAGGAGGAGCGCGCGCGCGAGGATCGCGACGAGCTCGCGCGCGAGAACCTGCGGCGCGCCGCCGACGGCCAGCCCGCGATCAAGTCGATCGATGCGATGGATCCGACCCAGGAATCGAATATCGTGCTCGCGCAGGCGACCCAGGTGGTGGGCGACATGATCACCGGCGTGCCGGCTGCAGCGCCCGCGGGCCTCCCGCCGCGCGAGACGGCGCGGCGCGATGTGGCGACGGACGCAACCGCGGCGCGCGTCGGGGCGCAGCGCCCGAACTGAGCGAGCCGGGCGCGCGCTCGCTACGGCGGCCAGGCGCGGCGGTGAGCGTACGCCGCTGCGCCGCCTCAACGGACCAAGACCCTGAAGAGGTCCCAGGTGTCCTCGGCGAGCACGTTCGGCATGCGTGCCGCGCGCTTGTCCCCGAGCGGCTGACCCGCGAGCGCATCACCTTCGAAGAACGCGATCGACTCGGGCACCGGGGTGGTATCGGCCGGATCGCGGTAGTGAGCGATGCTCTTCAAGCGCTCGGCGCGTGCCTGCACCTCCCGGGCCAGATTGTCCTTTGCGCTCAGACTCACACGCGCTCGGTCAATGGAGGCGATGAGCGCCTCGCATGCATCACGATCGCCGTAGTTGTCGGCCGCTTCGCGGCGCGCAGTCGCCTCGCGCGCAAGCGCGACGATCGGGGTCTCCGCGAGCCGCCAGCACAGCACCTCCGCGTAAGCGATCGCCGCGAGGTTGATGGCGCGGCGCGCCTGAATCGAGAGGCCCGGAAACTGCGGGGTCGCCTCCGCGAGCAGCTGCTCGGCGGCGGCGCGCGCCTGCACCAGACGCTGCTCCGCGGCGCTCGCGGCGGTGCGAGCGAGGCTCAGGCGATGCTCGGTCTGGCGACGCTTGAAGAAGTGCCAGAAGCGCGTGAGCTTGGCGCGCTCGTGAGCGAGCTCGGACTCGCGCTGGCGCTCGTGGGCGAGCTCGGTCTCCGCCGCGCGCAGCCCATCCTCGACGCTGCGCCGCCGGACGAACAGGCGGCGGTTGCACTGCGCGAGAAACGCGCGTCGCTCGCGCTCCTCCTGCTGCCGCGCGAGCACCGCGACGAACCGCTCGAGGATCTCGCGGCCGCTCTGCCACAGCGCCCGCAGCTGATAGAACACGAGCGCCGGATACGCCGTCTCGACCAGTCCGAGGCGCGTCTCGAGACCGCCCAGCATCTCCTGGACCCGCGCGGTGGCGCCTTCCTGCTGCTTGATGCGGTCCTTGAGGCGGTGGACTTCGTCCTGAAGCTCGCTGTAGGCCTTCTTCAGCTCGGCGCGGTTCTTGAACAGCAGCAGAACGCGCTCGTCCTCCGGCGCTTCGGCCGCAGGAGGCGGGCGCCTGCGCATCAGGTCGGCGAGCTGTATCAGCGGTTTCATATGCAGCCGGCAACGAAGCCGGCCGCATCAGTCAGGCGAGCTGATTCGCGCGGCCGGCGAGAAGCGATGTCCCCGCTCCACGCAGTATTCGAGCCACTTGTTTAGCATCACGTTACGCGCCCAGCGCTGATCCAGTTCACGCTCCAAACGGCTGCGCAGCGCCTTCAACCCGCTGTGCGCGTGGGTGCCCGCCCACTCCTGCGCCTCGGCGAGCCGCGCGTCGTGATACAGACGCACGCCCATGTCCGGATAGGTGCATTCGCCGGTCGCTTGCGCGAGCAGATAGGTCAGATTGACCGTGGTCGTGTAGGGCGAGCGGTCGACGACGGTGAGAAGAAGATCACAGTCTGCGGCCACGACCGACCGGATGCACCCCGCGAGCGCACTCACCTCGCCCACGAGCCAGCCGAAGCGAATGTAGTTGCTCTCGTAAAGACTCATCAGCGCGGCGAAGCTGCGCGGACGGGCGCGCCAGGAAACCGCCGTGAGTGCATCGCTTAGCACGATCCGACTATATCGCACGTCGCGGTGGACGCAAGCCATCGAGCGCGTCAATTTCTGTGCCCGATTCTGGTATCGTGAGTGGCGCGTCGATATCAGGGGCGCTGCCTGCGCTCGATGCCGCTGTTGTCGATGATGCGGCTCGCGATCTCCTCGATCGAGCACTCCGTGGCGTCGATATACGGCACGGCATAGCGTTGGAACAACGACTCGGCGGCGCGCACCTCGTATTGAACCTGCGGCGCGGATGCGTAGCGGCTCTCCGGCCGGCGCTCGTTACGAATCTGTTGCAGGCGTTCGGGATGAATCGTGAGCGCGTAGAGCCTGTCGCGGAATGCCGTCAGCCGCGCCGGCAGCTCGCCCGATTCCAGATCCTCCTCCGTGAGCGGATAGTTGGCGGCGAAGATCCCGTAATGCAGCGCCATGTACAGGCAGGTCGGGGTTTTCCCGGTACGCGACACGCCGATCAACACCACGTCTGCGTGCGCATAATCGAGTCCGGCGCCGTCATCGTTCGCGAGCGAGTAATTGGTCGCATTGATGCGGGTGGTGTAGGCGGCGAGGTCCGCCATGCCGTGCGCGCGCCCCGCGCGGTGCGTCGAGCGCAGACCGAGCTCCTGCTCGAGTGGGCCCACGAATGCCGCGAAGAAGTCGAGAAACAGTCCGTTCGCGCCCATCACGATCGCGCGCAGCTCCTCCTGCACGAGCGTGCTGAAGACGATCGGCCGCACCTCCTCGGCGGCGGCAGCGGCGTCGATCCTGCGCACCGCTTCCCGCGCCTTGTCAATGCTCGACACAAATGGCAAAGTGACGGCACGCAATTCGAGTCCCTCGAATTGCGTGAGCAGGCTGTGACCCATCGTCTCCGCAGTGACGCCTGTCTGGTCGGAGACGAAGAACACGGTGCGTCGGCTCACACTCTGTCTCTTTGCTGGTAGCTCCGCCATGCGCGGCTCCCGGAAAGTCTTTCACCGCGCACGTTCCACCGCAACACTCGCGGGGAGGAGCCCTCGGTGAGCGACTACGTGATTGCGCTCGAGCGCCTGCGGATGAGCGACGTTGAGCGCGTCGGCGGCAAGAACGCCTCGATCGGGGAGATGCTCGGCGCCCTCGTCGCGCTCGGGCTGCGCGTGCCCACGGGCTTCGCCACCACGGCCGCGGGCTACCGGGAATTCCTGCGCCAGGGCGGGCTCGAGGCCCGCATCCGCGCGGCCTTGGCCGAGCTCGACGTGCATGACATCGCCGCGCTCGCGCGCACGGGGGCGCAGATTCGCGCGTGGGTGCTCGCGACGCCCTTGCCGCAGGCGCTCGAGGGAGCCGTGCGCGCGGAGTATCGCCGCATGGGCGGCGGCCGCGATGCGGCGGTGGCAGTGCGCTCCTCCGCCACGGCCGAGGACTTGCCCCAGGCATCCTTCGCCGGACAGCAGGAAACGTTCCTCAACGTGAGCGGTGAGGCCCAGGTGCTGCGCGCCGTGCACGAGGTGTTCGCCTCGCTGTTCAACGATCGCGCGATCGCCTACCGCGTGCACCAGGGCTTCGATCACGGCGCCGTGGCGCTCTCCGTCGGCGTGCAGCACATGGTGCGCAGCGACCTGGGAGCGAGCGGAGTGATGTTCACGCTCGATACGGACTCCGGCTTCCGCGAGGTGGTGTTCATCACGGCAGCGTACGGACTCGGAGAGACCGTGGTGCAGGGTGTGGTCAACCCGGATGAATTCTATCTCTACAAGCCCGCGCTCGCGGCCGGACGGCGCGCCATCCTGCGCCGCAATCTCGGCACCAAGGCGCTCAAGATGGTCTATGGGGAAAGCGGCGCGGCGGAGCGCGTGCGCACCGTCGAGGTACCGCACGCGGAGCGCATGCGCTTCTGCATCGGCGATGCGGATCTCGAGGCGCTCGGGCGGCAGGCGTTGCTCATCGAGCGCCACTACGGCTGCCCGATGGACATCGAGTGGGGCAAGGACGGCGCGACGGGCGAGATCTTCATTCTGCAGGCGCGCCCCGAGACCGTGCAGAGCCGCGCCGGGCGCACGATTCAGCGCTTCGCGCTCAAGGGCCGCTCGCAGCTGCTTGCGAGCGGCCGCAGCATCGGGCAGCGCATCGGAGCCGGCACCGCGCGCGTGGTGCGTCACCTCACCGAGATGGAGCGCGTGCAGCCGGGCGAGGTGCTCGTGGCGGACATGACCGATCCCGACTGGGAGCCGGTGATGAAGCGCGCGGCCGCGGTCGTGACGAACCGCGGCGGGCGCACCTGCCACGCCGCGATCATCGCGCGCGAGCTCGGGATTCCCGCGGTGGTCGGCTGCGGAGATGCGACGCAGCGCATCCCCGACGGCCAGCCGGTCACCGTCTCGTGCGCGGAGGGCGACACCGGGCACGTGTACGCGGGGCAGCTCGAGTTCGAGCACCGCGAGATCGAGCTCGATCACATGCCCGAGGCGCCCGTGAAGATCATGATGAACGTCGGCAACCCGGACCGGGCGTTCGATTTCGCGGCGATACCGAACCACGGCGTCGGGCTCGCGCGTCTCGAGTTCATCATCAACCGATTGATCGGCGTGCACCCGCGCGCGCTCTTCGACTTCGAGCGGCTGGAGCCTGCGCTCCAGGAGCGCGTGCGCGCGCAGATGGCAGGCTACCCGGATCCGATCAGCTTCTACGTCGAGAAGCTCTCCGAGGGCATCGCGCAGATCGCGGCCGCCTTCGCGCCGCACCCGGTCATCGTGCGGCTCTCGGACTTCAAGACGAACGAGTACGCGAATCTCATCGGCGGCCGCGCCTACGAGCCCGCCGAGGAGAATCCGATGCTCGGGTTTCGCGGCGCCTCGCGCTACGTCGACCCCGCGTTCCGTCCGTGCTTCGAGCTCGAGTGTCGCGCGATCAAGCGCGTGCGCGAGGAAATGGGGCTCCTCAACGTATGGCTGATGGTGCCGTTCGTGCGCACGGTGAACGAAGCGCGCGAGGTCTGCGAGCTGCTCGCGGGCTACGGCCTCGCGCGGGGGGTTGCCGGGCTCAAGGTCGTCATGATGTGCGAGCTGCCGACGAACGCACTGCTCGCGGAGCGCTATCTCGAGCACTTCGACGGCATGTCGATCGGCTCGAACGATCTCACGCAGCTCACCCTCGGGCTCGATCGGGACTCGGCGATCGTCGCGAAGCTCTTCGACGAGCGCGACGAGGCGGTGAAGGCCCTGCTCGCGATGGCGATCGCCGCCTGTCGCAAGCGCGGCAAGTACGTGGGGATCTGCGGCCAGGGACCCTCGGACCACCCCCAACTCGCGCGCTGGCTGGTCGACCAGGGCATCGAGAGCATCTCGCTCAACCCCGACACGGTCGTCGAGACGTGGCTCTTCCTCGCTCAGCGGACGCCGGAATAGGCGGGGTGCAGAAAGTGCGCCCGGTAATGCCGCAGCTCGCGAATGGACTCGCGGATATCGGCGAGGGCAAGGTGCGCACTCTCCTTGTTGAATCCCTCGACGAGCTGCGGCGCCCAGCGTCGCGCGAGCTCCTTGAGCGTGCTCACATCGAGGTTGCGGTAGTGGAAGAAGTGCTCGAGCTGGGGCATCTCGCGCGCGAGAAAGCGGCGATCCTGGCAGATGCTGTTGCCGCACATCGGGGAGTAGCCCGCGGCGACGAGCGGGGCGAGAAACGCGAGCGTACGGCGTTCCGCATCCGCGACCGAGTACGGGCTCGTGCGCACCCGCTCGATCAGGCCCGAGGACCCGTGCTGCTTCTGGTTCCACTCGTCCATGCGGGCGAGCGCCTCGGCGGGCCGATGAATCGCCATCACCGGCCCCTCGGCGATGACCTCCAGATCCTTGTCCGTGACGATGGTGGCGATCTCGATGATGTGATCGACATCGGGCTGAAGACCCGTCATCTCGAGGTCCACCCAGATCAGAAGATCGGCGCTCGGCATAGTTAGGCGATATTAGCAGCACTGCCTGACGCCCCTGCCTGCATGGACTTCACGGGAACGGTCATCGCGAGCTTCGGCCGCCACGTTCTGGTGCGCGACCCCGAGGGGCGCGAGCGGCGCGCCCGCCCGGCGACGCGGCGACTCTCGGTGGTCTCGGGTGATGCGGTGCGATGCACGGCGGAGGACCCGAGCGGCGAGGCGCTCGTGGTCGCCCTCGAGCCGCGCCGCACGGCGCTCTACCGGGCGAATTCCCGTGGTGGGAGCGAGATCGTGGTCGCAAACCTCACGCTGCTCCTCGTGGTGCTCGCGCCGGTCCCCGAGCCCGATCTGTTCCTCGTGGATCGATATCTGTGCGCTGCCGCGTCCACCGCGCTGCGAGCCACCCTGCTCGTCAACAAGTGCGAGCTCGGGCTCGATGTGGCATTGCGTCGCGAGCTCGCGGCGTTCGAGCGGATCGGATATCGCGCAATCGAGTGCTCGGCGCGGCTCGGACTCGGAGTCGGTGCGCTGCTCGAAGCCTGCGCCGGTGCGACCGCGGCGCTCGTCGGACAGTCCGGCGTGGGAAAGTCCTCACTCGTGAGCGGGCTCGCTCCGCAGATGCAGGTGGCCACCGGGGAGCTCGCGCGCGAGCAGCACGGGCGTCACACCACGACCGCATCGCGGCTGTACGATCTCGGTCACGGCGGCGCGCTCATCGACTCCCCGGGCGTGCGCGACTTCGCCCCCGCCCTCGAGCAGCTCGAGCCGGCGAGCCTCGGGTTCATCGAGATCGCGGAACTCGCGGGCGCGTGCCGCTTCAGCGACTGCCGGCATCTGGGCGAGCCGGACTGCGCGGTGCGCAGCGCCGCCGCCTCCGGTGCGTTGCACGCGCGACGTTACGAGAGCTACCGGCGGCTGCGCCGTCTGCGCGATTCGCTGTCCGCAGCGCGCGGGCCCGCGAAGCCGCGCCGGCGCTCAACGTAGTCGAGAGCGAAGCGGTGCGCCGCGCCGCGGTTACCCGCCGAGGAGCTGCCGCCCGGCGAGTGCGTGGGCGAGCGTTCCGCCGTCGACGTACTCGAGCTCGCCGCCCATGGGCACCCCATGCGCGATGCGACTCGCCCGCACGCCGCGGCGCAACGCGAGCTCGCTCAGATAATGCGCCGTCGCCTCGCCCTCGACCGTGGGGTTGGTTGCGAGGATGAGCTCCTGCACGAGTCCTTGGGCGAGCAGCGTCTCGAGCTCGCGTGCGCCGAGCTGCTCCGGACCGATGCCGTCGAGCGGGGAAAGATGGCCCATGAGCACGAAGTAGGTACCGCGGTAGCCGCCGGACTGCTCGATCGCCACCACGTCGGCCGGCGATTCGACCACGCAGAGGAGTGTCGCGTCGCGCTGCGCCGAGGCGCAGATGGAGCACAGCGGCTCCTCGGTGAGCATGCGGCAACGCTCACAGCGCCGCACGGCGGTGAGCGCGCCTCCAAGCGCCTGCGCGAGCGATTGGGCTCCGGAGCGCCCCTCCTGCAGCAGGTGGAAGGCCATGCGTTGAGCGGTCTTCGGTCCGACGCCCGGGAGGGTCCGCAGCGCGTCGATGAGCAGCGAAAGTCGGGGCGAAAACTTCATCGTCGCTCAGAACGGCGGCTTGACACCGGGCGGCAGCTGCACCCCCGCCATCAAGCTCGCCATCTTCTCCTGCACGCGCAGCTCGATCTTGTGGACGGCGTCGTTGAAGGCCGCCGTCAGCAGATCCTCGAGCATCTCCCGGTCCTCGCCCGCGAGCACCGTCGGCTCGATCTGCACGCGCTTCGCCTCGTGCCGTCCGTTGACCGTCACCTTGACCATGCCGCCGCCGGCCTCCCCGACGACCTCGATGCTCGCGAGCTCCGCCTGCGCCTTCTGCATGTTCGCCTGGACGGCCTGCGCCTGCTTCATCAGATCATTGAGATTTCCGCGCATAGATTTTTGACGGGCTTGCGCCCTTCTCTCTCCTCGGGCTCGCATGAGAGCCCGTTGGTGTAGCGGCGCTGCGCGCCGCAATCGGTCACGCGATCACTTCGCCGGGCGAACGCTCTCCTCGAGCAGTGTCGCACCGAAGCGCTCTTTGAGTGCCCGCACGGTCGGGTCCGCCTCGAGCGCCTGGCGCACCGCACCGAGCTCGGCGGCCGAGGCGCGCTCTCCGGCCTGCGCGGGGGTATCGAGCGGGCCCTCGGCGAGCACGATCTCGACGCGGACCGGCTCGCCGTAGAAGCGGGCGAGCGCCTGAGCAAGCTTCTCCTCCTGAGCGCGTGTGCGGACCACCTGATTGCGCGGATCAAGGCCGAGACGCACGACGGCGCCGGCGCGACCGAGCAACACGCAGTGACTCGCCAGCTGCCGTGCGGCGCCCTGCAGCTCGAGCTGCGCGAGGATGCCGGCCCAGTTATCGGCGGTGGCCGCGGCGGTCTGCGATCGCTGCGGCTCCGAGCCCCGGCTCGCCGCGCTCGGGGCCACGGGCGCAGGTGGCGCGCCCGGCTCGGCGGTGGTCGTGGTGGGGGCAGCGCGCACGCTTTCGGGCGGCGAGTCGGCCGCGCTCGCGGGCCGAAATGCGATCATGCGCAGCAGCGTCATCTCGAATCCCGTGCGCGGATCGGGCGCGAGCGGCAGGTCGCGCCGGCCGATGAGGGCGGTCTGGTAGTAAAGCTGCACGTCCTCCGGAGCGAGGCTTGCCGCGAGCCGCTCGAGCACCTCCGGGGGATAGAGCTCATCGCCCTCGTAATCCGCCACCACCTGCTTGAGCGCGATGCGCGTGAGAAGCGCCGCGAGCTCATCGAGCAGCTGCGCATAGTCCGGCGCCCATTCCTCGAGCGAGCGAGCCAGGCGCATGAGCTCCGCAGCGTTCGCGCTCGCGAGACGCTCGGCCAAGCTCACGACATGATCGCGGGCCACGGTGCCGAGCATTGCGCGCGCCTCGGCCTCCGCCACCTTCCCGCCGCCGAATGCGATCAGCTGGTCGAGGAGCGAGAGCGCATCGCGCACGCTCCCATCCGCGGCCTGCGCTAACAGCCGCACCGCGGCCGGCTCGGAGGTGATGCCCTCGACCTCGAGGATCTGGCGCATGCGCTCCGCAATGAGCGCCGCGGGCAGCCGCTTGAGATTGAACTGCAGACAGCGCGACAGCACCGTGGCCGGCAGTCTCTGCGGGTCCGTCGTCGCAAGCAGGAACTTGACGTGCGGCGGCGGCTCCTCGAGCGTTTTGAGCAGCGCGTTGAACGAGCTCGTCGAGAGCATGTGGACTTCGTCGATCAGATAGACCTTGTAGCGCCCACGCGTCGGGGCGTACTGCACGTTGTCGAGGAGCTCGCGGGTATCGTCGACCTTGGTGCGCGATGCCGCGTCCACCTCGATCAGATCGACGAAGCGCCCCTCGTCGATCTCGCGGCAGGCCGCGCAGGCTCCGCACGGCTCGGCGCTCACGCCCTGCTCGCAGTTCAGGCACTTCGCGAGGATGCGCGCGACGGTCGTCTTGCCGACGCCGCGCGTGCCGGTGAACAGGAACGCATGATGGACGCGATCGGCGTTGAGCGCGTTCGCGAGCGCCTGGCGCACGTGCTCCTGCCCGATCATCTCGGTGAAGCGCCTCGGGCGCCACTTGCGCGCGAGCGCGACGTAACTCATGGGAGGGAGGCGATCCGCACCAGCCGTGCCCCGGCACCCGACATCGCCGCTACCGCTGCTCCCTTCCGGGCCTGACGGGGTTCACGACTGGTCGTCGCGGAGTAGCCGATGCGGATCACCATAATCATTCGGAGAGGGTGGGATTCGAACCCACGAACACCCGTGAAGATGTTACTGGAATTCCAGTCCAGCGCCTTCGACCGCTCGGCCACCTCTCCAATCAAAGGGTTACAGAGGATACCTGAGAACCTACATCGATGCGGCGCGCCGCCCGGGCGCAGCGCCCCGATGATACCGGTTCGTCAGGAGAGGGGCACGGTCCGCGGGTGCGTCTGGGGCGTGGCATAGAGGGGCGGCTCATCGAGACAGGGATCGGTGAGCTTGCGTGGGGGCGGAGCCGGTTCGTTGAGCGGGGGAATCTGCAGCGAGGCGTGCGTATCGGGCTGATCGATGCCGAGCGGGACGCGCAGCGGCGCAACGCTTCGCGCCAAATCGTAGGAATGCGGCTTGTTGCAATCCTTCGCTTCGAAGGCTCGCTTGAGCCCGTGGTGGCAACCGGCGAGCGCCAGTGCCGCAACCAGGATCCCGAGCACGCCATTCTGTCTTGTCACGATAGAGCCTCTACTGAAAAAAAAAGGGAAGTCGGTCGTCTCACGAAGGCAGCGCCCCGGCCGTGCGGAGCGCGGCGGCGACGCTCGCCTCGTGCTCCGCGGCGAGCTCCGTGAGCGGCAGCCGGATGCCGCCCCCGATGAGACCCATCCGCTTGAGCGCCCACTTTACCGGAATCGGGTTTGCCTCGACGAACAGCGCGCGATGCAGCCCCGCGAGCGGTGCGTCGAGCTCCGCGGCGCGCTCGCGCTCCCCGCGCGCGGCCGCGGCCACGAGCTGCGCCATCGCTCCCGGCACGACGTTGGCGGTGACGGAGATAACCCCGGAGGCCCCGGCGAGCACGGCCTCGCGCGCCGTCGCATCGTCTCCGCTCAGCACGTCGAACCCGGCTCGGCACAGCTTCTTGAGCTCGCGGATCCGCCCCACGTCGGGCACGGCCTCCTTGAGGCAGGCGATCCGCGGAATCTGCGACAGTCGCGCAGCCGTTGCCGGTAGCAGATCGACCGCGGTCCGCGCGGGCACGTTGTAGGCGATGATCGGCACGCGGGCCGCTGCCGCCGCCGCGGCGAAGTGCCGGTAGAGCCCCTCCTGCGGCGGTCGGTTGTAAGCGGGCGTCACGATGAGCAGCGCATCGATCGGCAGTGCGCAGAGCGCGCGCACCCGCTCCACCGTCGATGCCGTGCTGCTCGTGCCCGCCCCAACGACGATCGGTATGCGTCGCACCACCTGCTGGCACGCACGCTCGGCGAGCTCGTGCAGCTCCGCCTCCGCGAGCGTCGCGGACTCCCCGGTGGTGCCTCCCACGACGATGCCGCTCGTACCGCCCTGCAGATGCCAGTCGATCAGCCGCGACCAAGCCTCGAGGTCGAGCGAGCCGTCCGCCCGCATGGGCGTGACGATGGCGACGAGGCTACCGGAGAACATCGCGTGTCGGGTGTGCGAGGTGAGGAAGCCGGCGATGGTACGGGCGGGTGCCGAGCCCGCGCAAGCTTCGGTTGTGCTCGGGTCGCAACCGACTCCTGCTCCCGGTAAACTGCGGCGCGTCCACGGAGAACGGCCCCGCAGATGAAGCAGCACCTGGCGGTTTCAGCGATCGGCAGCGACCGCACCGGTATGGTACACGAGCTCACGCGCGTCATTACCGAATGCGGGGGCAACATCAGCGAGAGCCGCATGGCGAACCTCGGCTCGGAATTCGCGATGTTGCTGCTCGTCTCGGGCAACTGGCACGCGCTTGCCAAGCTCGAAACCGAGCTCAAGCGGCTCGCCGAGAGCAGCAGCCTCAGTATCCACCTGCGCCGCACCGAGCCGCGCTCGGCCCGCACGGACATGCTGCCGTACTCGATCGACGTGGTCTGCCTGGATCAGACCGGAATCGTCTCGGGACTCTCCGGGTTCTTTGCGAGCCGCGGCATCGACATCGCCGAGGTCTCGACGCGCAGCTACCCCGCCGCCCACACCGGAGCGCCGATGTTCTCGGTGCAGATGATCGTCAATGTGCCGAGCCGCATCCACATTGCGCATCTGCGCGAGGAGTTCATGGAGTTCTGCGACTCGCTCAACCTCGATGCCATTCTCGAGCCGGTGAAGTCTTAAAGGGAGCCCATGGCCAAAGTCTCGCTCGGGAAGCCCGTACCGAATTTCGCGCTGCCGTCCACGGCCGGCGCCCCCTTCGAGCTCGCCCATGCCGCGGGCGCCAAGCTCGTGATCTACTTCTACCCGAAGGATATGACCTCCGGCTGCACCCTCGAGAGCCAGCAGTTTCGCGAGCTCTATGCCGCCTTCCGCAAGGCTCGTGTGAGCATCGTCGGCGTCTCGCGCGACGGCCTCGACTCGCATCGGAAGTTCAAGGACAAGGAGCGGCTGCCGTTCGATCTGCTCGCGGACGAGGAAGAGAAGGTCTGCCGGCTGTTCGACGTGATTCGCGAGAAGAGCCTCTACGGCCGTAAGTACATGGGGATCGAGCGCAGCACGTTCCTTCTCGACGCGGCGGGCGTGCTGCGGCGCGAATGGCGCAAGGTCAAGGTGCAGGGACACGCGGAGGAAGTACTTGAAGCGGCGCAGTCTCTCTGAGACCGGGCCCGCTCCGGGCGCGGCACCGGAGCCCTCGAGCAAGGCACCCGTCCGCCTTCGCCTGTTCGTGCTCGACACGAACGTGCTGATGCACGATCCGACGGCGATCTTCCGCTTCGAGGAGCACGACGTCTTTTTGCCGATGGTCGTGCTCGAGGAGCTCGATGCGCACAAGAAGGGTCTGTCGGAGGCGGCGCGCAACGTGCGCCAGGTGAGCCGCTTTCTCGACGACATGATGCGCGGGGCGAGCAAGGAGGAGATCGACCGCGGCCTCGCACTGCCCGCGAGCTTCTCCGGCAATCACGGCAAGAAGCCCTCGAGCGGGCGGCTCTATTTCCAGACTCGCCAGCTTGCGAGCACGCTGCCGCAGTCTCTCCCGGGGCAGGCGACCGACAACGCGATCCTCGCGCAGACGCTCGCGTTGCAGAATGAGAACGAGGCGGCCCGCGTCACGCTCGTCTCGAAGGACATCAACCTGCGGATCAAGGCGGCCGTGCTCGGGGTGCATGCGGAGGACTACTACAGCGACAAGACGCTCGAGGACACCGACGTGCTCTACTCGGGTACGGCGGCGCTGCCCAAGGACTTCTGGGATCAGCACGGCAAGGACATGCGCTCGTGGAAGGAGGCCGACCGGACCTTCTACGAGCTGCACGGCCCGCTCGTGCGCGAGTGGCAGCCGAACCAGGGTATCTACGAGGACGGCGAGCACGGCATCGAGGGCATCGTGCGCACCGCGAGCGGCGACTCCGCGGTGATCGAGCTCACGCGCGACTACCGCAGCGAGCGCCACAACGTCTGGGGCATCACCGCGCGCAATCGTGAGCAGAACTTCGCGCTCAATCTGCTGCTTGACCCTGAGATCGATTTCGTGACGGTGCTCGGACCGGCGGGCACGGGCAAGACGCTGCTCGCGCTCGCGGCCGGGCTCGCGCAGACGCTCGACGCCAAGCGCTTCATCGAGATCATCATGACGCGGGTCACGATCCCACTCGGTGAGGACATCGGTTTTCTCCCGGGCACCGAGGAGGAGAAAATGGAGCCCTGGATGGGTGCCCTCATGGACAATCTGGAGGTTCTCACCCAGAGCCAGGAGGGGGGCAACTGGGGACGCGCGGCCACCAACGATCTGCTGCGCAACCGCATCAAGATCCGCTCGCTCAACTTCATGCGCGGGCGGACGTTCTTAAACCGCTTCATCATCCTGGATGAGGCGCAGAACCTCACCCCCAAGCAGATGAAGGCCCTGGTGACCCGGGCCGGGCCGGGCACCAAGCTCGCCTGCCTGGGGAACGTCGCGCAGATCGATACGCCCTATCTCACCGAGACCACTTCAGGCATAACATATGCGGTGAATCGTTTCCGCGGCTGGCGGCACTCGGGACATGTTACGCTTATGCGCGGCGAGCGCTCGCGGCTCGCGGACTACGCCTCGGATGCATTGTAACGATCCGTAAAGGCGGTATCGGTTGCCATCGAGGCGGGCATGCGGCGAAACTCGCGTTGTGTGGCGCGGTCGAACCCCGGGCGAACCGCGGCCAACGGACAGGCATGAAACTCTCGGCTGACAATTTTCTTCGCAAGGCCTGCGTGACCCTCGGCGTCGCGGCGTTCGTAGCCTGCTCGGGCTATGCGGCCGCCCAGTCGGAAATGGATCTGCCGGACATCGGTAATCCCGCCGGCACGTACCTCTCGCGCGACGACGAGTACGACATCGGCCTGATGATCGTGCAGCAGCTGCGCGACCAGAACCAGATTCTGGAGGATCCGGAGAGCGCCGAGTACATCCAGTCGATCGGCTCGCGCCTCGCCGCGCAGGGCCCGGAGATGGCGCACCACTTCCATTACTTCGTGGTGAACGACGGGGACCTCAACGCCTTCGCGCTCCCCGGCGGCTTCATCGGCTGCAACTACGGCACGATTCTCGCGACCGAGAGCGAGTCCGAGCTCGCCGGGGTGCTCGCGCACGAGACCGCGCACGTCACCCAGCGTCACATCGCGCGCGCGCTGGTCGCGCAGACCCACCAGACCATTGAGGCCGCCGCCACGATGCTCGCTGCGATCCTGGTCGGGGCGGCGGGCGGTGGGGCGGCCGCAGTCGAGGGCGGCATCGCAGCGGCACAGGGGATGGCGGCGCAGGGCGAGATCAATTTCACGCGCGGCGAGGAGAACGAGGCCGACCGCATCGGCATGGAGTACCTCTCGAAGGCCGGCTTCGATCCGGAGGGGATGCCGGATTTCTTCGAGACGCTGAGCCGCGAGTACGGCTACGAGGAGGGTCTGGTCCCCAAGTTTCTCCTCGACCACCCGGTGACGAGCGACCGTATCGCCGATGCCCGGGCACGAGCGGCGCACATGGACCGGCCGCGCAATCTCAAGGACTCGGTCGACTACGGACTCATTCGCGAGCGCCTGCGCGTGATCACCGCGAGCGAGGACTATGACATTCTCGGCTACTACCGCCGGCGCCTGGAGACCACCACTCCCTCGCTCGCCGATCAGTACGGCGAGGCGATCGCGCTCATGCGCCACGCCCGACCGACCGAGGCGGTGGAGATTCTCGAGCCGCTCGTCGCGCAGCACCAAGGTGTCATTCTGCTGCGCTCGGCGCTCGGCCAAGCGCAGGTCGCCGCCGGACAGGTCCAGGACGGGCTCACGACGTTCGCGCGGGCGGAGACGCTCTTTCCCCGTAATGTGCCCCTCACGGTCCGCTACGCCGAATCCCTGATCAAGGTGGGCCGGCCGAAGGAGGCGCACGAGCTGCTGCTCGATCTCTTCAACAACGTCGATCCCACCCCGCGCCAGATCGAGCTCACGGCGCAGGCGGCGAACGCCGCGGGCGATCGGGGCGATGCCTACTACTACATGGGCTACTACCACATCATGAACGGCAACTTACCGCTCGCGAGCTATCAGCTGGAGCTCGCGCTCAAGGTGCCGAATCTGACCACGGTGCAGCGGCTGCGCTTCCAGGCGCAGCTCGACGAGGTGCGGCAGTACATCCAGCTCGAGCGCCGCGAGAACCACGGCCGCGTGAGCGGCGGCGACGGCAGCGGCCAGTTCGACTTCAACAGCCCGTCCGCCGGCAGCGCGCAGTTCGGGAGCGGCGCGCAGCTCGGGAGCGGCGCGCAGCTCGGCAGCGATGCGCCGCCCGACGGCGCTCCTCCGTTCGACGATCGTCTGCACTGATCCCCGCCCCGACACGCCGCGTTCCGACATCGACCAGACGCTTGCGGGCACTGCGCCCTGCCGCTGCTAGAATTGCCCCGTCCACCCTTACGGTCCTGCAAGTCATGCCCAAGGAATCGGCAGCGCCCACCGCGCTCGTACTGATCATTGTCGCCGCCGTCGTGAGCGGCTGCGCCACTCAACCCGTCGCGCACAAGGATCCCCGCGACCCCTGGGAGCGCTCGAATCGCGCAGTGTGGAATTTCGACATGCGCCTGTACCACAAGGTCGCGCAGCCCGTCGGCAGCACCTACACGCGCGTAACCCCGCACTTCCTGCAGGTCGGCATCGGCAACTTCTTCGACAACGCCCAGTATCCGGTCGTCTTCGTGAACGACTTCCTGCAGGCAAAGTTCAAGACCGGGCTCACGGATACCGGCCGCTTCATCATGAACTCGACGATCGGCCTCGGGGGCCTGTTCGATCCCGCCGCAGCGGCCGGCATCCCGAAGAACGACAACGACTTCGGGCGCACGCTCGGAACCTGGGGAGTTCCCCCGGGACCCTATCTGGTGCTCCCGTTCGTCGGACCCTCGGACATCCGGGATACCGCCGGCAAAGTGCCCGACGGGTACTTGTCACTGCAGAACTATCTCGGCTACACCTGGGAGAATCTCGGGGTGCAGACGGTCTACTTTCTCGACCTCGATGCGCGCACGGTGATTCCGGTCTACCGACTGCTCGAATCACAGCATCCGTTCGACCAGTACGCGTTCGCCCGCAACGCCTACCTCCAGCAGCGTCAGTACCTCATCCGCGGCCAATCCGTGAAGACCGAGGAGCAGCAGGAGGAGGAGCTCGAGAGGTCGCTGCAAGACTCCGATCCGGGCGCCGGCTCACCCCCCCGCCAGTAGCCCCTCCACCTCGCTGATCCGCGCAATCGCACGGATGGCGTGCGGAACGTTCGTGAGCGCGAGGTGCCGCGAGTTGCGGTGCGCCCACGCGAGCCATTCGATCAGGACGGCGAGGCCGGCGCTGTCGGCGGCGCCGACGCCGCTCAGATCCGCCTCGAGCGCTGTCGCCGTCGAGGCGCCGAAGAGGCGGATGCCGGTCTCGACGGCTGCTCGGGCGGTGCGGAACGTGAGCCCTCCGCGCACGGCGAATCTGCCGGGCCCCGCCGGCACCACCTGCACGGCGCCCTCGACAGGGATCCCCGTAGAGGCGCCTGGAGCCGAATCATTCACCACGCGGCCTTTACGAGCTGCGGCCCGTCGTTGCGCCGAGCGCCGCGGGCTTCTCACCGTGCTCGAGCCGCTCGATCACCGCATCGAGGCCCTGCTGCTCGATCTGCGCGCCGAAGTCGTCGCGGAAGCTCTTCACGTAGCTGATACCCTCGATGATCACGTCCCAGGCCTTCCAGCCCTGGGGCGTCATGCGCAGCGCGTAGTCGACCTCGACCTTGGAGCCGTCGTCGCGCCGGATGACGGTACGCACGAAGGCGTCGCGCGCGCCCGCTGACACGTGGGTGGGATACACCTGGAGCCGATCGGCGCGGAACTCGAGAAGCGCACTTCCATAATTGTTGAACAGGGAGCCCTCGAACGCGTTGATGAAGCGCTGCTGCTGCGCCGGGGTGGCCGTGCGCCAGTAGCGTCCGAGCACCAGCCGCGCCGCGTATTGGATGTCGAAGTGCGGGAGCACGTCCCGGTCGACCGCCTGACGCAGGAGCGCGGGATCCTTGCGGTACTCCGCACGATGCGCATCGAGCTCCTGGAGGAACCCGTGTGCCGCATTCTCAACGACCTGCGAGGGCTGCTCGTCGCCCGCCGCCGCACTTGCGCTCACCGCGTCCCGGGCCGCGCCCGGGGTCGGGGCCACGCACACGAACAGCGCGCTCGCGAAGAGCGCGCCGACTCCGAACCATCCAAGCGGCGATGTCATGACCTCGGCTCCTCGATGCGCCCGCGGACCTTCACTGCTGCGCCCCCGCCTTGGAGTGCGCGCTTCCCCCGCGCGGCGTGCCGCTCGTGCTGCTGCTGCTGCTCGCAGCGCCGCTCCCCGCGCCGCCGCCCGCGCCGGAATCGCTCGGCTTGCTTGCGAAGCTCGCGAACAGCTTGTTCACGATGTTCTCGAGCACCAGCGCCGGCTGGGTGAACTGGATGCGGCTGCCGTTCTTGAGATAGGTCTCCGACCCGCCCGGTCCGAGTGCCACATACTGAGCGCCGAGCAGGCCCTCGGTGTCGATGCTCGCATCGCTGTCGTCGGGAATCTGCGTGTACCGCGAATCGAGGCGCATCGTGACGAGCGCGCGGTCGCTCTGCGGGTCGATGCCGATTCCGACCACATCGCCCACGCGCACACCCGCCATGCTCACGGGCGCGCCCACCTTGAGCTGTCCGATGTTGTCGAACTCCGCCGTGACGCGGTAACCGGCCCGCGTTCCCCCGAGCTTCAAGCCGCTCGAGGGCAACTGAGTGGTGAGAAAGACGAGCGCAGCGAAGCCGAGCAGCACGAACAGCCCGGTTCCGATCTCGAGGGTACGATTGGCCCGCATCTTCGGTCACACCTTCTAGAGAAATGCCGCCGTCAGCATGTAGTCGATGAGCAAAGTCAGCACGGAGGATGCGACGACGGTCCGCGTCGTCGCAAGTCCCACCCCCTCGGCGGTCGCGTCGGTATGGTAGCCCTCGTAGACCGCGATGAGAGTCACGACGAACCCGAACACGAGGCTCTTGACGATGCCCTCGTTCACGTCGTGGAGCGCGACGGAGCTTTGCATTTGCGACCAAAAGGAGCCCACATCGACGCCCATCATCTGCACGCCGACGAGCTGCGCCCCGAATAGGCCGGCGATGCTGAAGACGGCGGTGAGGAGCGGCATCGAGATGAGCCCGCCCAGGAACCGCGGAGCGACGACGTGGCGCACCGGATCGACCGCCATGATGTCCATCGCGGTGAGTTGATCGGTCGCACGCATGAGCCCGATCTCGGAGGTGAGCGCCGTGCCGGCGCGCCCTGCGAAGAGCAGTGCCGTGAGCACCGGCCCGAGCTCCTTGATGAGGCTCAATGCGGCGGCGACGCCGAGCACGTCCTCGGAGCCGAAGCGCTGCAGCAGGTTGTAGCCCTGCAGGCCGAGCACCGCGCCGGTGGACATGCCCGAGAGCATGATGATGATGAGCGAGCGGCCACCCGCGTTGTAGATCTGCTCGACGATGAGACCGGGGCGCGCGAGCGCTGGGCCGCAGGCCGCGAGCAGCCGGAAGGCGAAGAGCGCAATCGCTCCGATGCGCTGCGTACCGCGCGCGATCGAGCCCGTTTCGCGCCCGTTCGTCACCGAACCTCCCCCTCGAGGAGCTGCTGCGCATATTCGGGCGCCGGATACTGAAACGGCACGGGCCCGTCGGGGCTGCCGCTCAGAAACTGCCGCACGATCGGCGAGTCGCTCGCTTCGAGCTCCTTGGGCGTGCCGGCCGCGACGACGCGCCCCTCCGCGATGAGGTAGCTGTCGTGCGCGATCATCGCGAGCTCCTGGACGTCGTGGGAGACGACGATGCTCGTGATGCCGAGCGCCTCGTTCATCATCTGAATGAGCCGCAGGATCATCCCGAGGCCGATCGGATCGAGGCCAACGAACGGCTCGTCGTAGATGAGCAGTTCCGGATCCATGACGACCGCGCGCGCGAGCGCCACGCGGCGTGCCATGCCGCCGGAGAGCTCCGCCGGCATGAGGCTCGCGGCGCCGCGCAGCCCCACCGCCTGGAGCTTGGTGAGAACGAGGGCGCGGATGAGCGGCTCGCTCAAGTTGGTATGCTCGCGCAGGGGAAAAGCCACGTTCTCGAACACATCGAGATCGGTGAGCAGCGCGCCGTTCTGGAACAACATGCCCATGCGCCGGCGCATGGCGAAGACCTCACGCGTCCGCAGGTGGCCCACGTCCCGTCCCCAGACGCGGACCGCCCCGCTGTCGGCGTAGGCCTGCGCGGTGATGAGCTTGAGGAGCGTCGTTTTTCCGGTGCCGCTCGGTCCCATCACCGCTGTGATGCGCCCGCGGCGAGCGCGCAGGGTGAGTCCCGAGAAGATCTGCCGGCCGCCGATCGAGTAATCCACATCGCTCGCCTCGACCACGACGTCGCCCGCGGCGTCGTGCAGCGCCGCGGCGTGCGGTTCCGAGGCGGTCACGGAGCGCCGATCGCGGAGGCCATGACCGCCGGGCACCTCAAGCCGCTTCGCTCTCGAGCGCCGGGCGGTAGAGCCCCTTGGTCGCGAGCCCGTTGAGCTTTGCGCGCCGCGCGAACTCCTTCTGGCCGGCGGCGAAGTTGGCCGCAGCGCCGCCCCAACCCTTGAGCGCCGTGTCCTGCAGCGCGCGACCGTAGCTGAAGGTGAGATTCCAGGGCAGCGGCCCCATCTGGTTCATGAGCGAGAGATGGAGCGTCGCTTCCTGTGGAGACTGACCGCCGGAGAGAAACGCGATGCCGGGCACGGCCGCGGGCACGTGGTGCTTGAGGCAGCGCACCGTCGCATCCGCCACCTCCTGCGGTCCGGCGCGGTTCGCCGCCGACTTCCCCGAGATCACCATGTTGGGCTTGAGCACCATGCCCTCGAGCCAGATGCGATGCGCGAAGAGCTGCCGGAACACCTCCGCGAGGACCCGCTCGGTGACCTCCTGGCAGCGCACGATCGAGTGGTCTCCATCCATCAGCACCTCCGGCTCGACGATGGGCACGATGTCCTGCTCCTGACAGAGCGCCGCATAGCGCGCGAGCGCGTGCGCATTCGCATGGATCGCGAAGTCGGAGGGAATATCCGCGCCGATGTCGATCACCGCGCGCCACTTGGCGAAGCGCGCTCCGAGCTGGTGGTACCCGGTGAGCCGCTCGCGCAGGCCGTCGAGCCCCTCCGTGATCGTCTCGCCCGGGAAGCCCGCGAGCGGCTTCGCACCGGTGTCCACCTTGATGCCGGGAATCATCCCGTGCTCGCGCAGATACTCGGGAAAGGGCACGCCGTCGTGCGTTCTCTGGCGGATGGTCTCGTCGTAGAGAATGACGCCGCTCACGTACTGGCCCGCATCCGGCGCCGTGAACAGCATCTCGCGGTAGCTGCGGCGATGCTCCTCGGTGGAATCGAGCTTGATGCTGTCGAAGCGCCTCTTGATGGTGCTCGAGCTCTCATCGGCCGCGAGAATCCCCCTCCCCTTCGCCACCATCGCCTGCGCCGTGCGCTCGAGCTCGCTGCGATTCATGCTTCGACCTCCGGTTGTGCCAGTGACGCCGCCCATGGGTTGGACCGCTGCGACCCCTGTGGGTGCGGCCCGCAACGCCCGCGCCTCACCGGGCGCGAAGGATAGCAAATGCCGTGCGGCGGCAGCCTCATGCGCAGTGCCTGGCGCCGGCGACAAATCAGTACTAAAATAGTCCCACATTCAAGGAACCCTCTATGCTGCGCATCAGCAAGCTGACCGATTACGCGACGGTGATCCTCGCCACGCTCGCGGCGGAGCCCGCGCGGGTGCAGACCGCAACGGCGCTCGCCGAGTGCACGCACATCCAAGCGCCCACGGTGAGCAAGCTCTTGAAGCAGCTGCAGCGCGCCGGGCTCGTGAGCTCGACGCGCGGACTGCACGGCGGCTACCAGCTCTCACGCCCGGCCGCCGAGATCAGCGCGGCCGCGATCCTCGATGCGCTCGAGGGACCGCTCGCACTCACGGACTGCTCGGCGGGCCACGGGCAGTGCGGGATCGAGGAGACCTGCCGCGTGGGGCGGGTGTGGCAACGCCTGAACCTCGCGATCCGCCGCTCGCTCTACGAAGTCACGCTCGCCCAGCTCGCCGGGATCGATGCGGTGCAACCGCACCTGCCCTCCGTCGAGCGCGAGATCAAGTTCGCCGCGCGCGGACACTGAGGCAACAAGGAAACGATTCGAGCATGAGCAAGCCAGCCCTGGAGATCGAGGAGCTCGTCGCGCGCCAGTACCAGCACGGCTTCGTGACGGACATCGAGTCCGATACCGTGCCGCCCGGACTCGACGAGCAGGTCGTGCGGCTCATCTCGCGCAAGAAGGGCGAGCCCGAGTTCCTCACGCAGTGGCGGCTGCAGGCGCTCAAGCACTGGCTCACGATGCGCGAGCCGCACTGGTCGCACGTGCGCTATGCGCCGATCGACTATCAGGCGATCTCGTACTACTCCGCGCCCAAGGTGAAGACCGACGGCCCGAAGAGCCTCGCGGAAGTCGATCCCAAGCTGCTTGCGACGTACGAGAAGTTGGGAGTGCCGCTGCACGAGCGGGCGCGCCTCGCCGGGGTCGCGGTGGATGCCGTGTTCGACAGTGTGTCGGTCGCGACCACGTTCAAGGAGCGCCTGGCGAAGGCGGGCGTCATCTTCTGCTCCTTCTCCGACGCCGTGCGCGCGCACCCCGAGCTCATCGAGCGCTACCTCGGAACCGTGGTGCCCTACTCCGATAACTTCTACGCCGCGCTCAACTCGGCGGTGTTCACCGACGGCTCGTTCGTCTACGTGCCGAAAGGCGTGCGCTGCCCGATGGAGCTTTCGACCTACTTCCGCATCAACGCCGCGAAGACCGGTCAGTTCGAGCGCACGCTCATCATCGCCGACGACGGGGCGTACGTGAGCTATCTGGAGGGGTGTCTGCCGGCTTGGGAAGAAGTGTCTTACGGCGATGAGCTGCGTTGCGTCCGCGACGTGGCGATCGGCGACACCGTGCTCAATTCGCTCGGTGAAGAGGCGCAGGTTGCCAAGATCATGCGTCGCGGCTACGTGGGCGAGCTCGTTGCGATCACCCCGCGAAGCCCCGCGAACCGCTTCTCAGTCACACCCGAGCACCCAGTGCTCGCGATTCCGCGGGCGAGCGTGCAGCGCGGCACGCGCGGCCCCGGCCGGCTCGCAGACCTCGATCACCGCAAGCTCGCGCGCGCGACCGCTCAGTTCGTCCGTGCCGGCGATCTGAAGGCCGGTGACCTTTTGTGCTATCCGGTCAACACGGTCGAGCACGACGATCCGTCGCTGAGTGACGAGTTCCTGCGGCTGCTCGGCTACTACGTCGCGGAGGGTTGCGTCACGCGATTCAACGCCCATCCCGCCGTCGAGTGGACCTTCGGCTCCGATGAGCCTGAGCTGATCGAGGATGTATCGAGGCTCGTGCAGAAATTGACTGGCAAGCGACCCTCGGTATCGCACGATCCTCGCAAGCACGGCGTGTGCGTGGTCACCGACTCGAAGGAGCTGTGCTTTCTCTTGGAGATGCACGGCGGCAAGTACGCCCACGGCAAGCGGTTCGGCAAAGCGGTGATGGATCTACCGCCGGCGCGCCAAATGCTCGCGCTCGAGACCTACCACCTCGGCGACGGCAGCGTTTCCCGGAGCGCGCACGGCACACTGCGTGGGATCCGCGCAATCACCGTCTCGCGACGGCTTGCCTTCCAGCTGCAGGAGATGTGGTCGCGAAGCGGCGTGTTTGTCTTCATCCACGAGCGGCAGGGGTTCGAAGAAACCCTGCGCGACGGGCGCACGATTCGACATCGCGACGCATGGGTGCTGTACCACAGCGCGGGCGCACGCAGCCGTCGCGCCATTCGCCACGGCGACATGTTTCTGGTGCCCGCTCTCAAGGTCGAAGTCACCCCGCACGAGGGCTACGTCTATAATTTCGAGACCCTATCCGAGCCTCATTCCTACCTCGTCAAAGGCTTTGCGGTACACAACTGCACGGCACCGATGCGCGATGAGAACCAGCTGCACGCGGCAGTGGTCGAGCTCGTGGCGCTCGAGAGCGCGTCCATCAAGTACTCGACCGTCCAGAACTGGTATCCGGGCGACGCGCACGGGGTGGGCGGGATCTATAACTTCGTGACCAAGCGCGGCGAATGCCGCGGAAGCAATTCGCACATCTCCTGGACGCAGGTGGAAACCGGCTCGGCGATCACCTGGAAGTATCCGAGCTGCGTGCTGCGCGGTGAGGGCTCGATCGGCGAGTTCTACTCCGTCGCCACGGTCAACAATTTCCAGCAGGCGGACACCGGCACCAAGATGATCCATATCGGGCGCGACACCCGCAGCACGATCATCGCCAAGGGGATCTCCGCGGGACATGGCCAGAACACCTACCGGGGATTGGTGCGCATCCTGCCCTCCGCCGCCGGCGCGCGAAACTTCACCCAGTGCGACTCGCTCCTGATGGGCGCTGACTGCGGAGCGCACACCTTCCCCTATGTCGAGGTCAAGAACCCCTCGGCGACGGTCGAGCACGAAGCGAGCACCTCGAAGATCAGCGAGGAGCAGCTGTTCTACTGCCTGCAGCGCGGGATCTCCGCGGAGGACGCAGTCAACATGATCGTGAGCGGATTCTGCAAGTCGGTGTTCAAGGAGCTGCCGATGGAGTTTGCGGTCGAAGCGCAGAACCTGCTCGCGGTGAGTCTGGAAGGAGCGGTGGGCTGATGCTCGCGATCGAGGATCTGCACGTCTCGGTAGGCGGCGCCGCCGTGCTCAAGGGCCTGTCCCTCGCGGTGCCGAAGGGCGAGGTCCACGCGATCATGGGTCCGAACGGCTCCGGCAAGAGCACGCTCGCATACGTGCTCGCCGGACGTCCCGGCTACGAGGTGACCCGCGGTACGGTGCGCTATGACGGTCAAGATCTGCTTGGGCTCGCGCCCGAGGAGCGTGCGCGGCGCGGCGTGTTCTTGGGCTTCCAGTACCCCGTGGAGATTCCCGGCGTCAACAACGTATATCTGCTCAAGGCGGCGCTCAATGCGGTCCGCAAGGCGCACGGTGAGCCGGAGGTGGACGCCTTCGAGTTCCTCGCGCTGGTGCGCGAGAAGATGAAGATCATGCGGATGGAGGAGAGCTTTCTCTCGCGCGGGGTGAACGAGGGCTTCTCGGGCGGGGAGAAGAAGCGCAACGAGATCCTGCAGATGCTCGTGCTCGAGCCGCGGCTCGCCGTCCTCGATGAGACCGATTCGGGCCTCGATATCGATGCGCTCAAGATCGTGGCCGAAGGAGTGCAGAGCATGCGCTCGCCCGAGCGCTCATTCCTGCTCGTCACCCACTATCAGCGCCTCCTCGACCATATCGTGCCCGACCGGGTGCACGTGCTCGTCCGCGGCCGCATCGCCGTGAGCGGCGATGCATCGCTTGCCCATGAGCTCGAGCGCCGCGGCTACGACTGGGTGACGGGCGAGGCGGCTTGATGAGCGCGCCGCTCATCGAGCGCATCGCCGCCGAGCACGCTGCCACGGCGGACTCTCTCCCGAGCGCCGTCGTGCCGCGCGCACGCCGCAAGCGGGCGCTCGACTCGCTCATCGCGCGCGGACTGCCGACGAGCCGCGAGGAGAACTGGCGCTACGCGAGCCTGCGCGCGCTCGAGCGGGTCCGCTTTGCGCCACCGGCGAGCGGCGCGAGTGGCGGGCGCGAGCAGCTGCCGGCGGCCGTTGAGGGATTCGCGCGATTCGTTTTCATCGACGGCCGCTTCGCCGCGGAGCTTTCCGATCCCACCGCTCCCCCGGGGGGTGTGATCGTCGATCTCGGCAGTCGCGCCGCAGGGACCGCCACGATCCCCGCGGAGCCCGACCCCGAGCGCGGCGATGAGGGTGCCTTCGCGCTGCTCAACGACGCCTTCGCCGTCGACGGTGCGCACGTGAGGGTCGGGTCGCAGCGGACGGACCACTCGGGCACGACGGCGGAGGCCGTCGCGCGCGTCGAGATCATCCACCTCGCGAGCGCACCCGCCGAGAGGGGTGCCTCCTATCCGCGCATCCGGGTGGATGTCGCCGAGCGAGCGCGCCTCGAGCTCATCGAGCGGCACGTGGGACCCGCGGAGTCCGCGAGCTTCATCGACTCGGCGGTGGAGCTGCGCGTGCAGGCGGGTGCCGTGGTTGAGCATTTTCGGCTGCAACAGCTGGGTGCACGCGCGCTCTGGGTGGATACGCTGAGCGCGAGCGTTGCCCGCGGCGCCTCCTATCGACTGCACAGCTTCGGCTTCGGTGCGCAGTCCGCGCGGTCGACTCAGACGGTGAGACTTCTCGGGGACGGCGCCGAGACGGGCCTCTACTCGATCTGCACCGGCGACCACCGGCAGGTGCTCGATAGCTATGCGCTCGTCGAGCACGCCGCGGCGCGCACGCGCACGGAGGAGATCTTCCGCGGCATTGCGGCGGGCCGGGCCCGGGTGGCCTTCAACGGCAAGATCATCGTGCGGCCCGGTGCGCCGGGCGCCGACTCGAGTCAGTCGCTGCGCGGCCTGCTCGCCGGCCCGGAAGCGGAGATCGACGTGCGGCCGCAGCTCGAGATCTACACCGACGATGTGCGCTGCAGTCACGGGGCAACGACCGGCAAGCTCGACGAGGCCATGCTCTTCTACCTGCTCTCGCGGGGTCTCGACCGCGATCAGGCACAGCGCCTTCTCAAGTGGGCGTTTCTCGAGGATGTGGTCGCGCGTGTGGCGGTGCCGGCGCTGCGCCGACAGATCGAAACGAGCCTCGCGGACCAGATCCGCGAGCGCGATGGCTTGAAGGAGCTGCTGTAATGGCCGCGAACGCACGCGAGTCCCTGCACGCGACCGAGTCGCCGCGCGCCACCGCGGCTCGCCCGCTCGATGCCGAGCGCGTGCGCCGCGACTTTCCGATCCTGAGCCGCAGCGTGCACGGCAAGCCGCTCGTGTACCTCGACAGCGCCGCCTCGGCGCAGCGTCCGCTTGCCGTCGTGCGGGCGGTCGAGGACTACGAGCTCAACTCCCACGCGAACGTGCACCGTGGGGTGCATCTGCTCAGCCAGGAAGCGACTGCGGCCTACGAGGGTGCACGCGAGCGCGTGCGGCGCTTCCTCAATGCCCGCTCCACGCGCGAGATCGTCTTCGTGCGCGGCACGACCGAGGCGATCAACCTCGTCGCGCAGGCTTACGCGCGGCCGCAGCTCGGACCGGGCGATGAGATCCTGATTACGGCGCTCGAGCACCACGCCAACATCGTTCCCTGGCAGATGGTGCGCGATCAGACCGGCTGCGCTCTCGTCGTCGCGCCGATCAACCGGCGCGGCGAGCTCATTCTCGATGAATTCCGCGCGCGGCTCGGAGCGCGGACGCGTCTGGTCGCCGCGGCGCACGTCTCGAACGCGCTCGGCACCGTCCTGCCGGTCGCGGAGATCATCGCCGCGGCGCACGCGCGCGGTGTGCCGGTGCTGCTCGACGGGGCGCAGGCCGTGCCGCACCAGCGCATCGACGTTCGCGCGCTCGAATGCGATTTCTACGCGTTCTCCGGCCACAAGCTCTACGGCCCGACGGGTATCGGCGTGCTCTACGGACGAGAGCAGCTGCTCGCGGCGATGCCGCCCTGGCAGGGCGGCGGCGACATGATTCTGAGCGTGACCTTCGAGCGCTCCACGTACAATGAGCCGCCGTGGCGGTTCGAGGCGGGGACGCCCAACATGTCGGGCGCGGTCGGTCTTGCCGCCGCGGTCGATTACCTGGAAGGGCTCGGGATCGAGGCAATCGGTGCCCATGAGCGCGCGCTCCTCGAGGAGGCGACTGCCGCGCTCGAGCGCATCCCGGGGCTGACGATCATCGGCACGGCCGCGCACAAGGCGGCGGTGATCTCCTTCACGCTCGCGGGCATCCACCCGCACGACCTCGGCACCGTCCTCGACAGCGAGGGCGTTGCCGTGCGCACCGGCCACCACTGCGCCATGCCGGTCATGGAATTCTTCGGCGTGCCGGCCACGGCGCGCGCCTCCTTCGCCTGCTACAACACCCACGAGGACGTGCGCCGGCTCGTGGAAGCGCTCGAGGCGGCGCGCAAGGTGTTTGGCTGATGGAACTGAAGGATCTCTATCGCGACGTGATTCTCGACCACAATCGCGTTCCGCGGAATTTCGGCCGGCTCGACGCTGCCGATGCGCACGCCGAGGGGCACAATCCCCTGTGCGGCGATCGGCTCACCCTCACCCTCAAGCTCGCCGGCGAGCGCATCGAGGACATCCGCTTCGAGGGGCACGGCTGCGCCATCTCGACCGCTTCGGCCTCGCTCATGACCGAGGCCGTGAAGGGCAAGGACCGCGCCACGATTCGCGGCCTGTTCGACCGCGTGCACGCGCTGCTCACCGAGCCGGGCGGCGGCGCTGCCGGCGCCGAGCTCGGCAAGCTCGCAGCGCTCTCGGGCGTGCGCGAGTTCCCGGCGCGCGTGAAGTGCGCAAGCTTGTGCTGGCACACGCTCAATGCTGCGCTTGCGAGCTCGGCGACGCCGGTCACCACCGAGCTCCCCGACGAGGCGCCATCCGCCCTCGGTGAGCGGCTCACGGAGAAGCGCTGATGCGCGGCTACGCGAACGAGCCGGTGGTGCTCTACCGCGACGTGGGCGCCGTCATGGTCCCGCAGGGCACCGAGGTCACGCTCAAGGCGGGCCAGGCGGGATACATCACCCAGGCGCTCGGCGGAAGCTTCACGCTCTACGTCGACGGCAACCTCTATCGCATTGCCGGTGAGGATGCCGATGCGCTCGGCAAGGAGACCGTGAAGCCCCTGGAGCTGCCGCCGAATGCGACGGACCAGGACGTGCTCAAGGCGGTGTGGGATCAGCTGCGCACCTGCTACGACCCCGAGATCCCGATCAACATCGTCGATCTCGGGCTCGTCTACGAGTGCGAGGTCAAATCCGCCGAGAACGGCGCGCGCACCATCGAGGTGAAGATGACGCTCACCGCGCCAGGCTGCGGCATGGGGGACATTCTCATCGACGACGCCAAGGACAAGATCGAGCGCATCCCCACCGTGCATGCGGCGAACGTGGAGCTCGTGTTCGATCCGCCGTGGAACCAGTCGATGATGTCCGAGGCCGCGCGCCTGCAAACGGGAATGCTCTAGTCTCCATGACCGACGGCTGGCTCGATGTGGGCGCGGAGAGCGACATCCGCCCCGGGCGGCCTCTCACGGCCGAGATCGACGGCGTACCCGTCATGGTCGTGCGCTGCATGGGCGCGTATTACGCGATCGAGGATCGCTGCACGCACGACGGGGAGTCGCTCGCCGGCGGGGATATCGAGGACTGCGAGATCGTCTGTCCGCGGCACTTCGCCCGCTTCGATCTGAAAACCGGCGAGGCGCTCACTCCGCCCGCCTACGAGCCGGTGCGCACCTACCCGGTGCGCGCCGAGAACGGCCGGATCCTCATCAGAGCGTAAGCAAGCTCGCGTTGCCGCCGAGCGCCGCGGTGTTGATCGTGAGCGTCTGCTCAGTGGTAAAGCGCGGCAGGTAGTGGGGACCGCCCGCCTTGGGCCCGGTGCCGGAGAGCCCCATGCCGCCGAAGGGCTGCACGCCGACGACGGCGCCGATCATGTTGCGATTCACGTAGACATTGCCCACGCGCGCGCGCGCGGCGATGGCGAGCGCGAGGCTGTCGATGCGCGTGTGAATGCCGAGCGTGAGGCCGTAGCCCTTCGCGTTGAGCGCATCGAGGAGGCTCTCCAGATCGCGCGCGCGGTAGCGCACGATGTGCACGATCGGGCCAAAGACCTCGCGCTCGAGCGCATCGAGCGCGGCGATCTCCACGGCAAGCGGAGCGAAGAACAATTCTCCCGCGAGCCCGGACGGCAGCCGTGCGCGGTGGTACCACGGCGCCGAGGCAGTGATGCGCGCGGCGTGGGCCTCGAGCATCGCGAGCGCGTCGCGATCGATCACCGGACCCACATCCGTCGCGAGCAACGCCGGATCGCCGAGCGCGAGCTCGTCCATGCAGCCCTCGAGGAGCTCGAGCACGCGCGCGGCGATCTCCTCCTGCAGCAGGAGCACCCGCAGCGCCGAGCAGCGCTGGCCGGCGCTGTTGAAGCCCGAGTAGGCCGCATCGAGCACCAGCTGCTCGGGCAGCGCCGAGCTGTCGGCGATGAGCGCATTGACGCCGCCGGTCTCGGCGATCAGCGCGGCGATCGGGCCGGACCGCGCGGCGAGGTTGCGCTCGATCAACCGCGCGGTCTCGTTGGAGCCGGTGAAGGCGACGCCCGCGAGCCTCGGGTCGCCCGTGAGCGCGCCGCCGACACTCGCTCCCTCGCCCGGGAGGAATTGCAGCGCATCAGCCGGAATGCCCGCCCCGTGAAGCAGCTCGCAGGCGAGCGCCGCGGTGAGCGGGGTCTGCTCGGCCGGCTTGGCGAGCACCACATTGCCCGCGACCAGGGCGGCTGCGATCTGGCCGGTGAATATCGAGAGCGGGAAGTTCCACGGACTCACGCACGCGAACAGGCCCCGGCCGCGCAGCCGCAGCGTATTGCGCTCGCCGGTGGGGCCCGGCAGCACCGTCTCCGCGCCCAAGAGCGTGCGCGCCTGCGCGGCGTAGTAGCGCAGAAAGTCGACCGCCTCGCGAACCTCCGCGACGCTGTCCGGCACCGTCTTGCCGGCCTCGAGCACGCAGCGGGCGATGAGCTCGGCGCTGCGCTCCTCGAAGAGCTCCGCGGCGCGCTCGAGCATGCGCGCCCGCTCATCGACGGGGCGGCGCTCCCAGCCGCTCTGGGCGGCCGCGGCGAGCGCGAGTGCGCGCTCAACGTCCTCGAGCGATGCGAGAGCGATGCTGCCGATCGCGGTGCCATCGGCGGGGTTGCGCACCGCGAGCCGCGCACCGCGCCCCGCTTCCCCGCCGATCCGGGCGCCTGCATGCCAGGGAGCGCGCGCCGCGAGCTCACAGGCGGCTTTCAGGCGCTCGAGCTCCGTGGCGTCGGCAAAATTGACGCCGCGGGAATTGCGCCGCTCGGGGTCGTACAGCCGCTCGGGCTCGGCGATGCGCGGATGAGCGGCCGGTCGGGCGCGATCGGCCTCCGCGACCGGGTCCGTGACGACCTCGGCCGCAGGCAGCCGCTCATCGACGATCCGATTGACGAACGAGGTATTGGCGCCGTTCTCGAGCAGCCGGCGCACGAGATAGGGCAGTAGATCCTCGTGAGCGCCGACGGGCGCGTACACCCGGCATGCGCCGCCGCGCGCGATCACCTCCCCGTAGAGCTCCTCGCCCATGCCATGCAGTCGCTGGAACTCGAACGCCCCGCCCGCGCCCATGAGTTCCGTGATGTATGCGACCGTTTGCGCATTGTGGGTAGCGAACTGCGGAAACACGGCATCCGTCGAGGCCGCGAGGAGCTGCGCACAGGCGAGGTAGGACACATCGGTGTTCGCCTTGCGCGTGAAGACCGGAAAGCCGGCAAGTCCCCGCTCCTGCGCGCGCTTGATCTCGCTGTCCCAGTAGGCACCCTTCACGAGACGCACGGTGACTCGCCGCGCGCGCGCGCGCGCGCGCGCAACGAGCCAGCTCACCACCGCATAGGCGCGCTTCTGATACGCCTGCACGGCGAGCCCGAAGCCCGCGTAGCCATGCGTGGCCTCGCTCGCGAGCACCTCCTCGATGAGCAGCAGGGAGAGCTCGAGCCGATCGGCCTCCTCGGCATCGACCGTGAGGGCGATACCCGCGCCGCGCGCGCGCTCGACCAACTCCGTCAGCCGCGGCGCGAGCTCGCGCAGCACGCGGGCGCGCTGCGCCGGCTCGTAGCGCGGATGCAGTGCGGAGAGCTTCACCGAGATGCCGGGGCGCTCCTCGAGCGGCCGCCCGAGGGGCGCGGCTGCGCCGATCGCTGCAATCGCGTCGCGATACTTCTGCAGATACCGCTCGGCATCCTCCGCCGTGAGCGCCGCCTCCCCGAGCATGTCGAAGGAGTAACGGTAGGCACCCTGGCGCGCGGCGCGCTCGAGCGCCTCCCCGATGGTGCGGCCCATGACGAACTGCTGTCCGAGCACCCGCATCGCCTGGCGCAGCGCGGCGCGTGCGAGCGGCTCGCCGATGCGGCTCGCAAGCCGCCCGAGCCAGGCCCGCGCCGATCCGATCTCCCCGCGATCGATCTCGACCAGGCGCCCCGTGAGCATGAGCCCCCAGGTCGATGCATTGACGAGGAGCGATGCGCTGTCGCCCAGGTGCTCGTCCCAGGCGCCGGCGCCGATCTTGTCGGCGATCAGCCGATCTGCCGTATCGGCATCCGGAATGCGCAGCAGCGCCTCCGCGAGACACATGAGGATCACGCCTTCGCGCGAGGCCAGGTGATACTCGCGCAGGAGCGCATCGAGCGCACCCGCGCTTGCCCTATCCGAGCGCACCGCCTCGACGAGGGCGAGCGCGCGCGCCTGCACGGCCGCCTGGCGCGGCGGATCGAGCCGCGCGTGAGCGATGAGCGCGCGCACGATGCGCTCCTCGGGCGCGAGGTACTGCGCGTTGATCGCGCGCCCCGGCTCCGAGAGCAGGCTCGAAGCCTCCTCGATGAAGGCGTGCGGCGCCGGAGATTCCGCCATCAGGGACCGGCGGCCTCAACAGGCACCGGCTCGCGCGCCGCTCCTCGCCCGCCCTGGGGCGTCACCGCGAGCGAGAAGGGCGTGAAATGGGTATCGCGGTCGTAGAAGTCTTCCTGCTCCGCGCGCTTCAAGAACCCGACGAGCCGGTAGGTGAGCGGCGTCGCGAGGACCTCCCAGCTCGTCTTGAGCACGTACTGGGTGAACATCACCGTGAGCAGCTCCGTGCGGGTCCACAGTCCGATGAAGGCGATCGAGTAGAACAGTCCCGAATCCACCATCTCCCCGCACGCGGTGGAGCCGATCGTACGCAGCCACAAAAACCGTCCGCTCGTGAGGATCTTCACCTTCGCGAGCACGTAGCTGTTGACGAACGAGCCGCACCAGAATGCGATCACCGAGGCTGCCGCGATGCGCGGGGTGTTGCCGAAGATGGTCTCCACCGCCGGCTGCTTGTCGCGCCAGAAAGCCGCGGGTGGCAGATGCACGATCACCGCGGCCATCAGCGAGGCGAACAGGAGCGCGCCGAACCCCGCCCACACGCAGCGCCGGTCGCGCGCGTAGCCGTACACCTCGGTGAGCACATCGCCGAAGAAGTACGAGATCGGGAAGAACAGCACGCCCGCCATGAACGTGACCGCACCGATTCCCGGAACATAGAGGGTGGAGACCTTTGCCGGGCCGATGAGATTGGCGCACAGGAGCACGCACACATAGGCGCCGAGGATCAGATCGTAGTATTTGTAGCTCTTCATGGCTCCTCGATACCGCTCCCCCGGCGTGGGGCGGCTAATCCCGACCGCGCGCCCGCCTGAGCAGGCGCCGCGCGTGCTTGTCCGGCCGGGTCTCAGGCCGCGGCGCGAGCGCCGCCGTGAGACGCATGCGCGAGGAGAACTCGGCGCGTCGAGCGATGCTCGCCGGCAGCTCCCGGTAGCAGCCCGCCACCGCGCTCGCCGGTCCGCGCCGCGCGGGCAGCGCGATCACCTCGCAGTCGAACGTGAGCGCCCCGCGCGTGAGGCTCACCTGGTCCCCGGCGCGCACCGCGCGCGCGGGCTTCACGCGCGCGCCGTTCACGTGCACCCGCCCGCCGCTCACTGCCTGCGCCGCAAGCGAGCGCGACTTGTAGAGCCGCACGGCGCAGAGCCAGCGGTCAATGCGCAGCGCCGCCCCCTCGGGCACCGCCGCCTTGCGTCCATCCTCGGACTCCACTGACACGCGCTGCGCTGCGCCTCGCTCATGACGGGCTCGCCGGGGGAGTATAATTCACGGCGATGAGTGAGACCGCATACCCGTGAGCGCGCCCCTTCTGGCGCGCCTCCAGGCCGACCTCGACACGCTGCGCGAGCAGGGGCTGTACAAGACCGAGCGCGTCCTCGCGAGCCCGCAGGGAGGGCTCGTGCGCACCGGGCAGCGCGAGGTCATCAATCTCTGCGCCAACAACTACCTCGGGCTCGCGAACCACCCGTCCGTGCGCGAGGCCGCACACCGCGCCATCGACCGCTTCGGCTACGGCATGGCCTCGGTGCGCTTCATCTGCGGGACGCACGAGGTGCACAAGCAGCTCGAAGCGCGGTTGAGCGGCTTTCTCGGTCACGAGGATGCGCTGCTCTACTCCTCGTGCTTCGATGCCAACGGTGGACTGTTCGAGGCGTTGCTCGACGAGCGCGACACCGTCATCTCCGATGCGCTCAACCATGCGAGCATCATCGACGGCATCCGGCTCTGCAAGGCGAAGCGCTTGCGCTACGCGAACAACGACATGGCCGAGCTCGAGAGCCGCCTGCAGGAGGCCGCAGGCAGCCGCACGCGCTTGATCGCAACCGATGGGGTGTTCTCGATGGACGGCATCATCGCGAACCTGGCGGGGATCTGCGCCCTGGCGGACCGGTACGACGCGCTCGTGATGGTGGACGACTCGCACGCGACCGGCTTCATGGGCGCGCGCGGCCGCGGCACGCCCGAGCACTGCGGGGTGAGCGAACGCGTCGATATTCTCACGGGCACGCTCGGCAAGGCACTCGGCGGAGGCAGCGGCGGCTATGTCGCGGCACGCAAACCCGTGATCGAGTGGCTGCGACAGCGCTCGCGCCCGTATCTCTTCTCCAACAGCATTCCGCCGGTCGTGGCCGCGGTGAGCCTGCGTGTGCTCGACCTCATCGAGAACGCCCCGGAGCTGCGCCAGCAACTCGCCCAACACGCGCGCCGCTTTCGCGCGGGGCTCGAAGCGGCCGGCTTCCGGCTGCCGCCCGGGGAACACCCGATCATTCCGGTCATGCTCGGGGATGCGGCGCTCGCCGGGCGCATGGCCGAGCGGCTGCTCGAATACGGGGTGTACGTGATCGGCTTCTCCTACCCCGTGGTGCCGCAGGGCGCGGCGCGCATCCGCACGCAGATGTCCGCCGCGCTGTCCGCGGCGCAGATCGAGCGGGCGATCGAGGCCTTCACCCGCGCGGGCCGCGAACTGGGAGTCGTCGCATGAAGGCGCTCGTCAAGAAGGAAGCGAGCCCGGGTATCTGGATGATGGATGTGCCCGAGCCCAAGACCGGCCCGAACGACGTGTTGATCGAGATCCACAGGACCTCGATCTGCGGCACGGATCTGCACATCTACCGCTGGGATGCATGGGCGCAGCGCACCATTCCCGTTCCGATGGCGGTCGGTCACGAGTACTCGGGCCGCATCCTCGAGCTGGGCTCGGAGGTTCGCGGATTCGCCGTCGGCGATCGGGTCTCCGGCGAGGGACACGTCACCTGCGGCCACTGCCGCAACTGCCGCGCGGGCCGCCGGCACCTGTGCCGCAACACCGTCGGAGTCGGCGTCGACCGGCCGGGCGCGTTCGCTCAGTACCTCGCGTTGCCGGCCGTCAACGCCTTCAAGCTCCCCCCTGCCATCGACGATGACGTAGCGGCGATTCTCGATCCGTTCGGCAACGCGACCCACACCGCGCTCGCCTTCAGCGTCGTCGGCGAGGACGTGCTCATCACCGGCGCCGGGCCGATCGGCATCATGGCGGCCGCGGTCGCGCGCTTCACCGGCGCGCGGCACATCGTCGTCACCGACGTGAACGACTACCGGCTGGAGCTCGCCCGCAGAATGGGCGCGAGCCGCGCGATCAACGTCACGCGCGAGTCGCTCGACGACACGATGCGCGAGCTCGGCATGCAGGAAGGCTTCGACGTGGGGCTCGAGATGTCGGGGAGCCCCGCAGCGTTCCGCGAGATGCTGCGCACCATGCACCACGGCGGCTCGATCGCGATCCTCGGCATTCCCTCCGAGGAGATCGCAATAGACTGGAATCAGGTGATCTTCAAGGGCCTCACGCTGAAGGGCATCTACGGGCGCGAGATGTTCGAGACCTGGTACAAGATGGCGAGCCTGCTGCAGAGCGGGCTCAAGATCGATCCGGTCATCACCCACCACTTCGCCGCCGGGGATTTCGAGCGTGCGTTTCAAACGACCGCGTCCGGGCACTCCGGCAAGGTCATTCTCGACTGGTCCGCGCTCTAGCGCTGCGCGGCTACCTGATCGTGCAGAAGCAGTACGCGTAGAGCCGGTTCGGGACGCTGAAGCGGCGCAGCTGCGCGAGCTCGTGCTCGAGCGGATCGAGCCGCGCCGCGATGAACGCGCCGGCGTCGGAGTGCGGAGCCGCGGCAAGCAGCACCCGCGCCCCGAGAGAATCGAGCTCGAGCGCGAGCGATTCCGGCCACGACAGCTCCGGCTGGATGAACTGCACGCTGTAGTGCTTGACCTTGGCGCGCCGCGCGGCGGCGCGCACCGCATCGTCGAACGAGCCGAGATGGTCGACCAGACCGATGTGCGCGGCATCGGCGCCCGCCCACACGTGCCCTTGTCCGATCGAATCGACGCTCGCGGGGGTCATGTGCCGCCCCGTCGCCACCCGCTCGACGAACACGTCGTAACCGTGATCGACCGTCTCCTGCAGGAACGTGCGCATGGCGTCGTTTAAGGGCCGGGTGAGCTCGAGCTCCCCGGACAGGGGCGTCGTGCCCACACCATCCACGCCGATGCCGAACTTCTGCAGGGTGCGATCGATGGTCGGGACGACCGAGAAGATGCCGATCGAGCCCGTGATCGTCGCCGCGCTCGCCCAGATCTCATCGGCCGGGGCCGAGATGTAGTAGCCGCCGGAGGCCGCGTAGCTGCCCATCGAGACCACGACCGGCTTGCCGGCCGCCTCGAGCGTCTTCAGCTCCTCGTAGATCTGCTCCGAGGCGGTGACGCTGCCGCCCGGACTGTCGATGCGCAGCACCACCGCCCGGATCTTGTCGTCCAGACGCGCCTCACGCAGCAGCCGCACGAGCGAATCTCCGCCGATGGTGCCCGGAGGCTGGGTGCCATCGAGAATCTCTCCGGAAGCGACGATGACCCCGATGCGCGCGTGCTCGCGATGCCGCGCACTGTCGGCGTGAACGACCCGCGCGTAATCATCGGCCGTGACCGAGTAGAAAGTGGAGCTCGACTCGTCCTCGCCGACGAGCGCGATGAGGCGCCGTTCGAGCTGGGCCTTGGTCTCGAGCCGCGTGACGAGTCCCGCCTTCAGTGCGACCTCGGCGGCGGCGCCGTGAGCGGCAACGACAGTGCTCGGGAGCGTCGCGATGTACTGCTGGATCGAATCGGACTCGATCCGGCGGGCGCTCGTCGCCTCGGTCTGATACGCCGACCACACCGCGCCCAGAAACTCGCTCGTCTGCTGGCGATCGGGCTCGGACATGCTGGCGCGCGTGTAGGGCTCGACGGCGCTCTTGTACTCGCCCACGCGGAAGACGTTCACGTCGATGCCGAGCTTGTCGATGAGGTCCTTGAAATAAAGCGGGTACTGGCCGTAACCATCGATGAGCACGTAGCCCTCGGGGTCGAGGTCGACCTCGCTCGCCTGGGCGGCGAGGAAGTACTGGTCACGCGTGTAGGTGCTCGCATAGGCGATCACCGGCTTACCGGATGCGCGGAAGTCGCGGATGGCGCGCGCGAGCTCCTCGAGCGGCGGGAGTCCGTCCGCCCCGTCGAACTGGTCGAGATCGAGCACCATGACCTTGATGCGGTCGTCCTTGGCCGCGCCGCGGATCGCATCGATCAGGTCCCACAGAAGCGTCTCCGCATGCCCCTGCCCGCGCGCCTCTGCCACCGCCCGCTCGAGTGGCTCGCCTGAGAGCTGCTCGACGAGCTCGCCCTGCGGCCGCACGAGCAGCACCGCGCTGTCCGGCACCCGCGGCACGGACACGTGCAGAGCTCCCACCACGAAACCGAAGATGAGGAGCAGCAGCAGCAGATGCAGGAACTTGCGCAGCCCATCGAGGCCGCGCCACAACCCCACCGCGATCGTACGCAACGCGCTCATCGCTCCCCAACCGCCCGCGGCTAGACCTTCTCCTCGATGCGCGCGGCCTTGCCGGAGAGGTCGCGCAGGTAGTAGAGCTTCGCCCGGCGCACGCTCCCGCGGCGCTTCACCGTGATGTCGCTGATCGCCGGGCTGTAGGTCTGAAAGACCCGCTCGACGCCCTCGCCGTGGGAGATCTTGCGTACGGTGAAGGAGGAGTTGAGACCGCGGTTGCTGCGCGCGATCACGACGCCCTCGTAGGCCTGCACGCGCTCGCGGTCACCCTCGACCACCTTCACCTGCACCACCACCGTGTCACCGGGTTTGAAATCCGGCACCTGCCGAGTCATCCGGCTCTTCTCGAGCTCCTGCACGATCTTGCTCATGGCTGTCACCTTCCCGTCTCAGCTCGCCGGCGCAACGCGCGGCGAGAAAATCATTCAGTGCGCGGCTCGCGCGCGGCGCGAGTCCGTGCTCCAGGATCCAGTCCGGCCGCCGGCGCCAGGTGCGCTCGACGGCCTGCGCGAGCCGCCAGCGCTCGATCTCGGCATGATTGCCCGAGACGAGCACCTGCGGAACGCGCCGTCCCTCGAACACCTCGGGCCGGGTGTATTGCGGCCCCTCGAGCAAGCCCTGCGCGAACGACTCCTCGAGGCTCGAGCGCTCATCGCCCAACGCGCCGGGGAGGAGCCGCACCACCGCCTCGATCGCGACGAGCGCCGGCACCTCTCCGCCGCTCAGCACGTAATCCCCGATCGAGATTTCCCGATCGACACCGAGCTCCACCACGCGCTCATCCACGCCCTCGTAGCGCCCGGCGATGAGCGCGAACCCCGGCAGCCGCGCGAGCTCGGTCGCGGCGCGCTGGGTGAAACGCTCGCCCTGCGCCGCGAGCAGGATCCGTGGGCTCCCGGCCGGCAAGCGCGCGTGCGCGGCGCGGATCGCCGCGAGCAACGGCTCGGGCTTGAGCACCATGCCCGGACCGCCGCCGTACGGTCGATCATCGACCGTGCGGCGCGAGTCGCTCGCATGGTCGCGCGGATCCTCCGTTCCGACCCGTGCGAGCCCGCGCTCGAGCGCCCGCGCCACGACACCGAAGCGCAAGGCCCCGCGCAGCATCTCCGGAAACAGCGTGACCACCTCGATGTGCACACCGCACTCCGTGACTCACTCGAGGTCGCCCGGCCAGTCGACGACGATCGATCCCGAGTCGAGGTCGACCGAGCGCACATGACGCGGGATCGCGGGGATCCAGTGCTGCGTCGCGCCCGCGACCACCATCACCGCGTTCGCCGGTGCATCGACGAAATGGCGCACCACCCCGAGCTCCACGCCTTCGAGATTGCGCACGCGCAGTCCGATCAGATCCGCGCGGTAGAACCGCCGCGGTCCGGGCGCGGGCAGCTCGGCGCGCGCCACCTCGATGCGGGCGCCACGAAGCGCTGCCGCGGCGTCGCGGTCGTCGACTCCCTCGAGTCGAGCGACCAGTCCGCGCCCCTGCGCACGCCCTTCGAGGACCTTGCGCTCGATCCGCGCTCTGTCGCGACCGAACTCCAAGCTCCAACGCCCATACCCGAGCAGAGCCTCCGGAGGGTCGGTGAACGACTGCACGTGCAGCCAACCCTTGATCCCGAACGGGCCGCCGATCCGACCGAGCTCGACCCAGTCGGACACGCGTGCCGACGCTACGCGGCCGGCGCCTGCTTGCGGTATCCCGTCACCAGCGAGCGCACCCGATCGGACTGCTGTGCGCCCTTCGCCACCCAGTAGTCGATCCGCGGCAGATCGAGCCGCAGCTTCGGCTCACCGCGCCGAGCGATCGGATTGAAGAAACCGACCAGCTCCAGGCTCGCGCCGCCCTGGCGCTTGCGGCTATCCGTGACGACGACGTGATAGAAGGGCTGATTCCGCGCCCCGCGGCGGGTCAGGCGAATGGTAACCATGGATGACTTTGTGCTCGAGTTTCGGCCTAGCCGGCCCGGAAAAAGAGCGCGGATTCTACAGCAGTTATCCGCTACGCCCAAATTTACCTTGGCCCCCCCGCGCCGCGCTCAAGATCCGGGAAATCCCGGCGGTCCGCGACCGCGCAAGGCGCTCATCATCTGGCGTAGCCGCCCGCCTTTCATGCTCTTCATCATCCGCTGCATCTCGAGGAACTGCTTGAGCAGACGGTTCACGTCCTGCACCTGCACGCCCGCCCCGCGTGCGATGCGCCGACGCCGCGAACCGTCGATGACCGTGGGATTGCGCCGTTCCCGCCGGGTCATCGAATTGATGATCGCCACCTGTCGGCGGATCTGCCGATCGCCGTCCCCCCCCGAGAGCGCGGCAGCCCCGGCCGAAGCGGCGCCCGGAAGCTTGTCGATGAGCGCGCTCACGCCGCCCATCTTCTGCAGCTGCTCGAGCTGACCGCGCAGGTCCGTGAGGTCGAAGCCCTTGCCGCTCACGACCTTGCGGGCGATGCGCTCGGCTTCCTCGGTGTCGACCTGGCGCTGCACCTGCTCGACCAGTGCCACGACATCGCCCATGCCGAGGATGCGCGAGGCCATCCGCTCGGGCTCGAATGGCTCGAGCGCCTCGATCTTCTCGCCCACGCCCAGAAACACGATCGGCTGTCCGGTCGCCTCGCGCACCGAGAGGGCTGCGCCCCCGCGCGCGTCGCCGTCGGCCTTGGTGAGGACGATCCCTGTCAAGGTCAAGCTCGCGCTGAAGGCACGCGCCGCGTTGAGGGCATCCTGTCCAGCCATTGCGTCGATGACGAACAGACGCTCCTGGGGATGGATCGCCGCGTCGAGGTCCCGCACCTCGGCCATCATCTCCTCATCAACGTGCAGCCGCCCTGCGGTGTCCACGATCAGCACGTCGTACAGGCCGCGCCGCGCCTGCTGCACCGCATCTAGCGCGATGTCGACCGCGCCTCGGCCCGTTTCGGCCGGGAAGTAATCGGCACCGACCTGGCTCGCGAGGCGCTCGAGCTGCAGCATCGCGGCGGGTCGGCGGAGGTCGGTGCTCACGAGAAGGACGCGCTTGCGTCCCTCGCGCTCGATGAGCCAGCGGGCAAGCTTGGCGGCCGTGGTGGTCTTTCCGGCGCCCTGCAGTCCCGCGAGCAGCACGATGATCGGCGGCTGCGCGCGCAGGTTGAATCCCGCGCGCGCCCCGCCCATCAGCGCGACCAGCTCGCGGTGCAGGATGCCGATGAAGGCCTGGCCCGGCGTGAGGCTTGCGCTCACCTCTTGGCCGAGCGCCTCGGTCTTCACCCGCTCGATGAAGCTGCGCGCCACGGGCAACGCCACATCGGCCTCGAGCAGTGCAATACGCACCTCGCGCAGGGTCTCCGAGACGTTCTCTGCGGTGATGCGTCCGCGACCGCGCAGTGCGTTGACGGTGCGGGAGAGCCGCTGGGTGAGCGTGTCGAACATGGGCGCGACGGATCCTCGGGCGGATGATGCGGAGCACATGCGCGGGCGGCGCGCCCGGCTCGCAGCATTATACGGGCGGCGGCCCTATGCTACGCACGGGCGCCTCGCCCACTCGCGCGCTCGAGGGAGTCCGCCTTGAACGAAGCCCCGACCCCATTGTTGCTGGTGCTGCTCGTCGGCCTGGTCGCCGTGATCGCCTTCTCCTCGGGCACCGAAGTCGCGATGCTCTCCGTCAATCGCTACCGGGTGCGTCACCGTGCCCAGCAGGGGCAGCGCCTCGCGCAGATCCTCGAGCGGCTGCTGCAAAGACCCGACGACTGGCTCGGCGTCAATCTGGTCATCCTGGCGGCGGCGAGTGTATTCGCATCCCAGGCGGCGACGATCATCGCCCAGCGCACGCACCTCAAGTTCGCGCTCCCGCTGACCGGCGTCGTGCTCACGATCACGATGATCGTGCTCGGGGAGCTGGTGCCGAAGATCTTCGCGGCGACCCATTCCGAAGCGGTCGCGTTCGGCTCCGCATACATCTATCGCAGCCTCGTGCTGGTCTCGCGGCCCGTGCTGTGGCTCACGAGCCGCACCGCGCACGGCGTGCTGCGGCTGTTCGGCGTGGTGCGCGGCGCGCGCGACAGCGTAGCGCTCGGCGCGGAGGAGCTGCGCGCCGTGGTCGCGGAGGCGAGTCCGGTCATTCCGCCGCGTCACCGCCAGATGCTGCTGTCGATCCTCGATCTGGGCGAGCTCACGGTCGATGACATCATGATCCCGCGGCAGGAGATCGACGCCATCGATGTCGCGGAGAACTGGGAGGACATCCTCGACCGGCTCCGCCGCACGCCGCACACGCGCCTGCCGGTCTTCGACGGGGAATTGGACAACTTGATCGGGACGCTGCACATGAAGCGCGTGGCCCAGGAGCTCGCGCGCGAGAGCTTCACCCGCGAGCGCTTGATCGAGCTCGCCGCAAGCCGCGAGCCGTACTTCGTGCCCGAGGGCACCCCCCTCGCCACGCAGCTCGGCCATTTCCAGCGCAACCGGCGTCGCTCGGCCTTCGTCGTCAATGAGTACGGAGACATCGAGGGCCTGATCACCCTCGAGGACATCCTCGAGGAGATTGTCGGGGAGTTCACCACCGACCCGGTGACCGTGAGCCACAAGGACGTGCATCAGGAGCAGTCGGGCGTGTTCATCGTGAACGCGAGCGCCACCATCCGCGCGCTCAACCGCGCGATGCAGTGGCACCTGCCGACGGACGGCCCGAAGACGGTGAACGGGCTGTTGCTCGAGCGCCTGGAGACGATCCCGGAGCCGGGTACCACGCTGCGCATCGGCGAATACCTGTTCGAAGTCCTGCAGATCGCCGATAACGCGGTGCGGACGGTACGCGTACGCACACAGCCACTCCCTGCTTAGCGCGCCCGCCGGCCGCTCACTTCACCGCGGCGAGCGCCTCGGCGACCCGTCCCACGGCAGTCACCTCGAGCCCCTCGAGAGGCCGGCGCGGTGCGTTGTCGCGCGGCACGATCGCACGCTGGAAGCCCTGCTTCTGCGCCTCGCGCAGGCGCTCCTCGCCGTAGGCGACCGGACGGACTTCCCCGGTGAGCCCGAGCTCTCCGAAGGCGACGAGCGAGCGCTCGAGCGGACGGTCGTTGAGGCTCGAGAAGAGCGCGAGCGTCACCGGCAGATCCCACGCGGTCTCGGCAATCTCGATGCCGCCGACGACGTTCACGAATACATCGTGCTCTTGGAGCGAGACGCCGCCGTGGCGATGCAGCACCGCGAGGAGCATGGCGAGACGGTTGGCGTCGAGGCCTTGGGCGATGCGTCGCGGCGCACCGAATCGCATCCGATCGACGAGCGCCTGCAGCTCGATCAGCAGCGGCCGGCCGCCGTCCCGCGTCACGGTGACGATGCTGCCGGCGGCCGCCTCGGGCGCACGCGAAAGAAAGATCGCTGCCGGATTGCGCACCTCGCGCAAGCCGGCCTCGGACATCGCAAAGAAGCCGAGCTCGCCTGCGGCGCCGAAGCGGTTCTTGGTGGCGCGCACGACCCGATAGCGGCTGCTCACCTCGCTTTCGAAATAGAGCACGGTGTCGACGAGATGCTCGAGCACGCGTGGGCCCGCGATCGCGCCCTCCTTGGTCACATGCCCGACGATCAGCACCGCCGTGCCGGTCTCCTTGGCGAAGCGCACCAGCTCCGCGGTGCATTCGCGCAGCTGCGAGACGGCGCCGGCGCTTGCCGCCACCGCGGCCGACTGCATCGTCTGGATCGAATCGACCACCACGAGCGCCGCGCGCAGCGCGCGTGCACGGTCGAGGACCTCTTCGAGCTCGGTCTGGGCGATGACGGCCAGCCGCTCGGCGCGAAGTGCGAGCCGGCGCGCGCGCAGACTCACCTGCGGCACGGATTCCTCGCCGCTCGCGTAGAGCACTGCGACGCGCTGCGCTGCGTGCGCCGCCACCTGCAGCAGCAGCGTCGACTTGCCGATGCCCGGATCCCCGCCAAGCAGGGTCACGGAGCCCTTCACGATGCCGCCTCCGAGCACGCGGTCGAGCTCCGACTGACCGCTCTCCAGCCGCTCGATGACCTCCTCGAGGCCGGCGCCGAGCGTGCTCGGCGCGGCCGCGGCGGTTGCAGCGCGGCGCGCGGCGGCAGCACGGGGCTCGAGGCGCTGGACGAGCGTATTCCACGCAGCGCAATGCGGACACTGCCCCTGCCATTTCGGCGCGCGGCCGCCGCAGGCGTCACAGACGAAAAGCGAGACGGCGGTACGTGTTGCCATGGCACTCGCCGGTGGCGAGACTGACGGTTTGTGACCAGATGCTCGGACAGCTACGCTCGCAATGCTAGCTTATGCAACGATCATCGGGGGGCCCACCGGCGAGAATCGAGCGGACCCTCGGCACTGGGGAGTACTGCTTGCGTGAGTTTCGGACTCAGGTCGCGCCGCGGCGAGCCCGCCCGCTCGGGCGCTCGGCGGTGACGCTAACGTGATGGCTGTCACAGTTTCCTCGCGGCTCGCATCCGCCTGCGGCGGAATCGGGCAGGCCCTGCCATGAGCCTGCGCGGCAAGTTGCGTCTGGTCGGGCAAACCGACACCGGCAGGGTCCGCGAGCACAACGAGGACACGATCGCCTTCGATTCGGAGATCGGTCTGCTCGTGCTCGCGGACGGCATGGGCGGCTACAACGCAGGCGAAGTGGCGAGCGGCATCGCGGTAAAGACCATCGTCAACCTGGTGCGCGAGTCCGTCGAGCGCGAGGATCTGCGCATGCCGGACCGCGAGACCGGCATGTCGCGCCCGAGCATCATCCTGCGCGATGCGATTCACCGCGCCAACAAGATCATCTTCCAGACGGCACGCACGCAACCGCAGTGCGAAGGCATGGGCACGACGATCGTCTGCGCGCTGTTCTTCGACAACCGGATGGCCGTGGCGCACGTGGGGGACTCGCGGCTCTACCGGCTGCGCGAGGACAAGCTCGAGCAAGTGACGATGGACCACTCCCTGCTTCAGGAGCTGGTCGACCGCGGATTCTATTCGCCGGAGGAGGCGCAGCGCGCTGCAAACAAGAACTACGTCACACGAGCGCTCGGGGTGGAGCCGAACGTGGAAGTGGAGGTGCAGGAAGTCCCGGTACACAGGGGGGATTTCTACATCATGTGCTCCGATGGGCTCTCGGACATGGTAGAAGATGACGACATTCACTTAACGGTCAGCACCTTTGGTGCTAACCTGGATACGGTCGCCAAGCAATTGATTCAGCTGTCGAATGATAACGGGGGTCGAGACAACATCTCGGTCGTCATGGCTCACGTCATGGAAGCGTTCCCGGCGCAGAAGGGAATGCTCGACAAGATTTTAGGCTGGTTGGGCGGAGAGAAGAGGCGCGCATGGCAAGGTTGATACTGAGCCGGGATAGCCAGGTAATGGCCGAGTACAACATGAACAAGGAGCGCTACACCGTCGGGCGGCTCCCGGACAATGACATCCGCATCGACAACGCGGCCGTGAGCGGCCATCACTCTCTCATCATCAACATTCTCAACGACTCCTTCCTCGAGGATCTGAACAGCACCAACGGCACCTACGTCAACGGCAAGCTCATCAAGAAGCACGCCCTCCAGCATGGGGACGTGATCACCGTCGGACACCACCAGCTGCGCTTCATCGAGGACGACGAGGCCCAGGACGAGTTCGAGAAGACGATGGTGATCCAGCCCTCGGCGCGACCGGTCGAGAAGGTGCGCACGGCGCGCGAGACCGTCGACCAGGCGACAGCGCCCGCGACCGCGACGGGCACCCGGCAGGCGCTCGATGGGCAGGCGGCGCTCAAGAAGGCGAAGCTCCAGGTGCTCTCGGGCGCGTTCGCCGGACGCGAGCTCGAATTGAGCAAGGCGCTCACCACGCTCGGGCGTCCGGGCGTGCAGGTGGCGGCGATCACACGGCGCGCGGACGGCTACTTCATCGTCCACGTGGACAGCGAGAAGGACAACGACTTCCCGCTCGTGAATGGCGCGCCGATCGGCGCAGCCGCGCGGCGGCTCACCGACAACGACGTGATTCAGTTGGCCGGCGTGAAGATGGGGTTCTTCGAGCACTGAGCCGGCTCTGCCGGCCGGCTCAGATCGGCTCGCGCGGCACGCGCGCGCGTACTCCACAGAGCAGCTCGTAGGCGATCGTTCCGGCGCACTGCGCCACTTCGGTCACCTCGAGTCCACGACCCCACAGCACGCAGCGCGTGCCGACCTCCACCTCCGGGAGCTCGGTCACATCCGCGGCGATCATGTCCATGGCGACGCGCCCGACGAGCGGCGCGCGCCGGCCGTTGACGAGCACCGGCGTACCCGTCTTGAGACTTCGCGGCAACCCGTCTCCATAGCCGCCCGCGACGATCGCGATGCGCGATTCGCGCGGCGCCGTCCAAGTGCCGCCGTAGCCCACGCTCTCCCCGCGCGGGACGCGGCGCACCGCAATCACCGTCGATGCGAGCGTCATCGCCGGAATCAGGCCGACGGCGCTGCTCGCCTCACCAGGAAACGGCGAGATCCCGTAGAGTGCGAGCCCCGGGCGCACCCACTCGCCCCGGGCGCTCGGCCAGCCGAGGATGCCCGCGGAATTGCCGATGCTGCGCACGAGCCCGAGGGTCGCCGTCACCGCATCGAAGCGCTCGATCTGCAGCGCAGTCATCGGACAATCGCGCTCGTCGGCCCGCGCGAGATGAGTCATCACGCGAAGCTCCGCCGGAGCCGGCGCGAGCGCACGCAGGCGCGCGAGCACCGGCGCAAGCTCCTGCGCACGAAAGCCGAGGCGATTCATGCCCGTGTCGACCTTGACCCAAATCACGAAGCGGTGCGCGCCCGTGGCGCGCTCGAGGAGCGCGATCTGCAGCGGATCGTGCACGACGATCTCGAAGCGACGCTGCGCCGCCTCCGCGAGCTGCTCGGCGCTGAAGACGCCCTCGAGGAGGATGATCGTCTGGCTCACGCCCGCCTCGCGAAGCGCGATCCCCTCCTCCAGGCGCGCCACGGCAAACGCATCCGCCTCCGACAGCGCGAGCGCCGTCGGCACGAGTCCGTGCCCGTAGGCGTTCGCCTTGACGACGGCCATGACCCGCGACCCTGGCGCCACGGCGCGAATTCGGCGGAGATTACTCTTGAGCGCAGTCGCGTCGATGATGGCGCGAATGAGCGGGGTCACCGCAGGATGCCTTCCGCGTAGGAGTCGGGGGCGTAGTTGACGAAGCGCGTGTACTGGCCCTGGAACGTGAGCAGGAACGTGCCGATCTCTCCGTTCCTGTGCTTGGCGAGATCGATCTCCGCGATGCCCTTCTTGGTGGTGTTTCGGTCGTAGACCTCATCGCGATAGATGAGGAGGATCATGTCGGCATCCTGTTCGATCGCACCGCTATTGTGCGACACAATCTCATTTGCAAACCACGATGCGGGACCGGGAACGGTTAGATCGAATACTTCCCCCTCGCCCGCCGGAACGACTTGGACGATGCGATCCCAGCAGATCTCGGATGGGTGCCAGTGGTCGAGCTCCGGGGCACTGAGCAATCGTGCGTCGTCAGCAATCAACTGGCAACGCGGTGCGAACTTAGAATGGCTCCTGCCGCCGTGCGGCGTGCCGCGTAACCGCGTCATCGCGCGCTGCGTGACACCCCGCGCCCGCATCTGCGCTCGCACCTCGGCGAACGCAGCGGTGGTGTAACGAGTCGGGCTGCTCGAGAGGCAGCTGCCATCGCCGATCGGCTGTCCGAGGAGCGCGAACCCGTGATCCGGCCAGCGGTGCGGCGCGACCGGCTCGGGTAGACGCCGCGCTACGGCCAACCGATCGCCCGCGTGCAGCTGCGAGACCGTCGTCCAGCCCGCACCCGAGAGCAGGCGGTGCTCAGCGGTTGCACGAATGCGCCGGCCCGTTGCGAGCTCGATTCGAAAGACGGGACGCGTGCCGACCGGCCACACCTTATCCGCGACGGCCTTGACGATTCTTTGCCTCTCATCGAGTGCCCAAACCTCCGGCTGCGTGCCGACCAGCTCGCGGACCGGAACACGCCGGCCATCCGCCAGGCACGCAAGCGTGTCCCCCGTGACGCACTCCCTCAGATCCGACATCACCGGCTTCTTGTGCTCGCGCTGCTCGACGCTGCGATTGAGCTGCGAGAGCGCGATCACCGGCACCGCGAGCTCCTTGGCGAGCGCCTTGAGCCCGCGGGAGATCTCCGCGATCTCGGTCGCGCGATTCTCCTTCGTGCCCGGCACCTGCATGAGCTGCAGATAGTCGACGACCACGAGATTGAGCCCGTGCTCACGCTTGACGCGGCGCGCGCGCGCGCGCAGTTCCGTCGGGGTGAGTGCCGGGGTCTCGTCTACGAAAATCTTAGCCTCGGATAGCTGACTCGTCGCGCCCGTGATTCGGACCCAATCCTCGTCAGAGATCCGGCCGCTGCGCAGGTTTGCGAGCTGCACGCTCCCAACCGATGCGAGCATGCGCGTGATCACCTGCTCCGAGGGCATCTCCATGCTGAAGATCGCGACGGACGCGCGAATGTTCGGGTTCACGGCCGCGTACTCCGCCATGTTCACGGCCAGACTCGACTTGCCCATGGACGGGCGGCCGGCGACGATGATGAGGTCGCCCGGGCGCATCCCGCCGGTGAGCTTGTCGAACTCCGTGAAGCCGCTTGGCAGGCCGCGCAGCTTGTCGGGGTTGGTGTGCAGGTCGTCGATCTGATCGATGATGCCCGGCAGGAGCGTGCGCACCGCGAGCGCGCCGTCTCTGCCGCGCGAGCCGGCCTCGGCGATCTGGAAGACGCCTTGCTCGGCGCGATCGACGAGCTCGCGTGCGGATAGGCCCTCGTTGTTGAACACCGATGCGCCGATGTCCGTGGCGACGCTCGCAAGCTGCCGCAGGAGCGCGCGCTCGCGCACGATCTCGGCGTACGCGCGGACGTTCGCGGCCGTCGGCGTGTCGCGCGCGAGCGTGCCCAGGTACGCGAGGCCGCCGGCATCCTGCAGGCGGCCGGTGCGCTCGAGCTGCTCGGATACCGTGACCACATCGCAGGGCTTGCCGGCGCCGGCGAGCACCGCGATGCTTTCGAAGATCAGCCGATGGTCGGGGCGGTAGAAATCACCGGCAAGCACAACGTCGGCGACGTTGTCCCAGGCGGTGGGCTCGATGAGAACCCCGCCGAGCACAGCCTGCTCCGCCTCGATCGAGTGCGGGGGTGTACGCACGTCGATGAGGGAATCCTCCTGGGCACGACGCGCTTTGGCGGGACCGGCCACTTTCGGGTCCGGCTGCTGACCGCGCCGGCTACTCCTCGGCGACGATCGTCACTGGGAGCTGCACATCGACGTCGGCGTGCAGGTGCACGCTCACGGTGTGGTCGCCAATCGTACGCAACGGACCCGTCGGCAGCCGTACCTCGTTGCGGGCGAGCCTGTGGCCGGCGCGCGTGCACGCCTCGGCAATGTCGCTCGTGCCGATGGAGCCGAAAAGCTTGCCTTCCGTGCCCGCCTTCGCCGTGATCGTGAGGCGAAAGTCCTTGAGCGCAGCGGCGCGCTCGTCGGCCGAGGTGAGCTGCTCGTGCGCGATGCGCTCGAGCTCGGCACGGCGCGCTTCGAACTTGGCGACATTGGCGGGCGTAGCGAGCGTCGCCTTGCCGTGCGGCAACAGGAAGTTCCGCCCGAAGCCCGAGCGAACCTTCACCCGATCGCCGATGTTGCCGAGATTCGCGACCTTCTCGAGAAGAATGACTTCCACGACTCGACCTCTCTGACTTGCGCGGACTTCGAGCTAGTGCTGATCGGTGTACGGCAGGAGCGCGAGAAAGCGCGCGCGCTTGATCGCGGTCGCGAGCTGGCGCTGATAGAACGACTTCGTGCCGGTGATGCGGCTCGGGACGATCTTGCCGGTCTCGGTGACATAGCTCTTCAAGGTCCCGAGATCCTTGTAGTCGATGTACTTCACCCCTTCGGCGGTGAAGCGGCAGAACTTCTTGCGGCGAGAAAATCGGCTCATGTCGCGCTCTCCCCGTCCCGGCCATCGTCGTCGTCGCCCTGTACGGCCTCCTCGCGCACGCGCTCGCGGCGGCCGCCACCGTCATCCTCCTCGGCACGCGCCATCGGGGAGGGCTCGGTCACGGCTGCGTCCATCTGCACGACCAGGTGGCGCAGCACCGCGTCGCTGAACCGGAAGGCTCCGGTGAGCTCATCGAGCGTCTTCTGATCGCACTCGATGTTCATGAGCACGTAGTGCGCCTTGTGCACCTTGGAGATGGGATAGGCGAGCTGGCGCCGCCCCCAGTCCTCGAGCCGATGCACCTGGCCACTGCCCGCGGCGATCATCGATTTGTAGCGATCGATCATCGCGGGAACTTGCTCACTCTGGTCCGGATGGACCAGGAAAACGATCTCGTAATGCCTCATGTCGTCCTCCTTACGGATTGAGCCGCCCGCTGCGAGGCTTGCGTCGGTGCGGCAAGGAGATCCGAGCGCGGCAGGATGCCATCGTGCCGGGCTTGCGGCCCTCATCGAGAGGGGCGCGCAGCATACTCAACTCGCGCGCGGACCGCAATGCCCGATTTCCGGTGCGTACCTTCAGAATCAGCGGCTTACGTCCCGCGCACGCCGCACTGGAGCCTCAAGGACTGCCCGCCGCGATGCTGCGCTGGCGAACCGCCTCGTAGAGCAGCATGCCCGCCGCGACCGAGACATTCAGGCTCTCGACCGTGCCGAGCTGCGGAAGGCGCAGCAGCACATCGCAGCTCTGGCGCGTCAACTGCCGCAGACCCGTGCCCTCCGCACCGAGAACGAGGACCGCACCCCCGCGCAGATCCGCCTCGTGCGCCGCCCGCGACGCATCGGCCGCCGCTCCGAACACCCACAGACCGGCGTCCTTCAGGATCTTGAGGGTCCGCACGAGATTGGTGACCGTCGCGAGCGCGACGCTCTCCGCGGCACCCGCGGCGACCTTGCGCGCGGCCGGCGTGAGCTGCGCCGCGCGATCGCGCGGCACGATGACGGCGAGCGCCCCGCAGGCGTCGGCAGTTCGCAGGCAGGCACCGAGATTGTGCGGGTCCTGCACCCCATCGAGCGCGAGGATCAGCGGGTTCGCGGCGGGAGCGAGCGCCTCGAGCAGCTCGTCCTCCGACCACGGGGGGAGCGGCGTCACGCGCGCGGCGACGCCCTGATGGACGGCCTCGCCCAGCTCCCGGCGCAGGGACTCCGCATCGACGCGCACGACCGGGCGATCCCGCTCGCGCGCCAGTCGCTCGAGCTCGAGCGCGCGCGGATCGTTGCGACTCGCCGCGACCCGCAACTCGAGCACGCGCTCCGGGTGCCGCAGCAGCAGGGCGCGAACGGCGTGCACGCCGTAGATCAGCTGCGCGCCCTTCAAACACCGTCCTCCGCCAGGGCTAAGTCGATGAGCCCCTCGATCGGATTGACGGCGGTGACCGTCACGCGCACGTGGCTGCCGGTGCGCAGCCGCCGACCGTGCCTCCTGCCCACCCAGGCGTGGCCGCTCTCATCCATGAGATATTCATCGTCGCGCAGCGCATCGATGTGCAGCAGTCCGTCGACCGAGATACCCAGAATCTGCACGAAGCAGCCGAACTCCACCACGGTGGTGATGAGGCCGAGAAAGGTCTGCCCGGTGCGCTCCCTCAGATAGGTGCACTTGAGAAACGTGGAGACGTAACGGTCGGCCTCGTCCGCGCGCTTCTCGAGCCGGGAGAGACTCTCGCCCTGGCCGGCGAGCTCCTCGGCCGCAGAGCGCACCCCGCTCGCATCGCTCGGGCTCAGATGTGCCTTGAGGGTTCGGTGGACGAGGAGGTCGGGATAGCGGCGAATAGGTGAGGTGAAGTGCGCGTACTCCGCGAGCGCCAGCCCGAAATGACCGATGTTCGTGGGCTGGTATACGGCCTGCGGCATCGCGCGAACGATGAGCGACTCGATGAATGCCCGCTCCGGAGACTGTCCGAGCCGGCGGGCGAGGCCCTGGAAGTCCCGCGGCGCGGGTTTCTCGGGCAGCTGCGCCTCGATGCCGAGCGCGCGCAGCGTGGAGGCGAGACGATCGACTTTCTCCGCCTCGGGTTGGCCGTGGACGCGAAAGAGCGTCGGTGTACGGGTCCGCACCAGCTCGCGCGCGACAGCGACGTTTGCGAGCACCATGCACTCCTCGATCAGGCGGTGCGCGTCGTTGCGCGCGCGCAGCTCGATCGCGCGGACGCGCTGAGCGGCATCGATCTCGAACTCCGCCTCGGTCGCATCGAAGTCGAGCGCGCCGCGGCGACTGCGCGCCCGATGGAGCGCGCGATACACCTCCACGAGCGGCAGCAGATGCTCGATGAGCTCGAGCCCGATCGTCCGACGCGCCTCCGCTCCTCCCTCGAAGAGCGCCGCCTGGGCCAGCGAATAGGTCAGGCGCGCCGCCGAGCGCATGACCGCCGGATAGAAGCGCGCCGATTTGAGCGCACCGGCGCGCGTGATGATCATGTCGGCGGCGAAGCACAACCGCTCGACGCGCGGCGCGAGCGAGCAGAGGTGATCGGAAAGCGCCGTCGGCAGCATCGGCAGCACTCGAGTCGGGAAGTAGACCGATGTGCCCCGCTCGAGCGCCGCCGCATCGAGCGCGGTGCCGGGCCGCACGTAATGACTCACATCGGCGATGGCGACGATCAGACGAAAGCCCTCACGGTGAGCCTCCGCGTAGACGGCATCGTCGAAGTCCCGTGCGTCCTCGCCGTCGATCGTGACCAGCGGCACCTCGCGCAGGTCGATCCGGCGGCCCGCCTCGGCAGGCTCCACGCGATCGCCAAACTGCTGCGCCTCGCGCAACGCCGCCGCGGGGAACTCGCGCGGCAGCTCGAAGCGGGCGATCGCGGACTCGGTCGCGAGCTCCACCGGACGGTCCGGGTCGAGCCGCCGCTCGATGCGCGCGTGCGCTGGGGCAGCCCCGCTTGCATGCCGAGTGATGCGTGCGATCACCCAATCACCGCCGCGCGCACCGTCCAGGTCGGCATGCGCCACTGCGCAGCGCAGCTGAAGTCTGCGATCCGCGGCGTTCACCCATGCCTGGCGACCTTCGACCTCGAGCGTGCCGAGAAACGCGCTGACGCCGCGGCCGACGACCTCCTGAACGGCTCCAAGCCAGCGATCACTCGCATCACGCGCGAGACTCACCCGCACGCGGTCGCCGTGCATGATGCCGCGCATCTGGTGAGGCGGGAGAAAGACGCTTTCCTTGAGTCCCTCGATGCGCACGAACCCGTAGCCCGCGCGGTGCGCACTCACCGTGCCCTCGGCGGTGCTGCCGGCGCGCAGCGCCACTTCGTCGGCCGACGTCTTAGGTCGCGCGCGCTGCGTTCGACCCGGCGCGGCCGGGCGGCTCGTGGTTTTCACGGCGCGGGACCCGGCGTGCCGATCCCGGCGGCCGAACCGTGTTCTTCTTGACTTCAATTGACAGCTCCCGACCCCGCTGCGTACATTTCGCCGCGCTCTCCGGGGGTCGTGCTCGAAGAGCGGTTGTTACGCTTCCTGCCCAGGTGGCGGAATTGGTAGACGCACTAGTTTCAGGTACTAGCGGGTAACACCGTGGAGGTTCGAGTCCTCTCCTGGGCATTCTTTTCAATGGCTTACGAAATACTCGTGAAGTAATTACTAGATTCTGATTCAGCGATCGAGGCTCGCGGATCAACGCGTGTAATTCTACGCACCCTGGTTGATTGGCGCGTGCCAATCCGCGGGGCCGTGCCCGCGAGTGATTCCGGGGAACGCGAGCTCGTCGAGAATGGACCGCGTACTCACGCACTCGTAATGCGTGAGTGCGTCCTCGCGATCACTGTGAATATCGACTCGGCGGCGGCGGAGCATCCCTGATCTCCGGCCCCCGCACAGGGTCAGCGCGCCCTGCTCGGCGGCCGGTGTAGTCCGCGACTTCGTCACAGTGACGATTCCTCATGCTACGTGTCGGGTAGCGAAGCGCTCTCAGCCAGACCACCGTGTCCCGCGGAGATCCTTCCAGGGACCGCCATCCATATAGTTCTTCGGATGCAGGGCCTTCGAACGCGGGTCTTCCGCAGTATCGAGCTGCAGCACCATCCACTTGGGGTACGGAATGCCAGGATCCGAGGCCGCGTCCAACAGCCGAACTTCCTCGTCCGGGAGCAGAAGGTCGACGGCACCGATGTTGTCTTCCAGCTGCTCCGGCTTGCGGGCGGCCACGATCACACTGCTGACTGAAGGCCGGCCCAGCACCCACGAAAGCGCCGCACGGGCCGGACTCACGCCATGCCGCGCAGCTACCTGCTTTAACGTGTCGACGACACGGTAGCCCATGTCCCTGTCAAACGGCACGAACGAACCTGCCTCGGCGAACCGTGTGCCGGCAGGGGCAGGGTTGGTGCGGCTGTACTTACCCGTGAGGAAGCCGCCGGCAAGCGGACTCCAAACCAAGATACCGATGTTGTGATACTCGGCGAAGGACTGGAACTCATATTCAAGGCCGCGGCCGACGAGGCTGTAATACATCTGCGCCGTCACGAATTTCTCCAGTCCCAGGCGCTCCTGCAGCATCACCGCGGTGGCCGCCTGCCATGACATGTAGTTGGAGAGCCCGATATAGCGGACCTTCCCCTGGCGCACGACATCGTCAAGTGTCCGTGCCGTCTCCTCGAGAGGCGTGTTGCTGTCCCATCCATGCACCTGGTAGAGGTCGATGTAATCGGTCTGCAGTCGTTGGAGGCTGGCCTCCACTTCGCGCATGATGTTCACCCGCGTGGCACCGCTCCGATTGAGATTGTCGCTCATGGGGAGGCGGACCTTGGTCGCGAGGACGATCTCCGTCCTCACGCCCTTCAAGGCATTGCCCACCAGAGTTTCGCTCTCCCCGAGGCTGTACACGTCCGCGGTGTCAATGAAGTTGATACCCCTATCCAGGGCGAGCTTCACCATCCGCGTTGTGTCCTCCTGCCCGAGGTTGCCCATGTTCATCTTGCCGCCGAACTGCATGGTGCCAAGCGCCAATTCGCTCACGATGAGGCCGGTATCCCCGAGTTTCCTATACTTCATCTCCCCCGCTCCTGGGTGTCGTTTAGGACCATCAGATTCACAAGGCGCGAAGCTGCCGTCAGGAACGCACCTCGCTCGCGACGTAGTGAGTGACCCGCGGCTCGCTCAGAGTGAGCGCCCGAAGCCGCTCCTGCGCCATCCGATCGGCGTTGGTCACTCTTTGGTGCTGGCGGACGTGCTCGAGCCAGGAATCTAGCAGAAAGGTCTCCAGGTGCCGCGTCTCGTGTGCCGTATCCTGAAAGACGCCCCACGCATAGGCCCCGTCGCGCTTGCGCTCCCGCGCGATGGGCGCAAGCGCCGCAAGAAATGCCGCACGATTCTCAGCCGCGACGTGATATTCGACGGTCACCAGAACCGGCCCTGCATCATCCCCTACGGCACCCGCGAGTACCGGCTCCGGCCAATGCATGGAGGGTGTCAGATCGGCCGCGGGCCCCGTCTGCAGCCGCCAACGCCGGCTGAGCGCCACCGCCCCGAGGGCACCCGCAGCAGCGATATAGTGCGTCGGGGCTAGCCCCAAGCGCTCCGCGACCCATCCCCACAGCGCGCTGCCGAAGCTCATCGTTCCAAAGAACACCGTCACATAGGCCGCGAGCCCGCGCCCCCTGACCCACTCAGGAAGCGCCGACTGCGCCGAAACGTTGAGCGTTGCAAGAACGATGATCCATGACGCCCCCGCGATGAGACAGGCGAGCACGGCGAGCCATTCGCGATCCGCAAAGCCAAATAGCGCGAGAGCGATCCCGGTACCCAGCTCACCGAGCGCGACCACCGTGTTCGCCTTGGCCTTCGCCTTCAGCTTGGGCAGAAAAATGGCGCCCACCACAGCGCTTGCGCCGATGGCTCCGAGTAGCACTCCATAGACCGTCGGCCCTCCGTGGAGCTGCTTACGCGCGAGGAGCGGCAGCAGGGCCCAATAAGCGCTTGCGAAGAGGAAGAACCCAACGGCCTGCGCCAATGTGGCCCGCAGGTGAGCGTTATTGCGCGCATAGCGCACCCCGACGCGCATCGCGCTCGCCAGGCGCTCCGCGGGCAGCGCGCTCGCGCCGCGCGCGGGAGGTCTCCACCGGAAGATGACGGCGATCACACCGAGATTGCTCACCGCATCCAGCCAGAATGGCGCTGCCATGCCAGCACTGAGAATGAGTAGGCCCGCAAGCGCCGGCCCGATCGCCCGACTGATATTGACGCCTAAGCTATTTGTGGCCACCGCGGACGAGAGCGCCGGCCGAGGCACGAGCAACGGCACGATGGCTTGCCAGGCTGGCGTTTCCAACGCACCGAGCGTGCCGATCACTACGACAAACAGCAACAGCACGACAGGCGTGACGACCTTCAGGCTGACTGACAAGGCGAAGAGCGCCGTGAAGATCGTGGTGAGAATCTCGAGCGTCAAGATGAAACGGCGCTTGTCGATCATGTCGGCCAGCGCACCGGCCGGAAGCGCCAACAGGAACAGTGGCAGACTGTTCGCCACTTGAACCAGTGAAACGACCAGCGGGTTGGCGTTGAGATTCGTCATCAGCCACGCGGAAGCGGCGCTGTACATCCAGCCACCCACGTTGGTGGCGACGGTGGCAATCCACAGGTAACGGAACACCGGATAGCGCAGCGCACTCCACGCCGAGGCAGCGGCGGAAGAGGACACCGCGCGGCCGCTCAGGCGCTCATCCGTTGGCCGGTTCATGGTGGCACTCTACGACTCGGCGCACCGGATGGGGGAGCGGAGTGCTGGTCGGGGTTGCCCCCTTGGGCCTCGAGGCGTACCGCGGCGAAAATACGCGCGGTGAGCCCCGGGCATGCATCGTCGCCCGAGGCGTCGACTGCCGTCAGTGGCGAGGGTTGACGCATATGCATCAGTCTGTCAGATTGATGCATATGAGGACCACGCTGATCATCGACGACGAGCTGCTCGCGAAGGCGCAGGAGCTGAGCGGACTGCGCGAGAAGACTGCTGTGCTGCACGCCGGGCTGCAGGCGCTCATAGCGCGGGAGAATGCGCGAAGGCTGGCCGCGCTCGGTGCCACCGAGCGCGGCCTCAAGCCCATCTCTCGCAGACGGACCCGACCCGCACGGTGATGCTCGTTGATACCTCAGTCTGGGTAGATCATTTGCGTCGAAGCAATGCCGCGTTGGTCGGCCTGCTGGAACGGGCGCAGGTGTGGACGCATGCTTTCGTCGTTGGCGAGCTGGCGTGCGGCAATCTCGCGCAGCGGGCCAAGGTTCTCCGTTCGCTCGCCGCTCTGCCCCACACGCCGATCGCAGGTCACGAGGAGGCGCTTGCGTTCGTGGAGACGCACCGTCTCATGGGGAAAGGCCTGGGTTGGATTGACGTTCACCTGCTCGCCTCTGCGAAGCTCGCTAAACTACCCTTCTGGACCCTAGACAAGCGGCTCGCAGGCGTGGCCGCCCAGCTGAACTTGCGAAATTGAGCTCGGCGGTAGGTGTGACGGACCGCACGGAGCGTGCGGGGCTCGTGAATCGAGACACCGCGTCCGCCGAGTCGTTCCCGCGTGCCCATCAATAGGAATTCATGAAGACACCCCCCGCCCTGCAACCGCTGATCGATGACGGTGTAATCGACGAAGTCATCCGCTCGCTCAAGAGCGGCAAGGAGGCGACGGTCTACCTCGTACGCTCGGGCGCGCACACCCGCTGCGCGAAAGTCTATCGAGACATGCGACAGCGCAGCTTTCAGAACCGCGCCCGCTACCAGGAGGGCCGCAAGGTGCGCGGCAGCCGTCACGCGCGCGCGATCGGCAAGAGCACCCGATTCGGTCGCGAGGAGCAGGAAGCGGCCTGGAAGAACGCCGAGGTCGATGCGCTCTACAAGCTCGTCGCTGCCGGCGTGCGCGTGCCCAAGCCGTACGGCTACTTCAGCGACACGCTGATCATGGAGCTCGTGACCGATGCCGATGGGGACCCTGCTCCGCGCCTGGGCGAAATCGAGCTGCTGCCCGAAACGGCGCGCGAGTATCACCGCATTCTCATCCACCAGATCGTGCGCATGCTGAGCATTGGACTCATCCACGGCGATCTCTCGGAATTCAACGTGCTCGTTGGGCACGCGGGACCCGTGATCATCGATCTGCCGCAGGCAGTGAATGCGGCCGGAAACAATGGCGCGCGCGCCATGCTCGAGCGCGATGTGAACAATCTCCGTAAGACACTCGGCCGCTTTGCTCCGGAGCTGCTGCAGACCGATTTCGCGCGCGAGATGTGGGCACTCTACGAGCAGGGTGAGCTCACCGCCGAGAGTGCCCTCACGGGACTCTACGCGCGCGATGAGACGCTCGCTGATGCCGACAGTGTCCTCGCCGCCGTCGAGGATGCGCGCGAAGAAGCGCTGCAAAGAGAGCTGGGCCGGGAAAGCTAGCGCGGAGCGTTCCGGCGGTGCCACGCATCGCGCGCGCCCTCATCAGGTTGTCATGATGATCGGCTAGTCTCCCCACCTTTCCATCGGAGCACTCGTGGGAACGCGAATACTCCTGTGCGGCCTGGCGGCGGGCGCGTTCATCGTCACGCTCGCATCCACCTCCCGCCACGAGGGTCTGTGGCGCACCGCCGCTGCGCCTGTGCATGTGCCACGGGCTCAGCCTCGGCAGGACGCGAAGCGCCTCGTGCCGGGCAGCGCGGCCGCCGCCGAGACGAATTCACCCCCGCCGGTTGCCGCGCCCGAGCCCATGGAAAGCGCACCGCAGAGCGGACCGTACTCGCGCGCCGATGCCGATCTCGAAGCCGAGCGCGCCCGCACGGACCGAGACGGCGGGCACGGCTCAAGAACGCACTAGTGGACTGTAACAGCTGATGTAGGAGTAATTCGACGAGTGGGATCGAAGTACTTCCACTTCACAGTCTTGGGCGCCTTGTTGTACTCGCGGATGTAGCGCATGAGTTTTCTCTTGAGATCTGGCACTGAGCTGAACAC
>DATKPY010000051.1:0-305089 GCA_035523875.1 Steroidobacteraceae bacterium
CAGTGGAACATCAATCGCCGCATCGAGGAGGCGACCAAGAAGCAACGCAGCTGAGCGCGGCCCGATGCGGCCCGATGCGGCCCGTGCGCAAGCGAGCGGCAGGTATCGGCACGGCGGGAGGCCGTGGTGGTGGGGCTCACACAGCTCGAGCTCGCCCCGAAGGGGCGCAGCCTTTTTGATAGAGAGAATTGCAACGCCCCTTCGGGGCGAGCTCGAGCTGTGTGAGCCCCACCACCACGGCCTCCCGCCGTGCCGATACCTGCCGCTCGCTTGCGCACGGGCCGCATCGGGCCGCGCTCAGCTGCGTTGCTTCTTGGTCGCCTCCTCGATGCGGCGATTGATGTTCCACTGCTGCGCGATCGAGAGGATCGTGTTCGTGACGTAGTAGAGAACGAGGCCGGCGGGGAAGAACGCGAACATGACCGACATCGCAACCGGCATGATCATCATGATCTTCGCCTGCATCGGATCCGGAGGAGCTGGATTGAGCTTGTACTGCACGAGCATCGCGACGGCCATGATGCCGGGCAGAATGAAGTACGGATCGCGCGCGGTGAGATCCTGGATCCAGCCGAGGAAGGGCGCCTGACGCATCTCCACGCTCTCGAGCAGCACCCAGTAGAACGCGAGGAACACCGGTATCTGGATCACGATCGGCAGGCAGCCCGCGACCGGATTGATCTTCTCGCGCTGATAGAGCTCCATCATTGCGCGGCCCGCCTTCTCGCGGTCGTCCTTGTAGGTCTCCTGGATCGTTTTTATCCGCGGCGCGAGCGCCTTCATCTTCGCCATCGAGCGGCCGCTCGCCTCGGAGAGCGGGTAGAAGAGCAGCTTCAGGAGGAACGTGACGACGATGATCGCGAGACCCCAGTTGTGCAGCAGCCCGTGCACCTTCTCGAGCAGCCAAAAGAGCGGCTTCGCGAGGAGCGTCAAGTGGCCGTAATCGGCCACGAGGTCGAGCTCGTGCGCCGTCGTCTCGAGCTGCGCTTGCAGCTTCGGTCCGACGAACAGCGTGAGATCGAAGTGCGCGGTGCTGTCGGGCGCGACGCTGCGCATCGGTCCGAGCGTCCCGAGGTCGTACTCGTTGCCAACGACGCTCATGGTGTAGCGGTAGCCCGCAGCCGGCGGGGGAATCACGGCCGACACGAAGTTATGCTGCGGCGCAGCCAGCCACCCGCCCGTCACCTCGAGGGACAGGTGATCGTCGTCGGCGCTGCGAATGTTGAGCTTGCGGTACTTCGTACCGTCGTAGATCGCCGGGCCGTGAAAGGCGTAGCTCTCTACGTTGAAGTACGAGCGCTTCGTCGGGCGGTCGTAGCGAACGATCGCCGCATAGGCGGCCGCGGTCCACGGCATCCCGGTGCGGTTATCGACGCTCTGCTCGAGACCGATCGCGTAGCTGCCGCGCCGGAACGTGAAGGTCTTGGTCACCGTAACGCCGTGCCCGTCGGTCCAGGTGAGCGGCACGCTGAGCTCATCGCGCCCGGGGGCGAGCGTGTAGGAGTTCTGCGGACTCGAGAAGCGCGCAAGATGCGTCGGTCTGTCGGCTGCGTCGGAGCCGGTGAGGCCGGTCTCGAGGATGTAGAACGTGTCCGGACTCGCGCGATTCTCGAGCTCGACCGTCGCGGGCTGCCCCTTCACCTCCGGGTACTCGCTCAAGTTGGCCTTCACGAGCGTGCCGCCGCTCAAGCTGATCTCCACATCGAGCACGTCGGTGCGAACGCTGATCACCGGTGCCGCGGCGGCGGCCGCACCGCCGGGGAGCGCGGCGACCGGTGCCGCCGGTGCGCTCGCGCTCGCGGACGACTGCGCCGCGCCTGCTGCCACGCGCGGCACGTTGAGCGTCAGATTCGGTCCGCTCTGCCCGGCGCCGCCGGGCCCATGGGAGGCAACCTCCGCGCTCGAGAGCGGCAGCGAGCCGTAATCGCGCACCCACGCCTCGTAGTTGAGCCACAGCGCAATGGCGAGCGCCGCCCAGAGAGCGATACGCGGATAGTTGCTGGTCATGACCGGAACGGAAGCTGGTGCGCGCTCGGATCAGCGCTCACGCGGCGATCTTCCGGCACCGGATCGAATCCGCCCGGATGGAACGGATGGCAGCGGCAGATTCTCCGTGCGGCGAGCCAGCTACCGCGTGCGAGGCCGAAGCGATGAATCGCCGTCAGCGCATAGTTCGAGCAGCTCGGATAAAACCGGCAGCGGGGACCGAGGAGTGGACTCAAAGTCCACTGGTAGAGCCGGATCAGGAACTCGGCGGTGCGGCGCATAGCTCTTTCACTCTGTCCCACAGGCTTTCGAGGCTCGCACGCAGTTGCTCGTTCCGCGCGGCCCGGACCCGCGCGCGCGCATTGACGATGAGGTCGACCGGCGGCAAATCAAGCTGGCGCAGCCGGAACGACTCGCGGATCACGCGGCGGATCCGATTGCGCTCGACGGAATTGCCGGCCACCTTCGTAGCGACGGCGAGGCCGAGCCGCGGACCCTCCGCGCGATTCACGCGGACCACGACGCCGAAATAAGCGTCACCGAAGCGCCGTCCGTGACGGTACGCGGCCTCGAACTCGGACTTCCGTCGCACCCGCCGGCGTGCGGGAAGCGCGCGGCGCGCGCCGACGCTGCCCATCGACGGCACGCGCTCCACACCTACGGAATGAGCTTCCTGCGGCCCTTCGCGCGCCGCCGGCTGAGTACCTTGCGGCCGTTCGCGGTCGCCATCCGCGCGCGGAACCCGTGCGTGCGCTTGCGGCGCACCTTGCTCGGTTGATAGGTTCTTTTCACGGCCCTCGGCCAACTTTCGACGGGGTCATCGGACTGCGGCCTGGCCCGGGCGCCTGCGCACCGGCTCGCCGCGCCGCAGGGACGCCGGCTCCGCCCGACCCCGCACGTAGAACAAAAGGGGCCGCAAGGCTAAGTCGTTGCCCGGAGGGTGTCAATACGGCGTGCTCTTCAGCACCGGGCGCGGTGGGTATAGACTGCGCCTCCCTTTTTTTGGCAGCTCACGCTGAATGTCGCTGGAGGCAATGCTCGTGGAGGCCTCGCTGTGGTCGCGCTGCGTGAGCACGCTCGAATCCGAGCTGCCCGAGCAGGATTTCAACACCTGGGTGCGTCCGTTGCAGGCCGTCGAGGGTGTCGGAGCGCTGAAGCTGCTCGCGCCGAACCGCTTTGTCGTCGACTGGGTGAATGCAAATCTCCTGCCGCGGCTCGGTGAGCTGTTGCGGGACGTGACGACCGGAGGTCCCCCGATCGTCACGGTGGAGGTCGGCTCGCGCAGCAAGATCCAGCACGCCGCCCCAGCCGTCGCCCCCGTCAAGCCGCGGCGCGCCGAGGGTCTGGTGGTGGGCGCGCGTCTCAACGCCGATTTCACCTTCTCGACCTTCGTCGAGGGCAAGAGCAATCAGCTCGCGAAGGCCGCGGCTCAGCAGGTCGCGGAGAATCCCGGCCGCGCGTACAACCCGCTGTTCCTGTATGGCGGCGTCGGGCTCGGCAAGACGCATCTGATGCACGCGGTCGCGCACTTGATGAAGGAGCGCGACGCAGAGGCCCGCATCGCCTACGTGCACTCGGAGCGATTCGTGGGCGACATGGTCCGGGCCCTGCAGCACAACAGCATGAACGAGTTCAAGACCGCGTATCGCTCGCTCGATGCGCTGCTGATCGATGACATCCAGTTCTTTGCGGGCAAGGAACGCTCCCAGGAGGAGTTTTTCCATACCTTCAACGAGCTCCTCGAGGGACAGCACCAGGTGATCCTCACCTGTGACCGCTATCCGAAGGAGGTGGACGGACTCGAGGAGCGCCTGAAGTCGCGCTTCGGCTGGGGTCTCACCGTGGCGATCGAGCCGCCGGAACTCGAGACGTGCGTTGCGATTCTCATGACGAAGGCGCAGGCCGGCGGCGTCACGCTGCCCGAGGAGGTCGCGTTCTTCATCGCGAAGCGCATCCGCTCGAATGTGCGCGAGCTCGAGGGGGCGCTACGGCGCGTGATCGCCAACTCGCGCTTCACCGGCCATCCGATCACGGTCGAATTCGCCAAGGAGGCGCTGCGCGATCTGCTGCAGCTGCAGGCGAAATTGATCACGATCGAGAACATTCAGAAGACCGTTGCGGATTACTACAAGGTGCGTCTCTCCGACCTGCTCTCCAAGCGCCGCAATCGCTCGGTCGCGCGGCCGCGGCAGGTCGCGATGGCGCTCGCCAAGGAGCTCACGACGCACAGTCTGCCGGAGATCGGCGATGCCTTTGGCGGCCGCGATCATACGACCGTGCTGCACGCCTGCAAGCGCATCAAGGAGCTGCGCGGCTCGGAGCAGCGCGTGAGCGAGGACTACTCGAACCTGTTGAGAACGCTCGCGGGATGATGTGCATCGCCTGGGGATAACTCGCGCGCGCGAGTTACGCACAGCCCGCACACAGGCCCTCGGCAGGTCGTACCGGAATCGCGAGCGCCCGAAGAGGGTAGCAACAGGCTGAAGCAACGGGTGTAATTCGAGTTATCCCCATATCCACAGCCTCTATAGACTCTACAATCATCTCCTCAAAGACTTAAGATGAAGAGACCCCGTCGTCTCCTCCGGCGTACTTCATGAAACTCACGGCAGCCCGCGAAGACATCCTCGGCCCCCTGCAAAGTGTCATCGGCGTCGTCGAGCGCCGCCAGACGATGCCGATCCTGGCGAACGTGCTGCTCTCGGCACGCGATGGGCGCTTGAGCATTACGGGTACGGATCTCGAAGTGGAGCTCGTAGCCTCCCACGAGGTCGCGGTCCAGCAGCCGGGTGACGTGACGATTCCCGGCCGCAAGCTCGTCGACATCTTCCGCTCCCTTCCCGAGCAGGCCGCCGTGAGCGTCACCACGGAGGGTGATCGCGCGACGGTGCGCGCCGGACGCAGCCGCTTCACGCTCGCGACGCTCCCGGCACCGGAGTTTCCGCTGGTCGAGGAAATCGACTCGCAGCAGCAGCTCACCGTCGCGGGTGCGGCGCTGCGGCACCTCATCGACAAGACGCATTTCTCGATGGCGCAGCAGGACGTGCGCTACTACTTGAACGGTATGCTGCTCGAGACGGATGGCAAGGTGCTGCGCGCGGTCGCGACCGACGGTCACCGCCTCGCGCTCTGTCAGGTCGAGCTCGAATCCCCGGCGAAGACCAACCAGCAGGTCATCGTTCCGCGCAAGGGCGTGCTCGAGCTGCAGCGGCTGCTCGGGTCCGACGGAGCCCTGCAGTTGACGATCGGGACGAATCATGTTCGCGCCGAGATCGGCGACATTCGCTTCACTTCGAAGCTGATCGACGGTCGTTTCCCGGAATACAGCCGCGTGGTTCCTGCGGGGCCGAGCAAGATCATCGAGGCCGACCGCGATGCCTTGCGGCAGACGTTCCAGCGGACGGCGATCCTTTCGAACGAGAAGTACCGCGGTGTGCGCCTGAGCCTCAAGCCGCAGCTGCTCATCGTGCAGGCGCACAATCCGGAGCAAGAAGAAGCCGAGGATCAGCTCGAGGTCAATTACGCCGGCGAGGAGCTGGAGATCGGCTTCAACGTGAGCTATCTGCTCGACGCCCTCGCGGCCCTGGCGGGGGATAAGGTGCGCATCGGTCTCACGGATCCGAATAGCAGCTGCCTCATCGATGCACCGGGTGTCGCCGATGCCAAGTATGTCGTGATGCCGATGAGGCTTTGATCGAGCTCGCTTCTACCGCCCCCTTCGGCTCTTCGCGCCGGCGCTCGGCGCGCGACCGGTGCTTCGGTTTCCGCTCGCTCCATCCGATGAGCTTCACGTGAGCCTCGCGCTGCTTCGGGTCGAGAACGTTCGCTGCCTCACGCACGTCGAGCTCGAGCTCAGCCGGGAGCGGAATCTCATTTATGGGCCGAACGGCTCCGGCAAGACATCGCTCCTCGAGGCGATCTTTCTGCTGGGCCGCGGCCGCTCCTTCCGCACCCGCAACACGGACCGATTGATTCGCATCGGTCAGACGCAGCTCACGGTGTTCGGTCGCGTGGAGTCCGGGCTCGACACGACGATCGGCATTCAGGCGACGCGGGGCGCTCCGACCGTCGCCCGAATCGCCGGAGCGCCCGTCGGCAGCCTGACGGAGCTGTCCGAGGCTTTTCCGGTGCAGGTCATCGATCCGGGACTGCACCGGCTCGTCGAGGATAGCGCCCAGCGCCGACGACGCTGGCTCGACTGGGCGGTGTTCCACGTGGAACCCGGATTTGGAAATGTCTGGGCTGACTACAGCCGGGCGTTACGTCAGCGCAATGCCGCACTGCGCACTCGACCACCCGAAGCGACCGCTTGGGACCGCGAGCTCGCACGCCTGGGCGAGCAGCTCACCGCCGCCCGCATGCGCACCCTCGAGCGCCTCCGGCCGTACTGGACGGGCGCGAGCCACGCGCTCATCAGCGATGCGGTGGAGCTGGGCTATACGCGCGGCTGGCCTGCGGAGCAGTCGCTCCTCGAGTCGCTCGAGTCGAGTCTCGCGCGCGACCAGCTCCGCGGCGTCACCCATTTCGGGGCGCATCGGGCGGACGTGCAACTCAGGCTTCGAGGGCGACCTGCCCGCGATGTGGCCTCGCGTGGGCAGCAGAAGCTCATTGCTGCCGCGATGATCCTCGCGCAAGTCGAGATGGTTCAGGAGGTTCTGCCCACCCCGGCAACGCTGCTGCTGGATGACCCGGCGGCCGAGCTCGACCGCGCGCGTCTCGCGGCATTCATCGAATGCGTGATCGCCCTGCGATGTCAGCTCGTTGTCACCGGACTCACGCCAGATGCCAGCGCTTTCGGGCGTGCAGAAAGGCTGTTTCACGTGGAACAGGGGAGAGTCGGACCGGTATAATGCAACGTCCTCAAACCGGGTTTTTCCATGCCGCCAAACGACGTCTACGATTCCAGTAAAATCAAGGTGTTGAAGGGTCTCGATGCGGTGCGGAAACGCCCCGGCATGTACATCGGGGACACCGATGACGGCACCGGCCTGCATCACATGGTTTTCGAGGTCGTGGATAACTCGATCGACGAGTCGCTGGCGGGCTATTGCGATCGCATCACGGTCACGATTCACGCGGACGAATCGGTAACGGTCACCGACAACGGCCGCGGGATTCCGGTCGATATTCATCCGGAGGAGGGGCGCTCCGCGGCCGAGGTGATCATGACCGTGCTGCACTCGGGCGGGAAGTTCGACGACAGCTCGTACAAGGTTTCGGGAGGCCTGCATGGGGTCGGCGTATCCGTCGTCAATGCGCTGTCGGACTATCTGCAGCTCACGATCTGCCGCGACGGCCGGATGCATCGCCAGGAATACCACCTCGGTGAGCCCGCGGCACCGCTCGCAGCCGTCGGGGAGACCCAGGCGCGGGGCACCACGATCCGCTTCCGCCCGAGCAGCACGATCTTCACGAACATCCAGTTCAACTACGAAGTGCTCGCCAAGCGCTTGCGCGAGCTCTCCTTCCTCAATTCCGGGGTACGCATCGAGCTCGTCGATGAGCGCGAGAACAAGTCCGATGTCTTTCAGCACGAGGGCGGACTTCAGGCCTTCGTCAAGTACCTGAACCGCACACGCACGCCGATTCACGAGTCCGTCTTCTGGTTCCGCACCCAGGAAGGCCCAGCGACCGTAGAGGTCGCAATGCAGTGGAACGACTCCTACCAGGAGAGCATGTTCTGCTACACGAACAACATTCCGCAGAAGGACGGCGGCACGCACCTCGCCGGCTTCCGCAGCGCGCTCACGCGCACGCTCAACGACTACATCGAGAAGGAGCTCTCGGCCAAGAAGGAAAAGGTCCCGACCACGGGCGATGATGCGCGCGAGGGGCTGACCGCGATCCTCTCCGTGAAGCTTCCCGATCCGAAGTTCTCATCGCAGACCAAGGACAAGCTCGTCTCCTCCGAGGTGAAGGGCCTCGTCGAGTCGGTCGTCAACGCCAAGCTGAGCGAGTTCCTGCTCGAGCACCCGCAGGAGGCGCGCTCGATCGTCGCCAAGATCATCGAGGCGGCGCGCGCTCGCGAGGCGGCACGCAAGGCGCGCGAGATGACCCGGCGCAAGGGCGCCCTCGATGTGGCCGGTCTTCCGGGAAAGCTCGCGGACTGTCAGGAGAAGGATCCGGCGCTCTCCGAGATTTTCATCGTCGAGGGCGACTCCGCCGGCGGCTCCGCGAAGCAGGGTCGCGACCGGCGTACGCAGGCAATCCTGCCGCTCAAGGGCAAGATCCTGAACGTCGAGAAAGCGCGCTTCGATCGGATGCTGTCATCCGCCGAGGTGGGGACGCTCATCACCGCGCTCGGCTGCGGCATCGGCAAGGACGATTTCGACATCGCCAAGCTCCGTTATCACCGCATCATCATCATGAGCGTCGACGGCGACGAGCACGTCTTCGTGCGCGACTCGGGCGGTGTGCGAATGGTGCGCATCGGTCCGTTCATCGATGCAACGCTCGCGGCTTGCGAGCCGCGCGGTGGCGTCGACAAGCTCTCCGGCGGCGCATTCGGAGAGGTGCTCTGCTTCGGGCGCGGGGACAGGACAGTACGTTTTCGCACGATCAAGAGCGTCATCCGCCATCCGCTCGAAGAGAAGCTCTTCGCGGTCCGCACGGCGTACGGCCGCAGCGTACGGGTCACCTCGAGCCACAGTGTGTTCGTGCACGAAGGCGCTGGCATGCGGTTGAAGCGAGGCGATGAGCTGCGCGTGGGAGATCGGCTCGTCGCTCCGCGTCAGATCCGCTTCCCCGTCTGCGCGCCCGCGCGCATCGATCTGCTGCGGGCCCTTCACGCCGTCCCTGCGGCGGCGGAGCACGTTTGGGTCCGTGGGCGAGCCGTGGAGGATTGGCGCCAAGCGACCGTCACCGCGAAGTACGCCGGCGAGAGCGAGCTCACCGAGGCGCGGCGCGTATCGATCGGCGCCGAGGGCCCGGCGGCCCGCGCGCGCAGCGAGAGCGCTCCGCACCGCCCGGAGCGCGCGTGGCGCGTGGCGTCGAGCGCTTGCGCAGGCGACCTGGCCCGCGACCGCGTACGGCTCTCGATGTTGCAGCGTGAGGATCTCGAGTGGATGGCATCGCGCGCGGACCTCGAGCTCACACCCGAGCAATCCGCGCGCAATGGAATTCCGCGTTTCATCGCGGTCGATGACGCGCTGATGACGCTGCTCGGCTTCTATCTGGCGGAAGGCTCGTGCGTGGACCGCAGCGGAATTCGACTGCCGATCGGGCGGGACGCGCAGCGATTTTCCGCGGAGGTGACGGAACACATTCATCAGGTGTTTGGATTGCCTGCAATCACCTTCCCAGCGCGGGGCGATTCGAGCGAGATCAAGCTCGTCAACCGCGTGGCCGCATTGGCATGGCAACACGTGTTCGGGTTTGGGAATGCCGACTCGGCGAGGAAGCGCATCCCCGATCTGGTCTTCAATGTTTCCGAGTCGCTTCGCCTCGCATTCGTGCGCGGGTATCTGCTCGGGGGCGGAACGGTCGAAAGCGACCGTGTCGCGTTCGCGACGTCCTCGTACGATATCGCAAGCGGGATCGTCTACTGTCTGAGCGCCTTCGGAGTCGTTCCCTCGACATCGGAGCTCGAGCCTGATGGCACGAGCCGCGAAGTGCGCGGCTGGATCGTGTCCGTCACCGCGAAGGACGACATCGGGCGGCTGCGATCGGCGTGGAGTGACCACTCCGCTGCGACTCAACTCGAGGCGTTCGTCCGTTCCGCGCAAACGGCGGCGCACGAGCGGGACCTTCCTGCCGTGGGCGGTGATCTCATGTCACTGCCGGTCGTTGAGATCGCGGAGGTCGCGCCGAGCGCAGGCTACGTCTACGATTTCTCGGTCGAGGGCGATGAGAATTTCATCGCCGGGTTCGGAGGTGTGGCCTGCCACAACACCGATGCCGACGTCGATGGGAGCCACATCCGCACGCTCCTCCTCACGTTCTTCTATCGCCAGATTCCCGAGCTCATCGAGCGCGGCCACATCTACATCGCGCAGCCCCCGCTCTACAAAGTCAAGCGCGGCAAGCAGGAGCTCTACGTCAAGGACGACAACGAGCTCAACGCGGTGCTCCTCAACACCGCGCTCGAGAACGCCGCACTGCACGTCAACGCTGGCGCCCCCCCGCTGCAGGGCTCGGGGCTCGAGATGCTGGCGCGGAAGTACATGGAGGTGCAGGCGATCATCCGCAGGTGGTCGCGGCGCTACGACGATCGGCTCCTCGAGGAGCTCATCTACATGCCGTTGGCGAGGTCGGAGGATTTCGCGCGGATCGATTGGCTGCGCGGCTGGGCGGAGGAGCTCAACCAGCGGCTGAACGCGCTCGCCGACGGCACTCGCACCTACCGGGTCGCGGTGCGCGAGGCGAGCGACGGGCATGCCGCGCGGATCATCATCCACAAGACCGAGCATGGCACGCCCACGCAGAAATTCCTGCCGCGCGAGTTCTTCGACTCGGTCGAGTACCAGCGCATCGCCGATCTCGCGCGCACGCTCGCCGGCCTCATCGGCGAGGGCGCGTTCGTCAGGCGCGGTGAGGAGCGCCAGGACGTGCGCTCCTTCCGGGATGCGATGAAGTGGCTCTTCGAGCAGGCGCGCAAGGGCCAGACGATTCAGCGCTACAAGGGTCTCGGTGAGATGAATCCCGAGCAGCTCTGGGAGACCACGATCAATCCGGAGCAGCGCCGCCTGATGCAGGTGCGGATCGAGGACGCCGTTGCGGCCGACGACATCTTCACGACGCTGATGGGCGACCAGGTCGAGCCGCGCCGCGAGTTCATCGAGAAGAACGCGCTGTCGGTGGCGAACCTCGACGTTTGAGGGCCACGGGCGAGCTCATCTGCGCGGCGGCGACCAGACGGGCCACCTGGGACTCGATCCATCGCTGCGCCTCCTCGTTGATCTCCCGGGGATCGCGGCCTGCGGCCTCGATCGGCGGGCCGATCACGACGCGGACCTGCCCGGGCTTCTTGAGGAGCCCGCGACGCGGCCAGAACCAGCCGGCATTGTGCGCAACCGGAACGACGAGCGCGCCAGCCGATGCGGCGAGGAGCGCGCCGCTCACGCCATAGCGGCGCGTCTCGCCCGGCGCCATCCGCGTCCCTTCGGGAAAGACCATCACCCAGTCGCCTTCGGCGAGCCGCTGCTTGCCCTGCGCGACGACCTGAGCGACCGCGACGCGGCCCGAGCTGCGGTCGATCGCGATCGCATGGAGAAGCTTGATTGCCCACCCGACGAACGGGATCCACTGCAGCTCGCGCTTGAGCACCCAGACCTGCCGGGGAAAAACGACGCTCATCGCGAGCGTTTCCCAGGACGAGGAGTGCTTCCAGAGCGCCACATGGGCGCCCTGCGGGAGGTGCTCGCGCCCTTCGACCAGGTAGTCGAGCCGGCAGAGCCGCTTGAGGGCTCCGAGCAGTACCGTTCCCCAGAACCGTGCGAATCCGAACCGGCGCGCGAACGGCACGAACGGCGCCCAGACGACGAAGAAGATCGCCGCGACAAGCGTCCACGCGAACAGAAATGCGGTGAAGACGACGGACCCGATCAGAGGCATCCGCCCGCCGATCGCGCACGTCCGGAGGGCGTGCACAAGTTTGGTGCAGAATCGCGCTTCATCGCATTAGAATGGAGCGTTGCCGGTCAAGCTGTTTGCTAACTTATTGATTTTTCGGTGCACGAATTTGGCACAGCGGCTGCAACGTCCCAGCGCTCGATTGCACGTCGAGCAACCCCATTGCGGAGGAGATATGACACCGACCGACGTTATAAAGCTCATAAAAGAAAAGGAGGTCAAGTTCGCCGACCTCCGCTTCACCGATACGCGTGGCAAGGAACAACACGTCACAATCCCCGCGCGCCTGGTCGACGAAGGGTTCTTCCGAGACGGCAAGATGTTCGACGGCTCGTCCATCGCAGGTTGGAAGGGCATCCAAGAGTCGGACATGATTCTGATGCCCGAGGCCTCGAGTACGGTCATCGACCCGTTCTTCGAGGAGACCACGGTCGACATCCGTTGCGATGTGATCGAGCCTACCACCATGCAGGGCTACGAGCGTTGCCCGCGCTCCCTCGCCAAGCGTGCGGAAGCCTATCTGAAATCGACGGGCATCGCCGATACCGCGCTCTTCGGTCCGGAGAACGAGTTCTTCATCTTCGACAGCGTGCGCAGCGGCGCCGACGTGCGCGGTTGCTTCTACGAGATCGACTCGGTGCAGGGGGCCTGGAACTTCGGCAAGGAGTACGCCGAGGGTAACAAGGGCCACCGCCCGGGAGTGAAAGGCGGCTACTTCCCGGTGCCGCCGGTCGATGCGTTCCAGGACATCCGCTCGGCCATGTGCCTCGCGATGGAGGAGATGGGCCTCAAGGTCGAGGTCCATCACCACGAGGTCGCAACCGGCGGTCAAGCCGAGATCGGCGTCACGGCCGGGGGCCTGGTGCAGAAGGCCGACGCGGTGCAGGTTCTCAAATACTGCGTCCTCAACGTCGCGCAGCAATACGGCAAGACTGCGACCTTCATGCCGAAGCCGCTGGTCGGCGACAACGGCAACGGCATGCACGTGCACCAGTCGCTGCAGAAGGAAGGCAAGGCGCTCTTCGCCGGCGACAAGTACGGCGGTCTCTCCGAGCTCGCGCTCTATTACATCGGCGGCATCATCAAGCACGCGAAGTCGCTCAATGCGATCACGAACTCGGGCACCAACAGCTACAAGCGCCTGGTTCCCGGATTCGAGGCGCCCGTGATGCTCGCGTACTCGGCGCGCAATCGCTCGGCCTCGATCCGCGTGCCCTGGGTATCGAACCCGAAGGCGCGCCGCATCGAGGTGCGCTTCCCGGACTCGAGCGCGAACCCCTACTTCGCCTTCGCCGCGATGATGATGGCCGGACTCGACGGCATCCAGACGAAGACACACCCGGGCGACCCGGCGGACAAGGACCTCTACGATCTGGAGCCCGAGGAGGCCAAGCACATTCCGAGGGTCTGCCATTCCCTCGACATGGCGCTCGAGCACCTCGACAAGGATCGGGAATTCCTGACCCGCGGCGGCGTGTTCACGAACGACGTGATCGACGCCTACATCGGGCTCAAGATGCAGGAGGTGACTCGCCTCAGAATGTCGACGCATCCGATCGAGCTGGAGATGTACTACAGCTGCTGATCATGCGAGCGACCGCGCCTTCAAAGTCCTGCGATGCCGGCCACGGCGGTGCGCTCCCCATGAGATGTGGAGCGCACTGTCGTGCACCGGCTTTGTGCTCGTGCCGGCGCGGGACTATGCTCAATGCCTATGCGCGCGCCGCTCCTTACCATAACGCTGCTCGCGATTTCGAGTGCCGTCGCGGCGACCACCGTGTACACCTGGGTCGACGATCAGGGAGTCACGCACTACAGCGACCAGCCGCATCAGGGCGCGACGAAGCTGCACGTGAGCGACCCTTCGAGCTACGCGCCGGCGTCCTCTTCCGGCGCCCCGGAGACTGCGGCCACCCCAGGCGGGTCGATCCCGCATGCGCAGGCGTGCACCATCGACAGTCCGACGGACCAGCAGATGTTCATGAACGCATGGAGCGTGAGCGGCCACATCCAGCTGCCTCCCGGGCTCGACTCGAGCGACCGCGTGTTGCTGATGCTCGACGGGAAGGTGCTCACCGGCGTTGCGGATCTCGGCGGCAATTTCAACATCGCGAACATCGCGCGCGGCGCCCACACGGTGGCGGCGCAGGTGCAGTCTGCGAGCGGGCAGATCGTCTGCCAGTCACCGCAGGTGACCTTCTACGTGCACCAGCCCTCGCAGCAGGCGCCGAACGCCGTCAATCGCCCGCGCTTCTGATCTGCCTGCCGGCGCCGGGTGGTTTCGCGGGACCTCCTGCGGGGGGGCTCAGTGGCGGTTGAGCATGCCGCGACGTCTCCGCTCTCACACTTCGATTCCGCGGACCTGCTCGATGCGCTCTCCACCGGAATCATTCTCCTCGATGCGCAGCTCTGTCCGATCTACGCCAACGTCGCCGCTCAGGACCTGCTCGCTTTCAGTCTCAATCAGACGCGCGGGCGGCCGTTCGGAGATTGTCTCTACGAATCGAACGGACTCACGGCGCTCCTCAGGCGGGCGCTCGAAACGGGCGAGGGATTTGCCGACCGCGAGCTCCACGTGAGCCCGAGGAGCGCGCCCCGGGAGCCGCGCACGCTCGATGTGACGATCACCCCGCTCGAGGGAGAGGTGACCGGTACGCATCTGCTGCTCGAGCTCGCGGACACCACGCAGCGCCAGCGCCTCACGCGCGAGAACGACCTCAAGGCGCGCTTCGACAGCAGCCGGATGATGCTCCGACAGCTCGCGCACGAGATCAAGAATCCGCTCGGCGGGTTGCGCGGCGCCGCGCAGCTGCTCGCGCGCGAGCTGCGCGAGGAGTCGCTCAAGGAGTACACCGGCGTCATCATCGCCGAGGCCGACCGGCTCTCCGCGCTGGTCGACTCGATGAACGGACCGAACCGGCCGCAGCAGCTCACCCTCATCAACGTGCACGAGATCTGCGAGCACGTGTACCGGCTGCTCCGCAGCGAAGCCCCACCGACGGTCTCAGTCGAGCGCGATTACGATCCGAGCCTGCCGAACGCGATGCTCGACCGCAATCAGATCGTGCAGGCGCTGCTCAACGTCGTGCGCAACGCGCTGCAGGCGGTCGGCGATCGCGGACGGATCACCCTCAAGTCGCGCGCGCTCTCCAACATCAACATTGCGGGCCGACGCCATCGCCTGGTCGCGAGCCTGCAGGTGGAGGACGACGGACCCGGAGTCCCCGCCGAGCTCCGCGCGAGTGTCTTCCTGCCGCTGGTCACGGGTCGCCCGAACGGCACCGGACTCGGGCTCGCGGTTGCGCAGGATCTCGTCATGCGCCACGGCGGACTGATCGAGTTCGAGAGCGAGCCGGGGAGGACCATCTTCACGTTTCTCCTGCCCCTGGAGGGCGAGGCGCAATGACCTTACGAGGGGCCACATGAACAGTCTCAACCTGAGAGTCTGGCTCGTCGACGACGACGCCTCCATCCGCTGGGTACTCGAGCGGGCACTGCGCAATGGCGGGATGCTGCCGCGCATGTTCGACGCCGCCGAGCCCGCTCTCGCGGCGCTGCGCAACGATGCGCCCGATGTGCTCATCACGGATATCCGCATGCAGGGGCAGTCGGGACTCGACCTCCTCAAGAGGATCCGCGACGCGCGCCCGAACCTGCCCGTGATCGTGATGACCGCGTACGCGGATCTCGGCAACGCGGTGTCGGCTTACGAGAGCGGCGCGTTCGAATATCTACCGAAGCCCTTCGACATCGATCAGGCCGTCGACCTCGTGCGGCGGGCGGCGCGCACCGCCGTCGTGCCGAGCGGCGAGCCGCCGAGCCCGCCCCGCATCCCCGAGCTGCTCGGGCGCGCGGCAGCCATGCAGCAGGTCTTTCGCGCCATCGGACGCCTGTCGCGCTCGAGCGTGACCGTGCTCATCACCGGGGAGTCGGGCACCGGCAAGGAGCTCGTCGCCCGCGCGCTCCACGAGCACAGTCCGCGCGCCTCGAAGCCCTTCATCGCGCTCAACACCTCGGCGATCCCGAGCGAACTGCTCGAGTCGGAGCTCTTCGGGCACGAGAAAGGCGCCTTCACGGGGGCCGACAGCCTGCGCCGCGGCCGCTTCGAGCAGGCCGATGGCGGCACGCTGTTCCTCGATGAGATCGGCGACATGTCGACACCGCTGCAGACGCGGCTCCTGCGCGTGCTTGCCGAGGGCGAGTTCTACCGCGTGGGCGGCCAGACGCCGATCCGGGTGGACGTGCGCGTCATCGCGGCGACTCACCAGAACCTGCAGGATCGCGTGCAGCGGGGGCTGTTTCGCGAGGATCTGTATCACCGCCTCAACGTGATCCGCATCGAGCTGCCGCCGCTTCGAGCGCGTGCGGAGGATATCCCCGAGCTCCTCGATCACTATCTGCACGTCACGGCGCTCGAGCTCGGGGTCGAGCCGAAGGCGCTCGCAGCCGATGCGAAGGAGAAGCTCGCCCGCTACGGCTGGCCGGGCAACGTGCGCGAGCTCGTGAATCTCTGCCGGCGCCTGAGCGTGCTCGCGCCGGGGACCGAGATCCGCTGCGAGGACCTGCCGAGCGAGATCTCCGAGGGTGCGGCCACCAGCACCGAGATCGACTGGGCCAAGGCGCTCGCGAGCTGGGCCGAGCGCCAGGCGCTCATCGGCCGCCGGCCGCTGCTCACGGACGCCCAGCCCGAGTTCGAGCGCGTGCTCATCCGCGCGGCCCTGAAGCGCACGCAAGGACACCGCCAGGACGCCGCGAAGCTCCTCGGGTGGGGACGGAACACCCTCACGCGCAAGCTCAAAGAGCTCGGCATGAACACCGCCGAGTAGCGCACCGCGCCCGCGCACGCCGTGCCCCGCTTCGTGGCCGGGCGGCGACTCGTCGGTGTCCAATCCGGCGTGGGGTGGTAGGCTCTCGCGTCCAGCCGGTCAGTCGTCGAGGGGGCATGACACCGTGACTAGCGATCCGCGCGACACCCTTGCCAGCTCGCGCATGAGCCGGCTGCAGATCATGGCCGTAGTCATCACGATCGGGCTCAACGCCCTCGACGGCTTCGACGTGCTCTCGATCGCGTTCGCCTCGCCCGGGATCTCCGCCGAGTGGCACCCGAGCAAGACTGCGCTCGGATGGCTCCAGTCGATGGAGCTCGCCGGGATGGCGCTCGGCTCGATCCTGCTCGGGGGCGTTGCGGACCGGATCGGCCGGCGGGCGACGATCCTCGGCTGCCTCGTGGTCATGGCCGCCGGCATGTATCTCGCGACGACGGCGAGCGGTATCGAGTATCTCTCGGTGTACCGCGTCATCACCGGGCTCGGGATCGGGGGCACGCTCGCGGCGATCAACGCCGTGGCGGCCGAATTCTCGAACGCGCGCACGCGCAACCTCTCGGTCTCGATCATGTCGATCGGCTACCCGATCGGCGCGGTGGTGGGCGGCATCATCGTCACCCAGCTGCTGAAGGGGCACGACTGGCGCGCGGTGTTCTACTTCGGCTGCGCATTCACCACGCTGTTCATCCCGCTCGTGCTCTGGCTCGTGCCGGAGTCGATTCCTTGGCTCATTCGCAAGCAGCCCGCTCAGGCGCTCGAGCGGGTGAACCGCACGCTCAAGCGCATGGGCCACGCCGCCGTCGACTCACTGCCGGCGGTCACCCCCGAGGCGCGCAGCCGCTCGAGCGGCGACATCTTCGGGCCGGCGCTCATCGCGACCACACTGATCGTGACGGCGGCCTATTTCTTCCACGTGATGAGCTTCTACTACGTTGCGAAGTGGACACCGAAGATCGTGGTCGACATGGGCTTCACTCAGTCGCAGGGCTCGGCCGTGCTCACGTGGGCCAACGTCGGGGGCATGACCGGTGGTGCGCTGCTCGGATTGCTCACGCTGCGCTTCGATGTGAAGCGGCTCACGATCGCCATGATGCTGCTCGGCGCGGTTGCGGTGAGCCTGTTTGGGCGCAGTGCGCCCCGGCTCGGGGAGCTGTCGTTCCTCGCCGCATTTGCCCTCTTCTGCACGAATGCGGGCATCGTCGGCATGTACGCGATCTTCGCACACGTCTTTCCCACGCACGTGCGCTCCTCGGGCACGGGTTTCGCGATCGGCGTGGGGCGGGGCGGCTCCGTGATCGGGCCGCCGCTCGCGGGGTGGCTATTCGACCAGCACTACAGCCTCCCGACCGTATCCATGGTGCTCGCGCTCGGCACGCTCTGCGCCGCGGGGGTCTTATCCCTGCTCAAGCTCAAACCGGATCAGCCGGCGGCCGACCACGACGCGCCGCCCGCCGCGCTGCCTACGGCGAGCACGTAAAGCGGCCACCGCTACTCGGCCTCCGCCCTGATCGGGCGGCCCATGAGCGCGCGCACGACCTCGCGCGCCGGCCTTCCGGCGTAGAGCACCTCGTAGACACCTCCGCATAGCGGCATGTCGACGCGCGCGCGCGCCGCAAGCGCGTGCACCGCTTTCGCGGCCGTGAACCCCTCGATCACCTGGCCGATCTCCGCGCGGGCCTGCTCGATCGAGCGCCCCGAGGCGAGCAGCAAACCGAAGCGCCGATTGCGCGACTGGTCGTCGGTGCAGGTGAGGACGAGGTCGCCGAGACCGGCGAGCCCCATGAATGTCTCGCGCTCGCCGCCGAGCGCGACGCCGAGCCGCATCATCTCCGCGAGTCCGCGCGTGATGAGCGCGACACGCGTGTTCGCACCGAAGCCGAGCCCGTCGGAGAGCCCCGCACCCACGGCGAGGACGTTCTTCACGGCGCCCCCGACCTCGACTCCGACGATGTCGGTCGAGGTGTAGGCGCGAAAGTTCGCCGAGCTCAGATCCTGCGCGAGTGCGGCGGCGAAGGCGGTGTCGGAGGAGGCGATCGTCATGGCCGTCGGCAGGCCCGCTCCGACCTCGCGCGCAAAGGTCGGTCCGGAGAGCACGGCAAGCGCGCGCTCGCGGCCGAGCACTTCGCGCGCAATCTGGTGCGCGAGCTTGCCCGTTTCGGGCTCCAGGCCCTTCGTGGCCCACGCGAGCCGCATCGTCTCGGTGAGCAGCGGCGCGACCTCCCCGAGCAGCGCGCGAAATCCGTGGCTCGGCACCACGAGGAGCACATCGAGCGCTCCGCGCACGGCGCGAGCCAAGTCGGAGCCGACCGACAGGGTATCGGGAAATTCGCCCTGCGGCAGGTAGCGCGCATTCGCCCGCTCGCGCTGCATCAGCGCCGCCCGCTCGGCGTCCCGTCCCCACAGGCGCGTCGCGCGTCCGCTGCGCGCGAACTGGATCGCGAGCGCGGTGCCCCAGGAGCCGGCGCCGAGCACGGCGATCGGAGCTGCTTCATGTGGGCCGGCCACCGCGGCGCGCCGCAACGTGCGTCGGGACGCGGCGGCTCAGTTCTTCGGGGCCGAAGCCTGCTGCTGCTCGGCGAGCGAGCGCGCGTAGAGCGCGTCGAAGTTCACCGGCGGCAGCAGGAACTGCGGAAAGCCGCCCTGCGTCACCAGGTTCGAGACGGCCGCGCGCGCATACGGAAACAGCACGCTCGGACAGATGCTGCCGATGGCGCGGCGCACGTCCTCCTCGCCGAGATTGCGCATGAGGAACGCGCCGGCCTGCTTCACCTCGACCAGGAACAGCGTGGCATCGTTCTGCTTCGCCGCCACCGTGACCGTGAGCACGATCTCGCGCGTGTCGGTCCCGAGAAGGTTCACGCCGGTGTGCAGATCGAGATTGATCTGGGGGTTCCAGGCGCCCTCGATCCGCGGCCCGCTCGGCGACTCGTACGAGCAGTCCTTCAGGTACACGGCCTGCAAAGTGAGCTGCGGGCCGCTCGAGCTGTCGCCGGCGGTGCCCGCGCCGCCGTCATTGGTTTCAATGGCCATCGATTCGACTCCTCAGCTTGTTGCCTCGCTCGCGAGCAGCCGGTCGAGGCCGCCCGCTTGATCGAGCGCGTGCAGATCGTCGGATCCCCCGACGTGAGTGTTGCCGACGAAGATCTGCGGCACTGTGCGCTGCCCGCTCCGCCGGATCATTTCCTCCCGCGCTCCCGGCTGCTCATCGAGGTTGATTTCCTCGAACGCGATTCCCTTATCCTCGAGCAGTGCGCGGGCGCGCGCGCAGTACGGGCACCAGCCCGTCACGTACATGACCACCTTCGCCTGCCCCATCGCCGGCTCCGCGGGCCGCTCACGCCCGGGCGAGGGGCAGGTTCTCGGCGCGCCACGCGCCCAATCCGCCGCGCAGGCTGAACACCTTGGTGAAGCCCTGCGCCGCGAGCTGGCGCACCGCCGCGGCGCCCACCGATCCGGCGTCACAGTACACTACCACCGGCTTTTCCTTGTGCTTTTTGAGCGTGTCGGCCGCTTTCAGCACGGCGTCGGAGGACATCTGGCGCGCGCCATTGATGTGTCCGGCGGCGTACTGGTCCGGTGGACGCAGATCGAGCACGAGCGCTCCCTGGTTCATGAGCCGGATGAGCTCCTGCGGCGTCACCGCCTGCGCGCTCTGACGCCGCAGGTACGTCTCGTACGCGACGACCAGTAGCGCCGCGAGGACTGCCGCCGCGACGAGCAGGGAATGATGCTGAGCGAACTCGATCAGCCGATCCATACGCCGATTCCGGAACGGGACCCGCAAAAAAGGGGGCGTAGTATACCGGGCATGCATGACCTGCGCCGCCCGGCGGCACTCGCTGCAGCGACCGTCGCCGCCGCGCTCTGCGTGGTGCCGGCGGCCGGGCAGGGAACACGCCGAACGCAGACGGAGTCCGAGCTCAAGGCCGTCCAGTCGGAGATCGCGCACGTTCGGGCGAGCGTGAGCCGCGATCAGGCCGAGAGCGACAGGGTGACCCGGGAGCTGCGCAGCGCCGAGCTCTCGGTGGCCGCAGCGCGCGCGGCCCTGGCGCAGGTGCGCGCGGAGCGCTCCGCGCGCACCCTCGAGCGCGTCGCCCTCGAGGCCCAACGCAAGCAGAGCGCAGCACGGATCGCCGCGGAGCGCGGCACGCTCGCCGGCGAGATGCGCGCCGCCTATCTCATCGGCCGCGACGAGCCGCTCAAGCTCCTGCTCAATCAGCAGGACCCGGCCCGCGTGGGGCGCATGTTCGTCTACTACGGGTACTTCGGCCGCGCTCGGGCGGAGGAGCTCGAGCGCGTGCGCGCCCAAGTGGCCAAGCTCGATCAGCTCGACGGTGAGCTCGCGAGCGAGGAGCAGCGGCTCGCTGCGCTGCAGGGCGAGCACCAGAGCGAGGTCGATCGGCTGGAGCACGCACGCGCGGAGCGCACCGCCGCGCTCGCGGCGCTGCAGGCGGACTCCCGCACCCGCACCGAGAGGCTTGCGCGGCTCACGCGCGAGCAGGAAGGCCTCGAGCACCTGCTCGCTCAACTGCGGCGCTCGCTCGCGACCGTCCCCGAGGGCAACTCCCCCTTCGCACGGCTGCGTGGACGGCTCGCCTGGCCGGTGCCGGGGCGCATCGTGGCGAGCTTCGGCGAAACGCGTGCCGGTGCCGTCAAGTGGGAGGGTGTGCTCATCCAGACCGAGCGCGGCGCGCCCGTCCGTGCGGTCTCCGGCGGTCGTGTCGTCTTTGCCGACTGGCTGCCCGGGCTCGGGCTGCTCACGATCATCGACCACGGAGGCGGCTATCTCAGCCTCTACGGACACAACGAGCGGCTCTACAAGTCGGTCGGCGATGCTGTCGCGGCCGGCGACCCGATCGCCGCGGCCGGGGACAGCGGCGGCACGGCCCGCCCCGAGCTCTACTTCGAAATCCGCAAGGCAGGCCGCGCCATCGACCCCCTTCCCTGGTTCCGAGCGAGCGTACCCGGCGGCGCCGGCTGAGCCGCTCGGGCGGAACGGGGCCGCCGGAGCGGCTTCCCGCGATATGTTGAGCTGCCCGCAACATCCACCGGCCCGGCGCCCGCTCAAAAGCGCTAACTGGCGCAACGTTTTCGCGAGCCGCTCCACCGATGCTGTTCCAAAGGGGCGAGCCGCAATGAACGGCCGCCAGCAAGTCCAATGAACGCACCGGGGCAGAATCAAGAGCAGTCCGACCCGTGGAGCTCGCTCGAGCCGTACGCGCAGCTCATCCGCTGTCTGTTGCCGCGCGCCGCGAGCGTCGCGGTGTTCGACGCGGAGGGGAATCCGCGCTGGTCGAGCGAGCCGGACATGGGCCCCGATCTCGTGGCGCTCGTCGATGACACGCTCTACACCGCGCGCTCGGACACGAAGTTCGAGGGGCGGGTCGTCACCCTGGGCGGGGACACTCCGGTGTATGTCTGCGCGCTGCGCGATGAGTCGCAGGAGCTGCTCGCACTGCTCGCAATTCCCTGCCGTCGCGCCGCCGGCGCGGTTGGGCAGGAGACCGGGGCGTTCGCGCTCACGCATGCGCTGCTACGCCCGGCGGTCGAATGCCTGCGGCGCGAGCTCATCTCGAGAGCCGCCATTTGCTCGCTCAACCGCGCGGTCTCGGACCTCGACCGCGACCTCGAGCTGCTGGTCGCGGACGCCGCGCAGCTGGGAGCGGTCGAGAGCGGCGCGGACGAGCTCGCGAGCCTGGTGCAGAGCGCCGTCGAGCACCTGAAGTGCGAGATGGGCGTTCTCATCGTGCCCGAGAAGGGAATTGCCGTGCTGCGAGCGCGCCGCGGCGAGCGGCCCGACGCCCAGCTGCTCGCGCGCACCCACCGTCATCTGGTCTCGATGTGCCGCCTGCGCGCCGACCCCGTGATCGTCAATCGCATCGCGCCGAGCGAGAGCCTCGGAGTGATTCCGTACCGGATTCTCTGCTGCCCGATTCGCCAATCCGGGGGCAAGACGCTCGGGGCGTTCGCGCTCTTTCGCTCGCAGAGCGCAAGCGAGCTCACGCAGCGCGACGCGCGCTTGGCCGAGGTCGTCGCGCGCCGTGCGGCGGGGATCATCGACGCGCAATACGACGCGCTCACCGGGCTCTTTACCCGCCCCGTCCTCGAGCAGCGCATCCGGGCCCTCAGTGCGGCGCGCACGGGCGAGAGCCTGTGGAGCGTCGTGTACCTCGATGCCGACCGGCTGCACCTCGTCAACGAGAACTTCGGCATGCGCGTCGGAGACTCGGTGATCGGGCGGCTCGGCGAGCTGGTGCGCGGGCGGCTGCCTCCGGGTGGGCTCGGCGCGCGCATCGCCGGAGACCGCTTCGCGCTGCTCGTGCCGAGCGAGGTGGGCGATGCGGCCAATTTCGCCGAGGGGCTGCGCGCGGGCGCCGAGCTCTTGGGCGTGGGACACGCCGATCCGAGCATGCGGGTGACGGTGAGCGTCGGGGTCTCACCGCTCGACCTCGGCGCCGGGGATCTCGCCCACGCGCTCGCCGCGGCCGAGACCGCGTGCAAGGCGGCGAAGGATCGCGGCCGCAACCGGATTGCGGTCTATCAGCCCGATGACACGAGCCTGGTGCGCCGCTTCTCGGACATCACGCTCGCGGCGCGGCTGCGCGACGCGATCGACTCCGATCGGCTGCGCCTCGATGCGCAGCTCATTCTGCCGCTCGAGGTGTCGGGGTCACGGCCGGCGCGCCTGGAGCTCCTGCTGCGGATGATCGGCGACGACGGTGCCACGATCGGACCGGAGAAGTTTCTCTCCGCCGCCAACCGCTACCAGCTGATGCCGCTCATCGATCGCTGGGTGATCGACAATGCGCTCGGGCTCCTGAAGCTCCACGGCGCGCTGCTCGCGGAGCATCCGGCGGTTTTCTCCATCAACTTCTCCGGTCAGTCGTTGAGCGACGAGCATTTCGGGGATTTCCTCGTGGGCGCGATCGAAGCGAGCGGTCTCGATCCGGGCGTGCTGTGCTTCGAGCTCACCGAGAGCGCGACGGTGCTCAATGTCGCGCGCGCCGAGGCGCTCATGCGCCGCCTGCGCCGTCTCGGGTGCGGTATCGCCCTCGATGACTTCGGTACCGGGCTCTCCTCCCTCGCATATCTGCGGCAGCTTCCGGTCACGCTCCTCAAGATCGACGGCAGCTTCGTCCGCGATATCGTCACGGACACGCGCGCCGAGTTCATGGTGCGCGCGATCGCACAGCTCGCGCGCGGCATGGAGCTCGGCACCATTGCCGAGTTCGTCGAGACCGATGAGATCCGCGAGCGCGTCGCGACGCTCGGGGTGGACTACGGCCAGGGCTTTGCCATCGGCCGTCCCCGCCCGCTCGCCGAGGCGCTTGCGCAGCTGCGCGCTCTCGCCATCCCCGGTGCGCCCTTCGGGACCGGGGCGCAGGCCGAGCTCGATGCGCGGCGGGAGCTCTCGATTACGCTGCAGTGACCGGGGGCGCGCTCGCCCGCCCGCGTCCGCGCCGATTATCCATTGACCGGCGGGCTCGAGCTGTAGTATCGAAGCCCGTCGGACTTGCAAGGTCCCGGAACGTATGGCCATCCGAACGCACACGCTGATCGCCCTGGGTGCAGGGGTGATCTTGGGCTTCTCCGCCGCGCTCACCACGAACGTGCTCGCCCAGCGCGCGAGCGACGCCGCTCCCGCACCCCGGGCGGGTGCTGCCATGCCCTGGGAGGATGCCCAGCTCCTCGCCGAGGTTTACGAGCGGATCAAGCGCGACTACGTCGACGAGGTCGACGACCACAAGCTCCTCGACGATGCCATTCGCGGCATGGTGAGCGGGCTCGATTCGCACTCGGCGTTCCTCGACAGCGAGCAGTTCGAGGAGATCCGTCTGAGCACCATGGGATCGTACCCGGGGGTGGGGATCGAGGTCGCGGCGGACGGCTCGGCGGTGAAGATCCTCCATCCCATTCAGGGCTCACCGGCGGCCCGCGCGGGCATTCGCGCCGGGGATCTCATCGCGCGGATCGATGGCGTCGCGGTGGGCTCGGATGTGGTGGGCGCGATTGAGAAGCTGCGCGGGGAGGCCGGCACCATCGTGCGGCTCACCGTGCGCCGACCGAGCACGGGCGAGGTGCACGAATATACCTTGAAGCGAACCGAGGTCGAGGTTCACAGCGTCGAGCAGGTCCCGCTCGAGCCCGGCTTCGGCTACGTACGCATCACCGGGTTCAGCGAGACCACCCCGCAGGATCTCGATCGCGCGATCGCTCAACTCAACCGCCAGAGCCCGAGAGGGCTCAAGGGCCTGGTGCTCGACCTGCGCAACAACCCGGGCGGAGTGCTCGAATCCGGGGTGGCCGTCGCGGATGCCTTCCTCGACCACGGCGTCATCGTCACCGCCGATGGCCGCACCCCCGATGCGCGCTTCGAGATGGACGCGACGCCGGGCGACGTGCTGAACGGCGCCCCGCTCGTGGTGCTGGTGAACAGCGGGACGGCCTCGGCGGCCGAGATCGTCGCGGGCGCGCTCAAGGATCACGGCCGCGCCGAGCTCATCGGCCACCGCACCTACGGCAAGGGCACGGTGCAGACGGTGATGCCGCTCTCGCGCGGGGCGCTGAAGCTCACCACCTCGCGGTACTTCACGCCCTCGGGGGCCTCGATCCACGAGAAGGGAATCCTGCCGGACTTGGCGGTCGAGGGCCGCGAGATCACGCCCGCGGATTTGGCCGGCAGCACGCCGCTCCTCGATCGTGATGCGGAGGTACGCATCGCCCTCGATGCGCTCAAGGCGGAAGTGGAGCACGCGCGCACCGCGCCCGCGGCGCTCGCGCTCGTTCCCGTCCCCTGATGCATTGGTTGGTCGATGTCGTCCTGCATCTCGATCGTCATCTCGCCGAGGCCGCGGCGCGCTACCACGCGTTCATCTACGCGATCCTCTTCGGCGTGATCTTCAGCGAGACCGGCTTCGTCGTCACCCCGTTCCTGCCCGGTGATTCGCTGCTCTTCGCGACCGGTGCGCTCGCGGCGGTCGACACGAGCCGCACCGTGAGCGCGCCATCGGCCTGGGCTCTGCTCGCGACCGCGGCGGTGCTCGGCAACACCGTCAACTACGCGATCGGCCGGGCCGTCGGGCCGCGCGCATTCAGCGGCCGGTACCGGCTCTTGAGCGTCGAGCGTCTGCGTCGGACCGAAGACTACTTCCGGCGCTACGGCGCGATCACCGTGGTGTCATCGCGCTTCGTGCCCATCATCCGCACGTTCGCGCCGTTCGTGGCCGGCGTGGGGCGCATGGGGCTCGGGAAGTTTCAGCTCTACAACGTCACGGGTGCGCTGGCCTGGACCTCGCTTTTCATCTGGGGCGGCTATCTATTCGGCAACATCCCCGCGGTGAAGGCGCACTTCGGGCTCGTGACGCTCTTCATCATCGCCGTCTCGCTCGTTCCGATCGCGTGGACCGCGCTCGGGTCGCGGCGGGCGCTCAGTTCCTGAACCGGTCGGCGACGGTGATGCGGTTGCGGCCCTCGTTCTTCGAGTGATAGAGCGCGGCGTCCGCTTGGCGCAGCAGCGCCTCCGCCGCGGCCCCGACCGGTCCGCCGCCTGAGTCGTACGCCGCCACACCGAAGCTCGCAGTGATCGAGATGGGGCCGCCCGAGGTGACGAACGGCATCGCGGCGCAGCCGCTGCGGATCTTCTCGGCCGTGCGCGCGGCTCCCGCGAGGTCGGTCTCGGGCAGCACGACCACGAACTCCTCCCCGCCGTAGCGCGCGAGCCAGTCGCTCGCCTGGCGAATCGACGCCTTCACGAGATCGACGTAGCCCTTCAGCACCTCGTCGCCGACCTGGTGGCCGTGCTGGTCGTTCACCGCCTTGAAGTAGTCGAGGTCGGACATGACGAGCGCGAGCGGCCGTCCGTAGCGGCGCGCGCGCTCGATCTCATCGAGCAGCTGCGCGTTGAGATAGCGGCGGTTGTAGGTCCCAACCAGCGGATCGGTGATCGACAGCAGCTGAATCTGCGCATTCGCCTCCCGCAGCGACTGCTCGAGGCGCACGATGCGCTGCCCGGCATTGAGCCGCGCGAGCAGCTCCGCCTCGGCAGGCGGCTTGCGCACGTAGTCGTCGGCGCCGGCCTCGAGGCCCGTCACGAGGCTCTCCGTCGAGCTGTGGCCGGTGAGCAGCAGCACGTACAGATATCCGGGAAGCTGCGCCGCGCGCACGTGCCGGCAGAGCGTGACGCCGTCCATGCCGGGCATGTCCCAGTCGGTGACGAGGAGCTGGAAGCGTCCGGTCGCGATCTTCGCGAGCGCCTCCTCGCCGTTTCCGGCGGTCTCGACCAAGTAGCCGGCGCGGCGCAGCAGCCGCTGCATGAGCAGCTGCTGCGTCGGCTCGTCCTCGACGAGGAGCAGGTGCAGCGGTTGCGCGTCGCTCATGCGATCTGCGCCTCGAAGAAGCCCGCGCACTCCTTGACGGCCGCGCCGAGCTGCTCCACGAGCTCGCGCAAGTCGACCGGGGATTCGACGGGTGCGCCGCGCTCGAGCACGGCGGCCAAGTCTCCGACGCGCTGGGCGCAGACGCTGCTGCTGCCGCCCTTCAACTTGTGCGCGAGCGTCGCGACGAGCGCGCGGTCGTCGGCGAGGAGCGCGCGACCGAGCTCCTCGATGATGCGCGTGCTGCTCGCGACGAAGGTCTGGCACAGCTCCTGAATGAACTCCTCGTCATTGCCGACGATCGTGCGCAGCCGCACCAGATCGATCGCGTGCGCCGTCGCCGCGATCATGGGAACGAGCGCGAGCGGCGCGGAGCCGACACCGCCGTCGCCGGCGAGTCCGAAGCGCGCGAGCGTCTCTCCGAGGCGGGTGGGCTCGAGCGGCTTGGTGAGCAGGCCGTCCATCCCGGAGGCGACGCAGCGCTCGAGCTCGTCGGTCATCGCGCTCGCCGTGAGCGCGATGATCGGCACGTGGCGCCCCGGCTGCTCGGTGCGGCGGATCTCGCGCGTGGCGGAGAGTCCGTCCATCACCGGCATCTGCACGTCCATGAGGATCAGATCGTAACGGTCGCGGGTCGCGAACTCGAGCGCGCGCTGGCCGTTCTCGGCGACGGCGACCTCGCACCCGAGCCGCTCGAGAAACCGGCGCGTCACCTGCTGGTTCACGAGATTGTCCTCGACCACGAGCACGCGCCCGCGGTAGCGGGTCTGCCCCTTCTCGGCGGCGAGCGAGCCGCGCGTGACGAGGCGCGGCGCGGCATCGAGCGCAGTCCTCGCGTCGAGCTCGAGCACTCTCTCGACGCACGCGCGCAGCTCTCGTCCGCGCACCGGCTTGGTGAGATAGCCCGCGAACCCGAGGTCCTTCAGGTGCTGAACGTTTCCGTGGCGATCGAGCGAGGTGAGCATGATGAGCCGCGGATCCCCGAGCTCCGGGTGCTCCTTCAGGCGCCGCGCGAGCTGCGCGCCGTCGCATCCCGGCATCTGGTCGTCCGCGATGATCACCTCGAAGCGCAGTCCGGCGTGCGCCGAGGCGACGAGCTCCTCGACGGCCTCACGCGCGCTGCCGACGCTCGCGACCGTGTAGCCGGCCGGATGCAGCTGTCCGCAGAGCACGCGCCGGTTGGTCTCATTGTCGTCGACCACGAGGACCCGGCGCCCCTTGGGACTCACGGAGACCTGGCTCGCCGAGCTCACGCCGCCGTCGACCAACGGACAGGGAAGCGTGAAGGTGAACGTGGAGCCTGCCCCGGGCGTGCTCACCACGCCGATTTCCCCACCCATCAGCTCCACCAGGCGCTTGACGATCGAGAGCCCGAGCCCGGTCCCGCCGTAGCGGCGCGTAGTCGAGGCATCCGCCTGCACGAACGGCTGGAACAGCCGCCGCAGCACCTCCTCGGACATCCCCGCGCCGGAGTCGCGCACCTCGAAGTGCAAGAGCACCCGTCCCGCCTGGACGCCGATCACCAGCGCCTCCATGACGATCTCGCCCTGCTGGGTGAATTTGACGGCGTTGCCCGCGAGGTTGGTGAGGATCTGGCGCAGGCGATGCGAGTCCCCGAGCACCAGATCGGGAATCGCTGGGTCGACGTTGACGATGAACTCCAGATTCTTCGCGGCCGCCTGCACGGCCATGATCGTGCCCACGTCCTCGACGGACTCGCGTACGTCCATCTCGACATGCTCGATCTCGAGCTTGCCGGCCTCGATCTTGGAGAAGTCGAGAATGTCGTTGAGCACGCCCAGGAGCGAGGTGGCGCTCGCCCGGATGGTCTCGGCGAACTCGCGCTGCACCGGCTCGAGCGTCGTATCGAGCAGCAGCTCCGTCATGCCGAGCACGCCGTTCATGGGGGTGCGGATCTCGTGGCTCATGTTCGCGAGAAATTCGCTCTTCGCGCGGTTCGCCGCCGCCGCCCCCTCCTTCGCGGCAACCAGCGCCGACTCGGCCTCGCGCTGCAAGGTGATGTCCTGGATCGACCCGGAGAAGCTGGTCGGCTTCCCCTCCGCGTCGCGCTCGCAGCGGCCGCGGGCCCGGAACCAGCGCCACTCGCCATCGCGCGTGGGCAGCCGGTACACCGCATCGTAAGGCTCGTCAAGCTCGAAGTGACGCTCCATCGCCACCCGCACGCGCTCGCCGTCCGCCGCGGTCATGAGCTCCGTCAACTGCGGCAGCTCGTCCCCGGCGCCGTACTTGAGCATCTCGCGCATGCGCGGGGAGTACCACATGCGCTGCGCGGAGACGTCGTACTCGAAGAAGCCGTCGGAGCTGCCGCGGATCGCGCGCTCGAGCCGCAGCTCGGCCTCGATGCGGGCCGCTTCGGCCGCCTTGCGCGGCGTCACATCCTGCGCGGAGCCGGACAGGGTGAGCGGCTGGCCCTCCGCGTCGCGCTCGGCGCTGCCGCGCACGCGGAACCAGCGATACGAGCCGTCCCCGGTGCGCATGCGCGCCTCGACGTCGTAGGGGACCCCGCGCTCGAGGTGTGCGCGGCGCACCTCGAAGAACCGCGGCTCATCCTCCGCATGCACCAGATGGGCGAACTCGTCCGGGTCCTCGAAGCGCTGCTCCTCCGGGTAGCCGAGCAGCTCGTAGTAGCGGGGCGAGATCCACAGCCGCCCCGCGACGAGGTCGAGCTCCCACAGCCCGTCCTGCGTGCCGCGGATCGCGCGCTCGTAGCGCGCGCGCACGCGCCGCAACTCCTCCTGTGCGAGTTTCTCCTCGTGCACATCGATGAGCGATCCGGCGAAGCTCGCGAGTCGCCCGAGCTCATCGCGCTCCACGGCGCCGCGGGTGCGGAACCAGCGCCAATCGCCGCGCGCCGTGCGCATGCGCACTTGGACGTCGTACGCGGTGCCGTCGGTGATGTGCTGCTCGAAGGCGAGCGCGACGCGATCTCGGTCCTCCGGATGCATGCGCAGCCGAAACTCCTCCGCGCCGATGCGCACGTCATGCGCCGGAAAGCCGAGCAGCTCCTGGTGGGTGGCCGAGCACCACACGCTCTCGGTGCCCAAGTCGTAATCCCAGTGCCCCTCGGAGCTCGAGCGCGAGGCGCGTGCGAGGCGCACCTGAATGTCGTGCTGATCGGTCACATCCTGGAGCGCCCCGTAGAGGCGCGTGGTCACGCCGTTCGCCCGCTCGGCGACGCCGATGGTGCGAACCCAGCGGCGCTGCGCGCGCGCGGTGATCATCGGCACCGTGAAGTCGAAGGACTGACCTTGCTCGAGCGCGTCCTTGAGCGCCTGGTCGATGAGCGGGCGCGCCTCGGCGGCGTAGAATTCGAGCGAGCTCGGCAGGTCGAGCCGCGTCGAGGGATCCACCTCGTGAATCCGATAGACCTCCTGCGACCAGATGGGACACATGGTCGCAAGATCGATCTCCCACGACCCGATGCGCGCCATGGTGGCCACGGTGTCGAGGAGCCGTTGGCCGCGGCGCAGCTGCGCCTCCGCGGCCTCGGTGCGCACGAGCGCCGCTTTGAGCGCCGCGTTGCTCTTGAGCGCCTGCGCCGCCTCGGCGAGTGCCAGGCTCTGCGCGCGCGCGATGCGCTGCTGCCGCAACGTGAGCAGCGCGACCGCCCAGATCGCGAAGATCGCGAGACTGCGGTCGGCGAGCACCGACCCGAGCGTCGCGCTGTCCGGCGCGGCGATCCGCGCCAGCGTGAGGGCGGTACAGATGAGCGCGGTGAACCAGGTGTAGATCGCGCGCGGCGCCCAGAGGCTCGCGAGCACGACGGCGATGTAGGCGACCGCGACGCCGGTGCCGAGGGGCGCGCGCAGGTCGATGAGGAAAATGACGAGCGCGAGCCCGGCGAGCCACACCGGGCGCACCCGGCCGCCCGGATAGGGCTCGGAGGCGCCTTCCGCCGCAGTTGTCAGAGGGTTGTGCATGGGTCAGCGTTCGCGTGCCGTGCGCCTCCCTGTGCCTGCGGATCCGGGAGGAGCGCAACCGGCAGGGCCAAGGACCCTTGCATAATGCAAAGGAGCGCGCCGGGGCGTCCGAGTGATGCGTCACAGGGCTCATGGCGAACTCGCTTTGTCCACCAATGACCTACGAGGCGCCGGTTGGGCGAAGGAGAGAGGATGCATGGCACAATCGCAGCCATGGGCGAGCGAACTCGGGGTTATGCACACCGCATCGATGTTGCTGCAGATGCACCGCTCGTCTGGAGCGCGCTCACCTCGACGCAATCGCTCTCGATCTGGTGCTCTCCGCGCGCGCAGATCGACGCGCGCGCGGGCGGCTCGTTCCGTGCAACTGTCGACCGCGTCACGGAACTCGAGGCGCACATCGACCAATTCGTGCCGGAGCGACGCATTCGCCTGATCTATCTCCCCTGCGCGGCGCTGCCGCCCGCGGCGAGCGCGATCGTGGATGATTTCATGCTCGATCCGACGGAGTCCGGGACCATCGTGCGGTTGCTCGGATCCGGGGTGCCGGCCGAGCCGGAATGGGATCCGATCTTCGTGCGGCTGCGGCTTGGCTGGGAGCGGGCAATGGCGCGGCTCAAGGTGCTCGTCGAGCGTTCGGCCCGAGGAGCTGCACGGTCATGACGGGGTTCGTGCTGCGCGCCGTCATTGCGGCGCTCGGTTTGTGGCTCGCGACCTACTGGGTGCACGGAGTGAGGATCGACAGCGCGGCGACGCTCGTGCTCGCGGGCTTTCTGTTGGGCGTGATCAATGCATTCATCCGGCCGGTCGTCGTGCTCCTCACGTTGCCGCTCACGCTCCTCTCCCTCGGCCTGTTCCTGCTGGTCGTGAACGCGCTGATGCTCGAGCTCACGGCAGTGTTTCTGCCGGGATTCCACGTGAGCGGCTTCCGCGCCGCGTTCTTGGCATCGCTCATCGTGAGCGTGATCGGATGGCTCGGCTCCTCACTGATCGGTCCGCGCGGTCGAGTGGAGCTCATTGTTCGTCGCCGGCCCTGAGCGGGACCTCGGGCGCGGTCGCGGTGCGGTAGAGGAGTGCCGCGATCGCGGCGAGCACCAGGACGCCCAACCACTGCCCGAAGTGCAGCTCGGCCGGCAGCGCGAGCACATCGGCGCGACCCGCCGCAACGATCGGAATCGCGATCACGATGCCCATCAGCGCCTCGCCGGTGATCAAGCCGGCGGAGTAGAGGACGCCGCGGCGCCCCAGCCGCTCGAGCGCCCCCGCGTCGAGCGGCGCACCGTGCGCGGCGCGCGCAGAGCGTGCGCGCAGCGTGCGCTCCGCGAGCCACGCGAGCAGCCCGCCCACGAAGATCGGCATCGTCACATCGAGCGGCAGATAGATGCCCACGGCGGCGGCGAGCACGGGAGCGCGGAAGCTCGCGCCGCGCGCGCCCAGGATCTCGTCGACCACGATGATCGCGATGCCGAGCAGCGCTCCGATCGCCACCATGTCCCACGGGAGAGCCCCGCCGAACATTCCCTTCGCGACCGAGGCCATGAGCGTCGCTTGCGGCGCGATGAGCGGATTCGGGTGCGCGGGGCTCGGCACCCCGATGCCGTACGCCTTGGCGAGCAGATTGAGCACCGGAGCCATGACGAACGCGCAGACGGCACCCCCGATCGCAAGCATCACCTGCTGTTTCCAGGGCGTCGCGCCGACCAGATACCCGGCCTTGAGGTCCTGAAGATTGTCCCCCGCGATGCACGCCGCGCAGCAGACGACCGCGCCGATCATGATCGCCGCGACCGGCGCCACGGTCGAGTGCGATCCCATCAGCGCGAGCAGCACCACCGCGGCGAATACGATCGTCGCGACCGTGATGCCCGAGACGGGATTGTTCGATGAGCCGACGAGCCCGGCCATGTAGGCCGAGACGGAGCAGAAGAGAAATCCCGCGACGATCATGATCAGGGTCATCGGCAGGCTCACCTCGAGCCGCCCGACGATGGACTGATAGAGCGCCCAGATCGGCACCGCGAGAAGCGCGATCCCTAAGAGCACCCACTGCATCGGCAGGTCGCGCTCCTCCTCGGCGAGGGCCGCGCCGGCGCCCGCGCGCCGCACCGCAAGCCCGCTCGCGATGCCGGAGAGGAGCGAGGAGCGCAGCTTCACGAGCGTCCAGATCCCGCCCACCAGCATCGCGCCCACCCCGAGGTAGCGCACCTCGCGTGACCAGATGAGGCTCGCCGCATCTGCGGCGCCGAGTCCGGCGACGGCGTGCGCGAGCGTGGGATCGTGGCCGAGGTAGAGCGCCGCGTAGAGCGGAATGACGATGTTCCAGGAGATGATGCCGCCGGAGACCACGACGATGCCGATGTTGAGGCCGACGATGTAGCCGACGCCGAGGAGTGCGGCGGAGAGATTGGTGCCGACGTAGGCGATCGCCTTGCCCACGTAGCCGGAGAGGGAGGCCGTGTCCGGAATGAGACCGAGGCCGCTGCCGGCGGCGAGCTTGGCGAGGCCCCCGGCGATGGCCGCGCCGCCCAGGATGCGGATGCCCTGGGCGGGATTCTCGCCCGCCCGCAGCACCTCGGCGGCGGCCTTGCCTTCGGGAAAGGCGAGCTGCTGATCGACGATGAGCGAGCGGCGCAGCGGCACCGAGAACAGCACGCCGAGCACACCGCCCAGCCCCGCGATCGCGAGCACCCACCAGAAATCGAAGGTCTTCCAGAACCCCAGGATGACGAGCGCCGGGATCGTGAAGATGACCCCGGTCGCGATCGACTGCCCGGAGGAGCCGCCGGTCTGCACGATGTTGTTCTCGAGGATGCCGCCGCCGCCGAGCGCGCGCAGCACCGCCATGGACACGACCGCCGAGGGAATCGCGGTCGCGATCGTCATGCCTGCGAACAGGCCGAGGTACGAGTTTGCGGCAGCCAGGATCGCCGCCAGGACCACCGAGAGGACGATCGCGCGCGCCGTCAGCTGCCGGGGAGGCGCGCCGGGCTCGCTCACGGGCTGCGCGGAAGCTCCGTTCCGAGAAGCGCGTCCCAGAGGCGCGTGGTGACCCCGAAGTTCCCGTGGGCACCCCGGCCGTGATGGCGGAAATGCCGGCGCGCGGCCACCCTGGCACGCGTGGCGATGAGCCGCGGGCGCCCGTGATGGATGGCGTGGTGGAGGGTGCCGTACCAGAGATATCCGAGCATGATCCCGCCCGCAAGCCCGCTCGCCACGTTGAGCGAGGCGAGCCGCCAGGCCGGGAGGAAGACTCCGAGGGCGATCACCGACAGGCTGAGCCACGTCGGTGTCCCGATGAGCGCGCGCGGGGCGTCGTGGTGCGCGCCGTGCATGTCCGAGACGATCGGTAAGCCGTGAAAGGCGAAGCGGTGGAGCACGTACTCGAGCACGGTCCAGGCCATGAGCCCGAAGGCGAACGCAACGACCCAGCGCACCCAGGCGGCCGGGGTGTCGAGCAGCGCCGCGGCGCAGAAGAGCGCGGCGATCACCATCGCGTAGATGACGTAATCGCCGTAATAACCGGTCTTGCTCAACGTCATTCTTGTGTTCTCAATCAAAGAGCCGGCCTCGCACGAGCATAACCGATCGGGCGGCGAAGGTCATCCGCCGGCGCCCGGCGCGCCGGCCGCTCAGATGAGGCCCCGCTCGGCGAAGGAGACGCAGGGCCCGTCACCCACGACGATGTGGTCGAGCACCCGAACGTCGATGAGCGCGAGCGATTCGCGCACCCGCCGGGTGATGAGCTCATCGGCATGGCTCGGCTCTGCAACGCCCGAGGGGTGATTATGCGCGAGGATCACCGCGGCGGAGTTGTGCGCGAGCGCCTGGCGCACGACCTCGCGCGGGTGCACGCTCGCCGCATCGAGCGTGCCGCGGAACAGCTCCTCGAAGGTGATCATCCGATAGCGGCTGTCCAAGTGCATGCAGCAGAATACCTCGTAGGGACGGTCGCGAAGCTGCGCGAGTAGAAACGAGCGGGTCGCCTCCGGGCTCGCGAGAGTGGGTCCCGCCTTGAGCGCATCGCGGTGGTGGCGGCGCGCGAGCTCGAGGCTCGCCCGCAAGCTCGCATAGCGCGCCGGCCCGAGCCCGACCTGCCGCAAGCACTCGCTGCGCTCGGCTCGCAGGAGCTCGCGGATCGAGCCGAACCGCGCGATGAGCCCGCGCGCCAGATCGACCGCCGATGCGCCGCGAACGCCCGAACCCAGAATCACTGCGAGCAGCTCGGCGTCCGAGAGCGCCTCCGCCCCGCGCTCGATCAGCTTCTCGCGCGGCCGCTCGGATTTCGGCCACTCGCGGATACCCATGGCACGCCCTCGCGGTGAGACGCCGCGGCAATTGTCTCGCCTGACCGATAGGCGCGGCCAGGCCGCAATGGCAGCGAAGCGCGCAATTATTCACAATACCCCACCCGCCGCAGGCCGCGCGATCGCATGAAGATCTACTCGTGGAACGTCAACGGAATCCGAGCCGTCGTGAGACGGGGGCTGCTCGAGCCGTTCGTGCGCGCGCAGCGTCCCGATGTGCTGTGCCTGCAGGAGACCAAGGCCAATCGGGGCCAGGTCGAGGTGGACTTGGCCGGGTATCATGAGTACTGGAACTCGGCGGCCCGCAAGGGCTACTCGGGCACGGCCATCTTCTCGCGCAGCGAGCCGCTCGCGGTCGTGAACGGCTTTCCCACGGCCTTCGCGCGCCGCTTCGAGTTCGCCGACGAGCTCGAGCGCGATGCGAGCGCGGAGGGCCGCGTGATCACCGCCGAGTTTCCCGCGCTGTTCGTGGTGTGCGTGTACACGCCGAACGCCAAGGACGACTTGAGCCGCCTCGCGCTCCGCCACGAGCACTGGGATCCGGCGTTTCTCGCCTACTGCAAGCGGCTCGAGAAGCGCAAGCCGGTCGTCTTCTGCGGCGATCTCAATGTCGCGCACACCGAGCTCGACCTCGCGAACCCCAAGTCGAACCGCGGCCGCAAGGGCTTCACGGACGAGGAGCGCGCGGGCTTTCAGCGTTTCCTCGATGCCGGTTTCCTCGACACGTTTCGGCTGTTCAAGCGCGGCGGCGGCCACTACACCTGGTGGAGCCACTTCGCGAACTCGAGGGCGCGCAACATCGGATGGAGGATCGACTACATCCTCGTCTCCGCGAGTCTGCGCGACGCGGTCACGGCGGCGCGGATCCACCCGCGCGTGCTCGGAAGCGATCACTGCCCGGTGAGCGTGACGCTCGCCGTCTAGGGACTCAAAGGGACTCACAGAGGCTCATGTCGGCACTCGATCATCTCATCGCCAACAACCGCCGCTGGGCCGCGGGCGCGGTGCGCGAGGATCCCGCCTTCTTCCGCCGCCTCGTCTCTCAGCAGGCGCCGAAGTACCTCTGGATCGGCTGCGCCGACAGCCGCGTCCCGGCGAACGACATCGTAGGGCTCCTTCCCGGGGAGCTCTTCGTGCACCGGAACGTGGCGAACCTCGTGGTGCACACCGATCTCAACTGTCTCTCGGTGCTGCAGTACGCCGTCGACGTGCTCCGCGTGGAGCACGTGATCGTGTGCGGGCACTACGGCTGTGGCGGCATCGCGGCCGCGGAGCGCGGCGTACCGCTCGGTCTCATCGACAACTGGCTGCGCCACATCCAGGACGTGAAGGAGCGCCGCCGCGCGCTGCTCATGCGCGAGCGCGACATCGAGCGCCGCGCGGACACGCTGTGCGAGCTCAACGTGCTCGAGCAAGCGCACAACGTCTGCCGTACGACGATCGCGCAGGATGCCTGGAGCCGTGGGCAGCCGCTCGCCGTGCACGCCTGGATCTATCGGCTCTCGGACGGGCTCGTGCAGGATCTCGGCTTCGCCGCCTCCGCCGCGGTGGAGCCGCTCGCGGAGTTCGAGCGCGCCCTCGCACGCATTCAGATGAACGTCACGCTCGCGACTTGAGCGCCACCTCGAGCGCTGCCGTGAGCGGCTTCATGAAGAAGGCCTCCTCCGGCACGATCGCCGGCGCGAGCCCGCGTGCGGCGAGCGCGCCGGCCACGATCGGACCGACCGCCGCAACGAGCGTGCGGGCGAGCGCCGCGCGCACGGTCTCGGCGGGTGCAACGGCAAAGAGCCGCTCCACCTGGGGAGTGCTCGTGAAGGCGATGGCGTCGACTTCGCGAGCGGCCAACCGATCGATGAGCGCTCGCACGGCCGCCGCGTCGGCCGCATCCGCGTAGACGTACGGCGCGACCGGCAGTACGCGCGCGCCCGCCTGCTCGAGGAACTCGGCGAGCGGGCGATTGGGCTCAGAGCCATAGAGCTGCAGACCGATCGTGCGTCCGGTCAGATCGAGCGCGCGGAGCGTCTCGATCACTCCGGCACTGGTCGGCGTGCCCGCAGGCAGTTGCGCCTTGAGACCGAGCTCCTTGAGCGCGCGCGCGGGCTTCGGCCCGCGCGTGATCGTGCGCACTCGCGCGAGCGCGCCCACGAACGGCTCCTTCAGTTGCGGCTCGTGGCGCTCGATGCAGCCGAGGAGCCTGCGCAGGCCCTCGCCGGTAAGCAGGATGAGATCGTCGCAGCTGCCCGCGGCGAAGGCACGAATCCACTCAAGCACGGGCGCCGGATCCGGGGCATCGCGGATGGCCACGAGCGGACAGCGCAGGACGATCGCGCCGCGGCGCTCGAGGAGCCCGGCGAACAAATCGAGCTCCCGCGTTTCGGGAACGGCGATCGTGCGGCCTGCGAGCGGCGCGTCGTTCATGCCACCGCGAGCTTATCAAATCCATCTGGCGCTCGATCACGGAGCGCGCGCGTCCTCGCTCGCCCAGGCGCGCACCGGGCGGGCCGCCGCGATGAGCGCGAGCCCGGCGCCTCCGGCGATCATCGCGACGTCGAGAAACTGCCGCGCCATCTGCGTCGCACCGCTCGCCACGGCTTCGCCCCCGAGGAGTCCCGCCGCGAGGTTGCCGATCGCCGTTCCGAGGAACCAGACTCCCATCATCTGCCCCGCGAACCGCCGCGGCGCGAGCTTCGTCACGTTGGAAAGACCCACGGGCGAGAGGCACAGCTCGCCGGTCGTCTGCAGCAGGTACGTGAGCACGAGCCAGCCGGGAGCCGCGAGGCGGCCGGTGTGCAGAATGAGCCGCGTCGCCGCCGTCATCACGAGGAAGCTGAGCGCGAGCTGCACGAGCCCGAGGCCGAGCTTCATCGGCGCCGACGGATCGCTGCGGCGCCGCTCGAGCGCGATCCAGAGCCACGCGAACACGGGCGCGAGCAGCAGGATGAATACCGCCTGGAAGGACTGGTACCAGGAGGCCGGATGCTTGCCGGATGAGAACCAGCCGCCGAAGAGCGAGCGGTCCGTATAGTCGCGCGCGAACAGATTGAGCGAGGAGCCAGCTTGCTCGTAGCCGGCCCAGAACACCGCCGCGGCGACGAAGAAGATCGCGAGCACCGCGACGCGCCGGCGCTCGAGCGCCGTCAATCGGCCGCCAAGGGTCACGGCGAGAAAGAAGAGGACGGCGAGCGCGAGCATGAAACCCCCGGCCTCGCGCGCGAGCACGAGCGCCCTCAGATGCACTGCGCCGGAGGCGACGGCGACGACGAGTGCCGCGAGTGCCGCGATCGCGGCCGAGAGCAGCAGCCAGTCGCGCCGCGCGCTCGGCGGTCGCGGTCGCTCGCCGGCACCGCCCAGCCAGCGGCTGGTCGCCCGGTACTGGACGAGCCCGAGCGTCATGGCGAGCGCGGCGGCGAGAAAGCCCCAGTGGTACCCGACCGTCTCGCCGAGCGTTCCGGCGACGAACGGCGCGAGGAACGCGCCCGCGTTGATGCCGAGGTAGTAGATCGAGAAGCCCGCATCGCGGCGCGCTCCCGAGTCGCCCTCGTAGAGCTCGCCCACGAGACAGCTCGCATTGGGCTTGAGCAGGCCCGTGCCGAGGGCGATCACGAGGAGCCCGAGGTAGAAGCGCTCGGGCCGTGCGCCGAGCGCGAGCAGAAGATTGCCGAGCGCGATGAGCGCGCCGCCGCAACTCACCGCCGCCCGCCGGCCGATGAGACGATCCGCGATCCATCCCCCGGGGAGCGTGCACAGGTACGCACCGCCCGTGTAGAGCCCGTAGATGGCGCCGGCCGACTCGTCCCCCAGGCCGAGTCCGCCGCGGCGCGCGGCCGCGGTCATGTACAGGATCAGGAGCGCGCGCATTCCGTAGTACGAGAAGCGCTCCCACATCTCGATGAAGAAGAGCGTGGCGAGCCCGCGCGGATGCCCGAGGAACTGGCCCGTCAGAGCCGGTACCACGACCGGGGTGCGGGTCGAGGAGTCCGTCACGCGGCTCGACGCGCGCGCCTCACTGCGCTTTGGCTTCCCGCTGCTCTGCCTCGCGGCGCGACTTCGCTACGATGCGGGCGAAGAACAGCCCGATCTCGTAGAGCAGGTACATCGGCAGCGCCAGAATCGTCATCGAGATGGTATCCGGAGGGGTCACGGCGGCCGCGATCACGAACACGCCGATCACGACGTACCCGCGGTTCGAGCTCAGCTTCTCGACGCTCACGAGACCCGTGGCGACGAGCAGCACCACCGCGATCGGCGCCTCGAATGCGATGCCGAACGCGAGAAACATCTTCATCACGAAGGCGAGGTAGCTCGTGATGTCCGTCATCATCTCGACCCCCGGCGGGGTCGTCATGGCCATGAACCGGAAGACGACCGGGAAGACCGCGAAGTACGCGAACGCAATGCCGGTATAGAACAGGATGATCGAGGAGACGAGGAGCGGGATGGCAAAGCGCTTCTCGTGGCGATAGAGGCCGGGCGCGACGAACGACCACACCTGGTAGAGCACGTAGGGCATCGCGATGAACAGGGCCACGTACATCGAGAGCTTGAAGGGCGTCATGAAAGGCGCCAGGACGTCCGTCGCGATGAGATGCGCGTTCTTCGGAAGCTGGCGCTTGATAGGGATCGCGACCAGATTGAACAGCTCGTTTGACTTCCAGGCGCAGGGTATGAGCGCGATCAGCACCGCGACGCCCGCGCGCATCAGGCGGTTCCTCAGCTCGAGCAGGTGCGAGATGAGGGTGCCTTCGGCGAGCTTCTCGGGCGGCTCTTCGGGTTCCTCGCTCATGGGACCGCGTCAGTCGCTCCTACCGTGCTGCGCGCCGCCCGGGGAGCTCGGAGCCTCGCCGAAGGGCAGCTCGCCCTGAAGCGCGTTCGCGGAGTCCGCGAGCGCATCGAGCCCGGGACGATGCGCGACCGCGGCATGCTCCGGATGGATCGCGGCGTCGGGCAGCGCCGGCGCAGCGGGCGGTGCCGGGTGCACCACCATGCTCGCTTCCGGGTGCGGTTGCGAGGCGGGATACGTATAGGGCTGCGGCGTGGCAGAAGCGCCGTCCGCCTCGGCGGTCTCCGGCGCTGCCGGCTCCATCCCGAAGCCCGACGCGCCTCCGAAGGGTGGATACCAGCCCTCGCCTGCCGCGGCGCCCTCGACCGCGCTCTCGGGGCCCGATGAGGGGGTGGCAGCAGGCGGTGCAGCCGCTTCCGCCTGGCCGGGCGGCGGCACGCGCGTCCCCTTCCCGGGCGTCGCGCGGGTGGGATTGCTGTCGAGCGCGTTCTCGACGCTTGCGACTTCCTGCTCGAGCTGCTCGCGGAACTGCCGCGCCATGGCGCGCGCACGCCCCACCCAGCGGCCGACCTGAGCGGCCGCCGCCGGCAGCTTCTTGGGGCCGAGCACCACGAGGGCGACGCCGAAGATGACTAGAATCTCTGGAAAATCGATCGCGAACATCCTGAAAAAGACCAACACGCGGCGACGCTCGGTCGCCGCGACCGCGGGGTGCGCTCAGGCGTCGTCCCGCTCCGATCGCTTGCGGGCGGCGGTCACCTCGGGAAATTCCGCATCGGGGCGCTCGGGCCGGGCCGTGCTCCGATCGCGCTCCGCGGAGCGACCCGCCAGGCCGCGCTTGAAGCCCTTCACGGCGGCGCCGAGGTCCGAGCCGATCGTGCGCAGCTTCGTGCTCCCGAAGACGAGCACCACGATCGCGAGAATCAGCAAGAGGTCGAGCATCCCGGTCTCGAATCATAGGCCAAAAGCCGCCCTGCGGCTCGGCGCCGCCGCCCGATCGGCCGCCGCGCGCGGATTTGTGTGATGCGCTACGGGCTTTCGCGGGCCGGGTCCGCAGGCGATCTCGGCGGCTTGTGCCCCGTCTCCAGCCAGAACGTGACCGGGCCGTCGTTCACGAGCGCCACTTCCATGTGGGCACCGAACTGTCCCGCGGCGACCGGCGTATGGTGGGCGCGCGCGGCGTGGACGAGCTCCTCGAAGAGCGCTCGGGCGAGCTGCGGCGGGGCGGCGGTGCTGAAGCCGGGTCGCGTGCCCTGACCCGTATCGGCCGCCAGGGTGAACTGCGGAACGAGTAGCAGCCCGCCCTGCATATCCCGGAGGCTCAGGTTCATGCGCCCGGCGGCGTCCGCAAAAATGCGATACGTGAGCAGCCGTTCGAGCAGGCGCCGCGCCTGCGCGCTCGCATCGTCGCGCTCAACGCCCACGAGCGCGAGCATTCCGTGAGCGATCGCTGCGATGGTGCGGCCCTCGATATCGACGTGCGCGCTGCGGACGCGCTGGATGAGTGCAATCATCGATGCCGGACGAACTTCGGGTGGTAAAGCGGCGCACGAATCCTTAAGATGCGGGGCCGTTTTTCGGCTGCCGAGTACCGGTATGGCGCTCTCGATCCGCTCAAGTGCTCTCTCCGTCGCGCTCGCGTGCTCGCTCATCGGGGGCGCCGTGGCGAGCGCACAGACCGCGCCGCTCGAGGGCAACCCGGTGCACGGCAAGGCCATCTCCTACACCTGTCTCGGTTGCCATGGGATCGCGGGCTACCGCAACGCCTATCCCGACTACAGCGTACCGGAGCTGAAGGGCCAGTACCCGGAGTATCTCGAGGCCGCGCTCCAGGAATACCGGGACGGCCAGCGCTCGCACCTCACGATGCACGCTCAGGCCTCCGAGCTCTCCGCGCAGGATATGGCGGACATTGCGGTGTACTTTGCCGGCAAGCCCCTCGAGCGCGGCACGACTCCCACCAGCGCCCACACACCGCCCGCCGCGGCCGCCGTGTGCGTCGCCTGCCACGGGACCGATGGCGTCGGGGTCGTCTCGATGTACCCCTCCCTTGCCGGGCAGCACGCGGACTACATCGTGCAGGCGCTGAGAGAGTACAAGTCCGGGCAGCGCAAGAACCCGGTGATGACCGGCATGGTCGCGACGCTCAAGGACGCGGACATGAAGGTGATCGCGGAGTACTACTCGAGCCTCGAGCCGGGTCTGCGGACGCTGCCCCGCCCGTACACGTTCCTCACCGTCGGACACTGAGCTCACGGGCTCGCGGACCAGCGGCCCGGCTGGAAACGACCGCGCGCTGCGATTGACCCGGGCCGCTAGCGACTGAGCTCCTTGAGGAACATCGCCGCGGTCAGGTCGAACGCATCGCGGTTCGCCTCCTTGAGGAAACCGCTCCCCTCATCCTTGGCGGCCAAGTACCACACCTCGTTTCCGCGCGCCCGCAGCGCCGCGACCAGCTCCTCGGCGTCTTCGGAGCGGACCGTGGGATCGTTGAGTCCGAGCGCCACGAAGAGCGGCTTGCGGATCCACTTGACCTTGTCGAGCGGTGAGATGCTGGCGAGATAGTCGCGCATGCGCGGATTGCGCTCGTCGCCGAACTCCGCGCGCCGCAGCCACTGGCGCGCCGGCGAGGCGCCCGCGAGGAAGCTCACGAGATTGGTGATGGGATCGATATCGATCGCGCCCTTGAGCCGGTCGTCATAGGCGGCGAGCGAGGCGAGCGCGAGATAGCCGCCGTAGGCATCGCCCATCAGGACCACGCGGCGCCGATCGAGGTCGGGCTGCAGATCGATCCACACGAGGAGCGAGCCGATGTCCCGCACCGCGTCCTCGCGCAGCGGGCCGTCGTCGAGTGCGAGGAAGCGGCGGCCGTACCCGGAGGAGCCGCGCACGTTGGGTGCGACGACGGCGTAGCCGAGCTCGTTTACGACGAACTGAACGAATGGGTCGAACGTTGGCTTCGACTGCTGCTCGGGACCGTCGTGGATGTCGACGAGTACCGGGTGCGGGCCGGGAGCTCGCGGGCTGTAGAGATAGGCCGAGATCGCGCGCCGCGCGCCGTCCACGCGGTCCCAGGTCGGGAAGTGGATCAGGCGTGCGGTCACGAACGTCGCGGGATCGAGCGGACCGGGCTCGCTGCGTGTCCAGCGCACGAGCGCATCGTGGCCCAGGTCGTAGACGTACACGTCGCGCGGGGACTCCGGGCCCTCGGCTGTGAGCGCGAGCCGCCGCCCGCTCGCGTCGAATTTGAGCGTCGAGATCACGCCCGCCGGGAGCCCGGCTGGCGAAAGCCTCACCTTGCGCGGTACGTCGAGCACCGTGAGGCGGCTCGCTCCGTCCTCGTTCACGACGTAGGCGACATAGCGCCCGTCCGCGCTCACGTCGAACTCATCGACGTCCCAGGGAATGTCACCCGTCACCGGGCGCACCGCATGCGTGACCGGGTCGAAGTACTCGAGGTGGGCGAAGTCGCCCCCGGAGTCCGAGACGATATAGATGCCGCGTCCATCCGGGGCGAAGCGCGCGGCACGGATCGCGGCCTGCGGTGCACCGATGTCGAGCGCGGCCACCGAGCCGGTCGACACGTCGGCGAGATACAAGCTCCCCGCGGTGAGCGAGCGGGTCTGAAGGAGCAGAAGCTTGCGCCCGTCGGCCGACCAATCGACGGGATACCACGGATCCCCGTGTCCGGCGACGATGAGGTGTGGCGCCGCCGTGGAGCCCGTATCCATCTCGTAGATGTCGTAGCTCGCGCGATCGCGCTCGGTGCCGAAGAATACGAAGTGCTTGCCGTCGCGCGACCAGAGGAGCCCTCCGTGCGGCGACTTGCCGTCGGTCAGCTCGCGGACGCTGTGGTCGGCGAAGCGATAATAGTAGACCTGTGCGTTGCCGTCGCCGTCGCGATCCTTGAGGAACGCGAAGCCGTCGTTGACGCCGCTCTGCGGAGCTGCCGCGACCGTCACCGGCTCGGAGAAGAAGGTGAGCTGCTCGCGCTCGCCCAGGGGCGTGACGAGGCGGTGCACCTGGGTCGCGCTGCCGAAACGCGTGGCGATGAGCATGCTGCCGTCGGGAAGCCAGTCGAGAAACGTCGCCCACCGCACATTGAGATAGGGCTGCAGGCGCGCGGCGAGCGCCGTGTCCGCGGCAGGGATGCCCTCCAGGACGAGCTTCGCCTGCTCGCCGTCGAAGGCGGCCGGTGTCTCGGGCGCGGGCCGCGCGGCGCGCGGGGCGAAGCAGGTGGCGAGAGCGAGCGTGAGGGCGAGACCACCCCGCGCAGCTGCGGATCGATTCATGAAGCGGTTCGAGTGCGACGTACGGCTCATTCTCTTACTATGCTCGCGCGCATGCTGCAAGCGACGATCATCCAATATCCGCACGGCATCACGGCGATCGACACGGGCTACATTCGCCCCGGCCTCGCCGCCGCCCATCTCATCGTCGAGGCTGGGCATGCCGCCTTCATCGACGTAGGCACCAACGATTCGGTGCCGCGGTTGCTCGCCGCGCTCGAGCATCTCGGCATCGCACGCGCCGCGGTCGACTTCGTTCTGCTCACCCACGTGCACTTGGACCATGCCGGAGGCGCCGGCGTTCTGTTGACCGAGCTGCCCAATGCGCGCGCCGTGGTGCACCCGCGCGGCGCGCCGCACCTCGCCGATCCCGCGCGGCTGATCGCGGCCTCGATCGCCGTCTACGGCGAAGCGCACTATCGCGCGCTCTATGGCGAGATCGCGCCGATTCCTCGCGAGCGCATCCTCCTCGCGCGCAACGGCGAGCGCATCGAGCTCGGCGGACGGCGGCTCCTCACCATCGATACGCCCGGCCACGCGCTGCATCACTGCTCGATCCTCGACGAGGCTCACGCGAACGTCTTCACCGGCGATACGTTCGGTCTCTCCTACCGCGAGCTCGACACCGCGGCGGGCGCGTTCGTCTTGCCGACGACGACGCCGACGCAGTTCGACCCGGAGCAGCTGATCGCCTCGATCGACCGCATTCTCGAGCTCGCGCCGCAGGCAGCCTTTCTCATGCACTTCAGCCGCATCACCGGATTGCAGCGCATCGGCGAGTCGCTCAAGGCGCAGGTGCGTGAGCTCGCCGCGCTCGCGCGGCGTCACGCGGCGGATCCCGACCGCGAGGTGGCAATTCGCGAGGAGATGCGCTCGCTCTGGCACGCGCGCGCTCGCGCGCACGGAATCACCCTGCCCGGCGAGCGCCTCGATCAAGTCCTGGGGATGGATCTCGAGCTCAACGCGCAGGGGCTCGTCGCCTGGCTCGAGCGCACCGCTTGAAGAGCGGCGCGCGCACGTGACTCCCCGCGATACGCGTTTGTCGCTAGAATGCCTGCTCACCAGCAGGTTTCTCCCATGTCCTCATCAGTCTCCGCGGGGGCGCGTCTGCGCGCAGCGCTCGACACCGAGCGTCCGCTGCAGATCGTCGGTGTCGTCAATGCCTACGCGGCGCTGCTTGCGCGGACGGCCGGCTTCCGGGCGGCTTATGTCTCGGGCGCAGGGGTCGCGAACGGCTCCTTCGGCCTGCCCGACCTCGGAATCACCTCGCTCGCCGAGGTGTGCGAGGACGTGCGGCGCATCACCGGTGCGACGGACGCTCCGGTGCTCGTCGATGCCGACACGGGCTTCGGCAGCGCCTTCAACATCGCGCGCACCCTCCGGGAGCTCGCGCGCGCCGGGGCAGCGGGCCTGCACCTCGAGGATCAGGTGCAGGCGAAGCGCTGCGGCCACCGGCCCGGCAAGGCGCTCGTTCCCGCCGCGGAGATGGTCGATCGGCTGAAGGCGGCGGTGGATGCGCGCGCGGATGCGTCCTTCGTCGTGATGGCGCGCACCGATGCGCATGCGGTGGAGGGCCAGCAGGCGGCGCTCGAGCGGGCCGCGCGCTACGTCGAGGCGGGCGCCGACATGATCTTCGCCGAGGCACTCACGAGCCTCGAGGAGTACCGAGAGTTCACGGCGCGCGTGCCCGTGCCGGTGCTCGCGAACCTCACCGAGTTCGGTAAGACCCCGCTTTTCACCGTGGCGGAGCTCGCCGGCGCCGGTGTGCGGCTCGTGCTCTATCCGCTCTCGGCGTTCCGCGCCATGAGCCGCGCCGCGCTCGAGGTGTACCGCACGATCCGCCACGATGGAACTCAGAGGGCCTCGCTCCCTCTGATGCAGACGCGCGAGGAGCTGTATCAGGTGCTCGGCTATCACGCCTACGAGCAGAAGCTCGATCAGCTCTTCGGCCGCGACCCGGAGCAAAGGTGATGAGCATGAACGAATCCGCACCCGCCGCCTTCAAGCCGAAGAAGTCCGTCGCCCTCTCGGGCGTTCCCGCCGGCAACACCGCGCTCTGCACGGTGGGGCGCACCGGCAACGACTTGCACTACCGCGGCTACGACATCCTCGAGGTGGCCGAGGCCGCGGAATTCGAGGAGATCGCCTATCTTCTCATCCACGGCGAGCTGCCGAGCGCCGCGACCCTCGCCGCTTACAAGGCGAAGCTCAAGTCCTACCGCAGCCTCCCGGCGCTCGTGCGCGCAGTGCTCGAGGCCCTGCCGCCCGCCACGCACCCGATGGACGTGCTGCGCACCGGAGTCTCCGCGCTCGGCTGCGCGCTGCCGGAGAAGGACGATCATGGTCTTCCCGGCGCACGCGACATCGCCGACCGGCTGGTCGGGTGTTTGAGCTCGATGCTCGCCTACTGGTATCACTACGCTCATTCGGGGCAGCGCATCTTCGTCGAGACGGACGACGACTCGGTCGGCGGTCATTTCCTGCACCTGCTGCATCGGCGCCCGCCGTCCGCCTCCTGGGTGCGCGCGATGCACACCTCGCTCATCCTGTACGCCGAGCACGAGTTCAATGCCTCCACCTTCACCGCTCGAGTGGTGGCGGGGACGGGCTCGGACCTGTATTCCGCGCTCGTCGCGGCGATCGGCGCACTGCGCGGACCGAAGCATGGCGGCGCGAACGAGGTGGCGCTCGAGATCCAGAGCCGCTACGCCGATCCCGATGCGGCGGAAGCCGACATTCGCGCGCGGGTCGCCAACAAGGAGGTGGTGATCGGCTTCGGGCATCCGGTGTACACGACCGCCGATCCCCGCAACCAGGTGATCAAGGAAGTCGCGCGGCGGCTCTCGCACGAGGCCAGGGACTTGCGGCTCTTTGACATCGCCGAGCGCATCGAGGCGACGATGGCCGACCAGAAGCGCATGTTCGCGAATCTCGATTGGTACTCGGCCGTCTCCTATCACCTGATGGGCGTGCCCACGGCGATGTTCACTCCGCTCTTTGTGGTCGCCCGCACCACCGGCTGGGCGGCGCACGTGATCGAGCAGCGCATCGACGGCAAGATCATCCGTCCGGCCGCCGAGTACGTCGGCCCCGAGCCGCGCAAGTTCGTGCCGCTCTCGCTGCGGCGCTGAGCGCGCGCCGGCGCGCGCGCAAGGCAGAGCATGTCCGCTCACGATCCGAAGTCCTCCGAGCGCCCGGCGCCCGATTCACTCCTGGTCGCGATCGCCGATTACGCGCTCGGCTTTCGCGGGGTGAGCTCGGTCGCGCTCGAGACGGCGCGCTACGGGCTCATGGACACGCTCGCCTGCGGCTTCCAGGCACTCGCCTTTCCGGCGTGCACGAAGCTCTTGGGGCCGCTCGTGCCGGGTGCCACCCTGGCGGGCGGTGCGCGGGTGCCGGGCACCTCCTTCGAGCTCGATCCGGTGCAGGCCGCCTTCTCGATCGGTGCGATGATCCGCTGGCTGGATTTCAACGACACCTGGCTCGCAGCCGAATGGGGCCACCCCTCCGACAATCTGGGCGGCATCCTCGCGGTGGCGGACTACCTCTCACGCACGGCCCGCATGGAGGGCCGTGCGCCGCTCACGGTGCGCGACGTGCTCATCGCCATGGTGAAGGCGCATGAGATCCAGGGCGTGCTCGCGCTCGAGAACAGCTTCAACCGCGTCGGGCTCGATCACGTGCTGCTCGTGCGCGTGGCGACGGCGGCGGTCGTCACCGTGATGCTCGGGGGGAGCCGCAGCGAGGTCGTCAATGCGGTCTCGAACGCCTGGATCGACGGTGGGGCACTGCGCACGTACCGGCAGGCTCCGAACACGGGTTCGCGCAAGAGCTGGGCCGCGGGCGATGCCACGAGCCGCGGCGTGCGTCTTGCGCTCCTCGCGCTCGCCGGGGAGATGGGCTACCCCTCGGCGCTCACCGCGCCGCGCTGGGGCTTCCAGGACGTGCTCTTCGGCGGCAAGCCCCTCGAGCTCGCGCGCCCCTTCGGCACGTACGTGATGGAGAACATTCTCTTCAAGATCTCCTATCCGGCGGAGTTTCACGCACAGACCGCGGTCGAGTGCGCGATCGCGCTCCACCGCGAGGTCGCCCCGCGCTTGGATCAAGTCGAGCGCATCGTGATCGAGACGCAGGAGCCGGGCGTGCGGATCATCGACAAGTCGGGACCGCTCGCCAATCCCGCCGACCGCGACCACTGCCTGCAGTACATGGTCGCCGTGCCGCTCATCTTCGGGCGCCTGACGGCGGGCGACTACGAGGACGCGGTGGCCGCCGATCCGCGCATCGATGCGTTACGCGCCCGCATGGAGGTGCGCGAGAATCCACGCTTCACGCGCGACTACTACGATCCGGACAAGCGCTTCATCGGCAACGCCGTCGAGGTGCGTTTCCGCGACGGCTCGGCCACCCCGCGCGTCGCGGTCGACTTTCCCGTCGGCCACCGTCGGCGCCGGGCGGAGGGCATTCCGCTCCTCGTCGCGAAATTCCGCTCATCGGTGGAGCGGCATTTCCCTGCCCGCCGCAGCGCGCGCATCCAGGCGCTCTTCGCCGATCCCGCGCACCTCGACTCGCTCCCGCTCAACGAGCTGATGGCGGAGCTCGTCGCGAACGGGTCCGCGTCCGGGTGAGGCGCAGGACCGGCTCTCCGTGGACGAGCGCGAGCGGCTCACCGACGGCGCGCGCCGGCTTGGGCTCGAGCTTGCCCCGGCGGCGGTGCTGCGGCTGCTGCGTCTCATCGAGGAGCTCGAGCGGTGGAACCGGGCCTACAGCCTGACGGCGCTGCGGGGCCGCGAGGCGCTGATCACGCATCATCTCCTCGACAGCCTCGCCATCCACGCCGACCTGCGCGGTCCGAGCGTCGCGGACGTGGGTACCGGCGCGGGCTTTCCCGGCTTGCCGCTCGCGATCGCGCGCCCGGAGCTCGCGTTCACGCTGATCGACTCCAACCAGAAGAAAATCCGTTTCGTCGCCCACGCGCAGCGTACGCTCGCGCTCGCGAACGTGACGCCCCTCCACGCCCGCGTCGAGAGCCTCGCGCTCGCCGCACCGTTCGCGACCGTCACGGCGCGCGCCTTCGCGGCGCTCCCGGAGCTTCTCGCGCAGGTCTCCCCGCTCTGCGGCCCGGGTACGCGGCTGCTCGCGATGAAAGGACGGCTGCCGCGCGCGGAGCTCGCCGGGATCGGTCAAGCGTGGGCCGTGGTCGAGGTCCGCGAGCTACAGGTTCCCGGGCTCGATGCCGTCCGGCATCTGCTCGTGCTCGAACGACGCGACCGCTGACGCGCGGCGGCCTGTACACTCTGCGCTGCCATGAGGCGGGTGATCGCGATAGCCAACCAGAAAGGGGGGGTCGGCAAGACGACCACCGCCGTCAATCTCGCTGCATCGCTCGCCGCGACGCGCCGCCGCGTGCTGCTCGTCGACCTCGATCCGCAGGGCAACGCGACCATGGGCTGCGGAGTCGACAAGGCCGAGCTCGCACGCGGCAGCTGCGAGGTGCTGCTCGGGGAATGCGATCTCGCGAGCGGCCTCGTCGCGATCGAGCCGGCGGGGTTCAAGCTCTTGCCGTCGAACCAGGATCTCACGGCGGCCGAGGTGAGCCTGCTCGCCGCGCCGAGCGGTCGGGAGACGCGCTTGCGCGAAGCGCTGCGTCCGCTGCGCGAGTCGTTCGACGTGATCCTCATCGACTGCCCGCCGGCTCTCAACATGCTCACGGTGAACGCGCTCGTCGCAGCCGACAGCGTGCTCATCCCCATGCAGTGCGAGTACTACGCGCTCGAGGGGCTGACCGCGCTCATCGCCACGATCGACCAGCTGAAGGCGACCGCCAACCCTTCACTCGAGGTCGAAGGCGTGCTGCGCACCATGTTCGATCCGCGGAACAACCTCGCGAACGAGGTGAGCGCGCAGCTCCTCATGCATTTTCATGACAAGGTGTTCCGCACGGTCGTCCCCCGCAACATCCGCCTGGCCGAGGCGCCCTCCTTCGGCAGGCCGGTGCTGTTTCACGACCGCGATTCGCGCGGTGCGCTCGCCTATCTCGCGCTCGCCGGCGAGATGATCCGGCGCGACGATGAGTCACGCGGCGCGGGGCTTGCGGGCACAGGCGATGACACCGCCGCTGGAGCGGCGCTGCCGCCCGCCCCCGCGCACACCGCGGCGGTTGCGGCGAGCGCGCCCGAGCCCGCTCGCCACGATTCCGGCGCCGCCGCGGCCGACTCCGAGCGGCCGCGACCGGATTCGCTATGATCCGCGGCCATGGCGCAGAAGAAACCTAGCCTCGGCCGCGGGCTCGGCGCCCTGATGGGCTCGGTGGTGGGCCAGCCGACGCTCGCGGGTCCGCCCGCACAGCCCGGCGCACCGATCGAGGAGGAGCTGGTGCGGCTTCCGGTCGAGCGCTTGCAGCGCGGCCGCTACCAGCCGCGCATCGACATGCGCCCGGAGACGCTCCAGGACCTCGCCGATTCGATCAAGGCGCAGGGCGTCGTGCAGCCAATCGTCGTGCGGCCGCTCGAGCCGGCGCAGCCCTTCGAGCCGAAGCGCTACGAGATCATCGCCGGCGAGCGTCGCTGGCGCGCCGCACAAATGGCGGGACTGAGCGAGATCCCGGCGGTCGTCCGGCAAATTCCCGACGAAGCCGCAGTCGCGGTGGCGTTGATCGAGAACATCCAGCGCGAGGACTTGAATCCCCTGGAGGAAGCGCGCGCGCTCGATCAACTCATCCGCGAATTTCACATGACCCACCAGCAGGCCGCCGAGGCGGTCGGCCGCTCGCGCGCGACGGTGAGCAATCTGTTGCGGCTGCTCGAGTTGGCCCCGGAGCTCTGCGGGCTCGTCGAGCGGCGCGAGCTCGAGATGGGCCATGCGCGCGCGCTCCTCGGCCTCTCGGGCCGGCGCCAGCAGATCGAGGTGGGCGCGCTGGTGGCGCGCAAGGGGCTCTCCGTGCGGGAGACCGAGGCGCTGGTGCGGCGCATGCTCACTCCGGCGAAGCCGGCCGGCGCGCCCGCCGCATCGCCAGGCGACCCCGACGTGCGGCGCCTCGAGCGCGAGCTCGCCGAGAAATTGGGCGCCAACGTCGCGATCGAGCACAGCCGCTCCGGCAAGGGCAGACTCGTCGTCGACTACCACAGTCTCGAGGAGCTCGAGGGCATTCTCGAGCACATTCAATAGCGGCAACTCCCTATCCCCGGACGACTAGAGTTTTCGAGCGCGCCTCTCTATAATTCCGCGGCTTTGTCGCCGGGGCCACGTAAGTGGCTGGTAGATAAAGTAAAAGCCGTGCCGCTTCCTACACCCCTCGCCCGCGGAAGCGCGCATCGGCACTCGGCGGGCGAGCGCACGGCGATGACCACCCACGCTATCGAGTGACGCGCGGCAGCGTGGAGCGTGTGGCGCGGGCGTGTCATCAATCCGTGGGGTTCGGGTGAAGTGGTAGCCACGATCGAGCTCACCCAGGTACGGCGGCTCGCCTTCGCAGTGGTGCTCGGGCAAGGAGCGATCACGCTGGTTGCGGCCGGCGCGGGCAGCGTGCTCGGCGGATCGCATGCGGCGCTGTCGGCGCTGCTCGGGGGCGGGGTGAGCACGGCGGGAAGCCTGACGATGGCGCTCCTCGGGTTTCGCAGCCGCGCCCATGCGAGCGCGCCGCAGCTACTCGCGGGGCTGCTTGTCGGGGAAGCCGCGAAGCTCGGCGTCGTCATCGTGCTGTTTGCGCTGGTGCTGACGTTGCTGAGGACCGCGGCCGCCCCCATGTTGATGACGTACGTGGCGACCTTTCTGGTCTACTGGATAGTGCTCGCGAGCTGGCTGCCGGTATTCGGCAGAAACTCCGGCGCGGCTCACCGCGGGGCGTGAGCGTCGAGGCGATGGTCTAAGTGGGAGCTGCGGTAGCGATGATGTTGTGGCGATCCATGGCGAGTGAGGCTCCGAGCACCACCGAGTACATTCTCCATCACCTCACGTTTCTCACCAACGTGAGGCCCAGGGGCATCCTCGACTTCTCCGCCGTCAATCTCGACAGCGTGTTCTTCTCCGTGCTCCTCGCGGTGCTGTTCGGCGGTTTCTTCTACGCGGCCGCACGGCATGCGAATCCCGGAGTTCCGACCAAGTTTCAGAATTTCGTGGAGTGGGTGGTCGAGGTGGTCGACTCCCAGGTGAAGGACATCTTCCACGGGCGAAGCGAGCTCATCGCTCCGCTCGCGCTCACCATCTTCTGCTGGGTGTTCCTCTTCAATGCGCTCGACGTGCTGCCGCTCGATCTGCTGCCCGACACCGCCGGGGCCGCCGGCATCGGGCACTTGCGCATCGTGCCGAGCACCGATATCAACGTCGTCTTCGGTCTCTCCCTCACCGTGCTGCTGCTCATCATTTTCTACAGCATCAAGATGAAGGGCGTGATCGGCTTTCTGGGCGACTTCGCGCTCAATCCTCTACGCATCAAGAACCCCTGGGTCCAGGCGCTCGTCGCGCCCTTCAACATCGTGGTCGAGGTCGCCTCCTTTCTCGCACGCCCGGTGTCGCTCGCGCTCAGACTCTACGGCAACATGTTCGCCGGCGAGATGGTGTTCATTCTCATCGCGCTCATCACGCTCAGAAGCGGCTTTGCCGCGCTCGCATCGGTGGGCGGCTGGGCCGCGACGCTCTTCTCGGCATTGCTCGGAGTCGTCTGGTCGGCTTTCGACCTGTTCATCGGATTCCTGCAGGCCTTCATCTTCGCGATTCTGACCGTGGTGTATCTGTCGCAGGCATACGAGCAGCACGACTGACGAGCGATCACCGGCGATCCACCCCTCATAACCGACAACCCGTTACTCACAGGAGCGTTTGATGGAAAACATTGCGCATATCGAGGCCATGACGGTGCTCGCCGTCGGCATCATCTTCGGCATGGGCGCGTTCGGCACGGCGATCGGCTTCGGACTGCTCGGCGGCCGCTTCCTCGAGGGCATGGCGCGTCAGCCCGAGCTCGCCCCGGCACTGCTCGGCCGCGCGTTCATCTTCGTCGCGCTGCTCGACGCCGTGACCTTCATCGGCATCGGCTTCGCGCTCTTCTTCACCTTCGCGAATCCGTTCGTATCCGCCGTGCAGGCACTGCAGCAGGCCGCGCACTGAGATGCGCTTCGGCCTCGCGGGCCCGCCGGCCGTGACTGGCACGGCGCACCCCGAGGCCGATGGCAAGCGTATGCGTAGGAGACCGCAGTGAACATCAACCTGACGCTCATCATCCAGATGATCGTGTTCGCGATCCTCGTGTGGTTCACGATGCGATTCGTCTGGCCGATGATCCTCGGACCGTTGGAGGAGCGCTCGCGCAAGATCGCGATGGGCCTCGCAGCCGCCGAGAAGGGCCAGCAGGACCTCGCGCAGGCGGAGAAGAAGTCCGAGGCGGTCATCCACGAGGCGCGCGACCGCGCCCATCAGATCATCGAGCAGGCGCAGCGCCGCGCCAACGAGCTCATCGAGGAGGCGAAGCACTCGGCGCAGAGCGAAGGCGAGCGGATCCTCACCGCCGCGCACGAGCAGATCGAGCTCGAGGCGACGCGCGTGCGCGAGATCTTGAGGAAGGACGTGGCGCAGCTCGCGGTGGACACGGCTGCGAAGCTCCTCGAGCGGGAGATCGACGCGCGCAAGCACGCAGACCTGCTCGACAAGCTCGCCGCGCAGATCTGAAGGATCCCATGGCAGCCGACAAGACCACGATCGCACGGCCGTACGCGAGGGCCGCATTCGAGGACGCGCGCGAGAAGGGTCGTCTCGCGGAGTGGTCGCAGGGGCTCGGAACCGCGGCCGAGGTGGTGAGCGACCCGCGCGTCGCCCACCTGCTCGGCAATCCCGAGGTCACCCCGGCCGAGCTCGCTCAGCTGGTGCTCGACATCAGCGGAGCCGGGCTCGGAAACGACGGGCGCAACTTCGTGCGCGCGCTCGCGGAGAATCATCGGCTCGGATCGCTTCCCGAGATCGCGACGCTCTTCGGCGCAATGAAGGACACGGCCGACGGCGTCGCCGACGTGACGGTGACATCCGCGACCGTGCTCGACAGCGCGCAAGCCGAGCGGATCACGGCGGCACTCGCGCGGCGCCTGAGGCGGCGCATCCGCCTGCACTGCGCGGTCGATCCACGACTGATCGGCGGGGCGGTGCTGCGCGCGGGCGATCTCGTCATCGACGGGTCGCTCCGTTCGCGCCTCGAGCGCATGGCCTACGAGCTCACGGCATAAACGTTTCGACGAGGACGCAACCCCATGGCGATCAAGGCGAGCGAGATCTCGGATCTCATCAAGCAGCGGATCGAGAATTTCAAGGCGACGACCGAGGCCCGCAACGTGGGCTCGATCGTCTCGCTCACCGACGGCATCTGCCGCATATACGGCTTGGCCGATGCGCGTTACGGCGAGATGCTCGAGTTCCCGAACAACACCTTCGGGCTCGCGCTCAATCTCGAGCAGGACTCGGTCGGCGCGGTGGTGCTCGGCGACTACGAGCACCTCTCCGAAGGCGACACCGTCAAGACGACCGGACGCATCCTCGAGGTGCCGGTGGGCCGCGCGCTCCTCGGGCGCGTCGTCGACTCGCTCGGTCGTCCCATCGACGGCAAGGGTCCGATCGAGGCCGAGCGCACCGCGCCGGTCGAGCGCGTCGCTCCCGGGGTCGTCTACCGCAAGTCCGTGAGCCAGCCGGTGCAGACCGGCTACAAGGCGATCGATGCGATGGTGCCGATCGGGCGCGGGCAGCGCGAGCTCATCATCGGCGATCGGCAGACCGGCAAGACCGCGCTCGCCGTCGATACGATCATCAATCAGAAGGCGAGCGGCATCAAATGCATCTACGTCGCCGTGGGGCAGAAGCAGTCCTCCATCGCGAACGTCGTGCGCAAGCTCGAGGAGCACGACGCGATGAAGCACACGATCATCGTCGCCGCCTCCGCCTCGACTCCGGCCTCCATGCAGTACATCGCGCCCTACAGCGGCTGCACCATGGGTGAGTACTTCATGGACAACGGCGAGGATGCGCTCATCATCTATGACGACTTGACCAAGCAGGCCTGGGCGTACCGCCAGATCTCCCTTCTCCTGCGCCGCCCGCCGGGCCGCGAGGCGTATCCGGGCGATGTGTTCTACTTGCACTCGCGGCTCCTCGAGCGCTCCGCGCGCGTGAGCGAGCACTACGTCGAGGAGGTGAGCAAGGGCCGTGTCAAGGGCAAGACCGGCTCGCTCACGGGTCTGCCGATCATCGAGACCCAGGCGGGCGACGTGACGGCGTTCGTGCCGACGAACGTCATCTCGATCACCGATGGCCAGATCTTCCTCGAGAGCGACCTGTTCAACGCCGGCATCCGCCCGGCGATGAACGCCGGCATCTCGGTCTCGCGGGTGGGGGGCGCCGCGCAGACCGGCATCATCCGCAAGCTGGGCGGCGGCATCCGCCTGGCGCTCGCGCAGTACCGGGAGCTGCAGGCGTTCTCGCAGTTCGCCTCCGATCTCGATGAGTCGACGCGGCGCCAGCTCGAGCGCGGCCAGCGGGTGACCGAGGTCATGAAGCAGAAGCAGTACGCTCCGATGTCGGTCGCGGAGATGGCGCTGTCGATCTACGCCGTCAACATGGGCTACATGGACAAGGTCGAGCGCAAGCGGGTGCCGGACTTCGAGGCGGCGCTGCAGTCGTTCGCGCGCACGAGCCATGCGGAGCTCTTGAAGGCGATCAACGCCACGCCCAATCTCACGCCGGAGTTCGAGCAGGGGCTGAAGAAGGTGTGCGAGGAGTTCGCCGCGACCGGCAGCTACTGACATGCCCGGCACCAAGGAAATCCGCGCCAAGATCGCGAGCATCAAGAACACGCAGAAGATCACGCGTGCGATGCAGATGGTCGCGACCAGCAAGATGCGCCGCGCGCAGGAGCGCATGCGCACGGCGCGCCCGTACACCGAGAAGATGCGCATGGTGATCGGGCACCTGAACCACGCGAACCCCGACTACCGGCACCCCTTCCTGCACGAGCGCGAGACGAAGGCGGTGGGGGTGGTTCTCATCTCGACCGATCGCGGCCTCGCGGGCGGATTGAACGTGAACCTCTTCAAGCAGCTCATTCTCACGTCGCGGCAATGGCAGCAGAAGGGTGCCAAGGTGAGCTTGTGCCTGATCGGCGCGAAGGGCGTCGCCTTCTTCCGCCGGCTCGAATATCCGATCCTCGCGCAGGCTACGCACTTGGGCGATCGGCCGCACGTCGCGGACTTGATCGGCTGCGTCAAGGTCATGCTCGATGCCTATCGCGAGGGCCGCATCGACCGGCTGCTGCTGCTCAACAACCGCTTCGTCAACACCATGAGCCAGAAGCCGGAAGTGAGCGAGCTGCTGCCGGTGCCGAGCGTCGACACGAGCGGGCTGCAGGAGCTCTGGGACTACATCTACGAGCCGGAAGCGGCGGCGATCCTCGATCAGCTCCTGATGCGCTACATCGAGTCCCAGGTCTATCAGGCGGCGGTCGAGAATGTCGCCTGCGAGATGGCGGCGCGCATGGTCGCGATGAAGAGCGCGACCGACAACGCGAGCAATCTGATCGAGGAGCTGCAGCTCATCTACAACAAGGCACGCCAGGCGGCGATCACCAAGGAGCTCGCGGAGATCGTCGGCGGCGCTGCCGCGGTTTGAATTCGAGGGATACTCAAGGTATGTCAACCACACCCCAGGGCAAGATCACCCAGATCATCGGCGCGGTCATCGACGTGGAGTTTCCGCGCGATGCCGTGCCCAAGATCTACGAGGCGCTCACGGTCGCCGAGGGCGGACTCACGCTCGAAGTCGAGCAGCAATTGGGCGACGGCATCGTGCGCACCATCGCGATGGGCGCCTCCGAGGGGCTGCGACGGGGCCTTGCGGTCGCGGCGACCGGCGCGCCGATCAGCGTCCCGGTCGGCTCGGGGACGCTCGGGCGCATCCTCGATGTGCTCGGTAAGCCGATCGACGAGGCGGGGCCCGTCACGACCGAGGAGCGCTGGCCGATTCACCGGCCCGCACCCTCGTACGCCGATCAGGCTGGCGGCCAGGAGCTCCTCGAGACCGGCATCAAGGTCATCGATCTGCTCATCCCGTTCGCCAAGGGCGGCAAGGTCGGTCTGTTCGGCGGCGCGGGCGTCGGCAAGACCGTCAACATGCTCGAGCTCATCAACAACATCGCCAAGGCGCACTCCGGCCTCTCGGTGTTCGCCGGCGTGGGCGAGCGCACGCGCGAAGGCAACGACTTCTACCACGAGATGAAGGAGTCGGGCGTTCTCGACAAGGTCGCGATGGTGTTCGGCCAGATGAACGAGCCGCCGGGCAACCGCCTGCGCGTCGCGCTCACCGGGCTCACGCTCGCCGAGTACTTCCGCGACGAGCGGCGCGAGGGCGGCCGCGGCCGCGACGTGCTGCTCTTCATCGACAACATCTATCGCTACACGCTCGCCGGCGTCGAGGTCTCCGCGCTCCTCGGGCGCATGCCCTCGGCGGTGGGCTACCAGCCGACGCTCGCCGAGGAGATGGGCATCCTCCAGGAGCGCATCACCTCCACCCGTACCGGCTCGATCACCTCCATCCAGGCGGTCTATGTGCCGGCCGACGACCTCACGGATCCCTCGCCCGCGACGACCTTCGCGCACCTCGATGCGACCGTGGTGCTCGACCGGCAGATTGCCGCGCAGGGCATCTATCCGGCGGTGAACCCGCTCGATTCGACCAGCCGCCAGCTCGATCCCCTCGTCGTGGGCGAGGAGCATTACGGCACCGCGCGCGGCGTGCAGGCCGTGCTGCAGCGCTACAAGGAGCTGCAGGACATCATCGCGATCCTCGGCATGGACGAGCTCTCCGAGGAGGACAAGCTCTCCGTATACCGGGCGCGCAAGATCCAGCGCTTCCTCTCCCAGCCCTTCGCGGTCGCACAGACGTTCACGGGGCAGGAGGGCAAGTACGTGCCCTTGAAGGAGACGATCCGCGGATTCAAGGGCATCCTCGCCGGGGAGTATGATGCCCTGCCGGAGCAGGCCTTCTACATGGTCGGCACGATCGATGAGGCCGTGGCCAAGGCGAAGACGCTGCAGTAGCCGGACCGGGACGCACGCATGGCCGATACCATCCAGGTCGATATCGTGAGCGCCGAGGGCTCGATCTTCTCGGGACCCGCGCGCATGGTGTTCGCGCCGGCCTCGGAGGGCGAGCTCGGGATCCTCCCGCGGCACACGCCGCTCCTCACGCTTCTCAAGCCGGGCGAAGTGCGCGTTCAACCGCCGGAGGGCGAGGAGCAGCCCTTCTACGTGGGCGGCGGAGCCTTGGAGGTGCAGCCGCACCACGTGACGATTCTCGCGGACACGGCGCTGCGCGCCCGCGACGTCGACGAGACCGCGGCGCTCGCTGCGAAGCAGCGCGCGGAGGAGACGCTCCGCCAGCACGTCGACAAGATCGAGCAAGCCGAAGCGCTCGCCGAGCTTGCGCGTGCCGCGGCCCAGCTCAGAATGATCGAGCGGCTGCGCAAGACACGCGGCTGATTCGGCCCGTGCGCGGCATCCGTCACAGCGCGCTCGCCTGGCTCCTCACGCTGATCGCAGCGGCCGCTTTCTCATTCGCGGCGGCGAGCCCGCGCATCACTGCACAGCAGCAGCAGCGGATCATCGCCGCGCAGGTCGCGAGGATGCCACCGCGCGTGCCCGGCCGCGCGAACGTCTTCTTCGTCGGGTTCGCGGGCTACGGCGAGCAGCACGTCTTCCGCCGGGAGGCCGAGCGCGCGCGGCGCGTCTTCGCCGAGCGCTTTGGCTCGATGTCGCGCTCGCTCGAGCTGGTCAACGACGTGCGCGACCGCAGCACCTATCCGCTCGCCACCTTCGACAACCTCGCTTACGCGCTCGAGCTCATCGGTCGGCGCATGGACCCGAGCGAGGACGTGCTCGTGCTCGTGCTCACCTCGCACGGCTCGCCTGACGACGGGCTCGCGATCACCAATGGCAAGCTCGTCGACGATGCGCTCTCGCCCAAGGATGTGCGCGACGTGCTCGCTCGCGCCCACGTCCGCTGGCGGATCATCGTCGCTTCCGCCTGCTACGCCGGCATCTTCATCCGCCCGCTCGAGACCGACACGTCGCTCATCATGACGGCGGCAGATTCGCGCCACAGCTCGTTCGGCTGCGCCGACGATCGCGATCTCACTGACTTCGGCGAGGCGCTGTTCAAGGATGCGATGCCCGGCACTTGCAGCCTCGAGGACGCCTTCGTGCGTGCGCGCCGCATCATCCGCGAGCGCGAGCGCGACGAGGGCGAGATCCACTCGAACCCGCAGATCTTCGTCGGCGCGCGGATGCGCGCCAAACTCGCCGCGCTCGCACGACACGAGCTTCCCCAAGCGCAGAGCTGCGCCCGCGCGCAGCCGGCCGCGCGTCTCGGCGGATGAGCGCGCGCGTGAGGCGCGAGCCGCTCGCGGTGGTGATCCTCGCCGCCGGGCAGGGCAAGCGGATGTGCTCGGATCTGCCGAAGGTGCTCCAGCCGCTCGCCGGTCGGGCGCTTCTCGAGCATGTGGTCGCGACCGCTCGCTCGCTCGAGCCCGCCTCCATCCACGTGGTCTACGGCCACGGTGGCGAGCGGGTGCGCGCGGCGCTCGCGAGCGCCCCGGTCTCCTGGGTACTTCAGTCGGCGCAGCTCGGCACCGGACACGCGGTCCGCCAGGTGCTCCCCGAGATTCCGGCCGATCGGATCGTGCTCGTGCTCTACGGGGACGTGCCGCTCACGCGCGCCGCGACGCTGCGCAGTCTGGTCGAGCGCGCGGGAGCGCGCCGGCTCGCGCTGCTCACGGCCGTGCTCGAGGATCCGAGCGGTTACGGGCGCATCGTGCGCGATGCGCGCGGGCGCGTGCGGCGGATCGTCGAGGAGCGCGATGCGACGCGGCGCGAGCGCGCCATCCGCGAATGCAACACCGGCGTGATGGCCGTGCCCGCGCGCGCGCTCGCGCGCTGGGTCGGGCGCTTGCGGAACGACAACGCGCAGTCGGAGTACTACCTGACCGACATCATCGGGATGGCCGTGAAGGAGCGGCTGACGGTCGGGGCCGAGGTCGTTGCGGATCCGTCCGAAGTGCTCGGCGTCAACGACAGGGCTCAGCTCGCCGCCGTCGAGGCTGCCTACCGGCGTGCGCGGGCGGCGGAGCTGATGGTGGCCGGCGTCACCGTCGTCGACCCCACGCGGCTCGACGTTCGCGGCACCGTCGATGCGGGCCGGGATGTGGTGCTCGATGTGAACGTCGTGCTCGAGGGAACCGTGCGGCTCGGCGATCGGGTACGTATCGGCCCGGGGTGCGTCGTGCGCGAGAGTGAGATCGGCGCGGACACGCAGGTCTTACCGCACTGTGTGATCGATGGCGCCGTGATCGGACCGAACTGCCACATCGGGCCCTTCGCCCGCTTGCGACCCTCGACGACGCTCGCCGCCGGCGTGCACATCGGCAACTTCGTGGAGGTGAAGAACTCCGCGATGGGCGAGGGCTCGAAGGCGAACCACCTGAGCTACGTGGGCGATGCCACGGTCGGAAGCCGCGTGAACATCGGCGCCGGAACGATCGTCGCGAACTACGATGGCGCCAACAAGCACCGCACCACGATCGGCGACGATGTGCACACGGGATCGAACAGCGTGCTCGTCGCGCCGATCACCGTCGGTGCCGGCGCCACGATCGCCGCGGGCTCGACCGTCACCACCGAGGTGCCGGCCGGCAAGCTCACGATTGCCCGTACGCGCCAGGTCGCCGTCGAGGGCTGGCACCGGCCGAAGAAGCGCCCGAAGTAGCCCGACGTAGCACGGCATCGAAGGCATCGTGGCGCGGGGTCCCTTCCCACCGCGCCGCGATGCCTTCAGAGCCCCCTGACTCAGGTGACTGCCTCTTCGGGCTGGGCGCGAGTATGGCGGACGTGCTCCGGCGGCAGCACCGGGCGACCGAGAATCAGGTCGGAGGCCTTCTCGGCGATCATCGCGACCGCGGCGTTCGTGTTGCCGCCCGGAACCGTGGGCATGACGGAGGCATCCGCTACGCGCAGGCCCTCCAGACCTTGCACGCGCAGTTGCGGGTCGACGACCGCATCCGCGCCCACGCCCATGGCGCAGGTTCCGACGGGATGCTGCGTGACCCCCGCCGTCGCGCGGATGTAGGCATCGAGCTCGGCGTCGGTCTTGAGCGCCGCACCGGGGCGCACTTCCGCTCCGGCGATGCGAGCCTGAGGCTCGGTCGAATAGATCTTGCGCGCCGCACGGATCCCGCGGCGTGCCGTATCGAGATCGGCCGGTTCCGCGAGGATGTTGAGCTGCACGCGCGGCGCCTCGCGCGGGTCCGCGGAGCGCAGCGTCAGCCACCCGCGACTCCTCTGGTGGAGCACGACCACGTCCGCCGTGATCCGATGCCCCTTGTGGGGACTCACGAGCGGGAACCACAGGCCCGCGTCCATCCGCACCGGGTTGCACATGAGCTGTACGTCGGGCTGCGCGAGATCGGAGCGCGTGCGGATGACCACATTGCAGCTGTTGATCTGGGTCGCGAACGCTCCCCGTCCGGTGAGCGCCCAGCGCAGCACCGACAGCGCCGCGCGATCGAAGCGCAGCTCGTTCAAGAACGTGACCGGCAGCCGGGCCTCGAACTCGACCGGAATGTGCGGATGCTCGGAGAGATTGCGCCCAACGCCCGGCGAATCCACCGTGGGAGCGATACCGAGCCTCTTCAGGTCCGCCGCGGGTCCGATGCCCGAGAGCATGAGCAGCTGCGGGGAGTTGTAGGCGCCTCCGGCGAGCACTACCTCGCGGGTTGCGCGCACGCGCTCCAGCGCGCCGTTGCGGCTCATCTCGACACCGACGGCGCGTCCGTTCTCGGTGAGCACGCGCGTGACGAGTGCATTGAGCGCCACGGTCAGGTTCCTGCGTCCGATGACCGGGTGCAGATACGCGAACGAAGTGCTCGCACGGCGCCCGCGCGGGTCGATCGTGACCTCCCCGCGTGCGAAGCCTTCCTCCACGTCTCCGTGGATGTCCTCGGTGGTGTTGAACCCAGCCGCGACCGCCGTTTGCATCAGCGGCTGGTGCAGGAGCCGGCGGGTGTCGATCGGCTGGACGTGGAGCGGGCCGTGGGCGCCGTGGTAGGCGTTCGCGCCACGCCAGCTCGTCTCCATGCGCTTGAAGTACGGCAGCACGTCGGCGTAGCCCCACCCCAGGCAGCCGAGCTGCCGCCAGGCGTCGAAGTCGAGGGAATGCCCGCGCATGTAGAACATGCCGTTGATCGTGCCGGAGCCCCCGAGCACGCGTCCGCGCGGGAGCCCCACCCGTCGCCCCCCGAGATGGGGCTCCGGCTCGCTCATGTACCCCCAGGAGTACTGCGGATTCATCATCGCGCGCAGGAAGCCGAGCGGCATGCGCAGCAGGTAATGGTCGTCCCGACCGCCCGCCTCGATGAGCAGCACCCGGCGGTCGGGCTCCTCGCTCAGCCGGCTCGCGAGCACGCAGCCGGCCGTGCCGGCGCCGACGACGATGTAATCGAAAGCTTCGGGACCCTCGGCCATGCGCTCTCCTCGCTGGGGCCCCGATTCTAACCCGCGTGACGATCTAGCGAGCGCCCGCCTCGCTCCGGTAGGCGCCCCGCCCTGCGGCCAACCGTCGCCCCGCGTAGCGGATGAGCCACGGTGCGAACCGCTCGAGCGCGATCGCAAGCTTCCCGTGTGCCGTGACGATGACCTCGCGCCGGCGGCGCGCAACTGCGCGCAGGATCTGGCGCACGGCCTTGCGGCGGTCCATCACGAGCCACGCGGGAATGGGATCGCGGGACCCCCGGTGCAGCCGTCCCTGATTGTCCACGCGCCGAATGGCGCTCTCGATGAAGCCTGGACTCACGAGGGTGACCGCGACGCCCGAACGGGCGAGCTCGGGCGTCACGGCGCTCGCGAGCGCACGCAGCGCGAACTTGCTCATGCTGTAGGGGGAGGTGCCGGGCGTCGCGACCCATCCGGCCACGCTCCCCGTCACGACGAGCTGACCGCGGGTCTTTAAGACTGCCGGCAGCGCGGCCTTGAGCGTCCGCAGCACGCCGAACACGTTGGTCTCGAACTGACGGCGATAGTCGGCGACGGAGAGCTCGGCGAAGGCCCCGACCACTCCGAATCCCGCGTTCGCCACCGCAATGTCGAGCTTGCCGAAGTGAGCGACGGTGGCGGCGACGGCGCGCTCGGGATCGCCGTCCCGAGTCACATCGCAGCCGAGCACCAACGGCCTGTCCGCGCCCGAGGCGGCAATCTCGGCCGCCAGAATCTCGAGCAGCTCCGTGCGCCGTGCTGCGAGCGCGAGCCGTGCACCGGCGGCTGCGAGCTGACGAGCGAGCTCCTCGCCGATGCCCGAGGAGGCGCCGGTGACGAGAGCGACCCTGCCGCGGAAGACGTTGCTCGCGTGCACGCGATGATGATATCGAGACGCCGCTCGCGTCACAAAGACGCGCCGGCCGAGCGGGCACGCAGCGTCGCTGCGGGCGGATCAGGCCACGCGGTCGTCCCACCAGCCGCCGCCGAGCGCGACGAGCAGCCCGGCAGTGTCTTCGAACTGCTGGATCTGCGCGGTCGCGTAACTCAGGCGTGCCTGCGCGTACGTGCGCTGAGCGGCGATGAGATTGAGCACGTTGGTCGTGCCGACAGCGTAGCTTCTCTGCTGGAGCTTGAGTGCCTCGGAGGCCACGTCCACCGAATGCCGGTCGACCGTGAGCAGCTCCGCATCGTACTTGAGCGCCCACAGGTCGTCGGCGACCTGCCCCAGCGCCTCGAGCACCACCGAGCGATAGGTGGCCGCCTGTGCGCTGAAGGCGTCGCGCGCGGCGCGGACGGCGGCGCGCCGCGCGCCGCCTTCGAAGATCGGCGCCGCAAGGCTGCCGCCCGCCCCCCAGAGCGTATCGAACTGATGGAACAGTCCCCCCGCCGCGAGCGCCTGGCGCGTGATCGACGCGCTCAAGTCGAACGAGGGGAATTCCTGGGCGACCGCGACGCCGATCGCGGCGCTACTCGCGTGAAGCTGCGCTTCGGCGGCGAGCACGTCCGGCCGCTGGCGCACGAGCCGCGCGGGCAGGCTCACGGGAATCTGTCGCGGCAAGCTGAGTTCCGTGATATCGAACTCGTGCGCCTTCCATTGCGCCGGGGGCCGGCCGACGAGCACCGTGAGCGTGTCGTAAGCCTGTTCGAGCGCTTTGCGCAGCGCCGGGAGCTGTGTCAGATCCGCGGCGAGCTGACTATCCGCCGTGAGCACATCGGCACGCGTCCCCGTTCCCACCTCGAACTCCCGCTGCGTGAGCGCGAGATTCTTGCGGTCGCTCGCGATCAGCTCCTGCGTGGTCGCAAGCTGCAGGCGCGTCGCGGCGATCGTGAGCGCCTCGTCCACCACATTGCCCGTGAGGGTGAGATAGGCCGCGGCGAGCTGGTAGCGCTGATACTCGGCGAGCGCACTCTGCTGCTCGATGTTGCGGCGAATGCCGCCGAACAGATCGAGGCTGTAGCTCGCGGACAGCCCCAGCGTGTAGAGCGTGGAGCTTCCCGCGCCGCCCGATCTCTCGGGACCGGTCGCGGGCTCCTGCGATCCGCTCCCGCCGGAGCGCTGCGCTCCGGCGCTCGCGCTTAGGCTCGGAAGCAGCGCCGCGCGCGCGATCACGAGCTGCTCCCGCGCTTGCGCGAGGGTCGCATCGGCCGCGGCGAGTGTCGGACTGCCGGCGAGGGCCGCACGCACCACTTGATCGAGCGCGGGCGAGTGGTACAGCTCCCACCACTTCCCGGCGACCTCGGCCCCGAGGCTCACGTGCTGCAGGTCGCGGGCGTCGGTCGGGCCGGGCGGCGGACTCGCGTGCAGGTAGCCCTGCGTCGGCGGTGGCGCAGGTCGGTGAAAGTCGGGCCCGACCGCGCAGGCCCCGGCGAGGAGGCCGGCGAGGGCCGGCGCGAGCGCACGCGCGCCTCTCGAGCGCTTACTCGTAGCGCAGCGCATCGATGGGGTTCAGGCGCGAGGCCTGCCGCGCGGGATAGAAGCCGAAGAACACCCCAACGGCTCCCGAAAAGACGAACGCGAGCACGATCACCCTGAGGCGCAGCAGAATCGGCCAACCGGCGAAATGCGAGATCAGCTGCGAAGCAATGATGCCCGCGGCGATCCCCGCAGTGCCGCCCATGAGCGCGAGCAGCATCGCCTCGATGAGGAACTGCGCGAGCACATGGAGCCTGCGCGCGCCGGTCGCCATGCGGATGCCGATCTCGCGGGTGCGCTCGGTGACCGAGACCAAGAGGATGTTCATGATCCCGATGCCGCCTACGACGAGCGAGATCGAGGCGATCGCGGCGAGGAGCAGCTCCATCGCCTTCGAGCTCGCCTCGGCCACCTGCGCCACCTCGGTGAGATCACGCACCACGAAATCGTCCGGCTTGCCGGGCAGGATGCGATGGGCGCTCTCGAGCGTCTTCGTCACCTGATCGAGCGCGATCTGAACGAGCGCGGGGCTGCGCGCTTGAACGTAGATCGTGTTGACGAAGCCTTCGAGCTTGGGTGTGACCCCGAACGGATTGGGCGGCGGACCGATCGCCGCGAACACATTGTTCGCGAGCGTCTGCGTGGAGCTCGGGGCCGCAACACCGAGGATGCGCTCCTGCGAGGTGGTGAAAGGAATGAATAGCACGTCATCCTGATCCTGCCCCGTCGCGGAGTGCCCCTTCGCGGCGAGCACGCCCACCACCACCATGGGAACGTTCTTCACCAGCACCGTCGCGCCAATGGGATCGGCGAACTCGCCGAACAGATTGAGAAGCACGGTCTGGCCGAGCAGACAGACGGCGGCGCCGTCGTGATCGTCCTCCAGAGTGAGCGTGCGTCCGGCCACCACCGGCCAGTGCCGGATGGATAGATAGGTCGCAGAGATGCCCTGGACGCTCGTGTTCCAGTTCTGGTTGCCATTGACGACCTGGGTGTTCTGCCGGTTCACGTAGCTCGCATCGGAGACGGCGCTGTCCTCCTCGAGGATCGCCGCCACGTCGCGCACGCGCAGGCTCGCCGCACTGCCGTGGCCTGCGCGCACGCCGTTCACGCGCGTGGTCCCTGGCAGCACCACGAGCAGATCCGTGCCGAGGCTTTGCACCTGAGCTTCCACGGCCGCGCGCGCCCCTTCTCCGACCGCCACCATGGCAATGAGCGCGGCGACGCCGATGAACACGCCGAGCATCGTCAGTCCCGCGCGCAGCTTGTTGCGTCCGATCGCGCGCAGCGCGGCGAAGATCGCCATCGAGCCGAGCGAGCTTGCCTCGTGGAACCAGGCATCGATGCGGCCCGTGAAACGCCGCTCGTGGTACGGGCGCACGGCCGGAAGCTCGCGTCCTTCGAGCTGTGCGGCGGCCGGTACCGTTGCGCGATCGGAGATGATCTGCCCATCGCGCAGAGTGATGATCCGATCGGCGAGCTCGGCCATCTCGCGCTCGTGGGTCACGAGGACGATGGTCACGCCCCGCTCGCGATTGAGCGAGCGGATCGTCGTCATGATCTCGAGCGCGGTCTGCGAGTCGAGATTTCCCGTCGGCTCGTCGGCGAGAACGATCGCCGGATCGTTGACGAGCGCGCGCGCGATTGCGACGCGTTGCTGCTGCCCGCCTGAGAGCTGGTTCGGCTGATTGCGCTCGCGGTCGGCGAGCCCGAGCATGCGCAGCATGTCGCGGGCGCGCTCCGTGTTGCCCGCGATCTGCGCCGCGTAGGAGAGCGGCAGCTCCACGTTCTCGAGCGCGCTCGTGCGTGGCAGCAGATTGAACGTCTGGAACACGAATCCGATGCGCCGCCCGCGAATGCGCGCGAGCGCCGGCTCGTCGAGCTGCGCCACGTCGATTCCCTCGAGCACATACTCGCCGCTCGTCGGCTTGTCGAGGCAGCCCAAGACGTTCATGAGCGTGGACTTGCCCGAGCCCGAGGCGCCCATGATCGCGACGAACTCGCCGCGGCGGATGGCGAGACTCACCCCGCGCAGCGCGTGCACCTCGGTGTCGCCGAGACGGTAAACCTTGCGCACCTCGCGGACGTGGATCATCGCCTCGGCTGCCGCGCCACCGGGTGTGGATGCGGGGCCCGGGGGTGGCTCACTCATCAAAAGCGGAAGCCTCCGCGGAAGCCGTTGCCGCCCGGGCCGTTCCCCGGTCCCGGCCGCTCTGCGCTCCGCGGCTCGTTCGGGCGCACGGCGTTGACGACGACAATGTCTCCCTCATGCAGGCCCTCGCCCGAGACTTCGATCAGTGTTCCGTCGTCGAGGCCCGTGCGCACGCGCACCGCAATCAGCTTCCCCGCGCGCAGCACCCAGATCCGCGCGCGCGGTCCGTCACCGCGCCCGCCGCGGCCCGCAAAGCGCCGCGCACCGCCGCCCGGCGCGAACCGGTCGCTCGGCGGCGCTTCGCCTTCCGCGTGCTCGAACACGCGCGGACCGTTCTCGCCGGAGGCTCGCTCCTCGCCCGTCGCGGCTCCGGCATCACCCGGCAACGCGCCCTCCGCCGACTGCGGACTCCTGCCTCTACGGGCGCGCTCGCGCGCGATGCCCTCGGGGTTGAAGCGAACGGCGGGCAGGGGCACGCGCAGGACATTGGTGCGCTCGGCCGTGATGATGTGGGCGTCCGCGGTCATCCCGGGAAAGAGCGCAAGATCGTCGTTCTTCACGTCGACCACGACGTCGTACGTCACGACGTTCTGCACGGTGATGGGGCCTTCGCGGACCTGACGCACCTTGCCCCAGAAGGTACGGCTCGGATAGGCCTGCACGGTGAAGAACGAGCGCTCGCCGGCCCTGACTCCGCCCACGTCCGCCTCGCTCACGTTCGTGTCCACTTCCATGAAGTGCATGTTCTTGCCGATGAGGAACAGCGGTGCAGCCGACAGACTCGAGACGACGGTTTGGCCCACGTCGATGTAACGGGTGATCACCATCCCGTTCACGGGGGAGTGGATCCGGGTGTATGCGAGGTTGACTTGCGCGCCGTGCAGCAGCGCCTTCTGCTGCGCGACGGCCGCTCCGTCGAAGTGGACCTGGGCGCGGTCCTGATCGAGGGTCGCCTGATCGGTGTTGATCTGCTCCTGAGAGATGATGCCCTCGCCGATCAGCTTCTGGTCATAGGCGACAATCCGGAGCTGGTTGGCAACCCCGACCTCGTCCTTCGCGAGCTCGGCCTGCGCCGAGTGCAGGGTCGCCGTATCCTGGTCGACGACGACCTGGAACGGCAGCGGGTCGAGCGTGGCGCAGATCTGCCCGACTTTCACGAGCGTGTTGAAGTCGCAGGTCCACGTCTTGATGTTGCCCGAGACGTAGGACTCGACCTGTGCGGTGACGATCGGATTGAGCGTGCCCGTCATGGTGACGGTGCGCTCGATGTCACCGCGCGTCACGCGTGCGGTGACATAGCGCAGCGCCGGCTCGCGATGCAGCCACCACACGATGACGAGGCTCGCCGCGAGCGCAACGGCGACACCGGCCGCCCAGAGCGCCCGCCCGCGGCGCAGTAATGGTTGTGCGCCCGCCGCTGGCGCCCCGTTCTCGGACATCCCCCGCGAAGACCCTTTCAAATGCTCGGTCAGCGCCCGTTAGGATCGCAGGATCTGAATTGAGAACTGAAAAAGATTGTAACCAACTGGGCTCGCTGCGCCGCGCTCCGCGTGCGCGGTGCCGCTATTCCACCGTCACGCTCTTCGCGAGATTGCGCGGCTGGTCCACATCGGTCCCCTTGAGAATCGCGACGTGGTAGGCAAGGAGCTGCAGCGGGATCGTGTAGACGAGCGGCGCCTGAAAGTACGTGACGTGCCTCGGCATCGTGATCACGGTCACGCCGTCGGCTTCCTTGAGCCCCGCCTCCGGGTCGGCGAAGACGATCAGCTCCCCGCCGCGCGCGCGTACCTCCATCAGATTGGACTTGAGCTTCTCGAGCAGATCGTTGTTGGGCGCGACGGCGATCACCGGCATCGCGCCATCGACGAGCGCGAGCGGCCCGTGCTTGAGCTCGCCGGCGGGATAAGCCTCCGCGTGGATGTAGGAGATTTCCTTCAGCTTGAGCGCGCCCTCCATCGCGATCGGGTGCAGCGCGCCGCGTCCCAGGAACAGTGCGTGCTGCTTCGCGGCGAACCGCTCGGCGAGCGTGTGGACCACCGGATCGAGCGCGAGCGTCTTGTCGATGAGCGCGGGCAGCTCCACGAGTCGCGAGACGAGGCTGCGCTCACGCTCCGCATCGGCGCCGTGATGCTTCGCGAGGCCCACGACCAGCATGCCGAGCGCGGCCAACTGAGTGGTGAACGCCTTGGTCGAGGCGACGCCGATCTCGGGGCCCGCCCGCGTGAGCATCACCAGCTCCGATTCGCGCACCAGCGAGCTTTCCGGCACGTTGCAGATCGCGAGCGTCGCGAGATAGCTTGATTGCCGCGCGAGCCGCAGCGCCGCGAGCGTGTCGGCCGTCTCCCCGGACTGCGAGATCGTCACGAACAGGGAATTGCGCGGAACCACGGGGTTGCGGTACCGGTACTCGCTCGCGATCTCGACGGCGCACGGCAGCTTCGCAATCTGCTCGATGAAATAGCGCGCCACGGCGCCGGCGTGGTAGCTCGTTCCGCAGGCAACGAGGTGCACGTGCTCGGCGCGCCGGAATATCTCGGTGGCGTCGGGACCGAAGGCGGCCTCGAGGAGCCGGCCGTTCGCGACCCGCTCCTGCAGGGTATCGGCCACGGCGCGCGGCTGCTCGTGGATCTCCTTGAGCATGAAGTGACGGTACTGACCCTTCTCCGCGGCATCGGCCGAGAGCTCGCTCTCGCGCACCGGCCGCTCGACGGTGTTGCCCTCGCGGTCGATCACGCGCACGGAGTCGCGCCGGATCTCCGCCACGTCGCCTTCCTCGAGGAACATGAATCGGCGCGTGACCGGCAGCAGCGCCGCCACATCCGAGGCGACGAAGTTCTCACCCACGCCGAGTCCAATCACCACCGGGCACCCCTCGCGCGCGAGAATGATGCGACTCGGATCGCGCTCGTTGACGACGGCGAGCGCGTAGGCGCCCTCGAGCTCCGCGACGGTTGCGCGCACGGCCTTGAAAAGGTCCGCCACCGTCTCGAGATGGCGGTGAATGCGATGCGCGATCACCTCGGTGTCCGTCTCGGAGGTGAAGCGGTAGCCGGCCGCGGCGAGCTCGGAGCGCAGCTCCTCGTGATTCTCGATGATGCCGTTATGCACGATCGCGAGGCCATCGCGCGAGATGTGCGGGTGCGCGTTGCGCTCGCTCGGCACGCCATGGGTCGCCCAGCGGGTGTGCGCGATGCCGATGTTGCCGTGCGGCGGATCCTGATCGAGGGTGTCCTGCAGTACCTGGACCTTCCCGACGGTGCGCAGTCGCGTGAGCCTGCGCGAGCCGTTGACGACGGCGATACCGGCCGAGTCGTAGCCGCGGTACTCCAGCCGGCGCAATCCCTCCATGAGAATGGGCACGACATCGCGCGCCGCGATCGCCCCGACGATTCCACACATCTTGCGTTCCTTGGAATCCCTTGAACGGGCGCCGCGCCCAGCCTTGAGCGCGCTAGTGTAGCGCGGCCTCCGCGTGTTGTAGGCTTGGGCTCGGCGGGATGCAATGCGATACCGACATGTCATATTGGATCGCGACGGCGTGCTCAATCGCGAGGCTGCGGCCGCCGGCTACATCCGCGATGCTGCCGCGTTCGAATGGCTTGCCGGCGCACGCGAGGGGCTCGCAGCCCTGCGCCGCGCGAGGGTTCGGATCTCGATCGCGACCAACCAGTCGGGCGTGGGACGCGGCCTGATGACGGCCGGCGAGCTTGAGGCCGTCCACGCTCGGATGCTCGCGGAAGCCGCGGCGAGCGGCGGTGCGCTCGATGCGGTGTTCGTCTGTGCGCACGCTCCCGAGGCGGGTTGCGACTGCCGCAAGCCCGCACCCGGACTCATCGTCGCGGCGCTCGCCGCGGGCGGCGTGAGCGCCGCCGAGACCCTGGTGGTCGGCGACGATGCGCGCGATCTCGAGGCCGCCGCGCGCGCGGGGGTCGCCGCGGCGCTCGTGCGCACCGGCAAGGGTCGGCAGACCGAGGCGCGACTATCGGGTGCGCGTGTGTCGACCTATGATGATCTGTGGGCCCTCGCGCAGGCGATTACCGCGAGCGCACCCGACGCCCTGGAGACACCATGAACGAGGCGGCCCGCGATTCGCAGGCGGCAACCCTGCTCGCCGTCCTCGACCGCCACCCCGGCCGGCGCGTGTGGGTCATTGGCGATCTGATGCTCGATGAATACGTGATGGGAGCCGTCGAGCGGATCTCGCCCGAGGCGCCCGTGCCGGTGGTACGCGTGCGCGCCACGGAGTACCGCCTGGGCGGCGCAGCGAACGTGGCGCGCCAGGCAGCGGTGCTCCGCGCACACGTGAGCTTGGCCGGCGTGGTTGGCGCGGACGAGGCGGGGCGGGAGCTCTTGAGGCTCTGCAGCGCAGCGGGCATCGCCACCGATGCCGTGCAGCAGCTCGCCGATCGGCCCACGACGCACAAGCTGCGCGTACTCGGCCACAGCCAGCAGCTCCTGCGGCTCGACTGGGAGGACTCGCGGCCCTGCCCGGGTGACCGGGGCGAAGCCATGCTCGCGCAGCTCGCGGCGGCCGGAGGCCCGGACGCGATCGTTCTGAGCGACTACGCCAAGGGCGTGATCTCCCCCGAGCTCATCGCCGCGGCTCGAGCGGCGAGTGGCGGTGCGCCCGTGCTCGTCGATCCGAAGCATCGCGACTTCACCCGTTATCGAGGCGCTACCATCCTCACGCCCAATCTGCGTGAGCTCGAGGCGGCCGCCGGCGTACCGCTCCCCGCCGATGACAGCGCATTGATCGCCGCGCACGCGCGCCGGCTCGCGCGCGCGGCGGAGCTCGACTCGGTGATCGTCACCTTGGGCGATCGGGGGATGCTCGTCGTGCCGGCGCAGGGGCCGGAGACGGCGATACCCGCCGCCAAGCGTGCGGTGTACGACGTGACGGGCGCGGGCGATACCGCAATCGCCGCGCTTGCCGTCTCCTTGGCCGCGCGTGCATCGCTCCTCGATGCGGCGCGCATCGCGAACGCCGCCGCGGGCGTCTCGGTGGGCGAAGTGGGCGCGGTTGCGGTCGAGCCTGCCAGCATTCGCAGTGCGCTTGCGGCGCTGCCCGAGGGGAAGCTGCTCGGCCGCGAGGCGCTCATCGAGCGTGCAGCCTCCTGGCGCCTTGCAGGCAAGCGGGTCGTGTTCACGAACGGCTGCTTCGACCTGCTGCATTCGGGCCATCTCGCACTCCTCGAGAGCGCCGCCCGGCTCGGCGACAAGCTGGTGCTCGCCATCAACAGCGACGAGTCGGTGCGCCGGCTCAAGGGTCCAGAGCGCCCGCTCGTGCCGGCGGCCGAGCGCGCGGCGCTGCTGGCCGCGTTGAGCTTCGTCGATGCGGTCACGATCTTCGAGGAAGACACGCCGCTCGAGACCCTCGCGGCGGTGCGGCCGCACGTGCTCGTCAAGGGAGCCGACTACCGCGCGGACCAGATCGTCGGCCGCGAGCTCGTCGAGTCCCTCGGCGGTCGCGTCGCGCTCGTGCCGCTCGTGCCCGAGAAGTCCACCTCGGCCCTGGTCGCAAGGATTCGCGGCACCGGCGGCCGGCGCTAGCGCGGTCGCGGCACCGGCGGCCGGCAGATGGAGCGCGCACTCAAGCGCACCGAGACCGCGGCGCACGGCGTGCGCCGCATCGTGCGCCAGCGCCTCGAGCAGGTGATCCGGCGCCTCTCGCAGCGCCCGTTGCCCGATGCCGCGATTCACCGCTCGCGCAAGGAGCTCAAGAAGACCCGGGCGGGCTTGCGCCTGCTGCGCGATGCGCTCGGCGAGCACGCCTACTCGCGCGCGAACAGGCAGGTGCGGGATGCCGCGCGACCGTTGAGCGTGATTCGCGATGCGCGCGCGCTCATCGATCAGCTGAACGAGCTCGCGCGGCGCCCCTCCGCGCGCCTGCCGGCCGCCGGGGTGGCCGCGCTGCGTGCCGTGCTCGAGTCCGAGCGCCGCGCGGTGCGACGCCGGCTCGTCATCCGCCACGAGGAGCTCGACCGCGCGCTCGCGGCGCTGCGCGCGCTGCGCGAGGAGAGCGGCGAGTGGCGCGTCGGGCGCCGCGGTTGGCCGGTGTTGGGCTGCGGCCTGCGCCGGGTCTATCGCGCCGGGCGTGCCGCGGGCGAGGTGGCGCGCCGGTACCCGACGGCGGCGAATCTGCACGAGTGGCGCAAGCAGGTGAAGTACCTGTGGTATCAGCTGCAGATCCTCGAGCCCGCGCGTCCGCGGACGCTCGGCCGCTGGATCGCTCAGGCGCGCGAGCTGGGTGACACCCTGGGCGACGATCACGACTTTGCGGTGCTCAAGGAGAAGCTCGCGCACGTGCCGCAGGCGCTGCCGGATGCGCAAGCGCGCGCGCGACTCGAGGGCGCAATCGACGCACGGCGCGGCGCGCTCGAGGAGAAGGCGCTCGCGCTCGGCCGGCGCGTCTACCGAGCGAAGCCGCGCGAGTTCGCGGAGCGGCTCGGCCGCTACGTACGCGACTGGCAACGCACGCGCGTCTAGCGGCGAGCGAGCGCAGCGCTCAGCCCGTAGCGCTCAGCCACCCTCGCGCTCGCTGTCGAGCTGCATCATGTGCTCGGGCGCGTAGCGCGAGCCGGCAATCGCGCCGGCCGGAACGGCCGCCTCGATCCGATCCATCTCCTCGGGGGAGAGCTGCATCGCGAGCGCCTCGATCGCTTGGGCGAGACCGGCGCGGCGCGTGGTGCCGATGAGCGGCACGATGTCGGCGCCGCGCGCGAGCACCCAGGCGATGGCGAGCTGCGCGCTCGTGACCCCACGCTCCCGCGCGAGCGCGGCCAGCGCTTGGGCGAGCACCACGTTGCGGCGGTAATTCTCTCCCTGGAAGCGCGGCATGTGCGCGCGCAGCCCCGGTACGCTCTGCGGCAGCGTCGCAGTGAGCAGGCCGCGGCTCAGCACTCCGTAGGCGGTGATCGCGATGCCGAGCTCACGCACGGTCGGCAGGATCCGCGCCTCGATACCGCGGCTCGCGAGCGAGTACTCGATCTGCAGATCCGCGATTGGGTGCACGGAATGGGCCCGACGGATCGTCGCGGCGCCAACCTCGGAGAGCCCGACGAAACGCACGTGACCCGAGCGGATGAGATCGGCGATCGCTCCCACCGTCTCCTCGATGGGCACTGTGGGGTCGAGGCGCGCGGGCCGGTAGATGTCGATGTAATCCGTGCCGAGGCGCTTCAAGCTGTACGCAGCGAAGTTCTTCACCGCCTGCGGGCGCGCATCGATTCCTGCGAACGCACCGCCCGGAGTCCGCAGCGCGCCGAACTTCACGCTGATGAGCGCGCGCCGTCGCGTCTCGCCGGCGAGCGCGCGCCCGATGAGCAGCTCGTTGTGGCCCATCCCGTAGAAGTCGCCGGTGTCGATGAGCGTGACGCCCGCATCGAGCGCCGCGTGGAGGGTCGCGATGCTCTCCGCGGGATCCGCTGGACCGTAGAAGTCCGACATGCCCATGCAGCCGAGCCCGATCCGTGAGACCTGCGGGCCGAATCGGCCGAGCGGTAGATGCTGCATGGGTGTACCCCGGACACCGGATGCGTCTAATCTCTCACTCCGAGATGATGCGCGTCTATGTCATCCGCCATGCCTCGGCGTACGAGCGCGACCGCAGCCGTTGGCCGGACGACCGGCGGCGCCCGCTCACGGCCGAGGGCGCGAGGAAGTTTCGCCGCGCGGCCGCCGGGCTCGCGCGCATCGCCATCACCGTCGACCGCGTGCTCGCGAGCCCGCTCGCGCGCGCGCGGCAGACGGCGGAGATCCTCACCCGCGAGATGGGCTGGCCGCGCGCAGTGGAGAGCGCGGAGCTCGCGCCGGGGCGCAGCGCCGCGCAGGTGCTCGCGGCCCTGCGCGATCAGGGCGTGGCGAGCCTCGCCGCCGTGGGCCACGAGCCGGGCTTGAGCGAGCTCATCGCCTTGGGGCTCGGCGGGCCGGGTATCGAGTTGCGCTTCGAGCTGAAGAAAGGCGGCGTCGCGTGCCTGTGCTTTCCGGCCGCGGTCGGCCCCGGCCGCGCGTACCTCGAATGGCTGCTCGCGCCGCGGATGCTGCGCGCGCTCGCTTGAATCGTCAGCCTGCGCGATGCGAGCGGGCGCTCGCGAGCTCGGCGTGCAAGTCGTACGCGTCGGACCCGGTGATCTGCACCTCGACCAGCTCGCCCGGCGCGAGGTGGGCGGCATCCGCGATACGCACCACACCGTCGATCTCCGGGGCTTCGGCGGCGCTGCGCCCGATCGCGCATCCCGCCTCCACATCGACCGCGTCGATGAGCGCTTCGATCTTCCGGCCGACGCGTGCGGCGAGCCGGCGCGTGCTCACCTGCCGCGCGAGCTCCATCACCCGCGAGTAACGCTCCTCCTGCACTTGCGGGGCGACCGGTCCGGGCAGGTCATTCGCCTTGGCGCCCTCGATCGGGGAATACTTGAAGCAGCCGACGCGATCGAGCTCAGCTTCCTCGAGCCAGTCGATGAGCTCCTCGAACTCGGCGTCCGTCTCGCCGGGAAACCCGACGATGAAGCTGCTCCTCACCGCGAGCTCGGGGACGCGTGCACGCCAGGCGCGGATGCGCGCAAGCGTGTTCTCGGACTGCGCCGGCCGGCGCATCCGCTTGAGCACGCTCGCGCTCGCGTGCTGGAAGGGCACATCGAGATAGGGCAGCACCCGTCCCTCGGCCATGAGGTCGATCACCGCATCCACGTGCGGATACGGGTAAACGTAGTGCAGGCGCACCCACACGCCGAGCGAGCCGAGCGCGCGCGCAAGATCGAGGAAACGCGTCGCGTGGCTCGCGCCGCGCCAGCTCGCGCGCTGGTAACGCAGATCGGCGCCGTAGGCGCTCGTGTCCTGCGAGATCACGAGCAGCTCGCGCACTCCCGCTGCCACCAGCCGCTCGGCTTCCTCCAGCACCTCGTCGATGCGTCGGCTCGCAAGCCGCCCGCGCAGGCTCGGGATGATGCAGAAGCTGCAGCGGTTGTTGCAGCCTTCCGAGATCTTGAGATAGGCGTAGTGCCGCGGCGTGAGGCGGATGCCCTGTCGCGGCACGAGATCGAGCCGCGGGTCGTGGCGCGGCGCGAGGTGCTCGTGCACTGCCCCGATCACATCCTCGTAGGCGTGGGGTCCGGTGATCTTGAGCACGCTCGGATGGCGCTCGCGGATGCGCTCGGGCCTCGCTCCGAGGCACCCGGTGACGATCACGCGGCCGTTCTCGGCGAGCGCTTCGCCGATGGCATCGAGCGACTCGTCGACCGCCGCCTCGATGAAGCCGCAGGTGTTGACGACCACGAGGTCGGCGCCCGCGTACGTCGGGGCGATCTCGTAGCCCTCGGCGCGCAGGCTCGTGAGGATGCGCTCGGAATCGACGAGCGCTTTGGGGCACCCGAGGCTCACGAAGCCGACTCGGGGCGCGCGCGGAGATCTCACTGCGCGGCGGCGTCGTCGGAGAGTTGAGCCGCGGGGCGGGAAGCGGCGCGGCCGGCGGTCGAGTGACGCACGCTCCACAGTGCCAAGAACAGCGCGAGGGCTGCGATGGGCATGAGCAGCCAGGGCCATACGGCCGGGCGGCGCTCGGTGCTCGGGTGCAGCGACTCGGAGGACTTGGACATGGCGCGGAGCCTACTCTCACCGCCTGCCGGCCGGCAACCGAGCGGCGCACGGATCGAGGGGCTCGCTCAGAGGAGCCGCTCGATTCGCGCGTGCGCGCCGCCCGCGCGGAGCTCCAGGAACCCGACGGTGACCGGCAGCTTGAAGCGCCGCGGGCCGGCGCTGCCGGGATTGACGTACAGAACGCCGTCGCGTGCGCTCGCCGAGGGCCGGTGGGAGTGGCCGGCGATGACGACGGCCGGTCGCGCCGCTCGCGGCTCGAGCTCGAGCGTGTTGAGGTCGTGCAGTACGTGGATGCGCACGCCGTCGAGCTCCAGGGCGGCGGTCTCGGGGATGGCGCGCGCCCAGCCGCCGCGATCGTTGTTGCCGCGAACCGCGTGCACGGGCGCGAGCGCCCGCAGCCGCTCGAGCACCTCGGGGGTGCCGATGTCGCCGGCGTGGATGATCAGGTCGACTCCGGCGAGCGCCCGCAATGCCTCCTCGCGCACGAGGCCGTGCGTGTCGGAGATCAGCCCGGCGACTCGCACACTCAGCGCCCGTAGTGGGCGATCAACTGAGCCTTGCCGAGAGCGGCCGCATCGGCGTACGAGGCAATGACCGTTGCCGTCGCATCGGGCGGAACGTTGAGCGTCGCGACGGGCAGCGCGTAGAGCCGGAAGACATAGCGATGGGGCCGACCGGGCGGCGGGCACGGACCACCGTAGCCTTCCGTGCCGAAGTCGGAGCGGCCCTGCACGGCGCCTGAGGGCAGCAGGTGTCTGCGGGGATCGCCCGCACCGGCCGGGAGCGAGCGTGCGCTCGCCGGGATGTCGTAGACGATCCAGTGCCAGAACCCCTCGGCCTGGGGCGCATCCGGGTCGTGCACCAAGAGCGCGAAACTGCGCGTGCCGTCGGGCGGATCGTGCCACGCGAGCGCCGGGGACACGTCGCGTCCGCCGCAGCGCGTGTTCACTTGCGCCGCGTGCATCGAGCCGTGCTCGGGCAGATCCGGGCTCGAGAGGGCGAAGTGCGCGGCCGGCGGCGAGGCTGCGGCGTCCGCGGAGGACTGCGCGCGGATCGCTCGTGTGCCGGCGAGGCTTGCAACGGCAAGGGCCGCGAGCGCCGCGACGCTCAGCATCCTGTCCCAGAAAGCACGGTTCGGCATGAGGTGTCTCCTACGCTCAGCGCCCAGTCTGCAATGCCCATGCGGATCTCGCAAACCCGCACGCTCTCATGCATAGTGTCTGCGCGTGAGCGCCGAGCATCGCAGGTTTCTGTTTGTCTCCTACACGGGACTGATCAGCGATATCGCCTGGCAGGTGGTCAAGGAGGGCCACGAGGTCCGCTACTGGATCCGCGACGAGAAGGATCGCGATATCGCCGATGGCTTCGTGCCCAAGGTCGAGGACTGGCGTCGCGAGATCGGCTGGGCAGACTTGATCGTCTTCGACGACACGCTCGGTCAGGGAGAGATCGCGCAGGCACTGCGGCGCGACGGCAAGCTGGTCGTCGGCGGCACCGCGTACACCGACCGCCTCGAGGACGATCGCTCGTTCGGCCAGGAGGAGCTCAAGAAGGTCGGAGTGAGCATCCTCCCGTACCGCGAGTTCGACGACTTCGACGACGCCATCGCCTACGTCAAGGCGAACCCCGAACGCTACGTGATCAAGCCCTCGGGTGCCGCGGGGAACGTGAAGCGGCGGCTGTTCGTGGGCGACGAGGAGGACGGCGAGGACGTGGTGCGGGTGCTCGAGGCGTACAAGAAGTCCTTTCCCGACGAGATCAAGATCTTTCAGCTGCAGCGGCGCATGACCGGCGTCGAGATCGCCGTCGGCGCATTCTTCAACGGCAAGGAGTTCGTCTATCCGATCAACGTGAACTTCGAGCACAAGAAGCTCTTTCCGGGGAACATCGGTCCGTCCACGGGCGAGATGGGCACCGCGATGTTCTGGAGCGGGCCGAATCGGCTGTTCAACTCCACGCTCAAAAAGATGGAGCCGCGGCTCGCGGAGGAAGGCTACATCGGGTACATCGACTTGAACTGCATCGTCAACGGCAACGGCATCTTCCCGCTCGAGTTCACGGCGCGCTTCGGCTATCCGACGATCAGCATTCAGCAGGAGGGGATGACGACGCCGCTCGGGCAGTTCCTGCTCGAGCTCGCCGGCGGCGCGAGCCCGCGCCTGAAGGTGAAGAGCGGCTTTCAGATCGGCGTGCGCATCGTCGTCTCACCGTTCCCGTTCGATGACGATGCCACCTTCCTCTCCGTGTCGAAGAACGCAGCGATTCTCTTCAAGCGCGGAATTCCCGAGGAAGTGCACATCGAGGACGTGAAGCAGGTGAACGGCCAGTGGTACGTCGCCGGCACCTCGGGCGTGGTGCTGATCGTCTGCGGGGTGGGCCAGACCATGCGCCAGGCACAGGCACAGGCCTACTCGCGCATTCGCAACATCATGATCCCCGACATGTACTACCGCGATGACATCGGAGAGCGCTGGTTCGAGGACCACGACCGGCTCCACACCTGGGGGTACCTCCGCGAGGTATGACCGGCTTCGACGGCGCCTACTACCGCCGCTATTATTTCGATCCGCGCACCGCCGTGGTCTCTCGGCACGAGGCGCGCGCGCGCGCGCGCCTGATCGCGGCATTCGTCGAGCACGTAGGACTGCCCGTGCGACGCATCCTCGATGCAGGCTGTGGGATCGGCCTCATGCGCGCGCCGCTCCTCGCGCGCCTGAAGCGTGCCGCGTACGTTGGCGTCGAGGAGAGCGAGTACCTCTGCCGCCGCTACGGCTGGACACGCGGGCGCATCGAGCTCTACCGCTCCGGCGAGCCCTTCGAGCTCGTCATCTGCTACGACGTGCTGCAGTATCTCGACGATCGCGCGGCCGCGTGCGCACTCGCGAACCTCGCACGGCTCTGCCGCGCGGTGCTGTACTTCAGCGCGCTCACGCGCGCTGATTGGCGTGCGAGCTGCGATCGGCGCCGCACGGATGCGAACGTGCACATGCGCCCGGGCGAGTGGTACCGTGCGCGCCTCGCGCGTCGCTTCCGCGAGATCGGCGCCGGATTCTGGGTACGGCGCGGCGCGCCCCTCATCCTCTGGGAGCTCGAGCGGTGCGGCTGCACGTCACGTTCTTAGGCGAGGTCGAGTGCCGCCAGGCGGCGAGCGCAAGCGTATTGAGCTTGAGCGGTCGCGCCGAGGACGGCCCCGCGCATCTCACGCTGCTCGGACGTGCGCTGCCGGTGCTGCCATCGCGCCTAGCCGGTGGTGTGCGAGTCGAGGAGCTCGATGCGTCCCGCTACCGGATCTCGAGCCAGGCGGGCGAATGGACGTTCGCGCCGGCACGCGCGTATCTGCATCGCGACCTCTCGGGTGCGCTCGCGAGCGCGATCCCGCCGCGCCCCGTGCGCTGGCGAGCGCGGCTCATGTGGCGGCTCGCGCTCGGTGCGGCCGGCACGCGCCTCGGACGCCGCTGGCTCGCTCGATGAGATCGGGCTCGAGGCGCTCGAGGGTCTCCCGCCACCTTCGGGTGCCCGCAGGCAGCCGGTAGTCGCAATGTGCCCGGCAGGCGGACGCCCGGCACGGGGCAGACACCTCCGCGCTCGAGGAGGGGCGTGGTCCCGGGAACCCGGATCGAGTGCTGCCATGCCGTATGCGCTTGCAGCCATTGGTGTTTTGCCGTCAGGTCGTGCTTGAGGCGACCGTCGGTCCCGCATCGCACACCAGGTCACTGGCCAGGTTGAGTCCGCGGCCGAGGCACCGTCCGGGGTGGCACGCATCCGCCGCTTGCGTCAGACTGTCGGCTGCTGGGAGGTGCGCGGGACGAACCGCCTCGAGAGCCGGAGCACGCACCGTCCGAACAACCAGTCACCGAGGGGCTCGTCGGATGCCGATCGAAAGCCGTCAGGAGTCTGAAGGGCGCGGTGCGCGAGACGCCGCGGTGGCGCGAGCGACTCTGCGCCGCGGCAGCTCCCGGATGCTCGAGAGCTACTTGGGTGACGTCGAATATCTGATGCGCGAGCAGCAATGGCCGCAGGCCGCGACACTCGCTCTCGCGCTCCCCCACATCTGCGCCGCCCTCGAGGACGGCGACCTCAAAAGCTCGCGCGAGAGTTACCGCCGCTGGTGCGAGGTGTGGGTGCGGCCGCCGAAGTCCGATACCACGCTTACGATGCCGAGCGCGAGCGAGCTCTTGCGCATGGCCGAGCAATACGCCGTGGAGCGCGAGCTCGCCGACAGCGGCGGGATCCCCTCGCGGGCGTTGCGGGAGCTGCGGCTGCGGCGTCTCGCGCGCGCCGCGCCCGCGCGGCGGCGCGTGAGCCTCAAGGAGATGGGCGAGCTCGGGGACGAGCCGGCGCGCGAGGCATGCGTGGCGCTGATCGATGCGGTGCGCCGCTGGTACGGCGATTACGCCGCGCTCGATCCCCACGTGCAGATGAACCTCGCGCGCCTCGCCGTGCTGCGCTGACCTGCGCGCGCGCGCGGCAACCGCAAGCGCGTCCTTTCCTCCGTCGGTCTGCGGCCGCCCGTGACGCAACTCGGCGAGCGCCTCAACCGCTTCGCGCAGATCGAGCAGCACGAGCGCGGCGCTGCCGTGCTCGCGTTCCTGTGCTACTTCACGCTGTTCGTGAGCTACTACATCCTGCGCCCGGTGCGCGACACGTTTGCGACCGTGTTCGGGGTGAACGAGCTGCAGCTGCTGTTCACCGGCACGTTCGTGGGCTCGCTCCTCGCCTCGCCCCTGTATGCCGCGCTCGCCTCGCGCCTCGCGCTCAAGCGCCTCCTGCCCGGGGTTTTCTGGTTCTGGCTCATCAACATCCTCGCGTTCGACGCGGCGCTCGGCTTTGCGCCCCACAGCAGCCTGGTTGCCGCCGCTTACTTCATCTGGTTCAGCGTGTTCAACCTGTTCATGATCTCGGTGTTCTGGAGCCTCATGGCGGATCTGTTCTCGCCTGCGCAGGCTTCGCGTCTCTTTCCGTTCATCGCATCCGGCGGGAGCCTGGGCGCGATCGGCGGTCCGCTCATCACGCGCCTCGGGGTGCGCGCGCTCGGACTCGCCGGGCTGCTCGTGATCGCGGCAGGCGGCTTCCTCCTCGTCATCGCGCTCGTGCACTTGCTCATGCGCGAGAAGGGCGCGCTTCGCCGCAGGGGCGAGGGGCAGCTCTCCACGCTCGAGCACGCGCTGCCGGGCAATCCCTTCGAAGGGTTCGGCGAGACGATGCGCTCGGCGTACACGCGCAACCAGGCGTCGTTCTTCTTTCTGATGACATTCGTCAACACGATCGCATACTTCTTCCAGACCGAGATCATCGCGCGCTCGACCAGTCTCATCGCGGGCCGCGCGGTGGCGGTCGCCGACATCGCGCTGTGGACCAACATTCTGGCGGCGATCGTGCTCCTAGGGGGTGTCGGGCGCTTCATCCGGCGCTTCGGCGTCATCGCCGCCCTCGTCGCGAACCCGGTCATCATGGTGGTCGCGTTCGTGGTCATCGCACTCGCCCCGACGCTCGTGATGGTCCAGGCGCTGCAGGTGGTGCGCAGCGTCTCGCAATACGCGATTGCGCGACCGAGCCGGGAGATCTGCTTCACGGTCGTCGAGCAGTCAAGCCGCTACAAGGCGAAGAACGTCATCGACACGGTCGTTTATCGCTTCGGCGATGTGGTCTCCGCCTGGTTCCAGACGGCCATGCGGACGGCGGGACTGCACATCGCGGGCGCCGCGGTCGCCGGCGTCGGCGTGTCGTTCCTGTGGGGCGGCGTCGCCCTCGCGCTCGGCCGGCGCTACGAGTCGCGCCGGATTGAGCTCAAGCGCGAGGCGGACCTGCGGGCGCTGGCGCCGGAGGCGGCCCCCGGCACCGCGGCGCGACAACCGCAGGGCTGACGGGCGGGCGACAGCCTTTTTCCCGCCGGGCGGCCCTGACAGCCGCGCGCGGCAGCTTCTGTCCCAGTGCCGAGTTCTCTATAGTGCCCGGCACACACGCGAAGGAATCAAGTCCCATGGCCCAAGCCAACGAGCCGTCCGGGTTCGCCCGCTTCTTCAAGTCCCTGGCGGGAGTCGAGCCGCTCGAGCTGCGACCGACACTCGTCTCCTTCGTGTGCTTTTTCTTCCTCTTCTTCAGCTACGCGGTCGTCAAGCCCGTCCGCGATGCCATGGGCACAGTCTGGGGCGCGCGGCACCTGCCGTCGCTGTTCCTCGCGACGTTTCTCCTGAGCTTCGCGGTGGCGCCGCTCTACGCGCTGCTCTCCGCGCGCGTGAAGCTGTCGGCGTTTCTGCCCTGGATCTACGGAATCATCGCCGCAAGCGTGCTCGGATTCTTCTTCCTCTTCTCCGGAGGCCACTACCAGGAGCGCTGGCTCGCTGCGGGCTTCTTCGTCTGGGTGAGCACGTTCAACCTGCTCATCCTGTCGGTCTTCTGGAGCTTCATGGCCGACCTGTTCTCGCGCGTGCAGGCGAAGCGGCTGTTCGGCTTCATTGCCGCGGGCGGGACGGCCGGCAATATCCTCGGTCCGGCGATCGTCGACTTCCTCGCCAAGCGCGTCGGGAACGACGGCCTCATGCTCATCTCCGCCGCCGGCTTCGCGTTCACGGCGGTGCTCGTCATCCTGCTCGCCGGCGAGAAGCGCCGTCTCCTCGCCGCATCGCCCGACGCGCAGCGCACCACGCTCGATCATCGTCTGAGCCCCAATCCATTCGAGGGCTTTGCGCTCCTGATGCGCTCGCGGTACCTCCTGCTCGTGGCGCTGTTCCTGTTCGTGATGACGTCGGTTTCGACGATCGTCTACGTGCAGCTGAACGACATCATCACGCACTCCTTCGCGAACCGCGCGGCGCGCACTCAGGCCTTCGCGACCATCGATCTGGCGGTCAACAGTCTCACCGTGCTCATCCAGCTATTCGGCACCGGACGGATCATCCAGCGCTTCGGCGTGACGGCCGGTCTACTCTTGAATCCGCTCATCATGGCGCTCGCGTTCATCGTGGTGATCTTCTCGCCGGTGCTCATGATCCTGGGCGGCGTCCAGGTCGTGCGGCGCGTGGCCGAGTACGCGGTCGCGAAACCCGCACGCGAGATGCTGTTCACCGTGGTCGATCAGGAAAGCAAATACAAGGCGAAAAACGTCATCGACACGGTCGTGTACCGTGGCGGAGACTTACTCGCGGCCTACGCGAGCGCGGCCGTGCTCGCATTCGGCCTGAGCGGGCTCGCAGTGCTCGGCGTCGTGGTCGCGGCGATCTGGTTCCCGATCGCCTATGCGCTCGGCCGCCGCTACGAGAATTTCCGCGGCACGGATGCCGCGACCCGCGCCCCGACGCCCGCCGCCGGATAGCGGACGCGGCGCGCTTGCGGGCGGCGCGGCGCCTTCAGGCGACCGCGGCGCTGCCGCCGCGCTCGCGCAGCGCGCGCAAGCCGGACACGGCCTCGACGACCTGGGTGGCGCTCGCGAGCCGTTCGCCGGGAGTCTTCGCGAGCAGTCCGTCGAGCAGGGACTGCAGATGCTCGAGCGGCTTCGGCAGCCGCGGCATCGGCGCATTCACGTGCTGCTGCAGCACATCGAGTGCGGAGGTGCCGGTGTAGGGCTTACGGCCGGTCAGCATCTCGTAGCAGATGATTCCGAGGCTGTAGAGGTCGGTGCGTGCGTCGAGCTTCTCCCCGAGCGCCTGCTCGGGGCTCATGTAGTAAGGGGAGCCGCGCAGGACGCCCTTGCGCGTGCTCTGCAGCGCCCCGTGCACGCGCGCGAGGCCGAAGTCGATCAGCACCACCTCGTCGTTGTCGCGCAGCATGACGTTCGGCGGCTTGAGGTCGCGATGGACGATGCCGGCGGCGTGCACGACCTCGAGCGCCCGGGCGATCTGCTCGATGTAGCGCAGTACGTCCGCCTCGATCATTCCCCGCTGCACCCGCGCCTTGAGGTCGCCGCGCGGGAAGTACTCCATCGCGAGGTACTCCCGCCCCTGGAGCACGCCGTAGTCGTAGATCTTCACGATCGCCGGATCATGGATCTCGCAGATGGCCTCGTACTCGCGCGCGAGCGCCTGGCGCTCGTTTTCCTCGTCGCGCTCGATCTTGCTCACCTTGAGGGCGACATCGAGGCTCAACGCATCGCTCGTGGCCAAGTAGACGATGGCCTTCTCCGACTCGCCGATCGTGCGGCGGATCGTGTAGCCCGCGATCGGATCGCGCAGCGAGCGCTCGGCGACCGGCAGGCGCGACATCGTCGCGGAGGAGGTCTGCAGCTCCACGCGCCGCAGTGCAAGCCGCACCGCGGTACGCAGTCGATCGGCCGTGAGCAGGCGCTTCGGCAGGTAGTCGGCGGCACCGAGCTGCAGCGCGCGCACCGCCGTCAACTCGTTGCCGTCCTCCGCGAGCGCAAGAATCGCCGGAAACTCCTCCAAGCCGCGCAGCTGCCGCAGCCATTCGAGCCCCGCGGACTCGGGATCCTCGGGCCGCTCGCCGAATCGCGCCGAAAGCACGACGAGATCGCAGGCGGAGCGCGTGATCGCATCGCGCGTGCGCTCGAACTCCTCGACGTCGACAGCCGCGATCGTGCCTTCCGGGCACAACACGCCCAGGTGCTGGCGCAGCCACTCCCGATAGCGCGCATCCTGATCGACGATCAGCAGCCGCGCCTTCATGCGCGGCACCGCCGCGCTCGCGCATACGATTGTCGCAGTGCACGCTCGGACACGCCTTGGGACCCCTGCATCGGCCGGTGGATGGAGCGCTCGATTCTGGCCTGCAATGGCGGGGGATTCTGTGAAATTGGTCATTCTCGGCATCTCGGGGTCACTGCGAGGCATGCACTGCGACGCGCGGCCGAATTAAGTACTATTCCTTCATGTACCTTTCGTTCTTCGGCCTGAACGAAAAGCCCTTCGCGATCACCCCGGATCCGCGCTACCTCTACCTGAGCGAGCGTCACGCCGAGGCGCTCGCTCACCTGCTCTACGGGATCAACGAGGCGGGGGGCTTCGTGCAGCTCACCGGCGAGGTGGGCACGGGCAAGACGACGGTCGTCCGCTCGCTGCTCGCCCAGACGCCGCAGAACGCGGAAATCGCGCTCATCCTCAACCCGCGCATGACCGCGCCGGAGTTCCTGCTCACGATCTGCGAGGAGCTCGGTATCGGGGTACCGGACGCCTCGACCGGGAGCCTCAAGGACCTCGTCGATATCCTGAGCCACTACTTGCTGCGCGCGCACGGCGCCGGGAAGCGCGTCGTGCTGGTGGTCGACGAGGCGCAGAACCTCGCACCGGAGATTCTCGAGCAGGTGCGCCTGCTCACCAACCTCGAGACCAATACCCAGAAGCTGCTGCAGATCATCGTGATCGGGCAGCCGGAGCTGCGCGACATGCTCGCGCGCACGGAGATGCGCCAGCTCGCGCAACGCATCACCGGGCGGTATCACCTCTGCCCGCTGCTCGGGCCGGAAACGGCCGCGTACGTGCGCCACCGCCTGCGCGTCGCCGGCGCCACCAGCGACATCTTCACCCCGCGCGCGCTCGCGGAGGTGCATCGGCTGTCCGGCGGGGTTCCGCGCGTGATCAACGTCCTCTGCGATCGCGCGCTCCTCGGCGCCTACACTCAAGACCGTCACCGTGTGACGACGCCGATGGTGCGGCGGAGCGCCCAGGAGGTCTTCGGGCGCCGGCTGCCGCCGTGGTGGCTGCCGTGGGCGGCGGCAGCGGCGACGGTCGTGGTACTCGGGCTCGGTGCGTTCGGACTGTGGCGGCTCGCTCCGTGGGCGGCGACCGGCATCCAAGCCTTCCGCGCCCCGCCGCTCGCCACGCACGCATCGGCGGTGCGGATTGCGTCCGCGGCGAGCGCGCCCGCGGTTCCTGCGCCGGCACCCCCGACGCTCGCCGATCTCCTCGCCCACCATGCCGCGGAGACCGATCCCGACAGTGCGTTCGGCAAGCTCTTCGCGCTCTGGGGCGCACACTACGTCGCGGGGCCCGTCGATCCGTGCACGCAGGCGCTCAAGCAGGGTCTCGAGTGCTTCGAGCAGCATGGCTCGCTCGCGCAGCTGCGGCTCTACAATCGGCCTGCAATTCTGATGCTGAACGACGATGCCGGCTCCGCGCGCCAGGTGGTTCTCTCGGGTCTCGACGATGAGCAGGCCCGGATCGAGCTCGGCGGATCGCACGCGATCGGCATCGCCGACCTGTCACGCTATTGGTTCGGAGACTTCGTGCTGCTCTGGCGTCCGGCCATGCACCACCTGAAGCCGCTGTCGCTCGGCATGCGGAGCGACGATGTGCGGCGGCTGCGGCTCGATCTCGAGCGCCTGAGCGGCATTGCGAGCCCGGAGAGCGGGAGCGATGTCTTCGATGCACAGCTGGGCGAGCTCGTCCGCGACTTTCAGCGCAAGCACCGGCTCGCGGTCGACGGCGTCGCGGGCGTGCAGACTCTCGTCGTGCTCAACAGCGTAACGGCGCGGCCCCACACCCCGCTCCTGCTTGCGCAGAGCTTCCATGGAAGCTGACCGATGTCGTTCATCCTCGATGCGCTGAAGAAATCCGAAAGCGAGCGCCAGCGCCAGAACGGCCCTGCGCTGTTCGAAGTGAAGGTCGCCCCGCCGCGCAGCCGCTTCGCGATGTGGGCGATCGCGCTCGGCACGCTGCTCGCTGTCAACGGAGTCGTGGTCGGCTGGATGCTCGTTCGCGGCCCGACGCGACGGGCGGTGGCCGAGCCGAGTGCGCAGCAGAGTCTCGAGCCCACGCCCGCTCCAGCCCCCGCATCCCGGCCGAGGAGCGCGCTCGCGGAGGTGATCGAGCCGGCCTCCGCTCCGCCTTCCGTGCAGCCGGCCGCGCCCCCGCCTTCGCAGTCCGTGGTGCCTCCTCCGCAGGCGGCTCTCGCGACGCAGGATGCCGCGAGCTCGGTCGCGACCCCGACTGCAGACGCGGCTGACTTCGCGCCGGCCGTCGAGCCCTCCCGAGCGCAACAGCCGCCGGATGGGGGAGTCGTTCGCGAGACGGCGAGCGGATTGCCCACCTACCAGGACGCAGCGGCGGTTCCGGGCGCGAACATTCCGCCGCTGCAGCTCGATCTGCACGCCTATTCAGCGCAGCCGGGCCAGAGCTTCGTCGATCTCAACTCGAAGATTCTCCACGAGGGGGACGCGCTCGCCGATGGCGTGCGCGTGGAGAGGATCACGGCCGACGGCGTGATCCTCTCGTATCACGGCACGCAGTTCGTGCTCTACGCGCAGCGACGGTAGGCGTCTCTCAGGCGACCTGGCCGCGCACGCGCCGTCCAGGCTCCGCGAGCGGAGCGGGCTCGACGAGGGGCTCGGGGCTTGCGGCGGCGCCGAGCTCGTGCGGCGCGAAGTCATCCACCCGGATGAGCTCCATCACCTTGCGGTCGTACTCCCTGAGACTCGCCGCCTCTGCCTCGCTCACGATGCCGGCGGCGAGCGCCTCGTCGATGCGCCCCGGCAGATCGAGCGCGGTGACGCGCCCGGCGCGCACGCCCTCCACGCGGATGCGCTGCTCGATCGGCTCGGCACCCGCGGCGAGCTCGAGCGCCTCCTGGAGCAGCCCCAATGCGTTGCCCGGCTCGAGGCTCGTGTAGGCGTAGCGGCACAGGCGCTCGCGGGTCACCGTCGGGTTCGTGACGAGCTCGGCGAGGCGCCGTCCGAGCTGATCGGACGGCGCAAAGTAGGTGAGCCCGCGCGGGAAGATGAGCAAGCGCATGAGACCGGCCAAGAAGCGGTTCGGAAAGTTGCGTAAGAATCCGTGCAGCCGCTCCTGTGCCCGATAGAGCAGGTGGCGGCATGCCCACTCGAGGATCGGCAGATCCTCGAGCGGCTCGCCCTCGTCGATGTAGTGCTTGAGAACCATCGAGGACAGGTACATCGCGGAGAGCACGTCCCCGAGCCGCGCCGAGAGACTCTCCTTCTTTTTCAGGTAGCCCCCGAGCGTGAGCATCGCCACGTCCACGGCGAACGCGAACGAGGCGCTGAAGCGCACGACGTGCTGGAAGTAGCGCCGCGTCGGTCCCTTGCCGGGAACGCTGTGGAAGCGCGCGAGCGTGAGCGCCATGACGAATGACCGCACGGCGTTCGAGAGCGCGAAGCCCATGTGCCCGAAGAGCGCGGCATCGAACTCATCGACGCCTTGCCGGCGGTTCGGATTCCGCGCTGCGCTCATCTCGCGCAGCACGTAGGGGTGGCAGCGCACGGCGCCCTGCCCGAAGATGATGAGACTGCGCGTGAGGATGTTCGCGCCCTCGACCGTGATGCCGATCGGCACGCTTTCGTAGCCGCGCGCGAGATAGTTGCGCGGTCCCATGCAGATCCCCTTACCGCCGTGCACGTCCATGGCGTCGTTCGCGACCTGGCGCCCCATCTCCGTCAGGTGGTACTTGAGCATCGCGGAGGGGACCGAAGGCTTCTCGCCGGCGTCGATCGCGCCCGCGGTGACCGAGCGCGCCGCGTCCATGATGTAGGTGAGCCCGACCATGCGCGCGATGGCCGACTGCACGCCCTCGAAGCGGCCGACCGGCGCATTGAACTGGCGGCGGATGCGTGCGTAGGCGCCGGTCGCCCAGGTCGCTGCCTTCGCCCCGCCGGTCGCGTTGGACGGCAGCGAGATGCAGCGCCCGACCGAGAGCTGCTCGACGAGCATGCGCCACCCCTGGCCCGCCATCTGGGGTCCCCCGATGATCACCTCGAGCGGCACGAACACATCGCGACCCTCGATCGGTCCGTTCTGAAAGGGGATGTTGAGCGGGAAATGGCGCCGCCCGATCGTGATGCCGGGAGTGCTCCGCGGGATCAGCGCGCAGGTGATCCCGAGGTCGATGCGCTCGCCGAGCAGATGCTCGGGGTCGAACAGCCGGAACGCGAGCCCGACCACGGTTGCGACCGGCGCGAGGGTGATGTAGCGCTTCGCGAAGTTGAGCTTGAGTCCGAGGATCTCCTGGCCCTGCCAGGTGCCGCGGGCGACCACGCCGGTGTCGGGAATGGACGCCGCGTCCGATCCGGCACGCGGACCCGTGAGCGCGAAGCAGGGAATCTCCTCCCCGCGCGCGAGCCGCGGCAGGTAGTAGCTCTTCTGCTCGTCCGTGCCGTAATGATTGAGAAGCTCCGCCGGGCCCAAGGAGTTCGGGACGGCGACGGTCGAGGAGACCGTGGTGCTGCGGCTCGCAATCTTGGCGAGCACGCACGAGTGGGCGTACGCGGAGAATTCGAGTCCGCCGTAAGCCTTGGGGATGATCATCGCGAAGAAGCCCCGCGAGCGCAGGAACTGCCATACTTCGGGGGGCATATCGCCGCGCCGGTGGGTGATATCCCAGTCATCGACCATGCGGCAGAGCTCCTCGCACGGCCCGTCGAGGAACGCCTGCTCCTCGGCGGAGAGCTGCGCCTTGCGCGTCGCGAGCAGCCGCCCCCAGCGCGGTGCGCCGCTGAAGAGCTCGCCGTCCCACCACACCGTGCCGGCCTCGAGCGCCTCGCGCTCGGTCGCGGACATCGAGGGCAGCAGCCGCAGATACGCCTTCATGAACGGGCGGGTGACGAGGAGCTTACGGAGCGGCCGTACGTTGAGCGCCCACACGAGCGCGAGCACGATCCACAGCGTCCCCTTCCAGGCGCCGGCCGGTGCGCCGAGCACCGTGTAGGCGGCAAGGAGGAGCGTGAACGTCGCGGAGAACGCGAGGAGGCTCAAGCGGCGGTAGGCCAAGTAGAGCACGGCCGCGACGAACACGAGCGTGATGACGCCGCCCACCTGCGTGAGGGCGTAGGCGACCGCGCCGAGAGCGAGGAGCGTGAGAATTGCGCCCGCCATGGGCGCTAGCCGATGAGACTCCGCACGCCGTCGCGCTCCTCGCGAAGCTCCGTGAGCGTGGCCTCCATCCGCTTGCGGCTGAACTCGTCGATCGCGAGCCCTGGGACGATCTCGTAGGCGCCGTTCCGGCATGTGACCGGATAAGAGTAGATCACCCCTTCGGGTATCCCGTAGCTGCCGTCCGAGGGCACGGCCATGCTCACCCAGTCGCCCTCGGGTGTGCCGCGCAGCCAGTCGCGAACGTGGTCGATCGCGGCCGAGGCGGCGGAGGCGGCCGAGGAGGAACCGCGCGCCTTGATCACCGCCGCGCCGCGTTGCTGAACGACCGGGATGAACGTCTCGGCGATCCACGCCTGATCCACGAGCGCCAATGCCCGCTTGCCCTCGACCAGGCAGTGGCTCACGTCGGGGTACTGGGTCGAGGAGTGGTTGCCCCAGATCGTCATGCGACGGATCGCCGTCACGTGCTTGCCCGTCTTTGCCGCGAGCTGCGCGAGCGCGCGGTTGTGGTCGAGACGCGTCATGGCGGTGAAATTGCGCGGCTCGAGCCCCACCGCGTTGGCGCGCGCGATGAGCGCGTTCGTGTTGGCGGGATTGCCGACGACCAGCACCTTCACGTCACGGCGCGCGGCCGCCGCAAGCGCCTTGCCCTGTGCCGAGAAGATCTGCGCGTTCGCGAGCAGCAAATCCTTGCGCTCCATGCCGGGACCGCGCGGGCGCGCGCCGACGAGCAGAGCCGCATCGCAGTCGCGGAACGCCACATTCGCATCGTCCGTCGTCACCACCCGGTTGAGCGTCGTGAACGCGCAGTCGTCGAGCTCCATCGCGATGCCCTGTAGAGCGGGCAGGGCGGGAGTGATCTCGAGCAGATGCAGGTTGATGGGCTGGTCCGCACCGAGCATCGCCCCGGAGGCGACACGAAAGGCCATGGCATAGCCGATCTGTCCGGCCGCGCCGGTGATGGCGACATTCAGCGGCTGCTTCATGAGGGGCTCCGCGATACGGAAGCCCGGATTCTACTGGCGCCCGCCGCCCTGCGCCCACCCGGGGCTTGACACGGAAGTAGTGTTGTAGTTATATAGCACACTATATCGAGGTGGCTGGGCGGGTGCCCCCACCAGCTGGGATTGGGACTGAAACCGGAGGTCGTTGTCATGAACACTTCAATCGCTCGAAACATGAGAGTCATCCTCTTCGCCGTCGCCTCTCTCGCACTCAATGCCGCGCTGCTGGCCGGAACGATTCCGCTGGTCTGGTACAGTAGATAGCTAATCGTGCGCAACGGAGCGACCGCGAGACTCGATGGATCCGCACTGGGATGACAGCCTTCCGATCTACCGGCAACTGCGAGACCGGGTTGTCGCGATGATCCTGGAAGGCATCCTGAAGGAGGGCGATGCCTTGCCCTCCGTCAGGAACGTGGCCGCCGAGTTTCGCTTGAATCCGCTCACGGTGCTCAAGGGCTACCAGCAGCTCGTGGACGAGAGCCTCGTCGAGAAGCGCCGCGGCCGCGGGATGTTCGTGAGCACCGGGGCGCGCGAGGCGCTCATGAAGGACGAGCGGGCGCGGTTTCTTTCCGAGGAATGGCCGCGGGTCCGGGCGACGATCCAGCGGCTCGGACTCTCCGCCGCGGAGCTGCTCCACGCCGCGCCGCCCGCCGCCCCGCCGACACCACTACCTACCGCATCGGGACAGGATCATGGCGACGGTCATTGAGGCGCGCGGGCTCACCAAGTCCTACGGGGCGACCCGCGCCCTCGACGGGGCGAGCTTTACCGTGGACACCGGACGAATCGTCGGAATGATCGGTCCGAACGGCGCGGGCAAGACCACCGCACTCAAGGCGGTGCTCGGGCTCACCAGCTTCCAAGGCGAGCTCTCGGTGCTGGGACGCAATCCGCACAACGAGCGCGACAGGCTGATGCAGGACGTGAGCTTCATCGCCGATGTGGCGGTGCTGCCGAAATGGCTGCGCGCGAGTCAAGCGCTCGATTTCGTGGCCGGCGTGCATCCGCGCTTCGATCGCGCTCGCGCCGAGGCCTTCCTGCGCAAGACCGATATCCGGCTCGGCAGCCGCGTGCGCGAGCTCTCGAAGGGCATGGTCACGCAGCTGCACCTCGCGCTCATCCTCGCGATCGACGCGCGCCTGCTCGTCCTCGACGAGCCGACGCTCGGGCTCGACCTCCTCTATCGCCGCCGCTTCTACGACACGCTGCTCGAGGACTACTTCGACAAGGACCGCACGATCGTGCTCACCACGCACCAGGTCGAGGAGATCGAGAACCTGTTGACCGATGTGATCTTCATCGACCGCGGCCACGTGGTCCTCGAAAGCTCGGTCGAGGCGCTCTCGGCACGCTACGTGCAACTCACCGTCAACCCCGACGTCGCGGAGCGCGCACGCGCGCTCAAGCCCTTCTACGAGCGCGAAGTCTTCGGGCGCGTGGCGATGTTCTTCGAGGGTCACCCCTCAGAGGAGCTCGCCGCGTTGGGCGAGGTGCGTACCCCCTCGATCGCGGACCTCTTCGTCGCGAAGATGCAGAGTGCGCACTGACATGAACGCAAATGCCGTCGAAACAGCACGCGAAGCTCCTCTTGCGCGGACCGCGCACGTCCGTCCGCTCGCGACGCTCGTCAGGCGCGAGTTCTGGGAGCATCGGATGCTCTGGATCACGCCGCTCGTCATTGCCGCGCTCATGATCTGCGGTGCGGCCTTCGGTCGCATGCAGTTCGACGCGCACCGGGAGGTGCTGCCGCTGCAGGCGGCGCGCGCGCTGTTCGCGCTTGCGGTCTGGGGATTCAGCGTCGCACAGTACTTCACGATGTCGCTGGTGCTCTACCTCTACGCGGCCGAATGCCTGTACGCGGAGCGGCGCGACCGCAGCATTCTCTTCTGGAAGTCGATGCCGGTCTCCGATGCGCGCACGGTGCTCGCGAAGGCACTCGTCGCACTCGTCATCGTGCCGCTCGGCGTGTACGCGATCACGGTCGTGACCGGCCTCATCGCCTCCGGGATCTTCTTCCTGCGCGCATCGAACGGCGCGTCCTTCTGGGACACGCGCACGTGGATGCGCGTCGAGGAGACCTCGCTCGTCGGACTGGTCATCGGCACGCTCTGGTATGCGCCGATCACGACGTACGTCATGCTGCTGTCCGCCTGGGCGCGTCGCAACGTGCATCTGTGGGTGTTCGTGCCGCCGCTCGTCGCGGTCTTCTGCGAGCAGCTCGCCTTCGGCACGCACCACTTCTCCAACGCGCTTCTCTACCGCCTCGGTCCCGGCAGCTGGATGGCAGGGCTGCAGCGCTCGGTCGAGCGGCTGTTCCTCGGCCCCGGATTCAACTCCGCGGGCGCGCCCGCGGGGCCGGTGAATCCGCAGCTGCTCGAGGGCCGCATGCTCCTGCAGGTCTTCACCAACATCGATCTGTGGCTCGGCCTCGCCGTCGCCGCCGCGTTCCTCTTTGCCGCGGTCCGCATCCGCCGCTACCGCGACGACACCTAGCACGTAGCTCGAGCCACCCGCTCCCGCTACACTTGCTCGGCCCCGGAGGGAGCGCGAGCAACCGTGTATCTCATCGCCCGACGCAGCCCGGCCGGGATCGAGCTCGATCTCACCGGGCGCTGGCGCATCGGCCATTTCCTCGACATCGATCGCGAGCTTGCAGCGCTCGACCTCCCGCACGCGCGCGAGATCCTGATCGCGACCGACCGGCTCGAGACGCTCGACCTCTCGAGCGGCTGGCTGCTCACCGAGCACCTCGATCGGGCGCGCGCGGCAGGCGCCCAGGTCCTCTTCCGGGGCGAGGCACCGAGCCAGCTCAAGCTCATCGAGGGATGCCTCGCCGGCACACCGCTCCCGCCGGCGGCGACCGAGGTGACCGGATTCGCACTCCTCGAGGAGCCGGTCGAGGCGCTCGGCCGCCGCGTCGTCCGCGGCTGGCACGACGCGGTCGCCGGGCTCGCCTTCCTGGGGCAGCTCGTGGTGACCGCGGCTGCGAGCACGACGCGCCTCAAGCGGCTGCGTCCGACGGCGGTGGCGCGCCACCTCTACGACACCGGCATCACCGCCGTGCCGATCGTCGCGCTCATCGCCTTCCTGATCAGCGTGATCATCGCCTACTTGAGCGCGCAGCAGCTCGAGCGTTTCGGCGCGGTGGTCTTCGTCGTCGATCTGGTCACCATCGGTGTGCTGCGCGAGCTTGGCGTGCTGCTCACCGCGATCATCCTTGCGGGCCGCTCCGGCAGCGCATTCGCGGCCGAGTTGGGCGCGATGCGCCTCAACGAGGAGGTCGACGCGCTCGAGGCGATGGGTGTGAGCCCATTCGAGGTGCTCGTGCTGCCGCGGGTCCTCGGTCTCACGATCGCACTGCCTCTGCTCACGGTCATCGCCGATGCGATCGGACTCCTGGGCGGAGCGATCCTGTGCCGCTTTCTGCTCGACATCTCGCTCGCTCAGTACTGGAGCCGCGTCAACGACGCCATCGCGCCCACGACCTTCTGGGTGGGCATCGTCAAGGCGCCGGTCTTCGCGTTTCTCATCGCGCTCACGGGAACCTACCGCGGCATGCAGGTGCGCGGCTCCTCGCGCGAGCTCGGTCGGCTCACCACCGTCGCCGTGGTGCAGGCGATCTTTCTCGTCATCCTGGTCGATGCGCTGTTCGCCGTGCTCTTCATGGAGCTCAACATTTGATCTATCCGGTGGTGGAGGTCCGCGGGCTCGTGAACCGCTTCGGCGCCCAGATCGTGCACGACGGGCTCGACATGGACGTGCGCGCGGGAGAGATCTTCGGGATCGTCGGCGGATCGGGGGCGGGCAAGTCCGTGCTCCTGCGGAGCATTCTCGGCCTCAACCGCCCGCAGGCCGGAACCGTGCGCCTGTACGGCCGCGACATCACCGCGCTCACGCGAGGCCAGATGCGCGCGGTGAGGGCCGATTACGGCGTGACGTTTCAGCAGGGCGCGCTCTTCAGCTCGCTCAGTGTGCTCGAGAACGTGCAGCTGCCGATGATCGAGCACCTCGATCTGCCGCCCGATGCGCTCGAGGAGCTGGGCATGCTCAAGGTGCGCCTCGTGGGCCTCCCTGCCGATGCGGGGGCGAAGTTCCCCGCGCAGCTCTCGGGGGGCATGGTCAAGCGCGCGGCGCTCGCCCGGGCGCTCGCGCTCGATCCGCAGCTGCTGTTCCTCGATGAGCCCACCTCCGGGCTCGACCCGCTCTCCGCCGCGGCCTTCGACGAGCTGCTCCTCTACCTCCACGGCGCGCTGAAGCTGACGGTCGTGATGGTGACGCACGACCTCGACTCGATCTTCCGCACCTGCACGCGGGTCGGCGTGGTCGTCGAGCACCGCATGGTGAGCGACACGCTCGAGCGCATCGTCGAGAATCCGGATCCATGGATCCAGGCATACTTCCACGGGGCGCGGGCGCAGGCTCGAAGGAGACATGATGGAGCGTGAGGCCAACTACGCCGCCGTGGGTGCATTCGTCCTGCTCGTCACGGCAATGGCCGCGACGTTCGTCTACTGGTACACGGGCGCGCGCGAGCGCCGCACGTACACGCGCTACGAGATCTATTTCGACGGCAGCGTGAGCGGACTCTCCCGCGGTGCCTCGGTGCGCTATCTCGGTGTAGATGTGGGCCGCGTCGCCGCGATGCACATCGATCCCCGCAACGCGAGTCGCGTACAGGTCATCGCCGACATCGATTCGACCGCGCCGATCTCGGATCGCACGGTGGCGGAGCTGTCCCTCCAGGGCATCACGGGAGTTCTCTACATCGATCTGCTGCGCAACCCGACCGGACAGCAGCTCGAGGCGGCCGTTCCGAGCGAGCGCTATCCCGTGATCCGCTCGACGCGCTCGAACTTCGACGTGCTGATGGCGGATCTGCCGGAGATGGCCGCGCGCGCGAGCGATGCCTTCGAGCGCGTCGATCGACTGTTGAGCGATGCGAACGTCGCGGCGCTCTCGCGGGCCTTCGGCAGCATCGACCAGGCGACCGCGCTCCTGCCCGGGACCCTGAGCGATGCGCGGCGGCTCATCGCCGACCTCAAGCGCACCTCGACCGAGTTGCGAGCGACGGCCGCCAGCGTGCACGCGCTCTCCGCGAGCGCGGCGCCGCAGGTGCGCATCGCGGCGCAGCGGATGGCGGTCGCGGCCGACCATCTCGCCGCGGCCACCGGGCAGCTCGATCAGCTGCTCACGGAGAACCGCGCGGACGTGCGCGCCTTCACGAGCGAGAGTCTGCCGCAGTTCGAGGATCTCGTGCGCACGAGCCGCGATGCTGCGAGCCAGATTCGCGACCTCGCGCAGAGCCTGCGCCTCGATCCGGCGCAGCTCCTCTACCAGCCCCCCGAGCAGGGCGTGGAGATCCCACGGTGAAGCGCCTGCGGCTGCTCCCGGCGCTCGCGCTCGGCCCCGCACTTGCGGCCTGCGTCGGGGGACTGCGCAGCAACGCGCCACCGATCGCGTCGTACGTGCTGCGCGCCGCGCCGGCGCCTGCCGCGGGCGCGCCGCAGGGCATCGCGGCGAGCCTGCGGGTGCTGCAGCCGACCGCGGCGCCCGGATTCGGCTCCGATCGCATCCTGATCCTCAGTTCGGACGGGCATCTCGATTTCTACGCCGCAAGCCGCTGGGCAGCCTCGCTCCCGGCCGTGGTGGAGCAGCTCGCGGTCGAGACGCTGCGCCGCGCCGGCCCGTGGCGGACGGTGGAGGGCTCCCGCGGCGCGTTCCCGACGGACTATGTGCTCGATATCCGGATCCGGCGCTTCGATGCCGACTACGGCTCGGACAGCGCCGGCGGGAGCGCCGCGCCGCTGGTGCACGTCGCGCTCGATTGCTCGGTGGGACGCAGCTCCGGGCGCGAGCTCATCGCGAGCTTCTCCGCCGAGCGCACGGTTGCGGCAGAGCACAACCGGCTCGGTGCGGTGGTCGCGGCGTTCCAGCGCGCCGCCGACGAAGCGCTCGCGGAGATCGACGCGCGCGCGACCGCCGCCGTCAATAGCTCGCGAGCCCCGTCGCCTCCGTGAACCGGTACCACCAGTAATCGAGCTGCGACGCATCGGCATACACGCCCACGTCGGCCGTGAGCTCGACACCCGGCGGCGCGCGATTGCTCCACAGCGTCTCGAAGTAGCCGATCGTCTCTGCGGCCAGATCCGAGCTGCGCGCGGCATTGGCGGCGAGATCGGCCTCGAGGTCGTAGTTCTCGAGGTCACGGCGCGTGAGACTGGCGGAGCCGAGCGTGAGCCATACCCGCTCGGGGCCGTAGACGAGCACCAGCGCGTCGCGGAAGCGCTCCCCGTGCGTGCGAAACCAGCGCACGCTGATCGCACCGTCGCTCGCGGCGACGAGCTCGCTCGAGGCCGGGCGGTTCGGGACGCCCGCGGCGCCGCCGGAGTCGGCATCCTCCGCGCCGGGATCGAGGATCAAGCGCACCGTGGCGCCGCGGGAGCTCGCCGCGAGCAACGCCTCGATGATTGCGCGGTCCGAGATCGCGAATACGGCTGCGTCGATCGAGTCGCCGCGGCCGGCCGCGCCGATGCGCTCGAGAAGCGCCTCGCGAATCGCCCCTTCCGTGAGTAAGCGCACCGCGACAGGACCGGTGCCGAGCCCCGGCGGCCGTGTCTGCTCGGAAAGCGTCTGCGCCGAGGCGGCCCCGCGCACGCGCAGCACCCCGCTCCAGCCGGAGAAGCGCGCGACCGCAATCTCGCTCGCGAGCAGCCGATCGAGCACCGGCCCCCGGACCTCGAGCGCGACGCTCGAGGGCGCGGCGTCTCCGCGCACGGCATTTGCGGAGGAGACGATGCCTACGAGCCCGCCGCGACCATCGTCGGCGACGATGAGCCTGCGGTGATCGGACTTGAAGTTGATGAACCGTGCCCACGCTCCGATGCGACTGTCGTCGCCCCACCAGCTGAGCGCGATGCGCCACAGGCTCGAGTAGAGGAAATTCGAGTCGCGCAGACGATCGAGATCCGCGGTCACCACCTCGACGCCCGCGGTGCGCAGCCTCCGGAGGTCCGCCCGCGGCGAGCGGCCGTGCCACACGCTCGCCGGATCGGTGATGAGGAGCACGCGCAGACCCGGCTCCGCACGCCGGCGCGCAATGAGCTCATCGGCGAGCTCAGCGGAAAGCCTGGAATCGAGCACGATGAAGTCACGCGCATTGCGCACCACCTCGAGCGTCTGCGCGTAGATCACCTCGCTCGGCAGCGGGCGGCCGTACGCATCGGCGGCGCGCACGTCGGCCAAGAATCGCACGCTCGAGTCGCGCGCGGGGTACCACGGGCTCGCAAGGTCCGTCCCGGGAGGCAGCGGCTTCACGGTCTGCCAGTACGCGGTGAGGAGCCAGGCCGCGAGCAGCGCGCAGAGCAGGAGCGTCACGACGGCCCGGCGGCGCGTGTCACGGCGCCCGGGCGGAAGAGCTTCATCGCGGGCCGGCTCGTCTCCCGACATGAAATCATTCTAATGGCCGCGCGCCCTCGGCGGGGGCGCGTCGCGGTCAGGCCGAGCGGCCGACGGCACCTGCCGCGGGAGTGAGGTGAGCGAAGGGCGCAGCGCCGGCGGCCTGGCGCGCGACGAGCGTGAGCAGCTCATCGACGGTGCACGGCTCGCCGAAGAGCTGGCCCTGCCCGAAATTGCAGTTGTGCTCGCGCAGGAACTCGATCTGGCCGCGTGACTCGATGCCCTCCGCGACGACTTCCATGCCGAGGCTGCGCCCCATGTCGATGATGGTGCGGACGATCGTGGCGTCGCCCGCGTCCATGGCAACGTCCCGCACGAACGACTGATCGATCTTGAGCGTGCCGATCGGGAACTGCTGCAGGGCGGAAAGCGAGGAGTAGCCGGTGCCGAAATCATCGATCGACAGGTGCAGGCCCATCGCGTGCAGCTCATCGAGCAGGCGCACGGTGCGCGGCGGGTCCGCCATGAGCGTGGTCTCGGTGATCTCGAGCTCGAGCGCGGACGGCGCGACCCCGTGCTTGCGGAACACCGAGCGGCACCGCAGGATGAAACCCGCCTGGCGCAGCTGCTTGAGGGAAAGATTGAGCGCGATGCGGCCCGGGTCGCCTGCCTCGCTCGCGAGCCGCCGGTAGTCCATGCAGACGCGGTTGAGCACCCATTCGCCCACGTCGCTGATCAGATTGGTCTCCTCCGCGAGCGGGATGAACCGGCTCGGCGGAATGTCGCCGTGTCCGGGCAGCCGCCAGCGCAGCAGCGCCTCGGCGCCGATGATGCGCCCGTTGCGCAGATCGACCTTCGGCTGATAGCGCACCACGAGCTCGTCGCGCTCGAGCGCGCGCTTCAACTTGCTCCGCAGCATCAGCCGCTCAACCGCCGCCGCGTTCATCTCGGGGGAATAGAAGGCGAACGTGTTGCCGCCGTTCTGCTTGGAGTAGTACATCGCGGCATCGGCATTGCGGATGAGGTCGATCACGTTCTCGGCGTCGCGCGGGCAGAAGGCGATGCCGATGCTCGCCGAGAGGAACACCTCCTGCTGGTTCAGCTGGAACGCGCGGCCCACCTCCGTGAGCAGCGCGCGCGCGAGGTGCGCGACCGGGCCGCGGTTGTCGGTCTCCCCGGGCAATCCCTCGATGAACACGGCGAACTCGTCGCCCGCGAGCCGGCCGACGGTCGCGCCGTGCGGCTGCGAGCGGACGAGCCGCTCGGCGAGCACCTCGAGCAGCCGATCGCCCGAGGCGTGCCCGAAGGTGTCGTTGACCTCCTTGAAGCGGTCCATGTCGAGGTACATGAGTGCCACGCAGTAGCCGCCGCGGATGGCGCGCGCGAGCGCCTGCTGCAGCAGGTGCTGGAACTGCATGCGGTTCGGCACCTTGGTGAGCGCGTCGTAGCGGGCGAGGTAGCGGATGCGCCGCTCCTGGCGCTTGCGCTCGGTGATGTTGCGGGCGACGAAGATGCAGCCCTGGAACTGCGGATCCTCGCTCGCGATCTCCGAGCCGGTGAGCGCGATCGGGATGCTCTGTCCGCTCCGCGTGCGCACCACGGTCTCGCGCGTGTCGCTCAGCGCCTGCTGCAAGTCGAAACCCTGACGCTCGCGCTCATCGAGCACGGCGACCAAGCTCTTGCCGCGAAGCTCGTCCTCGCTCTCGCCCAGGAGCTTGCACGCCGCCCGGTTGACCACCTTGATGATCCCGTCGGGCGAGGTGACGAACACGGCATCCGCCATGCCGTTGAGGACGCTGCCCAGATAGTCCTTGGTGATCGTCGTCTGCCGCAGCCGGTGGCGCATGCGCTCGTGCGCCTGCTGCAGCGTGCCGATCTCGTCGCGCCGCGCCACATCGAGCGCGCGCGTGTAGTCGCCCTGTCCGATGCGCTCGGCGCTGCGCACGAGTGCGGCGATCGGCTGGGAGAGCCGGCGCCCCACGCGCCATCCGAGCACGGAGGCGGTGATCGCGCCCAAGAGGGCGAGCCCCGAGCCGAAGATGAGCGCGGTGTGGAACTCGTGGACTCCGTTCGCGGCGATACGTGCGGCGACCGCCGCGACCGAGACGGCGTGCGCGAGCGCTGCGAGCTCGCGCGACTCGTGATACTGCTGCCAGATGAACAGCCCGGCGAGCGCTAACGACGCGCCGAGCACCGTGAAGAATGCCGCTGCTGCGTATTTGAGCTTGAAACTGCGCACTGTTGCGCCGCCCCGCGAGGGGACGGCAACCCCCTTCATCTGCTGCGGATGGTAGCGCGCACAATGGGCGCGGGCCACTTGAGTTCCGTCGGCAAGTAGCGACACTGGCGCTATGTTGAACCCTCTCGAGCTCACCGGGCGGGCGCAAACGCACCTCGTGGAGTGCTCGGTGCTCGGCTGCGCTCTGCATCGCGCGACGGCGCCGCGCGCGCGGGCGCTCAAGCAGGCGGCGCGCGCGGCCGGCATCGATCTCGTCGTCGTCTCCGGGTACCGCGACCTGGCACGGCAGATCGCGATCTGGAACGGGAAGCTGCGGGGTGAGCGTCGCCTCACCGATCGGCAAGGCCGCGACCTCGATCGTGCGGCCCTCTCCGAGCGTGAAGCCGTCGATGCCGTGCTCGGCTGGTCGGCTCTGCCGGGTGCGAGCCGGCATCACTGGGGAAGCGAGCTCGATGTGGTCGATCGGGCGGCGCTGCCCGCGGGCGACCGCCCGGGACTCCTCACGGCGGAGTTCGCGCCCGGAGGAGTGTTCGCGCATCTCGCTGCCTGGCTCGATGAGCACGCGGAGCGATGGGGCTTCTTCCGTCCGTATGCGCGCGATCGCGGCGGGGTGATGCCCGAGCCCTGGCACTTGAGCGATGCGCAGGTCGCGGTTCCGGCGCTGCGAGCGCTGTCGCTCGAGCTGCTCGCCGAGACGATCGCGGGCGCGAGCATGGATGCGCGCGAGCAGGTCATGGCGCGCCTGCCCGAGCTCTACGAGCGCTACGTCCTCGAGGTCGATCTGCCGGCGCGCGGCGCGCCCGCGGGCCCGTCGACGAACGCGCGGTGCAGGTAGCGGACCATGTAGGCGCGCAACGTCGCCATCGGATCGGCGAGCGCAGCAAAGACGGGCGGATTGCGGCGCAGGAGCCGCCAGTTCTCACTCCGCAGGATCTGCCGCAGGTACTCGAGATTGCGGTCGATCGCCTCCATGTACGGATTGCGGCCCTCGAAGAGAATCTCGAGGTAGTGGTACGCGCCTGCGAAATGGCCGTCGAGCCGCGTTGCGCGCGTCTCGGTCACGAATTCCGGCGTCTGGCGCAGCAGGTCGAGCCCCGAGGCGTAGCGGATCGTGCGTCCGCCGTTCGCGGCAATCGGCAGTGCCATCCCGCCCACCACGAACTCCGGATAGAGACGGTCGCGGCACTTCTCGAGATAGCAGCGGTCCGCCATCTGGCCGATCATGTCGGCGGTTCCGATGAGGTGTCCGAGCTTCTCATCGAGCGGATCCGCAACGGCGATGTCCGCGAACGGCACTTCGTAACCGGTGAAGTGCACGATCTCGCGGGCGATCGGCACCCAAGCCGCAAGGCCGATCGTCGGTAGGTACTCTTCGAGGAAGCGTGCTCCGCGCGAGACGTGGACGCGGGTGAGCTCCGCGCCGTGGCGGAACTCCGCGCCATCCTCGGCGCGGCGCAGATAACCCACGTCGTGGAAGAGCCCGACGATCAGCCCAACGATCGCCCGCTCGGCGCCAAGCTGTCGCTCGGGGATGTGCTGCAGGTCGTAGCCCGCCATCAGGCGCGCCAGGGCGAGGGTGATGTCCAGGGTATGCTGACGGTCGTGGTAGACCGTGTCGACGCCGGAGAAACCCGGCACCTTGCCGGCGAACAGCCGGTCGAAGAAATCGAATGCGCGCGCGAGGGGATCGAGCTCGGCATCCGGCCAGGTGGCGCGGCACAGCTCGTGCACCGCCGCTTTGACGGCCGCCGTCGAGCTCACCTGCACCGTGTTGGTAACGTCGAAATCGTTGCGGCGGTCGCTCGTCATCGTAAGGTCTTGAGCCGCTTGCCATCCCCGTAGGAGCGGGTGCCAGTTTAGGCCCGCATGGGTCGGTGCGGCAGCGACGCGCCGCACATTTTTCCGGCTGCGGAAGGGTCCGCCGGCCGCAGCCGTCATATTTCGTATTCGGCGAGGACCGGAGCGTGGTCCGAAGGCCGCTCCGCGCGTCGCGGCTCGACGTCGATGCGGCATTCGATGCAGTGCTCGGCGAGTGGCGGGGAGGCGAGGATCAAGTCGATTCGCAGGCCGTGGTTGCGCCGGAACGCGAGCATGCGGTAGTCCCACCAGCTGAACGAGCGCGGCGGCTGGTCGAAGCGGCGGAACACGTCGATGAGCCCGGTGGCGATGAGCGCGCGGAAGGCAGCGCGCTCCGGCTCGCTCACGAGCACGGCGCCGCTCCAGGCTGCAGGGTCGTGCACGTCGCGGTCCTCGGGCGCGACGTTGAAGTCTCCGAGGACCATGAGCCGCGGGTGCTCCGCGAGCTCAAGCCGGATCCACGGCTCGAGCGCCGCGAGCCAGCGCAGCTTGTATGCATACTTATCGGAGCCGACGGCCTGGCCGTTCGGCACGTACAGGTCGATGATGCGCACTCCCCCGATGGTCGCGGCGAGCACGCGCCGATGCGGATCCTCGAATCCCGGGATGTCGGTCGCGACCGCATCGAGCGGCTCGCGCGCGATCAGTGCCACGCCGTTGTAGGTCTTCTGCCCGCTGTGTACGACGTGGTAGCCGAGCGCCTCGAGCTCGGAGGCCGGAAACTCCGCATCCGCGAGCTTGGTCTCCTGCAGCGCGAGCACATCGACCGGGGAGTCCTCGAGCCATGCGAGCACCTGGGGCAGGCGCACGCGAAGCGAGTTGACGTTCCACGTCGCGACCTTCACGCGGCGATTCCGTGCTGCTTGAGGAGCGCCTTCACGTCGGGCTTGCGCCCGCGGAATTCAACGAACGCGTCGAGCGCATCGCAGCTGCCGCCGCGGGCGAGGATCGCATCGAGGAAGCGCTGTGCCGTCGCACGGTCGAAGACTCCACGATCCTCGAAGGCGGCGAAGGCGTCGGCCGCGAGCACCTCGGCCCACTTGTAGCTGTAGTAGCCCGCGGCGTAGCCGCCGGCGAAGACGTGCCCGAAGCTGTGAGCGAAGCGGTTCCACTCCGGCACCGGCACGACGGCCATCTCCGCGCGCACCTGAGCCAAGATCTCACCGATGCGCGCGCCGCGCGCGGGCTCGTACTCGCTGTGCAGACGAAAATCAAAGAGCGCGAGCTCGAGCTGGCGCATCATGTGCAGCCCCGCATGGAAATTGCGCGTGGCGATGAGCTGGGCGAGCTTCGCGGCGGGGAGCGGCGCCTGCGTATCCACGTGGCGTGCGATGCGCTCGAGGACCTCCGGGTGCCAGGCGTAGTTCTCCATGAACTGACTCGGCAGCTCCACCGCGTCCCAGGCGACGCCGTTGATCCCGGCCAGGCTCGGGTAGGGAACGCGCGTGAGCAGATGATGCAGTCCGTGGCCGAACTCGTGGAACAGCGTGACCACATCATCGTGCGTGAGCAGCGCCGGATGTCCGGCCGCCGGCGGCAGGAAATTGCACACGAGGTAGGCGACCGGGCGCGCCTCAGCGCCCGCGAGGCTCTCGCGCCCGACGCATTCGTCCATCCAGGCGCCGCTGCGCTTGTTGGGACGCGCGTACGGATCGAGATAGAAACTGCCGACCGGGGCGCGGGCGGCATCCTCGATCTCGAAGTAGCGCGCGTCCGGGTGCCAAACCGGGACCCCGCCGCGCTCGCGAATCCGCACACCGAAGAGCCGCTCGGCCGCCTCGAACAGGCCCGCGAGCACGCGCGGCAGTGGGAAGTACGGACGCAGCTCCTCCTGCGAGATCGCGAAACGCGTCCGCTGCAGGCGCTCGGAATAGAAGCTCACGTCCCACGCCGCGAGCGGGTGTCCGGCGAAGGCCTCGAGGTGGGCCAACTCGGCGCGCGCCGCAGGCCGCGCTGCATCCGCGAGCTCGCGCAGAAAGGCCACCACCTCCGCGACACTGCGGGCCATGCGCGTCGCGAGCGCGTAGTCCGCGAACGACGCGAAGTCGAGTAGCCGCGCCACCTCGTGGCGCAGCGCGAGGATCCGCTCCATGGTCGCGCCATTGTCCCAACGCCCGGCGTTCGGTCCGCGATCGGAGGCGCGTGTGGTCCAGGCCTCGTAGAACAGCTGCCGCAGGCTTGCCGATTCGGCGTCGGTGAGCACCGCGACATAGGTGGGCTGATCGAGCGCGAGGACGAAGCCTTCCACGCCCTCCTCCCGGGCGCGCCGCCGCGCCTGGTCGACGATCACCTCGTTGAGCCCTTGGAGCTCGCTCCGCTCGGTGAGCGGGAGCCGCCAGCCGTTGGTGGCGTCGAGCAGGTTCTCCTCGAACTTCGCCTGCAGCTGAGAGAGCTCGAGCATGGCGCTCTTGAAGCGCTGCTTGCGCTCGGGGTCGAGCCCGACACCGGCCAGCCGGAAGTCGCGCAGCTGGTGCTCGAGCACCCGGCGCTGTGTCGCCGTGAGTCGTGGGCCGTCGCGCTCGGCGATGCGCTGGTATGCGCGGTAGATCGGCTCGCTTTGCGCGAGATCGGTCTGGTAGGCGGAGAGCAGCGGGAGGCACGCGTTGTATGCCTGCCGCAGCGCCGGGGAGTTGAGCACGGCGTTCAGATGGCTCACCGGCGACCACGCCCGCGTGAGCCGATGCTGCATCGCCTCGAGCGGCTCGACCAGCGTCGCGAACGTGGGCTCCGCGAGTCGCGCGAGTTCGGCGATGCGCGCGCGGTTCGCCTCGAGAAGCGAGCGCACGGCGGGCTCGACGTGCTCGGGGCGGATCTCGCCGAAGGCCGGAAGCGGACCGCTCCCGAGGAGGGGGTTCTGCGGGCGTAGCGTATCGTTCACGAGCTCGATTCTAGCGCGCGCGGTCGTCCGCTCGGGGCGTCGTCCCGATAAGATGGCGGCTGCGTCTGTCCCGGGGTTCCACGGATATGTCCGACTATGATCTGATCGTGATCGGCGGCGGGAGCGGTGGGCTCGCCTGCGCGCAGCGGGCCGCCGAATACGGCGCGCGTGTCCTGCTCGCCGAGGCAGGCCGGCTCGGCGGCACTTGCGTGAACGTCGGCTGCGTGCCGAAGAAGCTCACTTGGAACGCGGCCGAGATCGCCCACGCGCTCCACGACGCCGCGGGCTACGGCTTCGAGATCGCGTCCTTTCGCCACGACTGGGCGGCGCTCAAGCGGGCGCGCGATGGGTACATCGCGCGCTTGAACGGCATCTACGAGCGCAATCTCGCGAACCGCAAGGTGGAGCTCGCGCGCGGATTCGCCCGCTTCGCCGGGCCGCGCGGCGTTGCGGTCGACGGGCGCACCGTGACGGCACCGCACGTGGTGATCGCAACGGGGGGCCGGCCGCAGCTGCCCGATCTGCCGGGCGCCGCGCTCGGCATCACCTCGGACGGATTCTTCGAGCTCGGCAGCCGGCCCGAGCGCGTCGCGATCGTCGGCAGCGGATACATCGCCGTCGAGCTCGCCGGGATCTTCGCCGCGCTCGGCACGCACGTGACGCTCCTGATCCGCGGCGAGTCGGTGCTCCGGCACTTCGAGCACATGTTGGGGGAAGCCTCCCTCAGGATCATGCGCGACGACGGCATCGAGATCCTGACCAACGCGGCGCCGGCGTCGCTCCATGAGCGCGGAGCGGGGCGGCTCGAGCTCGCGCTGCGCGACGGGCGCCGCGCCGGCCCCTTCGACACGGTGCTGTGGGCAATCGGGCGGGACGCCCATCTCGAGGGTCTCGCGCTCGAGAGCGCCGGGGTGGCGCTCGATGCTTACGGCTTCATCGAGACCGACCGGTTCCAGGCGACGAGGGTCCCCGGGATCTACGCGATCGGTGATGTGTCGGGGCGGCTGCAGCTCACTCCGGTCGCGATCGCGGCCGGTCGCCGGTTGAGCGATCGGCTCTTCGGCGGGCAGCCGGATCGCCACCTCGACTACGAGAACATCCCGACGGTGATCTTCGGGCATCCGCCGATCGGTACCGTCGGGCTCGCCGAGGCCGCGGCGCGCGATCGCTACGGAGACGGCGTGAAGATCTACACCTCCGAGTTCGTGCCGATGTACCACGCGCTCACGCAGCGCAAACCGCGCGCGCACATGAAGCTCGTGACGGTCGGTCCCGAGCAGCGCATCGTCGGCGTGCACGTGATCGGCGAGGGTGCCGATGAAATGCTGCAGGGATTCGCGGTGGCCGTGCGCATGCGTGCGACCAAGCGCGACTTCGACGACACCGTTGCGATTCACCCCACTTCCGCGGAGGAGCTCGTCACGATGCGTTGACACCGACGGTGCGGTGAGCTCAGCCCGGAAGCAGCGCGCGCACCGGAGCGGTTGCCGGACGGATGCCGCGCCAGATGAGAAACGATTCGGCCGCCTGCTCGACCAGCATGCCCCAGCCCTGCACCGCGCGCTCGCAGCCGCGCCCGCGCGCCCACAGCACGAACGCGGTATCGCTCTTCGAATAGCCCATGTCGTAGCACGTCGTGTGCGGGCCGATCGCCGCGGCGGGGATTGCCGGGACCTCGCCGGCGAGCCCCGCGGAGGTGGCATTGATGACGAGGTCGAAGGGGTCGGGTCCCAACTCCTCGAGTCCGCAGCCGCGCACCGCTCCGAGATCCGCAAAGCCCTGAGCCAGGCCTCGCGCGCGCTCCGCCGTGCGCGCCGCGACCACGATCTCGGCGGGTGCGTGCTCGAGCAGCGGGCCGAGCACGCCGCGCGCCGCGCCGCCGGCGCCGCCGATGAGGATGCGGCGCCCCGCGATCGCGACCCCGAGATTCAAGGTGAGATCGCGCACGAGCCCGGCGCCGTCGGTGTTGTCCGCGAGGATTCGGGTCTCGACGAAGGTGAGCGTATTCGCCGCTCGGGCGCGCTCGGCCCGCGGCGAGAGCTCCGTCGCGAGCCCTGCGGCGGCGACCTTGTGAGGCACGGTCACGTTCAGCCCGCGGCCGCCGCGGGCGGCGAAGTCGAGCACGTACTCGACGAACCGCTCCGCTGGCACATCGTGCAGACGATAGCTCAACGCCTGCCCGGTCTCGCGCGCGAACAGGCTATGGATGAACGGCGACCAGCTGTGCGCGACGGGGTGGCCGATGACTCCATACTGATCGAGCGGCGTGTTCACGCGCGGTGAGTTTACAGCAGCCGCACGCGCGTGCCCCCGCCGAGCTGCGGGTCGAGGAGCCGATGCAGATCCGCGAGCCAGGAGCGCATGCGCTCCCGCAGCCGGAACGGGGGATTGACGATCAGGACCCCCGAGCCGTTGAGCGCCACGCGCGAGTCACACGGATGGACCCACAGCTCCGCGAGCAGGGCCTCGCGCTCGATATGGGGGCGCAGTGCATCAAGCCATGCGGCGGTGTCGCGCGAGTCCTTGATCGGGTACCACAGCGCCACGATACCGGTCGCGAAGCGCCGCAGCGCCTCGGTCACCGCCGTTGCGGCGCGCGCGAAGTCGCCCGCCGCCTCGTACGGGGGATCGATCAACGTGAGTCCGCGCCGCTCCCGCGGCGGCAGATGCGCGCGCAGCGCCTGAAATCCGTCGCCCTGCATCACGTGTGCGCGCGCCGCGCGGGGCAGCACGCGCTCGAGCGCGGCCGCCTCCTCGGCCTGAATCTCGATCAGCACCGCCCGATCCTGGGGTCGCAGCAGCAGGGCGGCGATGAGCGGAGAGCCCGGATACGCCTGGGCCGCATCGTTGCGCGCACGCCAGGCCTCGATCACCCCGGCGTACGCGACGAGCTCCGGGTGTGCCGAGCCCTGCGCGATCAGCCGCGCGATCGCGGGAGCCGAGGCACGGCCTTCGGCCGAGCTGTCGAGCTCGTAAGCGCCGCGTCCGGCGTGTGTCTCGAGGTAGAGGAACCCCTTGTCCTTGTGCTCGAGCGCCTGCAGCAGCGCGACGAGCGTGACGTGCTTGTGCACGTCGGCAAAGTTGCCCGCGTGGAAGGCGTGGGCGTACTTCACCCGGGCTTGAGCCGCCGTGCCGCTCCCCGGTCCGACTTCACCGCGTGTGCGGGCTTGCGCGCGGCGGCCACCCGGCGCGGCTTCTCGGCGGTCGTGCGGGTGCGGCTCGCGCTCGAGCCGTGCTTGGCCGCCTGTCGTGGCTTCTCGGCGCGCTCGGTGCGCGCGGGTTCGGTGTGCGCGGCGCCGCGCTTGCGCGAGCGGGCCGGGGCGCGGCGTGACGCGTGCGCGGCTCGCGCGCGCTCGGCGGCCGCGGCCGCGGCCGCGGCGGCGGCAGTCGCGGCAGTCGCGGCAGTGGGCGCGGGGGCGCCGGCCGCCGTTCCCGGCCGGTTGCGCCGGCCGCGGCCGAATCGCGCGCCGCGCTCCGGGGCCTGCGCGATGAGCTCGCGGCATTCCTCGAGCGTGAGCGCACGCGGATTGCGGTCCTTCGGGATCTTGGCGTTCTTCTTGCCGTCCGTGGCGTAGGGGCCATAGCGGCCGTTCAGCACCTGGATGCCAGCGTCGGGGAACTCGGCGATGATCCGGTTGGCATCCGCCTCCTGCTTGAGGCGGATCACCTCGAGCCCACGCTCGAGCGTCACGGTGTAGGGATCGTCCTCTTTGAGCGAGACGTACTTCTCGCCGTACTTGATATAGGGGCCGAAGCGTCCGATGTTCGCGACGATCGGCTCTCCGGTCGCGGTGCTGCCGAGCGCGCGCGGCAGCTTGAACAGCTCGAGCGCATCGGCGAGCGTGAGGGCGTCCATCTTCTGGCCCGGACGCAATCCGGCAAAGCGCGGCTTCTCGGCATCGTCCTTGGTGCCGATCTGCACGAATGGCCCATAGCGGCCCATGCGCACCGCCACCGGCTTGCCGCTCGCGGGATCCTTGCCGATCTCGCGCGCCTGCGCGACTTCCTCGCGCGAGACGTTCTTGTCGATGTGCTCGACCTGCTCGATGAACGGCTCCCAGAACTTCTCGAGCGGCGCGGTCCATTCCTCCTCGCCGCGCGAGACCGCGTCGAGCTCGTCCTCCATCGCAGCCGTGAAACCGTAATCGACGTACCGGTCGAAGTGATCCGTGAGGAATCGATTGACGATCTTGCCAATGTCGGTCGGCACGAACCGGCGGCTGTCCATCTCGACGTACTCGCGATCCTGGAGCGTCGAGATGATCGCTGCGTACGTGGAGGGCCTGCCGATGCCGTACTCCTCGAGCGCCTTGACGAGCGACGCCTCCGAAAAGCGCGGCGGCGGCTCGGTGAAATGCTGCGATGCGCGGATCGAATTGAGCTTCACGCCGTCGCCCACGTTCATGGGCGGCAGGACGTGATCGTCGTCGTCGGGACCGGCGTCATCGGCGCCTTCCTGGTAGACGGCGATGTAGCCCGGCTTCACGAGCGTCGAGCCGTTGGCGCGCAACAGGTGCCGCATGGGACCGTCCGGTCCGGCGAGCATGTCGACAGCGACCGTATCGAACACCGCGTGGCTCATCTGGCAGGCGACGGCGCGGCGCCAGATGAGGGCGTATAGCCGGTGAAGGTCCCCGTCGATCTTGCCCTCGACGTCGCTCGGCGTGATCGCGGCGGAGGTCGGGCGGATCGCCTCGTGCGCTTCCTGCGCGTTCTTCGATTTGGTCTTGTAGACGCGCGGCTCCTCGGCCACCGAGTCCGCGCCGTAGAGCCGTGCGGCGACCTCACGAATCTCGCGCACCGCCTCCTCGGCGAGCGACACCGAGTCCGTGCGCATGTAGGTGATGAGTCCGACCGCGCCCTCGCCGATATCCACCCCTTCGTAGAGCTGCTGTGCAAGCCGCATGGTGCGGCGGGCGTTGAAGCCCAACTTGCGCGCGGCCTCCTGCTGCAGAGTCGAGGTCGTGAACGGCGGCGCCGGATTGCGCCTGCGCTGCTTGCGGTCGACCGCGATCACCGCAAGCTCGCCCGCGCGCCCGGCTTGCGCGCCCGAGGCGGTCTCGAGCGCGCGCTCGACGGCGCGCGCTTGGGCCTCGGTTGTGAAGCTGAACTGCTCGACCTTGGCGCCCTGATACTCGATCAGCTTGAGCGGAAAGCGCTGCGCGGTGTGCTCACCCTCTCCGTCGAGCGTCCAGTACTCCTGCGCACGGAACGCCGCGATCTCCGCCTCGCGCTCGCAGATCATGCGCAGCGCGGGGCTCTGCACGCGCCCGGCGGAGAGTCCGCGGCGCACCTTCTTCCAGAGGAGCGGAGAAAGATTGAAGCCGACGAGGTAGTCGAGGGCGCGGCGCGCCTGCTGCGCATTCACGAGCTCAGCGGAGATTTCGCGCGGATGCGCGACGGCGTCGCGGATCGCGTTGCGCGTGATCTCGTAGAAGGCGACCCGATGCACCGGCTTGCCCCCGAGATCGCCGCGCGCGCGCAGGATCTCGAGCAGGTGCCAGGCGATCGCCTCGCCCTCGCGGTCGGGGTCGGTCGCGAGGTAGAGCGCTTTCGCCTTGCGCAGATTCCGGGCGATCGCCTCGACGTGCCGCTCGTTCTTCTCGAGCACCTGGTAGCGCATGGCGAAGCGATGATCGGGATCGACGGCGCCTTCCTTCGGCACCAGGTCGCGCACGTGACCGTAGGAGGCGAGCACCTCGAAGTCCTTGCCGAGGTACTTCTTGATCGTGCGGGCCTTGGCGGGCGATTCGACGACGACGAGATTGTCGGCCATGAGCTTTACGGTCCCTCAAAACGAAAAACCGCGGGCGAGCCGCGGGAGGTGCGCTGCGGCGGGGCGAACGGGCTCAATGCGGCGGGTGTGCGGCGGAGTCAAGCGCGAGATCCTCCATCCTGGCGAACGCCTGCTCCTGCCCCGGCTGACTCGAGAGCACCATGAGCACGACCCATTTCAGCTGCTCCGTATCGAGCTCGTCCGCATCGAGCGCGAGCATTCGCTCGACGACGATCTCGCGCTGCGGTGCGGAGAGCACCCCCATGCGCTCGAGCGTCATGAGGAAGCCGCGGCACTCGGTCGACAGCCGCGCCAACTCGCAGTCGGAGAAGATGCGCACCGACCGGCCGCTGCCCGCGACGCTCGGCTGCGCCCGCTCGCCGGCCAAGTCCGCGAGCCAGTCGAGCGCGCGCTCGACGTTCGCCTGCGCAAATCCGGCGCGCTCGAGGTCGCGCGCGAGGTCGTCGCGCTCGAGCGTCTCCGGGATCTCCTCCAGCATGTAGCGGTCGAAGACGTAGATCAGAATGTCGAGAACACTGGTCGTCATCGCGAGAATCAGGATAAGCGGACGTAACGGCCGCCAGGATGAGGTGCGACACGCCCCCGGAGCTCGAGAATCAACAGCATCGATGCAATGGAGCCGCTCGGCAGCCCGGTGCGCTCGACGAGCGTATTGATGCTCACCGGCTCGAAGCCGACGGCATCTAACAGCATTTCCGATGCCTTGTCCAATAGCGCGGGACGCTCGGCGGGGCTCAACGGCCGCGGCCGGTCAGTCGTAAGTTCTTGATCTAAAAAGCTTATATTGAGGAGCTCGAGCACATCATTCGGGCCGCGCGCAAGCCGTGCCCCCGAGCGGATGAGCGCGTGACAGCCCGCGGCGAGGGGATTGCGGATCGATCCGGGAACCGCGAACACGGGCCGACCCTGATCGCGCGCATGACGCGCGGTCGCGAGCGAGCCGCTGCGCGCATCGGCCTCGACCACGAGCGTCGCGAGGGCGAGACCGCTCAGGAGGCGGTTGCGGCGCACCAGGAGCTCGGGTCGGGGCGGGGTTCCGGGCGGATACTGCGAGACGAGCGCGCCGTGCTCGCGCACCCGCGCGGCAAGCGCCCGGTTCTGCTCGGGGTAGACCCGATCGAGGCCGTGACCGCACACCGCGATGGTGCGTCCACCCGCCGCGAGCGCGCCGGTGTGGCTCGCGGCGTCGATGCCGACCGCGAGCCCGCTCGTCACAGTGATGCGCAGGCGGGCGAACGCGCGAGCAAACTCCTGCGCGATGTCGATCCCCGCCGCTGTCGCCGCGCGCGCGCCGACCATCGCGATCTGCGGCGTCCCGAGCGCCTCCGTGTTCCCGAGCACATAGAGCGCCGGCGGAGCGGCCGGGTCCGTGGTGAGGCCGGGCGGATAGCGAGCCGAGGTGCACGGAATGAGCGCGGCACCGGTCGCATCCAGCCACTTGAGATCGCGATCGATGCAGGAAGACGGTGCCGCGCGCAGGAACGCCTCCGTGCGCCGCGGCAGGAGCTGCGGATCGCGATCTTCCGCGAGGAGCTCACCGAGCCCGCCGGCGCGCGCAACCGCGGCGCGCACGTGAGAGGCCGCGAGTCCCGGCGCGCGCGCGAGCACGGCACAGGCTCGCATCTCGTCCATGGCGGGAAGACTAACCGCTCGCGGGCGGTGAATTTGCGGCCAATGAGACCCGATTCAGGGGTTGCGCACGATGTCCGCGACGCTCATGGCTTCGGATGAGCCGACCACGAGCGCGTAGCTCATGTCGTCGTAGGCCTTGAACACGAGCACCGTGCCGGCGCGCTCGTTGGGCAATCGCACGCTGCGCGCGAGCATCGTGCTCTCGCCCCACATGTCGAAGCCGGACGTGCCGCGATCGGCGACCACCGCGCCGGCCCGATCGACCGCGAGCACCGTCCCGGGAACCACGCCATCGCGCGTGCCACGATTGAGCGCGACGATGTCGTACTGGCCGATCTCATCCACGTCGTCGATGACCGAAGCGATGCGTCCGTGCACGGGGACCGAGGGCGCCCGCGGAATGAACGTGAGCGGACTCACGCCGGTCTCCGCGAACAAGCAGTCGCCGCGGAGCGTCTCGCGCGCCGACTCGGCGAGCACGATCTTCGCCGGATTGCCGGCGCGCGCTACGGTCGCGGTCGCGGTGTACAGGCCCTGGTAGCCGAGTACCCGACCGGTGTCCGGATCGATCACTTTCTCCCCGACGTGCATCACGAGGAAGCGCGTTCCCTGGGGAGCTTCGAGGTTGCGCACGTAGGCCTCATCGCCTGTGCCGCCGGCCTGGTGCTCGTCGCGGAACGCGAGCACGTGTGGGGCTCCATCGACCTCGCGCGTCGAGAGGATCGCCGGTCGGGAGAGAAATGCGGCGATGGCCTCCGCCGGGATCGTCGGTATCGCACCGTTCAGCGGCTCGCTGCGCAGCCGCGGCTCGAGCCGCACGTCCGGACCGCTGCTCGCGAGCCGCAAGAGCCCCGCGCTCACGAGCCGTACCTGCGCCCGCCCGTCGCTGCCGTAGGCAAGCGCGAGCACGTCGCCGGGAAAGATGAGATGTGGGTTCGCGATCTGCGGATTGACGTACCAGATCTCGGGCCACTGCCACGGATCGCGCAGGTACATCGAGGCGATGCCCCAGAGCGTATCGCCGCGCTTGACGGTGTAGCGCAACGGCGCGGTGGGGTTCACCTCGTCGCGCGCGACCGCCGTGGTGGCGGCCGGCTCGCTGGCCGGCGCGACCGCGGGAGCGGTGTCTGCGGCGGCCTGAGCGGCGTCGGCGTGCGGGATCGCGGCCTCGGTCGCGGTCTCACTCGCGCCGGCGCTCGGCGCCGGCGTCTCTGCAACCGTCGTGGGCGCCGGAGTCACGACGCGCGTGCTCGCGTGGTGAAAGACGCACCCTGAAATGAGCAGCGCCCCGACGAGAGACGGGGTCAATCCGGCCGAAAGCAGTCGATTGGGAAACATCCTCCCCCTCCTTGAGAAACCCTTCTTCCTCCTCCACATAGCGAGGAAGGCAGCCCGAGGAAGGCAGCAGCCCGCCTGTTATAATCGGGCGGCGCGAGTTGCACACGGCCGGATGTCGAGTTTGTGCGCTCGGTCACGGCGCAAAGGCGCACAGCACACGGGTTTCAAGCATGGCTCTCCTCACGATCCTCGAATATCCCGATCCGCGGCTGCGCACCCGGGCGCAGCCGGTGCGCGAGTTCGACGCCGCGCTCGGCAAGCTCATCGACGACCTGCTCGAGACCATGTACGCAGCGCCGGGCATCGGCCTCGCCGCCACCCAGGTCGACGTGCACCGCCAGGTCATCGTGATCGACATTTCCGCAGAGCACAACGATCCGCAGGTGTTCGTGAACCCGGAGATTCTGAGCCGCGACGGCAGCGCGAAGTCCGAAGAGGGCTGTCTCTCGGTGCCGGGTGTGTTCGACGACGTGCAGCGCGCGGCGAAGGTGCGCGTGCGGGCCCAGGATCGCAGCGGCGCCACGACCGAGCGCGAGCTCGAGGGCATGCTCGCGGTTTGCGTGCAGCACGAGATGGATCATCTCAACGGAAAGCTCTTCGTCGACTATCTCTCGGATCTCAAGCGCGAGCGCATTCGCAGGAAGCTCGACAGGGAGCGCAAGGAGCGCGCCTCGGGCCGTCGCAACCCTTCGGCAAGTGGCGCACGGGCGCTCTGAGCACGACGACGGTCCGCACCGGCTTGCGCATCGCATTTGCCGGCACGCCCGACTTCGCGGTGCCCGCGCTCGATGCCCTTGCAAACGAGTCCTCGGAGCATGAGCTCGTCGGGGTGCTCACCCAGCCCGACCGCCCGAGTGGACGCGGGCGTGCGATCACCCCGAGCGCGGTCAAGCGGGCCGCGCTCGCGGCAGGGCTCCCTCTCTCGCAGCCGCAGACGCTGCGCACGGTGGAGGGACGTGCAGCGCTCGAGAGCTGGCGGCCGGACCTCCTGGTCGTCGTCGCCTACGGGCTGATCCTGCCGGAGGAGGTGCTCGCACTCCCCCGCCGCGGGTGCATCAACATCCACGCTTCGATCCTGCCGCGCTGGCGGGGTGCCGCGCCGATCCAGCGCGCGATCCTTGCCGGGGACACGGTCACCGGTGTGACGATCATGCAGATGGACGCGGGGCTCGACACCGGCCCGATTCTCATGCAGCGGACGATTCCGATCGAGCGCTCCGCGGTGAGCGGTGAGCTCACCGCTGCGCTTGCGCGGCTCGGCGCCGAGACTCTGCGCGCCGCGTTGGGCGAGCTCGCCGCCGGGCGGCTCGCACCGCGCGCGCAGCCGGCCGTGGGGGCGACCTACGCGCCCAAGATCGAGAAGAGCGAGGCGCCCATCGACTGGCACGCGAGCGCGCTCGAGATCGAGCGTCGCGTGCGCGCATTCAACCCCTGGCCGGTCGCCGAGACGCGCCTCGCGGGCGAATCTCTGCGCATTCTGCGCGCCCGGGCCGAGCCGCCTGAAGCGAGCGCCGGCGCCGCCGCGCGCGTGTCGGCCGCAGCCGGAACGATCGTCGAAGTCGGGCCGGAGAGCATCGTGATCCGCTGTGGCTCCGGGCTCCTCGCGATCACGGAGCTGCAGCGGCCCGGCCGCAAGGCGCTGCCCGCGAAGGAGTTTCTGCGCGCGGTGAGATTGTCCGCGGGCGAGCACCTCGGATGAGCGTCGCGACCGAACGAGGCCGTGGGTGGGCGCCCGGCGCGGCCGTGCTCGCCACGGCGGCGCGCGCCGTGGGCGAGGTCGCCGTGCGCGGGCGCTCCGCGGATACGGCGCTCGGGGATCTGCGGCAGTCGCCCGAGCGAGCGGCAATCCGCGCGGTGACGCTCGGCACGGTCCGCTGGTATCTGCGGCTGTTGCCGGCGGTGAGCGCGCTCCTCACCCGTCACGGTCGCGCGCTTTCCCCCGTGGTCCGCTCGCTGCTCGTGGTCGGCGCGCATCAGATCGAGTACTCGCGCAACGCCCCGGAGGCGACCGTCGATGCGGCGGTGGATGCGGTCCGCGCGCTCGGCGAGCCGCGCGCAAGCGGTCTCGTCAATGCGGTGCTGCGCCGCTTCGCGCGCGAGCGCGGCCAGCTGTTCGCACCGCTCGACCGGGACCCCGCCGTGGCGACGGCGCATCCGCAGTGGCTCGTGGCCGAGCTCGCGCGTGCCTGGCCCGATGACTTCGCGCGGATCCTGGCCGGCAACAACGTGCATCCGCCGCTCGTGCTGCGCGTGGACGCGACCCGAACGTCCGTCATCGGGTACCTTGCCGAGCTCGCCGCTGCGGGCATCTCGGGCCGCGCGGTCCCGTGGGCTGCCGCAGCCGTCGAGCTCGAGCGCGCGCTGCCCGTCGCCGCCCTTCCGGGCTTCCTCGAGGGGCGGGTATCGGTTCAGGACGCGGGCGCACAGCTCGCCGCGCCGCTCCTCGATGCGCGAGCAGGCATGCGCGTGCTCGATGCCTGCGCGGCCCCAGGAGGGAAGACCGTGCACCTTCTGGAGCACACCCGCGGGCTTGCCGAGCTCGTCGCGGTCGATGTCGACCCGGCGCGTGTTGCGCTCATCGAGGAGGGTCTAACGCGTGCCGATCGCCACGCGACGGTCGCCGTCGCGGACGTGCGCCGGCTCGGGGGAGCCCCCTTCGAGCGAATTCTGCTCGACGCCCCCTGCTCCGCGACCGGGGTCATCCGGCGACATCCTGACATCAAGCTGTTGCGCCGCCGAAGCGACGTCGAGAGCTTCACTGCGCTGCAACTCGATCTCCTGCGTGCCGCGTTCGCCCTGCTCGCGCCCGGGGGTCGACTGCTCTATTGCACCTGCTCGGTGCTCCCGGCGGAGAACGACGGTGTTATCGAGCAATTTCTGGCCTCGGAGGCGCATGCGAGGTCGGCCGAGCTGCCGTCCGCCCGCGTGCTTCCGCCCGGCACGCGCGCGCGGAGCGTCGGCGTGCAGCTCCTCCCGGGAGGCGAGGCGGGCAGCGATGGGTTCTATTATGCTTGTCTCGAAAAGACAACAGCGGGAAACTGGCCGGGGTCCGGCGCCTAGCAGTGGGGTTTCATGACGAGGGCGTTCGCCTTTTCGATCGCAGCGATGCTCTCGCTCGCCGGCACCTGCGCGCGAGCCGACGCGCTTGACGGGGTGCTGCGGGTCGTTTCGGCCTATGTCGACATCGAGCACTCGGTCTACACGTTGCACGCGCGCATCGAGTACCCGATGACGCCGGCCATCGAGGAGGCGCTGCGCGACGGGGTCACCCTCACCTTCGAGCTCGAGGCGCGGGTCATGCACGACCGGCATCTGTGGTTCGACGCGGTGGTGGTGGACCTGATGATGCGGCGGGAGCTCGCTTACCATTCGATCAGTGATCGCTACGTGGTGCGCGACATGCCGAGTGGAGAGCAGCAGAGCTTCGCGACGCTCGACGACGCGCTCATGTATTTGAGCGCGGTGGATGACTGGCCGATTCTCGTCGGCTCGCAGCTCGCGGAGGGGCAGCACTACTACATCAGCGTGCGCGCCGGGATCCGCCGCGGCCGTCTACCGGCATCGCTGCGCGCGCTCCTGTTCTGGACGGACGACTGGCATCGCATGAGCGAGTGGTTCACATGGGCGCTCCCGAGCTGAGCGGCGCGCGCGCGCGCTGGGGCGGCTACGCGCTCGCGCTCCTGTGGGCCGCGGTCGGCGCGGGTGCGCTGCTCACGCTCGCCAAGAGCACGCAGAACTCCTCGGAGTTCTCGCGCCTGCAGCCCTGGATCCTGCTGCTCAATCTGGTCGGGCTGATCGGGCTCACCGTGCTGCTCGCGCGCAAGCTGTGGCAGCTCGTGCGCGACTACCGCAACCACGTGCCCGGCTCGCGGCTCACGGCGCGTACGGTCGCGATATTCGGTGCGCTCGTCATCGCCCCGCTCATCATCGTGTACCTCTTCTCGCTCGAGTTCTTGAACCGCGGCATCGACAGCTGGTTCCGCGTCGAGGTGAAGCAGGGACTCAACGATGCGGTCGCACTGTCGCGCTCCGCGCTCGAGGTGCGCATGCAGGAGTACTCGCTGCGCACCGAGCGGCTCGCCCGCGAGCTCGTCGATATGCCCGTGAGCGACATCTTCAACCGGCTAGACTATGAGCGGCGCGTGACCGATGCTGCGGAGATTGCGCTGTTCGACAGCCACGAGCACGTCCTCGCGCTGAGCAGCGACGGCGAGCGTCCCGGCGAGCGAGCCGAGGATGTGATTCCGGCGCCGCCCGGCGCCGATGTGGTGCGCCAGGTGAGCCAGGGACGGCCATACGTGAGCCTCGATCCGATCGCAGACGGGCAGTACGAGATCCGCGTCGCCGCTCCCGTGGGCGATCCGATCGCAACGCCCGACTTCCGCTTCGTCTACGCCGTCTACGGCGTGCCGCGGCAGCTCGCGGAGCTCTCCGATGCCGTCCAGCACGCGTACTCGCAGTACGGCGAGCTCACGGTGCTGCGCGAGCCGCTCAAGTCGAGCTTCAAGCTCACACTCACGCTCGTATTGCTGATCGCGATGCTCGCGGCCATTTACGGCGCCATCTTCTCCGCCCAGCGCCTCACGCGCCCGGTGCAGGATCTCATCGAGGGCACGCGCGCCGTCGGCAAGGGCGATTTCGGCACGCGCTTGCCGCTGCCCTCGCGCGACGAGATGGGATTCCTCGTGCACTCCTTCAACGACATGACCAAGCGTCTGCGCCGTGCGCGCGAGGAGGCCGTGCGCAGCCAGCAGGCCGTCGAGCACGAGCGCGAGCGGCTCGCGATCATCCTCGCACGCCTGTCGACCGGGGTGGTCGTGGTGGATCGCGAGATGACGGTCCGGATCGCCAATCAGGCCGCGAGTCTCATCCTCGGCATCGATCTTTCCGCCGCCACGGGCCGCTCGCTCGCCGAGCTCGGCGTGACGAACGAGCGCTTCCGGCAGTTCGTCGCGGCCTTGGCCGTGCGCTTCGCCGCCGCGCGCGAGGAGTGGCGCGAGCAGATCGATCTCGACGGGGCTACGGGCCACCGCTCGCTCATGTGTGCCTGCACGCCGCTCCCCGGCGATGGCGGCGATCGGGGCTACGTGATCGTCTTCGACGACATCACGGCGCTTCTGCAGGCGCAGCGCGACGCCGCCTGGGGAGAGGTGGCGCGGCGGCTTGCGCACGAGATCAAGAATCCGCTCACTCCCATTCAGCTTTCCGCCGAGCGCATGCGCCGGCGGTTCCTCGCGAGCATGGCGCGCGATGACGCGGAGCTCCTGCAGCGCTCGACCGACACCATCGTGCAGCAGGTCGAGACGATGAAGCAGATGGTGAACGCGTTCAGCGAATACGCGCGCGCACCGGACATGAAGATCGCGCGCTTCCGCTTGAACGAGCTCGTCACCGAGGTCGCGGATCTTTATCGCTCGCAGGACTCGCGCGTGGACATCCGGCTCGACCTCGATCCCGCGCTTGCCTTCATCGAGGCCGATCGTGGCCGCGTGCGCCAGATTCTCAACAACCTGCTCGTGAACGCGCTCGAGGCCCTGGAGAGCGCGCCGGCGGGGCACGTGGAGATTGCCACTCGGCTCGAGCGCACGGGAGATGCCGAGCAGGCGGTGGTCACGGTGAGCGACAATGGTCCGGGCTTCCAGCGCGAGCTGCTCGCACGCGTGTTCGACCCGTACGTGACCAGCAAGCCGAAGGGTACCGGCCTCGGGCTCGCCATCGTGAAGAAGATCGTGGAAGAGCACGGCGGACGGATCGAAGCGGACAACCGGCCGGACGGGGGCGCGCGGGTGCGCGTGGTCCTGCCGGTGAGCGACGGCACGCGGGCCTCGATCCACCGCGAGCTGCGGCCTCAACTGCGGAAGGAGAAACTGGCATGAGCGCGGCGCGCATCCTGGTGGTCGACGACGAGGCCGACATCCGCGGCCTTCTGAAAGAAATCCTTTCGGAGGAGGGCTACGAGGTCGACGTCGCCGCGAACGCGGCGCAGGCGCGTGCCTCCCGTGCCCGGCAGAGCCCCGATCTCGTGTTGCTCGACATCTGGATGCCCGACGTGGACGGCATCACCCTGCTGCGCGAATGGTCGGCATCGGCGGCCGACGGCTGCCCGGTCGTCATGATGTCCGGGCACGGAACGGTGGAGACCGCGGTCGAGGCGACGCGTCTCGGGGCTTTCGACTTCGTCGAGAAGCCGCTCTCCATCGCGAAGCTCCTGCGCACGGTCGAGCGCGCGCTCGAGGCCGGCAAGCGTCGCCGTGCACCGCAGCGGCCGCTGCCGCCGCAGCTGCTCGTGCCGGCAGGCAAGAGCCGGCTGATGCAGCAGCTGCGCGCCGAGCTGCAGCAGATCGCGGCAAACTCCTCACCCGTGCTGCTCATCGGAGAGGGAGGCAGCGGCCGCGAGGCGTTCGCGCGCTATCTGCACGGTGAGAGTCCGCGAGCGAACGCGCCGTTCGTGACGCTGCTCGCAAGCACGCTCCGCGACGCGGACGTCGAGGAGCAGCTCCTCGGCCGCGGCGATCAGCAGGGCCTGCTCGAGCAGGCCGCCGACGGCACGCTGTTCATTCACGACATCGAGGATCTGCCGCTCGCGGCGCAGCGCCTGCTGTTGGGCGTGCTCGAGTCGGGCAGCTTCACGCGCCTTGCCAGTCTCGAGTCGAAGTCGTTCACCGCGCGCGTGCTGTCATCGGCGCAGCCGGGCGTGGACAGCCGCGCCGGCAACGGACTGGGTGGCCTGAGGCGCGATCTGCTTGCGCACCTGAGCGCCCTCATCGTGCGTGTGCCGCCGCTGCGCGAGTACGCGGAGGATGTGCCGGAGCTGCTGCGCCACTACGTGGATCGCGCGGTCGACGCCGAGGGACTGGCGTTCCGGCGCTTCAGCGTCGCCGCCCAGAACCGACTGCGCAATTACCCGTGGCCGGACAACGTGCGTGAGCTCAAGAACCTGGTGCACCGGCTCCTCATCCAGGGCGGTGCCGAGGAGATCCGCCTGGACGAGGTCGAGCGCGAGCTCGCCCTGCAGTCTCCGCCGGGCGAGCCGCTCGTCAAGCAGGACCTGCTCGCCCTGCCGCTGCGCGAGGCGCGCGAGCAGTTCGAGCGTGCCTACCTGCAGCAGCAGCTGCTTCTGTGCAACGGCAAGGTCGGCCAGCTCGCCAAGCGCGTCGGCATGGAGCGCACGCACCTCTACCGCAAGCTGCGCTCGCTCGGGGTCGACTTCCGCGCATCGGCCGACGATTGAGCGCCGCCGCCGCCGCCGGCGGACGCGAATGCGCGCTCAGTCGCCGACCCGGATCACGATGGCGTCGATGTCTGCGGCCTCGAGCTTGCGTCGCACCTGGTTGAGTGCGGGCAGCTGACTGATGGGGCCCACGCGCACGCGGAACCAGACGTCAGTGTCCACCGCCACCCTCTGCACCTTGGCCTCGACACCCTGAAGCAAGAGCTGCTTTGCTACGCGGTCGGCGTCGGACTCGTTCCGGTACGAGCCGGCCTGGAGCACGTAGACGCCGGGGCGCTCGATGTTCGCCGTCGGCACATCGCGCTTCACGTCGCGCTCCTTCTCCGGCACGACGACCTCGAAGTGCGGCAGCATCTGATAGAAATCGTAAGACTGCGCGCCCGCCGCGTCCGGCTCCGCCGCCGCATCGGCGGGTGGCAGCCGATGCGGCTCCGGATGCGGGACCTCGGGCGCGGCCCGCTCGGCACGATGCGCGGCCCCGAAGAGCACCGCGACCAGCATGGCCCCGACGAGCACGCCGGCGCCGAACTCGCGCCACCGCGCCGGGTCGAGCGAGCGGCTCGCGGTCTTCTTGTAGTCGCGCGTCGTGAGCCGGCTCAAGGCGGGAGCTGCCTGCTCACATGCTCTCGGGCGCGCTCACCCCGAGAAGCGTGAGTGCGTTGCGGATCACTTGCTGAACCCCGAGCACGAGCACCAGCCGTGCGTTACGGAGCGGCGCGTCGCTCACGATGAATTGCTCGGCGTTGTAGTAGGTGTGGAAGGCAGTTGCGAGCTCGCGCAGGTAGTGCACGAGCATGTGAGGCGCGCGCGCGGCAGCCGCCTGCGCGATCGATTCGGGGTAGCGCGCGAGGGTGCCGAGCACGGCCTGCTCGTGCTCGCCCGCGAGCAGTGCGGTGCTCGCAAGCCCCGCCGTCCGGTCGAGCTCGAGCCCGCGGGCCGCGAGCTGCTTCATCACGCTCGCGACGCGCGCGTGCGCATACTGCACGTAGTACACGGGGTTCTCCTCGGAGCGCGAGCGCGCCAGGTCCACGTCGAAGACGAACTCCGCGTCCGCCTTGCGTGACACCAGGAAGAATCGCACCGCGTCGCGTCCCACCCAGTCGATGAGGTCGCGCAGCGTCACGTACGCTCCGGCGCGCTTGGAGATCTTCACCTCCTCGCTTCCGCGCATCACCCTCACCATCTGGTGAAGCACATACTCCGGATAGCCCTGCGGGATCTCGAGGCTCAAGGCCTGCAGACCGGCGCGCACGCGTGCGACGGTGCCGTGATGATCGGCGCCTTGCACGTTGATCGCGAGCTTGAACCCTCGCCGCCACTTGTTGACGTGATAGGCCACGTCGGGAACGAAGTACGTGTAGCTGCCGTCGGACTTGCGGATCACCCGATCCTTGTCATCGCCGTACTCCGTGGTGCGCAGCCACAGTGCACCCTCGCTCTCGTAGGTCTTGCCGCTCGCGATCAGTCCCTGCACCGTCGCATCGAGGCTGCCATCGCCGTAGAGGCTCGACTCGAGGAAGTACACGTCGAACCGCAAGCCGAATTCCTTCAGATCGAGGTCCTGCTCGCGGCGCAGATACGCGACCGCGAAGCGCCGCACCGCCTCGATGTCGCCCAGGTCGCCGCCGGCCGCCACGAAGTCGCGAGCAACCTCGTGCACGTAGTCCCCCGCATAGCCGTCCTTCGGCCAGTCGGGCTCCCCCGGCAGCACGCCCCGGCCGCGCGCTTGCACCGAGAGCGCGAGGTTTTGGATCTGGGCTCCCGCGTCGTTGTAGTAGTACTCGCGCGTCACCTCGTAGCCGACCGCCTGCAGCAACCGTGCGAGCGCATCTCCGAGCGCGGCTTGACGGCCATGGCCGACGTGCAGCGGCCCGGTCGGGTTGGCCGAGACGAACTCGACGAGCACCCGCTCTCCGTGACCGCTGCTGCCGCCTCCATAGCGCTCGCCCTGCTCGAGAACCTGCGCGAGCTCCTGCCCGTAGGCATCGCGCGAGAGGAAGAAATTGATGAAGCCAGCTCCGGCGACCTCGGCGCGCGCGAGAAGAGGGCTCGCCGGCAGCGCATCGAGGATCGAGCGGGCGAGCTCCCGCGGATTGCGCCGCGCGGCTTTCGCGAGCCTCAGGGCGACGTTCGAGGCGAAGTCTCCATGCTGCGCATCGCGCGTGCGCTCGACGATCACGCTCGCCGCATCCGGGGGTGTTGCGAGCACCCCCGCGGGCAGGCTCTCGAGGGCCCGCAACAGAAGCTGCTCCAGCTGCTGCTTCAAGGAATGATCCGTCCGAGGAGGAAACTCGAAAGTCTACCGCAGCCGCGTGCGCCGATCTCGGCAGATGACGACGCTCGACGGCAACGCCGTCGCACGGCGGCCCGTGCGCACCGCGGATCTCAGTAGAGCTCGATCGGATCCACGTCGAGCGCCCAACGCACGCGCCGCGCGCTCGGCAGCTGCTCGATCTCGGGCAGCCAGCGTCTGAGGAACTGGTGGAGCGGCGCGCGCTCCGCACTCTCGATCAAGAGCTGCGCGTGATAGCGACCCGCCCGCTTGGCCATCGCCGCGGGAACGGGGCCGAGCAGACGAACGGAGGCGCGCGCGCGCGCCGCGCGGCGCGCGTCCTTGAGGAACTCGAGCGCCGCTGCCTGCGTGCGCGCGGAGTCGCGCAGGGCGGCCAAGCGGCTGAACGGCGGCCATGCCGCCTGAGCGCGCTCGGCGAGCGCGCTGCGGGCAAACCCCTCGTAACCCTCGGCGAGCAGGTTCTTGAGAAGCGGGTGGTCGGGATACTCGGTTTGAATGAGCACTTCGCCGGGGCGGTTCGCGCGTCCGGCACGGCCCGCGACCTGCACGATGGTTTGCGCGAGCCGCTCCGGTGCGCGAAAGTCGGTGCTGAAGAGCCCCTGGTCGGCGTTCAAGACGACGACCAGCGTCATGTCGGGGAAATCGTGGCCCTTGGTGACCATCTGCGTGCCGACGAGGATGCGGGCGCTGCCCGATGCGAGCTGCGCGACGATCGCCTCCAAGTCGCCGCGGTGGCGCACGACGTCGCGGTCGAGGCGCACGAGAGGGGTGTCGGCCCAGCGCTCGCGCAACGTCTCCGCGACACGCTCGGTGCCCTGTCCCACCGGCTTCGTGAGGAAGCCGCATTGCGGACATTTCTCGGGAAGCGGCGCCTCGGCGCCGCAGTGATGACAACGCAGCAACCGCGCTTCCCTATGGACCGTGAGCCGCGCATCGCAGTCGCGGCACGGGGCGATCCAGCCGCAGGCCGTGCAGAGAAGCGTCGGGGCAAACCCACGGCGATTGATGAACACGAGCACCTGCCCGTTTTCGGCGAGGTGGCGCCCGATCGCGTTCAGCACGGGAGTCGAGAGCCCGGCGTGGACCGCGTGGGCACGCAGATCGACGAGCACGAGGCGCGGCGGCGCGCATTGCACGGCGCGGTTCGGCAGCACGAGTCGCCGGTAGCGCTCAGCGCTCACGTTGTGGAGCGTCTCGAGCGCGGGCGTCGCCGAGCCGAGCACGATCGGCACGCCGGCATGCTGGGCCCGCACCACGGCTAAGTCCCGCGCCGAGTAGCGGAAGCCCCCATCGTGCTGTTTGAACGAGGCATCGTGCTCCTCGTCGACGACGATGATGCCGAGCTCGGGCACGGGTGCGAACACCGCCGAGCGCGTGCCGAGCACGATCGGTGCCTGCCCCGAGAACGCGCTGCGCCAGGCTTCCAGCCGCTCACGGTCGGTGAGCGCGGAGTGCAGCACGGCGAGTGGCGCACCGAAGCGCGCACGAAAGCGCGCGACGAGCTGCGGGGTGAGGCCGATCTCGGGCACCAGCACGAGCGCGCGCCGCCCGCGTGCCAGGACGGCAGCGATCGCCCGGAGGTAGACCTCCGTCTTTCCGCTGCCGGTGACACCCTGCAGCGCCCATGCCGTGTAGCGATCGAGCGATCCCAGGATCGCCTCGACGGCCACGCTCTGCTCTGCATTGAGCGGCGGACCCTCGGCCGTGCTCGAGAGTTCGCGCGCCGCCGCGTCGCACGCCGCGCGGCGCGCCGCTGGATCCTCGTGCGCTGCGACCCATCCGCGACGCACGAGCGCGCGCGCAGGCTCGCGCCAGCCGGGCATGAGCCCATCCAGAATGCCCGCGGTCGTGCCCGCGGCTGCGGCCGAATCGCGCACCAGCCGCTCGAGAAGCTCGCGCTGTCGCGGGGCGCGGGCCGGCTCGCCGCGAGCGTACGCAGTGAGGCCATCGGGCGTCGCGAGCCAGCGGATCTCGCGGGCAAGCGAGGGGGCCCCGACTCGCAGGCTCTTGGGCAGCGCCGCCGCGACGGCCTCGCCGATCGGGTGGTGGTAGTAGTCGGCCGCCCAGATGAGGAGCGCCAGGGCGGAATCGTCGAGGACCGGGGTTTCGTCGATGAGCTCGAGCGCCGCCCTCAGCCGCTCAGGCGGAATCTGCGATTGCGTGGCAGTCTCGATGACCACCCCGACTTGTCGCTGGCGACCGAACGGCACGCGCACACGCACGCCCGGACGGATCGAGGCCGGCCCTCCGGGCGGCGGGCGATAATCGAACAGCCGCCGCAGTGGCACATCGAGGGCGATCCTGAGAACGCCGCTTTGCGTCGCAGCATCCGGCATCTGGCAAGGAATTCCTAGGTACTCAACAAGTTATATGGGCCAAGCCGCCGGGTGCCGGCGAGCCGGCCGGCGGACGAAGGCCGTTCGCTGACTCATTCTGGAGACAGGTCAACGCGAGCGCCGCCAGCCGCGTTGTACGGCTCATGAGTGCGTTTGCTACGCTCGCGTCCGTTTATAGCACGCCCGCGATCGCGCACGACGGCACTCTCTTGAACGAAGCTACAGGCGACCGGGCGGCCGCGCTCAATCAGTTCCTGTCGAGTGTCGAGCTCAAGGCGTTTCGGATCGCCCAGGCAAGCCTGCGCAACGAAGACGATGCGCTCGATGCCGTTCAGGATGCGATGCTCCAGCTCGCGCGCGCGTACGCCGATCGGGGAGTCGAGGAGTGGAAGCCGCTCTTCTACCGCATCCTCGAGAACCGGATCCGCGACGTGCAGCGGCGCCGCACGGTGCGCAGCCGGGTGATGGCGTGGCTGCCGTTCCGGCGGGACGACGAGGACGAGGAGGCCGATCCGATCGCGCAGGCGCCGAGCGCGGATCCGGAGCCTCGCGCGCGGCTCGAGATGGACCAGGCGATGCAGGCGCTCGAGGAAGCGCTCGGCACGCTGCCGGCAAGACAGCGCCAGGCGTTTTTGCTTCGCAATCTCGAGGGCCTGGACGTGGCGCAGACGGCCGCGGCCATGGGATGCTCGCAAGGGAGCGTGAAGACACATTATTTCCGCGCGGTGCAGGCGCTGCGCGCGCGGTTGGGCGAATTCCAGGTCGAGACATGAGCACCCGGGAGAGCGAGGGGTCGGTCGAATTCGAGCACCGCGCACGCGCCGTGCTCGAGGGGAGCCTCGTGCGCGTCAATGCGCGCGCACGCTCGCGGCTCAATCGCGCGCGTCACGCGGCGGTCGAGGAGGCGGCGGTCCGGCGCCGCAGCCTGCGCTTTCTGCCCGCGCGCGGATCGAGACTGCTTCCCGTCACCGGCAGTGCGCTCGCCGCGGCGGTGCTCGCGCTCGCGTTCGTGCTCTTCGGCGTGAGCTCCCATCGCGTCACGCCGCCGTCCGAGGGCGCGCAACCTCAGCTCGAGGTTCTCGATATGCTGAGCGACGAGGACGGTGTCAGTCTCGCGGAGGATTACGATCACTCGTTCTACGAGTGGGCGGCGGCGCAGGGAGACGCCGCAACGGACTCCAAGACGGGCGACGGGACGACCGGCTGATGAGAGGAGCCGGTGCACGAGCACCGCGCACCGCGTGAGAACTGCACATACATCCCGCGAGCGTGCGCCGGGGGGCGGCGCGGCGCTCAAGTGGGTCGCCGTGTGGCTGCTCGGCGCCTCCGCGCTGCTGTCGCCCGCGCTGCGCGCCGATGACAGCAGCGCGAAACCTCCGCCGCCCACGGACGATACGGACCTGTTCGAGTTTCTCGGGACGATCGGTTCCGTGAACGAGAAATGGCTCGAGTACCTGGCGCGAACGGACCCGACCAAAGTCAAAAGCGCTCCGCGTCCGCCCGCTCAGGGTCAGACTCCGGATGCCGCCGCTACGGACTCGAGCGGGAGTCAGAAGAAGTGAAGGCGTATCGAATGGCGCTACTCGCGTTGCTGCTCGCGGCGGCGGGCGCGGCCGCGCAGAACGCATTCGCGCAAGCCGCACCCGCGCCCCCGGCGGCTTCCGCACCGTCCACCTCTGCCGTGCCTTGGACGAGCCTCTCTGCGGATCAGCGAAGTCTTCTCTCCCGCTACTCGGACGAGTGGGGCAGTCTCCCCGCACAGCGCCAGCAGGCGCTCGCGCGTGGCAGCCGGCGGTGGCTCAACATGACGCCGAACCAGCGGCAGGCAGCACGCCAGCGCTTCAAGCGCTGGCAGGCGCTGCCACCGCAGCAGCGCGAGCTGCTGCGACAGCGCTGGGAGCAGTTCCGCTCGCTACCGCCCGAGCGACAGCGGGTCGTTCGTGAGAACTTCCGCAAGTTCCAGAGTCTGCCGCCGGCGCGCCGCGCAGACCTGCGACGGCGCTGGCAGCAGGCGACGCCGGCGCAGCGTGAGCAGATGCTCGATCAGCTGCGCGAACGGCGCATGCAGCCCCGCGAGAACTTCGCGCCGCGGCGGCTTGACGCGCCGCGGAGATCCGCTGCGCCGCGGCAGTTCGGCCCGCCGCGCCGCGGGCGCCGCCGCGGATTGCAGCCGCAATCCTTCCGCGGCGGCCGGATGGGGAATGGCCGCGGCGGGCGCTATCGCTTCTGAGCGATGCGCGCCGGGAGGGGCACGTTGCAGACGCCCACCCGGCCGGCGGGCACTTTGTACCAGGCGTCGCGCCGGTCGCGCTCGGCCTCGACGAGCTCGGCGAATGTCTGCGTGTCGGTCCGCAGCACCTCGAGCGGTACGCGCTCGGCGGGAGGGACGTCGGCTGCGATCCGCGCTGCCACGATCGGCACGCGCTCCGAGGGTCGCGCGTAGAACCCGAGCGGACCGGATCCGCGCGGCAGCGCCGAGAGCAGCTCCATTCCCTCAACGACACGGCCCACCAGCGCGTCGTTGCGATCGAGCTGCCGCGGCGCCTGTCCAATCACGGCGTAGAGCTCGCTGCCGTTGCCGCTGTCCACATCGTCGGCGCGTGCGGCCCCGATCATCCCGTAGCAGTGCACGAGCCAGACTCGACCGAGCTTCGGGTCGCGCGCAGCCGGGAATCCATCGGAGAAACCCACCTCGGGCGCGTAGGTGTCCGGATCGGGCAGCGGCGTGAACGGCACATCGCGCGCCGCGACGATGAACTCGGCGGGGATGGAGCGCTCGGCGCCGCCCAGGCTGCGGTGCTGGTCCGGATCGCCCCACTGCGCGACGAAGTCGTCCTGGACACGCACGATCGCGAGTCCGTTGAAATAGCCGGCGCGGACGAGCCGCTTGATGTTCGCGACGTAGCCCGGCGCGAACTGTGGGGCGAGCGCGATGATCACCCGGCCGGCGGGCAGCTGAAGGTAGAGCGTGTCCTGCGGGTCGAGCGCCTGCCAGTCGCTCGGCTTCGCGGCCGCGAGGACGCTCTGCGGCGTCGGCGGTCGCTGTGCGGTCACCTCCTGCGCCACGCACGCGAGCGTGACGAGTGCGAGGGCCGTGAATGCGGCGAATCGGCGCGGGCGGATGAGGCGCTCCATGAGTCTTGGGAGTTTACGAATCAGCCGCGGCGGAGTACACGGGCTTGCGCAGCTTCCAGCGACGATGCGACCAAGTCCAGTCCTCGGGACTTGCCCGCACCTGCGCCTCGACGAGCCGCGCATACCGCTCAGTGAGCGCGCCCGGCTCGAGACCCGCCCGCGCAGCGGCGATGAGGGAGAACGCGACCTCGTAGCGGCCGCGCTCGATGCGGCGCATGGCGGCGAAGATCACGGCGAGCCGCGTCGCCTGCGCGATCTTCTCGGGCCCCATGTAGAACGCGGTCGATCGACCCAGGAACTGCGTCCACCACTTGAAGTCGCTCGTCACCGGCTCCTGGTCCGCGACCATCGCGAGCACGCGCACGTCGCGGCGGGTGACGATGCGGGCGAGTAGATCCTTGGCGGGCGTCAACGTTCCGCCGAACCGCGTGCGCAGCGCCCGCATGGTGCGCTCCGAGCGGCTGCCGTGCAGCGGCTTGTACGCGGCCTCGAGCGGATGGCCGAGCCCGATCGAGAGCGCGAGCAGGAGCCATTCCCAGTTGCACTGATGCGCCGCGACGATGATCACGGAGCGTCCGGCGTCGAGCTCCGAACGGACGATCTCGATATCCCGCAGTGCCACGCGGCGCGCGAGCTCCTCGCGCGTGAGCACCGCCGACTTGAGGATCTCCGCTACGAGCTCTCCGAGTCGCCGGTAATAGCCGCGCTCGATGCGGCGCTGCTCTGCCGCCGCGAGCTGCGGGAAGCAGCCTGCGATATTGGCGCGCACGGTGTGCAGCCGGTAACGGACGAGCCGATGGCCGATGCACGCGAGCGTGGCGGTCGCGCCGTAGAGCACGGGCCACGGCAATCGCGCGAGCGCCTTCAGCCAGAGCGGGAGCGGCGTCGGGTCGGAGTCTGCTTTGGCGCGGGTCTGCATGGCGGCGGGATTGTATGCGGCGCGACGCGATGGTAATGAAAAAGTCGTATCATCGCCGGCGCATTCACCCCCGTTTGCACGCCAAGAAGCGGATCCAGCGCCCCTCAAGGAGTTTGGGCGCGGACTCGCGAGGAGAATCATCATGACTCGTTATGTCCTTCCCGATCTCGAATACGACTACGGTGCGCTCGAGCCGCATATCTCCGCGCGCATCATGGAGCTGCATCACGGCAAGCATCATCGCGCATACGTGACCAACGCCAACGCCGCGCTCGAGCAGCTGGCCGATGCGCGCCAGAAGGGCGAGTTCGACAAGGTCGGCAATCTCGAGCGGGCACTCGCATTCAACGTCTCGGGGCACGTGATGCACAGCCTGTTCTGGCGCAACCTCTCCCCGAAGGCGGGCGGCCGTCCGAGCGGGGAGCTCGCGCAAGCGATCGACCGGAACTTCGGCGGCTTCGAGCCCTTCAAGCAACAGCTCACGAAGACCGCAGCGACGATCATGGGATCGGGCTGGGCGGCGCTCGTGTGGGACACGCTCTCCGCGCAGCTCCTGGTTGCGCAGATCCACGATCATCAATCGAGCACGATTCAGGGAGGCGTCCCCATCCTGGTGCTTGATGCGTGGGAGCACGCCTACTACCTCCAGTACCAGAACGAGAAGGCCAAGTTCTTCGACGCCGTGTGGAACCTCTGGAACTGGAGCGACGTCGCCGCGCGTTTCAACGATGCGCGCCGCTTCGGGCTGCACGTGAAGAACGTCGCCGATCTCGCCGCCTGATCCGTCGCGCTCGGCATCCGCCCTCTTCCCCCGAGCGCGGGGGAGAGGGCGGTCGAGCCCGCGCCGCGCAGAGCGGCCCCGAGCGCCTTGATTCCCTCCGACCGATCGGCGAGATTAGCCCCAACTTTCGCCGCCGCAATGTGATCGTGTCCGAAGCCTGGGAACCCGCCGCCGTCGTGGCCGATACGCTCTCCGCGCAAGCGCTCATCGGCCTGCTCGCATCGGAGGGCGTCCCCGCGCGGATCGACTCCGATACCGCCCTGCTCGGCGTGGTGCGTCAGTGCCGCATCCTCGTGCCGCGCGCGATGATCCGCCGCGCCCGCTACCTGCTGTGGGAGACGCGCTTCACGGACGAGGAGCTCGCGAGCCTCGCGGTGGGGGACACGGAAGGGGAATGAGGCCCGAGGATCTCGCGGGGGCGATCTCGGCCGTGTTCATCGTCGGCATGGTGTGGCTGCGCACACGGATGCACTACCTCCAGCGCAATCGCTCAGCCGGCCTTAGGCTCGAGCGCGCCGGATGGATCTACTTCGCGGCGGTGCTCGTTGCGCTCGCGATCGGCTGGTTCGCAGCCCCGGCGCTCGGCCGAGCAGCGTGGCCCGGACCGGGCGCGAACGCGGTCGTGATGCGGGTGCTGTGGTTTCTCGCGACCTACTACCTGTTCATCCTCGTGCACCGCACGCTCGCGAGCCTACACATCGCGGTCTTCCGGCCGCGCGAGACGCTCTAGAGGCCCGAGCGCACGCGCGCTTGCGATCACCGGGGGCCGGCCGCCTCAGAGTATGTAGCGGCTCAGGTCCTCGTCCTGGACGAGCTTACCGAGATGCTCGTCGACGTACTGCGCATCGATCGTCACGGTCGCACTGTGCTCCTCGGCCGCGTCGTACGAGAGTGTCTCGAGAAGCCGCTCCATGACGGTGTGCAGGCGGCGTGCGCCGATGTTCTCGGTGCGCTCGTTCACCTGGAAGGCGATCTCCGCGATGCGCCGCACGCCGTCGCGCGAGAACTCGACCGCGACGTTCTCGGTCGCGAGCAGCGCCTTGTACTGGGAGGTGAGCGCGGCGTCGGGCTCGGTGAGGATACGGACGAAGTCCTCGACCTTGAGCGAGTCGAGCTCGACGCGGATCGGCAGCCTTCCTTGCAGCTCCGGAATCAGATCCGAAGGCTTCGAGAGGTGAAAAGCGCCTGACGCGATGAACAGGATGTGGTCGGTCTTCACCGGGCCGTAGCGCGTGGACACCGTCGAGCCCTCGACGAGCGGCAGCAGATCGCGCTGCACGCCCTCGCGCGAGACATCCGCTCCCATCGTCTCCTGCCTGCGGGTGACCTTGTCGAGCTCGTCGATGAAGACGATGCCATTCTGCTCCGCGTTCGCGAGCGCCTTGACTTTGAGCTCCTCCTCGTTGATGAGCTTCGCTGCCTCCTCGTCGGTCAAGAGCCTGCGCGCCTCGCCGACCTTGACCTTGCGCGCGTGCGTGCGCCCGCCGCCCAGGTTCTGGAACATCGTCTGCAGCTGCTGCTGCATCTCCTCCATCCCCGGGGGCGCCATGATCTCGACGCCGAGCGGCATCTGGCGCAGCTCCACTTCGATCTCGCGCGCGTCGAGCTCGCCCTGGCGGAGCATCGCGCGGAATTTCTGGCGCGTTTCCGCGTCCCGCGGCTCACGCGGCTCGTCGGTGGAGAAGCCCATCGTGCGCGGGCGCGGCAGCAGCGCATCGAGAACACGCTCCTCCGCCGCATCCGCCGCGCGCTGACGCACCTTGTCCATCTCCTGCTCGCGGGTGATCTTCACGGCCACGTCCGCGAGCTCCTTGATGATCGAGTCCACGTCGCGGCCGACGTAGCCCACCTCGGTGAACTTGGTCGCCTCGACCTTGACGAACGGCGCATTGGCGAGCTTCGCGAGGCGGCGGGCGATCTCGGTCTTGCCGACGCCCGTCGGTCCGATCATCAGGATGTTCTTCGGGGTGATCTCCTGGCGCAACGGCTCGCCTACCTGCATGCGGCGCCAGCGGTTGCGCAGCGCGATGGCGACTGCGCGCTTGGCGGCGTCCTGACCGACGATGTGCTTGTCGAGCTCCCGCACGATCTCCCGGGGCGTGAGCGCGCGCGGCAGCTGCTCTTCCTGAGGCACGGCGCTCACGAGGCGGAATCCCCGAGCTCCTCGATGAGGAGATTGCGGTTGGTGTAGATGCAGATGTCGGCGGCGATGCTGAGCGAGCGCTCGACGATCGCGCGCGCATCGAGCTCCGAGCTCTCGAGGAGCGCGCGCGCGGCTGCGAGGGCGTACGAGCCGCCCGATCCGATCGCCGCCGCGTCGTGCTCCGGCTCGATCACATCGCCGTTTCCGGAGACGACAAAGAGCTTGTCGCGGTCGGCGACCAGGAGCAACGCCTCGAGCCGGCGCAGGTAGCGGTCCGAGCGCCAGTCCTTCGCGAGCTCGATCGCCGCGCGGGTGAGATTGCCGTATTTCTCGAGCTTGCCCTCGAAGCGCTCGAACAGCGTGAACGCATCGGCGGTGCCGCCGGCGAAGCCGGCGAGCACCTTGTCGTTGTAGAGCCTGCGCACCTTGCGGGCGTTGCCTTTCACCACCGTGTTGCCGAGCGTCACCTGGCCGTCCCCGCCGACGGCGACCGCTCCGCGGCGGCGGACGGCAAGGATGGTGGTGCCGTGCGCATTGAGAATCATGCTTTCCTGCGCGCTCTGGGGTGGGTCGCATCGTAGATGCGGGCCAGATGCTGGAAATCAAGGTGGGTGTAGATCTGGGTGGTCGAAACGTCGGCGTGGCCGAGAAGCTCCTGCACCGCGCGCAGATCCCCGCTCGATTCGAGCAGATGCGAGGCGAAGGAGTGGCGAAACAGATGCGGATAGACGGACATCGCGAGTCCCTGGCGGCGCGCCCAGTACGCGACGCGGGCCTCGACTGCGCGGCGGCCGAGGCGACGGCCGCCGCGGCCGACGAACAGCGCAGCGGTGTCCGCTCCGGCGACGCACGCGCGCGCGCTCGCCCATGCGGCGAGCGCCTGCGCGGCCGCACGCCCGACCGGCACGATGCGCACTTTGCCGCCCTTGCCGAGCACGCGGACCGTGCGGTCGTTCACCTTGAGGTCCGCCGTGTCGAGCGCGACGAGCTCGGCCAAGCGCAGCCCGGAGGAGTAGAGCAGCTCCATGATGGCGCGATCGCGCGCGACCAGCATCCCGTCGCCGGGCAGCTCGAGTAGCCGCGCCATCTGATCCGGGTCGAGCGTTCCCGGAAGCCGCCGCGCGGGCTTCGGGGCGTGGATGTCCTCACCCGGATTGCTCTTCGCCGCGCGCTCGCGCACCAGGAAGCGGAAGAAGGTGCGCACCGCGGAGAGCCTGCGTTGAATGCTGCGCGGCCCGAGTCCGCGGGCGTGCGACTGCGCGGCGAACTGACGTACGTGTTGACCGTCGAGCCCCTCCCACCCGGTGATGCCGTGGGCGTCGCAGAAGCGCACGAGCGCATCGAGATCGCGGGCGTAGCCTTCGTCGGTGCGGGCTGCGAGGCGGCGCTCGGTCAGGAGGTAGCGGCGAAAGCGCGCGAGCCAAGCGAGCGCCTGCGGGCTCATGCGCGGCGCGGAGCCGCCGGCCCGCTCAGACGCGCGCGAGCGCATCGGCGATCAGATCGCCGAGGCGGCCGAGGAACTCGGTGCTCATCCCCGGATGGAAACGGTCGCGGTCCGGGCTGCCGAGCGCGAGCAGTCCGACCGAGCCCCGCTCCCCGAGCGGGATCAGGGCGACCGAGCCGATGTCCTTCCCCTCGGCGCCGAAGAGGAACTCGCGCTGCGAGTCGCGGGCCTGCCCGCAGCGGGGCTTGCCGCTTGCGAACAGCGACTCGAAGGACTTGAGGTTCGGCTCGTCGGCGGCAACTGCGCGCACGAAGCGCTGTGGCGGCGGCTCTGCCGCCGGAGCCACCAGCACGAGCACCGCGTTGAACGCATCGAAGTCCTCGCGCAGGCTCGCCTCGATCTCGGCGACGGCGCTCGATCGGCTCGGCGCGCGCAGCAGCCGGCGCGTGAAGCGGTGCATCTTCTCAGCAACGGAATCGTTGGCACGGGCGACCTTGAGGAGCTCCGCGAGCTTCAGCTCCACCGCAGCCTCCCGCTCGCGCAGCACCTCGACCTGTCGCTCGATCAGCGAGATCGTCGAGCTGCCGCGCGCGTGCGGCAGTCGCAGACGCGCGAGCAACGGCTGGTGGCGCTCGAAGAACTCAGGGTTGTGCTGCAAGTACCGCGCGACGGAGTCTTCTTCCGCTTGCGCCGCCGTCACACCGCGAGCTTCACGTGTGGTCATGTCCTACGCAACCCCCGGGTTGGATCGTATCAATGGGCTCAGAGCTCGACGCGGCCTTCGAACGACACCGCAGCCGGTCCGGTGAGCCAGACCGGGAGGCCGACGCCCTCCCAGTTTACGCGCAACTCACCGCCGCGCACCTGCACGCGCACCTCCTCGTCGAGCAGGCCGCGTCGGCGCGCGACGACGACCGCCGCGCAAGCACCGGTGCCGCAGGCGAGCGTCTCTCCCGCGCCCCGCTCGTAGACCCGCAGACGGATGGCGCCGCGATCGAGGATCTCCAGGAAGCCTACGTTCACCCGCTTCGGGAAGCGACGATGACTCTCGATGGCGCGGCCGAGCGACTCGAGAGGCGCCCTCTCGACCGAGTCGACCAGCAGCACCGCGTGCGGATTGCCGAGTGAGACTACCCCGATCTCCGTCTCGCCACCGGACACCTCGAGCCGGTGCACGAGCGCATCCGTCGGCGCATCGAACGGCAAGGCACGTGGATCGAAGGTGGGCACACCCATGTCCACCGTCACCAGCCCCTGGGGGCGCAGCTCCGCCCGTACGACCCCGGCGGCACTGTCGAGGAGCAGCGGGTCGCCCGGGACCGCGCGGCCGCGCCGCGCGAGCAGGGCTGCGACACAGCGCACCCCGTTGCCGCACTGCTCGACCTCGATGCCGTCGGCATTGAAGATGCGGTAGTAGAGGGTCGTACCCGTGCGGTGCGGCGGTTCGAGCACCAGTGCCTGGTCGAAGCCGACGCCCGTGTGGCGATCAGCGAGGCGGCGGAACTGCTCGGGCGAGGGAATCCCACCAGGCGGGGCGTCGAACACCATGAAATCGTTGCCGAGGCCGTGCATCTTCGTGAAGTCGATGCGCATGAAACCCACGAAATCTCCCGGCGTGCCAGATCGGAAAAATCATACCCGAGCGCGGCGGCCGGTATCTACAGATCGAATCGCGCCTTGAGGTCGCTTGCCATCCGCCGGCTCACGGCAAGCGGCTGGGCAGAGCCGCGCAGCCGCACGAGGTAGCGCCCCGCCGCGTCACGCTCGACGGCGTCCAGGAAGCGTGTGTTGACGAGCGTGTTGCGATGGACGCGCACGAAGCGCTCGGCGAACTCCTCCTCGAGCGCGCGCAGCGAGTCGTCGATCAGGTCCTCGCCCCGCAGATGGCGCACCGTCGTGTACTTCTGGTCTGCGATGAAGCAGAGGATCTCGTCCACGGGGATGAGTCGCACCCCGTCGCGGTAGCGCGCGGCGATACGGCTGCGGCTCGAGCCTTCACCGAACGTGAGGCCACGCAGCTGTGCTTGTGTCAAGCGCGCGGCGCGCGCAAGCGCGGCGGCGAGCTTCTCGCGGCGAACGGGCTTGAGCAGATAGCCGACCGCCTGCGCATCGAAGGCGCTCACGGCGTAGCCGTCATAGGCCGTCGTGAAGATGACAGCGGGCGCATCGGCGAGATCGGACAGATGATGCGCCGTCTCCACGCCGTCCATGCCCGGCATGCGCACATCGAGCAGGACGACCGAAGGAGCGGTCTCGGCGACCCGTCGCAGCGCCTCCTCGCCGTTCGCCGCCTCGCCGACCACTTCCGCCGCGCCGATCTCCGCGATCAGCGTTCGCAGCCGGTCGCGCGCGGGCTGCTCGTCGTCCACGATCAGCACGCGCAGGCTCACGAGAGCAGCCTCGCACGGGATTCCACGTGCGGGAATCGCAGGGTGACGACGTATTCGGAGCCGAACCGGCCGGCCTTGACCAGCGCGCGCTCCCGGTAGAGCAGACCGAGGCGCTCGCGGACGTTGGCGAGCGCGACCCGGTTGCCTTCGCGGCGCGCGACCCGCTCGGTCACGGGATTGCGCACGACGATGGTGATGAGTCCAGCGGCGAGCTCTCCGGTGATCGTGACCACGCCGCCCGTCGCCTGCGGCTCGATGCCGTGGTAGATCGCGTTCTCGAGGAGCGGTTGGAGCATCAAGCTCGGCACGAGAGCGGCCAGCGGAAGCGCATCCACATTCCAGCGCACCTCGAGCCGCGTCCCGAGTCTCAGCTGCTCGATGCGCTGGTAGGTCCTCGCCACCTCGAGCTCCTCCTCGAGCGCGATCGTATCGCGCCGCTCATCGAGCGATGCGCGGAAGAGGTCGGCCAGGTCCTGTACCGCCTGCTCGGCCACGGCGGCATCGGTGCGAGTGAGGGCGGCGATCGTGTTCATGCTGTTGAAGAGGAAATGCGGCCGGATCCGTGCCTGCAGCGCGTGGACGCGGGCGCGCGCCTGCATCTCGACGGTGCGTCGCCACTCGTGCCAGACGTAGGAGTAGCGCAGCGCGAGCGAGCCCAAGATGAGCGCGAGCAGCACGTTGCGCAGCAGGAACGCCCGCGTGTCCCGGGGAAACAGCGCATCGGCGCCGAGCGCCACGGCGAGTCCGCTGCGGCCGGCGAGCACCGCTGCCGCCGAGACCGCCGCGACCACGGTGCCCACGAGCGCGAGCGCGGTCACCGAGCCGCGCGCGACGCTCAATCGCCCGAGCCGCGCGCGCGCGAGACACAGGACCGTGCTGCCGATGAGCCCGATCCACAAGAGCAGCGTCGAGGTGCGCGCGAGATCGGTCCAGAAGCTTACCGTCGCGCTGTCGCGCGCGAGGGTGAGCACGAGCGCGGTGAGCTCGCCGATCGATACGATCGCGAGGGCGGCTCGCGCTGAGCACAGGTTCGGCAGGTAGAATCCCCCGGCTGTGCGCTCGGGGGGCGGGCGGTCCATCGCTAGGGCGAATCGGAGCCGCAGGCCTTATCCATGTCCATCCGCGCCTGGACGCGCTCCTGATCGGCTTCGTCGTCTGACAGGTACTGGCGGTTGCCGCTCGAGTCGGTTTTGTAGATGCGCCGCGCCTCGATCAGCTGATCGTAATGGCTCTTCGCATCCTTGCACTGCGAGGCCTGCGCCGTGGCTTCGTCCTTCTGGACTGCCCGCTGCGCCGCTTCCTTGTTGAGCTTCGCACTCACCTGCTGGCTCGTCGACTCGAGCGATTTCTGAGCGTCGGCACTGCTCGAGGAGTCGTCGGTCAAGGCTCCGTGCTCGGACTTGATGAGCACGGCGCCGGGGGTCCAGCGGTCGCTGTACTGAACGTGGCCCTGCGCATCGACCCATTTCCAGATGTCCGCACGGGCCCCCGCGCCGACCAGGCTCACGGTGGCGGCGGCAAGCAGCAGAAGGCTTCGGCGCATGACGGACGGCATTGCGGCAGCGATGCTCTTTGGGCCGACGCCTAGTATCCGGGTTGGCCGGCCCGAGTCCCTTGAACTCCGTCACACTGGCCGGCGGCTTCTCCCCGCGAGGGCGCTGCTTGCCTCACAGTTCCGCGATGGCCGCAAAGAAAAGCCCCGGCCGCCGTAGGCGGGCCGGGGCTGGATGGCGGTCTTCGCGCCGCTTCATTCGTCCTTCGGGGGCCGCGCTACATGGTGTAGGCGCGCTCGCCGTGGGTCGTCGTGTCGAGCCCTTCCCTCTCGTCTTCCTCGCTTACGCGCAAGCCCATGACGAGCTTCACGGTGTAGAACGCGACGAAGGCGACCACCGAGGTCCAGACGATTACGAGTCCGACCGCCTTCGCCTGGATCACGAATTGGTGCCAGATGCCCGGGTAGCCGGTCTTCCCCGTGACCCAGTCGACGACCTGGCCGGGACCGCCCAGGCTCGGGTCGTTGAAGATGCCGGTGCTGAGCGCCCCGAAGATGCCGCCGACCGCATGCACGCCGAACACGTCGAGCGCATCGTCGGCGAACATGCCCGTGATTCTCTTGAGGCCCGTGACGCCCCAGAAGCAGACGACCCCGACGCCGAGGCCGATGACGAATGCGCCCGGGATGCCGACATTGCCGGCCGCGGGCGTGATCGCGACGAGCCCGGCGACGGCGCCGGAAGCCGCGCCCAGCATCGAGGGCTTGCCCTTCACGATCCATTCCGTGCCCATCCACGAGAGCACCGCACAAGCGGTGGCGAGATAGGTGTTCATGAATGCGAGCGCGGCCGAGCCGTTCGCCTCGAGCGCGGAGCCGGCGTTGAAGCCGAACCAGCCGAACCACAGCATCGAGGCGCCGATCATGGTCATCGTGAGGCTGTGCGGTGCCATCGTCTCCCGGCCGAGCCCGATGCGCTTGCCGAGCAGGATTGCCCCGACGAGACCGGCCACCCCGGAATTGATGTGCACGACGGTGCCGCCCGCGAAGTCGAGCGCGCCCCACTGCCAGATGAGTCCGCCGGTCGCGGCGACCCTGTCGGCGCTGGCGGCGGAAGTGAACGCATCCGGACCGGGCCAGTACCAGACCATGTGCGCGACCGGGCAGTACGCGAACGTAAACCAGATGGTGAGGAACACGAGCGCCGAGGAGAACTTGATGCGCTCGACGAGCGAGCCGAGGATCAGGCAGCAGGTGATTGCGGCGAAGGTCGCCTGAAACGCGACGTAGACGAGCTCGACGAGCGGGGTGTTCTTGTCGAAGGTCGAGGCCATCGAGTAGGTGCCGGTCGTCGGGTCGAACGTTCCGCTCAGAAACAACCGACTGAAGCCGCCGATGAACGCGTTCCCCTGGGTGAAGGCGAGCGAATAGCCGTAGATGCACCACAGGACGGTGATGAGCGAGAAGCCGACGAACACCTGCATCAGCACCGAGAGCATGTTCTTGCTGCGGACCAGTCCGCCGTAGAACAGCGCGAGCGCGGGAACGGACATGAACAGCACCAGCGCCGTCGAGGTGAGCATCCACGCCATGTCGCCCTTGTTCGGGCTCGGAGTGGGGGCGGCCGGCGGGGATGCCGTGGACGCGGTCGCCGTCGATGGCGCGGTCGCCGCCGGTGCCGTGCTCAGAGATGTCGCCGGCGCAGGCGGATTGTCGGCCCGCGCCGCATTCGGCCCGAGCAGCGCGAACGTGGTGATCGCCACGGCGGCCCACCAGGCCGCCCGGCCCCACGTCGCGCCGGCGCGTGCGCGAGGCCGCGACGAAGGGGTTGGAGCGCTGAGCATGACCTCTCCCGGCGTGGACAATGTGGCTTCGTTCGACATGAAAATCGATAAAAATGATCGATTTGCGCGCTCAACCGCGCGGAATTCGCACTCCTCTCGCATGCGCGGGCTTGATAGAGCGCGCAGAAAAGGTGCAGATTCCGTGCCATGAGATTTTCGCGCAGGAATTCCGAGGTTTAGAGGCTAGACAGCGGGGGCTGTGCACTAAAGCGGTGCGACGGTTCATCGCCGCGCATCAAGCGAGGGCAGGATGGAAGGCTTTACGATCGATGATATTGCCCGGCGGCTTCTCGAGAGCCTGCCGCCGTCGCTGCGCGGGCTGCGGCAGGACTTCGAGTCGAACTTCCGCGCCGTGCTCCGCGGTACGCTCGGTCGGCTCGATCTGGTGACCCGCGAGGAGTTCGACGCGCAGACCAAGGTGCTCGAGCGCACCCGGGCGAAGGCCGAGGCGCTCGAGGCGCGACTCGCCGAGCTGGAGCGCTTGCTCGCGCGGTGAGCGTGGCAACCACGCTGTGCCGCGCTCAGGTCGGTCTGCGCGCACCGCTCGTGCACGTCGAGGTGAACCTGGGCAGCGGCCTGCCCACGTTCGTCATCGTGGGTCTACCGGAGGCGGCGGTTCGCGAGAGCAAGGAGCGCGTGCGCGCAGCGCTCGAGAACTGCGGATTCGAATTCCCGCCCGGTCGCATCACGGTCAATCTCGCTCCGGCGGATCTGCCCAAGGAGGGTGGTCGATTCGATCTGTCGATTGCTCTAGGCATCCTCATCGCTTCGGCGCAGCTGCGGCCGCTCGCCGCGGATCCGCCCGCCGCGCCGCGCGAGTTCTACGGCGAGCTCGGCCTCGCCGGTGAGCTCAAGCCCGTGCGCGGAATGCTGCCCGCGGCCGCCCAAGCGCTCCAGGCGGGCCACGAAGTGCTCGTGCCATCGGCCAATCTCGAGGACGTTTTGATCGTGGACCCGCGCGCGGCCGTGCACGGGCTCGACGATCTTCGCGGTGCATGCGCCTACCTGCGAGGTGCCCGGCAGCCGGCGGTGCGCCGTCGGTCAACGCCCGCGCATCCGCGAAGCGGGCCGCCGCTCGATCTGGAGGACATCCGCGGCCAGCCGCGCGCCAAGCGCGCACTCGTGATCGCGGCCGCAGGCGGCCACAGCTTGCTGCTCGTCGGGCCGCCGGGGTCGGGGAAGAGCATGCTCGCCCAGCGCCTGCCGGGCCTGCTGCCACCGCTCACGAACGCTGAGGCGCTCGAGGTCGCCGCGATCCGCTCCATGAGCTCGGCGGGATTCGATCCGCGGCAGTTCGGCGTGCGGCCATTCCGCGCGCCGCACCACAGCGCATCGGCGCCGGCGATCGTCGGCGGCGGTCCGCGGGCGCTTCCCGGTGAAGCGAGCCTCGCGCACCACGGCGTGCTGTTTCTCGACGAGCTTCCGGAGTTCGATCATCGAGCGCTCGAAGCGCTGCGCGAGCCGCTCGAGACGCGCGGGGTGGCAATCGCGCGTGCACGCATACAGGCGCACTACCCGGCGGGATTCATCCTGATCGCCGCCATGAATCCCTGCCCATGCGGGTACCGGGGCGATGCGTCGGTCGCGTGCCGGTGCTCGCCGCGGCAGGTCGAGCGCTATCGCGCGCGGGTCTCCGGACCGTTGCTCGATCGCATCGACCTGCACGTCGAGGCTGCGCGCGTACCGCTGCGCGATCTCGAGGCGCAGCCATCCGGCGGCGAGACGACCGTGGCGGCGGCAGCGGCGATCTGCCGCGCACGCACGCGGCAGATCGAGCGCTGCGGGCGGTTGAACGCGGAGCTCGGTGCACGGGAGCTGCGGCTGCGGGCGGCGGCCGGGCTCGTGCCAGCCGCGCGCGAGCTCCTGGGCGCCGCATTCGAGCGTCTCGGGCTCACGGCGCGCTCGTATCACAAGGTCCTGCGGGTGGCGCGCACCATCGCCGATCTCGATGCCGCCCAGGCGATTGCGCCAGTCCACGTGGCCGAGGCGGTGCAGTTCCGCCGCAGCCTTGCGGAGTAGCCGCGCGATCAATCCGCCTGAGTGGCTGCCACGCCCAGGCAGTAGCCGTCCGGGACCTTGCCGAAGCGTCGCTGGCGGCGCGCGAAATCATCGAGCGCCTGCTCGAGACCCTGCTCGTCGAACTCGGGCCACAGGCAATCGGTGAAATAGAGCTCGGCGTACGCGCACTCCCAGAGCAGAAAGTCGCTCAGGCGCTTCTCGCCCCCGGTGCGGATGAGGAGGTCGACTTCGCGCGCCGGCAGCGCGGAGTGGTTTACCTCGTTCATGAGCTCGAGGAAGCGCGCCTCGGGGTCGCACTCGGCGGCCGGAGCTCCGCGCCGCGCCGCCTCCAGGATGCTGTGACGCGCGGAGTAGTCGACGGCAATGCGCAGGTGGAGTCTGTCTCCGGCGGCGGTCAGCCGCTCGCTCTGCTCCACCGCACGCAGCAGATCGGGCTCGAGTCGATCGCGCCGTCCAATGACGTTCACGCGCACGCCGTTGTCCACGCAGTAACCCGTCTCGGCGAGCAGATAGCGGCGCAGCAGCCTGAGCAGCGCGCGGACCTCCGCTTGCGGTCGGGCCCAGTTGTCCGCGGAGAAGGCATAGAGCGTGAGCGTCGCGATCCCCGAGCGCACCGTCGCCTCCACGATCCGCCGCACGGCCTTCGCGCCACGCGCGTGTCCTGCCGTGCGTGGCAGGCCGCGGCGTGCGGCCCAGCGCCCGTTCCCGTCCATGATGATGGCGACATGCATGGGCCGATCACTCGTGGCGCATGGCTTTGATCACGGTCTCGATGTGGGCGAGATACCGGTTGAGTGCCTTGCGGCCGGCGCTCGTCAGGCGATACTCGGATTTCGGGCGGCGGCCGACGAAGGACTTGCGGCAGCAGATGTAGCCGGCATCCTCCAGCTTGCGCGCGTGCGCGCTCAGGTTCCCATCGGTGAGCTCGAACAGCGCCTTCAGATCGTTGAACGTGAGGGTCTCGTTCACCGCGAGCGCGCTCAAGATGCCGAGACGCACCCGTCCATAGATCAGCCGGTCGAATTCTCCATCCGCGTGGTCGAGCGCCAGCGCGAGGGGGGGTGGGGGTTTCGCGGGTGCGCGCACGGCCGTCTCCGCGCGCTTGCGTGCGTCCGCTCTAGTGCTCACGGGCCATCCTCCCGATGACGATCCCGAAGATCAGGTGCAGTCCGCCGAAGCCACCGCCGAGCAGCAGGTTCGCGAACCGGGCAGGCAGCTCGAGCGCGGCAAACCCGAGCGCCAGAAACGCGACGCCCATGAAGGCGACCGGTCGTAGCGTCAGGGTACTCGCGGCCGTGACGCCGCAGCCGTAGAGCAGCAGCCAGATGCCGGGAATGGTGGCGAGCTCGTGGCGGCGCCATAAGGCGAGGGTGATGAGGGCGCCCGCCAAGAGCGGTGGTGACAGGCACAGCAGAAATTTGCGCGCCGGGCCCCGGTAGAGCGGTGCGCCGGCGCGGGCCGCCTGATGCACGATGAGGGCGCTCCCCGTCGCGAGGGCGACTGCCGCGGCGCCCACCCAGATCGCGAACCAGCGCCGCGCGAGCAACGGATCGGCGGCGAGCAGCATCGCGAGCAGTCCCACGGTGCCCATCGCGACACCCGCCGAGCCGGGCACGGCGAGCAACCCGGCCGCGTCCATGGAGGCGCGGATGTAGCGTAGCGTTCCGAGCGCGTGCGCATCGAGCGCGACGGTGTTGCCTGCGGATCGCTTGGCCGCTCGGGTGGGCTTCGCCATGCGCGCCACTCTAGGTAGCGAGCGCTAGAGGGTCAAGTTCTCTGCGTCACAAAGTGAGCGGCCGCGGATGTGATGGATCTCGCAGTTCGCGCAGCCCGCACCCTACTTCTTGACGAGCCCGACCATGTAGTCGACGGCCTGCCGGATCACGGCATCGGGGATGTCCGGGCGTCCGCCCTTGGCCGGCATCACGCCCGACTTGCCCTGGAAGCCGTGGAGCGCGTGCTCGTACAGCGTCGGCTTGCCCTCGGCGATGCGCGGGTCCCAGGCCGCGGCGTTGCCGGCCTTCGGGGCGCCGGCGATCCCCTGACCGTGGCAGGCAGAGCAGACTTCCTGGAAGGCCTGCTCGCCGTTCTTCGGAATCGGCAGTGCGCTGCCCGCTGGGCTCTCGGGACGGCTCGGAGCGATCGCGAGTGCGGCGTTGTTCTGCCCGGCGATCGCTTCGCGCGCGAACGGTTGCAACCGCTCGGACACGCTCGCGAGGTAATCGGCTTCGGCGTACACCTGCCGGTCCTGGGTGTCGCCGGCAACCGCTCGTGCGAGCGCGAACAGGATGATCGCGATGACGATCAGCAAGCCGATGACGAGGCTGAAGACATTGAAGAAGTGAGTGTCCTGCTTGCTCACGGCCGGCCCGAATGCTTCCGCCCGCGGATCGGGGCGGCGCAGTATAGCGGCTCGAAGGTGCCGGCTGCCACGCGTGGGCCGCAGGAGCGAGCGTACCGCGCGGCGAGAATCTGGCGCGCCCGACTGGATTCGAACCAGCGACCTGCAGCTTCGGAGGCTGCCACTCTATCCAACTGAGCTACGGGCGCGCGCTCGCAGCCGCTCCAGTCTAACTCAGGCGCCCGACCGCAGTGCGGCGCGGGGCTGCACGAAAAAGGGGGAAGCTCAGCCTGCGTGGGTCGAGCGGTGCTCGTAAGCGGCGAGATCATCGATCAGGCGGATGAGCTCCGGGTGCCCGCCCGCCTTGCCCACGTCCGTCGAATACTTGCCGGCGACGACGACGAAGGGCACGCCCTCGACGTGGTACCGATCGGTGATCTCCTGCGCGTGCTCGAGATCGGCCGTCACGCCGAAGGAGTTGTAGGCCTTGCGGAACGCATCCGCGTCGATCCCGCTCTGCTTCGCCCATTCGAGCTGCTTGTCGAAAGTGTCCGACTCGTTCTGCCCGATGAGGTAGTTTCCCTGGTGGATCGTATCGAAGGCCTTCTCGACCAAGTCGTTGCGCCCGAGTGCCTCGAGTGTGTAGAAAAGCCGCGCGTGCAGGCGATGCACCGGGCCCCACATCACCGGGATGCGAACGAAATTCACGTAGCTCGGCTTGTCTTTGAGCCAATCGCGGATATACGGCTCGAGCGCGTAGCAGTGCGGACAGCCGAGCCAGAAGACCTCGAGGACCTCGACCTTTCCGGCAGGAGAGTCCGTCGGCTGTGCCGGTACGACGACATCGTAGTTGACTGCGGCCTTCCACCGTCCGCCCGGAAGCTCCGGTGGAGCCGCCGCCAGTCGCTCGAGGGATTGGCTCGCGGGCTCGGCCGCATTGGCATCGCTCGTGGAGGCGTCCGCCGCCGCAGCCGAGGCGGTGCTGCTCGAGGAGGCGACGAAAGAGGTTTGGGGGGACGGAGCTCGTGACTGCGCGGCCGCCGTCGAGGTGGGTGCGCTCTCGGCCGATTCGTGTCCGCAGGCCGCGATGCAAAGCGCAGAGAGCAGGGTGATGAATACGAGCGACCGATCGCTCATCGGATGCCCTGGACGTAGGAGGCGACATTGCGCATCTCCTCGGGCGTGAGGAGCTTGGCGATCGTGAGCATCATCACGGCGTTGCGGCCCTGGGGCTTGCCCGGGCCGGCGCCCGCGTAGCGCGCACCGCTCGCGTAATCCTGCAGCTGCTTGAGCACGTACTCGGCGTACTGGGCCCGCAGTGCGGGATAGCCGGAGGCGAGGTTGCCCTGGCCGGTCGGACCGTGGCACGCGATGCAGGCAGGGATACCCCGTGCGCTGTCGCCATATCTGTAGAGGGCCGCTCCCGATTTCCAGTACGACGGATCGGCCTCTCCGCCGACCGGGGTCTGCGCCTCGAAATAAACGGCGACGTTGTTGATGTCCTGATCGGTGAGCGTCGTGGCCATCGGCATCATCACCGCATTGGTGCGCACGCCGGCTTTGAACAGGTGCAGCTGCTCGTCGATGTAGACCGCATTCTGACCGGCAAGCTTCGGCCACATCGCGTTCACGCTGTTGCCGTTCAGGCCGTGGCAGGCGGCGCACGTCGCCGCCTTCGCAGCGCCGGCCTGCACGGTGCCGTCAGCATAAGGCGCGAGCGTTAGAACCGGCGCCGCAGCCCGAGCCGATGCGACCGCCACGGCCATCGCGGCCACTGTGAACGCTGCGAGGATCGGCCGGCGCGAGGCGGCGGATGCTCGGATGACGTGACTCAATGTGCGTGAATCCCTGCTCAAGTACAAAGCCCGCGAATTGTACACTACGCCATGACTCGCTTCGCACGCGCCCGATTCCTGCTGAGCGCCGCAGCGCCGGAGCAGTTCCCGTCGGACCGCGGTGTGGAGATCGCGTTCGCCGGACGGTCAAACGCCGGCAAGTCGAGCGCGATCAACGCAATCCTCGCGCGCCGTGCGCTCGCACGCACGAGCAAGACCCCGGGGCGCACCCGGCTCGTCAACTTCTTCGAGCTCGAGCCCGAGCGGCGAGTCGTCGACCTGCCGGGCTACGGCTTTGCACGCGTGCCGCAGCACGAGCGGCGCGCGTGGGCCGTGCTCGTCGATGGGTTGCGTGCGCGCGCCTCGTTCCGTGGTGTGTTCCTCATCGTGGATGCACGCCGGGGAATCGGGGCGGGTGACATCGAGCTCATCGACTGGGCCGATCCGGCGCGGCGCGCGGTGCATGTGCTGCTCACGAAGTCCGATGAGCTCGATCGGCGCGAAGGCGCGGGTGCGCTTGCCGCGGCGCGTTCCGCGATTGCGGGATGCGCGGGCGTGCAGCTGTTCTCCGCACACACGGGAGCGGGCGTTGCCGAGGCGCAGAGATTGCTGTGCGAGTGGATTAAAAATTCCCCGGCGGTCTCTGACGAGGCCGCCGGGGCAGACTAACCCGGCACAGGTCTCTTGAACCGGGTCGACCCGCTCAGGGAGGGAAGCGGGGAGTGCTGGAGGCACTCAACGAATTAGACGAAATGCCTGCCGGGAAGTTCCGGCGCGCTTTCCAAATAAAGGCGCTTTAGAAACAAGTAGTTAACTGATGATCTGTAGCTTCGGCGCTACAGATTTCAGCGCGTGTTGAGCGCCGGGAAAGTGTGGTTCGTGCGGCTCAGTGCGCCTCATCCCAGTTGGCGCCCAGCCCGATCTCAACCTTGAGCGGGACCTTGAGAGTGGCGGCGTCGACCATGCGCGCGCGCACCGCATCGGTCACCTCCGAGACCGCATCCTCACGCACCTCGAGCACGAGCTCGTCGTGGACCTGCATGATGAGCCGGGCACGGGCCGCATCGCGCGCGCACCACGCATCGACCTCGATCATCGCGCGCTTGATGATGTCGGCGGCGGTGCCCTGCATGGGCGCGTTGATGGCGCTGCGCTCGGCGTACTGCTGCAGCGAGCGGTTGCTCGAGCGGATGTCGGGCAGATACAGCCGCCGGCCGTAGACGGTCTCGACGTAGCCCATCTCGCGCGCCTTCGTGCGCGTCTCGTCCATGAAGCGCCTGACGCCCGGATAGCGCGCGAAATAGCGCTCGACGTAACGTTGCGCCGCTCCGCGGTCGATGCCGAGCTGGCGCGCGAGACCAAACGGCGACATGCCGTAGATGAGCCCGAAGTTGATCGTCTTGGCGGTCCGACGGTGCTCGGCGCTCACCCCCTCGAGCAGGACGCCGAAAATCTCGGCCGCGGTCGTCCGATGCACGTCCAAGTCGTTCGCGAACGCATGCAGCAAGCCCTCGTCCCCGGAGAGGTGCGCCATGATCCTGAGCTCGATCTGGGAGTAGTCCGCGGCGAGCAGGCGGTATCCCGGCGGGGCGATGAATGCCTGGCGGATGCGCCGTCCCTCGGGCGTGCGGATCGGAATGTTCTGCAGATTCGGGTCGGACGAGGAAAGCCGGCCCGTCTGCGCGACCGCCTGGTGATAGGAGGTGTGCACGCGTCCGGTGTGCTCGTTGACCTGCTCTGGCAGCCGATCGGTATACGTCGATTTGAGCTTCGCGAGCGCGCGGTATTCGAGCACGATGCGCGGCAGCGCGTAGCTCGCGGCGAGCTCCTCGAGCACGTCCTCGGCCGTCGAGGGCTGCCCGGTCGGGGTCTTGCGCAGCACCGGAAGGCCGAGCTTCTCGTAGAGGATCTGCTGCAGCTGCTTGGGCGAGTCGATGTTGAGCTCGACGCCGGCCTCCGCGCGCGCCGCGGCGAGCCGCTCCTCGAGCCGCGCAGCGATCTCGCGGCCCTGCGTGCGCAGCATCTCGCGGTCGATCAGCACGCCGCGCCGCTCCATGCCGAGCAGCACCGGCACGAGCGGTTGCTCGATCGTCTCGTAGAGCGAGGCAAGCGCGGGCACACTCGCGATTTGCGGCCAGAGCGTTCGATGCAGGCGCATCGTCACATCGGCGTCCTCGGCCGAATACTCCGCGGCGCGCTCGACCGGGACCTGGTTGAAGGTGAGCTGCTTCGCGCCGCGGCCGGCCACGTCCTCGAACTTGATGGTGGTGATGCCGAGATAGCGCGCTGCGGTCGAATCCATGTCGTGGCGGGTCGCGACACTGTTCCAGACATAGGACTCGAGCATCGAGTCGTAGCGCATGCCCGCGAGCGCGATGCCGTGATTCGCGAGCACGTGCGCGTCGTACTTGAGGTGATGTCCGAGCTTCGCACGGCCCGCATCCTCGAGAATCGGACGCAGCGCCTCGAGCACCTGCGCGCGGTCGAGCTGCTCGGGCGCACCCGGATAGTCATGATGCAGCGGCACGTAGCAGGCGCTGCCCGGCTCGACACACAGCGACACTCCGACGAGCTCCGCCCGCATGTAGTCGAGGCTCGTCGATTCCGTGTCGAACGCAAAGAGCGGTGCCGCGCGCAGACGAGCAAGCCAGCGCTCGAGGTCCGCCCAGGAGAAGACGGTCTCGTAGCGGCGCTCCGCGTGCGCGGCGGTTGAAATGGGCGCCCCGGGCGCCCCGGTTGCGCCGGTCGGCGCGTGCGGCGCCACCGCCGCGGCCGCGGGCGGTGCCGCGGACTCGCCCTCGAGCTGCCGGAGGAGCGACTTGAGCTCGTAGCGCCCATAGAGCGCGCGCAGTTGAGCCACGTCCTGGGGTCCGAGTCTGAGATCCTCGAGCGCGAGCGGCAGATCGAGATCGCGTTTGAGCGTCGCGAGCTGGCGCGAAAGCTCGAGCGTCGCCAGTCCCGCGCGCAGGTTCTCGCCGGCCTTTCCCTCGAGCTCGCTCGCATGCGCGACGAGTGCATCGACCGTGCCGAAGCGCCCGAGCCACTTCGCGGCGGTCTTCGGTCCGACCTTGTCGATGCCCGGGATGTTGTCGGAGCTGTCGCCGACCAGCGCGAGATAGTCGACGATCTGCTCCGGATAGACGTCGAACTTCGCCTTGACGCCGGCGCGGTCGAGCCGCGTGTTGCTCATGGTGTTGATGAGCGTGATCGAGCCGTCGACGAGCTGTGCCATGTCCTTGTCGCCGGTCGAGATGAGCACATCGAGCCCCGCGCGCACGGCGCGGCACGCGAGCGTCGCGATCACGTCGTCGGCCTCGACGCCCTCGATGCGCACGAGCGGCAGCCCGAGCGCGCGCAGGAGCGCGGTGAGCGGCTCGATCTGCGCGCGAAGGTCGCCGGGCATCGGCGGACGGTGCGCCTTGTACTGGGCGAAGAGCGCATCGCGAAACGTCGGCCCCGCGGCATCGAACACGACCGCGATGTGCTCGGGATGCTGCTCCTTCACGAACTTGAGCAGCATGCTCGCGACGCCGTGCAGCGCGCCGGTCGGCTCGCCGCGCGAGTTGCTGAGGGGCGGCAGGGCGTTGAACGCGCGGTAAAGATAAGAGGAGCCGTCGACGAGCACGAGCACGCGGGAGCGATCCGTCGCGTGCGGGCCGCCCGCGCTCGCGGTCACGGCGGTGGCGGCGTCGCCGTCTGCGGCGTCGCCGCGCTCCGCGAGCCGCTCGATGCCGACCCGGAGGAGTGCTGCGCCCCCCGCGCGACCACCTGCACCCGGTGTTGATCGGGGAGATAGAGCGGGCCTTTCTGGCCGCAGCCCGCCGCCGCGGCCCCCAGGGCGAGCGCCGCCGCGATCACACGGAATGTCGCGGCACCTTGGGTGCGGCCCCTCATGTGCCCATCATACGTACATCGGACGCCGGTCGCGCAGCGCGAACCAGCCGCGCGCGATGCGATAGAGGAGCCAGATGCCGATGCCGGTCACCCCGAGCGGGAACAGCAGGAACCCGACAACGACGAGCATCAGCGGCACCGTGATCGCAGCGATGACGACCGCAAGCAGAGCCGCGAACCAGAAGGTGCGAATCTGCCAGCGAAAGTGCGACTCGAGGAAGGTCCCGCGCACCGCCGACCTACGGGCGTAGTTCATGATCACGGCGATGATCGAGGGAAGTCCGAAGATGAAGCTGCCGACCACGGTCGCCGCGCTCGTGAGCCCGATCAGCGCCGCGAGCGCGTGCAGGCCGTAGATCACGTGAGTGTAGGTCACGAGCGATTCGTCGGCGGGCGCAACCGCTGCCGGTCGGCTCGCGCGCGCGCCGCCCGCGCTCACGGCTTCAACTTCTCCGCCACGCGGCGGTAGGCCTCGCGAAAGGGGATCCCCTCGGAGGCGACGAGCGCGTAGGCCTGCTCGGCGGCGTGGATGGCGGGATCGAGCGCGATGCGCGCGGCGCGGAAGCGCATTGCATCGAGCGCGGGCGGCAGGATTGCGAGCGTCTCGGCGGCGAGATCGATGCCGCGAAAGAGCGGTGCCTTGATGAGCTGCAGGTCGCGGTGGTAGCCCGAGGGGAGCTTCGCCGTGATGCCGAGCACCTCGCCGAGACAGGCCTGCGCGCGCGCGGTGCGCGCGCGCACCAGCTCGAACACATCCGGATTGCGCTTCTGCGGCATGATCGAGGAGCCCGTGGTGAATTCCGCCGCGAGCTCGAGGAAGCCAAATTCCTGCGTGGAGTAGAGCAGCACGTCCGCCGCCAGGCGTCCGAGATCCTGCATGAGGAGCACGAGCTCGAACAAGAGCTGCGCCTCGGCCTTGCCGCGCGAGAGCTGCACGGCCGTGACCGGCTCCTGGGGCGCGGCGAAACCGAGCGCGTGCGCGGTCGCCGCGCGGTCGAGGTCGAGTCCGGGAGTGCCGTAGCCCGCCGCGGAGCCGAGCGGGCTCAAGCGCAAACGCCGCGCGACGCTCAGTATTCCGTGCGCGTCGTCGCGGATCTCGGCACCGAAGCCTCCGGCCCACAGCGCAACCGAGCTCGGCATCGCCTGCTGCATGTGGGTGTAGCCCGGGAGCGCCACCTCGGCGTGCCGCGCGCCGAGCCGCTCGAGTGCGTCCGCGACCGTCTCGGCGGCGCTCGCGAGCTCGCCGATTGCATCGCGCAGGTAGAGCCGCAACGCCACGAGCACCTGGTCGTTGCGCGAGCGGCCGAGGTGAATGCGCGCCCCGGCCGCGCCGATGCGCTCGGTGAGCAGCCGCTCGAGCGCCGTCTGTCCGTCCTCGTCTGCGAGCTCGATGTGCCAGAGCCCCCGCGCGTGCTCCTCGCCGAGCGCGAGCAACCCCACGCGGATCGCCCCCAAGTCCGCCACCGAGATGAGCTTGCGGTTGCAGAGCATCTCGGCATGCGCGATCGAGGCCTGAACGTCGTAGCGCACCAGACGCTCATCGAGCGCGTGATCCTCGCCGGCCGTGAACGCGAGCACGCGCTCGTCGAGCGGCGTCCCCTTGTCCCACAGCCGAGTCATCGCGATACGGCAGGCGCGGCGGCGACCGGCCCGGAGCCGCCTCCCAGGTGCTGCTCGGCGGCGGTGAGCGCGTTCACGTCGGCGACGATGAGCGTGCCGGTCCCCTCGTTCGTGAAGACCTCTGCGAGGATGCCCTCCGGAGCCTTGTACGAGACCACGTGCACACGCCGCACGCCGCCGCGCAGCGCAACCTCGATCGCGGCCGCCTTCGGCAGCATGCCGTCGGAGAGCCGACCCTCCTCGCGCAGGCGTCCGAGGCCGCGCAGGTCGGTGTACGAGATGAGCGAGCCCGGATCCTCGAGCCGCTCGAGAATGCCCGGGGCGCCGGTGCACAGGATGAGCTTCTCCGCCTGCAGCGCCGCGCCGAGCTCCGCGGCCACCGTGTCGGCATTGATGTTGAGGAGTACTCCGCGCTCATCGCAGGAGAGCGGGCTCACGACCGGCATGAAGCCGTCGTCGAGGAGCTTGCGGACCACCGTCGCATCGATGCCCTCGATATCGCCGACGAAACCGAAATCGACGGCCTCGCTCGCCCCGGGGAGCCTCACCGGCGGGCGCTTGTGCGCGCGCACCAGTCCGGCATCGACCCCGCTCACGGCCACGGCATCGATGTTGAGAGTGCGGCAGAGCGCGCGGATACGCGTGCTGATGAGCCCATTCAAGACCATCGCCGTGAGCTCGATCGAGCGCTCGTCCGTGACGCGCCGGCCCTGCACGATGCGCGTCGGGACGCCGAGCGCCTGGGCGAGCTCCGAGAGCTGCGGCCCGCCGCCGTGCACCATGACGACGCGCACGCCGAAGTGATGCAGGATTCCGATCTGCTCGATCAGCGTGCGCGTGAGCGCGGCGTCGCCGAACACGCCTCCGCCCGCCTTCACGACGAATGTCTTGCCCTTGTAGAGCTGGATGTAGGGTGCGGCGCTCTTCAGCGCCCGGATGGCGAGTGCCTGATCCGCTCGATGCATGATCACGTGTCGTGGCCTTTCATTTGAGCATGCGGTAGAGAATTGCCATTTGAACGACGAGTCGATTGTAGGCCTCGTGCTGCACGACGCTGCGCGGCCCGTCGAGCACCTCGTCGGCGACGGCGGTGTTGCGCCGAACGGGCAGACAGTGCATCAGGCGGCAGCCGGGGGCGGCGCGCGCGAACCAGCTCTCGCGCACGCACCAGTCGGTGAGCGCCGCGCGCAGGCGCGCATCGCCTTCCGGATCGCCGTAGGCGGCGGTCGCGCCCCACTCCTTCGCGTAGACAACGTGCGCATCGGCGAGCGCTTGTGCGCGATCGTCGGTCTCGCGCACCGAGCCGCCGGATGCCGCCGCGGCGCGGCGTGCCTTCTCGAGCACGGCGGCGGGCAGCGCGAAGCCCTCGGGACGCAGCACCACCACCTCCATCCCGCGCATCGCCGCCATGTGCACCGCCGCCGCAGGTACGGCGATCGGCAGGGCGCGCGGATGGTAGGCCCAGGACAGCACGAAGCGGCCGCGGCGTGGGACGGCGCAATCGTCGAGCGTTTTCCAGTCGGCGAGCGCCTGACAGGGATGATTGGCCGCGGATTCGAGGTTGATGAGGGGCTTCTCGACGAGCTCGGCCATCGCCGAGAAGCTCGTCTCCGCCAGGTCGTCCGCGAGGCTCTTGCCCTCGCCGAAGGAGCGGATGCCAAGCACATCACAGTACGAGGCAAGCACCGGGATGCCCTCGCGAATGTGCTCCGCGGCGGCGCCGTTCATCACCGCGCCGAGCCGCGTTTCCATGTCATAGGAGCCGCGGCCGGGCGTGATCACGAACGAACTGCCTCCGAGCCGCGCCATGCCGGCCTGGAACGAGGCGAGCGTGCGGAGCGAGGGATTGAAGAAGAGCAGACCCAGGATCTTTCCGGCGAGCGCCTGCGGCTCGGGGTGCGCTTCGAGGCGGCGCGCGAGCTCGAGCAGCGCCACGATCTCGTCGCGCTCGAACTGTGCCAGATCGAGGAAGCGCTTCATGAGATCACGCGGGGAGCGCGGCGAGCGCGTCGCACAGAAGATCGACGTGGGGCTCCTCGAGGATGAACGGCGCGAGAATGCGCAGCACCTGCGGATCGCTTGCGGTGCCGGTGAGGATCCCACGCGCCAGCAGCTCCGCCTGCACCTCTCTCGCGGGTCGACGCGTGAGGAGGCCGGTGAGCCAGCCGGCACCCTGGTGGCCCGTGATCGGACCCACGATGCAGCGGCTGCGCAGATACTCGGAGACCCGTCGCACACGCTCGAGCAGGCGCTCCGATTCGATCGCCTCGATCACCGCCTCGATGGCCGCACAAGCGAGCGGACCCGCCCCGAACGTCGTCCCGAGCAGATCGAGCTGCAGGCCCGCCGCGACCCGCGGCGACATGAGCAGCGCTGCGCACGGGAAGCCGTTGCCGAGCGCTTTCGCGGTCGTGACCATGTCGGGCAGCACGCCGTAGAGGTTTGCGGCGAACGGGTGTCCCGTGCGCCCCATGCCACTCTGGACCTCGTCGAAGATGAGCAAGGCGCCCGTCTCATCGCAGCGGCTGCGCAGCGCCTGCAGGTAGCCCGCGCGCAGATCGAAGGCGCCCCCCAGGCCCTGGATCGGCTCGACGATGACGGCCGCAGTCCGCTCCGTCACGTGCTCGGCGATCGCGTCGATGTCGCGGCGGGACATGAAGCTCACATCGAACGGCGTGCGCGGAAAGCCATACCATTTCTTTGCCGCACCCCAGGTGACCGCGCCGGCGGCAGCGGTGCGCCCGTGAAAGCCGTGCTCCAGGGCCGCGACGTGCGCTCGTCCGGTGAGTCGGAACGCCATCTTGAGCGCATTCTCGTTCGCCTCGGCCCCGGTCGACACCAGGAAGACCGTATCGAGTCCGAGCCCCGCAAAGCGCACCAGGCGCGCGGCCGCGCGCACGCGCACCTCCATCGCGACCGCGTTCGTCTGAAACTGGCAAGCGCGCGCCTGATCGACGAGCGCCCGAGTCCAGCCCGGATGTCCGTAGCCGAGCGCGGCGACGGCGTGCCCGCCATACAGATCGAGCACGCGCTCGCCCTTGCGGCCGAAGAGCCACACGCCCTCGGCCGAGACGACCTCGAGCGGGTACTGCGCGAAGACTCGCGCGAGATGGTCCTTGATGGGCGGGTTCGCTGCCAGCGCGGCCGGTGCGGTGCTCATGATTGCCTCTCAGGTCCAGCCCGGTGCGGGCTGTGCGAGTCCCGTCGTCTCCGGGAGCGAGTAGAGACGATTCATCCACTGCAGTGCACCGCCTGCCGCACCCTTCGCGAGGTTGTCGAGCACACAGAGCACCGCGATCGTACGGCCGTTCGCGGCGGCCGAGAGGTGCGCGTAGTTGCTCGCGACCACGTTCTTCACGCGCGGGGCGGCGTCGGTCACGCGCACGAACGGCGCGCGGGCGTAGAAGTCGCGGAGCGCGGCGATCGCTCGCGGCGTATCGAGCGAGGATTTGAGCGCGCCCTGCACCGTGACATGGATGCCGCGCGCGAACGGGCCCGAGCACGGCACGAAGCTGAAGTCCGCCTCCACACCCGTCGCCGCGCGCGCGCACGCGGCGATCTCCGGAACGTGGCGGTGTGCGAGCGCGCTGTAGCTGTAAACATCGCCGTGGCGCAGCGGATGGTGCGTCCCCTCGACCGGCTTGCGCCCGGAGCCGGTGCTGCCGGTGATCCCGGAGACGAAGAGCGTCGGGGCGGTGAGCCCGAGCTTGAGCAGCGGTACGCTCGCGAGCAGCACGGCCGTCGCGAAGCACCCCGGGTGCGCAACGTGGGGGGTCGCGCACTTCTCGAGGTGCTCGGGTACCGCGCAGGTGAACTCGCCGAGGCGCCGCGGCGCCCCGTGGGGGTGGTGGTAGACGGACTCGTAGCTTTGCGCGGAGCGGAAACGGAAGTCGGCCGAGATGTCGACCACGCGTGGCTCCGTGCCGGCGCGCTCCGCCGCCGCGAGCAGCCGATCGATGAGCGCGGCCGCCACGCCGTGCGGGGCGGCGGAGAACACCGCGGAGCGCGGCCAATCCGCGAGCGCCGACCCGATCTGCGACTCGGACGCGAAGCGAGTGTCGGGATAGACGCTCGCGAGATGTGGAAACGCGTGCGCGACCGGCTCGCCGGGTCGGCTCTCGGAGAGCACGCCGGCCAGCTCGAAATCCGGGTGGCCGGCCACGAGGCGCAGCAGCTCTCCGGCAACGTAGCCGCTGCCGCCGAGCACGAGTGCCGGTATCCGTGCGCTCATGCCGCCGCGCACCGCGACAGGAGCCCGATCGCCGCGATCACACGATCCCCGAGCACCGCGCCCTCGCTCATCGCATTGCAGGCGGCGACGCCCAGCTGCTTCTCGATGATCTCGACGCCTGCCTGATTGTCGGTGGCCGGTCCGGTCACCACGCAGGGCTCGATCCCGAAGCGCTCGCGCAGCAGCGTAACGCCGCCCCACGCCGCAACCGGATCGTTTGCCGAGAGCACGACTGCCGTGAGCGCCGCGCGAATATCCGCGCACTCGAGAATGGCATCGACGCCGTAGGCGCCGAGAATGCCGTCGCCGAGCTCGAACACGATCACATCGGGCTTGGACGCCGCGAGCTCGGAAAGCATCGTGCGCGTGAGCGCAGGTCCGTTCGCCCGCGTGGTCGTCACGACGCCCAGGTCGGTGAAGATCATCGACTGGCGTGCGCCGGCGTCCTCCATCGCGAGGACATCGCGCCGCAGCGACACGCCTGTCGCCTTGAATGCATCGATCGTGAGACCGCGATGGCGCATGCGGCTCACGATCGCGCACGCCGCGGCCGTCTTTCCCGCCTCCATGCAGGTGCCGGCGAGCGCCACGACCGGAATGCCGTGAGTCTCGAGCCGCGCATCCTGCGCGAGCGGCCGGTAGCCCGCGCGCGCGGGCACGCCGATGCGCTCCCCGAGATACGGGAAGTGCAGCACGACGCCGAGCACGCGGCAGTCGAAGGGCCGGCCTTTCTCCGGGTTCACCGAGTCGCAGACGCCGAGCACCCCGCCGATGTTGAGCATCTGGATCACGTCGCCCGCCGCGAGCGCCGGCGGAACGTGACCGGAGTAGCCGAAGAGTGCCCGGCGGTGGCCGAGCGCGCCCACGACGATGTCGCCCTTGCCGACCTTCGCCATGCGACCGCTCGTGAGCTCGAGCGTGTTGTAGGTGGACTTGTTGGTGAGCACTTCCACGACGATCACCACGCCCTCCTCGGAGGGGATGTCGGTGGAGATGCGCACCTCGTGCGAGAGGCCGCAAGCCTGGGTGACGGAGGCGATCTTGTCGACGACCAGGGTTCTCATCGCGTGCCGCCTCCCTCGATGCCCCCGGCCCGGCGGTGAAAGACCCCGGGAAGGGCCACGATCTTCGAGAATCCGAGCGCATCGGCGGCCGTCCACTCCCCGGCCGCCTCGCCATAGACGCCCCTCGATGCCGCCATCAGCGAGTACGGCGAGCGCACCCCCTCGACGAAGGAGCTTCCCGGGCGCAGCAGTACGTGCACATCGCCCGTGACGCGCCTCTGCGAGGACTCGAGCAGCGCCTCGATGTCGCGGCAGACCGGATCGAGGAGCTGGCCCTCGTGCACGAGATCCCCGTAAGGCTGTGCGACCAGCTCCTTGATGCGCTGCTGCCGCGCCGTGAGCACGAGCTTCTCGAGCTCACGGTGTGCCGTGATGAGCAGCTCCGCCGCCGGCGCCTCGAAGGCGACGCGGCCCTTCGTGCCGATGATGGTGTCGCCGAGATGGATCCCTCTGCCGAGCCCGAATGCGGCGCCGAGCGTCTCGAGCGCCTCGATGAGCGCGACCGGATCGAGCACGCGCCCGTCGAGCCCGGTCGGACGCCCGCGCGTGAAGGAGATCACGTGCCTCTGCGGGTCGCGCGGGTGGCTGAACGCCTCGCGGGTGAGCACCCACGCCTCCTCGGGAATGCTCCCCTCGGAGCTGAGCGTCTCCCTGCCGCCGATCGTCACGCCCCACAGCCCGCGGTTCACCGAATAGGCCGCTCCGAACGGCGGGACCGGGAGTCCCCGCTTCTCCAGATACTCGAGCTCGTCCTGACGCTTGAAGGCCCGATCGCGCACCGGCGCGAGCACCTCGAGGTCGGGCGCGAGCGTGCGCAGGGCGACCTCGAAGCGCACCTGATCGTTCCCCGCGGCCGTGCAGCCGTGCGCGATCGTGGCGGTGCCGAGCTTGCGCGCCATGTGGGCGATCGTTTGCGCCTGCATGACGCGCTCCGCCCCGACGCAGAGCGGATAGAGCTGGCCGCGGCGCACGTTCCCCATGATGAGAAAGCGCAGCACTTGCTCGAAGTAATCCACACGCGCATCGACCAGGTGATGCTGCACGGCGCCGAGCCGATGCGCACGCTCCTCGAGCGTGCGCGCGGCCGCGGAATCGATTCCGCCCGTGTCGACGGTCACCGTGATGACCGGGCGGTGGTACTGCTCCGCAACCCACGGCACGAGGAAGGAGGTATCGAGTCCGCCGGAATAAGCGAGAACGATCGGCTTCGCACCGGTTGGCTCAGGGCTCATCGGAATCTCTCAGACTCGGAAGTGGGACTTCAAGCGCGCGATCAGCTTCGACTGCGCGCTCGGACTCTCGGTCGCGACGAAGATAGTGTCGTCTCCCGAGATCGTGCCGACCACCTCGGGCCACTCCGCCTTGTCGATGGCGACGGCGACGCTTTGCGCTGCGCCAATCGTGGTGCGCACGACCGTGAGGGAGGGACCGGCGCTGCGCACCGCGCGCACGAACTGCGCGAGCATGCCGAAGTCGCCGTTCGCTCGCGAGATCTCATCCGGCGGCATCACATAGCGGCCGCCCGCCTTGAGCACGCCCAGGTTGCGCAGGTCGCGGCTCACCGAGGACTGCGTCACCTCGTATCCGTCGCGTCGGAGCAGAGTCACGAGCTCACTCTGCCGGCGCACCACCCCGTTGCGCAGGAGCTTCACGATCGCGCTCCGCCGCTCGAGCTTGAGATGCTCCCCGAGCGCGGGTGGCACGGAATTGGAAGGCTGGGTCTGCATAAAATGCCGCGCAGTATGCATATCTATGCAGGACCTGTCAACGGGCGGGCAGCGGCCCGCGGTGCAGGAGCGAGCGGCCTACTTCTGGAACGTGTAGACGATGTCAGCCCCGCCGATCTGACCGAACTCGGTGCTGAGTGACCAGTGATCGCCCAACGTGTAGCGGAGCTTGACGATGTTGAGCGATTGAATGAGCGTGATGCCGTAGCTCACATAGAGCCGCGGCGAGAGGTACTTGCCGAGCACGAGCGCGGTGTCGTTGTTGTAGGTGGGCTCGATACCTACCGGGAGCCCGATCTGCGAGCCGAGCACGGCCGCACCCTGGCCCAACAGCTGGGCGTTCTCGTTCTTCGAGGTCGCGGTGGTGCCGGTCGGACCGAGCTGCGGACCGCCGAAGAGTGTGCCGCCCGCGAACACGAGCGACATGATCTGTTGCTGGGCGAGCGGCGGCTCGGAGAAGAAGGTGATCTGCGGCTGGCGCAGCGTACCGCGTACGTTGATGCCTGCGACCGTCGCGCCCACGTTGGGATCGTGAAAGCGCTTGACCGCGCGGATGTCAATGCCGGGATCATCGAGCGGGCTCGCGGTGTAGATGAGACGCCCGCTGTCGATGTCGAGCGTGCGGCCGTAAGCGGAGTACTGGCCCCCCACGATCCTCAACTCCCCCGAGGCGCGCGTGATCTGCGTCGGGCCGCTCTGCACGAGAACAGTGCCCGCGAGATTGCCCCTCAGGCCCGTGGTCTCGATGCTCACGCCGCTCCCGAGCACGATCCGGATTTGCGTCGCCACGTTCGAGCGCGCGGCGGGCGCTTCCGCGTGCTCCCCGACCAGCACCTGATCCTCGGAAACCTGCACCGCGTTCGCGAGGTCGGTCGGGGCGATGTGGGCGTGCGGGATCGTGACCGTGCCGGTCACGCGGGTCCTTGCCCCGTCGATCGCGAAGTCGAGGGCGGGCGATGCGTCGATCTCCGCCTCCGGCAGATCCACCACCCGCAGATTCGCTCCGGTGAGCGCAAGGTGCCCGTAGGGCGCACCGCCCCGCCATTGCAGCCGGCCGCGCACCGCAGCCGTGCCCGCGCCGACGCGCGCCTCGCCGGAGAAGTCGAGTCCGTTTTGCAGCAGGTGCGCCTCGGCGCTCGCGCCACGGACCTCGAGGTTGTACTGGTACCAATCGAGCTCACCGCCGTCGAGCCGCAACAGGCCGGAGAGGAGCGGTGCGGTGAGCGTGCCCCCGACCACGACGTCGGCGTTCGCATGACCCGCCGCGCGGTCGATCTGACCGGCATAGAGGCGCACCCAGTCGGCAACGGGAGCCGTTGCAACGAGTGAGCCCTTGAGTGGCATGTTGCGCCAGCTCATCCCCGCGCGCTCGCCGACGACGCGCGCTTGGAGCGATCCGGCAGCGCCGGCATCGAGATCGAGCTCGCCGGTCACCGCCGTGGGCGCCGCGCGCACGTCGAGCTTTCCGGAGCCGAGCCGCAGCGTGATCCGACGATTGCCGGATGTGCGGCGCACGAGCGCCCCCCCGGCGAGCGTCGCCGCAATGCTGCCCTCGACGGGCTCGCCGGAGCGGCCGAAGAGCGTGGCGGTGATGCCGAGCACCCCGCGCAGATCCACGTCCGACGTACGCCCCGCCGTCAGCAGTCCGAGCGGCAGCGCGCTCGCGACGGCGGAGACCGACCAGCGCTGCGGCGTCCAGCTCCCGTCCGCGCACAGTCGCGCGGGCGTACCCGCAAGACACAGTCGCTCCACACGGACGGCATCGTGGGCAACACTGAGCGCGCTCGGCGACTCGAGCGACAGCTGCGCGTCCGCGCTCGCGACCGCGAGCCTCTGCAGGCTTCCGCGCCAGGTGCCGTCGACGAGCGCGCCGGCCGCGCGTGAGACGAGCGTGAAGCCCGGCGCCGCGATCGCGAGCGAGGCGCGCTCGCCGCTCGCCGGCCCCGCGAGCTCGAAGGTGAGCCGGTCGATCGAGCGCTTGCCGTAGGCGAGCGCGCGCGCACGCACGCTCACCTGCACGGGACGGTCACGCTTCGGATCGAAGGCCACGCGCGCATCGAAGCTCCCGAGCGAAAGCTTGCGATAGCGGATCGCCGTGCCGCTCGCCACCGCCTCGATCGCCGGCGCGGCGAGCGTCCCATGGACCATCCCGCTCGCGCGCAGGCGACCGCTTGCCTGCGGATCGATCAGGCCCAGGTCCGAGGCCGCGAGGTCGAAGCTCAAGTCGAGCCGGTCGTCGACCGTGCCGTCGAGCGAGAGCGCGGTACGCCCGAGCTGTGCGCTCACGTTCCTGACCGTCCACACGGACTCGTGTCGTTCGATGCTCCCGGTCGCACGCGCGGCAAAGCCTCTGAGCTCGCCCGTGAGATTGCTCACGGCGAGTGCGAGGTCGGCGCGATGGTCGAACCCCGAGCCGGACGCAGCAAAGCCGAAGGTGAGCTGTCCGGGAAGATCCGGTCGCACTGCGACCGGATCGATGTCGAGCGCGGTGCCGCTCGCCGACCATGCAATGCGTGGAGACCAGGCGATCCGGCCGGCGACACTCACGGTGCCGCCGAGTGTGCGCACCGACGCCGCGCGCACGGCGAACTCCTTCGAGGAGAGCTCGCCGCTCGCGTCGATCGCGAGCGGCGGCGCGCGGGCGGCGTCGAGCTCGCCCACGAGGTGCAGCCGATAGGGCCACACGCCGTCGAGCTCGTAGCGCCCGGATGGACTGCGTATCGCGGCCGCGACCGCGGTAAGCGGCCAGCGAACGTTCCTCCAGTCGCCTGCGAGCTCGAGCCGCGGACCGTGGGGCGCGATGGCGATCGTGCCGCGCGCGCTCAAGCGCGCCCCGGAGGTGCGCTGCACGAGCTCCGCGCGCCGCGCCGTGAACGTCTCGTCCGCGTAGGATCCATCGTAGAGGACATCGAAGGCACCGAGGCCGAGCGCCGTGGGCGTGAGCGGACCGGTGGCCACGAAGCCCCGCTCGCTGCCCCGCAACTCGAGCGAGCCGCTCACCGGTCCGATAGCGCCGATATGCCAGGCGCGCAGATCGAAGTCATCGATGCGCGCGCGCCCGAACCCGTACCACCGGCCGGTGAGATCGAAGAGGTGACCCTCCACTTGGGCGCGAAGCGGAGCGTCGAAGCGGACGGTCGCAGCGAGCGCATCGAGATCTCCGCTGCCGGAGGCCGTCAGGATCCACGCCGGCTCGCGGGGCGGCCGGATGGTCGTGCGCACTTCGGCGCTGATCCCGAGGGGGTCGCCGGAGCGCAGGACGCCGTGCGCCGACAGCTGCACAATGCCCATCCGCATCGTGGCGCGCGCGATGCGCACCGTGTGCGAGCCGACGAGGCCGCTCAGCTCGAGATCCGTCGCATCGAAGCGCTTGCCGTCGGGAACAATGAGAGTGCCCGCGGCGATGCGCACGTCATCGGCGCGGATGGACAGCCAGTGTGGCACGAAATGCCAGCGCGGAGCCGCTCGGGCGTGCGGATGGGAATGGACCGGGATCACCTCGATCGCCAATCGGCCGATCACCGCCCGCGGTACGTGCAGCCGCTGCAGCAGCAGTGAGCCGAGCGCAATACGCCCGGAGACGTCCTCGAAGTTGAGCCGCACGTGCTCCTGCTCGATCTCGAGCCGCGCGATGTGCACGCCGCTCGCGACCGTTCCGCTCACGCCGACGAGGGTGACGCGGGCGCCGCGAATGTAATCGGGCAGGACGCGCGCGACGAGCCGAATCCCGCCGGTGGTGAACAGCACGTAGTAGAACGCGTAGAGCGCTGCGAGCGGCAGCGCGGCGAGCGCGGCGAAGAAGGAGGCGATGAACCAGCGTCTCATCAAAGCTTGGGACCGAAATAGATGTCGAACCGTGGACCCCCGCCGGGCCGCGAGACGGGCTGCGCCACATCGACGCCGAGCGTCACGACGGGCAGACGCCAGCGAAAGCCGATGCCGGCCGAATACTCGATGAAGCGAGTATACGGACTGCCGGATTGACCGAGCGTATCGAACGCGTTGCCGAAATCGCTAAATAGTGCGACGCCGAAGGCGCGGGAGATGTCGCGCACGGTCTCGACGCTGCCCGTGAGCACATCGCGCCCGCCCACTTTGAGGTATTCCGGGGCGAGCTCGGAGGATCCGGAAACCGCAACGAGCTTCTCCTCCACCGGCGAGAGATCATCGTACGTGAAGCCGCGCACGCTCCCTTCGCCACCGGCGAAGAAGCGCATGGAGCCCGGCAGATCGGTCAAGCTCCCGACCGCCGTGGCCCCAGCCTCGCCGCGCAGGAGCAGATGCCAGCCGTCGGAGAAATCGAAGGCGTGCTGGGCCTGCACGTGCAGCTGCAGGAAGCGGTCGCTGCCGCCGGTGATTCCGGTGCCGGCGCGCAGCTGGGCGACGAAGCCCTGGGCAAACAGCGCCTGGCCCAGGTAGCCGTTTGGCACCGAGCCGACCGTCACCGCCGGCACGATCAGGTCCTGGGTGCGCGTGGTGATGCTGTCGTAGGTGATCGAGTGCGTGGGGCTCACGGAGAAGACGTACTGCCAATCGCCGACGACGCGCGTGAGGCTCGGTCCGACGGCGAAGTCCTTGTCGATGAGATCCCCGGGGATGCCGTAATCGGCAGTGGCTCCGAGTGCCAGCCGGTCGACCGCCGGATCGCCGATCGGAATGGAATAGAGCGCCTGCAGGACCTGCAGGTACTTCGAGGCCTCGAGCTGCACGCCGAAGCGCTCGCCGCCTTGGCCGAGCCGGGTTCGGTCCCACTGAAGCGTGCCGCGCGGTCCGGTATCCGTTCCGTATCCTGCGCTGAAGGAGTAGCGGTCGAGCCGATTTGGCCGGGCGGTGATGAGCACCGGAACGACGTGCCGGGTGCGGTCGGGCTCGCCGGGCTCGACGACGACGGTCGAGAAGTACTGACTGTCCTCGAGCGCGAACTGCGTGCGCAGCAGCTGCGACTCGTCGTAAGCGTCGCCCTCGCGGTAGCGCAGGTAGCGCCGCGCGAGCGCCGGCCTGATCACACGTTGCTCGAAGCTCGTCGGTCCGAAGCGGTAGCGCACGCCGGTCGCGAGCTTCAGCATGACGCTCGCGCGGAGCCGCCGCGGGTCGACAAGCAGCTCGCTGCGGGTGAAGCGCGCATCGAGGTAACCGTAGGTCGCCGCCGCGCGCTGGAGCTCGGTCTTCATCTCCTCATACGCGGAATGCTCGAGCCGCTCTCCCGCACGAATGGTGGGATGGTCGAGCAGCCGCACGAAGTGCGGATCGTCGCGCCCTGGACCCGTCACGGCCACCGTCACGCTTGCTACCATCACGGGCCGTCCGGGATCGATCTCGATGAGGACGCGCCAGCCGCCCTTCGGCCGCCGACTGACCGAGCTCTTCACGGTCGGATCGTAGTATCCGAACGGCTCGAGTGCCTCGGTCACTTCGCGGTCGATCCGGCTCGTGAGTCGCGCCATCATCGGGTCGTCGACCTCGCGGGTCTTGTAGCGGCTCAAGCTGAGGAAAGCCTCAACGTTCGTGCGCAACGGATCGTTGACGCCGCGTACGTCGATCTGGATATCGGCGAGCGCGCGCGGCACCGGTGCAAGGCAGGCGACGACGATGAGGGAGCGGCTCATCCGCAGCCCCCAAGCTCTGAGGGGAGAGGTCATCTCGCGAGCGCTTCCGCCCGTTCGCCGCGCGCCCTCACATCCACGCTCCGGGCGCGAGCGTCACTGCCGTCTCCCCGCTCACGGCGCCCGTCGCATCGAATCTCCGCTCGCGCAGGCTCACCGCTCCGTCCGTGGCGAGCAGGAGCACGGTGGAGCAGCGCGTGCCGTAGTCCGGGTGCAGCACGAACGGCGCGGAGAGCCGGCGTTCCCACTCCTCGTCGAGTCCGGTCTCCGGGAGCGTTTCGGCGACGCCCGCCGGCGTGCGGTCGGCCAGGATCTCGAGCATTTGATCGCTGCTCTCGACGCCCGCGATTTCGAGCCACGCTCGAAACGCGCGCCGCACGCGCGCGAGCTTGGGCCAGGCAGTGTCCAGGAGGTGGTTGCTCAGGCCGTAGAGACCGGGCGGCAGCTCGCGCGCGAACGGCTCCGCGCGGTTCGACGCGTACCATAGGCTCTGCTCATCGGCGAGCAGGAGATTGAAGCCCGAGTAGCGCGAAGCGTGCGGCGCGAGCGTGCGCAGATATTCATCCGCAGCCGCAGGTTGCGCGAGAAAGCCGGGGATCAGCGCCCCGCGCGAGGGCGCCCCCGGCGCCGGGCGCTGGAGCTCGCGAAAATTGGTCACCGCACCGAAGCGGCGCGTGGGATCGAGAGCGAGCCACGTCCCGCCGGCGCGCAGATCCCTGCCGCCCAGTATGTTCGGTCCCAGCGTCCAGCGCGCGAGCGGCGCCGCGGGCCGCTCGTGAAACTCGTCACGGTTCGCCGCGACGACCAGCCGATACTTCCGGTGGGTGCGCCAGGCGAGAACGAGCAAACACACGAGCGGGCTTCAGGCGCGCAGAGCAGCGAGCGACCTGGGCGAGTCGCGATCGAACCACGCGGCGATCAGGTGGAACGAGATCGCATGCGGCGGCGGCAGGAGCGGGGTGCCCGAGGCGATCTCCTCGCGGGTGAACCAGCGCGCATCGTCGAGCTCCCCGCTCACCCGGATCACGGCATCGGAGGGGGCGAGCGCATGGAAGCCGAGCATCAGCGAGGAAGGAAACGGCCAGGGTTGCGAGGAGTGGTAATCGACGTGGCTCACCGCAACACCCGTCTCCTCGCGCACCTCGCGCGCCACGGCATCCTCGAGACTCTCGCCCGGCTCGACGAAGCCGGCGATGGTTGAATAGCGGCCCGGAGGCCAGCTCGGCTGCCGTCCGAGTAGCGCGCGCACACCGTCGGTCACGAGCACGATGATGGCCGGATCGATCCGCGGGAACACCTCCTGGGCGCACTCGGGATTCGAGCAGCGGATGACATGGCCCGCGCGCTCGGGGCTGGTCGGCGAGCCGCAGCGCCCGCAGTAGCGATGTCGCGCGCGCCAGATTGACAGTGCTCGAGCGTAGGCGAGCAGCTGAGCCTCCGCGCGCGTGAGCCGGCCGGAGAGCGGTCGCAGCTCCTCGAAGCGTGTGCCCGCAGGCGCCTCGGCGCTCGTGGCGAGATCGACGAGCAGACAGCGCGCGCCTGCATACCAGCCGAGCAGGACGAACTCACTCTCGTTGGCCCGTTGCACGAGCGGCTGATCGCCGGTCAGAAACGCGACGCGGGGCTCGCCGGCGCCGTCGACATCGGCCGCGAGCAGCTGTGAGGTGCCGCTCGCGACGACATAACGCGTGGCGGAGTCCGCGAGGGCCTCCGCGAGCCAGGTGGCGGACTCACGCTCCTCGGAGCGCCGGTCGATGTAACGACCCGAGAAGAAATTCGGCAGGTCGCGCTTGAGGTCCATGGGCTCGACGGGTCGCTGCGCCTGTCGATCATTCTATATCAGCCGGCGCGCTTCCCGGCCCGGCACCGGGAGCACGTGCGACCAGGAATTCCCGGCAGGCTCGCGCGCTCCGCGGTAGGCTAATGCTGCTTCCATACGAACCATCTCGCACAAGGGGGAAAGTGTAATGAAGCCATTCACCGGGTTCCTCATTCTCGCGGGCACTCAGGCGCTCCTCGGATGCGCATCGCAGGCTCCGGCCGCGTCGAATGCGCCGAGCGCCGCTCAGCCGGTTGCTCCGGCGGTCGTCGCGGCCGCGCCCCAGACGGGCACGACCCCGACCACCAAGTTCACGGTCCCCTCGGGATATCGGCACAGGGTGGTCAACGGTGAGGACGTCTACTGCCACAAGGACCCTGTCACGGGCTCGCGCACTGAGATGGTCGAGACCTGTCTCACGCTCGCTCAGCTGCAGGCGCGAGCAGAGAGCAGCAAGGATTTCATCGAGTCGGTCCAGCGGAGCGGTTCGACGAATATCACGACCAACACACCCGGTGCGGGTGGTGCGATGGGGCACTGATTGCGCGAGCGCGCGCTCGTCGGATCGCTCCGGCCGAAGGGCTCTCCTGATCATGCGGTATGCTCCGCGGCCACTGCGGTCGCACACGCAAGACAGCGCGCCTCCCGGAGCGCCATGCGCTCGACGACGAGCAGCGCTCCGCAGCCGCCGCAGTTCGCGACCTTGAGCTCATCGCCGCGTAGCAGCGCGGCGTTGAGATACACCAGATGCTCGAAGGTGATGCGCGCGGTCGGCACGAGCGCTCGATAGGTCTCGTATGCCTGGCAGAGCGCGACGCCCTGCGCGATGCCGGGGTGCTGAGCGCCGGCGCGCGGCTGGGTGCGCTGCGGCAGCACCCCGAGAAGCGAGCACAGACTCGCAAGAAGGGCCGCTTCCTGCTGGAGTCGCGGCGAGCGGGTGAAGAACGATGCCTGGCCCGGTGAGCGGCCGCGCGGCCGCGCGATCGCTGCGGCGCCCGAGCGGGCGAAGTAGCTGCGGTAGAGCTTTCTGATGCGATCGTCGGTGAGCCCCGTCCACGCGCGTATCGTCTGCGTGCGTGCCTCGTGCTGGATGAAGCGCAGGGCGAGATCGAGTCGCAGCCGGTCGCGGCTGTAGCGGTCGTCGGAGATGCGCACGGGATACCCCTTTAGGGAGGTGTTGCAATTTCTGTCCGAACTCTCCGAGAATTGGCGATCCCGGTTTTGATATAAAATTAGCAAAATTCGGCCGGCCCCGCATCGGGCGCCGCGTCAATACTCGCGCGAACGGGGAGGAAAGCGATGTCCGAGGAACCGAGAGTCTTCGACGCGGCGCACGTCCGCGGAGCGCTCGCCTCCGGCGAGTCTTGGCTGCGTCTCGATGCGCTCGATGGACTGGCTGAGATCAACGAGCAGTGCCTCGAGCTCATGTGCGATCAGGCCGAGTGCGCCGCGGGCTCATCCCCCGCCGTGCTCATCGAGCTGCGCTCACTCTGGTGCGGTCTCGATGGAGCTGCGCGCCGACGCGCGGCGCGCTGCCCGGTGCTGCTCGTCGACGCGGGATTCATGCGCACCGCGCGCTGGGAGCGGCTGCACGAGCGGCGCATCCACGACCGCGAGCGCACGCTCCAACCGAGCGCCTTTTTCACCGTGCCGCGGACGATCGCGGTGACGCGGCTCGTGCTCGCCTACGGCTGGCATCTCGCGCGCGGCGAGTGTGCCGCGGCGCGCCTGTTTCTGGGCATGTCCCCACCGTGCGTCGAGCTCATCGCCGCGTGTACGCTGCGCACGGTGATCCAGCTCGCCGAGAGCCGGCCCGATCTGTTGCGCCCGCGCTGGACGGAGCGGCTGCGCGTGTGGCGCGACCTGCTCACTTGGGCCCAAGCCGAGGACTCGGGCGGGCTCGAATGCGTGCGGTTGCGCGGGATGCAGCTACTCGCGGCGGAAGCGCGGTCGTGGCAGGCGGCGCAGGTCGATTGAAGTCAGGCTGGATCTGTGGAATCGTCACGGCTCGCACCCGTTCGGACGCTTGTCTGTGCAAGGCGACACCTATTTCCCATCACCCGGTTCCCGGTATAACGCGCATTCTGTTGCGTTCAGCTCGAACCGACACTTCTAAAGAGGATACCCACCATGGCCCTGTGGAAAGAACCCGCCGGAACGCTACCTCCCCCCGCCCCTGCTCCGACTAAAGATCCCTTGCCGCGAGAGCCGAGCGTGGCTGCCGTGACGCCGCTCAGTCAGGACATGGCCCGCCGCCCGCGTGAGCGTGCCGAGGCGAAGGAATCCTTCATCGCCTCCGACCTCACGATCGAGGGCAAGATCGAGGGTACCGGGCACGTCCGCATTGCAGGCTCGTTCAAGGGCGACGTCCACGTTCAGGGCAACCTCACGATCGAGGCCGGCGCACGGCTCACCGGTCAGGTCCGCGCGAACACCGTGGTCGTGGGTGGAGAGCTGCACGGAAACATCGACGCCGCAGCGCGCGTAGAGCTGCTCGAAACGGGGCTCGTCGCGGGCGACGTGAAGGCCGGCTCGCTCACCGTCGCCGCGGGTTCGCGCATGCGCGGTCAAGTCGAGTTCGGATGGGAGGAGAAGGCACCGAAGGCCTTCGGAGGAAACAAGGTCGATCTTGCTACTTCATGAACACGGGACGCTTTGCGACGCCGGGGAAGACTCGTACCTGCCCGCACTGCAAGGCCACGATCCTCGAGAGCGCAGCCGTCTGTCCGGGCTGCCACCATCACCTGCGGTTCGACCCCGCGGCGGCCGGCCAGCGCACCCCGGCGCTCACGCCGCTACGGGTCGAGGGGAAGTTGAGCCCGCCCGCGGACGGTGCACCGTGGGAGTATTCCGTGGTGCTCGCGATCCGTAATGCCCGGGGCGAGGAGGTCGCACGTCAGGTGGTGGGCGTCGGGGCCCTGCAGCCCTCGGAGGAGCGCACCTTCTCGCTCGCGGTCGAGGTATTCATTCCGGCGGAACTGACCGAGACGAAGCCAGCCGTGCCTGCGGTGGCGCCGCCGCGCGTGGGCGATCCGCGCGCGCCCGTGCCGAGCAAGCTCGGGCCCCCACCTCCGCTCCCACCGCCGCCTGCGCCGCGCGATCCGCGCATGCCGCCACGGCCGACCGCTCTCAAGGACCCGCGGCTCTTCGCGCGCGACCACAAGACGACCCCAAAGGGCAACTGAGCCGTAAGCTCGGGCGGGCGACGGACAGCCGGGACGCCTGTGTTACCCTTGCGCGCCGCTCACACGGTCCTCCCCATGCAGGCGCTTTCGGTACACGGACTCACCAAGACGTACAGGAATGGCGTCGAGGCCTTGAAGGGTCTCGATCTCGACGTCGAGGAGGGCGATTTCTTCGCGCTGCTCGGTCCGAATGGGGCCGGCAAGACGACGTTGATCGGGATCGTCACCTCGCTCGTGCTCAAGACGGCGGGCAAGGTGAGCGTGTTCGGCCACGACATCGATCACGACCTCGAAGCGGCGAAATCCTGCATCGGGGTGGTGCCGCAAGAGCTCAACTTCAATCAGTTCGAAACGCCTGAGACGATCGTCGTCAACCAGGCGGGGTTCTACGGTATCCCGCGCCGCATTGCACGCGGCCGCGCCGAGAAGTACCTCAAGCAGCTGCAGCTCTGGGACAAGCGCGACCGGATGGCGCGCGCGCTCTCCGGGGGCATGAAGCGGCGGCTGATGATCGCCCGAGCGCTCATGCACGAGCCGCGACTGCTGATCCTCGATGAGCCCACTGCCGGCGTCGATATCGAGATCCGCCGCTCGATGTGGGATTTTCTCCGCGAGATCAATGCCGCAGGCACGACCATCATCCTCACCACGCACTATCTCGAGGAAGCCGAGACACTTTGCCGCAACATCGCGATCATCGACGGCGGGCGCATCGTCGAGCGCGATCGGATGAGCAGTCTCCTGCGGCGCCTTCATACCGAGGTATTCGTGCTCAATCTGCGCGACCCCCTCGCGGAGGCTCCGCGGCTGGAGGACTACCCCGCGACGCTCGTCGACGATCACACACTCGAGTTGGAGGTCTCGAAGGAGCAGAGCCTCAACGATATCTTCGTGCATCTCTCGAGGCTCGGGATCGCCGTGGTGAGCATGCGCAACAAGGTGAACCGACTCGAGGAGATCTTCATGCGACTCGTCGAGGCGCACGGGGGCGCGGGCGATGCGCATCGCTCGAGCGGCGGACACGGCGAGCGTGACGATCGGGCCGAGCCTCGCCCACCCACCGTCGCAAATGCCCGCCCGACGCCGCCCGCAGCTGCGGCGGAGCCGGAGCTGCTGCGACACCGCCGCGGCGGTACGTGACGGAGGCGGCCATGGACGCTCCTGTCTCTCCCGCGGCGGTGAATCTCGGTGCCGTTCGCTGGATCGGATTCAAGACCATCGTCATCCGCGAGTACGGCCGCATCATCCGTATCTGGGGCCAGACGCTCCTGCCCTCCGCGGTGAGCGCGACGCTCTACTTCGTGATCTTCGGGGGCCTGATCGGCCGGCGGATCGGTCCGATGGGCGGGTTCACCTACCTGCAGTTCCTCGCGCCGGGTCTGATCATGCAGGCGGTGATCTCGAACTCCTACGCGAACGTCGTCTCCTCGTTCTTTGGCGCGAAATTCGGCAAGCACATGGAGGAGATGCTCGTCTCGCCGCTACCCGATTGGCTGATCGTCTGCGGCTACGTGTGCGGCGGGATGGTACGCGGGCTCCTGGTGGGCCTGATCGTCACCGTGGTGGCGCTGCTGTTCGCGCATCTGCGGGTGGATAACGCGCCGATCGTGGTCGCCGCAGTGATCCTCACCTCGAGCGTGTTCGCGCTCGGTGGCTTCATCAATGCGGTGATCGCAAAGAACTTCGATCAGGTGAACTGGTTCCCGACGTTCGTGCTGCAGCCGCTCACCTACCTGGGGGGCGTCTTCTATTCCGTGAGCATCCTCCCGCACTGGGCGCAGATCGTCTCGTACGTGAATCCAATCCTTTACATGGTGAATGCCTTTCGGTTCGGATTCTTTGGCGTTACCGACGTGAACCTGGTCCAGGCCTTTGCGATCATGATCGGCGCGACGCTCACGCTCTTTACGGTGGCCGTTGTCCTGATGCACCGCAGCAGCGGAATACGTGACTGAACGGGAGTATCGATTGCGCGACCGATGTGACGCAGTTCACGAGGAAAGGATCCCAAGGCTCTGAGCAACAAAACGTTCATATTTTCGCAACACAGCCGACTTCATCCGGGGCGAGGCTGCGCCCATGAAGACGGGCGAAATCAGCGCCTTTCTTGCGCGCATCGATGCCGCGGAGTACGGCCTTTGCCGCCGCTTCAACGCCGGTGCCTCGTTCACCTCGGTTCGCTGGGTCTTCCGGATCGCGAGCCGGCTGGGTGATGGGATCGCCTGGTACGTGCTCATCATCGCGTTGCCCCTCATCTATGGTCCCGCGGCGCTGCGCCCGGCAATCGCCATGACGCTCATCGGGGGCTTGGGCGTGCTGATCTACAAATGGCTCAAGCGCACCTTCGTGCGCGAGCGGCCGTTCATCACTCACCCCGCCATCGACCTCGGCGCCGCGCCGCTCGATCGCTACAGCTTTCCCTCCGGGCACACGCTGCACGCGGTGGCCTTCACCTGGCAGGCGGTCGCGCATTACGGCGAGCTCGCCTGGATCCTGGTGCCCTTCGCGTGCCTCATCGCCGCGTCGCGTGTCGTGCTGGGGCTCCACTACCCCTCCGATGTGATCGCGGGAGCGGCAATCGGAGCGCTGCTCGCCGCGCTCGGCGTCGCTGTCAGCTAGCGAGTGCGCGTCCTCTACGTCTCCGACGTCTACTTTCCCCGCGTCAATGGAGTGTCGACTTCCATCGCGACGTTCCGCGCGGATCTCGCCGCGTGCGGAGTCGAGTCGACGCTGGTCGCCCCGGATTACCCCGGCGTTGGTGCAGAGCGCGGTATCGTGCGCATTCCTGCGAGCTCGGTGCCCGGTGACCCCGAGGATCGACGCATGCGCTGGCGCGCGCTCACCCGGGCGCTCCGGGTGCTCGCGCACGAGCGGTTCGACCTCGTGCACGTGCAGACGCCGTTCATTGCCCACTACGCTGGCGTGCGTCACGCGCGCGCGGCGGGTCTTCCCTGCGTCGCGACCTACCACACCTACTTCGCGGAGTACTTGCATCACTACGCACCGCTCCTGCCGCGCCTGCTCGGCCGCACCCTGGCGCGCGCCTTCACGCGCTCGCAGTGCCGTCAAGTCGATGCGCTGATCGCTCCTTCGGAGCCGTTGCGCGAGATTCTCCACACCTATGGGGTCACGACGCCCATCCACGTGCTGCCAACCGGACTTCCGGCACATCGCTTCGCACGCGGTGACGGCAATCGTTTCCGGGCGCTCGCGCGACTGCCCTCCGAACGCCCGCTGCTGCTCTACGTCGGTCGTGTCGCGCACGAGAAGAACATCGCCTTCCTGCTGCACGCCTACGCGCGCATCCGTGCGAGCGTTCCGCAGGCACTGCTGGTGATCGCGGGCGAGGGGCCCGCGCGCGAGGGTCTCACCGAGCTCGCGCAGCGCCTCGGGCTCGCGAGCGACGTGTGCTTCGTCGGTTACCTCGATCGCGATAGGACGCTGCTCGACTGCTACGCGGCGGCCGATGCGTTCGTGTTTGCCTCGCGCACCGAGACGCAGGGGCTGGTGCTCCTCGAGGCCATGGCGCAGGGTATTCCGGTCATCTCCACGGCGGTGCTCGGTACACGCTCGGTGCTCGAGCCCGGATCCGGCGCGCTCGTCGTGGAGGAGAATCTCGAGGACTTCGCGGCCGCCGCCGTCCGGCTGCTGCTCACCGCGACGCTGCGCAGCGAGCTTGCACGTCGCGCTCGCGCGTACGCCGAGCGCTGGTCCTCACTCGCGATGGCGCAGCGGCTGACCGAGCTCTACGCAGACATCTGCCGCGCGCGCCCCGCGACGGCACGCGCTGTCGGCGCACCGCGACAGCCCGCGTCGAGCGCTCCGGACGCGTGACGAGCGCCTCAATCACCGGCATCCGCCTTAAGTTAGACTCGATGCTCGCGGGCTCAAGCCCGGTACCCGGGTACGGAGCGCATGGGAGCGAAGCGCGCACTGGTGGTGGACGACTCGCGGTCCGCGCGGGCTTTCCTCGCCCGCATGCTCGAGAAGTACGAGATCGAGGTCGATGGCGTGGAAAGCGCCGAGCAGGCGATCGAGTACCTCGTTCATCGACGCCCCGACGTGATCTTCATGGACCACTTGATGCCCGGCATGGACGGGTTCCAGGCGGTCCAGGCGATCAAGGATGATCCGCGCACCGCGACCATCCCGATCATGATGTACACCTCGCAGGAAGGGGAGCTCTATCTCGGCCAGGCGCGCGCGCTCGGCGCCGTCGGGGTCCTGCCGAAGCAGATCAGGCCCGCTGATGTCTCCAAGGTGCTCTATCAGCTGCATCTGCTGCCCGACCGGCGCAGCAGCGCCCCCGGTGCGTTCCGCAGCGTCACAGCGAACGGCGAGGCGCCGCCACGACGCGTCGAGGCGCCTTCCGTCGCCGTGTCCCTCGCGGAGCTCGAGCTGCACGAGGAGCTCGCGGATCTGCGCCGCTCGCTCACCGCGAGCCTCGAGGAGGAGGTGAACCGCCTGGGCGGGGAGCTCCGGTCGGGGCTCGAGGAGACGATTTCGCGCCACAGCGCCCAGTCCGCGCCGCCGCCGCCCGACAGGGCGGCGCGACGCTCATGGGGCTGGACCGCAGCCGCACTTGCCGCGATCGTCGCGGCAGCAAGTCTCGCCTCGGCCTTCCGCACGGCTCACGATGAGAGCGCGCTCGCGCGCGAGGTCGCACAGCTTCAAGCGGCACTCGCCGTTGCAGCGCACCCCGACGTGACGGCTTCCCCCGCGGCCGCGAACGCCCCGGGAGCGATCGCGCAGCCGGCCGCCTACGGCGGATCCGCCGATTCCGGCGCGAGCCCCGCCGGGGCGAGCGCGGAGGCCGGCGCGGCCGCAAAACCGCTCATCGAGGAAGTGCCCTACGGCGAGAATCCGCTCGCCGGCGCTCGGTTCGACACACTGCGGGCGCTGTTCGACCGCCTCACGGCGCAGAGCTACCGGGGTGTCGTCGAGATCAAGACCTTCCCTGGGCGGTTCTGCCTGGTCGGCAACGCGACCGATGGCTATTCGCTCGCGCCCGATGAGACCGCCTACGCGAGGTGCGATCTGGTCGGGGGCGGCTCGACCGACTCGCCCTCCCAGCCCCAGAGCATCCCGCTCGCCTTCGCTGACCTCGCCGGGGAGCTGCGCCACGCCTCGCGCGGAGCCATCGACGTTCAGGTGCTGGCGGGGGACGAGCACGCGACGCTCGTTCCCTATCCGCCGATCTCCGACTCCCTCACCGCCGGCGAATGGAATCGCGCCGGCTCGGTCAACAACCGCATCGAGATTCGATTACGCTGAGCGGCGCCTCGAGCGAAGGGTGAGGGTGAGAATCGAACTGGACGAGAGCTTCCGTCCGCCTCGTTGGCTCAGGAATCGGCACATCCAGTCCATTCTTCCGAGCCTCTCGGTGCGGCGCCGCTGGCTGGGTCCGCGCCTCGAGCCTTTGCTTGCGGCGAGCCGGCCGCTGCTCATCGACTGCGGCGAGGGGGTGCGGCTGGCGGCGCATCACACGGCACCGCCGCGGCCGCTCCGCGCGTCCCCTCGGGTCGCGCTGCTGCTGCACGGCTGGGAGGGGAGTGCGGAGTCGGTTTATGTGCTCTCCCTGGCGCGGGAGCTGCATGCCCGCGGGTTCGACGTGGTGAGGCTCAATCTGCGCGACCACGGTGACACTCAGCACCTCAACCGCGGCCTGTTCCATTCATGCCGGCTCGCCGAGGTGATCGGCGCGGCCCGGCGCGTGCAGAGCCTGTTCCCGGGCGCACCGCTCCATCTCGCGGGATTCTCTCTGGGCGGCAACTTCATGCTGCGCGTCGCGGCCGCCCGCGAATCGGGTCTGCGCATCGCACGGGCGGTGGCGATCTCACCGGTGCTCGATCCACGGGCGACCCTGCTCGCGATGGAGCGCGGATTGCACGCCTATCAGCGGTACTTCGTACGCAAGTGGACACGCTCGTTGCGACGCAAGCAGGTGCTGTGGCCCGAGGAATACGATTTCGGGGAGATCATGGCGAGCGCGAGCGTGCGGCAGATGACCGCGGAGCTCGTGCGGCGCTTCACCCCCTTCACGAGCTTGGAGGAGTATCTCGACGGCTATGCTCTGGTCGGAGCGCGGCTCGCACCGCTCGAGGTGCCCTGCACCGTCATCACCGCGCTCGACGATCCGTTGATCCCCGCGCGCGATATCGAGCGGCTCGCGCCCTCGCCGGCGCTGCGTATCGTGGCGACACGCTGGGGCGGGCACTGCGGATTTCTGGATCGCCCGTCCGGCGTCACGTGGGCGGAACGTCGCGCGGCGCAGGAACTCGATGCGCCGCTCACCGCTCCGCAGAGGGAGGCTCTTCTCGCGAAGTAGGCGAGCCGCGCTTCTCCTCGAAGCTGACGACGGGTTCCCCGCTCGTGACGACAACCTCTCCGTCGACGACCGCGCCCTTCGCGATCGCGATGGCCCGCGCGCTTACGCTTGCGCGGATCACGGCCGTCGCTCCGATCTCGAGCTTGTCCTCGACCGTCAACGTGCCCGTGATCTTGCCCGCAACGACGGCGCGCTCGGCACGCAGCTGCCCTTCCCACTCCGACTTCTCGGAGGTGCTGAGCGCGCCGCGCACGTGCCCGTCGCCGCGGATCATTCCGCAGAGAATGAGTGGACCCATGGTCTCGATGTCGCCCGTGACATGGCACCCCTCGGCGATGAACGTCGGTGAGGTACCCATGAAATCGAGCAGTCTTCTTCTGGGTCGTTCGCTCATGCTGGGTTCGCTCGGGGTCTGCTGCGGCGGGGGATTATCACACTCGCCACCCTGACAGAAAGCGTATGTCGGGGTCCATACCTGACACTTCTGGTCACCGCGATGGAGATCACGAAGCACTCCCAAGTCATTGTTTTTTCAGGGTGCGATGCGCTGGCACGGCCCTTGCTCTTTCCTCTGGCAGCGCGGCTCCCCGAGCGGCGCGGAGGGTGCTGGAGGCTCTCAAGGATTGCGAACAACTTCCCCGGTGTTCGCTCTTACGACGCCGCGATGCGATTCCCCCGCTCGCGGCGTTTTTTTTTGCCTCCGCGGCCACGATACACTCGAGCGCATGGACCGCCCCTCCCGGCTTGCGCCAAGGCTCGACGGACGCGGCGCCCCGGGCGTGGGCGTGGGCGCGGGTCGCGAGGCGGTGCGCTGCCGCACGTTGAGCAACGGCGTGAAGATCATCGTGTGGCCGAGCCGCGCCATACCGAACGTCGCGCTGTCGATCTGGGTGCGCGCCGGCAGCCGCAACGAGATCGAGGGTGCGACCGGTCTCGCGCACTTCTTCGAGCACATGATGTTCAACGGCACCGCCCGCTACGGCCCGGGCCAGTTCGATCGCCTGATGGAGGACCGGGGTGCCGCGAGCAACGCCTTCACCTCAGAGGATGTCACTGTCTATCAGGACTCGCTCCCCCGCGGGGCGCTCGAGCTTGCATTCGAGCTCGAGGCCGACCGCCTCGCCAATCTGAGCTTCGTGCCCGAGATCGTCGAATGCGAGCGGCGCGTCGTCTGGTCCGAGCGGCAGCTGTGCGTCGACGACAACGGCGCCGGGTTGCTCGCCGAGCGCGTACAGGCGACCGCGTTTCTCGTGCACCCATATCGGTTCCCCACGATCGGGCAGCCAGCTGACATCAAGGCGTGGCGGATGGAGGATCTGCGAGGCTTCTTCCGCACCTATTACGCCCCGTGCAATCAAACATTCGTGCTCGCCGGAGACGTGGAGCCGGAGGAAGCATTCGCGCTCGCGCGGCGGTACCTGGGGCCGATCGCGCCGCGCGACCCGCCACCGCGCGTTCGCGTCCGCGAGCCGGCGCAGCTCGGGGAGCGGCGCGTGACCCTCAGGCGCAAGGGGCGCACGCCGCTCCTGCAGCTCGCCTACAAAGCGCCCGCCGCCGGCGATGCGCGTGCGCCCGCGCTGCAGCTGCTCGTGAGGCTGCTCGTCGAGGGCGACGCCTCGCGGCTGCATCGCACGCTGGTGGAGCGCGCGCGCCTCGCGGTCGAGGTCGCCGGGGACTGGCACGAGGGTTTCGATCCAGGGCTCCTCTGGCTGCACCTCACCTTGCCCGAAGGCGGCGATCCGGCGGCGGCCCTCCGCGCGCTCGACCGAGAAATCGCACGGATCGTCGAGCGCGGTATCGCGCGAAGCGAGCTCGAGCGCGCCCAGAGTCTCGCACTCGCCGCGCATTACCGGCAGCTCGCCGCGAACGAGGGCAAAGCCCATCTGCTCGGGGAGTACGCCGTGATGAGCGGAAACTGGCGCGGACTCTCCGTCGCAGCCGCGCGCTACGCGGCGGTGAGCTGCGCCGAGGTACAGGCGATTGCGCGCGCCGTGCTCGATCCGCGGCGCCGGACCGTGGGCACGCTCGTGCCGATCCGCGCGCCCCGGTGACCTCGTCCGTCGCGCCGTTCGCGGTGGCGCGTCGCGTGCCGCGCGCCGCGCGCGGCGTGCGCGTTCCCGCGCACGAGCGTCTGAATCTCGCGAACGGTGCGACGCTGATCGTGGTTCCGCGACGCGACCTGCCGCTGCTCGCGTTCTCCGCGCTTCTGCGTGGCGGGGCGCGCTGCGACCCCTCCGACCGCGCCGGTGTAAGTGCGCTCGTTGCGGGGCTCATCGGCAAAGGTGCGGGGACCGGCGGCGCCTTTGCGTTCGCCGATGCCGTGGCGCGGGCCGGCGGGACCTTCTCCGCACACTCCACGCCAGACTACCTGCTCGCAGGCGGACAGTTCCTCGCGGCTCACCAGGGGCGCATGCTCGAGCTGCTTGCAACGGCGCTGCTCGAGCCGCGCTGGCCGCGGCCGGAGCTCGAGGCCCTGCGCACGCGGCAGATCGAGCTCATCAAGGCGGCCAAGGATTCCGATCCCGCGGAACTGCTCGGGGCCTACGGACGCGCGTTCCTGTTCCGCCGCCACCCTTACGGTCGCGCGATCACCGGGAGCGAAGCATCGCTCGCCGCGCTCGGGATCGACGATGCACGGCGCTATTACCGCGCGCACTGCGGTGGCGACCGGCTCGTGCTCGTCTTCGCGGGCGATGTGAATGCTCCGCGGTTGGTCGATGCGGCGGCCCAGGCCTTCGGCGACTGGCGCCGCGCTCGCACACCCCTCGCGCCGCTCGCCGCGGCGCACGCCCCGCGGCGGCGGCGTGTGCTCCTGATCGACCTGCCCGGGGCCGCGCAGAGCTATTTCTGGATCGGCGGCCTTGGCGTGGAGCGGCGCTATCCTCGCCGCGCGGCGCTCGAGCTCGTGAATACGCTCTTCGGCGGCCGCTTCACCTCGCTCCTCAACACGGAGCTGCGCATTCGCGCGGGCCTCACCTATGGCGCGGGATCGAGCTTCACGCGGGGCGCAGCGCGCGGGGAGTTCGCGATCCGCTCCTTCACTCAGGCGAAGCATACCTGCCAGGCGCTCGACCTCGCGCTCGGCGCGCTCGCGCGCCTCAAGCGCGACGGCGTGTCAGCTCAGATGCTCGACTCTGCTCGTACTTACGTGCTCGGCCAGTATCCGCTTGCATTCGAGACTGCCGCGGATTGGGCGGCCGCGCTCGCCGAGCTCGAGGCCTACGGCCTCACGGCCGATCATATTGACCAGTACGAAGCGGCGCTGCGCGCAGTGACCGTGGCCGATGCGCGAGCGGTGATCGACGAGGCGTTTCCGCCGCCGGAGCGCTGCGTGCTCGTGGTGATTGGCGATGCCGAGATACTGCGCGCGCCGCTCGCGCGCTACGGCGAGCTCACCGAGATGCCGCTCGTGCGACCGAGCTTCGCTGCGCCGAGCCGGCGGCACACCGCCCGCGCGGTGTGCCGCCGCCCGCGGGCTCATCCGTGAGCCGCCGCAACCGCGGGCGCAGGCGTGCCGCTCGCACGCAGCGCCGTGAGGTTCTGGGTCACGAACTCCGAGGCGGGCGCGAACGCCCGTGCGCGCGACAGGTCGTCGGCCGCAGCGGTCCTGTGGTCGGAGAGCCATTCGAGCACCGCGCGATTGGAGTAGGCGAGGGCGACCTCTTCGTCGTGCGTCGTTCGCGCGGCGATCGTTTCCTCGGTCACATCGAGCTTCGCGTCCTCGATCGCCTCGTCGCAGGCGGAGTGAGCCGCCTGCAGTTGCCGCGTCATGATGAGTGCGACGCAGAGATTCGTGCTCGCCCCGACTTGATCGGATGCGAATTCGTTGCCGTGCGAGCCAAGCCGCTCGATCACCTCTGTGTAGTGTCCGGCGAGCAGACTCTCGCCCGCGGCACTGTCCGCGTACGCCGACAGCACCGCCTTGCTGTGCGGCGCCGCCGCCTGCGCCGCACCGACGACCAGAAGCGATGCCAGTACTGCCGCACCCATCGCTCTCCGCGACGTGCGCTCAATCAGCTTGCGTTCCCTCGATTCCAATCTCGTTCCCATGACCGACTGTCTCCTTGACGTTCCTGTGAAGCGCACGTATCTGCGAGCGCGGCTCCACGATAGAAACTGTGGGCCGAGGCGACAAACGAAACGTTTTGCTGGATCGGTTCACGTGCGCTCATCACTTGCCGTGAGACTTGCGTCACGTCGATTCAAACACGACGTCGGAGCTTTCGCGGCGGGCTCGGCGCTGCGTTTCGGCCCGAGGTGCTGCGTCATCGCATCGAACTGCGCCCCGAAAGGGGCGCATCCGTCGGTTGAAAAAATATTGCGCCCCTTTCGGGGCGCGGATCGGCGCGATGACGCAGCACCTCGGGCCGAAACGCAGCGCCGAGCCCGCCGGGGAGGCCCCGACGTCGTGTTTGAATCAGCGGGAGGCGGCGTTGCGCGGCGGTGGAGAGAGCGCCGGATCGGCGGGCTGCGACGCGTCTGTTTGAAGATCGCGGGCGAGCAGTACCGGAGTGGTGGCAGTCGCGCGGGTGCTCTCGGCGGTGGCCGGCAGATGTATGCAGTGAGTGAGCACCCAGCCGGTCATGGCGGCGACCTCGGGCCGATCGGAGTCCTTGGAGCGGCTCACGAGGTAGTAGGTGTCGGATGTTGCGAGCTCGACGGGGAATATCCGCACCAGCAACCCGGAGTTGAACCATGCGCCGCAGAGCGTCTCGGGCACGAGGGCGATCCCGACACCGCGCTCGGCCGCGCGTACCACGGCGAACATGGTGTCGAGCTCGATCACGTTCTTCGGCTCCGGCTCGGCGAGGCCGACTTCCTCCGCCCAGCTGCTCCATGCGAATGGGCGCGACTTGTGCACGATGAGCGCCATCTCGCGGAACACGCTCGAGCCCAGACGCGCGACCGCCGGCGCGTGCTCCTTGGCGCACGCGGCGACCAGCGAAAGCGAGAACAGCTTTGCGACCTTCAGACCCTGCGGCGGTGAGTCGGCGAGCAGCACCGACAGATCGGCGCTCGGCGGGTGTGTGGAGGGTCGCGGGTCGTGCGTGTCTACCTGGATATCGATGTCCGGATACGCCTCGCAGAACGCGGCGATGCGCGGGATGAACAGCTCCGTCGCGAAGAACGGCGGAAGCAGCAGGCGCAGCGTCGTGCGGCGATTGCGCCGCGCGATGCGCGCGAGGCTGCGGTCGATCGCATCGAGCAGCGGCTCGACCTCGTCGAAGAGAGTGTGCCCGGCGCGGGTGAGCTCGACGGCGCGCGTCTTGCGCTCGAACAGGCGCACGCCGAGCGTGTCCTCGAGCTCCTTGATCTGGTGACTGACAGCCGAGGGCGTAAGGAACAGCTCATCGGCGGCGATTTTGAAGCTCCGCCGCTCCGCGGCAACGCAGAAGGCGCGCAGATTCCTCAGGTGCGGCGGACGCGAGAGACGCATGGGCATGGGCGACGATCGGCAGGGCGTGGATCCGTGCAGACGATTCTGCAAGTTCCATGCCCTGTGCGAAAGCGCGCAAGGGCTCCGTCAGCCGCCCTGTAGCCGCCGGAGGCCCGCCGGCTGCATCGAAACGGTGATAGTTGCTGTGCGCCTGCACCGCCGCGGCGCATCGTGACAGTTTCGTAACGCCGGGCTCCTCAGCGCCCGACGCCGGCCGAGCCGAGCCACCCCAGGAGGCTCGCGAGGTCGATCGCGCCGGACTGCCGCGCGATCTCGCGCCCTTCGCGAAAGAGTATCAGCGTCGGAATGCTGCGGATGCCGAACCGCGCGGCGAGCGCCGGCTCGGCATCGGTGTCGATCTTGCCGATCTGCAGCACGCCGGCGAGGCGCGCCGCGGCCGCATCGAGCACCGGCGCCATCGTGCGGCACGGTCCGCACCAGGACGCCCAGAAATCCACCAGCACCGGAATTCCGCCCCGCTCCACGTGGGGCGCGAATGCCGCCGCATCGAGTGCGAAGGTCTGCCCGCCCAACACCTCGCGCTTGCACCGCGGACACCGGGGATGCTCGGTCAACCGCTCCCTTGGAATGCGGACCAGGCCGTGGCAGGACGGACAAGCAGCCAGGGCAGCATCCCGCATGGCATCGGCGCTCGCGGCATTCATGGCTCGCTCCTCGATACGACGAACTTCCTCTGCACATGGGGTCGCGCGCGCCGCTGTTCAATGTCCTGATGCGGTCAGGAGCGGGTTCGAGGCGCAAGGCGCGGCAGTCCTTCCCGGCCGCCTCGCACCGCTCCTGACCGCATCAGGACATTGAAGGGCCGGGCATGCGACCCCATCATGCGAAGTCGCTGTCTGCCGAGCCGTGAGCTCTTATGGAATATCGCGACTACTACCAGGCCCTCGGCGTCGCGCGCACCGCGACGGCGGACGAGATCAAGAAGGCCTACCGCAAGCTCGCGCGCAAATACCATCCCGACGTGAGCAAGGAGCCGAACGCCGAGGAGAGATTCAAGGAAGTCCAGGAAGCCTACGAGGTCCTCAAGGACACGGAGAAGCGCGCGGCGTACGACCAGCTCGGCGCGCAATGGAAGCAAGGCGAGCAGTTCCGCCCGCCGCCGGACTGGGGCGGCGGCTTCGAGTTCTCGGGCGCGCCGCCTGGCTCCGGCATGGGCGCGGGCGGCGGATCGCGTTATCAGTTCGATTTCGACGGCGAAGGGCGCGGGTTCAGCGACTTCTTCTCGGCACTCTTTGGCGGCGGCGCAGGCAGCCCGTTCGCGGAAGGTGCGCGCCAGCGCGGTGGTCGCGACCATCATGCGCGGCTCGATGTCGATCTCGACGAGGCTTTCCGCGGCGGAACGCGCATGCTCGAGCTCAAGCGGCCGCATGCGACTGCCGACGGCCGCGTGGAGACGGCCACCCACACGGTGCGGGTCTCGATCCCCGCCGGCGTGACCGAGGGCCAGCTCGTCCGACTCGCCGGCCAGGGCGAGCCGGCGGCGGGAGGCGGACGCCCCGGTGACCTGTACCTCGAGATTCACATCCGTCCACACTCGCTCTACTCACTCGAGGGGAGGGACGTGACGCTGTCGCTTCCCATCGCTCCGTGGGAGGCGGCGCTCGGTGCCACGGTGAAAACTCCGACGCTCGGGGGCGCGGTGGAGCTGCGAATTCCCGCTGGGTCGCAATCCGAGAGCAAGCTGCGGCTTCGCGGCCGCGGACTCCCCGGCGAGCCGCCGGGTGATCAGTACGTCGTGCTGAAGGTGGTCCTGCCCGCTGCGAGCTCCCCGCAGGCGCGCGCACTCTACGAGCAGATGCAGCGCGAGATCCCCTTCGATCCCCGAGCGGATCTCGAGGGGAGGTGAAGCCATGACCGATCCGATCGAGCTCACCGAAGCTCACCTCATCGGCGAGAGCGACTGGTTGAGCGTCGAGACGCTCTTGAGGCTCTGCGACCTCAATCTCGAGGCTCTGGTGGAGTTCGCCGATCTTGGAGTCGTCTCTCCGCGCGGCTATGCGCCTGCCGAGTGGCAGTTGCCGGCTACGGCGCTACCGCGGCTGCGGACGATGGCGCGCCTGATGAGGGATCTCGGGCTCAATGCAAACGGCGCTGCGCTCGCCCTCGAACTCATCGAGACCCAGCGGCGTCTCGAGCGGCGCCTGCGCGCGCTCGAGCGGCATCTTCACCCCGGGCGGCTCCTCCCGCCGCGTTCCTCCAGATAGCGCTCCTCCTCGGCGGTCGTGGCTCGGGCGAGGATCCGGTTGCGATGCGGGAAACGGCCGAAGCGCTCGATGATCGAGCGGTAGCTTTCCGCGTGGTGCAACACCCTGGCGAGGGTCGGCTGCAGCGGCTCGGGAGTCTCGGCGAGCAGTCGTCGGTATGCGGCGACGGACTCCTCCTGCGCCTCGCGCGACTCGGCGTGCTGAAGGGGCATGTAGAAGAAGATCCGCTCGGCCAGATCGAGCGCGGCGTCCGCCCCCGATTGGATACCCGAGAGGGCGAGGGCGAGCGCGCGCTGGTCCGTCGCGAACGCCTGCGGCGTGCCGCGGTAGAGGTTGCGCGGCAGCTGGTCGAGAAGGAGGATGAGACTTAAGCGCCGCCGCGGGCTGTCGGCCCAGGCGTCGAGCCGGCCGGCCGCGGCCCCGCGGACGAGGGGCTCGAAGCGCTCGCGGAGCGCCGAGTCGCACTCGCGCCGGCTCTCGGGCGTCGTGCCGCCGCCGAACCAGAACCGCATGCGCTCCTCGAAACGGGCCGGCGCGAGCGGCACGCGGCCGAACCAGAAATCACGAACTGCGCGCGCCTGATCCGCCACTCGCCTGTCGTCCGGCGCGCGCGAGCGGCCTCACTCGACCAGGCTCTCGAGATAGCCCTGGGCGACCGGTGAGAGGCGCTTCAGGGCGAGCTCGCGCGCCCTCGGCGCATCGACGATGTACTCGAGCGGACCGGAGACGAGCATCTGGCGGATGCGTGGATACTTGGCCGATACACGCGCCATCTTGTTGAGCACCGTGAAGCCGCGGTTGATCTTGGCTATGGGCGCCCGCTTCTGCTCGATGCACCGGGCGAGGTACTGCCCGAAACGGGCATAAAGGAAGTAGTCGTCATCCCCGACCTGGAAACGGGCTTCCGCGAAGAAGTCGGGGAAGTTTCTCTCGAGATACTGAGAGACACGTTGAAGACGGGGCCCAGGGTCGCTGTCAGTCGACGCTTTGCGCTTCTTCATCGTCGGAGTTCGCCACACCTCGTTCGGTCCGCAACTGCGACGCGCCCTCGGGGGTCCGTCGCGACGGCGCGAACGTTACGGCACATCGTGCGCTGATGCAATACTCCGTTTGTGAGGAAACTCTCAGGCCCGACGCGCGCTGGCCGCAAACGGTACCTCCGCCGCCTGCTCGCAACGGCGCTGTGCTTCGCGCTGTTCGGGTTGAGCTCCATCGGGATGTCGCTCCTCGTCGTTCCGATCGCGCAGCTTCTCCCCGCCGCCACCGAGACTCGGCGGCTGCGCGTGCGCGCGGCGATCGGGTGGGGCTTGCGCAGCTTCGCCCATCTCATGCGCGCGCTCGGGGTGCTCTCCTACGAGATTGCGGGCACCGAGCGGCTGGGACGACCCGGTCAGCTCATCGTCGCGAATCATCCGACGCTCATCGACGGGATCTTTCTGCTCGGACACACTCCGACCTCGTGCTGCATCGTCAAGCACGCGTTGCGCGCGAGCCCGTTCACGGGCTGGGCGGTGCGGGCGGCGGGCTACGTGAGCAACGCCCCGACGGACGCGATGGTCACCGAGGCCGCCGCTGCGCTTCTCGCCGGGCAAAGTGTAATAATATTTCCCGAGGGCACGCGTACCGAGCCCGGGCAGCCGATGCGGTTTCATCGAGGGGCAGCTGCAATTGCGATGCGAGCCGCGGCGGTGGTCACGCCCGTGTTCATAAGGTGCATTCCGCCGACGCTGTCCAAGGGCAGCCCCTGGTACCGCATCCCGGAGCGGCGCGTTCACCTGAGCATTCGGGTGGGCACGGACATCGACCCGGAGCCGCTCCGCGACGGCGCCCCCGCGCCGATCGCCGCCCGCGAGCTCAATGATCTGCTGCTGCGGAGCTATGCGACGGAATTCACTGCGGCCCGCGAGTGCGACTGAGTATGGTAAATGGGCAATCCGGCACGAAGCCTGTGGCAACCCCTGTGCTCGGTGAGCGGGCATGAGCGGCGCGGATCCGAGCCTGGAGGCCGAGCGGATCTACCAGATGATCGAGGTCGCGCTCGTGGAGCTGTTCCAGCTCGACCCGGCGCGCATCACCCCGGACGCGCGGCTGGCCGATGATCTCGAGATCGACAGCATCGACGCCGTGGATCTCGTGGATCGGATCCGGCGCGCGACCGGACGCAAGATCGGCGCCGAGGAATTCAGATCCGTGCGCACTGTCTCCGACCTGGCGCATGCGGTCGAGCGCCTCGTCCGCAGCTGACGCGGGGGAGCTGCGGCCGCCCAACGCCGCCGCCTTCGCGCCCTGCGCCATCATTCCGGTGTACAACCACGAGCGCGCCGTCGGCCGCGTTCTCGCGGGGGTCCGTGCCGCGGAGCTGCCCTGCTTCCTGGTCGACGACGGCTCCTCGCCACGGTGCGCCGCCGAGCTCGAGCGGCTCGCGAGGGCGGTGCCCGGGACCGAGCTGCTGCGCCTTGCGCGGAACGGCGGCAAGGGCGGCGCGGTCATCGTGGGGTTCACCAAGGCCGCCGAGCGCGGTTTCACCCATGCGCTGCAGATCGACGCCGACGGGCAGCATTGTCTCACCGACATCCCGCGCTTCGTCGCCGCCGCCCGAGCGGCGCCGGCCGCGCTCGTCTGCGGCCGCCCCCTGTTCGATGCCTCCATGCCGGCGGTACGCCGCTACGGCCGCTATCTCACTCACGGGCTCGTGTGGCTGCAGACGCTTTCGTTCGCGATCCCGGATTCGCTCTGCGGCTTTCGCGTCTACCCGCTCGGCGCGGTGATGCAGCTGCTCGCGAGCGAGCACGTCGGCGCGCGGATGGAGTTCGACGTCGAGATCATAGTCCGGCTTTACCGGCGCGGCGTGCCGCTTGAATGGCTCGATACCCGCGTCACCTACCCGCTCGACGGCGTATCGCACTTCCGTCTGTTGCGCGACAACGCGAGAATGGTCGCGCTGCAGCTGCGACTGGGCGCGGGCCTGGTCCGACGGCTTCCAGCGCTCCTCAGGCGGAAATGGACATGAGCAGCGGCGGCACCGTCATCCAGTCGAGCTGGGCTAGCACCCGCGAGCGCGGCACGCTCCTCATGATGCGGCTCATGGTACTCGGGCTCAAAGTGCTGTCGCGCCCGCTCACCGCTCCGATCGTGCATGCCGCGACGCTCTACTTTTTCCTGTTCGGGCGCGGGGCGCGCGAGGTCTCGCGCGACTACCTGCGCCGCATCGTCCGGGAGGTCCCAGCCTGCGGGTTGCGCCCCGACTGGGTGTGCTCTTACCGCCATTTCGTCGCCTTCGCTCACGCGATCCTCGACAAGCTCGACGCGTGGTCGGGCCGGCTCGACCTCAACGAAGTGGTGTTCGAGGACGGGGGGTCGCTGCGCGCGGGCACCACCTCCGAGCGGGGGGTGCTCGTGATCGGCTCCCATCTCGGGAACATGGAGGTGTGCCGCGCGCTTGCGCACCTGCACCGGCGGGTGCGCCTCAACGTGCTCGTCCACACGCGCCATGCGCGCTACTTCACACGTGTGCTCGCGATGGCGGGGGCCTCGCAGGTCGAGCTCCTGCAGGTGACGGAGTTCGGAGCGGCCACCGCGCTCATGCTCAAGGAGCGGGTCGAGCGGGGCGAGTGGGTGGTGATCGCCGGAGATCGAGTGCCGGTGCACGGCGGACGCACGGTCGACGTGCGCTTCCTGGGCGGCGCCGCGCCACTGCCCGTCGGACCGTACGTGCTCGCGGCGCTCCTCGGCTGTCCGGTGCATCTGATGTTCTGTCTGCGCCGCGCGGGCCGCATCCACGTCTTCTTCGAGCGCTTCGCCGAGCGCATCGTCTGGGAGCGCTCCGACCGCGGCTCCGTGCTCGCCCGCGAGGCGCAGCGCTTCGCCGACCGGCTCGCGCACTACGTACGGCTCGAGCCGCTGCAGTGGTTCAACTTCTACCCCTTCTGGCGCACCGATGTCGAGTGAGCGACGCGAGATCGTGGTGATCGGCGCTGGACCCGCGGGCGCGATCGCCGCGGCGCTCCTCAGGCGTCGCGGGCGCGACGTGCTGGTGCTCGAGCGGCAGCGTTTCCCGCGCTTCTCGATCGGAGAGAGTCTGCTCGTGCATTGCCTCGACTTCTTGGCCGAGGCAGGCATGCTCGATGCCGTGGATGCGGCCGGCTTCCAATACAAGAACGGCGCCGCGTTCGCGCGCGGAGAGCAATACGGGGAGTTCGACTTCGCCGAAGCGCTCACTCCGGGCCGCGCATCGACCTTCCAGGTCGAGCGCGCCCGGTTCGACCAGCTGCTTGCCGACGAGGCAGTCCGCCAGGGCGTCGAGATCCGCTACGAGACCGAGATCGTGGCCGCCGAGTGCGGCCGCGGCGGTGCCGGGGTCGCGGCGTGCGCGGCGGACGGCGCTCACCGCGACATCCGCGCGGACTTCCTCCTCGATGCCAGCGGCTTCGGGCGCACTCTGCCGCGGCTTCTCCATCTCGAGCGCCCGTCGGACTTCCCCGTCCGGCACGCGCTCTACACCCATCTCGCCGATCGCCTGCCGGAATGCGCCTTCGACCGCAGCAAGATTCTGATCGCCGTTCATCCGCAACGCTGCGACATCTGGTACTGGGTCATCCCGTTCGCGAATGGCCGCTGCTCGATCGGCGTGGTCGGCGCGCGCGCGGTCTTGGCCGGCGCGGCCGGCGCGGCGGCAGAGCGACTGCGGGGTCTCGTTGCCGAGGAGCCGTGGCTCCGTCGGCTCACGGCCGAGGCCGAGTGGGACACGCCGGTTCGGGAGACCGCGGGCTATTCCGCCAACGTGACCGCGATGCACGGCCCGCGGTTTGCGCTGCTCGGCAACGCGGCGGAATTTCTCGATCCGGTGTTCTCCTCCGGCGTGACGATCGCAATGCGCTCGGCGAGCATGGCGGCATCCGCCGTCGACCGGGAGCTCCTCGGGGGCAGCGTCGACTGGGATCGCGAGTTCGAGCGCCCGCTCCGGGTCGGCATCGACTGCTTCAGGGCATTCGTCGATGCGTGGTACGGCGGGCAGCTGCAGGAGATCTTCTTCGGTCGCGCGCAGAGCCCGGACATTCGCCGCATGATCTGCTCGGTGCTCGCCGGCTTCGCGTGGGACGACCGCAATCCATTCGTGGCCGAGCCGCGGCGCAGGCTCGACGTTCTGGCGCGCTACTGCGCCATGCAGGCCGCGCAGGCGCGGCAGTCGTGACCGCTCGGGTGGTGCTCGTGACCGGCTCGAGCCGCGGAATCGGCCGCGCGATCGCGCTGCGGCTCGCGCGCGAGGGTTACGATCTCGTTCTGCACTGCCGCGAGCGTCGCGCGCTCTGCGACCAGGTCGCTGCGGAGGTGCGCGGGCTCGGGCGCGCCGCGCGCGTGCTGCAGTTCGACGTGACCGACCGGGCATTGTGCGCGGCGACGCTCGAGTCGGATCTCGAGCGCCACGGTGCCTATTACGGAATCGTGTGCAACGCGGGCCTCGCGCGGGATGCGGCATTTCCCGCGATGAGCGGGGAGTCCTGGGATGCAGTCATCCGTGGGAATCTCGATGCCTTCTACAACGTGGTGCAGCCGCTCGTGATGCCGATGGTCAGGCGCCGCGCTCCCGGGCGGATCGTCACGCTGTCCTCGGTCTCCGGGATGATCGGCAACCGCGGCCAAGTGAACTACAGCGCCGCCAAGGCCGGACTGATCGGGGCCACCAAGGCGCTCGCGGCGGAGCTCGCAAAGCGGCAAATCACCGTCAACTGCGTCGCGCCGGGACTCATCGAGACCGAGATGGCCCACGATGCGCCCGCCGCGGAGATCGTGCAGCTGATACCGATGCAGCGGCCCGGCACGGCGGAGGAGGTTGCCGCGGTCGTGAGCTTTCTGCTTTCCCCCGACGCCTCCTACGTCACGCGGCAGGTCATTGCGGTGAACGGCGGGCTCGTCTGATGCACCGCGTCGCGATCACCGGCATGGGCGGACTCACCGCCCTCGGCAGCGAGTGGACCGAGATCGAGGCGCGACTGCGCCAGGGCGGCAACGCCGTGCGCTACATGGCCGAGTGGGAGCGCTATCCGGATCTCAACACGAAGCTCGCCGCGCCGCTCGATGGGTTTCAGCCGCCCCCGCACTGGACACGCCGGCAGCTGCGCGGCATGGGCCGCGTTGCGCAGCTCGCGGTGGCGAGCGCCGAGCTCGCGCTGCGCGATGCGGAGCTCGTCGAGTCGCCGCTGTTGAAAAGCGGCGCTGCCGGGGTCGCCTGTGGCTCCTCGATCGGCAGCATTCCCGACATCCGCGATTTCGCGCTGATGCTGCTCGAGGGGAGCTCGCCCGGTCTCAACGCGAACTCGTACGTGCGCATGATGCCGCACACGGCTGCCGCGAATATCAGCATCTTCTTCGGCCTCAAGGGCCGCATCATTCCCACCTCGAGCGCCTGTACCTCGGGAAGCCAGGCGATCGGCTACGCCTACGAGTCGATCAAGCACGGTTCACAGACGGTGATGCTCGCCGGGGGCGCGGAGGAGCTCTGTCCCACCCAGGCGATGTCGTTCGATATTCTCTATGCGACCAGCCGCCGCAACCGGGAGCCGCGCGAGACGCCGCGCCCGTACGACCGGGACCGCGATGGGCTCGTGGTGGGCGAAGGCGCCGCGGTTCTCGTTCTCGAGGAGCTCGAGCACGCGCGCGCGCGCGGGGCACGCATCCACGCCGAGCTCGTCGGCTTCGCGACCAACGGTGACGGGAGCCACGTCACGCGTCCGCAGGAGAGCACGATGAGCCTGGTCCAGCAGCTCGCGCTCGAGGATGCGGACCTCTCGGGCGCGGCCGTGGGGTACGTGAACGGCCACGGCACTGGAACCGAGCACGGCGACATCGCGGAGTCGCGCGCGACGGCCGCCGCGCTCGGCGCACGCGTCCCGATCAGCAGCCAGAAGAGCTATCTCGGGCACACACTCGGTGCCTGCGGCACAATCGAGGCGTGGTTCAGCGTGCGGATGATGAACGCCGGCTGGTTCGCCCCGACGCTCAATCTCGAGCACCTCGATCCGCGCTGCGGCGATCTCGACTACATCGTCGGCGAAGGACGCGCGCTCGACGTGGAGTACGTGATGAGCAATAACTTCGCCTTCGGCGGCGTGAATACCTCGCTCATCTTCCGCCGTCTCGGCTGAGCGGCGCATGCTCGAGGCGCCCCTCGTCGATGCGGCGGACCCGAATCGGCGCCTGCTCTGGGTGCGCGGACGCGCAACCACCGTCGCGGAATTCACTGCCGAGGTGGCGGCGGTCGCCGCAGCGCTCCCGCAGGGCACCTACCTCACGAATCTCTGCGAGCGCCGGGACCACTTCCTGCGCGCCTACTGCGCGGCGGTGGTGCGTGGTCAGACGAACCTCCTGCCGCCCTCGCACGCACCGCTTGCGATCGAGGAATGCATGGCGGCCCATCCGGGGAGCTATCGCTGTGACGACGCGACCGTAGCGCGCGCGCTCACCGAGCACAAAGGCCGCGAGCCCCTCACCGTGCAGGCGGTCACGGTGCCGGAAGCGCACGTGGTACAGATCGCCTTCACCTCGGGCAGCACCGGCGCGCCGCGCGCTCACGTCAAGCGCTGGCGCAATCTTCTCGGCAGCACGCGCTTCAACGCCGAGCGTGTGCGCGCGAGCCTCGCGGCCCGCTATGCCGAAGCACCGCCGGCAATCGTCGCCACGGTGCCGGCGCAGCACATGTACGGGACCGAGACCTCGGTGCTCCTGCCCCTCCTCTCGCCCATGGCCGTGCACGCGGGGCGGCCGCTCTTTCCAGCCGACGTGGTGACGGCGCTCTCCGAGGTACCGCCACCGCGCGTGCTGGTGACGACGCCCGTGCACCTGCGCGCGCTCGCGGTCGCGGGCCTCGGGCTGCCGGAGGTGGCCACGATCGTTTCCGCGACCGCGCCGCTCGAGCGCGAGCTCGCACGCAGCGTCGAGCGAGCCACAGGCGCCACCGTGCTCGAGATGTTCGGCTCAACCGAGACGTGCGTGATCGCGACGCGGCTCACGGCGCTCGAGGACGCCTGGCGGCTCTACCCGGGGGTCGTGTTGACTCCGTCCGGGGACGGCGCGACCGTGCGCGCGCCTTGGTTCGATGTCCCGACGACGCTTCAGGACGTGATTGAGCTCGTGCCTCCCGATGGCTTCGTCGTGCGCGGCCGCCACCTCGACATGATCGAGGTGGCCGGCAAGCGCGCCTCGCTCGCCGATCTCACGCGACGAATTCTCGACATCCCAGGCGTGCGCGATGCGGTCGTGTTCCAGGCACAAGCTCCCGACGCTGGCGCGGTGCGGCGCGTCACTGCGCTCGTCGTCGCGCCGGGGCTCGCACCCCCCGCGATCGCGGCGCAGTTGAGCCGCAGCATCGATCCGGCATTCATACCGCGACCGCTGCTCGTCGTTCCCGCGCTGCCGCGCAACGAGCTCGGCAAGCTCTCCCTCGAGGCGCTGCACGCGCTCGCGGCGAGCCAACTCAGCTCTTCGGCCTGATGCCGAAGTGATGCACGCAGTCGATCTCGACGAGAAGCTCGGCGCGGCAGATGTCCGCCTCGAGCATGAGGAACGGAGCGTCGGGCAGCTGCTCTGCGAGTCGTGCCGCGGCGTCCCCGGCGCTCGCAGCGTCGCGCAGATAGACCTTGAGGAGAGTGCGCGCGTCCGAGCTCGCTCGCGTGCCGGGGCGCTCGAGGGCCGCGCGCGCGAGCAGGCTCGCGAGGTTGCGCAGGGTCTCATCGATCTGCTCGCCGAGGCGTCCTGGATGGCGCGATGCATGCCCTGTGATGCTCGCCGTCCCGGAGATGAGCAGCAGCCGGGGCGGAACGAGCATCGCCCGCGAGAAGCTCGGGGCTACCGGTCCATAGCGTCTCGGGTAGCGGAAGGCGCTCAACTGGCGCGGGTTTTCGAGGGCGGTTCCGGAGCTCGATCCCGCAAGAAAGAGGATCTGCAGCACGGGCGAGCCGTCACGCCGCCCGATCGCCGTCGCCGCCGGGTAGCGATGCGAGGGGTATGCGGCGAGCCCGGCGGCACGGCCGAGACAGAATTGCTTGTAGCGCTCCGCGTCGTCCGCGCCGGCGTTGATTCCGTCGAAGTAGTTCCAGATCCTGAGCAGGTGCGGGTGGGAGGAGTTGCGCTGGAAGTGGCGGATGAGCGTGTATGCGGCTTCCGCTGTGCCCGCGAGGCCAGCGTACTCGCGCTCATCGAGCTCGATGACGCCGGCGAGATACTCCGCGTCCGCGGCAAAGCGAATCGGGCCGGCGCGGCCGAGCTCGACGGGACCCACGGCGCGCCAGAGCTCGCAGGCTCCGTCCCCCGCGAGCATCGCGAGCGGCACGCGGACGCGGCGAGGATCGCTGTCCGGGAGCGCCGCAGCACCGAACGTGACGGCTGCAAGCGTATCCGGCGGCAGCGGCGCGTGTGGCGCGTGACGCGCGTATTCGATCCGCAGTTCCGCCGCGGCAGTCGGTGCCGCAGCGCGCTCAGAGGCGATCACCCGCTGTGATACGATGCGCCGCTCCCCGACCCCCACCATCGACGACGAGTCTAGCGCGCCCTCCGACATGCCTTCCACCCAGTCGCCCGCAGAGCACGAGCTCGCCCGATTGATCGTCAACGCCGTGAACCTCGAAGCCGTGGCCCCGGAGGACATCGACCCGGAGGCGCCGCTGTTCGGCGCCGGACTCGGTCTCGACTCGATCGACGCGCTCGAGATCGCCCTCGAGATCTCCAAGCGATTCGGCGTTCAGATCCGCTCCGACGACGAGGAGAACCGCCGCATCTTCGCCTCGCTCCGCTCTCTCGCGCGTCACATCGAGGAGCACCGCCGGCGCGGCTGAGCGCGCTTGCCGGAACCGAGGGCTCGGCTCGACGGGAATCGCCGATGCGCGTGTCGCCGCTCACCATCACCTCTTACACGGCGACGTGCGCGGCCGGAGCGGGCCGCGAGCCGCTCGCGCGCGCTCTCGCCTCCAGGCGCGGAGGCCTCACGCCCTGCGATTTCTCGGCAACGCCGCTCGGCACCTGGATCGGCCGCGTGCCGGAGATCGAGCGGGCGGCGCTCCCGGGCGATCTCGCTGCGTGGGACTGTCGCAACAATCGCCTGGCGTGGTACGGCGCAGGGCGCGACGGCTTCACCGAGCGCGTCGCGGCCGCCCGCAGGCGCTACGGCGCAGCGCGCATCGCGCTCGTGATCGGCACCGCCACCTCCAGCGTCGGGGCGACCGAGGAGGGGTACGCGCGTCTACTGGAGGACGGCCAGTACCCCCCGGAGCTGCGCCGACCCATCATCCATGCGCCGCACTCCCTGACCGACTTTCTGCGCAATGCACTGCGTCTCGATGGGCTCTCCATGACGATCGCCACCGCCTGCTCCTCCAGCGCGAAGGTTTTCGCCCATGCCGAGCGGCTCGTGCGGCTCGGGCTGGCGGATGCGGCCGTCGTCGGCGGGACCGATTCGCTCTGCGGAAGCGTGCTCTTCGGCTTCCACTCCCTGGGGCTCCTCTCGCCCGAGCCTTGCCGCCCGTTCGATCGCGACCGACGCGGAATCAGTCTCGGGGAGGCCGCGGGCTTCGCGCTCCTCGAGCCGCAGGGGGAAGGCCCCCTGCTTCTCGGCTACGGCGAGTCGAGCGACGCGCATCACATGTCCGCACCGCACCCCGAAGGGCGCGGGGCACGACTCGCCATCCTCGAGGCGCTCGCGAGTGCCGGGGTGAGCGCGGAGGAAGTCGATTACATCAACCTGCATGGCACGGCGAGCCGGAAAAATGATGAGATCGAGGCTCAGGTCGTGGCGGAGCTCTTCCCGCGGCGCACCTTCGCGAGCTCCACGAAGGGCTGGACCGGGCACGCACTCGGCACGGCCGGCATCCTGGAGGCGGTCATCACGCTGCTCGCGCTCGAGCGCGGGCTCGCGCCCGGCACGCTCAACACCGAGTCCGTCGACTGCGCGTGCGGTCCCCAGATCCGGCTCAAGAACGAGCCGCGCGCGATTCGCATCGCTACGAGCCACTCCTTCGGATTCGGCGGCAGCAACTGCGTGCTCGTCTTCGGGCGCGAGCGCCTGAGCTGAGAGGGCCCGACGGCGTGCGCAGGATCGAGCTGCACGTGCAGGGCATCGCGTTCTGGGCGCCGCGGCTGCCGGGGTGGGAACGGGCCCGAGCGATCCTGCGCGGCGAGGCCGCCGCCCCGGCGGAGCCCGCTGCGCGGCCTTCTCCCGCCCTGCTCGCGCCGACCGAGCGGCGCAGGGCGCCGGATACCGTCGCCGTCGCGCTGGAAGTCGCAGCCGGTGCTTGCGCAAGCGCCGCGCGCGAGCCGCGGACGCTGCCGAGCGTCTTCGCCTCGACCTATGGGGATCTGGCCGTGAGCGACGCGCTGTGTGGACAGCTCGCGAGGGCGCCGCTCGAGACCTCTCCGACGAAATTCCACCACTCCATTCACAACGCAGCGGCCGGATACTGGGCGATCGCGACGGGCTGCGCCGAGCCTTATTCGGCGTTGACGGCGCACCAGCACACCTTCGGGATCGGGCTCCTCACGGCCGCGGTGCAAACCCTGTCCTCGGGGACCGCCGTGCTGTACGTCGCCTACGACATCGAGGCGCGCGGACCACTCGCCACCATGGCGAGGAGCCGTGGGATACTCGGAGCGGGACTCGTCCTCGACACCCACCCGAGTGATCGGTCGCGGATGTGCCTCGAGCTCAGCGTCGAGGAGCAGACCGGGTGCATCCCAACGCGCGCTCGCGCGCAGAATGAGGCGCTGGTCGCGGGCAACGCGATGGCAAGCTGTCTCGCGCTCTACGAGGCGCTTGCCGAGGAGCGCGCACGGGAGATCGTCGTGGCGCTGCCCGGAGCAAAGGCACTGCGGCTTGCGCTCGCACCACGGCCGTGACCGCCGCGCAGCGCGCAGGGGGGAGAAACGTGAATGCAGATGTGGTCATCATGGGCGGCGGCCTCGCCGGGCTCACGCTCGCGCTGCAGCTCAAGGAGCGGTGCGCCGGGCTGCGCATCACGGTGCTCGAGCGCGCGCGCCATCCGGTGCCGCGCGCGACGCATAAGGTCGGGGAGTCCTCGGTCGAGATCGGCGCTCATTATTTCGACTCGGTCCTCGGGCTCGACGAGCACCTCGAGGCACACCAGCTGCGCAAGTTCGGCTTCCGATTCTTCTTCTCGGATCGCCGAGCCGACGTGGATCACGTGCTCGAAGCGGGTCTGAGCAGCCACTTTCCAGTAGCGACCTATCAGCTCGATCGCGGCATCTTCGAGAACTTTCTCGCCGAGCGCGCACGCGCGCGGGGAGTCGAGTTTCTCGACCGCGCGGTGGTGCGCGGCTTCACGCTCGCGCGAGCGGACGCTGCGGATGCCGCGGCAGGGGACCACGAGGTGCGCTATGAGCGCGATGGGACCGACCGAAGCTTGCGCGGGCGCTGGCTGATCGATGCCTCGGGCCGGGCCGCACTCATCAAGCGCGAGCTCGGGCTCACGGAGCGCAGCGCACACGATGCGAACGGCGTGTGGTTCCGCATCGGCGGCCGCATCGCCATCGACGAGTGGTCGAGCGATCGCGCCTGGCTCGCGCGCTGCGTGCGCGGCGAGCGGTGGCTCTCCACCAATCATCTGGTGGGCGAGGGTTACTGGGTCTGGCTGATCCCGCTCTCCTCCGGCGTACATTCGGTCGGCATCGTCGCCGATGCGCGCGTGCATCCGCTCAAGGAGATGAACACCTTCGCGCGCGCACTGCGCTGGCTCGGCGTGCATCAGCCGCGGCTCGCGCGCGAGCTCGACGCGCGGCGCGCCGAGCTCATGGACTTCCGCTTTCTGCGCGGATTCTCCTACGGATGCAAGCAGGTGTTCTCCGGCGCCCGCTGGGCGCTCACGGGCGAGGCGGGCGTGTTCCTCGATCCGTTCTATTCCCCGGGGAGCGATTTCATCGCCATCGCGAACACCTACATCACCGAGCTCGTCGCGAAGGATCGCGCCGGGGAACCCATCGCCCCGTACGCGCGGCTGTACGAGCAGTTCTTCTTCTCCTTCTATCGCAGCACGCTCAGCCTCTACGTCGATCAGTACCCGATCTTCGGCGATCCGGAGGTGCTGCCCGTGAAGGCGATCTGGGACTACACGTATTACTGGGGAATTCTCTGCCAGCTGTTCTTTCAGCGGCGCATCGCCGATGTGCCGATGATGGCGCGGCTCAGGCCGCAACTACTCGCCTGCCAGGCGCTCAACGAGGCAATGCAGCCGTTCCTGCGCGAGTGGTCGCGGGTGAGCGGCAAGCGCAATCTGGATGCCATGTTCGATCAGTCGGCGCTCGCTTGGTTCGTCGAGCTCAATCGCAGCCTGAAGGACCGACTCGATGAGCGCGCGTTCCTCGCGCGCATCCACGAGAACTGTGCACTGATGCATGGGCTCGCGGCGGACATCGTCGCCCGGGCGCAGCGCGAGCACAGCTCGCTCTCCGGGGAGGCGATCCGCGCCCTTCTCGAGAAGCTCGCGCAATCGCCGGGCGAGCTGCCGCGCGTTTGCGCGGTCCCACAGACCCTCCCGCGTTTCGCGCTCGCCGGCTGAGCCGGTGCGAGCCTCGAGTTGGAGCCGCCGCGCATGGCAGATCGGTTTCTCGTGAGACCGGTCGCGCGCCGCGATTACTCGCAGTGGCGCCCGCTGTGGGATGGCTACAACGCGTTCTACGGCCGCAGCGGACCCACGGCGCTCGCCGAGGCGGTGACGCAGTCGACCTGGGAGCGATTCTTCGACCCCGCCGAACCCGTGCACGCGCTCCTCGCCGAGGACGCCGGTCGCTTGGTCGGGCTCGCTCACTACGTCTTGCACCGCGCCACCAACCGCGTGCACGAGGTGTGCTATCTGCAGGACCTCTACACCGCCGAGCCGCTGCGCCGGCTCGGCATCGGTCGGTTGCTGATCGAAGCGGTATGCGAGGCAGCCCGATGCGCCACGTGCACTCGGGTGTACTGGCACACGCAGGCCGGGAATGTCCCCGGGCGCGCGCTCTACGACAAGCTCGCCGAGCATCGCGGCTTCATCGTCTACGCGCGCGAGCTGTAGACGCGCGCCACGATGATGGCGGCGCGCCCCGCCGCGATCAGCTCATCCCCGTGATGCACCGTGAATGCGTACTGGGAGCTCCGCTCGCTCCCGAGCAGGCAGCGTGCCTCGATGCGGAGCTCGCCGGCCAGATCCTCGAGCCATTCTCGGTTGAGCACCACCTCGCGCACGGACACGAGCAGGCCCGGGCGCGCGCGCGCGCCTGCGGTCCGCGCGAGCAGACTCCCATGCACGGCCATCGCCTGTGCGCCGTACTCGCACAGGTGCAGCGCCCGCAGGCGACCGCCCGCGCGGAGCGGGTTCCGAGGGGCGCGATGGCTGCGCGTTGCGAGCAAGATGTGGTCGGCATCCCACTCGAGCACGCGCTCGAGCAGGCACATCGCGCCCTGGTGCGGTATCAACTCGGCGATGACTTCGAGGGCGGCCACGCGGGCAACTCCGTCGGTCGAATCAGCATGAGCGCGAGAGCGAAATTCGCGGCGACTCCGATCACCACCGTGACGCCGATCGAGCGCAGCACGGGCAGCGTGGAGCTCGCGAGCACCGCGAAGACCAGGCACGCGGCGGTCGCGCACACTCCGAGGGCGTGCAGTGTGCGCCGGCTCGCGGAGCCGTCGTGGCGCGCACGCTCGCAGAAGAGCGCGTAGTCGAGCCCGAGCCCCGCGGCGAGCACGAGCGCGATCAGATGGAACAGGTTGAGCGGCATGCGCGCGGCATGCAGGAGCGCGAGGCTGACGAGCGTCGCGAGCGCGATGGGCACGAGAACGCGCACGGCGCGCGCTACCGAGCGCAGCGCGGCGAGCACGGTGAGCGCGAGCAGGACGGACGCACCGGCGATGCTCGCGAGGATGCGCGCGCGCTGATGCGCGATCAGCGCTTCCGAGGCGGCCTTCAGATCGACGAACGCGACGTGATCCCCCGAGGCTCGAGCGAGCTGCCGCAGTGCCTCGGGGTCCCGCACGTCGTTGAAGGTGATGAGACCCGTAGCGCCGGCCCCGCGCGCGAGCAGCAGGCCGCCGACGGAGAGCTCGAGCGGCGTGCCCCGCAGACCCTCCGGCGTGAGCGGCGGCAGCTGCCGCGCGCGCGCGACGTCGGCCAGGAACGGCGCGAACACCCCGGGCCTGAAGGCCGTGTCCCGCTGCGCCTCATCGAGCGCCGCGGCAAGCGCGGCGCGACCGGGCAACGCCGCGCGTCGCCGCTCCTGGACCGCGATGCTCGGCAGATACCGCGCGGCATCGTCGAAACCCGCTATGGCGCGGCGCGCGACGAGCTCGTTCAGACTCCGCCGCAGCGCCTCCTCGCGCGTGAGCGCTCGTTCCGCGCTCGGCTCCTCGACCATCATCAGGTAGCGCACGTCGGCCGCTCCGAGCTCGTGCTGCAGCTGCGCGAATTGCTCGAGCAGGTGCTCGGGGACCGGCGTGAGCCGACCCAGGTCGTTGTCCCACAGCGCGCCGGGAACGAAAGCGACCACGGCGAGCGCAGCGAGCGCGAGTGCGGGGGCGAGCCAGGCCGGCCGCGGCAGTCGTGCAACGAGGCGCGCGAGGTGGATCGGCAGCCACGTCTCGCCAGGGTCGCTCGTGACGGGCGGCACGAGCCGCGGCAGCGCATAGCGTGTCGCGAGCCCCGCCGCGGCAAGACCCGCGACGTTGAAGCACGCGAGCTCGACGAGCCCCGGCACGCCGGAGAGGAGGAACGCGAGATAGGCGATGGTCAGTCCCGTCACCGCGACCGCGAGCGTCGGCCAGATCGCGCGCGCCGTCGCGAGCGGCGCGACGCCGGGGCGGCAATGACTGAAGAGAAAGATCGGGTAGTCGATCGCGACCCCGATCAGCGTGAAGCCGAAGGCGAGGGTGATGCCGTGCACCGTGCCAAAGAGCGCCGCGACGAGGACGAGCGCTACGGCTCCGCCGGTCGCGAGCGGCAGCGCGCCGAGCAGCACGCGGGTGGGACTGCGGTAGGCGAGCAGCATGAGCCCGATCATTCCGAGGGAATCGAGGATGCTCGCGAGCTCAGCATCGGACTGCGCGCGCCGCTCCATCAGCACCGAGAACGCTCCCGGTCCGGTGACCGTGAGCCGCACCGCGGGGCTTGCGCGGAGTGCCGCGAAATGCGCCCGGAGATGCTCGAGGACCGTGGCTTGTGCCCGCGGATCGAACGCCGGAGCCGCGGACTCGACGATCATGAGCGCGGTGTGCCCGCGCGGCCCGAACCACACGCCGTCGATGAGCTGCGGCTCCGCTGCCGGGCGCCAGGACTCAAGCACCTTCAGAACTTCGAGCGTCGGGTCGCTCGGGAGCCACGGTTCGAGCAGGCTCGCCGCGGGTGAGGCGAGGTCGCGCTCACGCGCACGGAGCTCCGCGCGCAGATAGTCGGCATCGAAGCGGTGTCGATCGAGCGTCGGTGAGAGCAGATAGCGGTATGGGAGCAGGGCCCGAGGGATCGTATCGAGCAGGTTCTGCCCGTTGGCGACGAGGCGAAACGAGGAATCGGCGCGCAACGCCGCCGCGAGCCGGGTGGAGGTCGCGGCGAGCTCGCGCGGCGGGGCGCCTGCGAGTGCGACCAGCAGCACGCGCGCGGCCGGCCCCGCGCTCACCTCCTCGAGAATCAGCCGCTCGGCGCTCGTATGCGGTGTCGGCATGAACACGCGCAGATCGCCGCTCACCCGCAGCGTCGCGCGCACATAGAGCCCCGCAAGTGCGAGCGCGGCGAGCCAGATGGCCGTGGCGAGCGCCCGACGTCGAGGCGCGCTCAAAGCCTGCACGGCCTACCCGCTCTGCCCGCGGCACTGCGCGTCGAACCAGCGGCGATCGGGCGCGGCAGGCAGTGCAGTGCTCGCCGCGTCCGCGAGCAGCATGATGGTGGTGTCGTCGTTTGCCTGAAAGATCGTGAGGCAGCGCGGCTCGGCGCCACGGCCGCTCACGACGACGGAGCGGATGCGCTCGAGAATGCGCGGATCGCGCGGCGTGAGCCCGAGCGTCCAATCGCTCGGACTGCCGTGCAGGTCCAGCCGGAACGCGCGCTCGAGCGCGGCGCGATTGCCGCCCAGCAGATCCGTGAAGCTCGCGAGCAGGCCGCGCATCTCGGGCGCGCGCTCGAGCGCGAAGCTCTGTGCGGGCTCACCCTCGCGGGCAACGGTCGCGGTGTCGCCGCGGATCTCCGCGCGCTCGCGGTAGGGCTTCTCGACGTCGCGCGCGAGCGCATCGGGCCCGAGGTACTCGAGCCTTCCGGAGACGACGAGCGGACGGGTGAGGAGCGGGGAGAAGTGTGCTTCGACGAAGGCGGTCGACGACGGCGCCGGCCGAGCGAGCCTCTGGAGGAGCGTATCGAGCGCGCTCGCTCCCCATGCGGCCACGGGCAGAAAGGCGAGGAGCGCGGCGAGTGGCCTCACGGAGCAGGCTCCGCGCTCAGCGCAAAGGTGCCTTCGGCGATGAGGCGCCCTTCCTGCCGCACGATGAAACCGAGCCGCTCACCCTCGAGCGCGAGCACCGCGCGAGCGGACGGCCCGGGCAGCAGCGGCGCGAGAAACTTCGCGCGCGGAACGCCCACGACCCGCAGCGCACGGCCGAGGCGCGCCTCCGCCGCCTCGATGAGCGCATCGAGCAGGAGCACGCCCGGCACGACCGGCGCACCGGGAAAGTGTCCCGGAAGCGCGGGATGATCCTGCGGGATGCTGAGCTTCGCCTCGAAGTGCTCGCTCATGCCTGCTCGCGCAACCGCTCGGGCTTGTCGCGGTCGACCGGCTCCGCGAGGATGCGCGGGACGACCGCGCTCAGCCGCCGGACGAACGCGACGAGGCCGGCCGAGGAGCGCTCGGGGAAGTGCCGGTGGCGAAATGCGTACTCGCCCGCGAAGAAGGCGATCGCGATCAGGTACTCAACGAAGTTCGCGTAGAGCGACCACGTGCGCTCGGCCACGCGTAGCGGCGGCGCGATGCCGAGCGCGAGCAGGATGCCGTGCGGTGTCGCGCACAGCGCGAGCGCGAGACTCACCAGGCCGAGCGCGCCCAAGACCGCGGCCCAAGCGCCGGTCAAGCGCCGGGCGTAGGCAGCGATGCGCGGATCTCGCGACTCACCCGGCGCGCGCAGGAGCGAAATGATCCGCTCGACGAGCGGCGTGCGTCCGCCGATGAGTGTGCGGCCGAACAGGAAGGCCCCCGCCCAATCGCCGGCTACCGAGGGCGCATAGAGCGGGAGCCACACCCAGCTCCGCCGCTCGGCGAGCGCGATGAGCGCCGCGATCGCCCCGGCCGCGAGCCATGCCGCCGCGCTTGGCCGCGCGAGCGCCGGGAGCAGCGCCGCGGCAGCGAGCACGGCGAGACTCGCCGCGCCGAGCGCAGGGCTGCGGGCGGTCACCGCGAGATGTGCGAGCAGCGGATAGCACGCTGCGAGCGCGAGCACGACCCCTCTCAACAACGCGAATCCCCGATGCGAGACGATACGCACAGTACCATTCCGGGGTGATACTGTGCGCGGCCGGGAGCGGACCGGAAGCGGGAGGGGGGAGAGGTGGCTCAGCTGAGGTCGGCCGAGCAGCTCGCGGTGGCGGGGGGGAGCCGCGGTGCCCTCACGCCGAGCGTGAGCGAGCGCCCTACGAGCTTGGCCGCCGAGATCGCCTGGGCGATCTGCGACGGCGCGCGCAACCCCTACAACGTCCTCGTCAACATCTTCGTCTTCGCGGCGTACTTCACCACCGTCGTGATTCCGGACCCGGTGCGCGGACAGACTGTGTGGAGCTACGTGTCGGCCGCGGCCGCGCTCTCCGTCGCGCTCACCGCACCGGTGCTCGGCGCGATCGCGGACGCCGGCGGACGACGCAAGCCCTGGCTCTTGGGCTGTCTCGCGTTGGGCGCACCGTGCATGGCGATGCTGTGGTTCGCAACCCCGGGGATGGGACATGGGCTCGCATGGATCATGCTCGCCCTCATCGGCGGCACGCTGTGCTTCGAGTACTCCGGAGTATTCACGAGCGCGATGCTGCCCACCATCACGAGCGCGCGCCGGATCTCGTTCTTGAGCGGTCTCGGCTTCAGCCTGGCGAACTTCTCGGGCATCATCCTCTTCACGTTCTATCTGCTCGCCTGGGACCGCAATCCCCACCCGCTTTTCGGGCTCGACGTGCGTGCGCACGAGCCCGAGCGCGCCGTCGGCATCCTCGCGGCGCTCTGGATGGTCGTGTTCTATCTGCCGATGTTCTTCCTCACGCCCGATGTCGCGAGCACCTCGTGCGGAGCTCGCGAGGCCGTGCGCCGCGGCATTGCAAGTCTCATCGAGACGCTCTCGCGCGTGCGCAGCTACCGTAACGCGGCGACCTATCTTGCCGCGCGGCTCATCTACAACGAGGGGTTCATGGTGATGATGCTGTTCACGAGCGTCGTCGCCGCCGGGGTGCTCCACTGGACCCCGCGCATGCTGATTGCGATGGGGCTCGTGAACAGCGTCATCGCGACGGCCGCGGGGCTCTTCGCCGGGTGGCTCGATCGGCGCATCGGCACCAAGCGCGCGGTGATCGTGTTCGTCGCGGGTTGCCTCGCCGCGAACGTCGCGGTGTGCTCGATCACGCCGCAGAGCGTTTTCTTCGTGACGCTGAGCCACGCAAGCACGCCGGGGACGGGACTCTTCCCGACGCTCCCGGACAAGGTGTTCCTCGTCACGCAGAACTTCATCGCGTTGTTCGTGACCGGCGGCCTCGTCACGAGCCGCACGCTCATGGCGAAGCTTTCCCCGCCGACGATGCTCAACGAGTTCTTCGGGCTCTATGCCCTGTCGGGAAACGCCACCTCCTTCATGGGGCCGCTCGCGATCGGCATCGTGACGGCGGCGTTCGCCAATCAGCGGGCGGGGGTCGCCGTGGGAATCGGCTTTCTCGCAGTCGGGCTCATCCTCATGCTTCCCGTGCGCGACCCCCGCCCGCCGGCGCCGCTCACTGGACCTTGATTCGCCGCGGCAGCGCCTGCGCCTGCTTCGGGATCGTGATCGCGAGCACGCCGTTGCGGCCCGATGCCTGCACGCGCTCGGCATCGACCGTCTCCGGCAGCACGAACTGCCGATAGAACTTGCCGCGCCCGCGCTCTAACCGCATGCGGATCTCTTCCGCGCTCGCCAGGCGGCCATCGGCCTCGCGCTCGCCGGAGATGCTGAGCACGCCGTTATCGAGTGTGATCTCCACCTTGTCGGGATCGACCCCCGGCAGGTCCACCGCGAGCTCGAAGCGGTCCGCATGCTCGATCACGTCGACCGGCGGAACCCACGTCGAGGTGGCGCCGCTGCTGCCTTCGGCGCTCGAGAGCGCCGTGAAAACCCGGTTGATCTCCTCCTGCAGCTGAGAGACGAGACGAGCGGGTTCATAACGAACGAGAGCCATGTTTCCATCTCCATATAAGGGTTGATGTTCGTGGGCGGTCGCCTGGCATTGGACCGGCGTCGCGCCTCGCGACAGAGGTGGGGTCGGGGCGGGGCGTTTCAAGCCCCGGCATTGACCGCGCCGCCTCGCTCGGTCATATTTCTGCGGAAATGAAGGCTTACCGTGGCGCGTGAGGCGCGGCGCCGGCCCCGGGAGCGGGCACGGCGCCCTCTCGAGCGCCCTGCCCGCACCCCTCGCCCGCGCGATCGCGCGCTCGGGCTCAAGGGAGCGCGGCGCTCCCTTAAGACAGCGTTCTGATTCAAGGCGCCGCGTCCCCGAAACGGTGCGAGCGGTGGCGCGCCGCACGGGCGGGGGAGCTTGCGCGGCGTGCGCACGGATGAGTGGTTCCCAATGACACAGCGAGCACAGGGCCTCTTCAGGCCGACCGACGAAAAGGACAGCTGCGGCTTCGGCCTCATCGCTCACCTCGACGATGTGCCGAGCCACTCGCTCGTACAGACGGCGATTGTCTCGCTCAACCGGCTCACGCATCGCGGCGCGGTCGCGGCGGACGGCAAGACGGGCGACGGCTGCGGCATTGCGCTCAAGCGGCCGGAGCGCTTTCTGCGCGCCGTGGCGGGCGAGGCGGCAATCGTGCTCACGGAGCGCTTCGCCGCGGGACTCGTCTTTCTGAGCCCCGAGCCGGCCCTCGCGCAGGCGGCGCGCGCCGCGCTTGCCGCGGAGCTCGAGCGGGAGGGCCTCGAGCTCGCGGGCTGGCGGGGCTTGCCCACGCTGAGCGAGGCGTGCGGGGCGCAGGCGCTGAAGACGCTGCCCCACATCGAGCAGGCATTCGTCAATTGCCGCATCCCCGAGATCGACGAGGCGTCGTTCAATCGACAGCTGTTCCTCGCGCGCCGGCGCACGGAGGCGCGTCTCGGTGAGCGCGATCCGGTGTTCTACGTCCCGAGCCTCTCGGCGAGCACGCTCGTCTACAAGGGCATGGTGATGCCGCAGCACCTGACCGAGTTCTACCCCGACCTCACCGATCCGCGGCTCGAGAGCTCCGTCGCCGTCTTCCACCAGCGCTTCTCCACGAACACGCTCCCGCAGTGGCGCCTCGCGCACCCCTATCGCTATCTCGCGCACAACGGCGAGATCAACACGATCCAGGGCAACCGCAACTGGGCGGTCGCGCGCGGCCCGCTCTTGCGCTCGCCGCTCCTGCCGAGCCTCACCGACATTCTGCCGCTCGTCTCGGTGAGCGGATCGGACTCGCAGAGCCTCGACAACATGCTCGAGGTGCTCATCATGGGCGGACTCGATCCGTTGCACGCGATGCGGATCCTCATCCCGCCCGCCTGGCACGGTCTCGATTCGCTCGATGCGGACCTGCGCGCCTTCTACGAGTACTACTCGGTGCACATGGAGCCGTGGGACGGGCCGGCTGGCATCGTCTTCAGCGACGGGCGCTACGTGGGCTGCACGCTCGATCGCAACGGCCTGCGTCCGGCGCGCTACGTGATCACGCGCAACCGGCTGCTCACGATCGCATCCGAGACGGGCGTATGGGACTACGCGCCTGAAGACGTGGAGCGCAAGGGCAAGCTCGGCCCCGGAGAGATGATCGCCCTCGACCTGCAGCAGGGCAGACTCCTCGAGTCGCGCGACATCGACCAGCTGCTCAAGACGCGCCATCCGTACAAGACCTGGCTCAAGAAGGGCGTGCGCTATCTCGAGACCGATCTCATCGACGCGCGGCTCGCGGCCGAGCCCATGGACCGCGCGACGCTCGCGCTCTATCAGAAGATGTTCAACGTCTCGGCCGAGGAGCGCGAGGAGGTGATCCGCGTGCTCGCGGAGGACGAGAGCGAGGCGGTGGGCTCGATGGGCGACGACACCCCGATGCCGGTGCTCTCGCATCGCGTGCGCTCGCTCTACGATTACTTCCGCCAGCAGTTCGCGCAGGTGACCAACCCCCCGATCGACCCGCTGCGCGAGGCGGTCGTGATGTCGCTGCAGACGCAGATCGGCCCGGAGTGCAACATTTTCGTGCCTTCCGCCGAGCACGCGCGCCAGGTCGCGCTCGGCTCGCCGATCCTCTCGCAGAGAAAGCTCCGCCAGATCCTCGCCCTCGAGGAGTTCGGCGTGACGCAGGAATTCCTGTCGCTGCAATACGATCCCGCCGAGGGGCTCGAGGCGGCGCTCGGGCGCCTCTGCGCGCAGGCCGAAGCGGCCGTGGCGCGCGGCAAGCTGGTGCTACTCATCTCGGACCGCTATCTCGTCAGGGGCAAGCTCCCCGCGCATGCGCTGCTAGCCACCGGCGCGGTGCATCAGCACCTCGTGCGCTGCGGCCTGCGCTCCAAATGCAATTTGCTGGTCGAGACCGGCACCGCGCGCGAGCCGCACCACTTCGCCTGCCTGATCGGCTACGGGGCGACCGCGGTGTATCCCTACATGGCCTATCAGCTGCTCTTCGATCTGCGCGCGCAGGGCCGTGTCAAGCTCGATTTCTCCACCCGCCTGGAGCTCGGTCGCAGCTACCGCGCGGGGGTGTGCAAGGGACTGCTCAAGGTCATGTCGAAGATGGGCATCTCGACCATCGCGAGCTATCGCGGCTCGCAGCTCTTCGAGATCGTGGGGTTGGGCAAGCCCGTGGTCGACCTGTGCTTCGCGGGCACCGAGAGCCGCATCGCGGGCGCGGATTTCCGGGACCTCGAGAGCGACGTGGCGGCGCTCGCCGCGCGCGCCTGGGATCCGCGCGCGCCGATCGAGCAGGGCGGCCTCACGAAGTACGTCCACGGCGCCGAGTACCACATGTACAACCCCGATGTGGTGGCGACGCTGCAGGCGGCGGCGGTTTCCGGTGAGTACGTCCACTATCGACGTTTCGCGGAGCTCGTCAATTCGCGCCCCGCCTCGACGCTTCGCGACCTGCTCGCCCTCAAGCCCGCGGGGCCCGCGCTGCCGCTCGCGGAGGTGGAGCCGATCGAGTCGATCCTGCCGCGCTTCGACGGCGCCGGGATGTCCCTGGGCGCGCTCTCCCCGGAGGCGCACGAGGCGCTCGCGATCGCGATGAACCGTCTCGGCGCGCGCTCGAACTCCGGGGAGGGCGGCGAGGATCCGGCGCGCTACGGCACCGAACGCAGCTCGAAGATCAAGCAGGTCGCCTCGGGGCGCTTCGGCGTGACGCCCGCGTACCTGACCAGCGCCGAGGTTCTGCAGATCAAGATCGCCCAAGGTGCCAAACCCGGCGAGGGCGGCCAGCTCCCGGGCCACAAGGTCAACGAGCTGATCGCGCGGCTGCGCTTCGCGCGCGCCGGCGTCGGGCTCATCTCCCCGCCGCCGCATCACGACATCTACTCGATCGAGGATCTGGCGCAGCTCATCTTCGATTTGAAGCAGGTCAATCCGCGCGCGCTCGTCTCCGTGAAACTCGTTGCGGAGCCCGGGGTGGGCACGGTGGCCGCCGGCGTCGCCAAGGCGTATGCCGACCTGATCACGGTATCGGGGCACGACGGCGGAACCGGCGCGAGCCCGCTCTCCTCGATCAAGTACGCGGGCACCCCCTGGGAGCTCGGACTCGCCGAGACCCACCAGACCCTGCGAGCGAACGACCTGCGCTATCGGGTGCGGCTGCAGACCGACGGGGGGCTCAAGACCGGACTCGACGTGGTCAAGGCCGCGATCCTCGGTGCCGAAAGCTTCGGCTTCGGCACCGCGCCCATGGTGGCGCTCGGCTGCAAGTACCTGCGGATCTGCCATCTCAACAACTGTGCGACGGGCGTGGCGACTCAGCACGCCGTGCTGCGCAGCAGGTATTTCCTGGGGCTCCCGGAGATGGTCATGAACTACTTTCGCTTCGTCGCCGAGGAGGTGCGCGAGATCCTCGCGTTCCTCGGTGTGCGCCGGCTGGAGGAGCTCATCGGACGCACCGAGCTGCTCGAGCCACGCGCGGGCGATACGGCTCGCCAGGGCAGGCTCGATCTCACGCCGCTCCTCTCGAGCGGCGGACTCGCCGCCGAGTCGCCGCAGTTCTGCGTCGCCCCCTCCAACGTGCCCGCTGACAGGGGCGAGCTCGCCGAGCGCATGGTGAACGACATGCGCGGGGCCATCGAGGCGGCAGCCGGCGGGGAATGGCGCTACAGCGTGAAGAACTTCAACCGCTCGATCGGTGCGCGCATCTCCGGGGAGATCGCGCGCCGCTGGGGCGACCACGGCATGGAGAGTGCCCCGCTCCTCGTGCGGCTGACCGGCAGTGCCGGGCAGAGCCTCGGGGTGTGGAATGCGGGGGGTCTCAACCTCTACCTCGAGGGCGATGCGAACGATTACGTCGGCAAGGGCATGGCCGGCGGCAAGATCGTGCTGCGCCATCCGCGCAGCGTGCGCTTCGTGCATCGCGAGACCGTGATCATGGGCAACACGTGCCTCTATGGGGCGACCGGGGGGCAGCTGTACGCCGCCGGAACCGCCGGCGAGCGCTTCGCGGTGCGCAACTCCGGAGCGGTCGCCGTGATCGAAGGTGCCGGCGATCACTGCTGCGAGTACATGACCGGCGGGGTCGTCTGCGTGCTCGGGCGCACCGGCGTCAACTTCGGAGCCGGGTTCACCGGAGGGTTCGCGTACGTGCTCGATCTGGAGCGGGATTTCGTCGACCGCTACAACCACGAGCTCATCGATATCAGCCGCATTCATGCCGAGGCGATGCAGGCCCACTTGCAGCATCTGCGCGGGCTCATCGAGCAGCACGTCGCGGAGACGGAAAGCGAGTGGGGCGCGGAGATCCTCGGGGATTTCCGCACGTTCACGCCGAAATTCTGGGTGGTCAAGCCCAAGGCCGCATCGGTGGAATCGCTCATTCAGAACCTGCGGCGCGCCGCCTGAGGCTGCCCGCGATGGCCGAGAAGCACCTGGAGTTCCTCGAGATCGCGCGCACCGAGCCCGAGAAGCTGCCGCTCGAAGCGCGCCTCGCGGGATTTGCGGAGATCTACGCGCCGTTCACCGCGGAGGCGGCCGCGCAGCAGGCCGGCCGCTGCCTCGCGTGCGGGAATCCCTTCTGCGAGTGGAAGTGCCCGGTCCACAACTACATCCCCAACTGGCTCAAGCTGATCGAGGAGGGCAATCTGCTCGAGGCGGCGGAGCTTTCCCACAAGACCAACTCGCTCCCGGAGGTCTGCGGGCGCATCTGCCCGCAAGATCGGCTGTGCGAGGGCGCCTGCACGCTCACTGACGGCTTCGGCGCCGTGACGATCGGCGCGATCGAGAAGTACATCACCGATGAGGCGTTCCGCCGCGGCTGGACGCCGGACATGTCGCATGTTCGCCCGAGCGGCAAGCGCGTCGCGATCGTGGGGGCGGGACCCGCGGGTCTCGGCTGCGCGGACGTGCTGGTCAGGAGCGGCGTCTCGCCGATCGTGTTCGATCGCTATGCCCGCATCGGCGGGCTGCTCACCTTCGGCATCCCGCCGTTCAAGCTCGAGAAGGCGATCGTCGAGAAGCGCCGCGAAGTGCTCGAGGGCATGGGCGTCGAGTTTCGCCTCGGCGTGGAGATCGGCGTCGACATCCCCTTCGAGCGGCTTGTCGAGGAGTACGACGCGGTCTTTCTCGGAATGGGAACCTACCGTTACGTGAAGGGCGGCTTCCCGGGGGAGGACTTGCCCGGCGTTCATGAGGCGCTGCCGTATCTCATCTCGAACATCCGCCACGAGCTCGGCCTGGCGGCGGGTCCCGAGACGCGGGTCAGTCTCGCGGGCAAGCGGGTGGTCGTGCTCGGGGGCGGTGATACCGGAATGGATTGCAACCGCACGGCGATCCGCCAGGGCGCCCGCTCGGTCACCTGCACGTATCGGCGCGACGAGGCGAACATGCCCGGCTCGCGTCGCGACTACAAGAACAGCGTGGAGGAGGGCGTCGAGTTTCTGTTCAATCGCCAGCCGATCGAAATCGTCGGGGCCGAGCGCGTGGAGGGTGTGAAGGTGGTCGAGACGCGGCTCGGTCCGCCCGGGCCGCGCGGGCGCCGCGTGCCCGAGGCGGTGCCCGGAACCGAGGAGGTGATCCCTGCGGATGCCGTGGTGGTCGCCTTCGGGTTTCTGCCGAGCCCGCCCGCCTGGCTCGGGCGCGCCGGCGTCGCACTGCATCCGGACGGCCGAGTGCGCGTATCCGCCTCATCCGAGGCGCCGTTCCAGACCACCTGCCCCAAGATCTTCGCCGGCGGGGACATGGTCCGCGGCTCGGATCTCGTGGTGACCGCGGTGTTCGAGGGCCGCGAGGCCGCGCGCGGCATCCTCGACCACATCGGGGTCGAGCTCACCGCCCGGGCGAGCTGAGCGCCCGGCTGCCTCTTGCACCGCTTGCGGAAAGCCGCCACCCTGATAGGTCGCCGCAGCGGAAAGTGCCGCAGCGGCGCAGGGGAAAGCACAGTATGGGTATGAGGAACGACAGGAGCGCCGCGCGCAAGGCCACGCGCCGGCCCGGCAAGCAGGGGCTCTACGATCCCTGGTACGAGCACGACTCGTGCGGGGTCGGCTTCGTGGTCGATGTGAAGGGGCGCAAGTCGCACCGCATCCTCGAGCAGGCGATCGCGGTGCTGCGCAATCTCGATCACCGCGGCGCGTGCGGCTGCGAGGCGAACACCGGGGACGGTGCGGGCGTGCTGCTGCAGATGCCGCACGCGTTTCTCAAGGAAGCGACGCGCAAGGCGCGCTTGCCGCTGCCCGCGCCGGGAGAGTACGGCAGCGGCCTCGTCTTTCTGCCGCGCAGCCCCACCAAGCGGCGGCGGCTGGAGGAGCTCTTCGAGCACATCGTGCAGTCGGAAGGGCAAACGGTGCTCGGCTGGCGCACGGTGCCGACCGACAACCGCATGCTCGGCGACACCGCGAGGAGCTGCGAGCCGTTCATCCGCCAGGTGTTCATCGGCCGCGGCCCCGGCTTGGCCGACGAGATGGCATTCGAGCGCAAGCTCTACGTGATCCGCAAGCGCGCCTACAACGAGATTCGCACCTCGACGGTCGACGGCGCGGAGTACTGGTATCTCGCGAGCCTCTCCCACAAGACGATCGTCTACAAGGGAATGCTCTTGACGGAGCAGCTCACGCGCTACTTCGCCGATCTCGAGCATCCCGCGATGGAGACGGCGCTCGCGCTCGTGCACTCGCGCTTCAGCACCAACACCTTCCCCAGCTGGGACCGGGCGCATCCGTACCGCTATCTCGCGCACAACGGCGAGATCAACACGCTCCGCGGCAACATCAACTGGATGCGTGCGCGCGAGGCGCTGTTCGAATCCGAGCTCTTCGGCGAGGATGTGAAGAAGATCCGTCCGATCGTGAACCCCTACGGGAGCGATTCGGCGATGTTCGACAATACTCTCGAGCTTCTGGTGCTCGCGGGCCGCTCGCTCCCGCATGCGATGATGATGATGATCCCGGAGCCCTGGTCGAATCACGACAGCATGGACGATGCGCGCCGGGCGTTCTACGAGTACCACTCGAGTCTGATGGAGCCCTGGGACGGGCCGGCCTCGATCGCCTTCACCGACGGCACGAAGATCGGCGCCGTGCTCGACCGCAACGGACTCAGGCCCTCGCGCTACTGCATCACCAAGGACGGCCTCGTGATCATGGCCTCGGAGGCCGGGGTGCTCGAAGTGCCCCCGCAGAGCGTGCTCAGAAAAGGACGACTGCAGCCCGGGCGCATGTTCCTCGTCGATACCGAGCAGGGCCGGATCGTCGAGGACGAGGAGATCAAGCAGCAGGTGGCGGGCGAGCGTCCGTACCGCGCGTGGCTCGATGAGCATCTCATCGACCTCAAGGACCTGCCGCCCGCGCCCGAGGTGCCGGCGCCCGATCACCAGATGCTCCGGCAGCGACAGATCGCCTTCGGCTACACCTTCGAGGATCAGCGCATCCTGATGGAGCCGATGGCGTTGAGTGGCGTCGAGGCCGTGGGCTCGATGGGCCACGATGCGGCGCTCGCAGTGCTCTCGGTGAAGCCGCGGCTGCTCTACGAGTACTTCAAGCAGCTCTTTGCGCAGGTCACGAACCCCCCGATCGACTGCATCCGCGAGGAGATCATCACCTCCGCCGAGGTGTGGCTCGGCTCCGAAGGGAATCTCTTGAAGCCCCAGCGCGCGGACTGCCGGCGACTGGAGCTCCATGGCCCGATCCTCACCAACGAGGAGTTCGCGCAGGTCCGCCGGCTCAATGCGCCGGGTCTCAAGGTGGGCATGCTTTCCATCCTCTTCCGCGCCTCGCGCGGGGAGAAGGGACTGGTGAAATCGATCGAGGAGCTGCGCCTCGCCGCACGGCGCCTGATCGAGGACGAGGAGGTCAACATCCTCGTGCTCTCCGATCGCGGCGTGAATCGCGAGTTCGCCGCCGTGCCCGCGCTGCTTGCCGTATCGGGGCTGCATCACTACCTCATTCGCGAAGGGCTGCGCACGCGCGTGAGCCTGGTCCTCGAGACCGGCGAGGCGCGCGAGGTGCACCACTTCGCGCTGCTGATCGGTTTCGGCTTGAGCGCCGTCAATCCATACCTTGCCTTCGAGACCCTCGACGGCATGATCCGCGAGGAGCTGCTGACCGCCATCGATCACCGCAGCGCGTGCAAGAACTACGTCAAGGCCGCGACCAAGGGCGTGGTCAAGGTGATGGCGAAGATGGGCATCTCCGCCGTCCAGAGCTATCACGGTGCGCAGGTGTTCGAGGCCGTGGGGTTGCGTCAGGACCTCATCGATGAGTACTTCACCGGCACCGCCTCCCGCATCGGCGGCGTCGGCGTCGATGTGATCGCCCAGGAGGTGCTGATGCGCCACCGCGCGGCGTTCCCGCAGCGCAGCGTCGATGGCCACGAACTGCCCGCCGGGGGCCTCTACCAGTGGCGCGCCGACGGGGAGGCGCACCTGTTCAATCCGGAGTCCATTCACCGTCTGCAGAAAGCGGTGCGCACCGGGAGCTACGCGACCTACCGATCGTATGCCGAGCTCATCGACGATCAGTCGAAGCGGCTGTGTACGCTCCGCGGGCTGCTCGAATTCAAGCACGGGGAGCCGATCGCGCTCGAGGAAGTCGAGCCCGCCGAGTCGATCATGCGCCGCTTCAAGTCGGGCGCGATGTCGTACGGCTCGATCAGCAAGGAGGCGCACGAGACGCTCGCGATCGCGATGAACCGCATCGGCGGCAAGAGCAACACGGGCGAGGGGGGCGAGGATCCCGAGCGCTACGAGCGGCTGCCCAACGGGGACTCGAAGAACTCCGCGATCAAGCAAGTCGCTTCCGGTCGCTTCGGCGTGACGAGCGAGTACCTGGTCAACGCGCGCGAGCTGCAGATCAAGATGGCGCAGGGGGCGAAGCCCGGAGAGGGCGGCCAGCTGCCCGGGAACAAGGTCTACCCCTGGATCGCGAAGACCCGGCACACCACGGCCGGCGTGGGACTCATCTCCCCGCCGCCGCATCACGATATCTACTCGATCGAGGATCTGGCGGAGCTCATTCACGACCTCAAGAACGCGAACCGCGAAGCGCGCATCTCCGTCAAGCTCGTCGCCGAGGTGGGGGTGGGCACGATCGCCGCGGGAGTCGCCAAGGCGCACGCGGATGTGGTGCTGATCAGCGGCTACGACGGCGGCACCGGCGCCTCGCCCCAGACTTCCATCGTGCACGCGGGACTGCCCTGGGAACTCGGCCTCGCCGAGACGCACCAGACGCTCGTGCTCAACAACCTCCGCAGCCGCATCGCGGTGGAGACGGACGGACAGCTGAAGACGGGCCGCGACGTGGCGATCGCGGCGCTCCTCGGGGCCGAGGAGTTCGGCTTCGCCACCGCGCCGCTCGTCGCGCTCGGGTGCATCCTGATGCGCGTCTGCCATCTCAACACCTGCCCGGCAGGCGTCGCCACGCAGGATCCGCGGCTGCGCGAGCGGTTCGCCGGCAAGCCCGAGCACGTCGTGAACTTCATGCGCTTCATCGCCCAGGACCTGCGCGCGATCATGGCGCAGCTCGGCTTCCGCACCGTGAGCGAGATGATCGGCCGCGTCGATCGGCTGGAGCCCAAGCAGGCGATCGCGCACTGGAAAGCGCGTGGCTTCGACTTCAGCAACATCCTCTACCAGCCCGATCTCGGACCGGAGGTCGGACGCTACCGCCAGATCGACCAGGATCACGGGCTGGAGAAGTCGCTCGATGCCACCACGCTCCTCGAGCTCTGCCGGCCCGCGATCGAGCGCGGCGAGCCGGTCGAGGCGAGCCTCGCCATCCGCAACGTCAACCGCGTCGTCGGCACCATGACCGGAAGCGAGATCACGCGCCGCTGGGGCGCGCGCGGTCTGCCGCCCGACACGGTGCGGATCCGCTTCACGGGATCGGCGGGCCAGAGCTTCGGCGCATTTCTTCCGCGGGGCATGACCTTCGTCCTCGAGGGCGATGCCAACGACTACGTCGGCAAGGGGCTCTCGGGAGGCAAGCTCGTGATTTTCCCGCCGGCCGGCTCCACGTTCGTGCCGGAGGAGAACATCATCATCGGCAACGTCGCCTTCTACGGCGCGACCGCGGGCGAGGCCTACGTCGGCGGGATGGCCGGCGAGCGCTTCTGCGTGCGCAACAGCGGTCTCAAGGCCGTGGTCGAGTCCGTGGGCGACCACGGCTGCGAGTACATGACGGGCGGGCGAGTGGTCGTGCTCGGTGCGGTCGGTCGCAATTTCGGTGCCGGCATGTCCGGAGGGGTCGCCTATCTGCTCGATGAGCACGGCGAGATCCCCGGCCGCATCAACACCCAGATGGTTGCGGCCGAGCCGCTCGAGGATCCCGAGGAGGTCGCGGAGGTGCGTGCGATGATCGAGCGGCATCTGGAGCACACCGGCAGCGCGCGCGCCGCGCGCGTGCTCGGCCGCTGGGAGGAGTGCCTGCGGCGTTTCGTGCGCGTGATGCCGAAGGACTTCAGCCGGGTGCTCGCGTGCATGCGGCGTGCGCATGCGCAGGGCTTGAGCGGCGAGGATGCCGTCATGGCGGCGTTCGAGGAGAACGCACGCGATCTCGCACGGGTAGGCGGCAACTAGCCGCGCGCCGCCCGACCAAGCCACATGGGGAAGCCGACGGGATTCATCGAGTATCTGCGGGAGCTGCCCGTCGACCGCACGCCGCTCGCGCGCATCCGGGACTGGAACGAGTTCCACCTGCACATGGACGAGCGGCAGCTCAAGCATCAGGCCGCGCGTTGCATGGATTGCGGGGTCCCGTTCTGCCACACCGGAACGGTGATGAGCGGCGGGGCATCCGGCTGCCCGATCAACAATCTCATCCCCGAGTGGAATGATCTCGTCTACCGCGGCCTGTGGCGCGAGGCGCTCGCGCGGCTGGACCGGACCAACAACTTTCCCGAGTTCACGGGCCGGGTCTGCCCGGCGCCCTGCGAGGGCTCGTGCGTCCTCGGCATCACGAGCCCCGCGGTCACCATCAAGACGCTCGAGAACGCGATCGTCGATCGCGGCTGGGAAGAGGGTTGGATCTATCCGGCGCCCCCTGCGGTGCGAACGGGCAAGAAGGTCGCGGTGATCGGCTCGGGGCCCGCGGGCCTCGCCGCCGCGGCACAGCTCAATCGCGCCGGCCATTCCGTGACGGTGCTCGAGCGCGCGGATCGCGCGGGCGGGCTCCTCATGTACGGCATCCCGAACATGAAGCTCGACAAGCGCGAGGTGGTGCTGAGGCGCGTCGAGCTCATGGAGAAGGAGGGCGTCAAATTTCTCTTGAACGCGCACGTCGGAGAGAACGTCGAGGCGCTGCTCTTGCTCAAGGACTTCGACGCCGCCGTGGTCTGCACCGGGGCTACCGTTCCCCGCGACCTCGCGGTCGAGGGGCGCGGCCTTCACGGTGTGCACTTCGCGATGGAATACCTCACCGCGAGCACCAAAGCGCTGCTCGACAGCGGACCCGACACGACGCCGATTCATGCCCGGGATCTCGACGTGGTGGTGATCGGTGGCGGGGACACCGGCACCGATTGCGTGGGCACCGCCATGCGCCAGGGGTGCCGCAGTCTCACGCAGTTCGAGATCCTGCCGCGTCCGCCCCAGGAGCGCGCCGCCGACAATCCCTGGCCCGAATGGCCGAAGATCTACCGCCTCGATTACGGTCAGGAGGAGGCTGCCGCGAAGTTCGGCAGCGATCCGCGCGTTTATCTGACCACGATCAAAGGGCTGAGCGGCGATGCGCGCCGGCGCGTACAGGGCGTGGTGACGGTCGATGTGCGCTGGGAGCGCCTGGCGAACGGCGCGCTCGCTGCCGTCGAGGTCCCGGGAAGCGAGCGGACTCGGCCAGCGCAGCTGGTGCTCTTGGCGATGGGATTCGTCGGACCCGAGCCGGATGTCCTGGAGGAGATGGGCATCGCGCGCGACGCCCGCACCCAAATCGCCGCCGAGCACGGGAAATTCGCGACCAGCGTCCGCGGCGTCTTCGCCGCGGGGGACTGCAGGCGCGGACAGAGTCTCGTCGTGTGGGCGATCAACGAGGGGCGCGGCGCGGCGCGCGAATGTGACCGCTATCTGATGGGCAGCACCGACCTGCCATGACTTCGCAGGACGACCCGCGGTCGTTCATCCGATCGCTCATCACGCGCTCATGGAGCACGCAGGTGATTCATGCCGCGGTGAAGCTCGGCATCGTCGATGCGGCCGCGGACACGCCGGTGCGCGCTCACGAGGTGGCCCGCGGCACCGATACCGATCCGCGCAGCGTCCACCGTCTGCTGCGCGCGCTGTGCGCGCTCGGTCTGGCGCGAGCGCTCGAGGGCGAGGCGTTCGAGCTCACGGCGGCCGGCCGGCTGCTCGCGAGCAGCGCCCCCGGGTCGCTGCGCTCCCTTGCGCTGCACTGGGGCGGGCGGACGTGGAACGGACTCGCGCATCTGCCCGAGTCCATCCGCACGGGAAGACCCTGGGCGCACGGAGGGCGCGAGGGCTTCGCCGCGATGGCCGAGAAGCCCGCGGAAGCGGCGCTCTTCAATCGTGCCATGGTCGACCAGACGCTCGCGGTCGCGCACGACATCGTCGCCGCGTACGACTTCGCGCCATTCCACCGCGTTTTCGATGTGGGAGGGGGCTACGGCGCGCTGCTCGCCGTGGTGCTCGGCGCTTATCCGCATCTCGAGGGCGCATCGCTCGATCTGCCGTACATGGAGCCGCAGGCAGTCGAGTATCTGCGCGAGGCGGGAGTCGCGGACCGCGCACGCTTCCGTGGCTGCGATTTCTTCGTCTCCGTCCCTGCCGGCGCGGATTGCTATCTGCTCAAGTTCATCATCCACGACTGGGACGACGAGGACTCGGTGATGATCCTGCGCCGCTCGAGCGAGGCGGCGGGCGCCGCGGGCGTAATCCTCGTGATCGAACAGCTCGTGCCGGAGCGTATCGAGCCGCGAGCGGAGCATGAGGCGGTGATCCGCGGCGACATCAACATGATGGCGGTCACCGGGGGCCGCGAGCGCACGCGGGCCGAGTACGAGGAGCTCTTCGGACGCGCCGGACTCGCGCTCAGCCGCGTGGTCGCAAGCCGCTCGGGCTTCAGTATCATCGAGGGGCGGGGACTCAAGTCTCCTCGAAGCGATTGAGCTCGAGATTCTTGCGGACGCGGTCCGCCTGGAACACGCGCCCGTTCGCGGCGATGTAGATCCCATGCGGCAGGGTCTGCACCGCCGCGACCGCCATGCCGAGGTTGAACGACGCATCGCTGTCGGCGAAGCGCGCCGGCTGCAGCGCACCGGTGAGCACGATCGTCTTGCCCGCGACGCTCTTCAGGACGAGCGCGGTCTCGACCATGGTGTCCGTTCCGTGGGTGACGATCACGTTCGCCGCCTCGCAATCCGCAACGGCATCGCGGATCGCCGCGCGATCGGATGCGGTCATCTCGAGGCTGTCCTTGCGCAGCAGCTCGCGCACCGTGACGGCGGTATCGACGCGCGCGTGCTCGAGGACCTGGCGGACCATGGGTGCGCCAACCTCGAACCCGCCCTTCGCGTCGAAGTACACCTTGTCGATCGTACCGCCGGTGGTGAAGATCACGATGCGCATGGCTCGCCAAGGTATCGGGTCGCTCGCGCGAGTGCCAGGCGCGAGTCCGGCGGACCGGGAGCGATCTCGGGCCCGCTATAATCCTCGACGGTCGACCGAGCGACGAGGATCGACGGAGGGGTCCGATGGCGACGTTCGTTCTGGTTCACGGGGCGTGGGCCGGAGGGCTCATCTGGCGGCCCATCGCGCGCGCGTTGCGCACGGCGGGCCACGAGGTCTATACCCCGACGCTCACCGGGATCGGCGAGCGCAAGCACCTCTTGAGTCGTGCCATCGATCTCGCCACCCACGTGCAGGACGTTCTCGGGGTCATCGACTACGAGGATCTATCCGATGTCGTCCTGGTTGGACACTCCTATGGCGGCATGGTGGTCACCGGCGCAGCCGATGCGGTGCCGGAGAAGGTCGCCTCGCTCGTCTACCTCGATGCTTTCCTGCCTGAGGACGGTCAATCGCTCCTCGGTATTCTGCCCCCGGGGATGCCGCGGCCAGCGACCCTTTCCGGCGAGGAGTGGCTCACGCTGCCGCCGCCGATGGAGGCATTCGGGAGCAGGAGCGAGGCAGTGCGGGACTTCGTCGCGCGCAAGGCCGTACCTCAGCCGACTGCCTGCTTCTCGCAGCCGCTCGCGCTCTCGGGCGGGATCGACCGCATCCGCCGCAAGACCTACATCTACTGCAACGATCCCGAGCCGACGGCCTTCACGCCTTTCTATGAGCGCGTCAAGCGCAAGCCGGGCTGGACCGTTCATACGCTTCCGTGCACCCATTTCGTACAGATGGACATGCCGCAGGAGCTGACCGCGCTGCTCGAGCAGGTTTCGAGCTGACTGCAGAGCGAAAAAAAGCCCCGGAAATTCCGGGGCTTGTGAGTTTGAGGTAGACCGACCGGGTCAATCGCCATCAGCTCCGACCAGCCGCAGCTACGAAGGGGTCAACGATCCTTCCGTCGCGCTCTGGCACCGCGCGTCGTCGCGAGCATCAATTCCACTCCGGCTGGAGCGAAGGAGCCCAGGGGCTCCGCCAATCATTGCCAAGGCCGCGTGTCAGTTCACGCGCTTCGCTCCGGGCAGTCGCAAAAGGTGCGGCCGCCGTACCGGGCCCGCGTCGATCGCCCGAGTTTCTCCGCTTCTTTCCGCCGCTCAACGGGTTGTTCGCTTCTCGCATCAATGGAGTTGCGGTCTTCCCGATCCAAGCTCAGCAAACAGGATGCCAGCATTAGATCGCACTTTGAAATTAAGTATTTGCAATGATCGATAGACCGTGTCCAGGGCTGTGCCTGTATAGCTTTTCGACATGACGCTCATGTGGCGAAGCTACGACAAAGTGGTGTCAGCGGCGCTGCACCGGCACGGCGAGGACTCCCACGAGCACGAGCGCGGTGATGACGGCGGTGATCTCCAGGATCTGCACCACCGCGACATCCCGCAGCGCCAACCAGTGCTCGGGCGCTTCGCTCACCTCGACAAGACCGATCGCCGGTCCAGGCCCGGCGGCGCCGATCGGGGCCGTACCCGTCACGGGCTGCCGGTCGACGCGCCGCTCGAGCAGGCGACGATAGAGTGTTGCGAGGAATCCGGGGCGGGCCCCGATCCCGCCGGGCACGCCGAGCTCGTCCGCACCTGCGAGCGGCCCACCTGGCGGCGTCAGCACCCGGATCCGCGTACCGGGCTCGACGAACCGTGCGAGGTAGGCATCGAGTCCCGGATCCGCGACGACCAGACGTCCTCGTGCCGCCAGGCTGTCCGGGTCGAGCGTCCCGAAGCTCTTCGCGTCCCCGCCGCGCGTGTCGCGCTCGTCCACCAGCACGCCGAAACGTCCACCGAGCATCGAGAGCGGGATGCGCAGCTCCACCCGGTAGCCTCCGGAGGTGAGTCGCCAGTTGCCCGCGATGCGGGGCTCGTCGACCACGACCGCCTCGTCGTAGCCGCGCGGCTCGATCCTGCGCGCACCGACGGGGCCGGGACCGATGGTGGAGACGTACACCTGGTGCTGCTCACCCTCGGGATCCTGGTAACCGATCCAGATTCGATCCCCGAATCCGTTCGGATCGAGGGGATCGCCGTCGGGCGAGTCGAACACCACATGCGCATCGTGCACCTCGATGAGCACGTAGAGCATGCGCTCGTATACGCCGGTCAGCAGCCGAAGCGCGGCGGTACCGTGCTCGATCTCGAGCCAGCCGCGTGAGACGGGCGGCCACTCGCCTGTGAAGCCCTCGAGTAAGGGCGACGAGCGCAGCAGAATCGGCTGAAGGTCGAGCGCGCCGAGCGGCGTGAGCGCGGCGAATCCGCTGCCGCGATAGAGCAGCTCGGTTCGCCCGCGAAGCGTGACCGCGAGCGTGCGAGCGGCGGCGGTGAGCGAGCGCTCCTCACCGCGGCGCAGGGCCGCGTCCATCTGGCGCGCATACTGACAGCCCGACCACGGCAGCACGAGCACGATCAGACCGATGAGCACGAGCTTGCGCGTCGCGCCCACGGGACGCTCTGGAGTTTTCGGCCTGATCACCGTATAAGCGCTCCTCTCGAGAGAGTCTCTCACCCCCAGGCCATCGGGAGGCGCCCGTGGATGCACCCGGCCGCAGAGTTCTCACCCGGCGCGCAGTTCTGCGTGCCGGGCCGGCCCTATGGCTCGCGACCCGCAGCCGCGCCGCACTGAGCGCCGCTTCGGCGGCAGCGCCGCCGCTCATCGTGAAGCCGATCCCTTCGACCGGCGAGCTGCTGCCGGTGATCGGGCTCGGCACCGACTCCTTCCGGAGCGCGCTGCGCGACCCGATCCGCGCCGAGATCATCCGGATGCACGAGCTCGGCGGCAAGGTGATCGACACTTCCGCCGACTATGGCGACAGCGAGGCGCTGATCGGAGATGCGCTCGCGAGCACCCGGATCCGCGCGGGCATCTTTCTCGCGAGCAAGCTCGTTGCGAGCGGCGCAGACGACTACTTCGGCGGCGGCGCGGTGGGCCCCGAGGGAAGCCTCAAGCGCTCGCTCGAGCGGCTGCGCACGCGACAGATCGACCTCATGCAGGTGCATAATCTCGATGGAGTCGACGAGCTCGTTCCGCTGCTTCGGAGCTGGAAGCGCGAGGGCACGATCCGCTACTACGGCATCACGACCTCGAGCGTCTCGCAGCACGGGGACATGGTCGATTACATGCGCAAGTACCCGCTCGATTTCATTCAGGTCGACTACTCGATCGCGAACCGTGACGCGGAGCGGACCCTCTTTCCCCTTGCAATCGAGCGCAGGATCGCGGTGCTCGCCAATCTGCCTCTCGTTCACGGGCGGCTCTTCCGGCTCGCCGGTGCCGCCCTTCCGCCCTGGGCGGAGGAGGCCGGGATGTCGAGCTGGAGCCAGTTCTTCCTCAAGTACGTGGTCTCGCACCCGGCGGTGACCTGCGCAATTCCCGGCTCCACTCAGGTCGCACACCTCGAGGACAACCAGAAAGCCGCACGCGGGGTGCTGCCGGATGCGGCCATGCGCACGCGCATGGAGGATTACTGGGCGCGCATCGAGAGATAGATCCATGGCGAATATCGTGCTCGGAATGTGGACTTCCCACGGACCCACGCTCTCGACGACTCCTGAGCAATGGCTGCTGCGCGTGCCGGCCGACCGCGCGAAGAAGGATCATCCATTCCGCGGGCGCACCTACGATTTCGATGCGCTCGTTGCGCTCCGTGCGCAGGAGCATCTCGCCGCTCAGTGCACGCTCGAGGAGCGCACGCGGCGCGCCGCCGCGTGCCACCGCGCGCTCGAGCGCATGGCCGATGCCTTCGCCGCCGTCGCTCCCGATGTCGCGGTCATCATGGGGAACGATCAGAGCGAGCTCTTTCTCGACGACGTGATGCCGGCGATCACCGTCTTCCGCGGCGCGCGGCTCTGGGACCAGCCTGCGACCGCCGAGCAGGCCGCGCGGATGCCGCCCGGCATTCACGAGGCCGAGGCGGGCCACAGCCCGCCCGAGTACACCGAGTACTCCGGCCATCCGGAGCTCGCGCTGCACATCATCAAGGCGGCGATGGCCGCGGACTTCGACGTGGCCACCTCGCAGCGTCTGCCCGTGCATCCGGGGCACTGGGTGAGCGGCATGCCGCACGCCTTCGGCTTCATCTACCGCCAGATCATGCGTGATCGCGTCGTGCCGAACGTACCGGTCATCTTCAACACGTTCTTTCCGCCGAATCAGCCGAGCGCGGCCCGCTGCTACGAGTTCGGGCGCCTCGTCGGCCGTGCTATCCGCGCCTGGCGCGGCGATGCGCGCGTTGCCGTGTTCGGCTCGGGAGGCATGAGCCATTTCGTGATCGACGAGGACTTCGACCACCGCATCTTCGATGCATTGCGCCGGCGTGACGCCAGGGCGCTCTGCGGAATCGACGACGGCTATTTCCAATCGGGGACTTCCGAGCTCAAGAACTGGATTACTGCAGCCGGCGTGCTCTTTGACACCGATCTCAAGGGCGAGGTCGTCGACTACCAGCCGTGCTATCGCTCCGCGGCCGGCACGGGCACTGCGAACGGATTCGTCTGCTGGCGCTGAGCGCGCGCGATTGCGAGGAGTTGGAGCGATGATCATCGATTGCCATGGCCATGTGAGCGCGCCCGTCGAGCTCTGGGCCTTCAAGGGCACGCTCCTCGCGCATCGCGGCGCACACGGCCGCGGCGGCGTGCGCGTCACCGACGAGCAGCTGATCGCGGCGGCGAACAAAGCCGAGATCGGGCCCGCAGGGCACCTCGATCTGCTCGCGCGCCACGGCACGAGCCTGCAGCTGATCTCCCCGCGTCCGTTCCAGATGATGCATTCGGAGAAGCCCGCACGCATCGTCCACTGGTTCACGGAAGAGGTGAATACGCTGATCGCGCGCCAGTGCCAGCTCCTGCCCGGTCGCTTCGTGCCGATCTGCGGGCTTCCGCAGGCGGGCGGTGAGCCGATCGAGAGCGTCTTCCCCGAGCTCGAGCGGTGCGTGAAGCTCGGCTTCAAGGGCTGTCTGCTCGATCCTGATCCGTTTGAGAACGGCGAAGCCGAGGCCCCGGGGCTCGGCGAGCGCTACTGGTACCCCCTCTACGAGAAGCTCTGCGAGCTCGACATCCCCGCGCACATCCACTCCACGGGATCGCGCTCCGAGCGCGAGCCGTACTCGCTCCACTTCATCAACGAGGAGTCGATCGCCGTCTACAACCTGGTCAACTCGGCCGTGCTCGAGGACTTTCCAACACTCAAGATCCTGGTGAGCCACGGCGGTGGCGCGATCCCGTATCAGCTCGGGCGCTTCGAGTCGGCTTCGCTCCGCGGCGGCCGGCGCTTCTCGACGCGTCTGCGCAAACTCTATTTCGATACGGTCCTCTACACGCCCGGGGCCCTCAAGCTCTTGATCGAGACGGTCGGGCCGGAGCACTGCCTCTTCGGCACCGAGTGTCCCGGGGTCGGGTCGAGCGTCAACCCCGAAACGGGCGAGACAATGGATCACATCGCCCCGTACATTCAGTCCTTCGAATGGCTCTCCGCCGCCGACAAGAAGCTCATCTTCGAGGACAACGCGCGACGACTGTTCCGGCTCGGGACCTGAGGGCGATGCGCGCTCGTCCGCCCTTTCGCGCCGATCACGTGGGGAGCCTGATCCGCCCGCCCGAGCTCATCGCGGCGCGCGATGCGCGCGCCCAGGGCACGGGGAGCGGCGCGGAGCTCGAGCGCATCCAGCGGCACGCGATCCGCGAGGTCGTGCGGCGCCAGGAGGAGATCGGTCTCGCCGCGGTCACCGACGGAGAGTTCAATCGCGGCAGCTGGCAGACCGATTTTCTGCTGCGGTTCGCGAACGTGAAGCCGCTCGCCTCGCGCTTCTCGGTGCGCTTCCACAGCGAGCGCGGCGAGACCGAGGGGCGTCCGCACACGGTGCAGGTCGTGGGCAAGCTCGCGCGCCCATCCGGGGGCATCTTCGTCGAGGACTACCGCTTCTTGAGCTCGGTCGCGCGTGCGGTGCCCAAGATCACGCTGCCCTCGCCGAGCGTCATGCATTTTCGCGGTGGCCGCGAAGCGATCGATACGACCGCCTATCCGGACATGGAGGAGTTCTACCACGACCTCGCTCGCGTCTACCGCGAGGAGCTCGCGGAGCTCGCCGCGAGCGGCTGTCGCTACGTGCAGCTCGATGAGGTGAACTTCGCCTACCTCTGCGATCCGGCGCTGCGCGAGGATGTGCGGCGGAACATCGGCGAGGATCCGGGGAAGCTCCCGCGTACCTACGCGCGACTCATCAACGAGGTGATCGCCGCGCGCCCCGCCGAGATGACGGTGTGCATGCATCTCTGCCGCGGCAACTTCGCGGGCAACTGGATGGCATCGGGGAGCTACGAGCCCGTCGCCGACGTGCTGTTCAACGAGATCGGCGTCGACGGCTACTTCCTCGAGTACGACACTGAGCGTGCGGGAGGATTCGAGCCGCTCACCCTGGTGCCGAAGGACAAGATCGTCGTGCTCGGACTCGTGACGACCAAGAGCGGAGGGCTCGAATCGAAGGCGGAGATCGAGCGTCGCATCGAGGACGCAAGCCGCTTCGTGCCGCTCGAGCAGCTCGCGCTGAGCCCGCAGTGCGGGTTCTCGAGCGGTATCGGCGGCAACACGATGGGCGTCGAGGAGCAGTTCGCGAAACTCCGGCTGGTCGTCGAGGTGGCGCGCGAGGTGTGGGGCGAAAGTTGAGCGCACGACTCACGAGCGCTCGGCCTTCGCCCGTGCGACCCAGCAGTCGCGGAGGTGATCATCGACGATTCCTACGGCCTGCATGAAGGCGTAGCAGATTGTCGTGCCCACGAACTTGAAGCCGCGCCGCGCGAGCTCCTTGCCGAGTGCATCGCTCTCCGGTGTCGAGGAGGGAATCTCGCGCAGGGAGCGCCGCCGCGGGCGCCGCCCCGCGGGGGCAAACCGCCATAGGAGCTCGCTCAAGCTCCCGCGCCCTCCCAGGGCGAGAACCGCACGCGCATTGAGCACGACGGATTGCACCTTGAGGCGGTTGCGAACGATGCCCGGATCGGCGAGCAGCGCCGCGATCTTCGCCGGGGTGTACCTGGCCACGCGCTCGGCGTCGAAACGATCGAACAGCCGCCGGTAATTCTCCCGCTTGCGCAGGATCGTGATCCAGCTCAAGCCGGCCTGCGCGCCCTCGAGGCACAGCATCTCGAAGAGATGACCGTCGTCGTGGGAGGGAACACCCCATTCGGTGTCGTGATAGTGGATGTAGAGAGGGTCGAGCGTGCACCACGCGCAGCGCGAGCGGCCGTCGGAATGGCGCACGACGGAGCGCTGCGGGCGCTTTGTGGGGCGCGGGGCGCGGGGCCGCACCGGACGGGACCTCTTCATCGCTCGCAAAGTCTGCCAGCTCGAGCGCGCCGGCACAAAGGACGTTGCGACGCGCCGCGCGCACGGCGCGCCGCGGCGGCGTGCTGGTATGCTCTCGAGCGAGATGAAAGTCCCCGAGATCATCGTCGTCGAGACGGTTCACCAGCCGGGAAGTCTTGCGAAGGTTCTGCAGGTCATCGCCGATGCCGGCTTGACCATCGAGCACTTGACGGCGCTGCGCCGCGAGCAGGGCCGCACGCTCTGGGAGATCACCCTCGAGCTCGACGAGGAGACCGACCGCAGCCTCTACGAGCGCATCGATCAGCTGCCCACTGCGCGGTTCATCGGCAAGTCCGACCGCGTGCTCAATCGCCATCGCGGCGGCAAGATCCGCACGATCGCGAGCCAGCCGATCAATACGCTCCAGGTGCTGCGCGATGTGTACACGCCCGGCGTCGCGCGCGTGTGCCTCGCGATCGAGCGCGACCCGCAGAAGGTACACGAGTACACCAACCTCGACAGCACGGTCGCGATCGTCACCAACGGCACCGCGATTCTCGGGCTCGGGGACATCGGCGCGCTCGCCGGGCTTCCGGTGATGGAGGGCAAGGCCGCGCTGTTCGCGGATCTCGCGGGCTTGAGCGGCGTTCCGATCCTGCTCAAGGAGAAGGATCCCGACCGAGTCGTCGAGGCGATCGAGCGCATCGAGATGTCCTTCGGCGCGATCCAGCTCGAGGATTTCGCGGCGCCCGAATGCTTCGCGATCGAGCAGGCGCTGCGCGAGCGGCTCGCAAAGCCGGTGCTCCACGACGACCAGCACGGCACGGCCGTCGTGGTGCTGGCGGCGCTCATCAACGCGACGCGGCGTGTCGGGCGCAGTCTGCGCAGCAGCATCGTGGGTCAGATCGGTCTCGGCGCGGCCGGCACCGGAATCGTGCGGTTACTCAAGGCGTACGGCCTGGGCCGCGTACTCGGCGCCGATCGCAATCGACAGGCCGTCGAGCGGGTGCGTGCGCTCGGCGCGGAGAGCGCGACGCTCGAGGAGATCATGGCGCGCGCGGACATCGTCGTGGCGACGACCGGCGTGAGGGGTCTCATCCCTGCCGACTCGGTGCGCCCGGGTCAGATCGTGCTCGCGCTCTCGAACCCCGATCCGGAGATCGATCCGCTCGCCGCCGTGCAGCGCGGCGCCGCATTCGCCGCCGACGGCAAGGGCATCAACAACGTGCTCGCGTTCCCGGGGCTGTTCAAGGGGGCGCTCGCGGCGCGCGCACAGCGCTTCTCGGATGCGATGCTGATGGCCGCCGCCGAGACGATTGCGCGGCTCGCAGGCGGGGAGGAGCTGGTGCCCGATCCGCTCGAGAAGAGCGTACACGCCCAAGTGGCCGCGGCGGTGTGCGCCGCGGCCAAGCCGGCCCGAGGACCGCCCGAGCTTACGGGCTCGCCGGCTCGGGAGTCATGAACGAGCGGAGCTTTCCGAGCGCGCTCGACTCGATCTGACGGATCCGCTCCGCCGAGACACCGTACTTGCCGGCAAGCTGGTGGAGGGTCGCCTTGTCCTCGCCGATCCAGCGGCTCTGGAGAATGTCACGGCTGCGAGCGTCGAGGCGGTCCATCGCCTGATGCAGCCGGTCGGTCGAATCGCTTTCCCATTCCGCGGCCTCGACATGGTCGGCCGGGTCGGAGGCGGGCGCGGGGAGCACCGCCGCCGGGCTGAACGGGATCTCCTCCTCGTCGCTCTCGGGTGCCGGGTCGAACGAGAGATCGCGCGCCGCGAGCCGCTGTTCCATCTCGGTCACCTCCGCGGGTGTCACGCCGAGGTCGTGCGCTACGGCGCGCGTCTCCTCCTGCGTGAGCCAGCCCAGATTCTTCTTCAATCGGCGCAGATTGAAGAAGAGCTTGCGCTGGGCCTTCGTGGTTGCGACCTTGACGAGCCGCCAGTTACGCAGCACGTACTCGTGGATCTCCGCGCGAACCCAATGCACCGCGAACGATACCAGGCGCACGTTGAGCGTCGGGTCGAAGCGCTTGACGGCCTTCATGAGCCCGACATTGCCCTCCTGGATGAGATCGCCGAGCGGCAGGCCGTACCCGGAATAGCCGCGTGCGATGTGCACCACGAAGCGCAGATGCGAAAGCACCAACCGACGTGCGGCTTCGAGGTCGCCGTCACCGCGGAAGCGCATCGCGAGCTCACGCTCCTCCTCGCGGCTCAGCACCGGGATGTGCCCAACCCGCTCGAGATAGGCATCGAGACTACCGACCGGCCCGGCCAGAGCGAAGTCGGACGGACGAGAGATCAATGCGGTCGCTGCAGTCATTGTTGCTGGGAGCCCTCCTGAACTGCGGGTGATTTTAGCACTCGCATGATTAGAGTGCTAAGCGCTCCGAGAGTTTCCCGGGGGTACGGAAATAACCCCTTATCCATCCATCGCTTGCAGCCGAATTGAACTGCCTAGCTCATGCTAAAACTTACCGGCCTCCGGCACCGGTTCAGGCCCGGGGCTCGATGCGACGCAGGTGTCGGGCCGCGGAGATCCAGGCGCCGAGCCAGCCGAGCAGGACGCCGCCCCCGAGAAGCCAAAGCGCATCGTCGAGCGCGGGTCCTGCGAGCACGTAATGGCTGCCGTAGAGCCGCGCGAGCGTCGCAACGGGACCCGCGATCACCGCCGCCGCGAGCGCGACCAGACACCATGCGAGGACTGCGCCCGCGAGGCCGTAGAGCATCCCGGTGTAGAGGAACGGTCGGCGGACGAAGGCGTTGGAGCCACCCACGAGCTTCACCACCTCGATCTCGGCACGGCGATTCTGGATCTCGAGTCGCACGGTGTTGCCGATCATTGCGAGCACGCCCGCCGCGAGGAGCGCCGCGGTGACGGCGAGCAAGTGCTCGAGCACATCGAGGATGGCATCGAGCCGCTCGACCCAGGCGGTATCGACCTGCACCAGGTCGACCTCGGGCCAGGCCTGAAAGTAACGCTCGAGCGTCGCGATCGCCTCGGGACTGCGGCCCTCCGCCGTCGGCTGCACATCGAGCACGTTTGGCAGCGGGTTGTCGATGAGCGCCTGCAGCGCTGCACCGAAACCCGAATACTTGCGGAACTCCGCGAGCGCATCGGCGGAGGAGATCACGCTCACCGCGGCGACGCCGGTGCGCTCGCGTGCGTTGCGCGCGAGCAAGCGCACGCGCTCGAGCGGCACCTCCGGCTTGAAGTACACCGACATGTTCACGGCGCCTGCGAATCCGCCCGTCGCTGCGGTCACGTTGGCGACCAGCAGCTTCAGTCCGAGCGGCAGTGCGAGCGCGAGTGCGATCACGAACACGGTGAGCGCGGTCGCGACAGGGCTCCGCGCGAGCCGCCCGAGCGACCCGAGAAAGGCTTGCGCGTGACGCGCTCCGTATGCGGCGATTCCCACTTCAGCGGCTTGCGACCATGCTCGGCAGCGACTCGTCCTGTGCGCCCGATGTGAGCCGCCCCTGCTCGAGCACCAGCGTGCGCTGCCCGAACCCCTGTACGACGTGCACGTCGTGCGTCGCGACGACGACGGTCACGCCCACGTCCTGGAAACGTTTGAGCAGGCGCATCACCTCGACGGCGAGGTCGGGATCCAGATTGCCGGTCGGCTCGTCGCAGATCAACAGGCTCGGCTTGCTCACCACCGCGCGCGCGATGCCGACGCGCTGTTGCTCGCCCACCGAGAGCTCGACTGGAAGCATGCGCTCCTTGCCGAGGAGTCCCACCTGGTCGAGCGCGGCGCGCACCCGCTTGTCGGTCTCCTTGAGCGGACTCCCGGAGACCATGAGCGGCAGCGCGACGTTGTCGTAGACCGGGCGATCGGCGAGGAGGCGGTGATCCTGGAATACGACGCCGATCGAGCGCCGGTGCGCCGCGACCTGCCGCGCGGGAAGCGAGCCCAGATTCCTGCCGGCGACGATCACGGTGCCGCGCGTCGGGCGCTCGATGAGCGCGATCAGCTTGAGCACGGTGCTCTTGCCCGCACCGGAGCGGCCGGTGAGGAACACCATCTCCCCGGTGCCGATACGGAACGTGAGACCCGAGAGCGCCTCGCGGCCGTTCGGATAGCGCTTGGTGACGTGATCGAAAGTGATCATCGCTGCGAGCCCCCGACCTCTGCGCCGCGCTCGGCAGCGTCTTGATGCGCCTGCGTGCCCGCGCCCTCGACGAGCGCGCTCGCGAACGCCTCGGAATCGAATTCGCCGAAGTCCTCCGCCTGCTCGCCGATGCCGATGAAGCGGATCGGCAAGCCGAGCTTGCGCGCGATCGCTACCACGATGCCGCCCTTCGCGGTGCCATCGAGCTTGGTGAGCACGAGCCCGGTAACGCCGATCGCCTGGTGAAACTGCAACGCCTGTGCGAGCGCATTCTGGCCCTGGTTCGCATCGAGCACGAGCAGCACCTCGTGGGGCGCACTCGGATCGACGCGCTGAATCACCCGCTTCACCTTCTTCAGCTCCTCCATCAGATGCGTCTGGCTGTGCAGCCGCCCGGCGGTATCCGCGATGAGCACGTCGAGTCCACGCGAGCGCGCCGACTTGAGCGCGTCGAACACCACCGCGCCGGGATCGGCGCCGGGCTGCTGGGCGGCGAACTGCGCCCCGGTGCGGCCCGCCCACACCTCGAGCTGCTCGATCGCCGCGGCACGGAACGTGTCCCCCGCCGCGAGCATCACGCTCGCGCCCTCCGCGGTGAAGCGTCGCGCAAGCTTGCCGATCGTCGTGGTCTTGCCCGAGCCATTCACCCCGACCACGAGGATCACGAACGGGCGGTGCGCCGGATCGATCACGAGCGGTTGCGCGCAGGGGGCGAGGATCTCGACCATCGCATCGCGAAGTGCTGCGACGAGCGCCGCCACGTCGGCGAGCTCCCTGCGCGCGACGCGCCGCTCGAGCCCGGCGAGAATGCGCTCGGTCGCCTCCACGCCCACGTCAGCCGTGAGCAGGCGCGTCTCGAGCTCGGCGAGCGCCGCCGCGTCGATCTCGCGTCCGCGCAGCAACCCCGCGAGATCGAGCCCGAGCCGTGAGCTGCCGCGGCTCACCCGCGCGCGCAGGCGCGCGAAGAACCCCGCGCGCTCCTCGCGCTCGGTCGCGGTATCCTTGGGCTTGCGTCCGAACATCGGTGTTGCGCTCGCTTGCGTCCTCCTTATTCTAGCCTCGCCCCTCGCGGCGCGAGCGGCCGAATGCACGCCCGCGGCGCCCGCTCGCGCGTGCTCAGAATCATCGGCGGGGAATGGCGCGGCAGGCGCCTGCGCTTTGCATCGAGCGGGGCACTGCGCCCGACGCCGGACCGCGTGCGCGAGACGCTGTTCAACTGGCTCGACGGCCGTCTCGTCGGCGCTCGCTGCCTCGACCTCTTCGCGGGAAGCGGCGCGCTCGGGCTCGAGGCGCTCTCGCGCGGTGCGGCGCGCGTGCTGTTCATCGAGCAGCACGCTGCGGCCGCGCGCGCGCTCAGCCAGCTGCTCGCCGAATGGGGCGGGGTGCATGGCGCCGTGCGGCGCGCCGACGCGCTGCGCTTTCTGAAGGGGGCCGTCGAGCCCTTCGACATCGTGTTCCTCGATCCGCCCTTCGCCTCGGACCTGCTCGTCGCCGCCTCGGGGCTGCTCGAGGACCGGGGTTGGCTCGCGCCGCACGCGCTCATCTACCTCGAGTGCGCCGCGCGAGCGGGTCTTCCGGCGCTCCCCGCGCACTGGAGAGTGGTGAAGGCCAAGCGTGCCGGGGAGGTCGGGTATCATCTGATCGAGCGGGCCAGCGATTCGGGCGAGACATGATGAAACGCAACGCCGTCTATCCGGGCACCTTCGATCCCATCACCAACGGACACACGGACCTCGTGCGCCGCGCCGCCGGCATCTTCGACCGAGTGGTCGTCGCGATCGCCGCCAATGCCGGCAAGGCGCCGCTCCTGCCGCTCGAGGTGCGCGTCGAGCTCGCAAAGCGCGTGCTCGCAGACATTCCGCAGGTCGAGGTCATGGGCTACGCGGAGCTCACGATCGAGTTCGCGCGCAAGCACCAGCTGTCGGTGATCATTCGCGGACTGCGCGCCGTGTCGGACTTCGAGTTCGAGTTCCAGCTCGCGAACATGAACCGCCATCTCGCGCGCGAGCTCGAGACGGTGTTCCTCACCCCGCAGGAGCAATTCACGTTCATCTCCTCGTCGCTCGTGCGTGAGATCGCCGTTCTCGGCGGCGACGTGCACGAGTTCGTGCACCCGATCGTCGAGGCCGAGCTGAAGAAGCTACGACGCACCGCGGGCGCTGCGGTTGGAAGCGACTAGCGCGCCGTCAGCGCTGGCAGCGTGGGCAGTAGTAGCTTCGGCGCTGGCCCTGGACGATCGCCCGCACCGGCGTGCCGCAGTGACGGCACGGCTCGCCTGCGCGCTCGTAGACGAAGAGTTTCTGCCGGAAATACCCCGGGTTGCCATCCGCCCCGACATAATCGCGCAGCGTAGTGCCGCCGACGCGGATCGCGAGCTCGAGCACGCGACGCACGGCGCGCGCAAGCCGTGCCGCTTCCACGCGCGTGAGCGTGCGGGCACGTCGCTGCGGGCGCACGCGGGCGCGGAACAGCGCCTCGCTCGCGTAGATGTTTCCGACGCCGACGACGATGCGACTGTTCATCAGGAGCTGCTTGATCGCGACGCGACGCCCGCGGCTCGCCCGCCACAGGTACACCGCGCCGAATTGGCGGTCGAAGGGCTCCGGGGCGAGATTGGCGAGCAGCGGGTGCTCGCGCGGGCTGCCGGTGGTGTAGTGGATGCTGCCGAAGCGCCTCGGGTCGTTGAACCGCAGCACCTGCCCCGAATCGAGCAGCAGATCGAGATGATCGTGAAGCCGCCGGGGCGTGTCGGCTGCGAGCACCCGCAGGCTCCCCGACATGCCGAGATGCCAGAGCAGGGTTCCGCGGGTGAGCTCGATCAGCAGGTACTTGGCGCGCCTGCCGGTGCGCTCGATGCGCTGGCCGGCGAGATTTTCCGGGAGCTCCTGCGGGACGCGCCAGCGCAGGCGCGGCTCGTAGACCTTGAGAGCGACGACCGTGCGGCCGACCACGTGCGGCTCGAGGCCGCGGCGGGTGGTCTCGACCTCGGGCAGCTCCGGCAAATTACTTGATCTTCGCTTCCTTGTACGCGACGTGCTTGCGCACGACCGGATCGAATTTCTTCACTTCGAGCTTGTCCGGGTGCAGGCGGCGATTCTTGGTCGTCACGTAGAAGTGGCCGGTTCCGGCGGACGACAGGAGCTTGATCTTCTCGCGCATGGCGTACCTTCTCCAACGTGCGGGGCTAGATCTTCATGCCCTCGCTGCGCAGCTTCCCGACCACCGCATCGATGCCCTTCTTCTCGATGGTGCGCAACCCGTTCGTCGAGACGCGCAGCGTCACCCAGCGCTTCTCCGATTCCAGCCAGAAGCGCTGCGTGTGAAGGTTCGGCAGGAAGCGCCGGCGGCGCTTGTTGTTCGCGTGGGAGACGCGATTGCCGACCGCGGGGCGCTTGCCCGTGACGTCGCACACTCGGGACATGACTTCAGACCGACCTGCAAGGCTCGCCGACGAGGGGCGGGCTTTATACCAGCCCCGACCGGCCTCCGCAAGGCGGCCGGTCCCCCGGCCCGGCTGGCGCGCACCGTCCGCCCCGGAACTGGTTTGCCTGCCGTGGATACGGGCCGGATAATGCCCCGGGGGGCTCGAGGGCGTCGATTTCATGCAAGGCAAGCGCATTCTGCTCGGAGTTACCGGGGGCATCGCCGCCTACAAGGCGGCAGACCTCGTCAGACGCTTGCGCGAGCGCGGTGCCGAGGTGCAGGTCGTGATGACCGCCGGGGCGCGCGAGTTCGTGACTCCGCTCACGTTCCAGGCGCTCTCCGGACGCACCGTGCGCACCGGGCTATGGGACACGGCGGCGGAGGCCGCCATGGGACACATCGAGCTCGCGCGCTGGGCCGAGCTCGTGCTCATTGCGCCGGCGAGCGCGGATTCCCTCGCACGACTCGCGGCGGGGCGCGCCGATGATCTGCTCGCGACGCTCTGTCTCGCGACGCAGGCGCCGATCCTCGTGGCTCCCGCGATGAACCACTTGATGTGGACGAATCCGGCAACCGCGGCGAACGTCGCGCTCCTCGAGCAGCGCGGCATCCGGCGCTTGGGACCTGCCGAGGGCGATCAGGCCTGCGGCGAGGTGGGCCCGGGCCGCATGCTCGAGCCGCTCGAGATCGTGGAGCGGGTGCAGGCGCTCTTGGCGCCCCGCGGCGCGCTCAACGGACTGCGGGTGCTGATTACCGCCGGGCCCACGCGTGAACGCATCGATCCAGTGCGTTTCGTGAGCAACCGCAGCTCCGGCAAGATGGGCTTCGCGGTTGCCGAGGCGGCGCGGGCGGCCGGTGCGGAGGTGGTGGTGGTGAGCGGACCGGTTGCGCTCGCGACCCCGCCAGGCGTGCGACGCATCGAGGTGGAAAGCGCCGCCGACATGCTCGATGCGGTGATGAAAGAGGTCGCAGGAACCGACATCTTCATCTCCACGGCCGCGGTCGCCGACTACCGTCCCGCCCATCCGCCGGGGCACAAGATCAAGAAGGTGAGCGAGAAGCTCGCCCTCGAGATGGAGCGCACCGTCGATGTGATCGCCGCGGTTGCGGCGCGTCCCGATCGGCCGTTCGTGGTTGGTTTTGCGGCCGAGACGGAAAACGTCGAGCAGAATGCGCGCGCGAAGATGCTCAAGAAGAATCTCGACGTGATCGCAGCTAACGAGGTCGGCCACGACAAGGCCTTCGACTGCGCGGACAACGAGCTCGTCGTGCTGTGGCGCGGCGGCCGGCGCGAGTTGCCGCGCGCAGCCAAGGCGAGCCTCGCGCGCGATCTCGTTGCGCTCATCGCCGAGCTCTACGCGGAACAGGGGCGGCGCGGCGCGGAGTCCACCGGCGGCCGCGACAGCGCGCGCGCCTGAAGATCGCGCGAATCCGCGCCGTGCGCTCACTGAAGGTGCGGATACTCGATGCGCGCATCGGCCGCGAGCTGCCGCTGCCGAGCTACGCCACCGCCGGCTCCGCAGGGCTCGATCTGCGCGCCTGCCTCGAGCGTCCGCTCACCCTGGCGCCCGGCGACGTCGAGCTCCTGCCGACGGGGCTCGCGATTCACCTCGAGGATCGCGCCCTGGCCGCGATGATCCTGCCGCGCTCGGGCCTCGGCCATAAGCACGGCATCGTGCTCGGCAACCTCGTCGGCCTCATCGACTCGGATTACCAGGGAGAGCTCAAGGTGTCGTGCTGGAACCGTGGCCGCGAGCCCTTCACGGTGCACCCGGGCGAGCGCATCGCACAGCTCGTCGTGGTCCCCGTGGTGCAGGTGGAGCTCGAGGTGGTGGCAGACTTCGAGGCAAGCGTCCGCGGCGCCGGCGGCTTCGGCCACTCGGGCCGGCGCTAGATGGCAGGGCGGCGCGCGGCGGTCATCAGTCCGGCTGACGATTGCTCGCCGCAGCGCGTAGCTCGCGGAAGCGATCGATGTCCGCCTGGAACTGTGCGCGCATTTCCGACTCCTGCTCGCTCTTCGCATCGAGCGCACCGCGCTGCGCGCGCATCTCGTTGAGCGTGCGCACGAGCTGCTCAACCAGATCATCGGGCATCCGCCGCGCTCCGCGCTCGCTGTCGTAAGGCTTGAACAGCATCGCGCGCGCCTGCAGCGCGAGCAACCGCTCATGCAGGTTCGAGATGTAGGCCTCGGCCGCCACGCGCTGTCCGGCGAGCTGCCCCAGCCGCTCGTCGCGCAGCTGCTCGATGTCCTTCACCGAGCTGTAGGTAGTCAGCAGGAAACTGTCGCGCTGGTGCTGCTTCTGCAGCTCCTCCTCGTCGCGCGCTGCCGCGGCGAGCTCCGCCGCGGTCTTCTGCGGAGCCACCTCTCCGATGACGATGCCGTGGTCGTTGAGAACGGTGGCCCCATCCTTGGCGTACTGCGGCGGAATGCTGTCTCCGTAGTGCACACCACCGTGCTCGTCGACCCAGCGAAAGACGACGCCATCCTTGCCCGCGCCGCCCCACTGCTGACCCGCCGCCGAGACCGCGGTGGAGGGGAGGATTGCGAAGCAGAGCGCCGTCCCGAGCGCGAGCGCCACCGCCCCGAGCGCGCCCGGCGTGCGCCGTGCGCGCAGCGCGCGCGCCGGCAGGATCGACGTTCGGAGGCGGTTCGACATAGTGGCCTATTTTGACCGAGCGACCCGGTAGAGCAAGACTCGCCAGGTCCCGGACCGCACTCGAGAACAGGCGCAATATGTGAGCCACTCCGCAAAATCGCACATCGGTCCGCGCGGAGCGTCGCGGACGGTCCTCGAGCCCATCCGCGCAGCCGTTCATCATCGGCGCGCTGCCGGACCGCTATCATTGGTCAAATGAGACAAACGGTCCCGGAGAGTCACCCGGCGAGCGAGACGCCGCGCGGCTGGCTGCAGGCGGTGCTCGTGTACCGCCAACCCCGCGTCCTCTCGATGCTCTTCCTCGGCTTCTCCTCGGGCCTGCCGTTCTACCTCATCTTTCAAACCCTCTCCGCGTGGCTGCGCCAGGATCACGTCGAGCGCGCAACGATCGGCATGCTCGCCTGGGCGAGCCTCATCTCCTCGCTCAAATTCATCTGGGCGCCGATCGTCGACCGCTGGAAGCTACCGCTTCTGCACCGCTTGCTCGGCCGGCGACGCAGCTGGATGCTCGTCGCACAGCTCGGCATCGTCGCCGCGCTCATCAATCTCTCGACGAGCCATCCTGCGCAGGGAGTGCTGCGCGTCGCGCTCGGCGCACTCTTCCTCACCTTCTGCGCCGCGACCCAGGACACTGCCATGGATGCCTGGCGGATCGAGTCCGCGCCGGAGCAGTTGCAGGGGGTCATGGCCGCCGCCTACCAGCTCGGCTTTCGCGCCGCGCTCATCCTGGCGAGCGCCGGAGCGCTCGGGCTCGCGCAAAGCTTGGGCTGGCAGGCGAGCTACTCGATCATGGCCGCGTTTGCGGGCGTCGGGATCGTGACCACGCTCCTCAGCCGCGAGCCCGAACCGCGCGCGCCGCGCGAGACGCTCGCGCGCGAGCAGCGCGTGATCGAGTGGCTCGAGCGCAAGGCCCACTGGCCCCAAGCGTTGCGCGAGGTGGGCGCGAGCTTCATCGGTGCGGTGATCTGTCCGCTGGTCGACTTCTTCAAGCGCGAGGGCGGTTCGAGCGCGCTGATCGTTCTCGCGTTCATCGGGAGCTACCGCCTGACCGAATACGCCATGGGCTCGATGGTTTATCCGTTCTACATCGACCACGGCTACACCCTCGATCAGATCGCGGTCGTCGTGAAGATCGTCGGACTCTCCTTCTCGTTGGTCGGCGTCGTGATCGCGGGCGCGGTGGTCGCGCGGCTCGGGATCGTGCGGGCGCTCGTCATCGGAGCCGTGATGATCATGCTCTCGAACCTGAGCTTCGCCGCGCTCGCGCGCACGCAGGGACCGACGCTGCTCGGTCTCGCCGCGGCCAACAGCCTCGACAACCTCGCGCAGGCGATGCGCGGGACCGCGCTCATCGCGTTTCTGTCGAGCCTGACGAGTCCGCGGTACACGGCGACGCAGTACGCGATTTTCTCCTCGGTGTTCTTGCTCTCGGGCAAGATTCTCGAGGGCACCTCGGGGTTCGTGGTGGATGCGATCGGCTATGCGCCGTTCTTTCTGTACACGGCCTGCCTTGCGATTCCGGGGCTGCTGCTGCTCTACTGGCTGACGCGGCGCAATGCGCCCGAAGCGCTCCCCTAGAGTCAGCGGGCCTCGAACATGTCGAGTCCGTCGAGGGGGCTCGCGCGCAGGTCCTTCTCCTCGTCGTAGGGGTCCGAGCGCTGCCCCTCCTCGTCGGGCTCCACGTCCACCGAGCCGCTCCAGTCCTCCGGCGGCTCGCTCGCCTGCAGCCCCTCGGCCTCCGAGCGTGCCTCCCAGTCCTCGAGGTCCATTTCCTCGACCGTACCGTCGAAGTACTGGATTTCGATGGTGGCGTCGTCCTCGTCGACCGCGACCACCTCGAAGAGCTCGCCGGCGCCCAGACGGTACCAGCTGCCGACGCTCGGTTGAGGAGCTGCCATGGCGATCCTCCTAGACTTCCGGCATTGCCATGCTCGCCCGCGCGAGCTCGTGCGCGATCGATGTTGCGCCTCGGGCCGCGGCCTTTCAAGAAGTTCGCGTTCCAGGCGCTGCGCCGCGCGGGTGCGCGTCGTCATCCTCGGGCTGATGCTCGCCGCGATGCCGCTCATGCGCGTGCTCAGCGGCGGCGGAACGCGAGCTCCCAGACCGCGTGTCCGAGCCGCTCCCCGCGGCGCTCGAAGCGTGTCGTGGCGCGCTCGGCGGCGCGCGCCACGAAGGCGCCCTCCGGCGAGAGGTTCTCGAGCGTCGCGCACGCGCCCAGCACTTCGAGCATGTGCTCGGCGTAGGGCTGCCAGTCCGTTGCGAGGCGCACCACACCGCCCCGCGCGAGTCGCTCGGCGAGGCACGCCGCGAACGGCGGCTGCACGATCCGACGCTTGTGATGCCGCTTCTTGGGCCAGGGGTCCGGAAAGAGGATCAGTACTTCCTCGATCGCGCCGGGCGCGATATGAGACTCGAGAACCTGCACTGCGTCATGGCAGACGATGCGCACGTTAGTGAGCGCGGCTGCGGCGGTCGCGAGCAGCAGCCGTCCGACGCCGGGGGGATGCACCTCGATGCCGAGATAGTCGCGCTCGGGATGGCTCGCCGCGAGCGCGATCAGATTCTCGCCGTTGCCGAAGCCGATCTCGAGTGTGCGCGGCGCGCGGCGCCCGAAGAGGACATCGAGGTCGAGCCGCGCGCTCGAGAGATCCACCCCGTAGCGCGGCCACAGCTCCTCGAGTGCGCGACGCTGCGCGTCGGTAGTCCGTCCGCCGCGAACCACGAACGAGCGGATGGAGCGCGGATGCTCGGCGGGCGGGAGTTGGGACGTCATGACGGCGGCGGCCTACGGAAACGACGCGGTCGCGATCGTGAGCGACGGCGAGGCCCCGCAGCAGAGCTCGGCGGGCGTATTGAAGAAGACGGGCCGCTGGTGCTCGCCATGGCCGGCCTTCATTCCCGCGAGCACCGGGACGGGCTGCTCGCGCGCGAAGCGCTCGAGGACCGCGGGCACCAGCGTGCCGCCGCGGGGCTCGCGACCGCCGATGAACGCGCCGAACACGACGGCCTTCACGTGCCCGAGAGCGCCGGCCTGCGCGAGATGCTGCAGCATGCGGTCCACGCGGTAGCCGCGCTCGCCGATGTCCTCGAGGAACAGGATCTGGCGGGGGTGCCGTGCGAGCGGCGTTCCGAGCGTCGTCTCGAGAACCGTGAGGTTGCCGCCGAACACGCGCGCCGTGAGCCGCGCACGCCGACGCGCCGGCGCATTGAGCGGGACGAGGCCGCGGAATACGACCTCCCGGGCTCCGCCCAGCAGGACCGAGCGCAGCTCCTCGAGCTCCTCGAGGGGCGCTGCGCGGGAGCCCAGCCGATCAAGGAGCGGTCCGTGCAGCGTCGGCCACCGCCAGTGATGATTGAGCAGGTAGTGGAGCGTCGTTGCATCGCTGTAGCCGATGAAGAGCTTGGGTCGTCGGGGCGGGGCAAGCTCGAGCAGGTCCCCGACCAGTCGGATCGCGCCGTAGCCGCCCCGTACGCACCAGACCGCGCGCGAATCCGGCGCGGTGAGCGCCCGACGCAGCTGCGCAAAGCGCGCATGATCGGAGTTTGCACAGAGAAGATCGGCTCCGAAGAGCCTCTGCGGCAGTCGCGGCACGAGGCCCAGGCGGCGCAGATACGCGGTTCCGGCGCGCAGTGCCTGCGCCGAGCAGCGGAATCCCGGCGCTACCACATCGACGATGTCGCCGGGCTGCAGAAGCGGCGCGCGGGGAGCGCCCTGCGCGCTCGCGCGCGTCGCGCTCACCGCCTCAGCGGCGCATCTTGAGGACCGCGCCGCCGAAGAAGCCGTCGACGCTGTCGAGATCGATGATGAGCGGTAGCCCCTTCTGCTCCTTGTCCAAGTTGCGCTCGAGCTCGGGGGAATTTCCATACACCTTGCGACGCGCATCCGGGGAGTTGTCGATTCGCCCGCGCCCGCGAAAGCTCACGAACGCCTTGAAGTCGGGGCGCAGCTCGCCGTAGAGCAGCGAGATGTGCGCGTGTCCGCCCGCCACCGCCGCAAGGATGCCGCCTTCGGGGTTCCGCACCCAGATCGCGAGCTGGGTGTCGCTAAACGCCTGAACGCTGCCGCGGAACGAGAGCTCCGGCCGACCGTCGGGACTCACGTAGGCGACGCTCAGCATCCGACCACGCTCGAGCGCGGTGTTGATCGTCTCTTTGAGTGGGGGCGTGAGCTTGAGCTCCGTGAGGACCGGAGGGGCCGTCTGGGGTGTTGCCATGCGCTGTCTCGCGAGATGGGAGGAGGGGGGATCGATGGTATGTCACGCGCCGCTGCGCCGCCAAAGTCTCACGGTGCGCGGCACTCGAAGCTCGCGGCCTCATCGGTGCTGCCGCGGCCGGTGTATTTCGCAACGCGCGGATACGCGCAGAGTGGGCGGGTGCGGTCGATGACGCCGTGGGTAAGGTGCGCGGCGACGATGCGCTCGGGCGCGACGCCGTGCTCAACCCATCTCTCGAGCGCGCCGAGTGCGTCGAACTGGTCTGGACCCGGGCCTCCGCCGCAGTGATTGACCCCTGGGGCGAGGAAGAGCCGCGCAAAATTCTCGATCCCCGCGACCTCTGCGCTCTCGCTCTCCCGCGCGGGCCGCGCGAAGAACGCCGCGACCTTCTGGTAGTACTCGATGGTGTGCAGGGGTGAGATGAGGGGATCCGCCCAGCCGTGCCAGAGGATGAGCTTGCCACCCGCGCGCCGGAACGCGCGCAGGTCCGGGCTCGAGTTGTTGAGAATTGCGCCGACCTTCGCGTCGGCAAGGTGTACCGCGCGATCGTAGTCGATGCGGTGATAGTCCCAGCTCGGGTCCTCGAACACCATGTCCTTGAACGTGCTCGCCGCGAGCGCTGCGACGAACGGCTGGCGCGTCATGGCGAGCGCGTACTCGACGCCGCGCGGCCACCCGGGATAGATCTCCCTGCCGGTCGAGGAGTGCAGTCCCGAATAGATCCTCCCGAGCGCCGTGACTTCGGTCGGAGTCAAGCAGGCGTCGGCATTCTCACCCGCATGGCAGGCAAGCTCGGAGGGGGCGAAGCCGCAAGTGCGCGGGTCGGTGAGGAGGCCGTCCTTCACGCCATCGTTCGCATCGCACTGCGCGAGCACCGCTTTGGTGATCAGTCGCAGCTTCGCAGGGGAGATCTCCATTGCCGCGAGCGCCGTCCAAATCGTCGCCGCGTGCAGGTGTATCACCTCCATCGCCGGGGCCCCTGCCACGATTCCGTCGTACTCGCGCGGGTAGCGCTGCGCCTCGGTGAGCCCCTGCCAGCCGCCCGAGGAGCAACCGACGAAGTACGAGCGACGCGGGTGCACCCCGTAGAACGCGTGGATGATCGCCTTCGCCTTGAGCGCGGTCACGTGCTGCGCGCGGTAGCCCTGATCGACCACCAGCTCGGGGTGGTGCAGCGCCCAGCTGCCCGGGTCGGGCGCGGTGCTCCGGTGGCCCATGTCGGTGTCCGCGCTCGCGTAATGCCGCCGCACGCCGTCGGCGAGCTCGCGATAGACGATCGCGCCTGCGTAGCCGCCGTTGCCGGTTCCCTCGAACTTGCCATTCCACGCCTCGAGCGGCAGCCACACCTCGAAGCGGACCGCCGGGGCGACGATTCCGCTCACGCGGCAGAACGGCGGCAGATCCGTGAGCGGTTGCGTAGCGCCCGGGGGCAGGAAGAGCGGGCCGCTCACGATCTCAGCCGAGACGATGCGCGTCTGCGGGAGCGCGAGGCGCGTGAGGGCCGCGCAGCGGACCTGCGGCACGGTACTTGCGGCGCACGCGCTATGCCCAGCCACGCTGAGCAGCAGCGCACCCAGGCAGGGCGCGCATGAACGCCGAGAAGCGAAGCGAATACCAAGCATGATCGATCCCCCCGTCGCGGCGAGCTTCCCCCTCCCGTCGCACCATTCTATCGGGTTCGGCGCCGCGGCGCGGCGAGCGCGGCGCGGAGTGCGTCCGCTCCGTGAACCGTGATGCTTCGCCGCGAGCCGTCGTTCAGGGGCCAACGCGCGCCTGATCCGGTCGTGCCCGGGTGAGCGAGGATCAGCTGCAGCGCACCGACGAGGGACACGCAGGGACGCCCGCGGTCGCGACGCGGGGCCTGTGGGGCCACGCCGCTCTTCGCATCGGCACCGTGCTGCTGCTCGTCGTGTTCGCCGTAGCGGCGCTGCTCCTGTGGCTACGGGCTCGCCGCTACGTCTCCACCGACGACGCCTTCATTGACGCCCACATCATCTATGCGGCCCCACGCGTGCCCCGGCAGGTGATCGCGGTCTACGTCACGGACAACCAGCTCGTGCACACCGGTCAAGCGCTGCTCGAGCTCGATCCGGCGGACTATCGCGCTCGACTCGAGGAGGCGCAGTCGCAAGTTGCCGAGGCGCGTGCGGCGCTCGATGAATCGAAGGCGCGGGTCGATGCGAGCGCGGCGGGATACCGCCTGTCGCTTGCAAACCTCGTCTCCGCACATGCAGAGGCCGTGAAGGCGCAGAGCGATCTGCGGCGCTACCTCGACCTCAGGGCAAGCGCACCGCGCGCGGTCTCGCAGCTGCAGATCGACCAGGCGCTCGCCGCCGAGCGCAGCGCGAGCGCGCAGGAAGACGCGGCGCGCCAGCAAACGCGCACGGCGGCCACGCAGATCGAGACGGCGCACGCCGCGCTCGCGGCGAGCGCCGCCACGCTCCGTAGCGCCGAATCCGCGGCGCACATCGCCGCGCTCGACCTCGGCTACACACGCATCACCGCCCCCGCGACCGGGCACGTCACCCAGCGCTCGGTAGCCGTGGGCGACTACGTCTCCGTAGGCGGGCAGCTGATGGCGATCGTGCCGCTCGAGCTCTACGTGACCGCGAACTTCAAGGAGACCGACCTCGCTCAAATCCGGCGGGATGAGCCCGTCGCAGTGCATGTCGATGCCTGTCCCGCCGCCCGCATCCGCGGCCACGTCGAGTCCGTCCAGCGCGGCGCAGGCGAGGCATTTGCACTGCTGCCAGCGGAGAACGCCACCGGAAACTACGTGAAGGTGGTGCAGCGCGTCCCGGTGAAGATCGCGCTCGATCGGGTGCCAGGGGACTGCATCCTCGGGCCCGGCATGTCGGTGGAGCCGACCGTGAGCGTGCGCTAGAGATGGCCGCGGAGAGCTGGAGCCCGGCGCGCTCGGCGGCCGGAGACCGTAATCCCTGGATCATCGCGACGGTGATCTCGATCGCCTCGTTCATGGAGGTGCTCGACATCGCGATCGCGAATGTCTCGCTCCAGCACATCGCCGGGGCGATGTCGGCGAGCTACGACGAGTCGACCTGGATCCTGACGAGCTATCTGGTCGCGAACGCGATCGTGATCCCCTTGAGCAGCTGGCTCGGCCAACTGCTCGGCCGCAAGCGCTACTACATGATGAGCGTGGCGCTGTTCGCGCTCGCGTCGCTTTCCTGCGGCCTCGCGCCGAGCCTCGCGGTGCTGGTCGTCGCGCGCGTGGTTCAGGGGATGGCGGGCGGCGGCCTGCAGCCGATGACGCAGACGATGCTCGTTGACTCGTTTCCCCCGCAGCGGCGCGGCCAGGCGCTCGCCGTGTTCGGACTCACCGTGATCCTCGCTCCCACGATCGGCCCGGTTCTCGGCGGATACATCACCGACACGTACAGCTGGCGCTGGGTGTTCCTGATCAACGTGCCTGTCGGCATGCTCTCGCTTGCGCTCGTGCAGACCCTCGTCAGCGAGCCCGCGCTCTTGAGGCGCGAGCGGCGCGAGCGGCTGCGCCGCGGCATCAGACTCGACCTGTCCGGCACGGCGCTCATTGCGCTCGGACTCGGGTCCCTCGAGATCACGATGGACCGCGGTCAACGCGACGACTGGTTCGCGAGTCCGATGATCAGCGCGAGTGCGGCGATTGCGGCGCTGTCGCTCGCCGGGTTCGTCCTGCGCGAGCTCACGGCACGCGAGCCGCTGCTCGATCTGCGGCTGTTCCGGCACCGCAACTTCGCCGTCGCGACGCTCGTCATCGCGATCGTGGGCGTGGTGATGTTCGGCACCACGCAGTTCCTGCCGCAGATGCTGCAGCAGGTCATGGGCTACACCGCAATGCAGGCCGGCCTCGCCCTCACCGCCGGGGGCGTCGGCACGCTCATCGCGATGGGCGCGGTCGGCGTGCTCTCACCGCGAATCGAGCCGCGCTACCTGATCGGGGCAGGACTTGCCGCCACCATCCTCGGTCTGTGGCACATGAGCCACCTCAACGCGCAGATCTCCTTCGCCCAGGTGGCCTGGGCGCGGCTCTATCAAGTGATCGGCATCCCGTTCATGTTCATCCCGCTCACGAACGCCGCATACGTCGACCTGCCGTCCGCGAAGACAGGCGAGGCCACCGCCATGATGAACGTGACGCGCAACCTCGGCGGCAGCATCGGGATCTCCTTCGTGCAGACGTTGCTCGCGCACCGCGAGCAGTTCTACCAGTCGCGCTTCGCCGAGACGCTGAACCGCTTGAACCCGAACTACGTTCACGGCTTCGCGCGGTTGGGGCATGTGTTCATCGGGCTCGGCCACTCGGCGAGCCAGGCGAGCTCGCTCGCACTCGCCGAGATCTACCGCGCGGCGCAGTATCAGGCGGCCGTCCGGTCGTTTCTCGACTGCTTCTGGGTGCTGATGCTGGTTGGCGTGGCCGTTCTGCCGACGTTGGTCCTCATCAAGTCAAGTCCCGGCGTCGCTTGGCGACCCTCGCGCGGGGCGGGCTGAGCCGATGCGCGGGGCGCATGCGGCGCTGAAGCCGGGGAGCGCGGTCGCCGTGCGGCGCGCGGCGGGGCTCGCGGCAGTCATGCTCCTCGCGTCGTGTGAGGTCGGGCCGGCTTACCGCAGCCCAACCATCGCCCTTCCTCACACCTACGGCGAGCTGCCCGCATCGTCCGACTCGGCGCCGCTCAGCGTACCGTCTGCCTCGCGAGCGGACCTCGAGCGCTGGTGGCTCGGGTTCCACGACGCGGAGCTCGAGCGGCTCATCGAGCGGTGCCTGCACGCCAATCTCGAGCTCGCAGCCGCGGCATCGCGCATCCGTCAGGCGCGCGCGGAGGTGATCGCGGCAGGCGCACCGCTTTGGCCGAGCGTGAGCGCCCTCGGATCTGCCGTGCGGCTCGACTCGAACTCGAACCCCCTCGCGAGCGTCGCGCCGCCAAGCGGATCCTCCGGCATCGCGGCGACGCTTTACTCGCTCGGCTTCGATGCCTCCTGGGAGGCAGACCTCTTCGGCGGCACGCGGCGCGGTGTCGAGGCGGCGCGCGCGGGCGCGGAGTCCGCCCGCTGGCAGATGCGCGATCTCGAGGTGTCGCTCACCGCCGAGGTGGCGAACGACTATCTCGCGCTGCGTGCGACCCAAGCGCGCGTTGCGATCCTCAGCACCGCCGTGCGGCGGGCCGTCGAGTTGCTCGCGCTCGCGCAGGCGCGCTTCCACGCGGGTCTGGTGACGGAGCTCGACGTGAACCAGGAGCGCGCGCAGCTTGCGGCGACACGCGCCGAGATTCCCACGCTCGAAGCCGACGAGCGCACGCGGATGCACGCCCTAGCCGTGCTGCTCGCAGAGCCCCCGCTCGCACTCGTACGCGAGCTCGGGCCACCCGCGACGATCCCCGCGCCTCCTCCGTCGCTTCCGATCGGTCTGCCGTCGGATCTGTTACGGCGACGTCCGGATGTGCGCGCGGCGGAGCGCCGACTCGCCGCGGCCACGGCGAACGTCGGAGTCGCCGTCGCGGCGCAATACCCGAGGTTCGATCTGCTCGGGCTCGCCGCGACGGCCGGCGGTTCCGGGGGGGGCCTGTTCTCCGCGCAAAGCCTCGCCGGGATTGCGCTCGCAACCGTGACTTGGCCGGTTTTCCAGGGTGGCAAGCGCGAGGCGGACGTGCGCGCGAGCAAGGAGCAGCGTCTCCAGGCTTACCTCGCGTATCGCCAGACGGTGCTCGCGGCGCTCGGGGAAGTGGAGGATGCACTCGTGGGCTACGAAGCCGAGCAGCGGCGACTGCTCGCGCTGCGCCGCGCCGTTGCGGCGGCTCGCTCTTCGCTCCAGATCGCGCGCGCGCAGTACCGCGCCGGGACCGTGACGTTCATCGACGTGCTCGAGGCGAACCAGACCTATCTCGAGAGCGAGGATCAAGTGCAGCAGAGCGCTCAGGCGCTCATGCGGGATCTCGTCGCGCTCTACAAGGCGCTCGGCGGCGGGTGGGCGGATACGCGGCGTCCCTGACTCGGCACAACGCGCGCGAGGGGACCGAGGAGACGCCTCAGTCAGGCGCGCTGTGGCAGAATCGAATCCGCCCGGCTCGACCAACACGCAACGAGGCGCACGCGGGAAGGGGGAACTCGAGGAAATGCCGGCGATCGTGCTCGGCTTGCTCGTCATCGCGGTGATCGCCGTCGGCGCGTTGCGGCTCTGGCAGCGCGCCCGCGACCGCGCGCCGGAGGCGGCGCCGCTTGCACCCGAACCCGTGGCCGCCGTCGTCGCCGTTCCCGCGCCCGCACACGCGCTACCGCCGGCGAGTGCCTCGGGCCCCGTCGCCGAAAGCGCGCTCAGCGCCGCGCAGGTCTTCGAACGCCTCCACGAGCTCGCGTTCGCCGTGAGTCCGCTTACGCCGGTTGTTCCCGAGCGGCTTGCGGCGCTCGAGAGCGACGTGCGCAGCGTGCTCGAAAGCGTCGCGACCGAGCCGCGCTACGCTCCGCGCCGTCCGCTCCTTCTGCCGCAGCTCATGCGCGCCATCCACGACGATGACGTCTCGCGCCGCGAGCTCGCGGCGATCATCGCTCGGGATCCGGCCCTCGCGGGGAGCCTCCTCAAGCTTGCGAACAGCTCGTTCTATCGCATGAGCGAGAAACCGGTGGAGAGCGTCGATCGCGCGGTGGCGCTGCTCGGCTCGGACGGGATTCGCTCACTCGTTGCGACCGCGCTGCTGCAGCCGGTCTTCCGGCTCGCGCCGAATGAGTTTCCGAGCTTTCCGGAGACGACCTGGGAGCACACCTACCGTGCCGCGGCCGCGGCGGAGGCACACGCCGCGATCGTGGAGGACAGCGATCCATTTGCCGCACAGCTGCTCGGTCTCACGCTCGGGCTCGGCTCGATCATCGTCTTCCGCGTGGCGCTCGATCGGTGCGCCGCGCGGCGTGAGCAGCCGGCCGCCGCGGGCCTCGCCGCACTGCTCGATGCCCACGCGGCGGCTACGGCGCGGCGCGTGGCGGCGAGCTGGGAGCTCTCCGGCAGGATTCTCACGGCGCTCGAGGATCAGGTGCCGGCGAGCGGGCTTCGCGAGCCCACCTCGCTCGGGCGATCGCTCTTTTTCGGCCGGCTGATCGGCGCGCTTGCGCTGCTGCACGCTCGCGAGCGCCTGTCGGAGCCCACGGCCAAGGCCGCGATGATTGCGAGCGGCGCAACCGAATCGCAGTTCGAGCGCATCTGGGCTCGGCTCACCGGTCAGCGGCAACCGCTGCCTGCGCGCCGCCCATAGAGCCACGCCAAAGTGGAGTTCGGGCCGGGACATTGCATGACATCCTCGTAACCGATGAGAGGCATGTCATCCGCGCCCGCGCCCATACGTTACCGGTGAGTAGAAGTCATAGGTGCTCAGCCAAGTCCCCGCTAGCGAATTATGGTAAATGCCGAGGCAGGCTGAGCGAACCTGGGACTTGAACGGTGGCAGGACATGGAGGTCCAACGGATCAAGGTTTTTATACCCGGCGCTCCTCGGAGCGTCGCGGCGACGGAGCAAGCAATGAGCCTCAAGGCAGGCAAACTGGCAACCACGGTTGGTCTCCTCTCCGCGGCTCTCGCGGTGGGAGCCTGCGGCTTGGCAGCGGCCGCGCCCGGCCACTCGGGAGGGGGCGGCCACTCGGGTGGAGGTGGTCACTTCGGAGGCGCGGCACACTTCGGTGGTGCGGCGCATTTCGGTGGCGGTGGGTATCGCGGCATCGCGCATGCAACGGCTCCGCGCTTCGCGGCCGGAGGGTACGCGGGCGGGCGCTTTGGCGGTGCGCGTTACGGTGGTGCGCGCTACGGCGGCGGCGCATTCGGCGGCGTGCACTACGGCGCCTACAGCGGCGCGCGTGGCTTCGCGGCGCGCTCGAGCTGGGCGGGCCGTGGCGGCTTCGCGGGCGGTGGCTACCGCGGCTGGGGTCGCCCCTGGGCCGGCGGGTGGTGGAACGGGTATTACTGGCCGGCCGCCTATTACGGCTGGGGCATCCCGTGGTTCCTGGCCGCGCTCCCGGTCGGATACGCCACGTACTGGTGGAATGGAATCCCCTACTACTACTGCAATAATGTGTACTACCAGTGGAATGCCGGTGACAGCGGCTATGTCGTTACCGATCCTCCACCGATTGCCGATGGCGCAGCCGCCGACGACTCCGCGGACGCCCCGCCGCCTGCGGCGCCGGATGCGCCACCGCCGGCCGCCGCGCCCGGAGCGCCGCCGAGCGGTACAGACAACCTCTACATCTACCCGAAGAACGGCCAGTCCGCGCAGCAGCAATCGACCGACCGCTACGAGTGCAATCAATGGGCGGTGAGCCAGACCGGCTTCAATCCGGAGCAGCCGAGCGACCAGCAAGGTGCGGGCGCGAATCCATCCGGCTACCAGCGGGCGATGGCCGCGTGCCTCGAGGCGCGCGGATACACGGTGGAGTGACTCGCCGGCGCAGAGAATCTCGGCGCGGCTCGAAAGGAGTACTTGCGCTTGCGCGGCTCGCGGCGCTTGCGACCGCCGTCATCGTCGCGACCGCCGCCACGGCCGCGACTTCCCCGGTGCCACTCGGGCGCCTTCCCGACACGATCCATCCCACGGCGTACCGGCTCGAGTTGACCGTCGATCCGGCGGCGACTGACTTCAGCGGGCATGCCGAGATCGACGCCGTGCTGCGTCAGCCGGCGAGAGCGATCTACCTGCACGGACGCGACTTGCGCGTGACAAGCGCTACCGTCGCGATGGGCAGCACGTCGATCGGCGCACTCTACACGCAGGTCGACCCGACCGGAGTTGCGCGGCTCGATTTCCCCCGCACACTTCCGGCCGGGCCGCTCACGCTCATCTTCGATTACACGGCACCATTTCGCCGGCGCGACGAGGGCCTGTTCCACGCGAGGGTCGGCGCGGACTGGTACGCCTGGACGCAATTCGAGCCGATCGATGCACGGCGCATGTTCCCGGGATTCGACGAGCCGGGGTTCAAGACGCCGTTCACCCTCACGGTGCGCGCTCCAAGCGGCGCAAGGGTGTTCGCGAACACAGCGCAGGTGGCATCGAGCCGCGCCGGCCGCTGGATCGTGCACCGTTTCGCCCCGACCAAGCCGCTACCGACATACCTCGTGTCGATCGCCGTCGGACCCTTCGACGTGCTCGCGACCAATGTGCCGCCGAACGCGGTACGCCACGCGCCGCTGCCCTTTCGGGTCATTGCGACCAAGGGGGAGCTCCCGCGCATGCGCTTCGCGGCCGAACAGGCGCCGCGGCTGCTCGCACTGCTCGAGCGCTACTTCGACATCCCCTATCCGTATGCGAAGCTCGACTTCATCGCCTCTCCCCTCGAGGAGGGCGCCATGGAGAACGCCGCACTCATTCTGTTCAATGATTCCGAGATTCTCCTCGATGCGAATGCGCCGCTCGCGCAGTTGCGCGACTTCGCCGACACGAGCGCGCACGAGATGGCGCACCAGTGGGTTGGGGACCTCGTCACACCAACGTGGTGGACCGACCTGTGGCTCAACGAGAGCTTTGCGGAGTGGCTCGGCGACAAGATCGCGGGCCAGTGGCGGCCCGACCTCGACTTCTCGGCCGGTGAGCTCGCCGATGCGCTCGGCGCGATGCAGGTGGATTCGCTCGGTCGCGGACGCGCGGTCCGCCAGCCGATCACCGACAGCCGCGACATCGCGAGCGCATTCGACGACATCACCTACTCGAAGGGCGCGCAGGTGCTCTCGATGTTCGAGACCTACCTCGGCCCGGAGCGCTTTGCGAGCGCCCTGAGGCTGCACCTCGAGCGCTTCCGCTTCGGCAACGCGACCGCGCAGGATTTCTTCGATTCGCTCACGCAGGCATCGGGCGACCGGCAGATCGCGGCGGCGATGCGCACATTCATCGATCAGACCGGCGTGCCGATCGTGACCGTGGATCAACGGCCGGGATCCCTGAGGCTCATGCAAAGCCGCTACGTCCCGCTCGGCGTGAGCGGGGAGCCGCCGCGCAGCTGGCTCATTCCCGTGTGCCTGGCGCGCGGTGGTGCGCGCGAGTGCACGCTCCTCGCCACGCTCCAGGCGGCCGTACCCGAACTCCGCGGCGACGCACCGCTCATGCCCAATGCCGGGGGTACCGGATACTATCGATTTCGCTTTGCCGGCCGTGGCTGGGCTCCGCTGCTTGCCGCGGCGCCGACTCTCGATGGACGCGAGGCACTCGCCGTCGCCGACAGCGTCTGGGCCGACTTTGCCTCGGGGACGGGCTCGTTCGCGCGCGTGATCGAGGCCGCACGCACGCTGAGCGAAAACGCCGACTACCTCGCCGCAGTCGCGCTCGCGAGGCATCTCAGGGGGCTCGCCGATTCAATGCTTTCCGGCGAGCAGCGTGCCGAGTACCGCAGTCTCATGGAGTCGATCTATGCGCCGCGGCTCGCGGATCTCGGGCTCGATCCACGCACCGGAGCCTATGATGGCGAGCCGGCGCCACGGCAGAGTCTGCGCCAGGCGCTCCTTCCGGTCGTTGCGCTGCAGGCACGCAACGCGGATGTCCGCGCCCGCCTCGCGGCCGCCGCGCAGTCTTACCTCGCGGGCGATGATCGGGCGCTCGATCCGGCCTTTCGCGGCACCGCGCTCGCGGTCGCGGTGCAGGATCTCGGCGCACCGTTCATGTCCCGGCTCGCGGCGGTGGCAACCCGCTCCTCGGATCCGCTCCTCGCGGACCAGGCCGCGAGCGCAATCGGCACTGCGGATACGCCGGCGCTCGCGCAGCAAGCCATCGACCTCGCCGCCTCCGGGCGCGTGCCGCAGCTCGATGCGATCGGCGTGCTCATGGCTCTCTCACGGCGGCCGGGCGTGCGCGATGCGGCCGTGCACTATGCGGATCAGCACTTCAGCGAGCTCGTGGCGAGCGTACCGGGGTTCGAGCGACCGGAGCTTGCGGAGCTGTTCGCGGGGTACTGCTCGCCGGCCGGCGCCGAGCGCGCCGAGGCCTTCGTGCGGCCACGGATGAAAGCGCTCGGCGGAGGGCAGCTCGAGCTCGCACGGGTGAAGGAGCAGATCATCAGATGCGCGCAGCTGAAAAGCGCCAAGGAGCGGGAGATCGACGCGGCGCTCCAGCGCTTTGCGCCGCCCTCATTGCGGGAGGCCGAGCGCGAGTGAGCACGCGGCGAGCTCATCGAGCGGCTCGACTCGGGCGCGCTCCCAGCTTGAGCCCAAGCGCTCGTCGAGGATCGCTTTGACCGCGCCACGCATATGCTCCTCGGCCGGCCGGCGGCCCACGTCCCCGTGCGCCGCGCGCGCCTCCTGCGCGCACGCGGCGATGCGGGCCGCGTCCATGATGCGGCCTTCGCGACAGGAGAGCAGGGCCATGGCATCGAGTGCCAGGTACAGTTTGCCGCTATCGAGCCTGCGGGCAAGCTCGTAGAGCTCGGCGCCCTGCCTGCGCGCCTCTTCCAGCTCTCCCGAAATGAGCAGCGCCGCGAAGGCGAGCACGAGCAGCTCGAACTGCGTCTCCCTTCGGCCCACGTGACGCAGACTCGCGACGAGGGGTCGCGCGAGCTGCAATGCGGCAGCGGTACGGCCGCACGCAACATCCAGCTCGACGATGCCGACTGTCGCGGCAAGGGCCTGCCGCTCACTCGTCGTGAGCGCAAGGCGCACGGCACGCTCGTAGGCCATCCGGGCCTCCTCATAGCGACCGTCGCCGGTGAGCAGCGCACCTTCGGTGAGAGCACCCTGCGCGAGCAGCCGCGCAGGCCAGGCTGGATTCTCGAGCGCGCGTGCGGTCGCGCACGACTCGCGCGCGAGGCTCGGGTCCGTGCGCCAGTTGAGCGCGAGCAGCATCAGCGCATGATGCCGTGCACGCGCATCGCCGCACTCGGCGTGAATTCGTGCGGCGAGCTCCGCGGCATACCGCGCCCGATCGCACCGGCGCGTCGAGTCGCACACGGCGACGGCCTCCCAGAAACGCCCGACCCGCTCCCGCGGTGCGGCCTCGGAGAGCCCCGCAAGCGTCTGCTCGCAGCGCGCACGACCTTCCGCGCACAGATCGGCCTCCACCCACAACGGCCAGGCCGAGCCGTAGAGCGCGACCGCGAGCACCGAGTCGTGCGCCACCGCCCAGTCGAGGGCGGCACGCAGATTCTCGATCTCGGGGCCATACCGGTACAGCCACACCGCCTCATCGAGCGACCAGTACTCCCGATACGCGACATCGAGCACCTCGAGCACGCTCGCGGCCATGCGGGCCCGTGCGGCGTCGAGCTCGTCGAGCGCGAGCAGTTTTGCCTGAGCGAAGTGACGCACGGTCTCGAGCAACGCGTAGCGCGGCGAGTCCACCGCGCCCACGCTCAAGAGGGAGCGATCGACGAGGCATCCGATCACATCGATTGCTTCCGCTTCGTCCATGCCGGCATCCGTTGCGCTGCGCGCGGCGGCGCCGAGCGAGAAGCTGCCGGCGAACACGCTCAGCAGGCGCAGCACTCTCTGCTCGCGCTCGCTGAGCAGGCGGTAGCTCCAGTCGAACGCGGCCTGAAGAGCCGCGTGGCGCGGCTCGGCGACGGATGCGAGCCGCAGCAGACGGAACCGATCGTCGAGATGCGCGAGCAGCGCGGCAAGCCCAAGTGCGGGAACGCGGGCGGCGGCGAGCTCGAGGGCGAGCGGGATTCCATCGAGGCGCCGACACACCTCGGCGACGAGGGCGCAATTGGCGCGCGTGAGCTCGAAGCGCCGGTCGACTGCCGCGGCACGCTGCGTGAAGAGCGTCACCGCCGCACTCCGCGTCGCTTCCTCGCCCGAGGCGCCCCGCTCGGGAACCGGTAGAACGCCGAGCCTGTAGACGATCTCCCCGGCGATGCCGAGGGGTACCTGGCTCGTAACCAGCGCGCGCACTTCGTGCGTCTGCGAAAGGAGTGTCGCGAGCCGACTCGCAAGGCTCCCGCCCAAGTGCTCCGCGCAATCGAGAATCAGGAGCAGCGGCACGTGCTCGAGGGTCTGGGCAAGCGCTACGAAACCATCGACTCCCTCCGGGAGCGACACTCCGATTGCAAGCGCGATCGCGGAGGGCACGTGCTGCGCGTCCTGAACTCCTGCAAGGGCTGCCCACGCGACCGAGTCCTCCGACGTCGCGGCTGCTTTGGCGAGGAGCTCCTGCGCGAGGCGCGTCTTGCCGACCCCGGCGACGCCCACCAGCGTGACGAGCCGGCTGCGTGCGAGAGCAGATTCGACCTCGTGCAATTCCTGTTCGCGTCCCACCAGCGCGGCTAGCTGGCTCGGCCAGTTGCGGCGCGGCGCCACACGCTGCGACGCGGTCTGCGCGGCGCTCACCGGCAGTGAATCTGCCGCCGCTGCTTGCGTAACCGAGAGCTCGAGGCGATACCCGAACCCCGGCACCGTGCGGATCGCACCCGCGCCGAGCACGCGCCTGAGACTTGCGATCTGAGCAGGCAGGTTGTTCTCGTCGACGATGACTCGTGGCCAGACCCGCTCGATCAGTACGGTCTTTGAAACGAGCTTCCCCGCGTTCTCAACCAGTGCAAGCAGCAGATCGAATGCGCGCGCGCCGAGCTCGACCGGCTTGCCCGCCGACAGCAGGCTCCGCTCGGATGGAACAAGCTCGAATTCCCCAACGCGCATGGGCTCCACGCCTGCGCTCCCGGTGTGATGATTGCTTTTGAGTGCCGGCGCGCTCGCTGTTCCAAACGAATATAACCGAGCGCCGAGCGCGGTTGTAGCCACGTTTCACGCCATCGCTCTACGAAAGCTGCGTGCGGTTCGCGATATCCAATGCTGTCGCAGCGGTTGACCGTCCGGCACTGACGCGATACGCGCTCGAGCGCGGGATCAAGACGCCGCCGACCGCCGCCGGAGCCTACGCAAACGTTCTCTCGGACCGCTGGACCCTCGTCGCGAACGTAGTGCAATCGGACGCGGGGAACCCGACAAGTCATTGAAAGAATATGTAAAAATTCTTCGACAACGGATCATCGCACCGGCTTTAGAATACTTTCATAGGCAATTCAAGACGTGCGCGACGTCCTGCGGGACACTGCGGTTCACGCGGGTGCAACGGGAGCGGCCGTTGCGTCCGCGGAGCCATCGCGAAGCACAGCACATCGAAGGAGACGGGCATGCCGAAATTCGTCATCGAGCGCGACATTCCGGGCGCGGGAAAACTGAGCGCCGCCGATCTGAAGGCCATCTCGAAGAAATCCTGCGGAGTGCTGAGCAGCCTGGGACCGAGCGTGCAGTGGATCGAGAGTTTCGTCACCGCAGACAAGATCTACTGCATCTATCACGCGACGGACGAGTCGCTGGTCAGGCGCCACGCCGAGCTCGGCGGTTTCCCCGCCAACAAGATCTCCGCGGTCTCCTCCGTGATCGACCCGGCGACCGCCGAGTGATATCCGCACGCAGCGGATGCGCGCGCACCCGCCGCATCCGCCGGTCCCTACGCTCTGCTGTGGGGGCGGGGCAGTATGTCTCGCCAGTCGCACTGGGCATGTTCCTTGCGAATCCACCCATACGGGGCGGAGGCACTCTTGTTGCTTCGCACTACGAATCGGAGGACACACCATGTCGGGAAAAAGACGCATCGCCCTTGGGAGCTGTTTGCTTGGAATGATCGTCCTCGTCGCGGGCTGTGTAATTGCGCCGCGCGAGGGCTACTACGACCGCAACCACCATCGGTACTACCACGCGCACGCGTGGCACGCATGCATCGACAACGACCCGCATTGTCGGTGAGCGGATGACCCGCCCGTGCACGCGGGCGCTTCCGCGCCACCTGCATCTCGTGACCTTGGTTGCCTTCTTGCGGCCGGCCCGAATAAAATCTCGGGCTCGCGGGTGTAGTTCAATGGTAGAACTGCAGCTTCCCAAGCTGCTAACGTGGGTTCGATTCCCATCACCCGCTCCAGAGTCCGCCCGCTATCGTCGCGCCGCGTAGCGCCTGCGAGGCGGCCACCCCTACCCTCGTGGGCGCGCGTAGTCCGCTTCGTCCGTCACGAACTCTTTGCGGCAGATCACCCGCGTGCCGCGCGGCTTACGCCGCTCGAGGACAAGTGTCGCGCCGATGGCGCGTGCGCGAAACGTCATGCTCCGCAGCCCGATTCCGCCCTGCAGCGGGCGGGTCGGGGGCATCCCGGTGCCATCGTCCGCAACCTCGAGCGTCACGCCCGTGGGATCGACGGCCAGGGAAAGATCGATTCTCGAGGCCTGGGCATGACGCTGCGCATTGGACACCGCTTCCTGCGCGATGCGGTACATCTCATCTGCCGCGGCGGCGCCGAGTTTGAGCGGCGCGAGCCGGTCGATTGAAAGCCGCAGGATCGGTCCGCGACTGCCGCGGTGCAGACGCACCATCTCCTCGAGTGCGGTGACGAGATTGCCACCGGCGGCGCTCACTGGAGCGAGTCCATGAGCGATCAACCGACAGGTTTCGATCGCCTGTCGCAGCAGCTGGTCGATTTGCTCGAGGTCCGAGCGCGCGCGTCCGTCCCGCCGGCGCTCCTCGGTCGCCAGTGCGCCAAAGAGCAGCGAGATGCCGGTCAGCTGCTGCCCCAGGCCATCGTGCAGGTCTATTCCGAGCTTGTTGCGCTCCCGATCCGCAGCCTCGAGCATCGCGCTCTCGAGCCTGCGAAGCTCGGATAAGTCCCGCACCGAAACGTAGATGAACGTCGCATCGTTCACGCGGAATGCATTGCAGCGCACTTCAACCGGGAACGTCGACCCGTCGCGCCTCAGCAGGGCGGACTCGAACGCCTGACCGTGACCGGACGCATTCTCGGACAGCGCTTCGCCGAGGGTGAGCGAAGTCTGCCCGGCATCCCACGACTGCCAGGAACTGCCCAGCAACGCGGTGCGCTCGCGCCCGACGCTGGCGGCGAATGATTCGCTGCATTCTACGAGCCGACCGTGACTGTCGAGAATGACGACACCATCCGAGGCGTTACGAAGAAATTCATGGACCCTGGTCGCTTCGGCGGCGACGCTGCGCTCCAGGCGCTTGCGCTCGGTCAGGTCGACGAGCGTCGACAGCGCGTAGGTGTCGCCGGCCAGCAGGATGTGGCTCAAGTTCGCGAGCACGACGATCGCATCACCCGAACGGTTATAGAGAGTCCGCTCGCGATTCAGCACCTCGCCGAGCCGCGTGAGCTCGTCGCACAGCTCCGCCCGGACCTCCAGATCCCGGCTGATCCCGAGCTCGACGGAGGTTTTCCCGAGCGCCGCATCGTGTGGCACCCCGAACATTCGCACCCACGCATCGTTCACGTCGACATAGGTGTATTGCGGTACGCGTATGAGCGCCGCGGGAAGCGCCGAGCGGCGGAAAAGCGCCACGAACTTCTCCTCGCTCGCCCGCAGCTGATCCTCCGCGCGCGCCCGGTCGGTCACGTCGTTCGCGAACACGAGGACCGTTCGCGGTCCGTCGAGCGTGGTCTCGTGTGCCCAAACGTCGACCGGGAAGATTCGACCGTCGCGGCCGCGGTGCCATGCTCGCAGATATGCGTTGTTCGTTGCGGAGGTGACCGTCGGCAGTACCCTCTCGCCGGGTGCGACGGCGAGCTCGCCGATTCCGTGGGCATGCCATTCGCCCGCCGTCCAGCCGTACTGCTGCTCCGCCGCCGCATTCATCTCGACGAAGCGTCCGGACTCCACATCGACCACGAGCAACGGCTGGGGCGAGCGGTTGAACAGCTGCGCGTACCGCAGATCGCTGCGGCGCCGCTCGGCCAGAAGCACGGTCGTCACGAGCGTGGCGCTGATCATGGCCCAGATGTAGGACCACAGCGAAATGAGATTCGCGAAGGCGTCGTTTCCGCGATAGATTCCGAAACCGAGCGAGTAGCAGATCGCCTCGAGAACCGCGAGGAGGGCGGCAACCGCAGCCGCCGGCAGAAAGCCGAACTGTAACGATACCGCCATCGCGAGCGCAGTAGACAGCACGATGACGGGCGCCTGGGCGAGTCCATTCTCCGCGATTGCCTGGGGCGCGCCCAGGATGAAGGCGCATACCAGCGCAATAGCCACGCCGTAAGGGCCGAAACGGCGCGCATCCTTGATGAGCGCGCGGGCACTCCCGCGCTCCACGGCGATGATGACCGGCGCAAGCAGCAACGTGCCGGTGACATTGTTGAGCCACCACCGTAACGGGTCGCTCCAGGTCCATACGAGGCGATCTACGGGATCGATCGGGTAGTAGATCGCGAACATGCCTGCGCCGAGGACGGCCGGTACCGCCATGCCGATCAGACTGGCGAGAAGGAACACGGGGATGTCGCGCAGATTCGAGAACGATCGGGCGAATCGCCAGCGCTGCAACAGCACGATCATGAGCAGGGTGCCGAGCGGTATTCCGCAACCGACGACCAGCGCCGGCAGCCATGCCGTGCCGCGCGCGAGCTCGATCGCGACCTCCGCCACCAGCACTGCAAACCACTGCCGCCCGCTCGTGCGCATGATCGCCGCGACGGCGATGCCGCTCGGGAGCATCCAGAGCGGGTGGCCTCCCAAGCGGGGCAGCTCTACGCTCGCGAAAACGCCTGAAGCGAACACCGCGACGAACGTGGCAAACGAGTGTGCGACGAAAATGCCGTGGCGCGTCAAGGCGCCGTTGCGCGGGCTCAGCATCCGACCCCCTGCCCTGCACGAGACCGAGTCTCGGCGCTGCCTATGATCCAGCGCTCGTCAGTCTAGCTATCGGCGCCGCATGCAGCGTTCAGCTGGACTGCGCATCCGTGCGGCGTAAGCCGGTACGCAGTCACCCAGGCCGCTTTGCGTGCGCAGAGCTCCTTCGGGTCGGCCAAGCCCTTCTCGACCACCAGACGCTCGAGCGTCGTGAGCCACAGGTGGTAGTAGCGCGAGCCGTCGTCCGGCTCGCCGCCGTCGCGAGCCGCTCTCAGCGCCTCGCCGAGCGCTGCCGCCCATTCGTTCCACGTGAAGTGCCCGAGCGCCGCGAGCTTGATGGCGAGAGCGAAGGCTTGCGCCTGCCACGGTTCCGCGAACGCCGAGCCCTGCCCGGCGCGGGGATCCACCGCCACCCGCGCGCGGGACTCGGACTCTTGCGCGAGACTAGGCAGGCTCAAGATGGTCATCCCACAGATCCACGTACACGCGGTCCTTCTCCGGCGCCCGTGATCCCCACAGCTCGCGCGCCGCGAAGCACACCGAGTAGACGTGCTGAGCCTTCTCGCCGCGGAGGTGCGCGTTGGTGTCGGGAAAAACGAATACACCGTGGTCGCGCTCGATCGCTCCGATTCTTCCGCGCGCATATCGGGGCAACCGCGTGTGCGTCGCCGGGTGGATGTTGCGCGCCCGCACGCGCTCGCCCGCCCTGAAACGTGGCCTCACCGGCAGGTCGCGGCTCGCGGGCGCGCCGGCGGCGACAAACGTCGCCACTCCGTTCGCCATCAGTGCCGGGACCGGCTTGAGCGAACCGGGCGCCGGCAAACCGCTCTCGATCTCCGCACGGCTCGCGAGCCCGTGCTGCACGATCAGCTCGATGAGTCCCGCCAAGAAGCGCTCGTAATAGCTCATCCGTAAGTACTCGGCCGGCGGAATGAGCTCGCGCGAGTGCCGCGAGGCATCCAGATTCCATCTCGCCCACGCTCCCACGGCTCTGTTGAGCGCAAAGATGCGCCCCTCCCAGCGCTCATGAAACACGGGCTCGCTCCTCTCGATCTCTATCGGGCCCATGCCGTGCATACCGCCCAGGTCGTGCACGCCGTTCATGATGGGCCTGGCGCTTCCCCCGCCGCGACCTTCGCCGTGCCCACCATCGCATCCCGTGTCACGAGCGCGGCCAGCGCCTCCTCGCTCATTCCATCCGTACCCCGAGGTCTCTCGGGCAGCACCACATAGCGCAGCTCCGCGGTGCTGTCCCACACGCGAATCTCCACTTCCTCAGGCAGCGCGAGCCCGAACTCGCGCAGCACGCCGCGCGGGTCGATGACGGCGCGTGACCGGTACGCCGCGGACTTGTACCAAATCGGTGGGAGCCCGAGAACCGGCCATGGATAGCAGGAGCAGAGAGTACAAACGACCAGGTTGTGGACTGTGGCGGAATTCTCGACGACTACCATGTGCTCGCCCTGCAGCCCTCCGAAGCCCATCTCGGCGATGGCGGCCGTTGCATCGCTCAGCAGCCGCTGCCTGAATTGCGGATCGCACCATGCGCGCGCCACCACACGTGCGCCGTTACGCGGTCCGATTCTGTGCTCGTAGGTGTCGATGAGCGCATCGAGCGCTGCCGGATCGACCAATCCCTTCTCCACCAGCAGGGACTCGAGCGCCTTGACGCGCAGCGCCGGGTCCGAAGGTACGGTCTGATGCCGGTGGGCGCTCTCTCGCGAAGTCATCTGCCTCTCTCCCCGGGGCGAACGTGCTTCGGCTGTCGCGGCGGACGCGGACTCCTCACCCGTGGCAGTCACAGGCAGTACCGCCCCGTGGAGCGCGCGGGGCTCGCCCTGGACGGTCCAGACAGGCTCGGGTCACGCAGGCTTTCTCGGCCCCGATCATCGCCGAGAGGAGGCTGATCGGCAACAGCGCCTCGATCGGGGACAGCTCTGCGAGCAGTCGCTGTTTGAGCCGCAACCTACGATCGCGCTGCGCTCACCGGAATGCTCGATGAGGCGCTCACTCCTGCACTTCGATCTTCAGATGGCGCACGCCGGTATCGCTCACCGAGTCGGTGTCGTTCGGGAACTCGCGCCTCGCGAGCAGCTCGAGCGTCTCCTCGAGCGTGTCGCTACCGCGGGCCGGGTCGCGAGCTCCGTCGCCCGTCGGAACCGATCTTCTGAGGGAACCCAACCGGCGGCTGGAATTGAGCGCCGAGTCGATCAACTGTCGCACGCGATGCGGAATCTCGGCGGGCTCTATGCGAGCTTCGCTCGCGCCCTTGCGCTCCTGTTCCGTGACCGGCACGACCGCTGCGGAGGCGTACTTGGTGCGTACCTGGGCGGCGATTTCCTTCGCGGAGAGCGGGTCCGAGAAGAACCCGAGGCGCAGGAAATAGCAGGCACGGCCCTGGCGGCGGCTTTCGCGCGTGTAGAGGGTATGGGTCTTGAATACGGCGAGCGCGGGCACCGAGCGTGCGTCGATCGGCTCCGGCGACCAGTGCAGCTGTACGACAAACGAGACCGGCGCACCCTGGGCGACGGCCTCCTTCAACGCGTGCCGCGTGGTCGTGTCTTCGGGTCGCAGCATGGGAATGCGGGCGCGATCACCCTGATCGGCAGCGCTCGCAGCGGATGCGGCACCGCGGCTCTCCAGGATCCGCATTACCTGAGTGTCGCTCAGCGATTCCCCCGCGATGGGCGCGGGCGCTGCGGATGCTCGCGGTTGCGAGAGCCCCGGTGGCACCCGCGTTGCGATCGCGGCGGGATATGAGCCACGCACGGCCGCGAGCCATTTCTGTGCATCGGCCAGTGTCTCGAAGTACCCCATGTGGAGGTACAGCCGCTCGCTGCCGTCGTGCTGGCGCGCGCGACTGGTGAAGAAAGAGAACGGTTTCAGATGCGGCGACTGCGGCGGCCGAATGGATACCGGCCCGTTCAAGCGGCACAGCGTGAGCATGAAGGCACCGCTGCCGACCTGCGTCGAACGAGGCGCTGTCGCGCTCGCGGAAGCGGCGGAATCCGCGGATGTCGAAGTCATAGGCTCCCCCGGAAGCTCAAGATTCGAACGACGGCCGGAAGAGCGCAGAATCCAAGGCAGGCGAGCCAGCAACGCTCACACATTGAAGTGGAGTGGCAACCCCGCTGTCCTAGACTGTGACGCCCTTAGACCGGTAGCTTTGCGTCCCCGCCTTTCGACGGGTTTGCCCTGATCGCTCCATGATGCCGCAGCGGACTGTCTCCGATCGGCGTCACGTCGCATCGCGCGCGATCACGTGCGCGGCAAGCCGCATCCGAGATCACGCTGCCCCAAGCATGGCCGCTGACAGGCTACATGTCCAGTGGGACGATCGCTGCACCGATTCTCGCCCGAATCCGCGCGAGGTGGAGCACCGCGAGGGTGGGGAGCAGTGCGATGAGGATGAAGTCTCGCCACCATTCCGACAGACGCGCGAGACCGTCGTTTCTGAGCACCGCGCCTGTACAGGTGAACAGAGTCCATCCCGCCAGAATCGCGAGCACCGCAATCGACATGCGGCTCGCGGCGCGATCTCTCACGAGCAGGATCCGGAACCCGACGATGAGCCCGAATGGGCCGGTCAGGGCACACGATGCGTAAACCAACCCCTGCGGTCGGGGCATGCTCCCCTGGACGACACCGTAGAGCACCGCGCCCAACAGCACCGTGAGCGGCACGAAACACATGAGCAACTCGAGACTCACGATCCAGCGCGAGACCCGTGTAGAGATTCGAGACATGCGACGCATCCTCTCGGTGTAGCTCACGTACAGGCAACCGCACGCCCAGCGCGCGGCGGAAATGCCAGTCGGCAGATGGTCGATCTCATGGAGCATGGCGCGCGTCCAGTCCGCCCGCTCGGGAGGCGACACCGTCATCGCGTGCCTCGCGACGGCGCATGCCAAGCGATGTGCGGTGGAGCGCTGCGCGCTCACGCGAAGCTCCCGGCCGCAGCCCCGTTGCCTGCGGCGGCCGCGCGTTGCAGCTCCGCCCGCGCAAGGGACGCGCCTTCCGCCGTCAGACGATACATGTGGCGCGGCGGTCGACCGCGCTCGCGAGCGGGTTGCCATCTGGACTCGAGGAATCCACGATCCGCGAGACGCATCAGAATCGGATAGAGAGTCCCCGACTTGAGCCCCGTATCCTGTGAGAGCTCGTAGCCGTATTGCCACGCTCGCTGACGCGTGGCGAACGCCTCGAGGACGGCGAGCGTGCGATCGGAGGGGTGACGTTTCCTTTCCATTGCCAAAGTCTACACATGTAGGTGTAAATAGCCGCTCGGAATGCGCGGATCGCGACCCGCATCACAACGGTCAACTCCTGCGCGGCGGTGCGGATGGCGGGGGCTATCGGCTGCTCGCGCCGCTCTCCATCGAGCTCGCAACGCGCAACCACACTGGCGAGACGCCGAACTCGCTCATGGACTACGCGCTTCCCTTGCGCAACTGGCTGCCCTCGCCCGCGTATCACGGGCTCGGGTTCTTCGTCCGTGGCGAGAAGCTCACGCCCGCACCCTTGCCGAATCTCGCGAGCACGCGCACCTACGGCGGCCGGGGATCAGGTACGTCGTGCTTCTGGGTCGATCCGGTGCACGAGGTGTGCTTCTCTCTCGTCACGGTCGGCTCGCTCGAGGACGCTGATCATCTGCCGCGCACGCAGCGGCTCGGGGACAGGGTCCTCGCCGCGGTGATCGATTAGGGCGGCACGCGCGCGGAGTTGCTGGCGTTGCCCGCGGGATGCGCTACGTGGTGTCCTTCTGCGAGCGCTGCCCGGGCCACGGGTGGTCGGACTTGCCGTTGAATATCGCATCCGAGTCGGCGCGCCTGAGCGTCCAATCCCCGCTGTTGATCTCGCCCTCGAGCTGGCCCGGCGCCCAACCTGCGTGGCCGGCGAAAATCCTGAGCCCCTCCATGGGCTTGTCGCGGCCAAGGAGTTTGAGCAGCAGCTCCCGATCGGCGCTCACGTAGATGTCGTCGAAGGCCCGGATCGCATGCTCCGGCGGCTTCGCCGCGCGGAACAGGAACCACACGGTGTCGATCTCGACCGGCCCGCCGAAGTACACCTTGTCGGGCAGCGCTGCAAGGCGCTTGAGATCGGGGAACAGCTGTGAGACTCCGATGCGGGTCGGTCTGTTGACGATGATGCCGACGGGCGCGGGAGCGAGGTTGTTCATCACGAGCACGACCGATTGCGCGAAGTCGGGATCGGCGACATCGTCGTGGGCGAGGATGAGTATCGCGGTGAGGTGCTTCGCGTCGTCCGTGGACGCCGCCCAGGAGGTTGCGGAGAGGAGGAGCAACGCGCAGAGCGCTCCAGCGGCGCTGCGCCGCAGGCCGATACTGCGTCTCACGGCTGACAACCTGGTCCGTGTCATCGAATAGCAATCGACCGCCTGCGTCGAATCTTACGCCGTCGCGCCGAACGATGCCCGCACGAGGCCGCCTCTGTATCATGGCATTTCACGACCGATCACCGGGACTGCCGCCGTGTACTCTCCCCAGCCCTTCGCCGAGCCCCGACTCGATGTGCTGCACGACCTCATCAGGTCCCATCCGCTCGGCACGTTCGTCGTGATCCAGGATGGCGAACTCTGCGCGAACCACATGCCCTTCCTCATCGATCCCGGCGGCGGTGAGCTCGGAACGCTGCGCGCGCACGTGGCGCGGTCCAATCCCGTGTGGCGCGAGCTCGGCGGCACGGCAGGGGCGCTCGCCATCTTTCAGGGACCGCAGTCCTACATCACCCCGTCGTGGTACCCGAGCAAGCATGCCGACGGCAAAGCCGTGCCGACGTGGAACTACGCGGTCGCCCACGCGTACGGCGCGCCGCGCGCGATCGAAGATCGCGCCTGGCTTCTCGAGCACGTCACGCAGCTCACTCGCGTGCAGGAGGCACATCAGGCGCTGCCGTGGCGAGTATCCGATGCGCCGCAGGCTTATCTCGAGCACATGATCGGCCAGATCGTGGGACTCGAGATGCCGATCGCGAAACTCCAGGGCAAGTGGAAAGTGAGCCAGAACCGGAACCGGGCTGATCGCCTGGGGGTCGCCGCCGGACTCGAGGCTCAGGCCACCGATCGATCGCGCGCGATGGCGGCGCTCGTCATGGAGCGGGCGGGATCTCCCTAAGTCTTCGCCGGCGCGGGACGCCGGCTGATGAATTCGGTGCGACGGAATCGCAGCGCCGACCAGTCTTCATCGATCGCGATCTGCCGCACCGTGTCCCATCCGCTCTCCCGAATGGCGTCCCAGCCGTGGTCGCGGTTGAGGTCGGACGCGTAGCGCTTGGAGGTTCCCTTGGGATAGGCGAACCAGATGACCGCATCGCCAACCGCTTTCGGCAGCACGGATTTCCAGAGCGGCCCGATCTGATTCTTCGCGGTCACGAAGATGAGCGCGAACGCCACCTGCTTCACGCCCTTCGCGGCACGCGCCACCTTGACCTTGCCAAGCGCGGCGAGCTCCTTGCCGAAGGACGCCGGCGCTTCGAGCACGACGACCTCGACAGCCGGCCCGAGATTGAGCTTGGCGAATACGCCGGGCATGGGGTTTCTCCGCATCAACGTTTGGCCCGTGCTTTCGCCGATATCATACCCCGCAGGCGGTGCGGATACGGGGATTAGAGCGACGGCACTTACCGCCATTCCCCGGCACGCGCTCGGCGGAAGCTGGACACCAGCGCACGCCGACTCTAGCCTCGTGCGGCCGATTTCACACGATCTGGAGTAAGGACTGTGGCAAAGAACAAGGCGCACAAGATCTGCTGCGGAATCATGATGGCGTTTGCGGGAGTGGCCGCCGGCCAGGTGCCGCCGACGGGGGTGAGCGATCAGGCGGCGCTCCTCGAGAGCAAGGATCCGAAGCTCGCCGCCAACAAGAAGCTCGTCTTCGACATGTGGCGCGCGATCGTCCAGGCCGGCCACACCGAGCTTGCTCCACGCTATTTCACCAAGAGCTACATCCAGCACAATCCGAACGTGGCGAGCGGCCGCGATGCGATGGTCGCGTACATGAAGGCGACGCGCCCGGTGCAGCCGATCGCACCGCAAATCACCTTTCAGGTCGTCACTATCATGGCCGAGCGCAACCTCGTGCTGCTCGCGACGGTGAGCTACCTTCCCGACCCGCAGTCGCCAGGGCGGAAGTACGCGACGACACACTTCGACCTCTTCCGGATCGAGCACGGCAAGATCGCCGAGCATTGGGACAACGTAGAGAAGAGTCCCGAGGCGCTGCACATCAATCCGAATCTGCGCGCCAAGCCGTGATGATGAGGTACTCGAGCCGCCACGCGGGGCGAGGTCGCGCGGCCGCGCGTGACTGAGCGCGCCGATGCGCGAGCGCTCCCGGAGTTGGCTCGATCTGAGACCACGCTTGCGGGTCACCGGGCTCGCATGGGCCAACCTGCTCCACCGATGGCCGCTCGCGGGAGCGGCGCTCGCGCTCCTGCCGATCGCAATGGGCGTGGCCGCGGGTGCAAGCGGGCTGGAACGCTCGCTCGACGCGGCTGCAAAGGTGCCGCTACTGGTGCTCGGCGGCACGCTCGTCGCGTTCGCGGCGATGATTGCGCGGATCCGGCGCCGCCTCGCGAGCAATCGGCATCGCGACTGGCTTGCGGCCCTGCCGAGCGATCTCCCGCTCACCGCCCGCGCGGCAGCGCTGCCGGGAGCGCTCTGGGTTGGCGTCGCCGTCGCAGCAACGATCGCCGCGCTGTTCGCAAGCGACCGCTTGCAGGCATTTGCAACGCTGATCATGGCCTCCGCGGCCGGATTGGTCGCGGCGATCGCGACGGTGGCGATCGGAGCGGCGATCGGAGAGCGGCGCGCGGCGCGCCCGAGCCGATCGGGCCGCGAGGTCAAGCACGTGCCGGCGCCGTCGAGATATGCGTTCGTGCGTGGCGTGCGCGCGAGTTGGGCGACCCGCGCAAAGCTCACCCCACTCGGGTACTGGCCCGTCGCGCAGGCGAAATACTCGCAGCGTCCGAAGAACCAGGCGCGCAGCCTCGTGCTGCTGCTCCTTGGATTGCCCCTCGATGTTCCCGGCGCCGTTGCCTTGGCTGCGGCGGCCGTGTGGCTCGTGACGCTGCATCTGGTCAATCTCTTCCTCGCCGTCGTGCGCGTGGCGCTCGCCGCATCGTGGTGGCTTGCGCCGACCCCGGTGGGCGCGATGCGGTTTGCGGCTGCGGTGTGCCACCGGGCCGTGGTCGGGGAGATCGCCGGCTGCGCGGTTCTCGTGGCGCTCGCCGAGGCGACTGCAGGCGCGCGTGGCGTGCATCTGGCACTCCCTTACGCACTCACTTGGCTCGCCGCGGTCTGCCTCGTGAGCGCCGGGGTGTGCTGCTTCGCGCTGCGAACCATTGCGGTCGCGCGCTCGCCGCTACATCGATGGATGACCTGACCGGCGACCGCACGCCGCTCGCGACCGACGCGCCCGTGCTGCGCGTCGAGAAGCTGACGGCCGGTTACGGCACGGTCCCGGTCCTGAGTGACGTGAGTCTCGAGGTGCAGCGCGGCGAATGGGTCGCGCTCCTCGGGCCGAACGGAAGCGGAAAATCAACGCTGCTCTACTGCATCGCAGGCATGCTGCATCCGCTCGCGGGCGAGGTTGAGCTCTGCGGTCACCCGCTCGCGCGCGCGGGGCGCGCGGCGAAGCGCTTGCTCGGCTTCGGGTGTGCACCGGAGCGGCTGCCAGGCCTGCTCACCGGCCGCCAGTGCCTGGAAGTGCACGCGGCGGCGAAGGGCGTACGCGCGATCGATGCCGACGTGCTCGCGATGATCGACACGCTCTCCTTTGCGACGTACCTCGATCGCTTCGTCGATACCTACTCGCTCGGCACCCGTCAGAAGCTTGCCGTGCTGCTCGCCCTGGTGGGCGCGCCACGGCTGATCGTGCTCGATGAGGCGTTCAACGGGCTCGATCCGGCGAGCTCGCGTGCGCTCAAGCAGCATCTGCGCACGCTCGTCGCAGCGCGGCGTGCGAGCGTGCTGCTCGCGACGCACGCGCTCGATGTGGTCGAGCGCTACGCCGATCGCGCCGTCCTGCTGCTTGCCGGGCGCATCGTGAAGGCCTGGAGTGCCTCCGATCTCTCTGCGCTGCGCAGTTCGGCGGATGGGTTGGAGGCGGCCATCGCGGCTGCCGCGGTAGGCGGTGCCGCGTAGCGGTCGCAGCGCGCCGGCTCACCCGGGGCTCGGCTCCAAAGCCGCGCCGCGAAATCGCGGGGCGTCGTCACTGCACATCGATGACTACCTTCCCGCGCGCGTGCCCGTTCTCGAGGTAGGTGATGGCGGCCGCGGTCGCAGCGAGCGGATAGCGCCGATCGATGACGGGCGTCAGCTTTCCCAGCTGGATGAGATTCGCAAGATACTCGAGGTCGCGCTGCTCGAGGGATGCTTCGAACGTGACGAACTTCTGGCTCGTGAACCAGGAGACGACCGGGAGCTCGATCATGTTGAACACCGGTCCGATCCACTCGCGGGCGCGGGCCCCCCCTCCGCCGATCATCACTGCGATCCCACGCGGCTTCAGCACTCGCCGGTAGTCGAGGACGCCGTGATTGCCGACGGTATCGAGCACGAGGTCGTAGCGGGTGGGCTCGCGAGTGAAATCCTCGCGCGTATAGTCGATGACGTGATCCGCCCCGATCGAGCGCACGAGCGCTGCATTGCGCGTACTGCAGACAGCGGTCACCTCGGCGCCGAATGCCTTGGCGATCTGCACGGCGAACGTTCCGACCCCGCCCGAGGCGCCGTTGATCAGCACCCGCTCACCCGCTCTCAAGTGTCCCACGTCACGCAGCGCCTGCAGCGCGGTGACGCCGGCAATCGGTACGGCGGCCGCCTGCTCGAAGGTCGCTCGCTGCGGCATGAGCGCGATCGAGCCGTGCTCGCGAACTGTCACGTACTGTGCGAACGCGCCGTCGTGCCCGCCGAATACCTCGTCGCCCGGCTTGAAAGCCGCGACATGCTTTCCTACCCCCACCACCGTTCCGGCGAAATCAACGCCGAGCCGCGGAGACTTGGGCCGGCGCAGGCCGACCATCATGCGCACGATGTACGGCGTACCTCGCATGAAGTGCCAGTCGTACGGGTTCACCGAGGCCGCGTGCACCCTGACCAGCACGGAATCGTCCGCCGGCGTCGGCTTCGGCAGTGCCTCGAGATGCAGGACGTCTGCGGCGCCGTACTGGTGATAGACCACCGCCTCCATCGTCACGGCCGAGGCAGACGGCGCGGCGGCGAATGAAAAGTGCAGCACGGCGAGCGCAAGCACGGCCGCCAGTACCGCACGCGCGCTCGGGACGCCTGCTGTGCGATGCAGTCGATTCATTGCGTATCCAGCGCTGCAAGCATCGAATGTCCCGCGCTGCGGACTGAGCGCTCAGCGCTCGCGACGGTAGACGATCCGGCCGTCGAGAATCGTGTACGCGACGCGCGTCGCTAGAATGTCGGCCGCGGGCTCGGTCATGATATCGCGGTCGAGCACGACCATGTCGGCGAGCTTGCCGGGCTCGAGCGAGCCGAGCTCCTTCTCCTTGAACATGCTGTAGGCGCCGTTGTAAGTGTAGGAACGGAGCGCCTCCAGGCGCGTCATCGATTGTTGTGGCTCAAACGCCGGAGCCGCCGGGGAGAAGCGCTCCCGGCGGGTGACGGCGCAGTAGAGACTCGGGATCGGGTCGAGGGAAATCACCGGCGAGTCGGTCCCGTTCGCGATCACCGCGTGGTTCGTGATGAGTGCGTGCCAGGCGTAGGCGTACGCGGCGCGCTCGGGTCCGAGACGCCGCACGACGTATGGCGCATCGTCGCAGGCATGCCCCGTCTGCATCGAGGCGATCACCTTCAGTGCCCCGAACCGCGGAATATCGGCGGCGATGAGATGCTGGGCGTGATCGATTCGCCACCGCAGGTCGGTGAGCGCAGGGCGGGTGGCGAACATCCTCTGATAGAGGTCGAGCACCTCGTGGTTGGCGCGATCGCCGATCGCGTGCACGGAGAGCTGGAAGCCATCGGCGAGTGCGATCGTGGCGATTGCGGCGATCGTCTTCATCGGCGTGACGTTGTAGCCGCTCGAGGAGGGCACATCGCGATAGGGCGCGAAGAACCACGCGGAGTGCGTCCCAAGCGCACCGTCCGAGAGAATCTCGCCGACACCCCGCACGGTGAGGCGATGGTTCTTGCCGTAGTCGACGAGAAAGTAGCTCTTCAGGCGCGACCGGAGCGCTTCCGGGGGCTCCTTGGCCACCCACGCATCGAGTCGCAGCCCGAGCTCGCCCTGCGCCGCGAGCGCTCGGTACAGGTCGATCACAGCGAACGGCTCACCCATGTCCTGCCAGGTCGTGACGCCGTGCTCGAGCGCATCGTGCGTTGCGAGCGCGATCTCGCGCAGCAGTCGCGCCTTGCGCGCGGCAGGGCTTTCCTTGGCGCGGGAGGCATCGAGCGCCGCCAAAACGGGCTTCATGGCTGCATCGCGCAGCATTCCGATGGCGCGCCCGCTGCCGTCGCGCACGATTTCCCCGCCCGGGGGGCTCGGGGTGTCGGCGCCGATCCCCGCAAGCTTGAGCGCAAGTCCGTTGACGAACATTGCGTGCTCGCTCGCATGCTCGAGAAGCACCGGGTTATCGGGTGACACGGCGTCGAGCTGCCTGCCCGTCGGCAACCCCTCGAAATTCGGCTGCGGCGCCTGCCTCCAGTGCTCCTGATGCCACCCCGAGCCGACGATCCACTCCCCGGGCCGCGCATGCCGCGCCGCGACGGCCACCTTGCGGACGATGTCGTCCCAGGTGGGCGCGCTCGATGCGCCGACATCGAGCTCGCTCAGCGCCTGGCCCGTTTGCAGGAAATGGGCATGACTGTCGATGAAGCCCGGGACGACGGTCATGCCGTGCAGGTCGATGGTGGTCGTCCGCGCCGTGATCAACCGCTTGATCGTCGCATCGGAGCCAACGGCGAGGATGCGCCGGCCGCTCACCGCGATCGCCTGTGCCTGCGGGAGCCGGGCGGAGAGGGTGACGATGCGGCCGTCGTAGAGAACGAGGCGCGCGGGGGGCGGAGAGCGGGCCTCGCAGGCACCCGCCGCGATCAGCGACAGCACCGCCGCGTATCGCCACATCCGCTGAGTCTAGCGCATTAATGGCATCATGCGCGGTCACGCCACCGATCGCGGCCGCAGCGGACAGCGGAAACCGCACTTCGGCGGAAAGGAGCGCCTCGATGAGCTCATCGCGACCCGCGTCCGTGAAGAGGCTCGCTCTCGCGATGGCCGCACTGGCCGCGACCGCGCAGGCCGCCGCCGCGCCGGCAACGGCGGGCGCCGCGAGTGCCGCACCCGAACGGCGCGGCACTGAGCTCGGCTTCGCGGTCTTCCAGCAGCACTGCGTCGCCTGCCATGGCAACCCCGCGTTTCAGCGCGCGCCCTCGCCGGCGGCGCTGCGGGCCATGACGCCCGAGCGAATCTACGCCGCGCTTACGACCGGCGTCATGAAGTCGGTGGGGGATACCCTCACCGATACCGACCGGCGCCGGGTGGCCGAATCGCTCGCCGGTGAGCTCCTGGGGTCGGCACAGTCGGGCGATGCGAGCGCGATGCCGAATCGCTGCCTGCGCAATCCGCCGCTGCGCGGGCTTGGCGGACCCGGCTGGAACGGATGGGGTAATGGAGCCGCGAACCGCCGCTTTCAGTCGTCCGCGGCGGCGGGACTCGACGCCGACTCCGTGGCGCGGCTCAGGCTCAAATGGGCGTTTGGCTATCCCGGAGGCACCTCGGCATACGGGCAGCCGACCGTGGTGGCGGGACGTGTGTTCGTCGGCACCGACATCGGGTACGTCTATTCGCTCGATGCGGCATCGGGCTGCGTCTTCTGGTCGTTCCGCAGCCGCGCCGGCGTGCGCAACGCAATGACTCTGGGTGCGGTCCGCGTGCACGGCCGGCGGCGGTTCGCGGTCTTCTTCGGCGACCTGAAGGCAAACGCCTACGCGATCGATGCCTGGAGCGGCAAGCAGATCTGGACGACGCGTGTCGAGGAGAATTTCGCGACCCGCGTCACCGCCGCCCCGGCCCTCTACCACGGGCGACTCTACGTTCCGATCTCGGCGTGGGAGGGGTTCTCGGCGCGCGTTCTGGACTACCCCTGCTGCACGGCGGTCGGCAGCGTGAGCGCACTCGATGCAAGCACCGGACGGGTGATCTGGAAGACCTACACGATCGCCGAGCGTCCGCACCCGACGCATAAGAACTCCCACGGCATTCAGCTGTGGGCGCCGGCCGGCGTTCCGGTGTGGAACACGCCGACCGTCGACCCGCGCCGCCATGCGATCTATTTCGGCACCGGCGATGCCTCTACCTATCCAGCCCCGTCGACCTCGGATGCCGTGCTCGCGCTCGACATGGCGAGCGGACGGCTGCTCTGGTCGCACCAGATCTATCGGAACGACTCCTTCATCGTGGGCTGCGCGGGATCCGGCTTCACCGAGAACTGCCCGAAGCACATCGGGCCGGACTGGGACATCCCGATGTCGCCGATGCTCGATGAGCTCGCGAGCGGACATCGCCTGCTCGTCTTCGGCACCAAGCCCGGCGACATCATCGCACTCGATCCGGACCGCGGCGGCGCGACGCTGTGGCGAGTCGACGCGGCGCGCGAGATCCCGGGGGCGGACGGGCAGCGCAACGGCCGCGGCAACCGCGGACCGCTGTGGGGCGGCGCGCTCGAGGGCGACCGTGTCTTCTTCGGCCTCAACGCGGGGGGCGTCGTGGCGCTCGCTGTGACGAACGGGCGTCGCCTGTGGTACACGCCTCTCAACGCCACCGCGCTCAACAAGGTGACGCATTCGGCCGCGGCGACTGCAATCCCGGGCGTCGTGTTCGTCGCCGGGTCGGACGGACGGATCTGGGGCGTCTCGAGCGAGGACGGTCATCCACTCTGGTCGTACGACACGGCGCGCGCGTTTCGCACCGTCAATGGCGTGGCCGCGCACGGCGGCTCGATCAGCGCGGCGGGCGCGACGGTCGCTCAAGGGATGCTTTTCGTCGGCTCGGGCTACGGAGTCGTCTCGCAGACTCCCGGCAACGTGCTGCTCGCCTTCTCCGTGCCGGAGCACACCGCACGCGGCCGCTGACACCCAATCGACACATTCGCCGGTTAGGTTTGCGCACGGTCGCCGGCGCCTGAGCGCAGGCGAGCGCGATCCGAACGCATCCATCCGACCTAGCCGAGGCACCATGCGCACCCTTCGCCCGATCACCGTGGCCCCGCTTGCGGCGGGATCGACACTTGTTGCTCTGTGGGCGGCCGCTCCGGTCGCGCTCGCCGACGGCCCGTTCCTGTTGCCCGACTCGCTCATCGTGAGCAGCAGTCGGTACGAGAACGACCGGGGTGCCGTCGCAGCGCTCGTGGTCGGCACCACGCTTGCGAACACCGACACGGCCACCACCACCGCGATCGCAGGCAACGACTATGTCAACGTGTGGAACAACGCCGCGGTCGACGGCAGCTTCGGAATCACATCGCCGATCCGGTTGAATGACCTCGATCCCTGGAGCGGCCGCGAGCTCGTTCAGCTCGAGGTACCAACCGACCAGGTCGTCACGAGCTTCAGCTCGAAGTCCGAGCTCGCGCTGCACATCGCGCGCGATGGGTTCGGAAGCCATCTCGTGTTCGTCGGCTATGGCGGTGCCGGCGTCGGGGCGATCGACGTCTCGAATGCCGATGCGGTTCCGGGCCAGGATCCGACGAACCCCGTCACCTTCGCATTCGGCTCGAGCTACGCTTTCCACCGCACGATCGTGGCGGTCGACGAGCGCGGACACTTCTCCTACACCCCGACGATCGCCTACGGCGGAGACAATGGCCGCGCAGCGCTGCTCGGAGCGAACGGCCTCTATTACGCCGTCGGCAACTCGAACAACGGTAACGCGGACACGTTCGGCCCGAGCAACGGTACCAACCCCGACGTGACCGAGACCACCGGCCTCGAGGTCGTGCAGCCGATCGACGGCTGGTCGTACGCGGTGCCGATTCCTGCGAACGATTCCGCCGAGGTCGATCCGCTCCTGCAGTACGATCTCGGCAAGAAAGGGGCGCCGGACAAGCCCGGCAAGGACAATAACTACCGCGCCGTGACGGAGTTCGCGGGAGCGCTCTACTTCAGCAAGGGCAGCGGCAGTAACGGCATGGATACCGTCTACACGGTGAGCACCCTGCCGACCGTCGCGGGTGCCCCCTCGGCCGAGATCACGGTCGTGCCGGGCTTTCCGACCGACTCGGCGCGCGCGACCGGAGGGAACTTCACTCCCTTCGGCGTGTTCTTCGCAAATGCGACCACGATGTACGTGGCCGACGAGGGCACCGGCGACACGCTCGATGCGAGCGCGCACGCGGGACTCGAGAAGTGGAGCCTCGTGAACGGTACGTGGCAGCTCGACTACGTCCTCACGAATGGACTCATCGGCCTGGTCGATCCGAGCCTCAACGGCTACGACGGGCCGTATCCGGCTGTGACGACGATCGGTCTGCGCAACCTCACGGGGGTCGTGAATCGCGAGGGCACCGTCACGCTCTGGGCGACCACAGCCACCTCGAGCGCCTCCGGAGACAGCGGCGCCGATCCGAACCGAGTCGTCCGCATCACCGACGAGCTCGCCGCCACGACCATGACGACGCAGATCGCCGCGGAGCAGTTCGCGACCATCGCCGGGCCCACCTACGGCACGGTTTATCGCGGCGTCGCCTACGTCTGCAGCGCGCTCGAGCGGCCGGGGCAGGCCTGCCAGGCGGGATTCCCGTGGCGCGCGGCGCGCTAGGGAAAGCGCGCTCGACATCAATGCTGCTTGCACTCGGGCGGCGCCGCTCCATCCGGCGGCCGCGCCGGCGTGCCGAGGCGCCCTCGAAAGCCGCTATCATGCCGCCCCGAGGGGCGCGCGCATGGGAAACATCGAGCAGGGCTTCGATTACGTCGTGGTCGGGGCGGGCACGGCCGGCTGCGCACTCGCGGCGCGGCTCGCGGAGGATCGGGCGCGCACCGTCTGCCTGATCGAGGCCGGCGACTCGGTCAAGCGCGCGGTCGTCGACATCCCCGCCGCGATTGTCATGGCGCAGCGGTCGGAAGCGCTCAACTGGGGCTTCCGCACGGTGCCGCAAGCGCGTCTCGACAACCGCCCGATACCCGCGCCGCGCGGTCGTGGCCTCGGCGGCTCGGCGCTCATCAACGGCATGGTCTATTTTCGTGGCAACCCGCGCGACTACGACGACTGGGCGCGGGCCGGCGCGTCGGGCTGGAGCTACCGCGAGGTGCTGCCGTACTTTCGCCGCAGCGAGAACAACGAGAACTTCGGCTCCTCCCTGTACCACGGGCGCGGCGGCCCGATGAACGTCCGCCGCGTCACCCACCCGAATCCCCTCAACTTTGCCTTCCTCGATGCACTCGCGAGCCTCGGCTTTCCGGCGCGGGAGGATTTGAACGGTGAGGACACCGAGGGCGCGGCGCTCCGCCAGCTCTCGATCCGCGGCGGAGCGCGCGAGACGACCGCAAGCGCGATGCTGCGTCCCGCGCTCGAGCGCAACCAGCTGGTCGCGCTCACTCGCACGCACGCGATGCGCATCGTGCTCGAGCGAGGCCGTGCAGTCGCGGTCGAGGCGCGCGCTGCGGCAGGCACGATCCGCGTGCGCGCGCACCGGGAGATCGTGCTCTGCGCCGGCTCCTTCCAGTCGCCGCAGCTGCTGCTGCTCTCCGGCATCGGCGATGCGGAGCACCTCGGCGCCGTCGGCATCGAGGTGCAACATCACCTCCCCGGAGTGGGACGCAACCTCCACGATCATCTCGCGAGCCCGGTGCATATGAGCACCGCGCACCCGAGCTCCTACGGTATCTCAGCACGTGCGATGCCGCGCAATCTCGCGAACATCGCCGAGTACCTGCTCGCCAGGCGCGGGCCCATCGCGAACAACATCTTCGAGTCGGCGGCCTTCGTGAAAACCGCGCCGGGGCTCGATCGGCCGGATGTGCAGCTCGTATTCCAGCCGGCGAAGCGCCCCGGCGCGTCGTTCCCGTTTCCGATCGGTCATGGATTCGCGGTGAGCCCGGTCGGGCTCTATCCGCGTAGCCGCGGCCGCGTGACGCTCGCGAGCAAGGATCCGTTCGCGGCGCCCCTCATTGATCCGAACCTGCTCGCGGTGCCGCAGGACATCGAGCCTGTCATCCGCGGAATGCGACTCGCCCGTCAGGTGTTCGCCGCAACCGCGTTCGAGCGCTACCGCGCGCGGGAGGTCGCCCCGGGGGAGAGCGCCCGCAGCGATGCAGACCTCGCTGCCTATGTCCGCGCCAGCGCCTACACCGTGCACCATCCGGTGAGCACCTGTCGCATGGGCAACGACCCGACCGCGGTGGTCGACCGGGAGCTGCGGGTCATCGGGATCGAGGGTCTACGCGTTGCGGATGCCTCGGTGTTTCCCTCGATCATCGGGGGCAACACCAATGCGCCCGTCGTGATGGTCGCGGAGAAGGCGGCGGACATGATCCTCGGGCGTCCGCCGCTTGCGCCGGCGGTGCTCGAGGAGCGCGGCGCGCCGCGAGCGAGCTGACCACCGCCGGGTGCGCGCGCGCCGTCCGCGCCCGCGGGTACACTGAAGGCGAGCCTGAAGGAGGCAAGTCATGACGGAGATGCTGAGCACCACAGAGCGGATCGAGATCGAGCGAGCCTGCGAGCGGCTCGTCCACGTCTACTCGCGCGCGCTCGATCTGGGCGACATGAGCGCGGCGGCGGACTGCTTCGCCGAAGCGGGCTCCATGGCGCGGCCGATGTCCCCGGACCAGATCATCCACGGCCGCGAGGCGATCCGCGCCTCCCTCCTTACCCGCCCGAAGACGCTTCTCACCAAGCACCTCGCGACCAACATCGCGATCGAGGTCGACTCCCGCGACGCGGCGCACGGGCTCTCGTATCTCACGATGGTCGCAACCACGCCGGCGCCCGACGCGAAGCCACCCTATCCGTCGGCGGGGCCGATCTATTTCGGCGAATTTCAGGATCGGTTCGTGCGCGAAAACGGCCGTTGGAAGTTCCTCGAGCGCCGCGGCTCGATCCAGATGAAATTCTCCGGCGTCGCCCCGGCCTGAGTGGTCCGCTCGACCGATCGACAGAGCGCTGTCGGCCCCGAGGCTCAGTCGGAGGTGCCTCAGGAATGGCTGCCATGTTGAGCGCTCGTCACGCACCGCGCGTGCGGGCGCGCTCGTGGACGCGCCTGGTGCTCGTGAGTCTGCTCAGCGGCTGCGCCACCTACCATCCGCTGCCGCTGCCGCGCGCCGCGAGCCTCGCGCCGGGGCTCGATCAACTCGCGCTCGACATCCCAGCCGTGCCCGGCGTGCCGGCCGGCCGCATCGACATCGGCCGGCCGCTGCCCGTGGCCGAGATCGGGCTCCTCGCGATCCTCAATGATCCGGACCTACGGGCACAGTATGGAAAGCGGCGCCTCGCGGAGGCCACCGCCCATCAGGCGGCGCTTCTGCCCAACCCGGCGGTCACGATCAACTGGGAGGCGCTCCTCGGGGGACCGGGCATCCAGCCCGACTGGGCCGTCTCGATGACCGAGGACATCACTTCCCTCATCACCTACCACCGGCGGGTGCTCGCGGCGCGCGCCGCGAGCGAGCAGGTGCGAGCGAGCGAGCTGTGGGCGCAGTGGCAGGTCGCGCAACGGGCACGCCTGCTCGCGCTCGATCTGTACTGGGGTGAGCGCTCGATCGCGCTCAGCGAGCGCGAGCGAATGCTCATCGAGGCTGATGTGACGGCGGTGCGCGACGCGGTCGCGTCCGGCACGCTCGATAACACCGCGCTCGCTCCGCTCCTCAGCGCCGCGGCCACGCTCGATCAATCGCTCGTCGCGCTGCGGTCGACGCGCGCGAGCGACTGGGAGGAGCTCGATGCGCTGCTCGGGCTCGTGCCGGAAGTGCGCTTCGCCATCGCAGCACCGCCCGAGGACCTCTCGCCACCGCCCGACGTACAGGGGCTCATCGGCTCGCTTCCCGAGCGGCGCCCAGACCTCCTCGCGCTCGAGCTCGGCTACCGCTCCGCCGACGAGGCGCTGCGCGCGGCGATCCTCGGGCAGTTTCCCGCGCTCGCGCTCGGGCCGATCTGGGAGCAGGACACGACGAACATTCGCTCGATCGGCCCGACGGGCACGTTCGATGTGCCGCTCTTCAACCGCAATCAGGGACAGATCGCGCAGGCCCGCGCCACACGGCTGATGCTGCGCGAGCAGTTTGCGGCGCGACTCGATGCCGCAGTCGGTGAGGCCCGTGGCCTCGTCTCCCTGGTGAGGCGCACCCGCGCCGACGTCGCGCGCGCGCGCGCGGCGGCGGTGGCCGCCGAGCAGCTCGCACGTTCAGCCCGCGCGGCCTACGAAGAGGGCAGCCTCGATGCGCGCGCCGCCACCGACTTCGAGACCGCGGCGCTCGAGCGCGACCTCGAGACCGCAGCGCTCGAGCGCACGCTCGCCGAGGCGCGCGCCGATCTTACCGTCGTGCTCGGCATCGGGCTGCCGCGAACGACGCTGATCGTCGCGGATGGCACTGAGCGCACACCATGAGCACGCGCACCGGTCGCCTGCAGTGTGCTTTGAGCGTTGCGCTGGCGCTCGCCCTCGGCGCAGCGGCGCTCGGGCGGGCGCGCGCGGAGGACTCGGACGCGGACCAGGCATCGCCGGCAGCGAGCGCTTCAGTCGAGGTGGTGCCGCTCGCGCGCGGCCGCATTCCGCGCACCGTCATGCTCTACGGGACCGTGCAGGCGAGCGCGCTCACGAAGCGGACGCTCATGGCGCCGGGAGCCGCGCGCGTCGATCGAGTCCTCGTCCGCCTCGGGCAGAGCGTAGCGCCGAACGCCCCACTCGTGCGACTCGGTCCGACGCCGGCCACGGCGGCAAGCTACGCCCAGGCGCGCTCGGCACTGCCGGTCGCGGAGCATCTGCTTGCGTACGCGCGCGCGCTGCGTGCAGAGCACCTCGCGACGGTCCAGCAGCTCGAGGACGCGCGCAAGGCCGTGACGGACGCGCGCGCCGCGCTCGCGGCGCTTCAGGCGCAGGGTGCCGGCGGCGCCGCGACGCTGCGCGCACCGTTCCGGGCGATCGTCACGGCGCTTTCCGCGGCGAGCGGTGCGATCGTGGCCGAGGGCACGCCGCTACTCGAGCTCGCGCGAGCCCAATCGCTCGTGCTCGAGGCAGGTGTCGTGCCCAACGAGGCGCGCGCGCTCGCCCCGGGTGATGCGGCTCAGGTGACCGCGCTCGGCGCGCGCGCGGCGGTTTCGGGAACGGTGCTCGCGCGCGGCGCGGCGATCGATCCGGCAAGCGGCCTCGTGCCCGTTGAGATCGCTCTGCCCGCGGGTGCGCTCTTCCCCGGCGAGACGGCGACCGCGAGCGTCACGACCGGCGCCGTCGAGGGCTACCTCGTGCCGCACGCAGCGGTCCTGCTCGACGACCAGGGCGACCCGTACGTCGTGCAGGTCATCGCGGGAGCGGCGAAGAAAGTGCCGGTGAGCCTGCTCGGCGCGAGCGGGGACCGCGACGGGATCAGCGGCGATCTCTCTCCGGGCGCGCCCATCGTGCTCGCCGGCAACTACCAGCTCGAGAACGGCATGAAGGTCCGTATCGCCTCGCCCGCCGCGCAGGGCGCGCGCAGCGCCCCGTGAGCTACGCTGCCTGGGTGGAGCGGCATCGCCGGTCGCTCCTTACCGTGAGCTTCGCGCTCGCCCTTGGCGGGCTTGCCGCCGCTTTCACGCTTCCGGTGGGGCTTTTCCCCGCGACCAGCTTCCCGCGCATCCGCGCCGAGATCAGCGTCGGGAGCATGCCGGCTCGGCAAATGCTGGTCGACGTGACCGAGCCGCTCGAGGAAGTCGCGCGCTCGGTGCCCGGCGCGCTCAACGTCGAGTCGACCACCTCGCGCGGCTCGGCCGAGATGTTCATCGACTTTCCGTGGGGCTACGACATGACGCAGGCGCTCCTCGGCGTCGAGGCCGCCTTCGCGCAGAAGCTGCCCGAGCTGCCCGCGGGGACCAGCTACGAGGTGCTCCAGATGAGCCCGAACGTCATCATGCCGTTCGTTTCCTACGCGCTCATCTCCGATCAGGTCGCTGCCTCCGAGCTGCGCCGCACGGCCCGCTATCAGCTTGCGCCGCTCCTCACGGGGATTCCCGGCGTGCGCCGCGTCGGCGTCCTCGGCGGAGAGGTTCCCGAGGTCGAGATCGCGGTGCGGCCGGAGTCGCTCAGGAGCTACGGGATCACGCTTGCCGAGCTTACCCAGGCGCTCGCGAGCGCGAATGTCGTGAGCGCGAGCGGCCGCCTCGAGGACAACGATCTCCTGTTCCTCGCGATCGACAACAACGCCTTCGACTCGCTGCAATCGGTGCGCGACGTGACCGTGCGCACGGGCAAGGGAAGCCTGGTGCGCCTCGCAGACATCGCCTCGGTTGAGATGGGGTCGGTGCCGCAGTGGCTTCTGGTCGACGACAACGGCCGACCGGCGGTCACCTTCGATGTCTATCAACAAGATAGCGCCGACTCGCTCTCCCTCGCGCGCGCCGTCGCGCAGCGCGTGGCCGCATTCATGCGCACGCAGTCGCCTGCCATCGGACTCTACAAGTGGTACGACCAGACCGAGCTCGTACGCTCCTCGATCGCAGCCGTGGTGGAGGCGATCCTGATCGGGCTCGTGTTCGCCGGCTGCGTCATCTTCGGGTTCCTGCGCAACTGGCGCGCGACGCTCGTGGCGGTCCTGATCGTGCCGCTCGCGGTACTGATCACGGTGCTGCTGCTCGCGCTCCTCGGCATGAGCTTCAACATCATGACCCTTGGCGGCATCGCCGCGGCAATCGGACTGCTGATCGACGATGCGATCGTGATGATCGAGCACATCGCGCGACGCGCGGGCGCACCCGGGGTCTCCGATCCTCGGGGCACGGTCCTCGGGGCGGCGGCGGAGTTCCGCTCGCCCCTCATCGGCTCGAGTCTCGCGAGTGTGGTGATCTTCCTGCCGCTTGCATTCCTCACCGGCATCGCCGGCGCGTTCTTCAAGTTTCTCGCCCTCACGATGGCAATCGCGCTCGTCGTCTCCTACGCGCTCACCGCCGTGACGGTGCCGCTGCTCGCGCGCGGGATCATCGACTTCGATGCCTGGCGGGATCCCGCGCAGCAGCGCGAAGGGTGGCTGCGCCGCGCGCATGCGCGGGCGCTCGACGCGCTGTTCGCGCGCCCCGCCTGGCTCGGCGTTGGCGTGGGCGTCCTGATCCTTGCCGGGTATCTCGCCTACACGCACCTCGGGACGGGCTTTCTGCCGCGCATGGACGAGGGTGGCTTCGTCCTCGACTACTACACCGCCCCGGGCACCTCGCTCACCGAGACCGACCGCGAGCTCAAGGAAGTCGAGGCCATCCTCAAGCAGGACCCGAGCGTCTACACCTACTCGCGGCGTACCGGAGCGGGTCTCGGCGGGGATCTCGCGGAGGCCTACCAGGGCGATTTCTTCGTGCGGTTGGTCGATCCGTCGCGGCGGCCCCCGATCTGGACCGTGATGGATCGGATCACCGCGCGCGTGAGCGCGAGCGTCCCGGGCATCAATCTCGATACACATGAGCTGCTCAATGACATGATCGGCGACATGGTCGGCCGCCCGGAGCCGATCGTCGTGAAGCTGAGCGCGCGCGATCCGAGCGTGCTCGCCCGGGTGGCCGCACAGATCGCCACGGCGATCGCGAAGGTGCCGGGGGTCGAGCCGTCCTCAGTCAACAACGGCGTCGTTCCTGCGGGCGATGCGCTCGAGATCCGCGTCGACCAGGCCGCCGCGGCCGCCGAGGGCCTGACGCCCGCCGAGGTGCAGTCGCAGGTGTATCACTATCTCAACGGAGATGTGGTCACGCAGTATCTCGGGACTGTCGAGGAAGTGGGCGTGCGACTGTGGATGCGCGCGCCCACGGGCAGGATCTTCCGCGACCGGCTCGGGCAACTGCCGATCCGCGCGGCCGACGGCCATCTGATACCGCTCGCCACCGTGGCGCGCACGGTGTTCGTCGCCGGCCAGCCCGAGCTCACTCGCGACAATCTCGCCCAGATCGTGGCCGTCACCGCGGAGATCGCCGGCGCGCACGATCTCGGCTCGACTGTCGCCGCGGTGAGGCGCGTGCTCGACACACCGGGCATCGTTCCGCCCGGAGTGCGCTACACGATCGGCGGCGCCTACGAGCAGCAGCAGATCGCCGCGCGCGGGATGACGCGGGTGTTCGTGGCCGCAGTGATCGCGGAGATCCTGCTGCTCCTCTTTCTCTACGAGCGGTTCTGGATCCCGCTGATCATTCTCGCGAGCTCGATCATCTCCACGGGCGCGGTGTTCATCGGGCTCTGGGTCACGCGGGTGGAGCTCAATATCACGGCGATGATGGGCATGGTGATGATCGTCGGGGTCGCCACCGAGATGGCCGTGTTCCTGGTCTCGGAGTTTCAAGCGCTCGCCACGCGGATGCCGGTGCGCGAGGCGCTTCACCGGGCGGCGCTCGATCGGCTGCGGCCGATCACGATGAGCGCGCTCGCCATGATTCTCGCGCTCGTTCCGCTCGGCGCGGCGGTGAGCGGCTCGGGCGACCAGATGCTGCAGCCGCTCGCGATCGCGATCATCGCAGGCGCGCTGGTACAGCTGCCGCTCGTGCTGCTCGCGATGCCGGTGGTGATGAGTCTCGCGCTCGGCCGCGCCGCGGGGCTGCGACAGTAGCGCTAGAGCTTGAGCTTCGAATCGAGCAGCGCCACGAGCGATTGCCAGTGCCGCTCGGCCGCCGGTGCATCGAACACCGGGGTATCGCGGAATACCCAGCCGTGCTTGGCGGGGTAGGTTTCGATCAGGTGATCGACGCCGGCCGCGGTGAGTGCCTGCTCGAGGCGCTCTTTCATGTCATCCGGGAAGGACTGATCCTCGACGGCGCCTGCCACGTAAATTCGCGCCTTCATCTGCGGCGCGAGCCGGTGCGGACTGTCCGGCGCATCGGTCGCGAGGCGCCCGCCGTGGTACGAGGCAGCCGCCGCGACGCGCTGCGGATAGGTTCCTGCCGCAGTGAGCGACAGCGCTCCGCCCATGCAGTAGCCGGTCGTGCCGATCGCACCCGGCTTCACGTCCGGCTGCGCCGCGAGGTAGTCGAGGAATGCGCGGGTGTCCGACATCACGTTGGCCGGCGTCGCTGGCGCGAAGAATTTCTCCATGAGGATCCTGCGCTTCTCGGGATCGCTGAACACCTCGCGCGGATTCATCGGCTCGTACGGCCCCGAGCGGTAGAACAGATCCGGCAGCAGCACGTAGTAGCCGTAAGTCGTCAGGCGCTCGCCGAGCTCGAGCATCGCTGGACGGATCGCGAGACCGTCCATGTAAACGAGCACGGCGGGCCACGGGCCCGTGCCGCGCGGGCGGTAGACGAAGCTGCGGCACTGGCCGTCGCGGGTCCCGATCTCGATCTCGCTCATGCGCGCGTTTTAGCACAGGTGCGCTCGCGGTTGCCCGTCCGCGCGCGCTCGCGGTCGCGCGGCTGCCGCAGAACTGACGCCGCAGGCACCGCCGGGCGAGCCCCGCGCGTTTTTGAATTCGGCGGCACCGAAATTGCTGGCGAACCCTGCGCAACGATCGCTTGCAGCCTGCGATGGAGGAGGAGCGCGAACATGAACGACGAGACGCCACTGAGGACCGCGAACGGTGAGCAGGCGCGGGCGGAAGCGCAGACGGTGCGGGAGCATCTACGAGCCGCGGGCGCCACGGGCGCTGCACGGATCCGGGGCAATGCCTCGGCTGCCGCCGAGGGCGCTGGACGGTGGGCCCGAGCCCGCTTCAAGGACCTGCGCGGCCAGGTCGAGCAGCGGCCGCGCTCGGCGGCGATCGTGGCGCTCGGGATCGGCTTCGTCGCCGGGTTCCTCGTGAAGGGACTGTTTCCCAACCGGGATTGAGACGCGCGGCGCCGCCGCGACCGGCGTCACACCGTGACCGTTCGGTGACAATTGCAAAGCGCCGGCATGATTTGCTCGGCGCATGTACCGGATCGGTGTCGTCGGATGCTCGTACCGCCACGCCAACGCGGACGAGGTAGCCCGATTCGCGATTCCGCGGGCCGAGCTCGCGACTTACCTGCCGCGCCTGCGCGCCGAGCTCTCCGGCGCGGAGGTGGTCTATCTGGCCACCTGTAACCGGGTGGAAGTCGCCTTCGTCCTCCCCGACGGGCCAGCCGTCGACCTGCGTGCCGAGGTATTCCGCGCGATCCTGAAGCGCGAGCCCCGCAACGGCGAGGCCACGGCGGCGCTGCGTGCGTGGACCGGCGAGGCGGCGGTCGAGCACCTCTTCCTGGTCGCCTGCGGGCTCGATTCGGCGCAGACCGGCGAGCAGGAAATCTACGTGCAGCTGCGGGCCGCCTGGCAGGCCGCGCGCGATGCGCACACGACCGGTCCGCTGCTCGATCGGATCGTGAGCGAAGCGCTTGCCATGGCGCGCCATGCGCACGGGGTCGCCACCCACCATGCCCCCTCGCTTGCCGAGCTCGCAGTCGAGCGCGTGCTCGCGACCGGTGTCGCGCGCGCGAGCGGCCGCTACGTGGCACTCCTCGGGGTCTCGCCGATGACGCGACGCTGCGGTGCACGGCTCGCCGAGCGGGCCGTGCCGCTGCTCGTCGTCAACCGCTCGGTCGATCCAGCGCGCGAGCTCGCATCCGAGGTTTCGGGCCGCGCGCTCTCGCTCGATGCGTTCCGGCGCGATCCGCCGGTGGGCTGCGCGGCGATCGTTTGCGCGAGCGGGGCAACCGAGCCCGTGCTCGATGCAGCGGCGCTCGAGCGCGTGGCGCGCGCAGCCGGCGCGTCCGCGCCGCTCATCGTCGATTTCGGGCTGCCGCCGAACGTCGAGCCGGACGCGGCTGCGCGTGGCGGGCTCGAGCGCATCGGGATGGATGACCTCGTGCAGGCGGCGCGCGAGGACCGCCTCACGCACCTCTTGCGGCTCGCCCCGGTGCGCGCAGCGATCGACGAGCGGCTGGCGCGGCTGCGCGGTGAGCTCGCGGCGCGCGCCATCGGCCCGCAGCTCGCGGAGCTGCGCGCCACCTTCGAGCGCATCGCGGCCGCGGAAGTCGGTCATGCGCTGCGCCACGAGCTCCACGATCTCGATCCGCAACAGCGCGAGCAGCTCGCGGAGTTTGCAACGACGCTCGCGCGCCGGCTCGCGCACCTGCCTCTGAGCGGTCTGCGGGCCGCCGCGGAATTCGCGAGCGCGGAGGTGACCGACGCGTTCTTCCGCGAGGCGCGGCTGCGCCGTACCGGACCGCCTTCCTGAGACCGGAGCCACGGCGATGTCGCACCCGCAATCCACCGAGCTCTACGCACGCGCTCGCCGCGTGATTCCCGGGGGCGTGAGCTCACCGGTGCGCGCGTTCGGCGCGGTCGGCGGCACGCCGCGCTTCATCGCGCGCGGGGAAGGCGCGCACGTGATCGACGCCGACGGGGTCCGCTACCTCGACTTCGTCGGTTCCTGGGGACCGCTCATCCTCGGTCACGCCCATCCTCGGGTCGTGAGCGCCGTCATCGACGCGTGCCGCAGCGGCATGACGTTCGGGGCGCCGTGCGCAGGGGAGGTCGAGCTCGCCGAGCGGATCGTCGCCGCATACCCCGGACTCGAGCAGGTGCGCTTCGTCTCCTCCGGCACCGAGGCGGTGATGAGCGCGATCCGCGTCGCGCGCGCCGCGACCGGGCGGAGTCTGATCGCGAAGTTCTCCGGTTGCTATCACGGTCACGCCGATCACCTGCTGGTTGCCGCGGGCTCCGGGCTCGCAACGCTCGGCCGGCCGTCGTCGGCGGGCATCCCCGTGCCCTTCGCGGCTGCCACACGCGTGCTGCCGCTCGACGATGAGTCCGCGGCGCGCGAGCTGCTCGCACGCGAGGGCACCGAGCTCGCCGCGGTCATCATCGAGCCCGTGCCGGCGAACCATGGGTTGCTGCCGCAGCGGCGCGCCTTCCTCGAGATGCTGCGCGCCGAGACCCGGCGTCACGGCACGCTGCTCATTTTCGACGAGGTGATCTCGGGCTTCCGCCTGGCGCGCGGCGGAGCGGCCGAGCGGCTCGCGATCACCCCCGACATGGCTACGTTCGGCAAGGTCATCGGCGGGGGCATGCCGGTCGGGGCCTTTGGCGGTTCGCGGGCGCTCATGAGTCATCTCGCGCCCGAGGGAGACACGTACCAGGCCGGGACGCTCTCCGGCAATCCGGTCGCGATGGCCGCGGGACTCGCGACGCTCGATGTGCTCGAGCGCGAGCAGGGCTGGGCGCGTCTCGAATCCTTGGGTGTCGCGCTCGAGGAGACAGTCCGCCCCGTGCTCGCGCGCGCACCGTTTCCGGTGCACCTCGTGCGGGTGGGCTCGCTCGTTTGGCTCTCGCTCCACGAGGGCGGTGCGCCGCACTCCGCCGCGTCGCTCTCCGCGCAGGCCTCCGAGCGCTTCGCGCGGCTCTTCCATGCCTTGCTCGCGCGCGGCATCTATCTGCCCCCCTCGCCCTACGAGGTCCTGTTCCTCTCCCTCGCGCATCGCGAGGAGCACTGCGCAGAACTCGCCTCCGCCCTCGATTCCGCGCTCGCCTCGGTGGGCGCGGTCGCATAATCGGCACATGAAGACGGCCCGCTTGTTCCAGCTCACGGCGCTGCTCTTGGTCGTCGTCTCCGTGTTCACGGTGTGCTGGTGGATCTTCGATCAGCGCGAGTACACGGCGGCAAAGGTCGAGCAGGCGCAGCGGCTCTACACCGAGCAGCTCACCGCGGCGCGCGCGCTCATCGATGCGGGCGTGCCCGTCCCGCGCGTGGAGGAGCTGTTCCCCGACGTGACGGTGCGCGCCGGCAGGCCGGAGCTCGTGGGCGCGATCGTGCAGTCGCTCGCCGCGGAGCGCCGCCGCCGGGTGAAGCAGTATGTGTCGGAGGGCGGATTCTTCCTCATCGCGCTGTGCGCGTGCATCGCGGTGATCTGGAAGGCGCTGCGCGCGGAGGCGGAGGTCTTGAGGGAGCAGGACAACTTCCTCGCGCTCGTCTCGCATCAGTTCAAGACCCCGCTCGCGAGCCTGCAGCTCTCGCTCGAGACGATGAGCCTGCGCTCGCTCGCGCCGGAACAGTCGCGCAAGCTCATCGAGCGCATGCTCGCGGATCTGACGCGCATGGAGAGCATGGTCTCGAGGATTCTCGACAGCGTGCGCTTGTCGCGCGGTCGCGTGGACATGCGGCGCGAGCCGGTCCCGCTCGCGAGCGCCGTCGCGCGCGTGGTCGCTCAGTTCCAGGAGCGGGCGGCCGAGGGCCACATCCAGATCCAGACCGAGGTGCCGGAAGATGCGCAGGTGCTCGCCGACCCGCTCGCGGTCGACGTGGTCGTGCGCAATCTCATCGAGAACGCGCTCAACGCGGTGGCGCCCGTCGGCGGAGGCACGATCACGGTCGCCTCCCGACGGGTCGGAGCAGAGGTCGAGCTCGCGGTGCGCGACAGCGGCATCGGCTTTCGGCCCGCGGATCAGTCGCGACTGTTTGAGAAGTTCTCGCGCCTGAACCCCGGGGCGGGCGCGGGCTACTACGGCACGGGACTCGGCCTCTTCATCGTCAAGCGCCTGATGCAGCTCGTGGGCGGCCGCGTCGCCGCACGTAGCGAGGGCCTCGGGCGGGGCGCCGAGTTCGTGCTCATCTGGCCGGCTGATCTCTCGTGAGCGCACCGGCCCATCGCATCCTCGTGGTCGAGGACGACCCGCATCTCGCGGCAGGGCTCGCGGAGAATCTGCGCGCGGAAGGCTTCGCGGTGGAAACGATCGCCGACGGCAATCTCGCTGTCGAGTGGTTCGAGCGGAACACCTGCGATCTCATCGTTCTCGATGTCATGCTGCCGGGGCGCGACGGGCTGTCCGTGTGCCGCACGCTGCGCGAGCGCGGCACGCTCACTCCGGTGCTGTTTCTCACGGCGCGTGGAGATCCGGCCGACCGCATCCGCGGGCTCGAGGCGGGTGGGGACGACTATCTCGCCAAGCCCTTTCATTTGAACGAGTTCCTGCTCCGGGTGCGCGCGATCCTGCGCCGCTGGGAGTGGTACCGTTCGGGCAGCACGGCGGCGGCCGCCCGCATGCTGCGCTTCGCGGGGAACGAGGTGGACTTCAATGCCTTCCGCGGCCGCTCGTGGAACGGTGAGATCCAGGAGCTCACCGAGAAGGAGGCGATGATCCTCAAGGTGCTCGCCGAGAAGCCAGGCGAGATCGTCTCGCGCGAGGATCTGCTCGAGCGCGTTTGGGGGTATGACGTATTCCCCTCCACGCGCACCGTGGACAACTTCATTTTGCGTCTGCGCAAGCGCTTCGAGCGCGATCCGGCGAACCCGCGACACTTTCTCACCGTCTGGGGCGTCGGCTATCGCTTTCTGCCCGGAGACGCGCCGTGAGCGCGCGCGGTGCGCTGCGCATCGGCACGCGCGCCTCGCAGCTCGCGCTGTGGCAGGCGAACCGCGTGGCCGAGCTCCTCGCGTTGCAGCCGGAGGCTCCCGCCGCGACGCTCGTTCACATTCGCACCGAGGGCGATGCGCGCACGGACATCCCGCTCTGGCGGGCCGGTGGACGTGCGTTCTTCACGCACGAAATCGATCGGGCGCTCTTGGGCGGCGACATCGATGTCGCCGTGCACAGTCTCAAGGATCTCGCCACGGCGCTCGAGCAGGGTCTGACGCTTTGCGCCGTGCTCGAGCGCGAGGACCCGCGCGATGCGCTCATCGCGCGCGCGGGAGTCTCCCTCGCTGCGCTCCCCGCCGGCGCGCGCGTCGGCACGAGTAGCCTGCGCCGGCGTGCCTTTCTCGCGCGAGCCCGCCCTGACCTGAAGCTCGAGGAGCTGCGCGGCAACGTCCCGACGCGCATCGAGCGGCTCGATCAGGGCGGTTACGAGGCGATCGTGCTCGCCGCCGCGGGCTTGAAGCGCCTCGGCCTCGCGGCGCGCATCTCCGAGTACCTCTCGCCGCAGCAGTTTCCCCCGGCCGTCGCACAGGGCGCGATTGGCGTCGTCGTCCGTGAGGGCGACACCCAGGTCGCGCGCTGGGTCAAGGGGCTCGACCACTTCGCGACGCGGGTCGCGATCGTCGCGGAGCGTGCGCTCTTGAAGCGCATCGAGGGGGGCTGCCAGGTGCCGCTCGGCGCGCTCGCCGCGGTGAGCGATCTCCGTCTCAGCCTGGAGGCGCGCGTCTGCGCGCTCGACGGCTCGCGCTCGCTCGCGGCGAGCGGCGAGACGCGGCTCGGCGCGGCGGACGCGACCCCTGCGAGCGCGATCGGGCGCGCAACCGCACTCGGTGAGCGCCTGGGCGATGAGCTGCTCGCGCAGGGCGCGATGGAGCTCATCGCGCAGCTGCGCGCCGCCACCGCGGTGTCACCGCCGTGATGAGATCCGTCGTCGTCACCCGCGATGAGGCCCCGGACGGGCCGCTCAGCTGCGAGCTGCGCGGATTCGGCCTGGCCGTGCTCTCCTGGCCCGCGGTGCGCGTGCTGCCTCCTGCGGACTCGCGCGCGCTCGATGCGGCGCTCGCGCGTGTGCGCGAATTCGACTGGATCGTATTTGCAAGCCGGCACGCCGTCGAGGCGGTTGCGGAGCGCCTCGGTGGCCCGCCGTCCGGGCTCGAAGTGGCTGCGGTTGGCGCGCGCACGGCCGAAGCGCTGCGCGAGCGTGGCTGGCGCGTCGATGTGGTACCGCAGCGCGCGAGCGCCACCGAGCTGCTGGCGGTGCTCGCTCCGCGCATTGCGCGCGGCGCGCGCGTGCTCTCCCCCGCGAGCGCCCGGGCGCTCGCGACGCTCGGCGAGGGGCTGCGCGCGCTCGGCGCCGAGGTGTGCGAGGTCGAGGCATACCGCACCGAGGCGAATGCGCTCGATGTCGCGGCGTGCCGTGCCCACATCGAGCGCCAGGCGATCGGCGCGGTGACGTTCACGAGCCCATCGTGCGTCGAGGAGCTCGGGCATGCGCTCGGGCGCGCCCACTTCGAGCGGCTGCTCGCGACTTCGGCTGCGATCGCGCTCGGACCGACCACCGGACGCGCGCTCGCCGAGTGCGGATTCGAGCCGGTGCTCGCCGATCCCGCGACGCTCGCCGGCCTCGCCGCCACCACGTATCGGGTGCTGCGCGAGAAGGATCGATTGACGACATCGTGAGGCAAGACGCATGGGATTTCCGCTAGCAAGACCCCGCCGCCTGCGCCAGTCGGAGAGCTGGCGGCGCATCGTTCGCGAGACGCGGCTCACCCGCGAGGATCTCGTCTATCCGCTGTTCATCGTGCCCGGGACGCGCGTTCGCCGGCCCGTGGAGAGCATGCCCGGAGTGAGCCAGCTCTCGGTCGATGAATGCGTCGCCGAGGCGCGTGCGCTCGCCGATCTCGGAGTGCCGGCCTTGATTCTCTTCAGCGCGCCGGAGGTGAAGGATGCGAGCGCGTCGGCCTTCCTTGATCCGCAGGGGCTCGTTCCGCGCGCCGTGCAGGCGATCAAGGCCGCCCGCCCGGAGCTGATCGTCTGGACCGACGTGTGTCTGTGCAGCGCGACTGATCATGGCCATTGCGGGCACGTGCTGGGCTCGGGCGCGATCGACAACGATTCTTCGGTCGCGACGCTCGCGCAGGTAGCGCTCAATTACGCGCGCGCCGGCGCCGATGCGGTCGCACCGAGCGACATGATGGACGGGCGCGTGCAATCGATGCGTCAGCTCCTCGATCGCAACGGCTTGGCGGCGACACCGATCGTTTCCTATGCGGCCAAGTACGCCTCGGCGTTCTATGGGCCGTTCCGGGAGGCGGCAGACTCGGCGCCGGCCTTCGGTGACCGCCGCTCGTATCAGATGGATCCGGCGAATGCGCGCGAAGCGCTGCGCGAGGTCGCACTCGACATCGAGGAGGGCGCGGACCTCGTGATGGTGAAGCCCGCAGGGCCTTATCTCGACGTGATCCGCCGTGTGCGCGATGCGGTCGACGTTCCCGTCGTCGCCTATCAGGTCTCGGGGGAATTCAGCCTCATCAAGGCGGCCGCGGCGCGCGGGTGGATCGACGAGCGCGCGGCGGCATTCGAGACGCTCACCGGCATCAAGCGCGCCGGCGCCGATCTCATCGTGAGCTACTTCGCACCGGACATGTGCCGATGGCTGCCAGCGTGAGCCCCGGGGGGCCGGCGGGAGAGTCTGCGTTCCTGCGCGCGTGCCGCCGCGAGCCGGCGCCCTACACGCCGGTGTGGATCATGCGCCAGGCGGGACGGTATCTTCCGGAGTACCGGGAGCTGCGATCGAAGGTGGACTTCGTCACGCTCACGCGCAGCGCCGAGCTCGCCGCGCAGGTGACGCTCCAACCTCTCGAGCGCTTTGCGCTCGATGCCGCGATTCTCTTCAGCGACATCATGACGCCGCTTCAGGGGATGGGGATCGCGCTCGAGTTCGAGCCGGGTCCGGTCGTGCGCGAGCCGATCCGCACCGCCGCCCAGGTCGATGCGCTGCCGGCGCTCGTGCCGGAGCGCGATGTGCCATTCGTGCTCGAGGCCGTGCGTCTGGTGCGCGCCGGCGCGCCGCGCGGTGTCCCGCTCATCGGCTTCGCAGGTGCGCCGTTCACGCTGCTGTGCTACCTCGTGTGCGGGCGGCCGTCGAAGGAGTTCGCCGCGGCGCGCACGTTCCTCTATTCCGAACCGCACACCGCCGAACGCCTGATCGACCGGCTCGCCGATGCGATGGGGGCGTACCTCGCGGGGCAGGCCGCCGCCGGCGCCCAGGCGCTCATGGTGTTCGAGTCCTGGGCGGGGCTGCTCGGGCCGCGCGAGTACCGGCGCTTCGCGCTGCGCGGCGCGCGGCGCACGTTCGCAGCGTTGCGCGCGCTCGGCGTGCCGCTCATCTACTACGCCAATCAGGGCGCGACGCTCCTCGAATCGATCGGTGAGCTCGACGTGGACGTGGTCGGTATCGACTGGCGAACGCCGCTTGCACTGGCGCGCCGCATCCTCGGCGCGGACAAGGCGCTGCAAGGCAACCTCGATCCGGCCGCGCTGTTCGCCGCACCCGTGGAGCTCGGCAAGCACATCGATGCGGTACTCGCCGATGCGGGCCCCGGGCCCGGTCACATCTTCAATCTCGGCCACGGCATCTGGCCGGAGACCGAGCCCGATGCCGTCGCCCGCCTGATCGATCACGTGCACGAGCGGACCGCGCGCCCATGAGTGCCGCGGGTTCCGCTCCGACTCAATTCGCCGCCACGGCCGCGAGCTACTTTCGCGACCTGCAGGGGCGCATCTGCGCGGCGTTCGAGGCCTTCGAGCCGCTCGCGCGCTTCGAGCCGCGTGCCTGGAGCAAACCCGCGGGTCATCGCCTGGAAGGCGGGGGCGAAAGCCGCCTGATGCGCGGTCGAGTGTTCGAGAAGGTCGGCGTCAACGTGAGCCACGTGTGGGGCTCGCTCGCGCCCCAGTCGCGCAAGCAGATCGCGGGCGCGGAGGAGTCCGAGGGGCGCTTCGTCGCCTCAGGAATCTCGCTCGTTGCGCACATGACGAATCCGTACGTGCCGGCCGTGCACATGAACCTGAGGTTCCTCGCGACCAGCCGCGCCTGGTTCGGAGGCGGCTCGGACTTGACGCCCACGTACCCGTACGAGGAGGACACCGCCGAGTTTCACCGCGCGCTCGAGCAGGCGTGCGAGGCGTACCGTCCGGGCGCCTACCGCGAGTACAAGGAGTGGTGCGATCGGTACTTCTACCTCCCGCACCGGCGCGAGCCGCGCGGGGTGGGCGGGATCTTCTTCGATGACCTTGCGAGCGGGGATCCCGCGGCCGACTTCGCCTTCGTGCAGGGGGTCGGCGAGGCGTTCCTAGCGGTTTATCCGCGGCTCGTCGCGCGTCGCGAGCCGACGCCATTCGATGAGGCGGCACGCGAGCGACTCCTCGTGAAGCGCGGACGGTACGTGGAATTCAACCTCGTGTACGACCGGGGGACGAAGTTCGGGTTTGCCACCGATGCCGACCCCGAGGCCTACCTCATGAGCCTGCCGCCGATCGTGAAGTGGTGAGCGCGAGTTGACATATCGTCGAATCGGACGGCAAATGGTTCGATCGGGTCCCCTTCGGGCGGCGAAGTCCGCTTAATCCCGCCGAGTTGTCGGCATCGCTCGGAGCCCTCGGATAGAATTCGGCTCAGCCACAGGTGTCGCCTCTGATGCATGTTCCGCTGCGTGTCGTCGCACCGAGCTCGGGTGAGCCGAGCTCGAATCCGCAGGACCGTGCGCACCTCATGGAGCGGCTCGCGAGGGCGGTCGGCGGCGCTGCGATCGGCCTGTGGGAGCTCGACTTCCGCAGCGAGCGGACGAGCTGGTTCAATGATTGGTGCGAGCGGCTCAGCCTGGATGCGTGTGAGGGCCGCGACCCGCTCGGACGGTGGGGCACGCGCATCCATCCCGAGGACTTGCCCGAGGCCGCGCGCCAGCTCAACAATCACTTGGCCGGCACCAAGGATCATTACGATGCGGAGTACCGCATTCGCGATCGGAGCGGCCGCTGGCGCTGGGTGTTCGAGCGCGGGCGCGTGATCGACCGCGCCGCCGACGGCGCACCGCTGCGCATGGTCGGTGTGTGCATGGACATCGACTCGCGCAAGGAGGCCGAGCTCGGGCTGCGCGAGGCGCTGCGGCGCAGTGAGTTCCGCTACCGGTCCGTCGCCTCGATGGCGCCGGGATACGTGTTCGAGTACCGCTTCGGCCCCGATGGATCCATCCAGCCGGTCTGGTTCAGCGAGGGCGTGCAGGGCGTGTTCGGCTGCTCGGTCGAGGAGTTTCTGCTGCGCGGCGGATTCAGGGCGTTCGTCCACCCGGAAGGCGAGACTGTCGCGCGGCGCGCGCGCCGCTCGCTCGCGAGCGATGTGCCGGAGTGCGGCGAGGTGCGCATCCGCACCGCGAGCGGGGAGTCCAAATGGCTCGCGACGAGCTCGATAGCGCTCCGCGATCCGCAGAGCGGCGCGGTGAGCGGCTTCATCGGTGCCGCCTACGACGTGACGGCGCGCAAGCTCGCCGAGCGCGAGCGCCAGGAGCTCGAGCGCGAGATCATCGAGATCGCGAACCGCGAGCAGCAGCGCATCGGGAGCGACCTGCACGATGGGCTCGGACAGGATCTCACCGGCATTGCGCTCATGCTCCGCGGCATCGGCGCGCAGCTGCGCAAGGAGGGCTCGGCCGCGTGCCTCGACATCGAGGATGTGATCAGTCTCGTCAACAACGCGATCGAGAGCACCCGCGCGCTCGCGCGCGGGCTCTCGCCGGTGAGCGCCGAGCGCGACGGACTCGCCGCCGCGCTGCAAGCGCTCGCCGCGCGCGCCACCGAGCGCTACGGGGTTCCCGTGAGCTTCGAGTCACGCACCGGGCAGCCGGTGCGGCTCGATGAGACGAGCGCAACGCATCTCTACCGGATCGCGCAGGAAGCGCTCACCAACGCGATGCGCCACAGCCTCGCATCAGAGGTGGCGATTCTCCTCGCCGCGAACGGGGAGACGCTCAGGCTCGAGATCACCGACAACGGCCGCGGATTCGCCGAGTCGGGGTGCGACGGCTCGGACGGCCTCGGTCTGAAGATCATGCGCTACCGCGCGCAAATCCTCGGCGCGGATCTCACCTTCGAGCACGCGCCCGACGGTGGCACGACGGTGCACTTGAGCTGCTCGCTTGCCCATGCGCGCCCGAGCGCGGCCGTTCGCAGCGAGGCATGAAGCAGCTCACCGCACGCGAGAGCCTCCCGCGCCACTCGGGCACGCAGCGGCGCGTGCTGATCGTCGATGACCACCCGATCGTCCGCCAGGGCCTGCGTCGCATGATCGATCCGGAGCCGGATCTCATCGTGTGCGGGGAGGCGCAGACCGAGCGCGAGGCGCGCATCGCCGTGCGCGAGCTCGAGCCCGACGTAATCATCGTCGACATCTCCCTCGCGCAGGGGGATGGGCTCGAGCTGGTGCGCGATGTGCACGCGCAACGTCCGGCGCTGCCGATCCTCGTGCTCTCGATGCACGATGAGGCGATTTACGCCGGGAGACTGCTCGCCGCCGGCGCGAGCGGTTACATCATGAAACACGCGGCTTCCGATCAGCTGCTCGAGGCGCTGCGGCGCGTGCTCGACGGCGGCACCTACGTGAGCGAGGCGCTCGCGAGCACCCTCGAGACGCCACGAGGCGAGGACACCGTCGGCGCCGCGGCGCTCTCCGATCCGATCGAGCGCCTGAGCAACCGCGAGCTGCAGGTGCTGAGCCTCATCGGTCGCGGCCTCTCCTCGCGCGAGACGGCCGAGATGCTGACCGTGAGCGTGAAGACGGTCGAATCGCACCGCCAGAGCCTCAAGCGCAAGCTCAATCTCCTCACGAACGCGCAGCTCCTGCAATTCTCGATCAACTGGTATGCGAGCCGCAGCCGCTCGTGAGAGGAGCGGCCGTGCCGCCCGCGGGGTGGAGACCGCACGCTCGCCGATCGCCGCCGCCCTCATCGACTGGCATGCGCGCTCGGGTCGCCACGATCTGCCCTGGCAGCGCGACCGCACCGCATACCGCGTGTGGGTCTCCGAGATCATGCTGCAACAGACGCAGGTCGCAACCGTCGTGCCGTATTTCGAGCGGTTCATGGAGCGATTTCCAAGCGTACGCGCGCTCGCAGACGCTCCGCTCGATGCGGTGCTGCACCTCTGGTCGGGCCTCGGCTATTACGCGCGGGCGCGCAATCTCCACCGGGCCGCGCAGCGAATCTGCGCCGATTGGGGCGGGCAATTCCCGCCGCATTTCGCCCAAGTGGCGAGCCTGCCGGGAATCGGCCGCTCCACCGCCGGGGCGATTCTTGCGTTGAGCCGCGGCGAGCGCCACCCGATCCTCGATGGGAACGTCCGGCGCGTGCTCGCGCGCTACTTTGGCATCGAGGGAGACCCGTCGCGACGCGCGACGCTCGAGCGCCTGTGGCTGCACTCCGCGGAATGCACGCCGCACCAGCAGGTCGCGACGTACACACAGGCGATCATGGATCTCGGAGCGAGCGTGTGCACGCGGCATCGGCCGCGATGCGCGAACTGTCCCCTCGAGTCCGGCTGCCTCGCGCGCCGCGAGGGGCGCCAGCACGAGCTGCCGCAGCCGCGCGCGGGCCGCGCGCGAGGCGCGCGCCACACGTTCATGCTGCTCGCCGCGCGCGCCGACGGCGGTGTGCTCCTCGTGCGCCGACCGCCGCAGGGTGTTTGGGGCGGGCTGTGGTCGCCGCCGGAGTTCCCGAGCATCGCCGAAGCACGCGCGTTCGCCGCCCATGCGCTCGAGGCGGCGCGGTGCGAGCCCACGCGGCTTCCGCCGCTGCAGCACGCATTTACGCACTTCGATCTCACCGTGACGCCGTTAAGACTCGAGTGCACGGGACTCGCCGTGGTCATGGAGGCCCCCGAGGCGCTCTGGTATAACCCCCGCCTGCCCCCAGCGGTGGGATTGCCGGCGCCGGTGCGCGCGCTCCTCGAGCGGGGCGCCGAGTCGGCCGAGAGGGGATGAGCGTGGCGCGGATGGTTCAGTGCGTGGTGTTGAAGCGGGAGGCGCCGGGACTCGAGCGGCCTCCGTATCCGGGCGCGCTCGGCAAGCGCATCTACGAGCAGATCTCGCAGGAGGCTTGGGGACGCTGGATGCACCACCAGACGATGCTCATCAACGAATATCGCCTGACCCCGATCGAGCCCAAGGCACGCAAGTTCCTCGAAGCGGAGATGGAGAAGTTCCTGTTCGGCGCCGGCTCCGCACCCCCTGAGGGATTCAAGCCCCGCGACTGATCGATTCCGCGCCGATATCTGTCGCCGCGAAGCTACAACCCGGAACTATCCCCGCGCCGGGGGGTCTTTTTGATTCGTGGAGCCGATTCACGGATCGGCTACGGTCGCTCACTGGAGGTGCATGATGAGCGGTGCACTGAGGACTGCTCAGGGAATGGCGGAACTACGGACGGCGATGCCGGATGCAGGCGCGCACCGTGCGTGGGCGGGGCACGGGAGCGGCGCCCGCTGCGACCTCTGCCGTGCGCCCATCGAGGCGCATCAGATCGAGTACGAGGTGGAGTCGGCCGGCGGCGACCAGCCGATCACGCTGAGGCTCCACATCGGCTGCTACCATCGCTGGATCGGCTCCGCATCGAGGGTACGCTCGGCCATCCTGTAGCGGCGCTCGGCTGCGGCCTCAGAGCCGGATCATGCCTCTTTTGTGCGCCACAGCGACCGCCTCGGTGCGGCTGATCGCGTCGAGCTTGGTGAGAATCGCCTTCACGTGCGTCTTCGCGGTGCCCTCGGTGATCGCGAGGCGCCGGGCGATGTCCTTGTTGCTGCGTCCCTCGGCCAAGAGCTGCAGCACGTCGAGCTCCCGGTGGGTGAGGCTCGGGCGCCCCATGCGCTGCAGCGCCTTTGCCGCGACCGAGGAGGAGGCGTACGGCCGGTCCTCGCTCACGGCGCGGATCGCGGAGAGGATTTCCTGACGCGGCGCATCCTTCAGCAGATACCCCTTCGCGCCCTGGCTCAAGCAGCGGAAGATGTCCTCGTCCCCATCGTAGGTCGTCATGATGAGGAGCCGCGCTCGCGGGTGTGAATCGAGCACCTGTTGCACCACCGCGACGCCATCGCGCTTGGGCATGCGCAGATCGAGCACCATCACGTCAGGCAGGTAACGGTTGTAGAGCGCGGTCGCCTCTTCTCCATCCGCGGCCTCGGCGACGACCTCCATGTCCGGCTGGCGGTTGACGATCGCCGCGAGGCCGTCGCGCACCACCGGATGGTCGTCGGCCAAGATGACTCTGATCTTCTGAGTCAACGCGCCTCCCGGCGTGCGAGCCGCACGCTCACGCGGGTGCCTTCGCCGGGGCGGCTCTCGATCCTCCATTCCCCGCCGATCGCCGTCGCGCGCTCACGCATGCTGATGAGCCCGAATCCCTGCTGCGCGCAGCGCTCGGGACGCTGCTCCAGTCCGCGACCGTCGTCGGCAACCGAGAGCAGCAGATGCTGCGGCTCGCCCAGCATCGAGATGCGCACGTTGCGCGGCCGGCCGTGCCGCACGGCATTGCTCACGGCTTCCTGCGCGATGCGCAGCAGCTCGTGCTCGTGCTCGGGCGGCAGTCCAGTCTCGAGCTCGCCACCCTCGAACGTGCAGGTGGTGCGCCCGGGGACGGTGGAGCGCTCGGCCAGCTGCCGCAGCGCGAGCTCCAGTCCGCGGCGGCGTGTTTGATCGGGCCGCAGCGCCATGACCGAGCGACGCGCCTCGGCGAGACCCTCGCGCGCGAGATCGCGGATGCGCGCACAGACGCTCGCGAGCGCCGGCTCCTTCTCGAGCGCGTCGAGCTCCTCGGCGGCGCCGAGCTGCATGAGGATTCCCGTAAACGCCTGGGCGAGCCCGTCGTGGATCTCCTGGCCGATGCGGTTGCGCTCCATGAGCACCGCGGCCTCCTGCGCGGAGCGCGCGAGGCGCGTGAGCTCGATCGCAAGCGTCGCCTGCTGCGCGAGCGCGATCAACAGCTCGCTGCGCTCCTCGTCCACGCGCTCCGTGCTGCCGAAGGCGAGTCCCACGCAGCCGACCGTGCGCCCGCCGAACACGAGCGGGAGCAGGAACAGACTCACGTGGCCATGACGGCGCAAGTACTCGACCGCCTCGGGCCAGAACACCTGCGCATCGCGCTCCACATCCACCTGGAACGGCTCGCGCTTGCGCGCGAGGATCGCGATCAACGCCGCCTGCGCTGCGGGTGCCATCTCGGGTGAGACCGGAAGCGCGATCTCGCCGTCCTTCACGTTCGCCTTGAGCCGCCACGCCTTGTGCGCATCGTCGAGGATCACGACGAAGCCCGCGGCCGCATCGAGCTGGCGGGTCGCCTCGAGCAGCACGTGGCCGAGAAAGCTCTGCAGGTCGGGCTCGTTCGCGAGGCGCTCGAGGTTCGCGCGGATCGCTGCGTTCGCCTTGGCGAGCTCTGCCACGCGCTCCTCGACCGCGCGCTCGCGCTCGTGGCGCACGGCATCGACGAGCTTCTCCCGGTGCAGCACCGCGCCGATCACGCCCGCCGCCGTCTCGAGCGCCGAGAGCTCGGCCGAATCGATCGCACGGCGCCTGCGGGTGTTGTCGAAGCCCACGACGCCCAGGTATTCGGTGTCGACGAAGATCGGCACCACCGCCTTGCTTTGCGTGCCGACGCCGTCGAAATCCGCGCGCTCGCCGCCGAGATCGCAGGGCGTCAAGCAGATGCTGCGCCCGGCGCGCAGCTCCGCACCCAGGCTCTCGAGGCACCGCTCATCGAAGGTGCTCTTCGCCGGATCGCCCAAGTGGGGCGTGACCCCCTCGGCCACCCACTCGCTCGCGACGACGAGCAGGCGCTCGCCGCTCGGTCCGGGGCGCGCGAGCATGAGGTTCACGCGATCGGCGTCCGCAGCCTCCCCGAGCAGTCGCAGAACGGCCGGAACCGCACCCATCACATCGGGCGCTTCGAGGAGCAAGCGGCTCGCTTTCGCCGAGGCCGCGAGCAGGCTCTCGCGATGCTGGAGCGACTCATTGATCTGCGCCACCTCCTCGGCACAGCGCCAATCGACGTCGTGGCCGGCGAGGGCCGGATCGGGAGTCTCGATCGTCGCGACGGAGGGAGTGGTCATAATGGGCTCGAGATCGTGTGAGTGGGATGCGCTCCGCCCCCCGCCGCATGCTCGGCGGCGGTGAGCGTCGCCAAGTTTACCCCGACTGGGCGCCGCGTCAGCCGACGCACTCCCACATAGAACAGAGGGGTCAGAAGCAGCCCGAACACCGTCACTCCGAGCATCCCGGCGAACACCGTGACGCCCATGGCGTGGCGCACCTCCGCGCCGGCTCCCCGGGCGAGCACCAGCGGTACAACTCCCATGATGAACGCGAACGAGGTCATGAGGATGGGGCGCAGCCGCAGGCGCGCCGCCTCGAGCACCGCGGCCGCAGGCGCGAGGCGGCGCGCAATCTCGAGATTCTTCGCGAACTCGACGATCAAGATCGCATTCTTGGATGCGAGGCCCACGAGCACGAGGAGCCCGATCTGCATGAACACGTTGTCATCCCCGTGGTCGAGCAGCACGCCGGCGACGGCGGCGAGCAGGCACATCGGCACGATGAGAATGATCGCGAGCGGCAAGGTGAGGCTCTCGTACTGCGCGGCGAGAACCAGGAACACGAAGAGCACGCACATGGGGAATACCAGGCTCGCGGTGTTCCCGGAGATGAGCTGCTGGTAAGCGAGATCCGTCCACTCGTACGACATTCCCCGCGGCAGCGTCTCATCGAGGATCCGAGCCATCGCCGCCTGCGCCTGCCCGGAGCTCGATCCCGGCGCCGGGCCGCCGCTCACGTCGGCCGACCGGTAGCCGTTGTAGCGCTGAGCGACATCCGGACCGAAGCTCTGCGCGAGCGTGACGAGCGAGCCGAGCGGGACCATCGCGCCGCTCGCGTTGCGCGTCTCGAGCTCGAGAATATCCTCGCTCCGTGCGCGGAACGGCCCATCGGCCTGGGCAACCACCTGGTACGTGCGACCGAAGCGGTTGAAGTCGTTGACGTAGAGCGACCCGAGATAGATCTGCAAGGTGTCGAAGACGTCGGAAAGCTTCACGTTCTCGCGCTTCGCCTTGGTGCGATCGACGTTGACGTCGAGCTGCGGCACATTGATCTGATAGGTGCTGAAGACCCCCGCGAGCGCCGGATCGCGCCACGCCTTGGCGATGACCTGCTGCACGGCCCGGTAGAGCGCCTCGGGCCCGAGGTCGGCGCGGTCCTCCACAGCGAGCTTGAAACCCCCGAGCGTGCCGAGGCCCAGGACCGGGGGCGGCGTGAACACGACAACCGAAGCATCCTCGATCGCGGCGAGCTTGTGATTGAGTGCGGCGGCGAGCGCCGGACCGGACAGCGCTCGACTCCGACGCTTCTCCGGCGGGTCGAGGCAGAAGAACACCACCGCGGAGCTCGAGCTCTCCGTGTAACCGTTCACCGACATACCGGCGAACTGGACGGCATGGGCAACGCCCGGCAGGCTCAAGCCGATCGCGGCCATGCGCCGCGTCACGGCCTCGGTGCGATCGAGCGCCGAGGCGGGCGGAAGCTGCGCCACCGCGATGAGATATTGCTTGTCCTGATCCGGAATGAATCCGCTCGGCACCGCGGTGAAGCCCACGAAGGTGAGCCCGAGGAGCACCGCGTAGAGTGCGAATGCGAGCCCGCCACGCCGCAGGATCAGCTTTACGGCCTGCGCATAGCCGCTGCCCGCGAGCGCGAAGCTGCGGTCGAAGCGGCGAAAGAACCGTCCCAGCAGCCGATCCATTCCACGCGCGAGCCCATCGGGCGGTGCGCCATGAGGACGGAGGAGGAGCGCGGCCAACGCAGGGGAAAGCGTGAGCGAGTTGCAGGCGGAGATGACCGTCGAGATCGCAATCGTGAGGGCAAACTGCCGGTAGAACTCGCCCGTGAGCCCGCTCACGAACGCAACCGGCCCGAATACGGCACACAGCACGAGCGTGATCGCGATGATCGGGCGAGTGACCTCGGACATCGCCACCTTGGTGGCCTCGCGCGGTGGCAAGCCGGAGGCGATGTGGCGCTCGACGTTCTCGACCACCACGATCGCATCGTCCACCACGATGCCGATCGCGAGCACCAAGCCGAAGAGCGACAGCGTGTTGATCGAGAAGCCGCAAGCGAGCAGCACGGCGAGCGTGCCTACCACCGAGACCGGGACTGCCACGAGCGGGATGAGCGAGGCGCGCCAGGTCTGCAGGAAGAGGATCACCACGAGCACCACCAGCGCGACGGCCTCGAGCAGCGTCTCGAGGACCGCGTGGATCGACTGGCGCACGAACATCGTCGGGTCGTAGACGATGCGATAGTCGACGCCTTGCGGGAAGCTTCGCTTGAGCTCCTCCATCGTCCTGCGCACGCTCGATGAGAGCTCGAGGGCATTGGAGCCGGGCGCCTGGAAGATCGGTATCGCAACGGCGGGCTCGTTGTCGAGGAAGCTGCGGACGCCGTATTCCTCGGCGCCGAGCTCCACGCGCGCGACGTCCCCCACGCGCACGATCTGGCCCTCGGCGCCGGTCTTGACGATGATGTCGCGGAACTGTGCCTCGTCGGTGAGGCGCCCCGCAGTGTTGAGCGCAATCTCGAATTCCGCCCCGCGCGCGGGCGGGGCACCGATCTGTCCGGCGGCGACCTGAACGTTCTGCTCGCGGATCGCATCGACCACGTCGGAGGCGGTGAGGTCGCGCGCTGCGAGCCTCTGCGGGTCGAGCCAGATCCGCATCGAGTAGTCGCCGCCGCCGAAGACCTGCACCTGACCCATCCCCGGCAGCCGCGCGAGCACGTCCTTGACGTTGAGGACTGCGTAGTTGCGCAGGTAGAGCGAGTCGTAGCGCCCGTCGGGAGAGATGAGGTGCACCAGCATCGTCAGGTCCGAGGAGCTCTTGACGGTGGTGACACCGAGATCGCGCACCTCCTGCGGCAGCCGCGGCAGCGCCTGCGAGACACGGTTCTGCACTTCGACCTGCGCCCGGTCGATATCGGCGCCGACGCGGAACGTCACGGTCAGGTTGAGTGAGCCGTCCATTGTCGAGGTGGAGGACATGTAGAGCATGTTCTCGACCCCGACGATGGCCTGCTCGAGCGGCGCGGCCACCGTATCGGCAATGACTTTGGGGTTGGCGCCGGGGAATGCGGCGTGCACGACCACCGAGGGCGGCACGACCTCCGGGTACTCGCTCACCGGCAACTGTCCGAGGGCGAGGAGCCCCGCAATGGTGATGAACGCAGAGAGAACGGCCGCGAAGATCGGCCGATCGATGAAGAAGCTCGAGAGTCTCACTTACCGCTCGGCGGCAGCCGCTCGGCGCTCGGCCTGCGCGAGCAGGCCGTTGCTGCTCGCCTCACCGCTCGCCTCACCCATGGCCACCCGCTGCGGAGTAACGATGCTCCCCGGGCGCACGCGCTGCAGCCCGTCGACGACGATGAGGTCGCCCGGTGCGAGCCCCGCGCGGACCACCCGCAAGCCATCGACGACGGGCCCGAGCTCAACCGCTCGATACTGCACGCTGTTATCGGGTCCGATCCGAAAGACGTACTTCACGTTCTGATCGGTGCCGACCGCGCTGTCGTTGATGAGTATCGCCTCGTATGCGGCGCTTCCCGGAAGGCGCACTCGGGCGAACATTCCAGGGGTGAAGAGGCGCTCGGGATTGGCGAGCTCGCCGCGCGCGCGCACGGTGCCGGTCGCGGGGTCGATCTCGTTGTCCAGGAACACCATCTCGCCGCGATGCGGATATCCCGTCTCATCGACGAGCCCGACCCACACCGGATGCGGCGCGCCGCGCGGGCTACTGCGCACGAGCGCCTGGTACTTGAGATACGACGGCTCATCGCCCTGGAACGAAACGTAGATCGGATCCATCGAGACCAAGGTCGTGAGGAGCGTCTCACCACCGGTGACCAGGTTGCCCGCGGTGACCTCGGCCCGACCGACCACGCCCGAGATGGGCGCCGTCACCCGTGTAAAGGAGAGATTGAGCGCGGCCGTGTCGACGGCAGCCTCGGCGGCGGCCACGTTGGCGGCGGCCTGCTCGGCACTCGCGACGCGCGTGTCGTACTCCTCGCGCGAGATCGCGTGCTCACCGATCAGCTTCGCGGCGCGGTCGCGTTGGGTCGCGGCCAGCTGGAGCTGCGAGCGCGCCTGCGCGAGCCCCGCCTGGGCCTGCTTGAGCGCGTCGGCGTAAGGGCGCGGATCGATGACGTAGAGCGCGTCGCCCTTTCTCACCTCGTGTCCCTGCAGGAAGTCGACCGAGGCCACGTAGCCCGAAACGCGCGGACGCACGTCGACGTGCTGCACGGCCTCGAAGTGGCCCGTGAATTCGTCGAAATCGGTCACCTTGCGCGCGAGGACCTGCGCGACTTCGACTGCGGGAGGCGCAGGTGGCACGACCGCGGTCTCCGCGCGACTGCATCCGGAAATCCCGAGCACCACGATTGCGGCGAGAAGCGCGGCGACGAGTCCAACGTAGATCGACGTGGGAGAGGTCAGGAAGGACGTCGCGCGGGCGCGCGTCACGGAGCGGAGGGAACTCTGTCGGTCCATCGCGGGGTCTCCCAGTGAGCCAGGGTTTTCTGCGGCCACACGACCGCCATTGGGACATGGATTCTCAGGGCGCATAGGCCGAAGGACCATGCGTCCAATGGCCGACCCGTCGAATCTCGGAGGAGAGGGGGGCGGGGTCTCCCTTTAGGGAGAGGGGTACTCCGGATGTGGCCAGTGCCGGCGCTCGCAGAGCAGCAAGGCTAATCGGCCCCTATTCCCTGACTGGCGAGTTGGATGCGAATGGACTGATTTTGGAGACAATCAGCGGTAAAAACATGAACATTGCCGCTCCAGTGAAACAAAAATGCGTAGCAGCCTCCCTGGACTCCCTCCGAGCGCCGTGCTTACGAGAGCTTCCGACGAGCCGCTTGGTGCAAGAGCCTGAGGAGCTCGACCTCGCGTTGCGGCGTGAGTCCCGCGCGCAGTGTCTGCTCGGCGACGGTCCGCTGCCGTTGCCACGCAAGCGTATCGGTGATCGTTTGCTCGAGGGGACGGAACCGCAATCCCTTCGCGACCGCTCGAGCGCAGCTGACGAGCGCCGCGCCGGCGTCGTCTCCAGTCGGGGACACCCAGATCGGCAACTCCCGTCCGGTCGAATCGGGACCGATCAGCCGTTGAGCCTCGAGGAAACGCGTGCCGGCCCAGGTGATCTCCGTGTCCGCACCCGTGATCCGGTTGCTGAGATCGAGGAGCATTCCCATGGTAATCGCGCGCGGCTCGGTGCAGACGTTGTAGCGCCCTGAGATTCCGCGCTCGACGCAAGCGCGCACGAAGTCTGCGAGATCGCGCACGTCGATGAACTGGATCGGGTCCCTCGGGGCGCCTGGCGCGAGCATCTCGCCCCCGCGGGAGACGCGCACGGGCCAGTAGGTAAATCGGTCGGTCGGATCCCCCGGACCCGCGATGAACGTCGGCCGTATGATCGCGCAGCGCCGCGGGTAGGAATGCTCGACGACGCTCTCGCACAGCGCCTTGAGCCCGCCATAAGTATCGGCGGTGACCGCCTCCACCGTCGGATCCTTCAGCTTCGCCAACGGGTAGTTCTCATCGATGCCGGGGGACTTCAGATCGGCGTAGGCGGATATGCTCGAGATGAAGATGTAGTGCGCCACGTGACTCTCGAGGAGCGTCGCAGTGAGCCGAACTTCGCGCGGGGTGTAGCCCGAGTCGTCGATGACCGCGTCCCAATCACGGCCCTTGAGCGCCGCAACCTGCCCGTTGCGATCACCCACCAGCTGCTCGATGTTCGACGCGGCTCTCAGCGGGCTCCGTCCGCGATTGAAGAGCGTGACCGAGTGACCGTGAGCGGTCAGCGCGGCGACGAAGTGGGGGCCGATGAATCCCGTTCCGCCGAGGATGAGCACTCTCGCGGGCTTCGCCGAGGCGACGACCGGCGCGCCGGACAGCGCGCTTACGGCGGCTCCGAGACTCAGTTCGATGGCATTGCGTCGATTCATGGTCACGGGCTCTCCGTCAAGCATCAGGCGGATCGGGGCTCGCTCGCCGCGGCACAGCCGGATGCGCTCGGTATCTTCGCGGCGCGCAGGCGCAACGTACCGATCAGGGCACGGTAAAATCAAGCACTTGGTAGGTCCCCCGCGGCTTGACGCCTCGCGGAGGAAGCCGCTCTAATAGCCGCCCTCCTCCGGCGGCCAGGTAGCTCAGTTGGTAGAGCAGCGGACTGAAAATCCGCGTGTCGGTGGTTCGATTCCGCCCCTGGCCACCATCAGATCAAAGGCTTACCTGGGCCCCTCGGACGGCCACTGTCTAATAATCTAGGCGGTGTCTAATATTTTCGCGCCCGGACGCGCTCGGCGCGGCTTTCGCAGGTACACCTTCCGCGTCGTCCGAGGATCGTCATGCGCCAGCCGGTCGGTCGCGGCGCTCGGATCCGATTCATCACTCGCGCTCTTGGCCCGGAGATCGTGGAACGTGAACGGCTCCGAGATAACGTGCTCCGAGAGCGCCTTCTGCATTAGCCGGTGCCAGTTCGAACGAAACCCGGATTCCGAGAACGACCGACCCTCCAGGTTGCAGATCAAGGTCGAACGGAGCTGAGGACCAAGCTTCTTGAGGCGCTCGATGACGCTGCGCAGCTCCGGCGACCACTCCACGATCACGGTCTTGGCCGTCTCGACGATTTTCCCATGGCGTGGGTGTCGTCGCTTCGATTTGCCGATTC
>DATKPY010000052.1:0-73715 GCA_035523875.1 Steroidobacteraceae bacterium
CGATCCCGAGGACTTGACCACCGGGGAGATGCGGGGGCGTCGCGAGGCGATCTACGCCCTGGAGGCGTTGCGCAGATTCATGCCGGGCTGCGAGCAGGCGAAGCTGCGCAACTTCGGCATGACGCTCGGTGTCCGCGACACCCGCAAGATCGACGCTCTCTACAATCTCACCGGAGCCGACGTGCGCGGTGAGGCGCGCTTCGCGGATGCGATCGGGATATTTCCCGAGTTCATCGACGGCTACGGGATCCTGATCCTGCCCACGACCGGCCGCTACTGGCACGTGCCCTACCGCGCGCTCGTGCCGAGGGGCGTCGGCAATCTCCTGGTGGCGGGTCGCGCAATCGGCGGGGATCCGATCTCCCATGCCTCCGCGCGCAACATGATGTGCTGCTCCGTGAGCGGCCAGGGTGCGGGCGTCGCGGCCGCGATCTCCGTGCGCCGCGACGAGCCGCTCGAGCGGCTCGACATCGACGCCGTGCAGCGGGAGCTCGCGCGGCAGGGCGTGCGCTTCCGGTGAGTCAGGCGCTCGCCGCCCCGGGCGCGCCGGATGACATCGGTCGCTCGCCGCTGCGATGGGTGGCACTCGGGCTCGCAGCCGCAGCGGTCTTCAGCAGCTACTACGAGGCGGATGCGATCGGACCGATCGCGGACCTGCTGTTCCGCGAGCGCGGCTTCACCCAATCGCAGATCGGTGACCTGACCGCCGTCATCAGCCTGCCGAACATTCCGCTCGCAGTGATCAACGGACTGCTCATCGATCGGTACGGTCCGGCCCGCGTGACCTTGTGGGCGGCGATCGTCGGGTTCATCGGCGCGCTGTTGACGGCCGTCGGATCGCCCTACGGTCTCATGTGGGCCGGCCGTCTGGTCTTCGGCGTGAGCGAGGGTGCGATTTTCATCTCCCTCGTCGCGGGCCTCGCGCAGTGGTTCGCGCGCAGCGGCGTCGCGCTCGCGACGGCGGTGTTCTTGAGTCTCGCCCGCGTGGGGTCGTTCTCGCTCGATGTTTCTCCCACCTGGGCGCGCCCGCTCTACGAGGGAGGCTGGCAGCCGCCGTTGTGGCTCGGGGCCGGGATCACGGGCTTCGGTCTCGTCGCGGCGCTCGGCCTGTACCTGATCGACCGCTTGCGTGTCGCGGCGCCCCGCGTGCAGCTGCCGAGCGAGCGGGTGAGCTGGTCGTCGATCTGGAAGTTCGATCTGTCCTACTGGTACATCCTCGGGCTTCACGTGCTCTACGCGGCGGTCTTCTTTCCCTTCCGGCAGACCTACGCGATCGAGTACCTGCAGCACGTCAAGGGCCTCACGCTGCAGCAGGCGGGCAACGTGAACTCAGGAGTCTTCGCCGCGGCAATCTTCGCGACCCCGCTCTTCGGGCTGCTCGCGGACCGCTACGGGCATCGGGCGCTCATGCTCACCCTGGGAACCGTGCTCCTACCGGTGACCTTCGCCGTGCTCGGCCTGACCGATCTCAGTCCCTGGATCTCGACCGTGCTCATGGGCGTGAGCTTCGCGCTCGTCCCGGCTATCATCTGGCCGGCGACGACGCTCATCGTGGAGCCGCGGCGCCTCGGTACCGCCCTCGGCGTGATCACGCTGCTGCAGAACGTCGGACTGTGGAGCTCGAACCGCGTCGCCGGGTGGCTCGCGGACCGCGCCGGCGCGGGTCCCGCGCATCCCGCCGGCTATGCGGTCATGCTGGGGTTCTTCGGTCTGCTGAGTCTCACCGCGCTTGCCTCCGTGCTGCTGCTGTGGCGGCGCGAGAGCGGCCCGAGCGGGCACGGACTCGAGCTTGCGCGCGTGCCGGCCAAAGGGGAGACAAAGATCCGTGGCGGAGCGATTTGATCTGGCGGTGGTCGGTGCGGGGATCGTCGGGCTCGCCTGCGCGCTCGCCGCTGCCCGGCGGGGACTGCGTGTGATCGTCGTCGATCGGGACGCGCAGGCAAACGGTGCCTCGGTGCGCAACTTCGGCTTCATCACCGTGACCGGACAGGAGCGGGCCTCGATGTGGACGCGCGCGCGCCGCACTCGCGAGGTGTGGTGCGAGGTGGCTGCCGCAGCCGGGATTCCGCTCGTGCAGAGGGGGCTGTGGATGGTCGTGCGGCGGCCCGAGTCCGTCGCGGTGCTGCGGGAGTTCCTGGCCACCGAGATGGCTGCGGGCTGCCGTCTGCTGAGCCCGACCGAGGTCCGATCGCGCTGCCCGCGGCTCGGGGACGGGCCCTTCTCGGCGGTCCTCGAAAGCACGATCGAGGTGCGCGTCGAGTCGCGCGAGGCGATCCCACGGGTCGCCGCGTGGCTTGCCGAGGCACACGGCGTGACCTTCCTGCGCAACACCACGGTTCACCGCATCGATGCGCCCGCCGTGCACACCTCCCGCGGCCTCGTGCATGCCGAGCGCGTTGCGGTGTGTCCCGGAGATGATTTCAGCGGGCTCTACCCGGAGCGGCTCGGTGCGCACCAGCTCACCCGCTGCAAGCTGCAAATGCTGCGGCTCGCGAGCCCTGGCTTCAAACTCCCTGCGGCATTGATGTCGGACCTGGGATTGATGCGCTACTTGGGCTACGCGCAGCTGCCCGCCGCCGGCGCGCTCGTGGCGCGTCTCGGCGCCGAGCAGCCGCAGCACGTGAAGCACGGCGTGCACCTGATCGTCGTGCAGAGCTCCGACGGCAGTCTCGTCGTCGGCGACAGCCACCACTACGCAGCGACTCCCGACCCCTTCGCGCACGATAAGGTCGACCGACTGATCCTCGAGGAATTTCGCGCGGCGCTCGGCCTCGATCCGCCCGCGGTGGTCGAGCGCTGGGTCGGCACGTACGCATCCGCCGCCGACCGCCAGGTCCTGATCGATGCACCGGAGCCTGCGGTGCGCGTGGCCATCGTCACCTGTGGCGCGGGTGCGTCTACCGGATTCGCCATCGGCGAGGAACTGATCGCGAGCCTGTTCGGGGCCGGAGTTGCCGCATGAGCCTGAAAGACCGCTTCGATCTCGTGATCTTCGATTGGGCCGGCACGATGGTCGACTTCGGTTGCGAGGCGCCCGTCAGGGCGCTCATCGAGGCGTTCCGCGCCGAAGGCATCGCCATCGATGAGACGATGGCGCGCCGGGACATGGGGAAGGCGAAGAGCGACCATATCCGCAGCCTGTTGGCCGAGCCGGCAGTCGCGGCCTCGTGGCGGGCAACGCACGGGAGGGACGCCGACGAGCGCGACGTCGAGGTGCTCATCGAGCGGATCGGACCCTTGATGCGTGAGTACGCGGGCCGCGCCGCGACACTGATTCCCGGCGCCCGTGAGACCTTCGAGCGGTTGCGGTCGGCCGGCCTGCGCGTGGCCTCGTCGACCGGCTACACCCGTGAGATGATGCAGCCGGTTCTCGCGCGCGCCGCGGAGCAGGGCTACGTGCCTGAGCACGTCGTTTGCTCCGGGGAGACTCCCGCGGGCCGACCCACGCCGCTCATGATCTACAAGGCTTGCGCCGAGCTCGGCGTCTGGCCGCTGTCGCGCGTGGTCAAGGTCGATGATGCGGAGGTGGGCATTGCGGAGGGCAAGGCGGCCGGAGCCTTCACCGTTGCCGTCGCCTCCGGGAACGCGCTCGGCATCGCGCTCGATGCGTTCGCAGCGCTGTCGCCGCCGGCGCGCGCGGCCCGCCTGGGCACGGCCCGGCAGGCGCTCGCCCTCGCCGCTCCGGATCTGATCATCGACTCGGTGGCCGATCTCATCCCCGCGCTCGAGCGCGCCACCGCACGCTAGCAGACCGCGACGGCCTCGTATCGCTTGCCGCCCGGGGCCGTGTCCGTTGTTTACAAGCGACCTGTCGTGCGCGTTCAACGACGCTGCGCGGCGGTGCATGTACCGAATTGATCCGCGGGGTAGATCTGCGCTCCGGCGCAGTGCGCATGGTTGCAACTGCAATGCGTTTGTGGCTAACGTTGCACACCGCTGCCGAGTGGTCCACGCGCACCGTTGCGCGGCGAGTCGTAGAGACACTCTGCACCACCGAGAACAACGTACGAGCCCCGGGGAGGTCGGATGAAACGCAACAGACAAATCGCCTGCGCGATTTCCGCCGCGCTGAGCGCCTGCGCATACGCGCGCGCCTATGCACAGCAAGCACCCACCGACACCACGGCGCAGGCTGCGAGCGCGCAGGCCGCGAGCGCATCGGACGCCATTCAGGAAGTGACCGTGACGGCGACACGCCGCACGGAGTCGGTGCAGGATGTGCCGCTCACCGTGCAGGCGATCACGGGGGATGAGCTCCAGCAGCTCAACATTCAGAACGAATACGACCTGTTCAAATACACCCCGAACGTCACCTACAGCGGCAACGGGCCCGGCACGGGCAACATCTTCATGCGCGGCTTGGGCGGTGTCGGCTCGGGCAACCAGTCCCAGTCGACCACGGCCGCGTTCCCGAACGTCGCCGTGTACCTCGACGATCAGTCGATGCAGTTCCCGGCGCGCAATCTCGATGTCTACGTGGTCGACATGAACCGCGTCGAGGTGCTCGAGGGTCCGCAGGGCACGCTCTTCGGCGGCGGTGCGCAGGCGGGCGCGATCCGCTACATCACCAACAAGCCGGACCTCAATGACACGACGGGCGTTTTCAACGCCGGCTATGGTGTCACTGCCGACGGCGGGGCTCCCAACAACAACCTGAACGCCGTGCTCAACGTGCCGGTGATCTCCGGCACGCTCGCGCTGCGCGCGGTCGTCTTCTCGGACCATCAGGGCGGCTACATCGACAACGTGCCCGCGACGATCGGCTACCTGCCGGGCACCGTTCCCGTCGTAAGCGGCGGTAACCCGACGGCGAACAACGGCAACCTGGTCCAGAACAACACCAATCCCGTGAACTACGGCGGGGCGCGGCTGTCGGCGTTGTGGAAGATCGACGACGACTGGAACCTGCTGCTGCAGCAGAACTACCAGGACATGGAGGCCGACGGCTACTTCTACACCTACCCGTTCGCTCCCGACGGTGCGGCGCTCGCGCCGTACCAGATCACGGCCTTCACCCCGGCTCACAACAACGACCGCTACGAGAGCACGGCGTGGACGTTGAATGGCCACGTCGCCGATCTCGACGTGGTCTACACCGGCAGCTACATGGTCCGCCACATCGATGGGCAGCAGGACTACTCGAACTACCTGCGCAGCACCGTGGGCTCCTTCTACGGGTGCATCGGACCGGGAGCCGGTTATTTCAACACGTCGAATTTTCCGACGCTCGCCGGGAAGAAGCTGCAGTGCTATGCGCCGGTGGGCGACTGGCAGGATACGGTCGAGAACCAGCACCAGAGTCACGAGCTGCGCATCAGCACTCCGGCCGATGCGCGCCTGCGCGACCTGTTCGGCGTGTACTGGGAGAAGTTCAATATCGACGATCAGATGAACTTCAACTACCTGCCGCCTCCACAGTGCGATACGACGAATCTCGCGACCGCGCTCTCCGGGGGTGCGGACTGTCTCTCGGCCGTGGGCCCCGTGCCCGGGGCGTTCGCGACCGATCCTGCGCTGCGCACCGGAACGAACACGGCCTTCGGCGAGGACGCCCAGCGCGGCTACAAGCAGACCGCGCTCTTCACCTCGCTCGACTTCGACATCATCCCGAAGACGCTCACCGTCACGGCCGGCACCCGCTGGTACTCCTACGAGGAGTACGAGGAGGGCTCGGAGTTCTACACGGAGAGCACCAGCACCGGACTCGTGCTGGATCACGCGAACGGCGTGTGCACGGCAGCGGGCCTCTGCGGCTTCCCGATTCAGCTCAACAAGGGTGAGCACGGCTTCAGGAGCCGAGCGAACCTCACCTGGCACATCACCCCGGACATGATGGCCTACTACACCTGGTCGCAGGGCTTCCGTCCGGGCGGCTTCAACCGCACCGATTCGCTCAATGGAGCGGTCTATCTTGCGGCCGAGATGCCCGCCGGCGGCAAGGACACCGATCAGTACTTGAAGCCCGCCGGGTATAACTCCGACAATCTGACGAATAACGAGATCGGATTCAAGAGCGAGTTCTTCGATCATCGCCTGTTGTTCAACGTCTCTGCGTACTACATGCAGTGGAACAACATCCAGCTCTCGCTCTTCGATCCACAGCTCTTCGGCAACACCACCTTCAACGTCAACGGGCCGAGCTACGACATCAAGGGCTTCGAAGTGCAGCTCGACGCACACGTCACCCAGGGACTCACGATCCAGGGCTCGAGCTCGGTCAACGCCGCGAAGCAGACCAATACGCCGTGCCTCATGTCGGCGGGGGTCGTGGCCGGTATCGCGAAGACCGCCAACAATCCGACGCCGGCCGGACAATGCATCACGGAGGTCGTCCCTGCGGGCGGAACCGGGCCCACGCCCTTCAACAATGTGTTCGGCAGCTTGGGCACGGCACCCGCATTCTCGCCGCCCTGGATGTTCAACTTGCGGGCGCGCTACGACTGGACGCTGCAGAGCAGCTACAAGCCCTATGCGTGGATCGGGGCGAGCCACATCTCCTCGATGAGCAACGAGCCGGCGAGCTTCGTGTCCGGCACCTTGCCGAGTCAGATGCCGCCGACCGGATGGCCGTCAACGACCCTGCTGCGCTACGAGATCCCGGGCTACACCACTTACGATGCAGCGATCGGGGTGGTGAAGGACCAATGGTCGGCGCAATTCTCGGCGCAGAACTTGTTCAACGCGTACGGTCCCACCAACGTGTCGTCCGGCCAATACATCGAGTCGGAAATTCCTCTGCGTCCGCGCGTATTCATGGTCTCGATGAGCTACCGCTTCTGACCACCTGACTCCTCCGCAGGGATGCGGAGTCTCGGTCCCGGGGGGATGCGGTACACTTCACGGGGCGGACCGCGTGGTCCGCCCCTTCCTGCCCCGAGTACGCATGGATTCGATCGATGTCGCGCGCCCAGCCGACCCAGTAGCTTCCGAGGTCTCGCGGCTGCGGGTGCTGCTGCGCGAGCGCAAGTTCCCCGAGGTTCTCGCGGCCGGCCGGGCGCTCCTCGGTCAGGCACCCGGGGAGCGCGAGGCGCTGCTGTTCGTGGCCATGGCGCAGCGGCATCTGCGGCAGATTTCCGAAGCCTTCGCGACCCTCACGGTGCTCGAGCGCCACCATCCGCGCTTCAGCCGTCTGTACGAGGAGCGCGGGCGTTGCTACGTCGAGCTGCGGCAGGCGCCCGCGGCCATCGAGGCCTTCCTCACAGCCGTGAGCCTCAATCACGCGCTTCCGGGCAGCTGGAGCATGCTCGAGGGCCTCTACCGCATGGCGGGCAAGGCTGAGGAGGCCGCGACGGCTGCGAGCCAGGTAGCGACGCTGCGCAACATTCCGCAGGAGATCGTGACGGCGACGGGCTTGCTCGAGGATGGCGATTGCGATGCGGCCGAGGTGCTGGTGCGCTCGTGGCTCATCAAGAACGGCGATCACATCGAGGGCATGCGGCTGCTCGCGCGGATCGGCATCGCACGCAAGGTGTACGACGATCCGGAGATCCTGCTGAAGGCAGTGCTCGAGCGGGCGCCGACGTACCGTGCCGCGCGCCAGGATTACGCGCGCGTGCTGGTCGAGCTGCACAAGCACGCCCAAGCGCGCCGGGAGCTCGCACCGCTCCTCGCCGAGGAGCCGGACAGCCGAGCCTTGCGGATGCTCGACGGAGCCTCCTCGGCAGGTCTGGGCGAGCACGAGCGGGCGATCGAGCTCTACCGCTCGCTCCTCACGGGGACGGTCGAGGACGCGGAGGTGCATCTGTCGATCGCCCATGCATTGAAAACGCTGGGGCGCACGCAGGAAGGAATCGCGGCCTACCGCCAGGCCGCGGAGTGTCGACCCGACTTCGGCGATGCGTACTGGAGCCTCGCCAATCTCAAGATCTATCGCTTCACGGACGAGGAGCTGGAGCGGATCCGAGCGGCGCTCGATGCGCCCTCGACCGGTACCGTCGACCGCTATCACCTCTGCTTCGCGCTCGCCAAGGCGCTCGAGGACCGCCGTGACTACGCGCAGTCCTTCCGCTACTACGAGCTCGGCAATCGCTTGAAGCATCCCGAGTGCACCTACCGCGCGCGCCTCATGGAGGAGAACACCGCGCAGCAAAGAGCGGTGTGCACGCAGGAGTTCTTCGCGAGCCGCAGGGGCTGGGGAGCCGAGGCTCCCGACCCGATCTTCATCGTCGGTTTGCCGCGCGCGGGCTCGACGCTGCTCGAGCAGATCCTCGCCTCGCACAGCGCGGTCGAGGGCACTCAGGAGCTGCCCAATATCCAGCAGATCGCGAGCCTGCTGCGGGGCCGCAATCCGCAGGAGTGGCGCTACCCGCGCATCCTCGCCGAGCTGACGGCGGAGGATTTTCTCAAGCTCGGAGAGCGCTACCTCGCGGAGACGCGCGCGTACCGCACCGATCGGCCGCGCTTCATCGACAAGATGCCGAATAACTTTCGCCACATCGGGCTCATCCATCTCATGCTGCCAAACGCGCGCATCATCGACGCGCGCCGCGAGCCCATGGCTTGCTGCTTCGGCAACTTCAAGCAGCTCTTTGCGAACGGTCAGGAGTTCACCTACAGCATCGAGGACATCGCACGCTATTACCGCACCTACCTCGAGCTCATGCGACACTGGGATCAAGCGCTGCCCGGGCGAGTTCTGTGCGTGCAGCACGAGGATGTCGTCACGGACCTCGAGGGGAGCGTGCGGCGAGTGCTCGATTTCTGCGGACTCGAATTCGAGCCCCAATGCCTCGCGTTCCACGAGACCCAGCGCAGCATCCGTACCGCGAGCTCCGAACAGGTTCGTCAGGGGCTCAACCGCGAAGGACTCGACCAGTGGAGGAACTTCGAGCCGTGGCTCGAGGGGCTGAAGGATGCCCTCGGTGAGGCGCTCACAAGCTATCGCAATGAACTCCCTCGTGACGAAGCCCGGACGGAACGACCCGTGCCCCTGCGGTAGCGGCAAGCGCTACAAGCACTGCTGCGGGGTCGTACACGCGGCCGGGCCGGTGCGCCCCGCAGCGCCGCGGAACATCGCAGCCGGCTCGAGCTCGCTCGCTCCGCAGGAGCTCGGCGCACTCGTCGCGATGATCGATCAGGGCCGGCTCGCCCAAGCCGAGGAGCGCGCTCTCGCGCTGCTCAAGGGGCACCCGGGTACCGGGATGGTGTGGAAGATCCTGAGCGTCGCGCTCGTGCGGCAGGGCAAGAACGCCCTGCCGGCGTTAAGCAAGGCGGCGCAGCTGATGCCGCTCGACGCCGAGGTGCATGGCAACCTCGGCTCGGCGCTGCTCGCCGCCGGGCAGCCAGCCGACGCCCTCGCGAGCCTCACCCGAGCGCTCGAGCTTCGACCGAATGATGCCGAGGCGCTCCTCGAGGCGGGCGATGCGACGCAAGCGCTCGGCCGGCCGCAGGAGGCGATCGCGCTCTACCAGCGCGCAGTCGCGCTCGATGCACGTTCGCCGCTCGCGCTCAACAATCTCGGCAACGCGCTCCTGAGGCTTGGACGCCGCGACGAGGCGGTGAGTTACTATCGCCTCGCGCTCGAGCGCCGTCCGCAGAATGCGCAGGTGCTCTGCAACCTCGCCGATGCGCTGCGCCAGGCGGATGCGCTCGAGGAGGCTGTCTCATTGAGCGAGCGCGCGATCCGACTCGAGCCTTCGCTCGCTCGTGCACACAACGTGCTCGGTCTTTCCCTTGGCGGGCTCGGGGAGCGTGAGCGCGCGGCGACGAGCCTCCGGCAAGCCGTCACGCTCGATCCGCGCTCGCAGGAGGCCGTCACGAACCTCGCGAACGTGCTGCGCGATCTCGGTGCGAGGCGCGAGGCACTCGCCCTGTACCGCAAAGCGGTCGAGCTCGACCCGCAGCGGCCGGAGGGCCACTGTGGCCTCGGGAACGCCGAATTCGAGCTGCGCCACCTCACCGCGGCCGCCGAGAGCTTCCGTCGGGCGATCGCCCTGCGCCCCGATTATGGTGCCGCGCACGTGGGGCTCGCAGCGACACTGCGCATCGGGGGCCAAGCGCGGGAGGCGGAGGCGAGCTGTCGGGCGGGCCTCGCCGCCGCACCGGAGGACCCGGAGGCGCTCGTGTTGCTCGGCGAGCTGCGCGCGGACCGCGGATACTTCGATGAGGCGCAGCAACTGTTCGGGCGGGCGATTCACAATGACCCGCACTGCGTCTCCGCGTTCTGCAGCATCGCCGCGCATCGCAGGATGACGGGCGCCGACGGCGCGTGGCTCACGGGCGTGCAGCAGCTGCTCGAGCGGCCCCTGCCGCTCGCCCAGGCGACCGGGCTCCGTTTCGCGCTCGGCAAGTACTTCGACGATGTGGGCGCGTACGCTGAGGCTTTCCGCTGCTATCGGGAGGGGAACGAGCTCACCCGACGCTCCGGTGCAGCGTACGACGGCGACAAGCTCGCCGCGCGCATCGATCGGCTCATCGAGCGGTTCGATGCCCCGTTCGTTCGCGCGCTTCACTCCTTCGCGCAGCAGCACGGCGCTGCGTCGAGCTCGGAGCGGCCCGTCTTCATCGTCGGAATGCCGCGCTCGGGCACCTCTCTCGCCGAGCAGATCCTCGCTTCCCACTCTCAGGTGTACGGAGCCGGGGAGGTGCGCTTCTGGGACGATGCGTTTGCGACGCTCGAGAAATCCGGGCTCGAAACGGCGGCCACTGCGGCGGGTCTCGCGGAAATCGCGCGCGCTTACCTGGCGCGGCTCACGGCCGTCCCACCCGAGGCGTCGCGCGCGGTCGACAAGATGCCGGCCAATTTCCTCTATGCCGGACTGATCCACGCGGCACTGCCGCGGGCCCGGATCATCCACATGCGGCGCCACCCGCTCGATACGTGCCTGTCGATCTATTTTCAGAACTTCTTCAATGTGAGCCCGTTCGCGAGCGACCTCGAGAGCCTCGCGCATTACTACGCGCAGTACCTGCGGATCACCGAGCACTGGCGCAGCGTGCTCCCGGCGACGGCGCTGCTCGAGGTCCCGTACGAGGCGCTCGTGACCGATCAGGAGACCTGGACGCGCCGGATGCTCGAGTTCATCGCTCTGCCCTGGGATGCACGCTGCCTCGACTTCCATCGCACCGAGCGTGTCGTCATCACGGCGAGCCGCTGGCAGGTGCGCCAGAGGATCCATGCCTCGTCGGTCGGGCGGTGGCGGAACTACGAGCAATACTTGGGTCCGCTCGGCCGCCTCGCGAATCGCCTTCCGGCTCAGACGTAGCGCTGATACTTCGCGAGGTGCCGCACCGGAGGCGACAGGGCGTCGCGCCGGAACGGGTCACCGAGCTCCTGTGTGACCAACATCTCGAGCACGGTCGTTCGACCCTCGGACTGGCCTTGCAGCGCCGCCCGCAGGGCCGGGCCCACATCCTCCAGCCGCTCCACGGTCACGCCCTCGCAGCCGAATGCGCGCGCAACCGCGGCCCAGCTCGGGTTCTTCAGATTCACGGCCTCGAAGCGACGCGAGTAGAAGTCGACCTGGTTCTTCTTCTCGGCGCCCCATTGGCTGTTGTTGAAAACGACGATCGTGACGCCGAGCTTCTCGCGCGCGCAGGTGAGAAGCTCGTTGAACGAGATACCCCAGGCGCCGTCGCCCACGTACGCGATCGCCGGGCGCTCGGGAGCGGCGAACTTGGCGCCGCAGGCGACCGGAAACGCGTATCCGCAGTTGCCGAAGCTCATTGCGGCCAACATCGAGCGCGGCTCATCGAAGCGCAAGTAGGAATTCGAGACGGAGCAGATATTGCCGATATCGGTCGAGACCATCGCGTGCGCCGGCATCGCCCGCTCGAGCTCGCGCAGGAGCTCGCGCGGATGCATGTGCGTGGAGTTGCGCGCGACCTCGAGGGAGTACGCATCCCGCTCGTGGGTCCACTCCACGAGCTCGGCCTCCCACGCGCGCTTCTCGGCGGCAATGCGCGCGAGACGCTCGGCGCGGTTCGCGTGGCACGCAAGCGCCCGCGCCTTGAGCCGCTCGGTGAGGGCAGCGGCGGCCGCCCGCGCATCGGCGTGGAGCGCGACCGTGACCGGCTTGACCAGGCCGAGCACCCGCGCGTCGCTGTCGATCTGGATCACCTTGGCCGCCGCGGGCCAGTAATCGAGCCCATGTTGCGGTAGCGTGCCGAAGGGTCCAAGCCGTGTGCCGAGCGCGAGCACCACATCGGCGCTTGCGAGGAGCTTCATCGCCGCCTTGGAGCCCTGGTAGCCGAGCGGTCCCGTCCACAGCCGGTGCGAGGCCGGGAACGAGTCGTTGTGCAGATAGCTGTTGCAGACGGGGGCATCGAGCGCCTCGGCGAGCGCGACGGCTTGCGCAGTGCCTTCGCTCAGGATGACGCCGCCACCGGCCAGGATCACGGGAAAGCGCGCCGCGGCGAGCAGCTCGGCGGCGGCGTCGAGGGAGACGGCATCACCCGCTCCCCGCTCGATGCGCAGGGGCGGCGGAATCGACGTTTCGATGTCCCCATAGAAGAAGTCGCGGGGAATGTTGAGCTGCGCGGGGCCCATCTCGAGCATGGCGCGGTCGAAACAGCGCGCCGCGATCTCGGCCATCCGCGCGGGGTTGTTGACGTGGCCCTGGTACTTTGTAATCTTCGAGAAGATCGGCAGCTGCTCGGTTTCCTGGAATCCACCGAGCCCGAGCGTCGTCGAGCCGGTTTCCGGTGTGATGAACACGAGCGGGGAGTGCGCCCAGTACGCAGCCGCTACACCGGTCACGAAGTTGGTGACTCCGGGGCCGTTCTGGGCGATGCACACGCCGTGGCGGCCGGAAATGCGGGCATAACCGTCGGCCATGTGCGCGGCGCCCTGCTCGTGAGCGACTGCAATGAAACGGATGCCGGCAGCCGGGAAGATGTCGAGCGCATCCATGAAGGCGGAGCCGACGATACCGAAGACATGGCGAACGCCGCGCGACGCGAGCGTCTCGACGAGCGCCTCCGAGGGAGTCATGCGTTGCTTGCTCGATGTCATCGTGCGTCTCCGCTGAGGTTCATGCGCTAGATTCCCATGGGAACCACCCCGACATCGGCGTCGCTCGCGGTCGCGCCTGCGGATGCATCACTCGCCGGACTGCGCCACACGCTCAGGCGCCGGCACATGCAGATGATCGCCCTGGGCGGGGTCATCGGAGCGGGCCTGTTCGTCGGGAGCGGCGTGGTCGTCCGCTCGGCCGGTCCGGCTGCGGTGCTGTCCTTCGCCCTGACCGGCACGCTCGTCGTGCTGGTGATGCGCATGCTCGGGGAGATGGCGGTCGCGTTTCCGGCGATCGGCGGCTTCTATGAGTATAACCGTCTCGCTCTCGGGGAGCTTGCGGGGTTTCTGACCGGGTGGATGTACTGGTATTTCTGGGTGATGGTCGTCGCGATGGAGGCGGTTGCCGGAGCGACACTGCTGCGGTTCTGGTTCGCGGGCGTACCCCCGTGGCTGTTCACGCTCGCGCTCATTCTCACCTTCACCTTGCTCAATCTGCTGTCCGTGCGCAGCTGGGGCGAGGCCGAGTACTGGTTCGCCTCGATCAAGGTGATCGCGATCACGGTGTTTCTCTGCATCGGCGTCGCGGTGATACTCGGGCTGTGGCAGGGCGCCCCCTCGGGCCTCGGAAATCTCACCGCCCACGGCGGCTTCATGCCAAACGGCATCACGCCCGTGCTCACCGGCGCGGTCGCCGCGACGGGCTTCTACTTTGGCGCCGAGCTCGTGACGGTCGCCGCCGCCGAATCCGCGGAGTCCGAGCGCGCGGTCGCGCGCGCCACCCAGTCGGTGATCTCCCGCGTGCTCGTGTTCTACATCGGCTCGATCTTCATCGTCGTCACGCTCCTGCCGTGGAACGACCCGGGCGTTGCGCAGCCGTATGTGAGCGCGCTCAGGGTACTGCGGGTTCCCGGCGCCGCCGCCATCATGAGCGGGGTGATCCTGACCGCCGTGCTCTCCGCGCTCAACAGTGGACTCTATGGCTCCTCGCGCATGCTCATGGCGCTCGCGCGGCGCGGCGACGCGCCGCGTGCGCTCGCGCGTCTCAACTCGCGCGGCGTGCCGATGCTCGGGATCCTGACCGGCACGCTGTTCGGCTACTTCGCCGTCGTCATGAGCTATGTCTCGCCCGATCGGGTGTTCGCGTTCCTGGTGAATTCCTACGGGACCGTCGCGATTTTCGTCTACCTGCTGATCGCAGTCGCCGAGCTCAAGCTGCGTGCGCGGCTGGAACGCGAGGCGCCCGAGAAGCTGCGACTGCGCATGTGGGGGTATCCTTACCTCACCCTCCTCGCCATCGTGGCGATGCTCACCATCCTCGCTGCGATGGCGTTCATCCGCGCGCAGCGCGTGCCGCTCGTTTTCGGAATCCTGAGCGCGGGCGCCATGGTGCTCGGCTATCTCGCGCGACGCCGCCTGGGGCCGACGTCAAGCGGCACCGCCGGCGAGGAGCGCCGCGGCGAGCGGGCGATCGATGCCGGCTGACTCGACGATCAAGATCCGCAGGCTCGAGACCTTCGCGAGCGAGTTCGTGTGCTTCGTGCGGCTCACCACCGATAGCGGAGCCGTGGGCTGGGGTCAGACCTCCCCTTACAACGCCGACATCACCACTCAGGTCTTTCATCGCCAGGTCGCGCCCTGGGCGCTCGGTGCCGATGCGCTCGAGATCGATGCGCTGATCGAGCGCATCGAGGAGCGCGAGCACAAATTCCCCGGCAGCTACCGTTGCCGCGCACTCGCGGGACTCGACACGGCGCTTTGGGACCTGCGGGGCAAGCTCGCGGGGCGACCCGTGGTCGAGCTGTTGGGCGGCACGCCGCGCCGGCTGCGCGCCTACGCCTCTTCCATGCGCCGCGACATCTCCCCGGCAGAGGAAGCGGAGCGGTTCGTGCGGCTTCGCGATGAGCGCGGGTTCGATGCGTTCAAGTGGCGCGTGGGCGCCGAGTGCGGTCATGACGTCGACGAATGGCCGGGCCGCACGGAGGAGATCGTCCCGCGCGTGGCGCGCGCGCTCGGCGATGAGGTGGCGAAGCTCGTCGACGCGAACAGCGGATTCTCCCCGCCCCGCGCGATCGCGGTGGGCAAGTTGCTCGAGGCGGAAGGCGTGAGCCACTACGAGGAGCCCTGCCCGTACTGGAAGCTCGAGCAGACCAAGCGCGTACGCGATGCGCTCGCGCTCGATGTGACCGGCGGCGAACAGGACTGGGACCTCGCAACCTGGGAGCGCATGCTTGCGATGCGCGCCGTGGACATCGTTCAGCCGGACGTGATGTACATGGGCGGCCTCGCGCGAACGCTGCAGGTGGCGCGCATGGCGGCGCAGGCGGATCTCCCGTGCACGCCGCACAGCGCGAACCTCTCCCTCGTCACGGTCTGCGCGATGCACCTGCTCGGTGCGATCGCCAACGCGGGAAAGTACCTCGAGCTGTCGATCGAGGGGGACGATTACTATCCCTGGCAGCGCGGACTGTTCGTCGAGGATCCGTACCAAGTGACGGACGGCTGCGTCACGATTCCCTCCGCGCCCGGTTGGGGCGTCGAGGTGAGTCCGCGCTGGCTCGAGCGGGCCGCCTATCGATGCACCGAGCTCCCACATTGAGCCGGGCTCACGGCCCTCGATACGGGTGCCGCGCGCCGGCGGTGGGTGCGCAGCGCGGATCGCCCGCGGCGGCTCAGTGGCCTTCCCACGACTCGGTCGCGATATCCGGGGGAACGGGGAGCGATTTGATATACGTGACGAGCGTCCAGACGCCGTCGATGCCGAGCTTGCCACCGAAGGCGGGCATGCCCTTCGGCCTTCCGAAGTAGACCGAGGCGAACACTGCGGCATCAGAGCCGCCGTACCGCCAGCGGCCGTCGGCGAGGCTCGGCCCCACCCATCCCGTTCCGCCTGTGCCGTGGCAGCCATCGCAGTTCATGGCCGTAAATAGCGTCTCGCCCGCCTTGATGGTGGCCGGGTCGCCCGCCTTGGGATCCTCGGGGATCGCGCCCGGGGGCAGCTCGCCGCCGGCGGCGAGGTGCGATGGATAGCGGATCGCCGGGGGTGCGGAGGTCGCGCTCGCGGGCGCCGGCCCGGGGCTCCCTCCGCAGGAGCAGAGCAGCACGAAGGCCGGGAGCGAGCCCGCGCAGACGGCGCGGCGAATGAGCGTGCTCATGGCCTCACAACCCGAAGATCCACACGATGCCTCCCTGACTCGTTCTACGCGCGAGGTCCTTGGCAAAGTCAGCCGGTGGGCGCACATCGGCCGGATCATCGGAGCGGACGTCGCCCGAGAGCAGAAACCAGTCGCCCCCGATGCCGGCATAGACGGCCACGTATTGTTTGCCGTCCGGACCGCGGAAAGTCATTGGATTGCCGACCACGCCCGAGCCCACCTTGAATTTCGAGAGCAGTTTCCCGGTGCGCGCATCGACGGACTTGAACCAGCCATCGAGCGTGCCGTAGAAAACCACGTTACCCGCGGTGACGAGCGTACCGCTCCAGGTGGGATAGGGCTCCTTGTCTTCCCAGACCTTGCGCCCGGTAGTCGCATCCCACGCGATGAATCCCCCCATGTTGCCGCCCGGTCCGGCGCTGTAGGGAGTCGTAGCGGCCATGTACGGCGTTCCCTTCACGTACGCGGCGCGCGCGACGGCGTAGCTCATGCAGAGATTGTTGATCGAGGTGTAGAAGAGGTGCGTTCGCGGCGAATAGGCCGCCGGCGAGGCCGGACTCACGCCGCCCTCGAGACTCGGACAGATCCCCTGCACGGTGCCCTTCGAGGCACCCGTCTGCTTGCTTGGATCGACGATCGGGCGCCCGGTCTCGAGATCCACTGATTTGGCCCAGTTGAGCTCCGCGAACGGCTTGGCGACCAGCAACCGGCCCGTCGCCCGATCGAGCGTGTAGGCGAAGCCGTTCTTGTCGAAATGCACCAGCGCCTTCACCGGCTTCCCCGCGATCACGAGGTCCGCGAGAATCATCGCGCCCGTGGCGTCGTAGTCCCAACTGTCGTGCGGCGTGAACTGATACGCCCAGACGAGCGATCCGTCTTCGGGCCGGCGGGCGAGCACGCTCGAGGTCCACTTGTTGTCACCGGCTCGTTGCTCGGCGTTGTACGGCGAGGCGTTTCCCGTGCCGTAGTAAATGAGATCGAGATCGGGATCGTAGGAGATCGAGCCCCAGACCGGGCCGCCTCCAGTCTTCCAGCTCTCTGCGGCCCAGGTCGAGACGCCGAGGTTCGTCCCACCGCCATAGGGGGGCTTGAAGGTGCCGGGATGGATCAGCATGTCGGCATCGGGTCCCAGGTTGTGCGCCGTCCATACGACCGCCCCGGTCTTGAGGTCGAGGGCCTTCACCCATCCGTAGATGCCGAACTCCCCGCCGGAGGCTCCTACGATCACGCGATTCTTCGCGACGAGCGGAGCCATCGTCACGGTCTCCCCGGAAGCCGGATCCGCAATCGGCGTGCTCCAGAGCTGCCGGCCGGACACCGCATCGACCGCCACGGTATGGCCGTCGAGCAGGTTGTAGACGATCCGGCCGTCGGCGAAGAACGCACCGCGGTTCACGGAATCGCAGCACGCCACGCCGATCGCGTTGGGGCTCACGGCGGGCCGGTACTTCCAGCGCAGCGGGTAGCCATCCTGAGTGAGATCGAACGCATAGAGCACGTTCGGCCACGGCGTCACCACGTACATCGTGTCGTTGACGACGAGCGGCTGACCCTCGTGCCCGCCGAGGACGCCCGTGGAGAAGGTCCACACCGGATGCAGCCGTGGCGCGTTCCGCGCGTCGATCTGCGCAAGCGCACTGTAGCGGGTCGCGCCGTAGTCCGCGCCCGGCATGCTCCACTGCCCGGCACCGCCTGCGGCGGGCGACGCGCTCGGGTGCGAGGCTGCGAAAGCGGCCGCCGCCACGGCAAGCCCGGAGAGGGCGAAGCTTTGCCCGAGGCACCGGCGAACGATCTTGGAGCGCGACATTCTCGATCCGTTGTGGTTGGGGTCCGTCGCAAAACGGTTGCCGTCACTCGCTGCGGCGGCATGGTGTAGCGCCCGAGTTTACACAGCCGCCGGTGATTGCAGTAGATCTGCCGCTCGCACCCGCGGCGCGCTCCGCGCACCTGTGCTCACCGAGGCCGGGACGGCCCCCGAGCGCCTACAGGTTCTTTGCGTACTCGCGATTCTCGCTCTTCAAGCTCGCATCCGTCCCGAGGGCGTAGTGCTTGGTCATGTCGGGCGAGAAGCGGCTCGCGGGAGGCTGCCGCCCGAGAGCCTCGGCCAAGGCGCGAATGTGATGGGCGCCGGCCCCGCAGCACACCCCCAAGTAGCGCACATCGGCCGCGTACATCTCACGGCCAAACTCCGCGATCTCGAACCGCGTGGCGAGGAAAGGATCGAGTGCCACGGGAAAAGGACGCCCGGTCGGGTTGCAGCGGGCGCACTCGGGATCCTTCTCGGTGAGCGATTGAAAGGTCGGCTCGGCCGGCGTCGTCCGATACGGCACCGGCAGCGCCGCGACGGGAATGCGCACGGCCTTGCGGATCGCGCGCACCAGCGGCGCCATGGTGCGCGGGCCGCGGGCGCAGTTGAGGCCGACCACCTCCGCGCCGCGGTCCTCCAGACGCCTGGCGGCTTCCTCGACCGTGAGGCCGTCGCGGAGCGTTCCCGGCTTGTGCACGGCAAGCGTCACGACGGCGGGCAGGCGCGTCGCCTGCTTGATGGCATCGAGCGCAATTTCCGCCTCGCCGAGGAACGGGAGCGTCTCGGCGACGATGAAGTCGACGCCGGCATCGATGGCCCAGCCGATCTGCTCGTCGAACATGGCGCGCACTTCGCGCGCGCTCGCGGCATCGTGCGGCCGGAAGACGTTCGTGTTGCACACGTTTCCGGCAACGAGCGCATCGCCTTCGGCGGCGACTTTCTTCGCCAGGGCGAGCGCACTGCGATTCATGCGCTCGAGGTCACCCTCGCGGCCGATGAGGCGCAGCTTCTCGCGATGGGCATAGTAGGTGAATGCTTCCATCACATCGGAGCCCGCCCGCAGGAACTCGCGATGAAGATTCTCGACCTGCTCCGGGAAGTCGAGCACCGCCTCCGGAACGAAAGCGCCCGCCTGCAGGTAGCCGCGCCGCTCGAGCGCGAACAGATACCCCTCGGCGCAGATGACGGGACCTGCGGCAAGTCGCTCCATCAGGCTCAGCTTCGGCATCGAAGGTCCTCCGGCGCAGAGACCGCTCCCACCTTACGCATTCGCCGCCCCGGACGCGGCGCGAATGCCGGTCGCGCGTTCCTGGTCACCGACTACATCGCGGGCCGACCAGAACAAGTGTGCCGCGCACCAGAAGCCGGTCGGAACGAGGCACAGCATCGCGAGCCGCAGTGACTCCGCGTTGGTCATGTGGTGATGCCCGAATACGTCGCTCAAGAATCCGACGAGCCACGGCGCGATCACGAGGTTGCCGACGTTCGCGAGGAACAGCACCATCGCGCAGAAGACCGCGCGCATGCGTGGCTGTGCGAGGTTGTTGAGGAGCCCGAATCCCGGGCCGATGTAGAAGTAGATCGACGGAATGAAGATCCAGAGGAGCCCTTTCACGACCGCGAGCGAGTGCGTGGAGTAGATGAAGGCGGATGCGACCGTGCCGATGCTCAGTCCGACCCCGAGGAGCCGAACGATGCGCCGCGGGTCGCGCATCGAGGGTCGCGCCATCAGCCAGCCGGTGGCCAGCGTGGCGACGCTGCCGCCGATCAGATGAATGGGGCCCGTGATGGCTCCAGCGCCGCCCATTGTGAGCCCGTAATTGCGCTGCAGGAAGGTCTGCGTCCACCACATGAGGCCCCAGCCCCAGAGCGCGGCGAGGGCGGTGCCGATGATGATGTGCACCGCGGAGCGCTGTCGCCAGAGGAAGCACAGGGTCTCGAGCACCGTCGGTGCCGGTCCGTCGTCCGTGGCATCGAGACTACCGCGGCGCGGCTCGCGGACCGTGACGAGCACCAGAAGCGCCGCGATGATTCCCGGAATGCCGAGGCATATGAAGACCGACCGCCACCCATAGCGATCGGCGATCGCGCCGGCTAGGTCGGCACCGATCCACGCGCCGATCGGGGCTCCGAGGGAGAAGATCGTGAGTGCCATCGGACGGCGCGCGGCGGGGAAGTAATCGGACAGAATGGAGCTCGCCCCCGGCGTTCCACCCGCCTCGCCGACCCCCACTCCGATGCGCGACAACAGCAGCTGCCAGTACGTGCGCGAGATTCCGGTGAGAACGGTGAGGACGGACCAGGCGGCGAGGCAGATGCCGATGATGTTGCGCCGGCTGCGCCGGTCGATGAGCCAGGAGAGCGGGAAGCCGAATGAAACGTAGCACACTCCGAGGAACACGCCGCTAAGGAGTCCGATCCCAGCGTCGCTCAGATGCAGCTCGAGTCGGATCGGCTCGAGCACCGTGGAGATGACGTAGCGGTCGGCGATGCTGAGCGTGTACACCCCGCACATCATCAAGAGCACGTACCAGCGCGCGGCGATCGAGGGGGCTCCCGCGCTCGAGCCCAGTGCAAGTGGGGTGGCGGTCACCTTGAAATCGAGCTCATTCACTCACGCGCCTTCGTCGATCGGCAGGCAGCGGGCAAGCTTACTCTGCGGCATTCGGTGCGTCTTGCAGTATGAGCTCGGCGGCCTTCTCGGCGACCATGAGCGTCGGGGTGTTGGTGTTGCCCGAGGTGACGGTGGGAAACACGGAGGCGTCCACCACACGCAACGCCCGCACGCCATGCACGGCAAGACGCGGCGTGACCACCGAGCGGCGCGGATCCACCCCCATCGCGCAGGTGCTGCAGGCGTGAAACACCGATCCGGCCCGCAGGCGGAAGTCCTCGAGCACCTGCTCGTCGCGCGTCACGGCTGCGCCGGGCGTGAGCTCCGACTCGATCACATCGCTCAAGGGTGGCGCGCTCGCGATGCGCCGGAGCAGTGCCGCACCTTCGTAGACCTCGGCGATATCCTGGGCGCTCGCGAGGCCGTTCGGCACGATCGCGGGTGGCGCAAGCGGGTCGGCGGAGCGGATGTGAATGCTGCCGCGGCTCATCGGACGGCAGCTGTTGAAGGACATGAGGAATGCGGAGTAGGGGTCGGGATTGAGGAGCCGCCGCCCCGTGCCGACGAGCGTCGTCGCGTAGCTCGCCGGATTGAAGTAGATGTGCAGGTTCGGACGCTGGAGGCCGGCTCTGCCGCGCAGGAACGCGCCCGCCTGATTGACGCTCATCGCGAGCGGGCCGGTGCGAGAGAGTCCGTAGCGCAGCGCGGCCCGAATCTTGCCCGCAAGCGGAGCGAGCTCGTCGTTGAGCGTAGGCACCTTCGACTTATAGAAATAGGAAACGGCGAGATGATCCTGCAGGCCGTTGCCCACGGCCGGCGCGTCGGCAACGAGCGCGATCCCGTGGCGTTGGAGGAGCCCGGCCTCACCGATGCCCGAGAGCTCGAGGAGCTGCGGCGAATTGATCGCGCCGGCCGACAGGATGACCTCCCGCCGCGCATGCGCTTGCGTGCGCTTACCGTCGGCCAGGTACTCGATCCCGGTCGCCCGCAGTCCCTGGAACAGGATGCGCACGGCGCGCGCGCGAGTCCGCACGGTGAGATTCGGACGCGGAGCGGCGGGCCGCAGGTAAGCCGTCGCGGCGGAGACGCGCCGCCCGTTCCGCACGGTGACGTGCCAGAGTCCGGCGCCCTCCGTGACCGACCCGTTGAAGTCGAGCGTGCGCGGGTAGCCGAGTCCGGCGCAGGTCGCGATGAAGGTCTCGCAGAGCGGATGCGCGCCGCCCGAGACGTCGCTTACCTGCACAGGACCGCCCGCGCCGTGAAATTCGGACGCGCCGGCGGCGTGGTCCTCGAGCTTGCGAAAGTAGGGCAGCACCTCGCTCCAGCCCCAACCGGCGTTGCCTGCCGTGCGCCACTCGTCGAAATCGGCCGGCTGCCCGCGCACGTAAACCATCGCGTTGATCGAGCTCGAGCCGCCGAGCACCTTGCCGCGCGGCCAGAACGCCACCCTGTTCGCGAGCGTCGGATCCGGCTCGGCCTCGTACATCCAGTTGAAGCGCGGATCGGTGAAGGTTCTGCCGTAGCCGATCGGCACGGAGATCCACAGGCTCCGGTCAGACCCGCCTGCCTCGATGAGCAGAACCGAGAAGCGTCCGTTCGCCGTGAGCCGGTTTGCGAGCACACAGCCCGCAGTTCCGGCGCCCACGATGAGGTAATCGAAATCTGGCATGGATGGCACAGGGACCGCGGACGAGAGACACTAGCATAGCGAGCGATGCGCCCGCCCGGGCGCCGCATGGATTCCGCGGTGGAGCAAAGCCCCATGAGGCTCAAGGACATCTCGACCTTCGTGGTGGGCAATCCGCCTCCGCACTACGGCGGGCGATACTTCGTGTTCGTCAAGCTCGGGACCGACGGCAACGTGTCCGGAATCGGCGAGGCGTACTGCGTGCCGTTCCACCCCACGCTCGTCGCGCGGATGCTCGAGGATGTCTTTGCGCGCTATCTCGAGGGCGAGGATCCGCACGATATCGAGAGGCTGTGGCGACGCGTCTATTCGGCCGGCTACACGCAGCATCCGGATCTCACGCTCACCGCGGTCTTGAGCGCGCTCGAGATGGCCTGCTGGGATATCGTGGGCAAGGAGGCGAATCAGCCGATCCACAAGCTTCTCGGCGGCCGCGTGCACGAGGCGTTGCGCTCGTATACTTATATATACGCGCGACCCGGGGACCGAACCAACGTGTATGAGGACCCCGAGCTCGCAGCCGAGCGCGCGGCGGAGTACGTGGCCCAGGGGTTCACGGCGCTCAAGTTCGACCCGGCCGGGCCGTACTCGGCGTTCGACGGCCGGCAACTCTCCCTCGAGGCACTCGAGCGCAGCGAGCGGTTCATGCGACTGCTGCGGGGCGCGGTCGGAACGAGCGCCGACTTGCTCTTCGGCACTCACGGTCAGATGACCGCGGCGGGCGCGATCCGGCTCGCGCGCCGGCTCGAGCCCTACGATCCGCTGTGGCTCGAGGAGCCGGTGCCCCCCGATGCACCGGAGGAGATGGCCAAGGTCGCCCGCGCCACCTCCATCCCGATCGCGACCGGCGAGCGCCTCGCGACCAAGTACGACTTCGCGCGCCTGCTGCGCTCGGATGCCGCGGCGATCCTGCAGATGAACCTCGGACGCGTCGGCGGCATCCTCGAGGCAAAGAAGATCGCCGCGCTCGCAGAGGTGAGCCACGTGCAGATCGCGCCGCACCTTTACTGCGGGCCGGTGGTGGGCGCCGCCAACATCCAGCTCGCAACCTGCAGCCCGAACTTCCTCATTCTCGAGGGCATCGAGCGATGGCAGGGCTTTCACGCCGAGATCCTGCGCAAGCCGATCCGCTGGGAGTCAGGCTACGTGATCCCGCCCGCCGAGCCGGGGCTCGGCATCGAGCTCAACGAAGCGCTCATCGTGGCGCACCCGTACACTGAAAGCGCGCTGCACCTCGAGATGGCGGATCGACCGATCGGAGTCGCGGCGGGGAACAAGGTGAAGCGATGACCGAGCGCCCAACACCCGCTGCGCGGCGTCGGGATCGAGGCCGGGCCCAGCGGTCGACCGGCGCGGTGCTCGCACCGCTCCCGCGGCTCGCCAACCGCTGGGCGCCGCTCGAGATCCTCAGTCCGGAGCAGCTCGAGCGCATCATCGCGGCGGCGTTCCGCATCCTCGAGGAGGCGGGGCTCGAGATCCGCAGCGCCTCGGCGCGCGATATCTACCGCAGGGCCGGGGCGCTCGTCGACGAGTCGACGCAGATCGTGCGTCTCGGTCGCGACATCGTGGAGGCGCAGCTCGCGAATGCGCCCGAGCGCTTCGTGCTGCACGCACGCAATCCCGGCCGGCATCTTCACATCGGCGGCGACGTGGTCAACTTCGGTCCCGTGACCGGCGCGCCTCACATCAACGATCGCGAGCACGGTCGCCGTTACGGGGATCTCGAATCCTTTCGCAACATTCTGCGGCTCATTCACACGCTCGGAGTGCTGCACTGGCAGGGCGGAATCGTGGTGGAGCCGGTCGATGTACCGGTTGCGCTGCGCCACCTGGCCGTGTACCAGGCACACATCGAGTGCGCGGACATCGTCTGGGCCGCACGCGGCATCGGCGGGGTGCAGGCGCAGGATGCAATCGCGCTCTCGGCGATCGAGCACGGATGCAGCATCGAGGACTTGGTGGCGCGTCCGACTCTCATGACCGTGACGAACGTCAACTCGCCGCGGCGGGTCGATGAGGAGATCCTCGACAACATCATGATCATGGCGCAGCACGGGCAGTGCGTGGTGATCACTCCGTTCACACTCATGGGTGCGATGGCGCCGGTCACGCTGGCGGGCGCGCTGGTACAGCAGACCGCGGAGGCGCTCGGCATCGTCGCGCTCTGTCAGATGATCCGCCGTGGCGCGCCCTGCGTGCTCGGGGGCTTTACCTCGAACGTCGACATGCGCACCGGCTCGCCCGCGTTCGGGACTCCGGAGTACGTTCACGCCGTGCTCGCGGCGGCGCAGATCGGGCGGCGACTGAAGCTTCCCGTGCGCACGAGCGCCGTCAATGCCTCCCCGGTGGTCGATGCCCAGTCCACCTACGAGACGGCCTTCTCGTTGCAGGCGGCGATCTTGAGCCACAGCCACCTCATCAACCATGCGGCCGGATGGCTCGAAGGCGGGCTGTCGGCCTCGCTCGAGAAGATCATCGTCGATGCCGAGCTCCTGAGGAACTGGGCGGAGATCCTGAAGCCGGTCGACTTCAACGAAGATGATCTGGCGGTCGATGCGATCAAGGCCGTTGCGGCAGGCGGACACTTCTTCGGCGAATCGCACACGCTCGCCCGCTACGAGTCCGCGTTCTACCGGCCGCTGCTCTCGGACTGGTCGAACTTCGAGAGCTGGACCGAGGCCGGCTCGCGCACCGCGACCGAGCGGGCGACCGGCCTCTGGCAGAGGCTGCTCACGGAGTACGTGCCCCCGCCGCTCGACCCGGCGGTGAAGGAGGCGGTCGCGGCGTACGTCGCCCGGAGAAGCGGTGAGCTCACGGCTACGCGATGACCCCGCGCGTGTGGCTCGCGCAGGCGTGCGTGCCCAGGGCGCGGGCGCATGAGCGATTGGATCATGAATGCGCGGATGTACGCGGTGACGCCGCAGGTGGAGGCGCTGTGGCGCTCGCTCCTCGAGCACGTGGCCCAGGATGCGGACCTCGAGCTCACCTACGTCACGTATCCGGCGCCACAGCCGCTCGAGGCGCTGTGGTCCCGCGCCGATCTCGGGGCAGTGCTGATGTGCGGCTTTCCGATCGCGCTCGGGCTCGGGGCCGTGGTGCCGATCGCGGCGCCGATCCCGCGCAGTGAGTGGGCGCGCGGGCGGGCCGTCTATCGCACGGATCTCATCGTGCGGCGCGGCGCCCCGTACGCGCGGCTCGAGGACACCTTCGGCGGGCGGGCGGGGTGGACCGTCGCGCACTCGCACTCCGGATTCAACGCATTCCGGCACCATTTGCTCGCCTACCGCTCGGCGCACTCCCCACGGCTTTACGCAGAGATGGTCGGCAATCTGGTGACGGCGCGCAACGTGCTCGATGCCGTGCGCGAGGGCCGCATCGATGTCGGACCGCTCGATGCCTACTGGCACCTGCTGCTCGACCGCTACGCGCCGGAGCTCACGGCGGACGTGCGCGTGCTCGCCTCGACGGAGCGGGCGCCGATGCCCGCCTTCGTGGCCGCGGCGGGCCTGCCGCCGGAGAGAGTCGAGCGGTTGCGCGAGGCGTTCCGGAGCGCCGCGACGCGCGGCTGGTTCGCCCCCCTCGGGGACGCATTGCTGCTCGAGGGCTTTGCCGCGGCCAGCGCCGAATCCTACGCAATGCTGCTCGAGTGGGATCGGGAAGCGAAAGAGGCCGGATTCGAGCGCCCCGCCTGAGCGCAAGCCCGAGCAGTGACTCAGGCGCGCACGCTCGGCACGCGCCCGGTCGGATGCTCGAGGACATCCTGCGCGCGAAAGAGATACCGCCACGCAACCTCGAAGTACGTGCGGTAAACGAGCCCGCCGTTCTCGGCGATCAAGCGCTCACGCTCGCGCCGATAGCGGGCAGGACACTCGTACCACGGGATCCCCGGGGACTCGTGATGCAGCGCGTGGAGATTGTTGAACAGGAACAGCGGCCCGAGAATCCACGAACGCTCGACGATCGCGACGCGCTCGCGCACGGCCGGACGCGCCCGGTGCTCGGCGAAGGAGCGGATGAGCTGGATGCCGTTCGCCGGTACCACCATGGCGAGGAAGTAGAGCCAGAGCGGAATTCCGCACACCCATTTCACCCAGAAGACGACCGGAATGCACCAGAGCAGATGCTCGGCCCAGACCCTGCGCACGCCCGGCTCGTCGCGCGCGAGCGCCCGCAGATCGCCGTACAGAAACAGGCCGATGCGCAGGAACGAGCCGATCAGCACGCGGCCGGCGAGCGTGCGCTCGAGCTCGATGATCCCGCGCCGCAGCCATCCGAGCCGCGCGGACTCGGCAGCCGTCCAGTAAAAGGACTCGGGATCGTCAACCGGATCGGTCAGCCGTTCGTCGACGTGATGGATGTGATGGGTGTGCCGATAACGCTCGTACGGCAACCAGATCGACAACGGAACGATGCCGAGTAGGCGGTTGAGACCCCGCCAGCGTGTCGGGTGCCCGTGCACGATCTCGTGCTGCAATGAGCTGTGAAGTGTGATCAGGACGGTCGCGGCACACGCGACGAGGGCGAGCGGCCAGCGGCGATACTCGGCCGTGACGGTGAGCCAACCGGCGTAGGTGGCAATCAGCAGCAGCAGCGTGGGCAGCTCGACGGCCGGTCGGGCCCTGGCAGTGGAAGTCATGTCCCGGATGCGCCCGGCGGCCGAACTCGGTGACATAACTTCGCTCATCGTTTCAAATAGATTAGCATGCGCGCCGCCCGCACGGTGGCCCGCCGGGGGTGAACTGGATAGCGAATTTGAAAGCCGACGCGCCGCGGTTACGTCACGCGTACCGTGCGACAGACGCGGCGCTCGATCATCGCGATCGCATCGTAGAGCAGCATCGCCATGAGCCCCGTGGCGAGCCCCCCTTGCAGGACGAAGGCGGCGTTGTTCGACAGCAATCCCGCGATGATGACTTCGCCAAGCCCCTTGGCGGCTACAGTAGAGCCCAAGGTCGCGGTCCCGACGTTGATGACAGTCGACAACCGAATTCCTTCTAGAATCAACGGCATTGCGAGTGGAACCTCGACGCGGAATAAGCGCTCGCGCGGACTCATACCCATGCCGCTCGCCGCCTCGAGCACCGCAGCCGGACAGCTCCTGAGGCCCACCATCGTATTCTCGAAGATCGGCAGGAGCCCATAGGCAAAGAGCGCAATGAGCGTCGGCTTTTCCCCGAAGCCGACGAGCGGTACCGCGAGAGCGAGCACGGCCACCGGCGGAAAGGTCTGCCCGATGTTGACGATCGCGCGCGAGATCGGCAGGAATTCGGCGCCCTGCTCACGGGTCACCAGGATCCCGAGCGCGACGGCGACCACCGCGCTCGCCGCGGTCGCCACCAGCACCGTGCCCACGTGCGCGAGCGCGAGGGCGAGGAGGTTGCCTTGATCGTAGATCGAGGGAGCCCCGTACTGTGTGAGGGGCGCAAACAGCGGCGCGAAGCTCTGCGGCCTCAGCAGGAACGCGGCGAGCAGCGTGAGCGCGGCGCAACGCAGGACTCCGGCGGCGATCCGCATCAGCTCGGACGCCCGTGCGCGAGAATCGTGGCGATCGTCAAGCGACCGAGCGGCGCACCGGCCGCATCCACGACGTTCGCCGAGTCGACCCCGCGCCAGATGAGCTCGCACAGCACTTCGCGGAGCGAGGCGCTGGAGGCAACGCCGGGGCCGTCCGAGGCGCCCGGGACCACCGCCTCGCCGGCCGTGGTGAGCGCGAGCAATCGCATGGCCCGATCCGAGAGGCCCGTCATGCGCGCAACGAGCGTGTCGGCCGGATGCTTGAGAAGCACCTCGGGGCGGTCGTACTGCAGCAGCCGCCCGGCGCTCATGACAGCGACCCGATCGCCCAGCCGAAACGCCTCGTCGATGTCGTGCGTCACGAGCACGATCGTCGTGGCGAAGCGCCGCTGAATGTCGAGCAGGTCATCCTGCGCCTTGTCGCGGATGATCGGATCGAGCGCACCGAACGGCTCGTCCATGAGCAGCACCTCGGGCTCCGCGGCGAGTGCGCGCGCGACCCCGACGCGCTGCTGCTGCCCTCCGGAGAGCTGGTGCGGATACTTGCGCGCGAACACCGCAGGATCGAGCTGCAGCGCCTCGAGCAGGGCCGTGACGCGGGAACGGATGCGAGCCGGCTCCCAACCGAGCAGGTGCGGCACGGTGGCGATGTTCTCGGCGACGCTGCGGTGCGGGAAGAGCCCGTGGCCCTGGATCGCGTAGCCGATCCTTCGGCGCAGCAGATGTGCGGGCTCGTGCGCGGTATCGCGGCCGTCGATCAGCACGCGGCCGCTCTCCGGCTCGACGAGGCGGTTCACCATGCGCAACAGCGTCGATTTGCCGGAGCCGGAAGTGCCCACGATCACCGTGATCGAGTTGCGCTCGATGACCATCGACACGTCGTCGACGACGGTGGTCGAGCCGTAGCGCTTGGTGAGATGCTCGATCGCGATCATCGCCGCCCCCGATCGAGAGCCTCGACGAGCGCATCGAGCAGGACGGCCGCGGAGAAGGCCAGCACGACGATCGGAATCGCCCCGAGCAGCACGAGGTCGATCGCCGTCTGTCCGATGCCCTGGAAGATGAATGTCCCGAGGCCCCCGCCGCCGATCAGGGCCGCGATCGCCACCAGTCCGATGTTCTGCACGAGGACGATACGAACACCGGTGAGGATGACGGGAAGGGCGAGCGGCAGCTCCACCCGCGCGAGCGCTTGCCACGGGGTCATTCCCATTCCGTGCGCGGCATCGAGCGCCGCCGGCGACACCTGCCGCAGCCCGGCGACGGTATTGGCCACGATCGGCAGGAGCGAATAAAGAAAGAGCGCAACCACCGCGGGCGCTGCGCCGATCCCGCGGATGCCGATCGCCGCGGCCCATGGCACATGGGCCGCAAGCAGGCCGAGAGGGGCCATGAGAATGCCGAACAGGGCGATCGCCGGAATCGTTTGAACGATGTTGAGGAGAGCGAGGATTGCGGGCCGCAGGCGCGGCACGCGGTGGGCGAGGATACCGAGCGGCAGCCCGAGGAGGACCGCCGCGCCGAGCGAGCCGAGCGCGAGTGCGATGTGCCGCTGCGCCTCGCTCGCAAAGCGGTCGGCGTTCACCGCGTACTCGCGCATGATCGAGAGGCTGTCGAACGTGCCGTGCGCGAGCGCGAGCCCCGCGACCGCCAGGAAGGCGGCGAGCGCGAGAACGCGCATCGCCGGACCCGGGCGCAGCCGCGCGATCGCATCGGCGGCCATGAGGCCGAGCGCGCTCGCGAGGAGCCAGAACCCCGCGCCCGGAGCGACGCGCACCACCGCGTTGCCGGGCGGGGTGAGCAGTGCGGCCGCATGCGCGACGGCGAGGGCCACGGCGACGATGCCGGCGAGCGCCGCCGCGAGTCGCGCGCGCACACGGGCGACCCCGAGCGCCACTGCCGCAACGAGCACAAGCAGCGCCTCCGTGCCGAGCGCCGCCCAGCGCGGCAGCACTTCGACGAGGGCGCGCGGATCGCCGGGTGCGATCCGGTTCGCCTTGAGCACGACGAACGGCAGCAGAACGAGCGCCGTCGCGCCGAGGAGCGTGAGCAGGATCCCGAGACGGTCGATTCGCGCCGCACGCGCGGTGGCGCGCGCGCTGCGCGGTTGGCCGACGGGGACTCCGAGGACGCTCATCTGATGAGGCCCTTGCGCTTCAGATAGTCCGCGGCGACCGAGTCCACCGACTCCCCGTCGATCTGCACGCGCGCGTTGAGTGCCTGAAGCGTCTGGCGATCGAAGCTCTGCATCAGCGGCTTGACGAGCGCGGCGATCTGCGGGTATTTCTTCAGGACCGCCTCGCGAATGATCGGTACGGGGGCGTAGATAGGCTGGTCGTGCCGGTCGTCCTCGAGGAGCACGAGATTCGCGGCGACGATGCCGCCGTCGGTCCCGTAGACCATCGCCGTATTCGTCCCGTCGGTGCCGGCCGCGGCGGCGGCGATCGTGGCGGCCGTCTCTCCGCCGGCAAGCACGATCAACTGGTCCGGGCGCAACCTGAACCCATAGGTCCGCTCGAGCGAGCGCAGCGTTCCGGCGTTGGCGAACTCCGCAGAGCAGGCGAGCACGACGTTCCCTCCGCTCGACACCCAGCGGGCGAAATCGCTCATCGTCCGCAAGTGATGGGCGGCAGCCACGTCGTGCCGCACGGCGAGCGCCCACGCGTTGCTCGCATTCGCCGGGGTGAGCCAGACGATCCGGTTGGCGCGATAGTCGAGCTTCGCACCGAGCTCGTAGCCCTTCGCAAAATCCTTCCAGGCCGGATCGGAGGGGATGTTGAAGAAGAAGCCCGCATTACCCGTGTACTCGACGTACAGATCGATCTCCCCGTCGATGAGCGCACGGCGCACGACCGGGGTCGCGCCGAGGCGCGTCCGGTCGATCGTCGGAATGCCGGCCGCATTGAGGAGCAGGCGGATCATCTCCCCGATCATCGCCGACTCGCTCGAGAGCTTCGAGGAGACGACCACGGCCGCCCGCGACGGGGCGGCGGCAACAAAGGCGAGCGCCGCGGCCACGCACAGCGACTTGAGAAACATCGACACACGTTGTCGGCTGATGCTCTGTGAGTCAAGCCTTCTGTATGATTCCCGCATCCGATGAAACCGGCGCCGAATTCGCCCGTGAGCCCCGCGAGCCTCGAAGGTGCTTCGAGCGGGCGGTATTCCGGATGGCGTCTGTTCCTCGAGGGTCTGAAGGGCCAGACCGGCTGGTCGCGGGCGTGGGCGAAGCCCACGCCGCGCCCGCGCTACCGCGTCATCATCGTGGGCGGCGGCGGCCATGGGCTTGCAACCGCTTACTACCTTGCGCACGAGTACGGCGTACGCGACGTGGCGGTGATCGAGCGAGGACCGATCGGCCTCGGGAACGTCGGGCGCAACACGACCATCATCCGCTCGAACTACTTCCTTCCCCCGAACGTGCGCTTCTACGAGTTCTCGCTCAAGCTCTGGGAGGGGCTCGAGCAACGGCTCAATTTCAACGCGATGGTGAGCCAGCGTGGCACGCTCAATCTGTTCCACACGGAATCCCAGCGCGATCTGTTCACGCGGCGCGCGAACACCATGCGGCTTCTCGGCGTCGATGCCGAGCCCGTGAGCCGCGAGGGGGTGTTGGCGCTCGTCCCGCTCGTCGATCTGGACAACGGACGTTACCCCGTGCTCGGGGGATTCCTGCAGCGCCGCGGCGGCACCGTTCGCCACGACGCGGTTGCCTGGGGCTACGCGCGGGCGGCCTCTGCGGCCGGTGTGGACATCATCGAGCACTGCGAAGTGATCGGCTTGCGCGGCGACGGGAAGCGCGTGACCGGCGTCGTGACGGCACGCGGGACAATCGAAGCGGAGAGCGTCTGCCTCGCCGTGGCGGGCCACTCCTCGCGACTCGCCGCAATGGCGGGACTGCGGCTGCCGATTGAAAGCCACGTGCTCCAGGCGTTCGTGAGCGAGAGCGTGAAACCAGTCCTCGACGTCGTTCTCACCTACGGGGCGGGTCACTTCTACGTGAGCCAGTCGGACAAGGGCGGGCTCGTCTTCGGCGGCGCGATCGACGGCTACAACACCTACGGCCAGCGCGGCACGTTCCCGATGGCCGAGGAGGTGGCAGCGGCGGCGGTGACGCTGATGCCCGGGCTTGCACGGCTCAAGGTGGTGCGGCAATGGGGCGGCGTCATGGACATGACGATGGACGGCTCGCCGATCATCTCGAAGACGCCCCTCGAGGGGCTGTTCCTGAACGGCGGCTGGTGCTACGGGGGGTTCAAGGCGATCCCTGCCGGAGGCATGACGACCGCGCACTTGATTGCCTGCGGAACCCCTCATCCGCTCGCCGCGCACCTCGATCTCGGTCGCTTCGCGGCCGGGCGGACGCTCGATGAGCGCGGTGCCGGCCCTTTCCCCTACGCACACTGAGAAGCGCGCGATGCTGCGGATTCGATGCCCCTGGTGCGGAGAGCGCGACGAGACCGAGTTTCGCTATCGCGGGGATGCGCGGCGGGAGCGTCCGAGCGCGGCGGCGGACCTTGCTCAATTCAACACCTTCGTCTACGAGCGCGCCAATCCGCTCGGCTGGCATCTCGAGTGGTGGCTGCACGTGGGCGGCTGCCGCAAGCTCCTCAAGATCGTGCGCCACACGCTCACCCACGAGATTCGCTTCATCGGGAGTCCCGCGGATCGCCCGGAACTGCCCGCGGAAGGGCCGCCGTGACGGGGGGTCCCGCACGCATCGGCCGCGGTCTGCTCATCGACCCCGCGCGTCCGATCAGCTTCCGCTTCGACGGCCGCCGGCTGCGCGGACTAGAGGGCGATACGCTCGCCTCCGCGCTTCTTGCGAGCGGGAGGCGTCTGATCGGGCGCAGCTTCAAATACCATCGGCCGCGCGGCATCGTGACCGGCGGACCGGAGGAGCCGTGTGCGCTCGTCGATGTCATCACCGACTGCGGGCGTGAGCCGAACCGGCTCGCGACCACGCTCGCATTGCACGAGGGGCTCGTAGCCGAGAGCCAGAATCGCTGGCCGTCGCTCGCGTTCGACGCGCTTGCAGTGAGCGGGCTCGTCGGGCGGTTCCTGCCCGCGGGCTTCTACTACAAGACTTTCATGGCCCCGGCGTGGGGCTGGGAGCGGCTCTACGAGCCGCTCATTCGGCGCGCAGCCGGCTTGGGTCGCCTCGAGCCGGTCGCAGGCGCGCGCGCGGCGCCCGCGGAGACCGTGCACGACCACGCGGACGTGCTCATCGTCGGCGCGGGCGCTGCGGGGCTCGCCGCCGCATTGCGCCTGGGCTCGAGCGGCCTCAAGGTGATCGTTGCGGAGCAGGACGCGGTGCTCGGGGGCGGCACGCTCCTCGATGCACGCTGGGACGCATGGCGCGAGCGTGTGCGCGCCGCACTCGAGGGCTTGCCCAACGTGCGCTGCCTGCCGCGCACGACCGTGCTCGGCGCGTACGGCCACGGCGTATTCGCCGCACTCGAAGTGCTTGCGCCCGCGGAGGAGTCTCGCTTCCGGGGCTTGCGCGAGCGGTTGCGGATTCTCAGGGTGAGGCGCGTCGTGCTCGCAACCGGCGCGGTCGAGCGGCTGGTCGCCTTTGCCGGCAACGACCGGCCGGGCGTGATGCTCGCCGGGGCCGCGCTCGGCTACTTGAGGCGCTACGGAGTCGCGGTGGGAAGGCGTATCGCATTCTTGCTCAACTCCGACGAGGCGTACGGCGCGCTGTTCGCACTCCTCGAAGCGGGCGTCGCGTGCGCCGGTGTCATCGACCCGCGGATCCACTCGCTCGCCGCCGAGCGTGCGCGCGCGCTCGGTGTCGAGGTGCTCGGCGGAGGGAGCGTGGAGGCGGTGAGCGGACGCCGCGGCGTGCGCCGCGTGTGCGTGCGCGAGGCGGGCGGACGGCGGCGCGAGCTCTCGGCCGACGCGCTGCTGGTTTCCGGCGGCTATACCCCGGCCGTTTCGCTTGCGAGCCAGCTCGGCGCGGCGCTCGCCTGGAAAGAGGCGATCGCCGCTTTCACGGCGGAGCTCGCGGCGTCGATCGGCCGGAGCGTGGGCGCGGCGCGCGGGATATTCGGGCTCGCGGCGGCCGCGGCGGACGGGGAGGCCGCCGCCGCCGCCATCGCCGCGGAGCTCGCGCATGCGGCCGCGGCGGCGAGCCCGCTACTCGATGCACCCGAGGACTCTCCGGTGACGCCGCTCGTGGCCTTGTGGGAGTCGGCGGGAGCGGGGCAGGCTTTCGTCGACCTGCAGAACGACGTGACCGCGCAGGACGTGCGGCTCGCGCACCGCGAGGGCTACGAGCACGTCGAGCACATGAAGCGCTACACGACCCACGGGATGGCGACCGACCAGGGTCGCATCGGCGGGCTCGTGGGCAGCGCAATCCTTGCACGCGCGCGTGGAGAGCCGCTTGCGCAGGTAGGACAGTCGAAGCCCCGTCCCTTCGCGCAGCCGGTGCCGTTCGCTGCGCTCGCCGGCGGGGAGGTTGGCGCGCACTTCCGACCCAAGCGCCGCCTGCCGCTGCACGAATGGCACGAATCGGCCGGTGCGAGCTTCGTGTGCACGGGTCTGTGGCTGCGTCCGCTCGTGTATTCCCGCGCGGGCGGCTGGGAGGCGGTCCTGCGCGAGGCGCGCGCCGTGCGCCGCGCGGTTGGCATCACCGACGCATCGAGTCTCGGCAAGATCGACGTGCAGGGCCCGGACGCCGCGCGCTTCCTCGACTTCGTGTACGCGAACCGCTTCGCGAGTCTCCCCGTGGGCCGCTCGCGCTACGGCATCATGCTGCGCGAGGACGGCATCCTGCTCGACGACGGCACGACCTCGCGACTCGGACCCGAGCAGTTCCTCGTGACGACGACGACCGCGAATGCCGTCGCGGTGCTCGAGCATCTGGAGTTCTACCTGCAGGCGGTGTGCACCGAGCTCGACGTGGTGCTCACCGATGTGGGGGATCAGTGGGCGCAGCTCGCCGTCGCCGGACCGCGCTCGCGCGAGGTCGTCGCCCGCGTGGTGAGCGGGCTCGATCTCTCCAACGAGGCGTTTCCGTTCATGGCGGCGGGCCGCGCCTGCATTGCGGGGGTGCCCGGGCGGCTGTTTCGCATCTCCTACTGCGGCGAGCTCGCCTACGAGCTCGCCGTGCCGGCCGGCTCTGCGTTGCCCGTGTGGTCGGCGCTCCTCGAGGCCGGTCGCGAGTTCGCGATCGCACCCTACGGCCTCGATGCGCTCAACACGCTGCGCATCGAGAAAGGCCACGTGACCGGCGCCGAGCTCAACGGCAACACGAGCGCGGACGATCTCGGCTTCGCAGGAATGCTGAAGGGCGAGGGTGATTTCATCGGCCGCGCGCTCGCGCGCCGCGCGGGGCTCGCGGCGCCGGATCGGCTGCAGTTGGTCGGCGTGCGACCTCTCGACCGCGCGCGCCGCCTGCGCAACGCTGCGCACGTGGTCGCCCCCGAGGCGCCGAACGCCTCGCTCGGCTACCTGACCTCCGCAACACCCTCGGTGGAGCTCGAGGGATGGGTGGCGCTCGCGCTCGTCGCGGGCGGCCGGCAACGCATCGGCCAGCAGCTGATCGCCACCTCGCCGATTCACGACGAAGCCGTCCCGATCGAGATCGTCAGTCCCCACCTCGTCGATCCGGAGAATCTGCGTGTCCGCGCCTGACACGACACGCACGCGGCCGCCGGCCGTGCCGCCCACAGCCCGTTCCGCGCCGCGGGCGGGATCTCACGTTTACTTGCGCGCGTGCCGGTGCGACCTCATCGAGGTCGCTGCGCTCCGCGGCCGTGCGGCGGAGCTTGAGCGCCGTGCGGCCGCGAGCGGCGCACCGCTTGCCCCGCTCGGACGGGCCCACGCCGCCGCCGCGCACCTGGTGCTCTCCGTCCGCCCGGACCGCTGGCTCATCCTGGCCGCGCCACGCCCGCCGGGCGAGACTGCCGAGCACTGGGAGCGCCTCTGCGCCGGCTGCGGCGTCACCGTGGAGCTCACCTGCGCGTGGTGCGCCTTCGAGCTCGGCGGCCCGAGCGCGCGCGAGGTGCTCGCGCGCGGCTGCCGTCTCGATCTCGATCCGCTCGCATTTGCGGCTGGGCACGCCGCCGCGACCATCGTGGCTCAGGTGGCGGTGACGTTGACGGCGCTCCCCGCGAGCCTGCTCATCCTGACTCCCTCGACCACCGCGCGACATTTTCGCGAGTGGCTCACCACGGTCGCGGAGCCCTTCGGACTGGCGCTGCCGGCGCAGGTTGCCGCGACCGAGCTCATCGGAGAGCGCGCATGAAGAGTTCCGCGAGAGCTGTGGTCATCGGCGGCGGCGTCGTCGGCGCGAGCGTGCTCTATCACCTCGCCAAGATCGGCTGGCGCGACGTGCTGCTGGTGGAGAAGAGCGAGCTCACCGCAGGCTCGACCTGGCACGCCGCGGGCGGCATGCACACGTTCAATGGCGAGGCCAACATCTCGCGGCTGCAGAAATACACGATCGATCTGTACCGCGAGATCGAGGCGCTCTCCGGGCAGTCCTGCGGCCTGCACCCGAACGGCGGGCTGATGCTCGCGGCAACCCCCGGCGAGCTCGACAGCTTGAGGCTCATCTGCTCGCGCGCGCGCTACCTCGGCATGCAGACGGAGATGATCTCCCTCGATGAGGCGCGCGAATTCAATCCGCTGATCGATACCCGCCATTTCATCGGCGCGCTGTGGCGCGCCGACGGCGGCCACTGCGACCCCTCGGGGACCACGCACGCCTATGCCAAGGCGGCCCGCCAGCTCGGCGCGACGGTCGAGCGCTTCACGCGCGTGCTCGCGCTCCAGCCGCGCCGCGACGGCACCTGGGAGGTGGTCACGGATAAAGGCACCGTGCACGCCGAGCACGTCGTCAACTGCGCGGGCCTGTGGGCGCGGGAGATCGGACGCTTGGTCGGCATCGAGCTGCCAGTGCTCGCCATGGAGCATCACTATCTGGTGACGGAGGACATCCCGGAGCTCGCCGGCCGCGACCAGGAGATCGTCAACACCACCGATTACGCCGGGGAGATCTACATGCGCCAGGAGCGGGGCGGTGCGCTCATCGGCACCTACGAGCCGCACGGAGTCGTGTGGTCGCCGGTGAGGACCCCCGATGATTTCTCGATGCAGCTGCTCGCGGAGGATTTCGAGCGGCTCGCCCCGTATTTCGAGGTGGGCTTCGAGCACTTCCCGGCGCTCGGCCGCGTCGGAATCAAGAAGGCGATCAACGGGCCGTTCACGTTCGCCCCCGACGGCAACCCGCTCGTCGGGCCCGTCAGGGGACTCAAGAATTTCTGGGTCGCCTGCGCGGTCATGGCCGGGTTCAGCCAGGGCGGGGGCATCGGTCTCGTGCTCTCGCGCTGGATGGCGGAGAACGATCCCGGGCAGGACATCCTCTCGATGGATGTCACGCGGTTCGGTGCGTTCGCAACGCCCAAGTACACCTCGATCAAGGTGCCGGAGAACTACTCCCGGCGCTTTCGCCTCGCCTATCCGAACGAGGAGTTGCCCGCGGCGCGGCCGGTGCGGCGCTCGCCGGTCTACGACAAGCTCAGAGCCGCCGGCGCCGTCATGGGCGCGAACTTCGCGCTCGAGCACGCGCTCTGGTTCGCCCCGCCCGGCGTCGCGCCGCAGGAAACGCCGACTTACCGGCGCTCGGAGGCCTTCCCGTTCGTGCGCGCCGAGTGTCAGGCGGTTCGCGGCCGCGTCGGCATCTACGAGACGACCAACTACGGCAAGTACGAGGTCGTCGGCCGCGGCGCCCGCGCCTGGCTCGACCGCGTGTTTGCCTCGCGCATCCCTGCGCCGGGGCGCCTGCGACTCGCCCCGATGCTCAATCCCGCCGGGCGGATCGTCGGGGACCTCTCGATCTCCTGTCTCGCCCACGACCGGTTCCTCATCATCGGCTCCGGGTTTGCCGAGGAGTTCCACCTGCGCTGGTTCTGGGCGAGCGAGCCGCCAGCGGACGTCTTCGTGCGCAGCGCCGCCTCGACGCTCACCGGGTTCTCGCTCGCCGGACCGCGAGCCCGCGAGCTTCTCGCGCCGCTCACGCGCACCGATCTCTCGGCCTCGGCCTTCAAACTCTTCGAGGTGCGCGAGACCCCGATCGGGTATGCGCCGGCCATCCTCACCCGCTCCGGATTCACCGGCGAGCTCGGCTACGAGATCTGGACGACCCCCGACTATTGCGCCTCGCTCTACGAGGATCTGTGGGAGGCCGGTCGCGAGCTCGGTCTCGCGCACTTCGGCGGCCGCGCGCTCTCCTCGCTGCGCCTGGAGAAGGGCTACGGCTCGTTCAACAAGGATTTTCGTCCCGATTACACGGTCGCCGAGACCGGACTCGATCGCTTCGTCGATTTCGACAAGCCCGAGTTCACCGGCCGGGCGGCCGCGCTCGCCGAGCGCGCGGCCGGGCCGAAGCGCCGCTTCGTGATCCTGGAGGTTCTCGATGCGGACGCGGAGGCGATCGGGTACGAATCGATCCTGAAGGACGGGACGCCCGTAGGCTATGTCACCTCCGGTGCCTACGGCCACTGCATCGGCAAGAGCCTCGCCGCCGGCTACCTGCCCGCGCAACTGGCGCGCGACGGGGAGCGCTTCGAGATCGACATCCTGGGCGAGCTGCGCAGCGCCATCGTCCGTCGCGAGCCGCTCTACGACCCCGGCAGTGCCAAGCTCAGGAGTTGAGCGCAGGGGTGCGCCCACGCGTGCACCTTGGCGCAGAAATTGGCTAGCGGCATCCAAAAAAAGCATTGGAGTCCGGGGGATCATTGGCGCGACGCTTCGCTCCGAGCGAAGATCGCAGCGCTCCGTCCACAGCCCCTCGGAGAGGCAATCCATGAGCAAACGATCGATCGACCGGCGCTGGCTGCCGCTCAATGCGCTGCGTGCGTTCGAGGGCGTCGCCAAGCACGGAAGCTTCACCGCGGCTGCGAACGCGCTGCTCATCTCGCAGAGCGCGCTCTCGCGGCACGTGCTCGCGCTCGAGCGGCTGACCGGCGTGCAGCTGTTCGAGCGCCGCCCACACGCGCTCACCCTCACCAAGGCGGGCCAGCACCTGCTGCCCGCGGTCGCCAAGTCCTTCGACCGCCTGGAGTACGCGCTCGACGACATCCGCAACGAAGGGGCGCCCGCTCAGCGCACCCTGCGGGTGCAGATGCCGCCGAGCTTCGCGGCGCAGCTCGCGGTGCCGATCCTGCGCGACTTTCGCCGCGCGAGCACCGACGTCGACATCGATCTCGTGAGTCCGTACGGAGTCGGTCCGCCGCTCGGGGATGTGGATGTGGCCGTCGTCTACTCGAAGCCGACCGTGACCGATCTCGTCACCGATCTGCTGTGGCCGGTGAGGGTGAGCATACTCTGCCATCCGAACGTCGCCGCGGCGCACCGGGGCGCGGAGCTCGCCCAATTCATCGAGCGCAACGAGATCGTGCACGTGCGCATCGCCGATCTGCCCCGTCACCACACTTGGTCGGAATTCGCGCGCACGGCCGGTCTCAAAGCCCTCGACGTCGAGCGTGGGTTGGTGTTCGACACGGCCGTGCTCGCGGCACAGTACGCGATGAGCGGCGCGGGGCTCGCGCTCGTCGACACGAATCTCTTTGCGGAGGAGATCCGCGAGGGGCGCTTGGTGCGGCCCTTCGACGTGACGCTCGACGACGGCTACGGCTACTACCTCATCACGCAACCCGAGGGGCTCGGCGACACTGCGATATCGCTGTTCCGCTCGTGGCTGATCGAGCGCTTCGGCCGCGGCGGCGCGGCGGCGAGCGGAGCGGCACTGAAGCTCGCGGTGTCGAACGAATGAAGAGCGCGGTGCGCGCGGTCGTGATCGGCGGCGGCGTGGTCGGCGCGAGCGTGCTGTATCACCTCACCAAAGCCGGATGGCGGGATGTGCAGCTGATCGAGCGCGAGGAGCTCACATGCGGCTCGACGTGGCATGCGGCCGGGGGCATGCACACCGTCAACGGCGACCCGAACGTCGCGAAGCTCCAGCAGTACACGATCAGCCTCTATCAGGAGATCGAGCGGATCTCCGGCCAATCCTGCGGTGTGCACGTGACCGGCGGCATCATGCTCGCCGGCACGCGCGAGCGGCTCGACTGGCTCAGGATGGCGAAGGCGCGCGGGCGCTACCTCGGCATGGAGCTCGAGCTCATCTCGGTGGAGGAGGCCCAGAGGCTCTTCCCGCTCATGGACAAGAAGCACTTCGTCGGGGCCATGTACGACCCGATCGAGGGTCACGTCGACCCGTATGGGGTGACGCATGCCTACGCGAAGGCGGCGCAGATCGCCGGGGCCGAGGTGGTCCGCCGCACGCGCGTCGTCGATCTCAAGCAGCGGGGCGATGGCACCTGGGACGTGATCACCGATCACGGCACCGTCCACGCCGAGCACGTGGTCAATGCCGCGGGCCTCTGGGCGCGCGAGGTCGGCCGCATGGTCGGCATCGAGCTGCCGATTCTCGCAATGGAGCATCAGTATCTCATCACCGAGAGGATTCCTGCGCTCGAGGGACAGAAGGAGCAGCTGCACTGCATCGACTTCGAGGGCGAGATCTACCTGCGCGAGGAGCGTGGGGCGATGCTGATGGGCACGTACGAGCGCGCCGGGGTCCCGTGGTCGCCGCTCGTGACCCCGTGGGACTTCGGCCAGAATCTGCTCCCGAACGATCTCGAGCGGATCGCCCCGAGCCTCGAGGTGGGTTTCCGGCACTTCCCGGCGCTCGAGGATGCCGGCATTCGCAAGGTGGTCAATGGACCGTTCACCTTCGCTCCGGACGGCAACCCCGTCGTCGGACCGGTGCGCGCGCTCGACAACTTCTGGGTCGCCTGCGGGGTGATGGCCGGATTCAGCCAGGGTGGCGGCGTCGGCCTCGCGCTCTCGCAATGGATGGTCGAGGGCGACCCGGGCGCGGACGTGTGGGCGATGGACGTCGCCCGCTTCGGGCCGTGGGCGACGCTCGCGTACACGAGCGCCAAGGTGCGGGAGAACTACTCGCGCCGCTTCCGCATCCGCTTTCCGAACGAGGAGTTGAGCGCGGCGCGTCCGTTGCGCACGACGGCGGTCTACGAGCGGCTCGGGGCCGCCCATGCGGTGTTCGGCGAGTACTGTGCGCTCGAGCATCCGCTGTGGTTCGCCCCGAGCGCCCCCGAAGCGCGCGAGGAGGTGACCTTTCGCCGCTCGAACGCGCATCCGCACGTCGCGGCCGAATGCAAGGCGGTCGAGCAGTCCGTGGGACTCATCGAGACCTCGAATTACGGCAAGTTCGAGGTGACCGGGCCGGGCGCGGTCGAATGGCTCTCCGGGCTCATGGCGAACACAGTGCCCGAGGTCGGCCGCATCGCGCTCACGCCGATGCTCAACGAGCGCGGCAAGCTCATCGGGGACTTCACAATCTGCCGCCCCTCGGCGGAGCGCGTGCTCCTCATCGGCACCTACGCCGCCGAGTCGTACTACCTGCGCTGGTTCGAGCGCCACGCGCCGCGCAGCGGCGTCTCCGTGCGCGCGTGCGCACTCGAGTATGTGGGGCTCGCCGTCGCGGGCCCCAATTCCCGAGCGCTGCTCGCGGGGCTGGTGCGCGCGGATCTCTCGACGGCCGCATTCCCGTTCCTGTCGTTCCGGAGCATGGACGTGGGCATGATCCCGGCGCTCATCGGGCGCATCTCCTTCACCGGCGAGCTCGGCTACGAGATCTGGGTGGGGAGCGAGTACCAGCGCGCGCTCTACGACTTGCTGGTCGCGGCCGGGCGCGAGCATGGGCTCAAGCTCTTCGGCGCTCGCGCATTGAATTCGCTGCGGATCGAGAAGAGCTACGGCAACTGGACGCGCGAGTACCGGCCGATCTACGGGCCCTACGAGGCGGGTCTCGGGCGCTTCGTGGATCTCAAGAAGCCCGCCTTCGTCGGCCGCGCGGCGGCGCTCGCCGAAAAGGAGCGCGGTGGGACGCTGCGCCTGGTTGCGTTCGCAGTGGATGCGCTCGATGCGGATGCGATCGGCGATGAGCCGATCTGGCACGCCGGCAAGGCGGTCGGGTGGGTCACCTCCGGAGCGTACGGCCACCGCACGCAGCGCTCGCTCGCGCTTGGGTTCGTGCCGGGCGAGCTCGCCCGTGAAACGGAGGGGTTCGAGATCGAGATCATCGGGGAGCGCCGCCCGGCGCACCGCCTCGCGAGGCCGGCGTACGACCCCGACGGCCGGCGCATGCGTTCCTGAGCGAGGTGCGCTCGTGCGCCTCGCTCGATGTCGTTCACCATCGGAGAGTGTCCATGACGAAGTCGATCCCGGCAACCCGCGCGCGCAAGCGCGCCACGTCCTCCGCGGCCCGCGAGCCGGGACTCATGCGCCGGCTCGCCGCCGGCCCGGTGATCTGCGCCGAGGGTTACGTCTTCGAGCTCGAGCGGCGCGGGTATCTGCAGGCGGGCGCGTTCGTTCCGGTGGTGCTCACCGAGCATCCGGAGGTCGTCGAGCAGCTGCACATGGACTTCGTGCATGCCGGCTCCGACGTGAGTCTCGCGCTCACCTACTACGTGCACCGCGAGAAGCTGCGGGTCATCGGCCGGGAGAAGGACTTGGTCGCGATGAATCGCATCGCGCTCACGATCGCCAAGCGGGTCGCGCGCCGCACTGGAACGCTGTTCGCGGGCGACATCTGCAACACCAACATCTACGACCCGAACGACAAGAAGGCGCTGAAGGAGGTCGAGCGCATCTTCGCCGAGCAGGTTGAATGGGCATCCGCAGCCGGTGTCGATTTCATCGTTGCCGAGACCTTCTCCTGGGGTGGGGAGGCGCTGCTCGCGCTCGAGGCCATTCGCAAGTACTCGAAGGTGCCGGCGGTCGTCACTTTCTCGGTTCACCGCGAGGAATCGGTGCGTGAGGGCTGGAGCCCCGTGGAGACCTGCCGACGGCTCGAGGACGCCGGTGCGGCGGTGGTGGGACTGAATTGTCACCGCGGGCCGGCGACCATGATGCCGATCTTGAGAAAGATCCGGCGCGCGGTGCGGTGCGAGGTGGCGGCGGTGCCCGTGCCCTACCGCACGACACGCAGGCAGCCCTCGTTCATGTCGCTCACCGATCCGTGCTGCGGCAACGAGCGGGCTTTCCCGGTCGGTCTCGATCCGTTCGTCTGCACCCGCGCGGAGATCGCGGCATTCGGTCGCGAGGCGCTCGAGCTCGGCATCCGCTACCTCGGCATCTGCTGCGGTGCCGGCCCGCACCACATTCGCGCCCTCGCGGAGGCCGTGGGCCGTCATCCGCAGGCGAGCAGGTACTCGGCCGACATGTCCAAGCACGCGTTCTTCGGCAGCGACCGGCGCATCAAGGCGGTCCAGACCGAGTATCGAGCGAAGCTCTGAGGCGCCTATAATCCTCGGCGTGGATGCGGCGATGCCTCGGCTTCGAGCCGCCGGGGATTGGGCGCCCGCAACGAGGCATGAAAGAGCAATCCGCTCCGCAGCTGCGCGCCACCCGGTACGCATTTCTCACCCTCGAGAACTACTCGATGATCGCGCTTTCGAGCGCGGTCGAGCCGCTGCGCATGGCGAACCTCGTGACGGGCCAGCGGGCCTATCACTGGTCGATCGCCACTCTCGATGGGGCCCCGGCGATCGCGAGCAACGGCTTGAGCCTCGCGCCTACCGTCGCCCTCGCGGAGCTCAATCGCATCGACATTCTGTTCGTGTGCGGCGGAATCGAAGTGCGCGCCGCCGTCTCCGGCACCGTTCTCGCCCACCTGCGGCGGGCGGCCGAGCGCGGCACGCCGCTTGGGGCACTCTGCACCGGAGGATACGCGCTCGCGAAGGCGGGGCTGCTCGACGGCTATCGGGCGACGATCCACTGGGAGAATCTCTCGGCACTGCGCGAGGAGTTTCCGCGGGTCATCATCCGCGACCGGCTGTTCACGATCGACCGCGACCGCTTCACCTGCTCGGGCGGCATCGCACCGCTCGATCTCATGCTCTCGCTCGTCAAGGAGAAGCTCGGCGCGCGCACCTCGCAACTCATCTCCGAGCAGTTCATCGTCGAGCGCGTGCGCGACGACCGCGACCGCCAGTATGTGCCCCTGCGTGCGCAGCTCGGCTCGAGCCACGCGAACCTGATCGAGATTGCCCAAGTGATGGAGAAGCACGTCGAGGAGCCGTTGCCGCTCGATCAGATCGCCGCGGCTGCAAGTCTGTCGCGCCGCCAGATCGAGCGGCTGTTCAGGCGCTATCTCGACTGCGCGCCGAAGCAGTACTACCTGCAGGTGCGCCTGAAGCGGGCGCGCGAGCTGCTCACTCAAACCCCGCTCTCGATCATGGAGGTGTCGGTCGCCTGCGGCTTCCGCTCGGCGCATCACTTCTCGAAGTGCTACCGCGCCTATTACGGCCGACCACCGAGCGCCGAGCGCGACTCGGGGCGCATCGGGGCGGCGAGGTAGCAGCCGAACTCCTTCGCGAAGTCGACCGACACCCGGGCGTGCACGCGGCTCTGGCGGTCGAGGAGCTCGGCGTGGTCGTCGAACGGCACGACCGCTCCGTGCCAGACGTTCGGATGGATGTAAAGGCCACGGCTGCCGTCACACCAGAAGCTCACGAACCGATCCGGCGCGACATCGTCCCCCGGCAGGGCGAGCGGCACGAGGAAGCTCTCCCCGTGGAGCGGATAGAAAAGCTGACCGCCGTCGGGATGGTAGTTGGCGCGCCAGATGAGCGCGCGGCGGCGCGGGACCGACGGGGCGTCATTGCGCGCCTCCTCCGGCCAGGTGCTCCAGGCGAAGAGATAGCTGTCCCCGACCGCGTTGTTGCGAGCGTAGAGGGTGTCTCCATGCCACCAGAACTCGAACAGACCTTCCGCGATGCCACCCTGGTTGCCCGTGTTCTCATCGATCGCCCGCCAACCTTGCGCCGGCCAGGGGACGATTTCGATCGGAAAGGTTCGCGGGGCATCGACGAGGCAACCGTAGCCGGCGAGGCTTGCCGCCGTCGCGGGAACCACCGGCGTCTCGTGCACGCGGCTCACGCCGGTCGTCGGCACGTAGGCAATTTCGGCGAGGTCGAAGTTCACGGGGATTGTGCTCCTCGGTCACGTGTGGGCGAGCTCGATCAGGAGAGGCCGTATTATCCGCTCACCGCGTGCGAGCGCCGTGGCCGAGCCGGCAGCGGCGCACCGGCGCGCTCGGCCGCCGCATCGTGGCCGATCAGCAACGCGAGAATTCCGGTGAGCAGCACGGCGCAGGCGACCGCGAGGAGCCCGTAGGTGAACTCGCCGGTCGCATCGCGGATCCATCCGATCAGGTAGGGCCCGGCGAATCCGCCGAGGTTGCCGAAGGAGTTGATGAGGGCGATCGCAGCGGCGGCGCCGGCGCCGCTCAACACCGCCATCGGCAGCGTCCAGAAGACGGGCAACACGGCGAGCGTACCGAGAGCCCCGAAGGTGATCGCAACCACCGACCATTCCGCTGCGAACGCCACGGAGGATGCGGACAGCCACGCGCTCGCGGCGAGTCCGAGGAACCCGACCAGGGCGGCGGCGGCGAGGTGGCGCACACGCTCCCGCATCCGATCCGAGTGCCGGCACCACCACACCATCCCGGCGGCCGCGATGCCGTACGGGATCGCAACCACGTAGCCGACGCGGGCAACCGCGACGCCGGATTTCTCGAGTAACTGCGGGACCCAGAAGATGACCCCGTAGAGTCCGATCTCGATGCCGAAGTAGCAGAGGCTGAGCGAGAGCGTACGCGCATCGGCGAGCGCGCTCAGAACCGAGGGGGGGTAGTTCGCGCGCCGGTAGGCGCTCTCGGCCGCGAGCGTCGCGGTGAGGGATTCCTTCTCGGCAGAGGTGAGCCAGCGCGCTTCGGCCGGTGATTGCGGCAGACAGATGAGCGTCGCGACCCCGAGGACCAGGGAGGGGAGCGTCTCGGTGAGGTAAAGCCACTGCCAGCCCGCGAGCCCCAGCAACCCATCGAGCCGCAGGATCGCCGCCGAGAGCACTCCACCGAGCGCGGTGGAGAGGGGAATGGCCGTCATGAAGGATGCAACGACGCGGCCGCGCTGCGCCGCGGGTACCCACCCTGTGAGGTAGTACAGGATGCCCGGGAAGAAGCCCGCCTCGGCGATGCCGAGCAGAAAGCGCAGCGCGTAGAAGCCCTCGGGGCCGCGTACCCATGCCATCGCGCCAGCCACGATCGACCAGGTGATCATGATCCGCGCGATCCAGAGGCGGCCGCCGACTCGATGCAAAATGAGATTGCTCGGGATCTCGAACAGGCAGTAGCCGATGAAGAACACCCCGGCCCCGAGGCCGTACACGTACGGCGAGAGTCCGAGATCGCGGTTCATCTGCAGCGCCGCGAAGGAGACGTTGGCGCGATCGATGAAGGCCGCGAAATAGAGCAACGCAAGGAATGGCACCAGGCGCTGTCCCACCTTGCGCAGTGCGGCGCGCTCGAGATCGGCGGGCGCGGCGGCATCGCTCCGCTCGTCGCTCATGCGAGGCGCGTGCGGGCGAGAAGCGGCTCGTTGAGCGTATAACCCATGCCGGGTGCGTTGCTCAGGTTGATGTAGCCCGCGGCATCCACTTTGAGCGGTTCGGCCATCATATAGTCGCGCCGATCGAGATCCCAGTCCGGCGGATCGAAGGCGTACTCGAGGAACGGCGACTCGGCCAAGCCCGCCGCGAGGTGGGCATTGGCAGTGAGGCCCATGCCGTTCGTCCAGGTGTGCGGCGTGAACACGAGGTGGTGCTCCTGGGCCATCACGGCCACCCGGCGCAGACCCGAGATGCCGCCGACGAGCGCCACGTCCGGCTGCAGGACGTCGGCGCAGCCGCGGTCGATCAGCTCGCGCAGCTCGTGCAGTTGACGAGTCATCTCACCCGCCGCAAGCCGTACGTCCGTCGCTTGCCGCAGCGCGGACATGCCTGCGTAGTCGGCCCGATGCAGCGGCTCCTCCATCCAGAACACCCCCAGGCGCTCGAGCTCGCGCGCCACCGCGAGCGCATCCTTCAGGGTCCACGGCGGCTGGGTGTCCCACGGGAGCCGCCACCCCTGGTTGCAGTCGACGAGGAGCTCCAAGCGCGACCCGACCCGCGCGCGCACTGCTTCGAGCGCGCGCACATCCTCGCGCCACTCCCCGCGCTGGAAGCGGATCTTGAGCGCCCGGAAACCGAGTGCGAGATAGCGCTCGGCCTGATCGGCGAGCCGGGCAGGCTCGCGCAGGACGGCCGAGGAGGCATATGCGCGCACCCGCGAGGCGAGACCCCCGAGCAGCTTCCAGCAGGGCTGTTGGGTGATCCGGCCCGCGAGATCCCACAGCGCGAGATCGAGCGGCCAGCAGCGCCCGTAGTGAAAATCGAGGTGAGCGAGCACTCGGAAGTGCCGCTCCAGTGCGAGCGGATCGTGCCCGACGAACAGCTCCTCGTGACCGCGGAAGCCGAGCATCAGATCGCCCGAGCCGTATCCCACGAGGCCGGTGTCGGTTGCGACACGCACGATCGTGGCGTCGAAGTGCGTGCGCGGCTTGCTGTCCCAGCTCGCCTGAAGCGGCGGGGCGAGCGGCAGCCGGTGGTGCGTGATGCCGATCGAGGCGATGCGATGCTCGGGCAGCGCCAGCTCGCACGCGCTCATCGATACGCCGTCCAGATCGTCTTCAAGTCGGTGTATTTGTCGATGGCGTGCGGCGAGCGGTCGCGGCCGAACCCCGATTGGCGGAATCCGCCAAACGGCGTCGCCATCGTCGAGCGGTCGAAGGAGTTCACCCAGACGGTGCCGGCGCGCAATTCGCGCGCGAGGCGGTGCGCCGCGTTCATGTCACGGGTCCACACGGCCGCCGCGAGCCCGTAGGGGGAGTCGTTCGCCAGTCGAACGGCCTCGGGCTCATCGTCGAAGGCGACGACGGCGAGCACGGGCCCGAAGACCTCCTCGCGCGCGACCGCCATCTCCGGACGCACCCGATCGAGCAGCGTAGGCTCGATGTAATAGCCCCCGGTTTCCTCGAGCACGCGCTTGCCACCGACGGCGATCCGTGCGCCCGCGGCGACTCCGCCTTCGATGTAGGTGAGAACCCGCCGCATGTGGCCGCCGTCGATCAGCGCGCCCATCTGCGTCGCGGGGTCGAGCGGATGTCCGAGCCTGATCGTCGCGGCGACGCCTGCAATGGCGCCGATGAGCTCGTCCTTCAGCTCGACATCCACCAGCAGCCGCGAGCCGGCATGGCAGGTCTCGCCCGAGTTGTAGTAGATGCCCCAGGCGATGTCCTCCGCCGCCCGCACGAGGTCGGCACCGCGCAGGACGACGTGCGGGGTCTTGCCACCCAACTCGAGCGCGACACGCTTCAAGTTCGATTCCCCGGCGTAGCGCATCATGAGTCGGCCTACCTCGGTGGAACCGGTGAAACTCACCATGTCCACATCGCCGTGCAGCGCCAGCGCCTTGCCGGCCTCCTCGCCGAATCCGGGCACCACGTTGAGCACGCCGCTCGGCAGGCCGGCCTCGATCGCAAGCTCGGCGAGCCGGATGGCGCTCAAGGGTGACTGCTCGGCTGGCTTCAGCACCACGGAATTGCCGCTGAGCAGCGCCGGCCCGAGCTTCCAGGCGCTGATGATGAGCGGGTAGTTCCACGGCACGATCGCTGCGATGACCCCGAGGGGCTCGCGGCGCACGATCGCCAGGTCGTCGGGCCCGGTCGGTGCGACCTGATCGTAGAGCTTGTCAGCGAGCTCGGCGTAGTAGGCGATGCAATCGGCACAGTTGGCGACATCGACGCTCACCGAGTTCGCGATCGGCTTGCCGACATCGAGCGTTTCGATGAGTGCGAGTCGGTCCACGTCGGCGCGGATGAGCTCCGCGAACCGCAGCAGGACGCGCTTGCGCTCGCGCGGGTCGGCGCGCCGCCAGCTGCCGCGCTCGAAGCTCGCGCGCGCCGCGCTCACTGCCGCATCGATCTCGTGCGCCCCGCCGCGCGTCACCTCGCAGATCACGCGGCCGTCGATGGGACTCACGTCGCTGAACGTGCGCCCGTCGCTCGCCGTGGAGAGCCGGCCGGCGATGAACGCGCGGCCCTCGGGTTTCATGAGGTTCGCGAGCCGCTCCCAGCCGGCCCGATCGCGATCTTGAGCGAGCGCAGTGTCGTCACGCATGTCAGCCTCAGACTTTCACACTCTGGCGGGGGTTCAAAGCCGAGAAATGGAATACCAGTATCGAACAAAGGCATCGGGCGAGGCGCGCCCGCATTGAGGTATTCCGGCAAGCGCCGCCCCGCACCGGGGAGCCGCCTCCCGGAACTGCGGGATGGCACTGGGTGCATGTCGTCCGCGGGCATGTGGAGGTCGCGAAGCGGCCCGTCGCGGGGTCGAGCGCCACATAGCATGAATGCGGGCGGCAGCCGGCCTCGGGCCCGAGGCGGAACGTGGCGTTCCCCGTGCAGTACGCCGGGAACGGCGTTGTGGAGAACTTGAGGATGACGGATCCCTCGACCGATGATGTCTCGACAGAGCCGTTCGATCTGCGCGATCTGAACGACGGGGAGCTCATCGAGCAGGTCCACGACGATCTCTACAACGGTCTCAAGGCGGAAGTGGAGGAGGCGACGCGGATCTTCCTCGGCCGCGGCTGGAGCGCGGAGAAGGTCTTGAACGAGGGGCTCGTTGCCGGGATGCGGATCGTCGGTATCGACTTCCGCGACGGCATCCTGTTCGTGCCGGAGGTGCTGCTCGCGGCCAATGCGATGAAGGGCGGAATGGAGATCCTGAGGCCGCTCCTCGCCGAGACCGGCGTCGAGCCGATCGGCAAGGTCGTGATCGGGACGGTCAAGGGTGACATCCACGACATCGGCAAGAACCTCGTCTCGATGATGCTCGAGGGGGCGGGGTTCGAGGTGATCGATCTCGGCATCAACAACCCGGTCGAGAAATATCTCGAGGCGCTCGAGCGCCACAAGCCGGACATTCTCGGCATGTCGGCGCTGCTCACCACGACGATGCCGTACATGAAGGTGGTGATCGACACCCTGAAGGAGAAGGGCATCCGCGAGCGCTACATCGTTCTGGTGGGCGGGGCTCCGCTCAACGAGGAGTTCGGCAAGGCCGTCGGCGCCGATGCGTATTGCCGCGACGCGGCGATCGCGGTCGAGACGGCGAAGTCCCTGATCACCGCGCGCCGCGCGGTGGCCCACGCATCGTGAGCGCAGTGCCGACCTGCGCCGCGTCTGCCGGCGGGCCCGCCCATCGCGCGCCCGCGGAGGCACCCGAGCGGGTCCTGATCATCGCCTGCGGCGCGCTCGCGCGCGAGATCGTCGAGCTCTGCAGGTTGAACCGCTGGAGCGCCTTCGAGGTGACCTGTCTGCCCCCGGAGCTGCACAACCGGCCCGAGCGCATCCCCGCGGCGGTGCAGGCGGCGATCGACGCGCACCGCGCGCATCACCGCCGAATCTTCGTCGCCTACGGGGATTGCGGAACGGGCGGGCGCCTCGATGCGTTGCTCGAGGCGCAGGGTATCGAGCGGCTTCCCGGCGCCCACTGCTACGAGATGTTCGCGACCGCCCGCGCCTTCGCGGCGCTCTGCGAGGAGGAGCCGGGCACGTTCTACCTCACCGATTTCCTGCTGCGGCATTTCGATCGGCTCGTGACCCGCGGACTCGGTCTCGACCGCCATCCGCAGCTTGCCGCGGAGTATTTTCGCCACTACCGGCGGCTCGTCTATCTTGCGCAATCGCCCGATGCGGCCGCGAGCGAGCGGGCGCGCGCAGTCGCGGCGAGCCTAGGGCTCGCCTACCAGTTCCGACTCACCGGCTACGGCGATCTCACCGAGACGCTCGCGCGCGTGCACGGTGGGCGGAGGACGCTCGCGTGGGTTCGATGACGATCATCTCCTGGCGCGACATTCCGGCGCAGGTGGTCGTGCGGCGGGGTCGGGAGACGGCGAAGGTGCACTTGTCGATGCGCTTCCAGGAGGCGATCGATCGGGCCGCGATGCGCGCCGGCAAGGGAACATCCAACGCCTATCTCGAGGACTGGGCGCGCAGCGCCCCGCGGTCCTGCGGCGAGGACCTGCAGGCCGCGGCGCAGGCTGAGGCGCAGCGCCTTGAGGCCCTCTACACCGACGAGGCGCTCGAGCAGCTGGTGCGCGCCAAAGGCGTTGCGGCGAAGGCGGATACCCCGTCCGAGGGAGCGGGTCGATGACGGATACCGTCGTGGGCTCGGCAACGAAGACGGTCGTGATCGGCTTCGAGCGCCCGTTCGTCATCATCGGGGAGCGCATCAATCCGACCGGCCGCAAGATCCTGGCGGCCGAGATGGCGGCGGGGGATTTCAGCCGCGTGGAGGCCGACGCGCTCGCGCAGGTTGCCGCGGGCGCGCAGATGCTCGATGTGAACGCCGGCATCCCGCTCGCGGATGAGCCCGCCATCCTCGCCAAGGCCGTGCGCCTGGTGCAGTCGATCACGGACGTACCGCTCTCGATCGACTCCTCGATCGTCGCCGCCCTGGAGGCGGGACTCGCCGTGTACCAAGGCAAGGCGCTCGTCAATTCCGTGACCGGCGAGGAGGAGCGGCTCGAGAAGGTGCTGCCGCTCGTGAAGAAGTACGGCGCCGCCGTGGTCGCCATCTCGAACGATGAGACCGGCATTTCCGAGGATCCCGACGTGCGCTTCCAGGTTGCGAAGAAGATCGTCGAGCGCGCGGCCGATCACGGAATCCCGGCCGCTGACGTCGTGGTCGATCCGCTCGTCATGCCGATCGGGGCGGTCAATCGAGCCGTCGTTCAGGTGATGCATCTGGTGCGCCGGCTGCGCGGGGAGCTCAAGGTCAACAGCACCTGCGGCGCCTCTAACGTGAGCTTCGGCCTGCCGCAGCGCGAGGGGATCACGAGCACGTTCCTCACGATGGCGATCGCCTCGGGCCTCACCTCCGCCATCGCCAATCCGCTGCACGCCGAAGTGCTCAAGGCCTGCCGCGCCGCCGATGTGATGATGGGTCACGACCCGGATTGCGCGCGCTGGATTCGCGCCTACCGCGAGCCGCAAGCGCCGGGGGCCGGCGAAGGTGCGGCCCGCGGACGGCGCGAGGGCGGACATCGCCGCCGTGTCTCATGACGCGCTAGTCGTCTTCACGCCCTCGGGAAAGCGCGGCCGCGTCGCGCTCGGCACACCGCTCCTTGCGGTCGCCCGTGCGCTCGGCGTCGATGTCGATTCGGTCTGCGGCGGCCGGGGTCTGTGCGGTCGCTGCGAGGTGCTCGTCATGGAGGGCGATTTTGCCAAGCACGGCGTGCAATCGAGCGCGGCGCACCTCACCCCCGTGAGCCCCGTCGAGGAGCGCTTCGCCGCGCGCCGGCCGCTCGCGGCGGGTCACCGGCTGTCCTGCTCGGCAAAAGTACTCGGGGACCTCGTGATCGACGTTCCCGCGAGCAGCCAGGTGCACCGCCAGGTCGTGCGCAAGGAGGCCGATGCGCGCGATCTCACGCTCGACCCGGTCGTACGATTGCACGAGGTCGAGGTGGACCGGCCCGACATGCAGGATCCGGCGAGCGATTTACGCCGTCTCGAGGCGGCGCTGCTGCGCGAGTGGAGCCTGGCCGGCCTCGCCTGCGACGCGGCGGTGCTGCCGGGACTGCAGGGAGCGCTGCGGCGCGGAGAGTGGAAGGTGACCGTCGCGGTGCGCGGCGGCGCGCGCATCATCGCGGTGTGGCCCGGCTTCCACGAGCGGGCCTACGGGCTCGCGGTCGACGTGGGCTCGACGACCATTGCGGCGCACCTCTGCGACCTCGCCACGGGCGAGGTGCTCGCCTCGAGCGGTGCCATGAACCCGCAGATCCGCTTCGGCGAGGACCTCATGAGCCGGGTGTCCTACGCGATGATGAACCCGGGCGGCGCGCGTGAGCTCACCGTCGCAGTGCGCGGAGCCTTGAGCGCGCTCGCGGCGCAGGTGGCCGAGCGCGCAGGCATCGACGCAGGCGATATCCTGGAGATGACGCTGGTCGGCAATCCGATCATGCATCACCTCGTCCTCGGCATCGATCCGGTCGAGCTCGGCGGCGCACCGTTCGCGCTCGCGGTCGACAGCTCCGTCACCGTGGCGGCGTGTGACTTGGAGCTCGCGCTGCATCCGGGCGCAAGCGTCTACGTTCTGCCGTGCATTGCCGGACACGTCGGGGCGGACACGGCCGGCATGATTCTCGCGGAGCGGCCCGATCTGAGCGACGAGATGACGCTCCTCGTCGATGTCGGCACCAACGCCGAGATCGTGCTCGGTCACCGCGGGCGGCTGCTCGCCTGCTCGAGTCCCACGGGCCCGGCATTCGAGGGAGCACAGGTGAGCTGCGGCCAGCGGGCCGCTCCCGGAGCCATCGAGCGCGTGCGGATCGATCCCACGACGCTCGAGCCTCGCTTCAAGGTCATCGGCTGCGAGCTGTGGTCCGATGAGCCGGGATTCGCAGGCGCCGCCACCCACACGGGCATCAACGGGGTCTGCGGCTCCGGCATCATCGAGGCGATCGCGGAGATGTACCTGGCCGGCATCATCGATGCGGATGGTGCCTTCGACGGTGAGCTCGCGGCCCGCACCGAGCGCGTGGTCCCGAACGGACGCACGTTCGCCTATGTCTTGCACCAGGGCGAGATGCGCCTCGCCATCACGCAGAACGACGTGCGCGCGATCCAGCTTGCCAAGGCGGCGCTCCATGCGGGTGCGCGCCTGCTCATGGAGCGCATGGGCGTGGAGCGCGTCGATCGCATCCGCTTGGCCGGCGCATTCGGCAGCCACATCGATGTGCGCCACGCCATGGTGCTCGGCATGATTCCCGACTGCGACCTGGCGCACGTTCGGGCCGCGGGCAACGCCGCGGGCACGGGGGCGCGCATCGCGCTCCTCGATGCAAGCGCGCGCACGACCATCGAGCAGCTCGTCCGTCGCGTGGAGAAGGTGGAGACGGCAATCGAGCCGCGCTTTCAGCACCACTTCGTCGAGGCCATGGCGATTCCGCACAAGACCGCCGAGTATCCGAATCTGCGGCGCGTGATGCCCCTGCCCGCGGGCGAGCGCCCGGCAGGCGCCGCCGCCGTGCCAGCCCGCCGGCGGGCACGGAGACGTGCGCTTTGAGCGCGTGAGCGATCGGCCCTAGACGTTGGAATCGGGGAAGGCGGCCTTGCGGCGATTCATGTAGTCCTGCAACGCCTCGTCCACCGCGGGATCGAGCGGCGGAGGCTCGTAGGCGGCGAGCTGCTTCTTGTAGAGTGCGTTCGCGCGCTGCGCCATATCGGCCGCGCCTTCTGCCTCCCACTGCTCGAAGCTGTTGTTGTCCGCGAGCGGGGAGCGGTAGAACGCCGTCTCGAAGTTCGCCTGCGTGTGCGCGCAGCCGAGGAAATGCTTTCCCGGACCCACCTCGCGGATCGCATCGAGCGCCTGGCCATTCTCGGAGAGATCGACGCCGGCAAGCAGCGTGTGCATCATCCCGGCCTGATCGGCGTCCATCACGAACTTCTCATAGCCCATGGCGAGTCCGCCCTCGAGCCAGCCCGCCGTGTGCAGCACAAAGTTGACGCCGGCGAGGCAGGTGGGGAGGAGCGTGTTCGCGGATTCGTAGGCCGCCTGCGCATCGGGAATCTTCGAGGCGCAGAGGGCGCCTCCGGAGCGAAATGGCAGTCCGAGCCGGCGCGCGAGCGCAGCCATCACGTAGAGAACCAGTGCCGGTTCCGGAGTGCCGAATGTCGGTGCGCCGGACTGCATCGAGAGCGACGAGGCGAAGCTTCCGAGCACCATCGGTGCGCCGGGGTTGAGCAGCTGGATGAGCGCCAGGCCCGCGAGGGCTTCAGCAAGCGTCTGAGCGACGGTGCCGGCCACGGTGACCGGCGACATGGCTCCGGCCAGGATGAACGGCGTCACGATGCAAGCTTGGTTGGCGCGTGCATAGACCTTGAGCGCGCCGAGCATCGTCGCATCGTAAGTCATCGGGGAATTGACGTTGATGAGGCTGATGACCGCGGTGCGTGGTCTGCCGCTTGCCGGCTCGATGAAGTCCTCGCCGAGCAGGATCCGCGCCATCTCCACCGTGTCACGCGCGCGCTCCGGATGAGTCACCGAGCCCATGAAGGGCTTGTCGCTCCACTTGATATGGCTGTAGACCATGTCGAGGTGGCGCTTGTTGACCGGCAGATCGACCGGCTCACAGATGGTGCCGCCGGAGTGGTGGAGCGCGGGGGCGAGATAGGCGAGCTTGACGAAGTTGCGGAAGTCCTCGATCCGCGCGTAGCGGCGCCCCTCATCGAGGTTGCGCACGAACGGCGAGCCGTAGGCGGGGGCGAAGACGGTGTTGTGCCCGCCGATTAAGACGTTGCGGGCGCGGTTGCGTGCGACCTGCGTGAACTCACTCGGCGCGGATCTGCGGATGATCGTGCGGCACATCTCGCGCGGAAAGCGCACCCGCTCGCCGTTCACGTCCGCGCCGGCCTGGCGCCAGATCTCGAGCACCTCCGGGTCCTCGCGAAAATCGATGCCGACATCCGCGAGGATGTCATCGGCGTTCGACTCGAGGAGGGCGAGTCCCTCGGGTCCGAGGACCTCGTAGCAGGGAATTCTGCGCGTGATGTAGGGGGTTGAGACCGCTGCGCGCGCCGCGCGCGCCGCGCGCTTGGCCTCGCGGCCGCTCGGTCTGCGGTGCCGCACGGGCTGATCGGGCTCTTGATCCATGGGCAACTCCTCGCCGGTCCGGTCACTCATGCGCGCAGGTCGCGGTTCGCGGGATCGTAGGGTGAGTCCGGGAGCACCGTCGCGGGCTTGCGCTCGCCCAAGATCTCGATCTCCAGTTGGGTGCCGACCGCGGCGAAATCCGGCTCCACGTAGCCGATCGCGAGACTCTTGCCGAGGGTATGCCCGAAGTAGCCGGAGCTCGTGCGGCCGATGAGGCGACCGCGCGCGTAGAGCGGCTCGTTGCCGAGCGGGTCGGCGTCAGAGATCTCGTGCACCTCGAGCGTCGCAAAGCGGTGCGGCACGCCGTGAGCGAGCTGGCGCGCGAGCGCCGCCTTGCCGATGAAGTCCTTCTGCTCCATGCGCACGAAGCGCTCCAGGCCGGCTTCGAGCGGCGTGTAATCGCGGGTGAGATCGCTCCCCCACATGCGGTAGGACTTCTCGATGCGCATCGATTCCATCGCGCGCATGCCGATCATGCCGATGCCGAATTCGGCGCCCGCATCGAGCAGGGCATCGAACAGGTGGTGCGCGTACTCGATCGGGAAGTGCAGCTCCCACCCGAGCGTGCCCACGAAGTTCACGCGCAGCACGTACACGTTCGTCGCGAGGCCGACCTCGCCGATGCGCCCGGTGAGCCACGGGAAGGAGGCGTTGTCGAGCGGCGTCGCGGCGAGCTTGGCGAGCACCTCGCGCGAGCGCGGCCCGCCCACCACGAAGCAGCCGCGCGCCGTCGTGACGTTGGCGAGCCGCACCGAGCCGTCGTGCGGGCATCGCGCGGCGAGATATGCGCTGTCGTAGCGCTCCGCTGCACCGGAGCTCACCACGTAGAACCGATCGTCCGCGATTCGCGTGATCGTGAATTCCGAGCGGATGCCGCCGCGCGCGGTGAGCGCGTGCGAGAGGGCCATGCGGCCGGTCTTCATCGGCACCTTGTTCGCGACGAGCCCATCGAGCCAGGCCTCGGCGCCCGCGCCGCTCACCTCGTGCTTGGTGAACGGGGTGAGGTCGATCAGGCCCACCCGCGCGCGCATGCAGCGCACCTCGTTCCCCACGTGCGCAAAATAATTGGAGCGCCGGAAGCTCCAGCGATCCGCGCGCTCGACGCCCTGCGGCGCGAACCAGTTGGCGCGCTCCCAGCCGTAGCGCTGGCCCCAGACCGCGCCCAAGCGATCGAGCTTGTCGTACACCGGGCTCGTCTTCGCCGGGCGGGCAGCTTCACGCTCCTCGTCCGGAAAGTGAATGGTGAAGACGTTGCGGTAGGTTTCCTCGTTCTTGGCGATCAGATAGCCGCGGCCAGCGTAGGCGCCGAAGCGGCGCGGGTCGACGGCGAGCATGTCGATGCCCGGCTCACCCTCCACGATCCATTCGGCGAGCTGCCAGCCCGCTCCGCCCGCCGCGGTGATCCCGAAGCTGTGTCCTTCATTGAGCCAGATGTTCGGTGCGTTCCAGGCCGGACCGATGAGGGGGCTGCCATCGGGCGTGTAGGCGATCGGACCATTGACGACGTCGCGAATGCCGCAGTGCTCGAGGGCGGGCACGCGCCGGCAGGCTGCCTCCACGTGCGGCAGGAGCCGCTCGAGATCCCCCTCGAACAGGCTCTTGCCGAACCACTCGGGCACACCGTCCGCGAAGCGCGCGGGCGCGCCGCGCTCGTACGGTCCCAGAATCCATCCCATGCGCTCCTCGCGCAGGTAATAGGACTGGTCGGACTCGCGCAGCACTGCGAGCTCCCGGCCGCCGCCGCGCCGATACGCTTCGAGCTCGGGCGAGGTGTCGTACACGATGTACTGGTGCTCGACCGGGATCGCGGGCACATCGAGCCCGATCAGCCGCCCGGTCTGGCGCGCATAGTTGCCGGTCGCGAGCACGACGTGCTCGGCAAGGATGTCCCCGCGCGTCGTGCGTACCTTCCACTCACCGCCCGCCGTGCGCTCGAGCGCGATCATCTCGGTATGCTCGTTGATCTCGGCACCGCGGCTGCGCGCACCCTTGCGCAGCGCCATGGTGAGGTCGGCCGGCGCGATATGGCCGTCGTCGGGATGGTAGAGCGCGCCGATGATCGCCGGGGTCGCACCGCTCCCTCCGAGCTCGATCAGCGGCCAGAGCTCCTTCACCTCGCGGGCGCTCACGATGCGAAACGGCACGCCGATCGTGTTCGCCGTCCCGCAGTACTTGTGGTACTCGTCCATCCGGTCCCGGCAGGTCGCAAGCCGCAGGTTCCCGGTGACGCGAAAGCTCACGTCCTGCCCCGTCTCGGCGGGCAGACGCTTGTAGAGATCGACGGAGTACTTATGCAGCTGACCGACGGTATAGCTCATGTTGAACAGCGGCAGCAGGCCCGCCGCATGCCAGGTCGAGCCGGCCGTGAGCTCGGCACGCTCGATCAGCGCCACGTCCGACCAGCCCTTGTGGGTGAGATGGTAAAGCGTGCTCACGCCGACCACGCCGCCTCCCACCACGACCACCCGCGCATGAGTCTTCATGGGCCTAGTCTAGGTGCGGCCGTCCACCCGAGGTATCGAAAAGCGACGGCGACGGATCTGCGAGCGACCGGCGGCGCGCTCCGCTCACCCGGAGATCTCGAGCTCGCTCGCCGCTTCCGCGAGAAACCCTGAGACATAGCTCGTGAACGAGCGCCCCACCTCCAGGTGGAAGCGCGTCTCGCCCGTACGCCAGAGCACGATCTCGGCTTTCGCGAGCACGGTTCGCGTGCACATGCCCGGCGGGAAGGCGCTGCGATCGAGATCGAGCGGGCACCCCGCGGCGAGAACGGTCGTCGCGTGCAGTCCACTCACTTCGAGGGCGATCTGCCGCTCGCTCACATCGACGAGCGCGTGCGCCGCGCCCACGAGCGCCTCGCGCAGTGCCGCCGCGGTCGGCGCGGCGAGCGCTCGGGGCATCAGAAGCAGCCGCTCGTCGGGTCCGAGCCAGAGCACCGCGCGCTCGCCGTCGACGGTGGCGCGACAGGCGCGCTCGGGCATCGCGAGGTGCAAGGCGACGCCGGCACGCTCCAGCGCCGCGGGCGCACCGCGCAGCGTCAACCGGTAGAGCGGCGGCAGCGCGCGCACCACGGCGTTCTCGAGGACCTGCACGATGTGGCGCGAATGGGAGAGATCAGGCATGCAGGCGCGCGCCCTCGCGGTCGTAGAAGATGGGAGTAGTCACCTCGACCGGCACGGCGCCGTCGCGCGTTTGCGCGAGCAACCGCTCGCCCACGCGGCGGCGTCCGCCCGCGACGAGCCCAAGGGCGATCGAGCGGCGCAGGACCGCACTCGCGTAGGCGGAGGTGACGTGACCGAGCGTCGGCAGCGGCGGCGGGGATGCACGCTCGATCAGCTGCGCGCCTTCCGCGAGCACCCGTTCCGGCTCGACGGTCAGGAGTCCGACGAGTTGCTTGCGATTCGCATCCGCCATGGCCGCACGCCGGAGCGAGCGCTTGCCGAGAAAGTCGACTTTGTCCTTGCCGATCGCCCACGCGAGTCCCGCATCATCGGGCGTGACGGTCCCATCGGCATCCTGGCCCACGATGATGTAGCCCTTCTCCGCGCGCAGCACGTGCATGGCCTCGGTCCCGTAGGCACTGATGCCGTGCGCCTCTCCGGCCTGGTGAACGGCCTCCCAGGCCGCGAGGCCGAAGTCGGCCGGGACGTTCACCTCGAATCCCAGCTCGCCGGTGAAGCTGACGCGGCAGACTAGCGCCGGTATCCCGCAAAACCGTGCAAGCGCGGCGCTCATGTGCGGCAGTGCGGGCGCGGACAGGTCGATGTCTTCCACAAGACCCGCCAGCACCTGCCGTGCGCGGGGTCCTTGCACCGCGATCACCGCCCATTGCTCGGTGGTGGAGGTGAGCCAGACTTTCAGATCGGGCCATTCGGTCTGCGCGTAGTCCTCCATGAGCGCGAGCACTCGCGCCGCACCGCCGGTTGTCGTCGTGACGTGGAAGCGATCCGCCGCGAGTCGGGCGATGACGCCATCGTCGAAGATGAACCCGTCGTCGCGCAGCAGCAGGCCGTAGCGGCAACGGCCGACCGGGAGCTTTGCGAGCGCGTTCACATACAGCCGGTCGAGAAACACGGCCGCATCCGGACCCGCGACCTCGATCTTGCCGAGCGTGGATGCATCGAACAGGCCGCATCGCTCGCGCACCGCGAGGCACTCGCGCGCGACCGCCGCATGCATATCCTCGCCCGGGTGAGCGAAGTAGCGGGCGCGCTTCCACGCGCCCACGTCCTCGAATGTGGCACCGTGACGCTCGGCCCACGTGTGGATGGGCGTCGTGCGAACCGGATCGAAGAGCGCCTGGCGCGCGACGCCCGCGAAGCTGCCGAAGCTCACGGGCGTGTAAGGCATGCGAAAGGTCGTGAGTCCGATCGCGGGAATCTCGTGCTGCAACGCTCGAGCGACGATCCCGAGCGCGTTCAGGTTGGAGGTCTTGCCCTGGTCCGTCGCCATGCCGGTGGTCGTGTAGCGCTTGACGTGCTCGATCGAGCGAAAGCCCTCGCGCGCCGCAAGCGCGAGGTCCTTCACCGTCACGTCGTTCTGCCAGTCGACGAATGCCTTCGCGCCGCCCGCATCGCCCGGTTCAACGAGTGCGCCCGCGACCGCGTCGAGCGCGGCGGATGAGGGCAGGGGGGGCGGCGCGCGCTCAGGTGCTTCACCGGCGAGCCCGATGCGCTCGGCCGCGTTCGCGCCGGCGGCGGCGCCGTCGGCGAGCGCCGCCACAAGATCGAAGATGCCGCGGCAGGCGCCCGCACAGCGCACGCGCTCGGCGGGCTCGGCCGGGAGGAAGCACCGGTTGGCCTCGTTCCAGGCGAGCTTGCCGCGCGATTGGGAGAACAGATGCACGCTCGGGGTGAATCCGCCGGACATGAGCACGAGATCGCAACGAACGCTGCGGACGCGACCGCCCGAGGCTCCCTCGCCGCCGCGCGCCACACGTACCGCGCGGACGCGCAGGCGCCCGCTGGTGCCGGTCACCCGGGTCGCGAGCTCGATCGGCAATCCGGCGCGCCGCGCCGCCTCCAGATGCAGTCCTTCCGCACGCGCACGCGCATCGGCAATGAGTGCGATCTCGACGCCGGCTGCGTGCAGCTCGAGCGCGGCTCGGTAGGCCTCGTCGCAGCCGGCCGCGACGACCGCGCGGGTGCCTGCGATGACGCCGTAGCGGGCGAGATAGATGCGCGCGGATTCCGCGAGCATGATCCCGGGCCGGTCGTTTCCGGGGAACACGAGCGGACGCTCGATCGCGCCGGTGGCGAGCACCACCTCCCGTGCGCGCACCTGCCACTGCCGCTCCCGGGGCAGCGGCGGGCGCGGATGGGCAAGATGATCGGTGATGCGCTCGTTGAGCGCGACCAGGTTGTGCGGGAAGTAGCCGAACGCGGTCGTGCGCGGGAGCAGCCGCACCCGCTCGTTGCGCGCGAGCGCTGCGAGGGTCTCGGCGAGCCACCTCCAGCCGGGGCGGCCCTCGATGAGCGCAGCCGGCGTGCCCAAGAGCGAGCCGCCGAGCTCCGCTTGCTCGTCGCAGAGGATCACGCGGGCCCCGCTCGCCGCCGCCGCCGCCGCCGCCGCGAGGCCGGCCGGGCCGCAGCCGACGACCAGCACGTCGCAGTGGGCGTAGCGTTGCGCATAGCGATCCGGGTCCGGGCAGGCAGGCGCGCGACCGAGGCCCGCCGCGGCGCGGATGAGCGGCTCGTAGAGCGCTCGCCATGCGCGCGGCGGCCACATGAAGGTTTTGTAGTAGAACCCCGCCGGCAGAAAGGGCGACAACAGATCGTTCACCGCGGCGGCATCGAAGGCGAGGCTCGGCCAGCGGTTCTGGCTCCTCGCCTCGAGTCCCTCGTAAAGCTCGACCTGAGTGGCCCGAAGATTGGGCGTCGCGCGCTCATCGTCGCGCCGCACCTCGACGAGCGCGCTCGGCTCCTCGGCACCGGCCGCGAGAATGCCGCGTGGCCGGTGATACTTGAAGGATCGCCCGACCAGGTGCACACCGTTTGCGAGCAGCGCCGAGGCGAGCGTATCGCCCTGGCAACCGGCGAGCGTGCGGCCGTCGAAGCGGAACGCAATGACACGATCGCGATCGATGCGCCCGCCGGCGCGCGTTCTGAAGGGACCGCTCACGGGCTTCCCCGTCCCCGCGACGTGTCCGCGGTGCCCACGGGTGGGGATTCACCGATTGCGTAAGTGGCGATGAATCGGTCGCTCGTCGTGTCGCGCAGCGCATTGAAATACCTGCCGCAGCCGTGCGTGTGCCGCCACCTCTCGGCATGCACACCCTGCAGGTTGTCGCGCAAGTACAGATAGTCGGCCCACTGCGAATCGCTCGCCTCGGCCGGCCGCGCCGGGCGTGCGAGGTGCGCCTGTCCACCGTGGACGAACTCAATCTCCGGGCGCTCGCCGCAGTACGGGCAGTCGATGAGGAGCATGGACGGTCTCGACGGGCGAGCGGTTCAGTGGGCGACGGCCGCCGCGGCGGTCTCATCGATGAGCCGACCCTCGCGGAACCGCTCGAGCGCAAAGGGTGCGTTGATCGGGTGAGGCTCATCGTGGGCGATCGTCCACGCAAAGAGGTGTCCGGAGCCAGGCGTCGCCTTGAATCCTCCCGTACCCCATCCGCAGTTCACGTACAGACCGGGAACGGGCGTCCTGCCGATGATGGGCGAGCGGTCCGGGGAGACATCGACGATCCCACCCCAGTTCCTGAGCATCCGCAGCCGGCGAAATTGCGGAAAGAGCTCGCAAATGGCCTCGAGCGCATGATTGCTGATATGCAGCGCGCCGCGCTGAGTGTACGAGGTGTAGGCGTCCGTTCCGGCACCGATGACGAGCTCGCCCTTGTCGGATTGACTCACGTAGGCGTGGATCGTGTTGGACATCACCACGCAGGGCATGACGGGCTTCACGGGCTCGGAGACCAGCGCCTGCAGCGGATAGCTCTCGAGCGGCAGGCGCACCCCCGCCATCCCCAAGACCACGCTCGAATGTCCCGCCGCGGCAACGCCGACGCGCGCTGCGCGGATCGGTCCGCGCGTCGTTTCCACCCCGGCGACCGCGCCGGCGGAATCGCGCAGGATCCCCGTCACTGCGCAGTTCTCGACGATGTCGACGCCGAGCGCATCGGCTGCCCGCGCGAAGCCCCATGCCACTGCATCGTGGCGTGCGACGCCGCCGCGGCGCTGCAGCGCCGCTCCGAGCACCGGGTAGCGGATGGGTCCGATATTGAGCGGCGGACAGAACGCCTTCGCCTCTTCCGGCGACAGCCACTCGTTGTCGACGCCGCTCGCACGGTTCGCGAAGACGTGTCGCTTGACGACCTGCACATCGTGGACCGTGTGCGCGAGCATCATGACGCCGCGCTGGGAGAACATCACGTTGTAGTTGAGCGCTTGCGCGAGCCCTTCCCAGAGCTTCAGCGCGTGATCGTAGAGTGCGGCGCTTTCCGCGAAGAGATAGTTGGAGCGGATGATCGTCGTGTTGCGGCCCGTGTTGCCGCCGCCGATCCAGCCCTTCTCGAGCACGGCGATCCTGCTGAGCCCGTGCTCCTTTGCGAGATAGTACGCGGTGGCGAGTCCGTGGCCGCCGCCGCCGACGATCACCGCATCGTACGCCGGTTGCGGCTCGGCCTTGCGCCACTGCGGCTTCCAGCGCCGGTGCCCGGTGAGGCCGTGCATGACGAGCGACAGGGCGGAGAAGCGTTGCATCGGCGATTTCGGCGGCGGAGTGCGCAGCGGGACCCGGGCGGCATCATGCCGTCGGAATTGTACAGGCGACGAGCATGTCCGCGTCGCGGGACTTGTACGCAGGCGACACCGCGGGTCGCTACCTCGGGGCGCCCTTGATCGGAGTGTTCGGGTTGACGTGGCGCACGAACTCGGCGACGTAATCGTCCGCAGGGTGCTCGAGGATCTCGCGCGCCGTGCCGGTCTGCACGATGCGTCCGCCTTCGAGTATCGCGATCCTGTCGCCGAGCCTCAGGGCCTCGTCGAGATCGTGGCTCACGAACAGAATCGTCTTTCCGAGCCGCATCTGCAGCGTGCAGAGCTCGTCCTGGAGCTTGCGGCGGATGAGCGGATCGAGCGCGGAGAACGGCTCGTCCATGAGCAGAATGTCGGCGTTGGTGGCGAGGGCGCGCGCGAGTCCGACGCGCTGCTGCATGCCGCCCGAGAGCTCCGTGCAGTGTCGATCCGCCCAGGCGGCGAGTCCGACCAGCTCGAGCTGCTCATCGACGATGCGGCGGCGCCGCTCGGGCGGTTCCCCGCGCAGCTCGAGCCCGAAGCCGATGTTCTCCCGCACCGTCCGCCAGGGCAGGAGCGCGAACTGCTGAAAGACCATCGCGATGCAGCGGCGGCGCACCCGACGCAGCGCCGCGCGATCGCACGTCGCCACGTCGACGACGCGCTCCGCCTCGTGCACCAGAACCTCGCCGCGGGTGACCGGCGTGATGCCGTTTGCGGCGCGCAGCAGCGTCGATTTTCCGGAGCCGGAGAGACCCATCAGGACGCAGATCGCGCCGCGCTCGACCGTGAGACTCGCATGCGCCACTCCGACCATCACGCCGGTCTTCTCGCGGATCGCGGCGCGCGGTTGCCCGGCATCGAGCTCCGCGAGCGCCTGGCGCACGGCGCCCTCGGCGCGACGCGTCGATCCGGGCGCGAAGAGGATGTCGACGTTGCGAAATTCGAGTGCCGCGCTCATTGCCCGCCCGACTTGCCGGCGGGCCGGCTCATGCGATCGAGGATGATGGCGAGCAGTACGATGACGAAGCCCGCCTCGAAGCCCATTCCCACCTGCACGGTGTTGAGCGCGCGCACCACCGGCACGCCCAAGCCGCCGGCCCCGACGAGCGCTGCAATGACGACCATGGAGAGGCTCAGCATGATGCACTGGGTGATGCCCGCGACGATCGTCGGAGCAGCGCTCGGCAACTCCACCTTCCACAGAAGCTGCAGCCCCGTCGCACCAAAGGCCTCGCCCGCCTCGATGAGCGGTGCCGGGACGGAGCTGATCCCGAGCTGCGTCAGGCGAATGGGCGCCGGCAGGGCGAAGATGACCGTCGATATCAGGCCCGGCACGACGCCGAGACCGAACAGCACGAGGGTCGGGATGAGGTAGACGAAGGTCGGGAGCGTCTGCATGAGATCGAGCACCGGCCGCAGCGTCGCATTGAGCCTCGGCCGGTGCGCGGCGGCGATCCCGAGCGGCACGCCGATCGCCGCAGACACCACGACCGCGACGATCACGAGGGAGAGCGTCTCGAGGGTCGCGACCCAGTATCCCTGATTCATGATGAACAGCAGTGCCGCCGCCACGAAGAGCGTGAGCGGGAGCGAACGGCGCAGGAGCCAGGCGAGACCCGCGATGCCCAGGATCAGAAGGGGCGAGGGGATCGCGCGCAGCAGGGCGGTGAGCCCGTTGACGGTTCCACCGATCAGCGCCGAGCTCACGTCGAACAGCGCCCGGCCGTGCGTCTTCACGTACTCGATCATCACGGCGACCGCATCGCCTACCGGGAGCTTGTGCTCGCTCACCCAGCCCTCGAAGCTCCAGCGAAGATGCGCATGACCGGCGCTGCGCAGGGCTTCGAGTCCCGGGCGCCCATCGAGGGCATACACACCCGTCAACCAGGTTCCGACGGTTCCCGGATGCGCCCTCATCCAGGCCGCCGCGGCGGCCTCGGGCGCCTCGTGCCGCTCGAGAATCGCGCTCATGAGCTCGCTCTCGCCGCGCGTCGTGAAGTGCAGATTGCGCAGCAGCCGCCCGACGTTCGGACATTCCTGGGCGAAGCCCGCGCGGGTGTTCGTGTAGACCGCGGCGCCGCCGAAGTTCGGGCCGAACACCGCATCCCCGCCGGAGAGATAGCGCAGTTGGAAGCGCAGGTTCATCGGATGCGGATCCCACGCGAGAAAGACGATCGGTGCATGGGAGCGGAACGCGCGCTCCACCTGGGCGAGCATTCCCTGCTCGCTCGACTCGATCAGCTTGAAGTTGCCGAGGCCGAAGAGATTCTGGTGCAGCATGCCGAGCACGAGCCGGTTGCCGTCGTTGCCCGGCTCGATGCCGTAGATCGAGTAGCCGAGCGCGCCGCCGAAGCGCTCGATGTCCGCGAAGCTTCTCAGTCCGGCCGCGTAGGTGTACTCGGGCACTGCGAGCGTGTAGCGAGCGCCGGTGAGATTCGGCCCGAGCACATCGACCGAGCCGTCCTCGACATACGCCCTGCGGTCGCCTTCCATCGAGGGCATCCAGTTGCCGAGGAACACGTCGATGTCCCCGTGCTTCATCGAGGCGTAGGTGACCGGAACCGAGAGCACGGTGATCTGCGGACGATAGCCGAGATCCTTCAGCATCAGACTCACGAGCGCGGTGGTCGCCGTGACATCGGTCCACCCGATGTCCGAGAAGCGCACCGTTTGGCACATCGGGGGCTCGATGCGCACGCTCGCCCCCGCGGACTTCGCGCCCGCCGCCCCGTTCGCTGCCGAGGCGTGCGCCACCGGTGCGCCAACGAGCAGCACCGAGCACAGCGCGGCCACGGCGCCGCGCAGCGCGCGGCGGCGCCCGAACTTGACCAGATTCGACGCTCGCCCCATCATCGTGCTGCTGCTTGAATAGCCGTTTAAGCAGCGCTCTGTCAAGCGCGCGCACACTGGAAAGACGGTAATCTAAAGGACTTCGGCATCACGAGCCATGCAGCACGAGGGCGTGGGCACGCCCTGCGCCGCGCAAGGGGAATCCCAGATTGAATAGACAATCAATGTCCGCTCCCCGCCCCGCCGGCCGCCGGCCGACCGCGCAGCGCGCGCGCGAGGAGGAGGGTCGGCGGCGACAGCTCATCGAGGTCACGATCGACAGTCTCGCCGAGGTCGGCTACGTCGGCAGCACTCTAGCGCAGATTGCCGGCCGGGCGGGGCTCTCGGCCGGACTGGTCGCGCATTATTTCGGCGACAAGGAAGGCCTGCTCGAGGCGACCTTTCGCGCGCTCGCCCGTCGCGTCGCCACCCGGATGCAGAGTCGCGCGAAGCTCGCGCGCAGCGCGCGCGGACGCATCCAGGCGATCGTCGATGCGCATCTCGCGCCGGAGGAGTTCGAGAAGCGCACCGCGAGCGCGTGGCTCTCGTTGTGGGGACAGGTGCCGCACACCCCCGGGCTCAAGCGGATCCAAAGCGCCTACCAGCGACGCATGCTCACGAATCTGCGGCATGCGCTGCGCGCGCTGCTGCGCGCCGAGGAGGCCGGCCCACTCGCAGCCATGATCGCCGCGATGATCGATGGGGTGTGGCTGCGCGCCGCGCTATCCGACTGGCGCGAGGCCGATAGCGTGGCCGCGCGCGCGCTGCTCGCGCGCTTCATCGAGCAGCGGCTCGCGGAAGGCGGCGCCGCGCCATCGCGCGCGGCGCGGGCTGCGACGCCTGCCCGTGCGCCCGTGCGAGTCTCCACCGCGACGCTCACGACGATCAATCCCGCAACCGGGGAGCGGATCGCGGAGCTGCCCATCGCCGACGCCGCAGCAATCGATCGCGCCGTTGCGCGGGCACGCTCGGCGCAGCGGGACTGGGCGTCGCTCCCCGGCGCGGCGCGCGCCCGTGTGCTGCGGCGGGCGGCGGATCTGCTGCGTGGTCGCAATCTCGAGCTCGCGCGGCTCGAGACGCGCGATACGGGCAAGCCGATCCAGGAGACGAGCGTCGTCGACGTGGCATCCGGCGCGGATTGCTTCGAGTACTTCGCCGCGGTCGCGGCCACGCTCGCCGGGGACCACGTGGATCTCGGGCGGGACGCCTTCGGCTACACGCGCCGCGAGCCGCTCGGGGTGACCGCCGGAATCGGCGCCTGGAACTATCCGCTGCAGATCGCATGCTGGAAGGCGGCCCCGGCGCTCGCCTGCGGCAACGCGATGATCTTCAAGCCGGCCGAGCTCACCCCGCTCACGGCCTGCGAGCTCGAGCGGATCCTCATCGAGGCGGGGCTTCCGGAGGGCGTATTTCAGGTCGTGCACGGCCACGCGGACACCGGTCGGCTGCTCACGGGCCATCCGCAGATCCGCAAGATCTCATTGACCGGGGAGGTCGGCACCGGCCAGGCGGTCATGGCGGACTCCGCAGCCACCCTCAAGCACATCACGCTCGAGCTCGGAGGGAAGTCGCCGCTCATCGTGTTCGACGACGCGCGCCTCGATAACGCGGTCTCCGGGGCGCTGCTGGGAAATTTCTATTCCGCGGGCGAGGTCTGCTCGAACGGGACACGGGTATTCGTCCACAGGCGCGTGCGGGCGCAGTTCATCGAGCGCCTCGCCACGCGCGTGCGCGCGATGCGCATCGGCGATCCGCTCGATCCGGCGACGCAGGTCGGGGCGCTGATCTCCGAGGCCCACCTGGAGAAGGTGCTCGGCTACATCGCCCGCGGGGAAGCCGAAGGCGCCCGACGGGTCGTGGGCGGAGGCCGTGTGACGACCGGAGAGCTCGCGAGCGGTTATTTCGTCGCGCCGACGGTGTTCGAGGCGTGCCAGGACGAGATGTCGATCGTGCGCGAGGAGATCTTCGGTCCGGTCATGGCGGTGCTCGAGTTCGAGGACGAGGAGGAGGTCATCGAGCGCGCGAATGCGACCGACTTCGGCCTCGCCGCCGGGGTGTTCACCGAGGATCTCACGCGGGCCCACCGGGTGATCGCGCGGCTCGAGGCAGGCACCTGCTGGATCAACCACTACAACGTGACGCCGGTGGAGCTGCCGTTCGGCGGAGTCAAGCTCTCCGGTCTCGGACGCGAGAACGGCCGCGCGGCGCTCGAGCACTACTCGCAGTGGAAAAGCGTGTACGTGGCGCTCGCGAAGATCGACGCGCCCTACTGAGCGGCAGCGCGCGATGGCGGAGGAGACGTTCGATTACGTGATCGTCGGAGCAGGCTCCGCAGGCTGCGTGCTTGCCGACCGCCTGAGCGAAGACGGCCGCTACACCGTGCTCTTGCTCGAGTTCGGCGGCTCCGACCGCTCGCTCTACATCGCAATGCCGACCGCGCTCTCCATTCCGATGAACATGCCTCGATACGATTGGGGCTACCGCACCGAGCCGGAAGCAAACCTTGGCGGCCGCATCCTGCGCGTGCCCCGCGGCAAGGTGCTGGGCGGCTCCTCCTCGATCAACGGGCTGGTGTACGTGCGCGGCAATCCACTCGATTTCGAGCGCTGGGCGGAAGAGGGCGCCTCGGGGTGGGGCTACGCTCAGGTGCTGCCGTACTTTCGTCGCGCCGAGCGCCGCGCGGACGGCGCAGACGCCTACCGCGGCGGCGCCGGCAAGCTCGAAACCCGCTACGGAGGGCTCGCGAATCCGCTGCATCGGGCCTGGCTCGATGCGGCACGGCAAGCTGGCTATCCCCTGAGCGAAGACCTCAACGGCTTCCAGCAGGAGGGATTCGGGCGCCTCGACATGACCGTCGGGGGAGGGCGCCGCTCGAGCGCTGCGCGCGCGTACCTCCGTCCGGCCCTCGGCAGAGCGAACCTGAGCGTGCGCACCCACGCGCTTGCGCTCAACATCATCCTCGAGGAGCGCCGCGCGCGCGGGGTCCGCTATCGGCTGGGCGATGCGGAGCGGATCGCCCGCGCGCGCCGTGAGGTCATTCTGAGCGGCGGACCCGTCAACTCACCGCAGCTGCTCAAGCTCTCGGGCATCGGTCCGCCCGCGGAGCTCGCCGAACATGGCATTGCACTGGTCCACGCGCTGCCCGGGGTGGGCGAGAATCTCCAGGACCACCTCGAGTTCTACTTTCAGATGGCGAGCCGCGCGCCCGTCACGCTTTATTCCGAGATGACCCGCTGGCGCAAGCTTCTCATCGGCCTGCGCTGGATCCTCACGAAGGAGGGGCTCGGGGCGACCAATCACTTCGAGACCGGCGGGTTCATCCGCAGCCGTGCGGGCGTGCGCTATCCCGACATCCAGTTCCATTTTCTGCCGCTCGCGGTGAGCTACGACGGCACGAGCGCGGCCCGAGAGCACGGCTTTCAGGCGCACGTCGGACCGATGCGCTCGAAGAGCAGAGGCTCGGTGCGGCTCGCTTCCGCCGACCCGCGTGCATCCCCCAGAATCCGCTTCAACTACATGTCCCACGCCGAGGATTGGGTGGAGATGCGGGCGTGCGTGCGCCTCACGCGCGAGCTCTTCGCGCAGCCGGCGTTCGATGACTTTCGCGGTCGCGAGCTGCTGCCGGGTGGCCACGTCACGTCCGATGCCGAGATCGACCGGTTCATCCGCGAGCACATCGAGAGCGCCTACCACCCCTCCTGCAGCTGTCGAATGGGCGATCCGCGCGATCCCGCAGCGGTCGTCGACCCGGCTACGCGCGTGATCGGGGTCGAGGGGCTGCGCGTCGTCGACTCCTCGATCATGCCCTCGATCACGAACGGCAATCTGAACGCCCCGACGATCATGATCGCCGAGAAGGCGGCCGATCACATCCTCGAGCGGCCGCTGTTGCCGCCGCAGCCCACTCCTTACTTCATCGCGCCCGACTGGCAGACGGCGCAGCGCTGACTACTCGAACACCCGTGCGTTCGCCGCTTCCCCGCGAGCTCTGCGCTCGGTGTTCAAGCGCCGCGTCGAGGGCGAATGTCCGTAGGCATCGCGGAATTGCCGCGAGAAGTGCGCGCAGTCGGCGAACCCCGCCTCGATCGCGATCTGCGTCACCGATCGATCGGTGTGCTCAACCAGCCAGTGCGCATAGCGCATGCGCAGGCGCCGGTACAGGGAGGCGGGGCCGAGCCCGACGTGCTGGCGGCACAACCGCTCGAGCTGGCGCACCGACACACCGAGCTCGGCGGCCACCGTGGCGATGGCGATCGGCCGCGTGAGATTTTGCTCCATCAGGAGCAGCGCGCGCTGAACCCGCTGCTCGGTGATCGACTGCGAGAGCGGCGGGTGGGGCTGCGCGTCGCTCCCGGTGCGCAGCCGATCGAACAGCAGCACCTGGCTTGCCTTCTGCGCGACGGCCGGGCCGAGATGCCGCTCGATCAAGTGGGTGGCGAGCGCCGCGGCACCGGCGCCCCCAGCGCAGGTGATGCGCGGGCCGTCGGCGATGAAGAGCCGGTCGGCCACGACCGCGTGATCGGGGAACGCGTCGAGAAAATCCTGATAGTGGTACCAGCTCACGCAGGAGCTGCGGCCCTTCATCAAGCCCGCGCGGCACAGAATGAAGCTTCCCGTGCAGATACCGATGAGCGGAACGCGAGTGGCACCGACCTGGCGCAAGTAGCGGCTCGTCGCCTCGTCGATCTGAGGTCCGGCGTGCAGGATTCCGCCCACCACGACGATGTAATCGAGCAGCTCCGGCGGGAGAAACCCGCTCGTCGGCTGGATGAGCACTCCGCAGCTCGCGGAGACCGGCTGGCTGCTGCTCGCCATCACCGACCACTGCGCGTGCAGCGGTCGGCTGCGATCGCCCTCGTCGGCCGCTAGCCGCAGGTGATCGACGAACACCGCGAAGGCGGAGAGCGTGAAGTGCTCAGCGAGAATGATTCCCACGCGAAGCGGGGTCGCCGCATGGTGTGGCGCGTGAGGGGGCCTTGCGACGCCAATGGTATTTCGCATGCGACGGTCGCTCGATTCGACGACACCCCCTCACCGAGCCATAATCCACGAACTCATCCGGGGGCGCAAGCACGCACCCCGGGGCGAGATAACGCGCGCGCGATTGAATTGACGGAGGTATGTATGCGAAGCCAGCTCTGGGGTGGACTCGTGGGTGTGTGTCTTGTACTGCCGGCGATGGCGGCATTGGAGGTGGGCGCCGAGGCCCCACAATTCACGGCGCCGGCGTCCCACGCCGGAAAGTCCTTCACGTACTCGCTCAAGCGCGCGCTCGCCAGGGGACCGGTGGTCGTTTATTTCTATCCGTCCGCGTACACCCGCGGCTGCGATCTACAGGCGCATACGTTTGCGGCCAACTTCGCCAAGTTCAGGGCCGCAGGAGCGAGCATCGTCGGGGTGTCGCTCGACAGCATTCAACGCCTGAACGACTTCTCGGCGGATCCCAACTACTGCGCCGGGAAGTTTCCAACCGTCTCGGATGTGGGGGGCGAGATCGCCAAGTCCTACGGACTTGCCGTGCGGCAGGGTCCGCCGGGCCTGAAGGACGTGCGCGGCGTCGAGATCGGACACGCGTTCACCGAGCGCACGACGTTCATCGTCCTGCCGAGCGGGAAGATCGCCGCGACCATCGGCGGCATCGCTCCGGATAAGAACGTCGAGGACGCTCTGGCGGCCGTGCGGCACCTGGAGAAGTAGCGACACGCAGTCGCCTTCGTAGTGGCGACGTTACACTTGACACACCAAGTGTACGGCGCGCAGGCTACTCCGCAGTCTTGGCCCAAGTTCGGGCGCCTTCGGAGCTTGCTAGACATGGTCACCCTCGACGCTCGGCGCTTGATAAATACGACGCTAGCGCTAATCCAATTCGAGCAATGGCTAGACCAACAGCCTTCCATGACATTAGCGCATGCACAGGCGGATTCATTCCAAGAAACGATGGGAAGCTTAGTAACCGACTGCGAGGAGTTACGGCTACCAGTGGCAGCGGACGGCGCTAGAGGAATCAAGAACGCCAAATCGACCGGTGATCTGAAGCGAACGCTGTCTTTTGTTCGTGATGCTATGGCGATCGGACTGAACCGTCGCAAATTCTTTGAGCCAGAACCGAGCTATCTGAAGTATTTCGAGAATCCGAAGCTTTTCGGAGACGCGGTCTTCGCGGCTTTCCCCTCCGCGACTGACGACATAGTTGAGGCGGGCACATGCCTCGCGCTAGAACGCTCTACTGCTTGCGTCATGCATCTCATGCGAGCGGCAGAGGTTGTACTCCGTGCGCTGGCGGCACAAGTAGGAGTCACGCATCCCCAGAATGATTGGGGTAGTTATTTGCGGGAAATCGACAAAGAACTGGTCGCGAAATCCAAGGCCGCTGGAAAACACACGCCGGAGGAGGAATTTTATGCGGAAGCGGCGGTCCAGATTGATCATGTCAAGCGCGCATGGCGTAACAAGTCGATGCACGTTGATAAGACCTATTCGCAACCGCGCGCCGAGGAAATTCTACTCGCTACGAAGTCTTTGATGTCCCATTTGGCGCCGAGGATTTCCGAGTGACTTTCAGGCGCCTGAAAGCCTTATCCATAGCATCTGGCGATTCGTCAGCTTCGGCCTTTTGGGCCGCCTCGACGAAGCGCGCGTGCTGCTTCTCGGGCGTATCCTTCTCGCGATTCTTCGCTTTGCTCTTCATGGGATGGCGTATACCTCTGTGAAAGCGCAGATCGAAACCGCACGCCGTGTCATAGAGAAGGCCATATCGGTCGCTGAAAACCTAGATAATTCTGGATACTCGGAACATCTACGGATTGGCTTTTGCGAGATTCGTAGCGAAATCGATAAGAGCCCCAGCATTGGCTGCTGTGGATTTCGAGTGACAGAACGCGGCGAACTCGTGCGCGTTTACCTTCACCTCAACGATGGCCCAATCACTGCTGTAATGCGCGATTTGCTCGCGGCGACGCTCCAACCATTCCTGGAAAGTCGGGGCGATCTCATTCTTCATGATGCTCCGGAAGGATTCAAAATCCTCCGGCGCGAACTTAGGTAAATACATCGGATCTTTCTTCATCTCCGCTTCATCCAATCGAACACTAACTGCTCAATGATCGCGAATCCCTTTCCCTCAATGAGCTGTCTTATACGTCAATCGCTTGCCCTTCGCGCTCGCGACCGCAATCGCGGTGCGCTGCAAGTCATTGATGCCCAGCTTCGCGCGGGTGTTCATACGGAAGTCGAATTCGGCCAAATATCTGTCGAGATGTTTCTTGTCCATGTGCTGATAGACGCCAACGAGTCCGCGCTTGAAGATCGAGAAGAATCCTTCGAGCGTATTCGTGTGCACGTCGCCGCGCGCCCATTCGCGCTTGGAATGGTCAACCGATTCGTGCTGTTGCTGGGTCGGCATGTAGAACTTGTAGCTCTGCGAGCCGTCCGTAACCAATCGCGACCGCTCGTCCAAGTGCTCATCGAGCGCGCCGCGAATGTTCTTGTCGTCCAGGTACATCGAGCGGATGTTTCCGTCGCGCTCGACGAGGGAGAACACTTGAGGTGCAGGTTTCGCGCCGACCGGGAGTCCTGCGGGTTTGCGGGTCTTTTCAGATTTGGCAAGGTAGGTCTCGTCGGCTTCCACGGTCATGCCGGGGCCACCAAGCGGGCCAGCATCCGCAGCCGGGGCCATTGCATGGCGAATCCGGTGCCCAACGAACCATGCCGTTTTCATGCTCCCGCCGAGCATCCGCTGGAGTTGGCGCGTGCTGATGCCTTTCTTGGACGAGCACATGAGGT
>DATKPY010000053.1:0-213848 GCA_035523875.1 Steroidobacteraceae bacterium
GGCCGCCGATCTCGCCGGCTTTCGAAACGGCGCCGTTTATATTCGCCGATCCATGCATGTTCCACCCAGTTACGAGGCCGTAAGGGAGTTGATGCCGGAGTTTTTCGAACTCCTGAAGACGGAAACAGATCCGGCTGTACGTGTGGCCCTTGGACACTTCGTGCTCGTCTATATTCATCCCTACATGGACGGAAATGGTCGCATGGGGCGCTTCTTGATGAACGCCATGATGGCCGCCGGCGGCTATCCGTGGACCATCATCCCCGTAGAAAGGCGTAGCGAATATATGGCTTCACTTGAGGCCGCAAGCGTTGGCCAGAACATCACACCGTTTGCGGAGTTCCTGGCAAGCGTAGTCACAGCCCCGAAGGGAGTCCGCAAGCAGTGACCGGAGGCAATGCACCAGCTACCCTGGTCGGCGTCAACTATTTCTTTCGTCGCGGGCAATGACTTCTTTCGGGTCCCCTTCACAGACGATCACCTGAGCGCCGTTTGGCGCACATCTTCTCTTCTCCAGCTCTCGATATCTCTCTGGAGTGTGAACCGACATTGAACATTGACCAGGGAGCGGCGTCCAATCGGGACCAGCTGCTAACAGCGGAAGTAGTCCCCCGTGAATGACCGCTTGCGGCGAGGGCAATTCAACGGCGCCTAATTCCGTTTGGCCGGTCTCTGACGGTGGATTACCCGCGCGGCCCGCATTGCGTGCTTCGACCCATCAACCGTCAGGTGGAAGAACAGCAATCCTGAAATCAGACCACCGTGCCTTTCTGAGCATCCAACGCATGCCATGCGCCTGCAGAACAACGACGAGAGCCATCAGGATCGGCCACGCGACCATCATCACCGAGCCGATCCTCATGGCCTGACCCGGATTAAGTCCCTTCGTCCCAGGCTGTGGCATAGACCTCATCAAGAAAATCATCGCAACGATTTCTAAAGGAAACACGACGAAGAGAAATAGCACCATCGACCGCCATGCGAAGCTCCACCAAACCTTGAGCCCGCGCACTAACGTCACATCTAACTGCTCCACGAAAGTGCCCCTTTGCTTGCTGCGCCCGAAGAGAGGATTGGAAGGAAGTGCCTGGGTTGTGAACGGACATGGAATGTCGACCAAGTTCCATACGGAATCGGCGTCGAACCATGAGCAGGGGGAAATCGCTGTGGCCTGAGGTGGTTCAAGCGCTTGCGCTGTAGGGAGCTTCTCTCGGTTGGACGCCGATGCCCGGTCAACCGTCGATGTCGGTTCACAGCGGGAGCGGCCGTTTGCGAGGGGGCTCAGGTCGAGTGAGCGCGGCGGCGACGGAGCGAAACGCGCAGCACCGCTGCGTCCTCGCGACCCCCGACCGCCTGGTAGTAGCCCCGGCGCACCCCGACCGGCTCGAAGCCGAGCGTCTGGTAGAGGCGGATGGCGGCAGTGTTCGATGGGCGGACCTCGAGATAGGCCTCGCTCGCGCCGCTCGCCGCGGCGCGGTTGAGCAGGTGCTCGAGCAGCGTGCGGCCGATGCCTTGACAGCGCAGCCGCTCGCGCACGCACACGTTGAGAATGTGCGCCTCGCCCGCGCCGCTGCTCATGATGCCGTAGCCGATGAGCTCACCGTCGGCGAGCGCGGCGCGGCAGACGTAGCCCACCCGCAGACAGTCGCGAAAGATGCCCTCGCTCCAGGGGAACTGATAGGAAGCGCGCTCGATCTCGAGCACCGACTTTACGTCGGCGTCCGTCATCGGACGCAGCTCGAGCTGCGGCGCCGCAGCGATCCGGTCTGGAGCGATCGCCATTGACGAGTCCTCTCACGACGAGGCGCTGAGCTCCCGAAACACGCTCCTTGCGAACTTCAGGTCCTCCCACGCCTTGCGCTTATCCCCCGGTGTACGCAGTAGATAGGCCGGATGATACGTCACCACGAGTGGGGTGTTCAGCTCCCCGAAGCGGTGGACACGGCCGCGCAGGCGGCCGAGCGGCGCATCGGTGCCGAGCAGGTTCTGCGCTGCGATGCGGCCCACCGCGAGGAGCAGCTTCGGGCGCAGGAGCTCGATCTGACGGGTGAGGTATGGCAGGCAGCTCGCCACCTCCTCGGCGCTCGGATCCCGATTGCGCGGCGGCCGGGACTTGAGCACGTTCGCGATGTAGACGTTCTCGCCACGCTTGAGCCCGATCGCTTGCAGCATCGCATCGAGGAGCTGGCCCGCGCGTCCGACGAACGGCTCGCCGATACGGTCCTCGTCGGCTCCCGGGGCTTCCCCGACGATGAGCCACTCGGCGTGGAGATCCCCGACGCCGAAGACGGCCTGCGTGCGCGAGCGGTGCAGCGGACACTTCACGCACGCGCGCACCTCGGCAAGGAGCGCCTGCCACGGCGCAGACAAGGCTTGCGGCGGCGCGCACCGCCGCACCCAGAGGTCGACGCCGAGCGCCTCGAGATAGTGCGCACGCCGCGACGATTCCATGGCTCAAGAGATGACCGGTGGACCGCGGAACGCGCGCCGCAGGCGCCGCCCGACCCACAGGACCGGCGAGGAGAGCGCATAGGTGCCGAAGATCGAGAGGAGCATCGTCGGCGGATCGATCGCAATCAGCACGAAGAACAGCGGCACGAGCAGGATGTAGAAGAACCGCACGCGGCGGTCCAGATCGAACTGCTTGAAGCTCGGATAGCTCAGGCGGCTCACCATGAGCCCACCGGCTGCCGCCGTGATGCAGAATGCGGCGATGAGCCCCGTAAGGCCCGGCTCGTGCCACTCGCTCGAGAACCACACGAACGCCGCGACGATCGCAGCGGCGGATGGGCTCGGCAGACCCTCGAAGAAGCGCTTATCCGCGCTCGCGGCGCGCGCGTTGAAGCGCGCCAGGCGCAGCGCCGCGCACACCGCGTAGAAGAACGCCGCGAGCCAGCCGAAGCGGCCCCATGCGCGGCCGTATTCGGCGATGCGCACCACTCCCCACTGGTAGGAAACGATGGCGGGCGCGACCCCGAAGGACACCATGTCGGCCAGGCTGTCGTATTCCTTGCCGAAGGCGCTCTCGGTGCGCGTCAGGCGCGCGGCGCGCCCATCGAGCGTGTCGAAGATCATGGCGACGAACACCGCGATCCCGGCCGGCGCGAAGTGCTTGTCGATCGCCGCGACCACCGCGTAGAAGCCCGAGAACAGGCACCCGGTCGTGAGGAGATTCGGCAGCAGGTAGATCCCCTTCGGACGAGGTCTGTGCGCCGAGCTATCGGTGGGCATCGCTTCGGTCGACATGAGGCATGAGGCTCGCGGTTCCGCCCGAATCATACTTGGGATCGTGACGCGGGTCGCAGCAATCCCGGAGCGCCTCGTCGAGCATCCGAGCGTCTGCACCGGTTCCTCACCGAGCTCGCCCGGCCCAAGAGCAACTTCATGGTCCCGGCCCGAACTTCCAGCCCCCTGCGTGGCCTCGCGCTTGCGCTCGCTCTCGCGATCGCGGGCCTGCAGCCGCTGCGTGCGGCGCGCGCGGACCAGCAGCGCGACCCGCAGCTGAAGGCGGTGGTCGCGCACGCGATCGCGCAAGCCCAATGCTTCGCGGACCGCTTCGATTCCGCAGTGTGGTACAAGCTGATGGAGCCGCGCTTACGGAGCGAGATGCCCGATCCGCGCGAGCGCATCGAGGTGCTGAAGGACGTCTACTGCGAGACGCATCGCGCCGGGGAGATGCGCCTGCCGCCCGGGCTCATCATGGCACTCATCGAGGTGGAGAGCCGCTTCGATCGCTGGGCCGTCTCCTCCGCCGGGGCGGTGGGGCTCATGCAGGTCATGCCCTTCTGGCCGCAGCAGCTCGGGATGCAGCGCTATCAGCTCACGCGCATCGCCCCGAACGTGCGCATGGGGTGCGCGATCCTGCGCTTCTACCTTGCCGAAGAGCATCACAACTGGGCCCGCGCGCTCGCGCGCTACAACGGTAGCGTCGGCCGGCGCAGCTATTCCGATCAAGTGCTCGGGCGCTGGGGACGCTGGACTGGAGCGGACGATCTGCCCGGGGCGATTCAGGCAAGTCAGCCGGTCCGAAATCCCGCCGGCGGCTGAGCAAGCGGCGCATCGGCCACCTCCACCGCGACGACCTGGCTCGCGGAGGAGCCGATCCATAGCCACTCGATGAAGCTTGCGACGGCCGCCTCGCTCCCGAAGGCGAGCACCTCGACACGCCCGTCCGGAAGATTGCGCGCGTGTCCGTGAATGCCGAGCTCGCGCGCGCGCGCCGCCGCGGCGCCGCGATAGAAGACGCCCTGCACGCGCCCGCTCACCCAGGCGATCCTGGCGATCACGCTTCCACACCCCGTCGCCCGCGTCTTGCTGCGGGGACTTGCCCGCCCCTAGTCTATCGTCTGCGGAGCGTCCGCAAAGGGGCCAAGACCGCCGCCGACCGCGGCGCGAGGAGCCGGTGGTGACGGAAATCCTGGTGCTCTATTACTCGCGCACCGGCGCAACGGCGGAGCTCGCGCGGCAGGTCTGCCGCGGCGTGGAGATCGGCGGTGGGATGGCGCGGCTGCGCACCGTGCCGCCGGTCTCCGCCGAGAGCGAGCGTCCCGTGCACCTGCTGCCGCAGAGCGGACCGCCTTACGCGACGCACGAGGACCTGCGCCATGCGGACGGACTGGTCCTCGGGAGCCCGACGCGCTTCGGCAACATGGCCGCGCCGCTCAAGTACTTCCTCGACGGCACGGCGCCGCTGTGGCTCTCCGGCGCGCTCGCCGGGAAACCCGCAGGAGTCTTCACGTCCACGCAGACCCTGCACGGCGGGCAGGAGACGACGCTGCTGTCGATGATGCTGCCGCTGCTGCATCACGGGATGTACCTCGTGGGCGTGCCGTACACGGAGGCGGCCTTGAGCGCGACCCGCGCGGGCGGAACACCCTACGGCGCCTCGCACGTCGCCGGGGCGGACGGCCCGCGTCCGCTCAGCCCCGAGGAGCAGACGATCGCCCAGCTTCTCGGGCGACGCGTCGCCGAGCTCGCCTCACGCCTGCGCGCGGGCTCGCAGCACTGAGCGGATGAACGGCACGGTCAGGCGCCGGCGCTCGACGAGCGAGGCCTCATCGAGCGTGTCGAGGAGCTCATAGAGCGTGCGCATGTCGCGCGGGAAGCGCCGCTGCAGCCAGCGCACCGTCTCCTCGGGGAGCTCGAGTCCTCTCAGTTGTGCGCGCAGCTCGAGCGCGCGACGCTGCTCGCGCTCATCGAGGCCTTTCAGCTGAAAGATCGTGCTCGCCGCGCAACGCGAGCCCAGGTCGGCGAGCGACCATGCGATGAGCGCCGGGGGCGATGTCGAGGCGGCGAGCAGGCGACCGCCGCGCTCGTCGAGCTCGCGCACGAGACCGAACAGCGCCCGCTCCCACTCGGGATCGCCGGCGACGGCTTCCACGTCATCGACACAGATGCACCCGAGCTCGGTCAGACCTTCGAGCGCCGCGGCCCCGAGCGGTGACAGCCGACGCAGCGGGAAGTAGCCGGCGCGCGCGCGCTCACTCGCGAGCACGCAGGTCGCCTGCAGCAGGTGCGTCTTGCCGACACCGCTCGGTCCGCACAGCCATACGGTGCCCGTCGTGGTCCCTGCGGCAAGCGACCTGAGCGCCGCGACCGCCTGCCCGTTCGGTCCTTCCAGGAAGGTCGCGAACACCGCGCGATCCGGAATGCGTATGCCGAGCGGCAGTTGTTGCATGGGAGCCGCCTAGGCCGGTGCCGCCCAGGCGCGGCGCGTGAACGCGAGCACGTAATCGGCTCCCGAGATGATCGTGGTCGCGAACGCCATGAGCGCAAGCGCCGCGAGCATCGCTCCGCCCGGCACGTGGAACGCCGCCTCGCTCATCATGCCTAGAAGATAGACGAGCTGCACCGCAGTGTTGAGCTTGCTGAGCAGCGTCGGTCGACCGCGGAGCGGCCCGAACCACAGCCGAAAGACGAGCGCCCCGAGCGCGATCATCACGTCGCGGGCGACCACCGCGGCGGTGAGCCAGCGCGGCACGAGCCCGAGCCAGGTCGCGCAGATGAATACGCTCGCGAGCAGCAGCTTGTCCGCCGCGGGATCGAGGAGCTTGCCGAGCTCCGAGGTCCAGTCGTAGCGCTTGGCGAGATAGCCGTCGAGACCATCGGAGAGCGCTGCCGCCGCGAACAGCAGCATCGCGGTGGAGTATCGCGCGCCGCTGAGCGCGACGATGATCGGCCAGGCGAGCGCGATCCGAGCGACGCAGATGAGGTTGGGAAGCGACCTCAGCACCTTTCAGCGCTCGAACTGGTAGGTGAGGCGCGTGTCCGCCATGCCCGGGTGGGTGAAGTGCGGCGAGGTTGCGAGCGCGTGCTCGACCGCCTGTGCGCCGCCGCGGATGAGCACGCGGAAGGTCACGGTGGCGCCGTCCGCCGCCTCGAGTCCCGAACGGCGCACGCCGGGAAGCGAGTCGAGCAACCGCTCGACGGAGGCATAGTCGGTGAGGGTGCTCACGCCGCTCACCTGAACGAGCGCATCCTGATCCCCGAGCGGAAGGGAGGTGGACTGCACGCGCGCAAGCGCATCTGCCGCCCCCTCGATCCCTGCCTCGAACGTTCCCGTCCAGCTCTCGGTCGATAGTCCGGTGAGCAGCGTCCACTGCCATTCTCCGCTCGGGGCGGCCGGATCGGTGCGCCCGAGCAGCACGTCGTCCGCGCCGAGACGCTGCGCGCTCGTGAGCAGTGCATCGTTCGTGAGCGCGCCGCCCGAGGCATCGACGAGCGCCATGGGCACCAGAGTCGCCGGCAGGCCGCGCCGCTCGGCGATGAGCTCGAGGCTGCGCCGCAGATCATCGCCGGCGGCGCCCGTCGGCGGCGGACTCAGCACGACGAGCGTGAAGGGACGCTGCGGGTCCCACACGGCCCGACCGGCCGCGATGATCTGGCGCTCGACCGCGGGCCCATCGAAAGTGACGAGCGTGCTGCCGTCCGCGAGCGACTGCGAGCCACTCACGTAGCGGCCCGCATCCGCGATGAGCGGCGCGAGCGCCGGATCGGTCGCGGCGTCGGCACGTCCGGTCGCGCGTACGAGCACTTCGCGCATCGCCTGCTGGGCCCACGGCCCCGGATCGCTCGCGTGAACCGTCACCTCGTAGACACGGACGGGCCGTGCGGCGAACGCCTGAGCCCAGCCGATCGCGATGCAGGCGAGCAGCGCGAGACCCGCGAGGCGAACGCACGGTGCGCGCTCACCTGCCCGAGGCATCTGCCGGATCGCTCGTTGCATGCGCGTATTGTAAGGGCTGTGGCCGGGCCTTGAGGGGCTTGCGCGCCGCCGGCACACTGGCCGCGGCCGCTCCCGTACAATGCCGGGGTGTCCTCGCTGCGGCTCGTGATCCGGCTTGCGCTCGCGGGCGCCCTCGCGCTCGGGTGGTGCGCTGCGGTCCGCGCGCAGCCCGAGTGCGGCGATCTGCAGCCCTTCACCGCGACTTACGCCCTCGAGTGGCACGGACTCACGGCCGGCTACGCCACGCTCGCGCTCACCCGGCAGGGAGCGAATCTCTATCAATACAGCTCCGTCAACCGCGCCCACGGCCTCTTCCGGCTCGCCTTCCCGGACGCGCTCAGCGAGCGCAGCACGTTCCAGGTCGTGGGTGGTCACCTCGAGCCGCTCGCCTACCAGGAGGACAACGGTCACGACCCAAAGAATCCGAACGTCGCGCTCACGTTCGACTGGAAGCGCATGCGCGTCCACGGCACCGTGGGCACGAAGGTGATCGATGCGCCGCTCGAGCGCGGCACTCAGGATGCGCTCTCGGTGCAGATCGAGCTCATGCGCGATCTCCTCGCCGGTCGAGCCCCGCCGAGCTTCCTGCTTTTCGACAAGGATCGCACCACTCGCTTCTATTACACGCGCGAGCGCGAGGAGCAGCTCGACACCCCGCTCGGACGGCTCAAGACCGTCATCTACCGCAGCGATCGCCCCGGGTACGATCGGGTGATGCGGCTGTGGCTCGCGCCGAGTCTCGGTTACCTTCCCGCGCGCGCCGAGCGGCGGCGCAAGGGCAACGTCGAGTTCGAGCTGTACATCCGCAAGGTCGTCGGTCTGCCGAGTCCGGACGCATCCGCGGGGAGCGAGGGAAACGTGTCATGTTGAGACCGAGCGCCTACGAAGCCTTCCGCGCTCTCCACGAGCGTCCGGGCGCCTTCATCATGCCGAATGCCTGGGACGGCGCCTCCGCGGCGCTGCTCAGGCGGGCGGGGTTCGAGGCGCTCGGCAGCTCCTCGCTCGCGATCGCCTTTGCGCTCGGACGGCAGGATGGAGCCCATGAGGTGAGCCGGAGCGAGGCGATCGCGAACGCAGCGCTCCTCGCCACCGTGAGCGGCCTGCCGGTCAATGGCGATCTCGAGGACGGCTTCGGGGCCGAGCCCGAGGATTGCGCAACGACCGTTCGCGCCGCGATCGACGCCGGCCTCGCGGGAGTCGGCATCGAGGATACGACGGCCGATCCGCGCAATCCGATCCACGATTTCGATCGGGCGGTCGCCCGCATCCGTCGCGCCGCGCAGGAAGCGCGCGGGCGGATCCTCCTCACCGGGCGAACGGACAACTTCCTGCACGGCCGCACCGATCTCGAGGACACCTTGAGGCGCCTCTCCGCCTTCGCCGAGGCCGGAGCGGACGTGCTCTACGCGCCCGGGCTTCCGGACATGGATGCGATCCGCGCGGCGGTGCGCGCCGTCGCGCCGAAGCCCTTGAACCTTCTCATCGGTCCGCGATCGGGTCCGGTGCCGCTCGCGGCGCTCGCCGCGGCCGGAGTGCGCCGCATCAGCACCGGCGGGGCGATCTATCGGCACGCGATGGCTGCCGTGGTGGAGGCTGCCCAGGCGCTCAACGCCGATGACTTCGCCGCGGCGACACGCGGTGTGCCGATGAGCGAGATCGCGGCGCTGATCAGGGACTCTGCGCCATCAGGCGCTCGATGACCGAGAGGTCGGGCCCCGTGTCGCCGATGTTGCCGACGATGCGTCCGGAGGGCAGCCGGACCCTGCGCACCGTGCCGTTCTTCTGCGTGATCGTCACGAGCACCCCGGTATCGGCTGCCCGGTCGGTGAGCGGATCGAACTCGTGCACATTGCCGGTGCATTCATCGAGCATGAACGTGGGCACGTGATAGAAGAACGCCGAGATCAGATCCTGGGGCGAGAAGTACTGCGGGAAGTAGTCGCGCGGGTTGCACGGGTGGGTGTGATACAGAGCGACCAGGGTCTGCCCGGGCCGTAACTGCTTCTGCGGATCCATCTCGACGGCATCGACCCGCTTCAGCGTGCGCGGGAACGGCGAGTAGCCGAGCGCGTCCTTCTGCCGCGTGATGATGCCGGAGTACTCCCAGCGATAGCCGTTACGGGCGTAGAACGCCCAGCGCAGCGCACGCACGGCCGTCGCCTGCATCGGCGTTGGATCGGCCCGGGCGGGCACGGTCATCGTGACCATCGCCAGACACGTGGCAATCAAGAGCAACGTGCTCGATCGAGATTTCAAGTCGGCCATCCTCTCCGCAACCGAGTTCCACCCAGTCATCATCGCCTCCGACCCTCCTCATTACCGCGAACCCGTCGGCACTCGAGGCACGGCGCGCGCCCGAGCGGTTGATCGATCTCTCATTCCGTCGCTTGCGAGCCGCAGGCGACCGCGCTAGCGTCGAGCCCAAGATGCAGCAGCGCCATTACCGCATCCCGCGCGGACCGCTCGCCAAGTTCGTCGAGCGCTTCTGGCTCTACGAGGGCTACGTGCCACCGCATGCGCAGGAGCGCATGCTGCCCACGGCAACGACGGAGCTGGTCATCGACCTGCGCTGCGACGCGCGTGCGTCCCGCGCCGCAACCGTCGTTGGACCGCACTCCGAGCACTGGGTTCTCGACACCGCACAGGAGCAAGCGGTCCTCGGTATCCATTTCCGCGTGGGAGGCGGCTTTCCGTTCTTCGATGCCGCAGCCGGCGAGATGCACAACCTGCGCGCTCCGCTCGATGCGCTCTGGGGCGCCCGGGCGCAGCGGCTCACCGAGCGTATCCTCGAGGCGTCCTCGCCCGCGGCGCGCTTCGATGTCCTCGAGCGCGTTCTGCTCGGGTGTGCCCGAACCCTCGAGCACCACCCGGCGGTCGCCTACGCGATCCGCGCGCTCTCCGCCGCCTCACCGACTCGCGGCGTGGCCACGGTGAGCGATGCGGTCGGACTGTCGCAGCGCCGGCTGCTCGATCGGTTCCGCGGTGAAGTGGGGATGGCCCCGAAGCTCTTCGCGCGAGTCCAGCGTTTCCAGGCCGTCGTCGGGAGCGTTCACACGCTCCGCGAGGTCAACTGGGCCGAGATCGCCGCCGCTTGCGGGTATTTCGACCAGGCACATTTCATCCACGACTTCCGCGCCTTCTCCGGCTTCAGCCCCACGGAGTACTTCGCGCTCAAGAGCGAGCACCGCAACCACGTGCCGCTGCCGCGATAGCGTCCGATTTCTCCAATCCCGCCCGCTCGCGCATCGGGTCTGATCTCGCCCGGAGGTGATCCGCACATGGTAAGCGCATCGAAACCCGTTCCCGAGGGCTACCAGAGCCTCATTCCCTATTTCGCCGTAGCCGACGCCGCGGCGCTGCTCGAGTTCGTGAAAAACGCATTTGCGGCGGTGCCGGGGGAGCTGATCCGCGGCGCGGACGGCGTCATCCGTCACGCCCAAGCGCGAATCGGCGACTGCGTGTTGATGATTGGCCAAAGCTCGGCCTCGCGCCCGAACACGACCTACATGTACGTCCCCGACGTGGACGCCGCCTATCGACGCGCGATGGCGGCGCCGGGGGCGGGGAAGTCGCTGCGCACGCCGACCGATGAGTGGTACGGCGATCGCAGCGCAGGCCTCGAGGATGCGCAGGGCAATCAATGGTGGCTCGCCACGCACATCGAGGACCTTGCGCCGGCGGAGATGGCCCGGCGAGCGGCAGGCGCCGGCAAGTGACCCCTCAGGTCTTCGGAAGCGTGACTCCGCGCTGCCCCATGTACTTGCCGCCGCGATCGCGGTAGGAGGTGGAACAGACCTCGTCGGACTCGAAGAACAGCATCTGCGCGACGCCCTCGTTGGCGTAGATCTTCGCCGGAAGCGGCGTCGTGTTCGAGAATTCGAGCGTGACGTGGCCCTCCCACTCCGGCTCCAAGGGCGTCACATTGACGATGATGCCGCAGTTGTGGACAAAGACGCCCGCTGCCAGCGCGAAATTCCCCGCCTCCGGTACCGTGAGACAGTACACGTCGTGGCAACCGGGCAGCTCGCGCAGGGCGACGACCTGGTGATTTCGATACGCAGGCGTGCCGCGAAATGCGGAGCCGGTCTCCGCGAGCGCCCGGCGCACGACCGCCGCAGCAGGAACCCTCGGGCGCGAGTGCCGGATGGGATACATGTGCCCATCGAGCGGCTGATAGACCCGCTCGTGGCCCCGGAACGTGTCGCGATGGAGCGGCATGAGTGCATCGCCGGCACGAAGGTCTCGAGCAGGCGTCATCCGCCCGTCGCGCCTCATGAACGGGTGATCGGGCGTGGCCGGGATGCGCTCGCCGTTATCGAGCTCGACCTCGAGCAGCGAATCGCGACCGATGAAGCGCGGGGCATCGAGCAGGCTCACGATCAGCCGTCCGTTGCGGTCAATGCTGTAGCCGCAGAACGACGCGCCGCTCTCGTGGCGCCGCGCCATCTCCTCGAGCGTGGGCGCGCTTCCGTCGAGGAGGGCCACCCGCGCGTCGCCGCGGAAGCAGCGTGCATAGGTGCTCTTGCCGAGGCACGCGACCAGCACGTTGCGCGGGATGCGCAGGTACTCCACTGTGCGCGCGAGCGCGAAGGAGTTCGGCGGAATGATGCACACCGCACCGGAGAAATCGACGAAGCTCTTCTCGTCGAATCGCTTCGGGTCGACGATCGTCGAGTTGATGTTGGTGAAGATCTTGAATTCGCTCGCGCAGCGCACGTCGTAGCCGTAGCTCGAGGTTCCGTAGGATACGATCCGCTCGCCATTGACGGTGCGCACTTGCTCGGGCTCGAACGGCTCGATCATCCGCTGCTCGCGCGCCATGCGCCGGATCCAGTTATCGGACTTGATGGACATCAGGTTTCCTCGACGACGATCTGCGGGAAGGCGCTGCTGCGGTCGCGCGCCCGGCGCGCGAGCGCGGCACCCGTGCGCCGCGCCATCTCGAGATAGGCCTTCGCGCGCGCCGTTGCCGGTGCGGCAACCACCGTCGGGCGACCTCCGTCGGTCTCCTCGCGGATGTGGCTGTCGAGCGGCAGCTCCCCGAGAAGCCTCACCCCGTACTCGCGCGCCATCCGCTCCCCGCCGCCCGCACCGAAGATGTGATCGACGTGGCCGCAGTTCGGGCATACGTGCACGCTCATGTTCTCGACGATGCCGAGCACCGGCACCGAGACCTTCTCGAACATCTTGAGCCCCTTGCGCGCATCGGCGAGGGCGATGTCCTGCGGCGTCGTGACGATCACGGCGCCGGCGACCGGCACACGCTGAGCGAGCGTGAGCTGGATGTCCCCGGTCCCTGGGGGCATGTCGACGACCAGATAGTCGAGCTCGCCCCAGCGCGTGTCGGCAAGCAGCTGGGAGAGCGCCTGCGTGACCATTGGGCCGCGCCAGACCATTGGCTGCTCTGCGTCGACCAAGAACCCGATCGACATCGCGACGACCCCGTGGCTCGCGAGCGGCTCGAGATGCTTGCCGTCCGGCGCGCTCGGCCGCTGACCGGCGAGCCCAAGCATGAGCGGCTGGCTCGGCCCATAGATATCGGCATCGAGCACGCCCACCCGGGCGCCCTGAAGCGACCAGGCGAGCGCGAGATTCGCCGCCACGGTGGACTTGCCGACGCCGCCCTTGCCGGATGCGACCGCCACCACGTTCTTGATGCCCTGCAGCGGCTTGAGGGGCCGCTGCACTGCGTGCGCCTCGATCTGCGGGTCGAGGCTTATGTCCAATTGCACGGCAAGCCCGGCCGCCGTGAGATGCGCGCGCAGCGCCGCGAGCAGCTCATCACGATAATCGGCCGCCGGAAAGCCGAGGCGCAGCCCGGCGACGAGGCGCCCGCCCGGCTCCTCGGCGAGTCCGGTGAGGGCGTGCGCGGCTGCGAGGGACTCCTCGAGGTAGGGATCGACGTAGCTCTCGAGGGCCCTCTGCACGGCCGAGGCGGAAGAATGTGGCATGGGTAAGCTCAGATCGACGCGGAAGAAGTTAGGATTTTAGGGCCTCGGCGGAGTATCCGCATGTAGCCCCGGTGACGGAAGCTGTCGCTGAGCATGTGGCATAATTCGTGCCGGCCGGTCGCCGAAGGGGTCGCAGCGCTAACCGGTCGGCCGTGGGAGAGGTTCAAGCATGTGCTGGAAGGATCCGCCCCGCCGAGCGTACGCGGGCGAGGCGGCTTTACGCGCCAGGATGACCGCCGACGGCAAGGCTGAATGAGTTTTCTAACGAACCTGCGCGCCGAGCGGCTGATCACGGAGATCAGATCCGCCACGGCTCCGGCCGATCCGGGCGCGCAGAAAGCCGCCGTCAAGCTGAAGGAGCTCGGGCCCGGAGCCATCGAGCCGATCTTGGCTGCGCTTCCCGAGGCCGACAAGGGCGCCACCTCGCTCTTGGTCGAGGTGCTCGCGGCGAATGCGAGTGCCAAGAACCTACCGCAGTTTCTCCAGGGCCTCGTCCAGGGCAGTCCACGGGTGATCTCCGGGATCTCCTCGGCGCTCACGCTGAGCAAGGGCATCCCGCCGCAGATGCTGCTCGATGCGCTCGCGCTGCCGGGGGTCGCGAAGTCGGCGCTGCTCGAGGTGATCGCGGCCCAGAAGCAGCGCTTCGGAATCCGCGAGCTCCTCAACGCGGCGTACGCGCAGGAGCCGAGCGAGAAGGCGGCGCTGTTCCGCATCATCGGCGAGATCGCCGATGCGCAGGCGCTGCCCGAGCTCCTCGGACGCCTGCAGGGCAAGGACCCCTTCGCACGCGTTCACATCATCAACATCCTCTCCCGCTTCGCCACCCCGGAGGTGCAGACGGCGCTGCAGGCGCAGCTCAAGGATCCGAACAAGCTGGTGCGCAGCGCCGTGCTCGGGGCGCTGCAACGGATGGACGGCCCGATCGACGTCGAGCGGGTCTGCGCGTTGCTGCGCGATCCGGAGATTGACGTGCAGAACAAGGCGGTCGACGTGGTCATCAAGGCGAACGCGCCCGAGACGGTGCGCTTCCTGATCGACGTCCTCAAGGACGAGAACGAGTACGCCCGCCGCGCCGCGGTCGAGGTGCTGAACGAGATCGGTGATGCAAAGTCGGTGAAGTACCTGCTCGAGGCGCTCAAGGACAGCGACTGGTGGGTGCGCAGCCGGGCCGCCGATGCGCTCGGCAAGATCGGCGGGCCGAAGGTGATCGACGCGGTGCTCAGCCTGGTACGCGACAAGGACGAGGATATTCGCCGCGCCGCGATCGAGATCCTCAATCAGACGAAGGACGAGCGCGCCGTCGACCATCTCATCCAGGCGACGCGTGATTCGGACTGGTGGGTGAGCGAGCGCGCCGTGGATGCGCTCGCCGAGATCGGCAGCAAGCGCGCCGTGCCGCGGCTCGCCGAGATGCTCCTCGAGGCCAATCCGAAGTCCCTCCCGATCGTCGTGCGCGCGCTCGGCAAGGTGGGCGACGCCAAGCTCGTCGACTCGGTGCTGCCCCTGCTCGCCAGGCCCGAGCGCGAAGTCCGCGTCGAGGCGATCCAGGCGCTCGCGAAGATCACGGATGACAAGCATGCCGATCAGGTGCGCGCGCAGCTGCAGGCGCAGATCGAGTCGCCCGATCAGACCATCTCGCGGCTCGCCGCGAGCGCCATCTCGCAGCTCGGCAACCGCACGAGCGGGAGTCTCGCGGCGCTGCCAACATCGACCGTCGCCGCGGGGGCGGCCGGGAGCGCCACTGCCATCCGCGCGGCGCAGCCGGCCGCGCAGACGCGCACCCTGCTCATCTCCGACGGCGCGCTCGCGCAGGCCGCGCGCCGTACCGAGGCGCCGGGCAAGCTCGACATCAACACGCTCAAGCCGGGCGACATCATCGAGGGCCGCTACAAGTACATCGACCGCATCGGCCGCGGCGCCTTCGGGACCGTGATACTGATGGAGGACACCGTCGTCGATGAGCGGCTGATCCTCAAGTTCTTGAACCCGAACGTCGCGCAGGACGAGGAGGTGATGAAGCGCTTCGTGCACGAGCTGCGCTACTCGCGCAAGATCACCCACAAGAACGTCATCCGCATCTACGACTTCCTCTTCATCCAGGGCCTCTACGCGATCTCGATGGAGTACTTCCCCTCGCACACGCTCGCCGGGGAGATCGTCGGGGAGAAGCCGATGGAGCTGCAGCGCGCGCTGCGCTTCGGGTGCGATATTGCAACCGGCATGGCCGTCGCGCATCAGGTGGGGATCGTGCACCGGGACTTGAAGCCGGCGAACGTGCTCATCAATCAGGAAGGGCTGCTCAAGATCGTCGACTTCGGCGTTGCCGCCGCGCAGCGCGAGGGCGACACGCAGCTCACCAAGACCGGCTACGTGATCGGCTCACCCAAGTACATGGCGCCGGAGCAGATTCTGGGCAAGAAGGTGGATGAGCGCGCCGACATCTACGCCCTCGGGGTGATCCTCTACGAGATGCTGACCGGTGTCGCCCCGTACGCGCGCGGGGATCACATGTCGGTCATGTATCAGCACGTTCAGGGCCGAGCGCGCCCGCCGCAGCAGATCAATCCCGCCCTGGCGCCCGCATTGAGCGACCTCGTCATGAAGGCGATGTCCGTCGACAAGGCCAAGCGCTTTCAGACGATGGATGAGTTCCGCACCGCGGTCGAGAGCTTCATGTAGGGCGCGGCGGCGTCCTTTCGTGCGTTACGTCAAATTTCTGGCGTGCGCCCGTTGCGCCACCGGGCCGAACCAGGCAAAAAAACCGCTTCAGCCCGGGCAATTGCCTGACGAGGCACGAGGACCGCAACTTGGCGCGTATCGACGCGTTCCTGAAGCTCGGCACCCAGCAGGGATGCTCCGACGTGCACCTCGCGGTCGGCGTGCCGCCGATGCTGCGCATGTTCGGCGACCTGATGCCGATCAAGTTCCGCGACCTGCGGGCGGCGGAGCTCGAGGGCTACATCGCCGAGATCCTCACCCGATCGCAGGCCGAGCACTTCAACTCCGGCAACGACCTCGACTTCTCCTACGTCTCCACCGACGGCGGCCGCTTCCGCGTCAACGTCTATCGCAAGGAGACCGGCGTCGGGGCGACCTTCCGATCGATTCCCTCGGACGTGCCGAACCTCGAGCGCCTCGCGCTGCCGGCGATCGTCACCAAGCTCTGCGACTACCACCAGGGCATGGTGCTCGTGACCGGCTCGACCGGTACCGGCAAGTCGACCACGCTCGCGGCGATGATCGACCACCTCAATACCACGCGGCGCGTGAACATCATCAGCCTCGAGGATCCGGTCGAGTTCGTCCACCGCAGCAAGCAAAGCCAGGTGATCCAGCGCGAGCTCCACACCCACATTCCGACCTTCGCCGAGGGCGTGCGCGCAGCGATGCGCGAGGACCCCGACGTGATCCTCGTCGGGGAGTTGCGCGACGCCGAGACGATCTCCATGGCGATGACCGCCGCCGAGACCGGGCACCTCGTCCTCGGTACGCTCCACACCACTGGAGCGGTCAAGACGATCGATCGCATCATCGACGCGCTGCCCGTGGAGGAGCGCGAGCAGACCAAGAGCTTCCTCGCGCAGAGCCTGCTCGCGGTCGTCACTCAGGTGCTCGTGAAGACGCCTGACTCGCGCGGGCGCCGTGCCATCTGCGAGGTCATGGTGATGACCCGTGCGATCGCGAAGTTGATCCAGAGCGACCAGACCCACCAGATCCCGAGCCAGCTGCAGACGGGCAAGGATCTCGGCATGCAGGTCCTCGATCAGGCACTGCTCACCGCGATCAACGCCCGCGAGATCGACCCGGACGATGCGTACGGCTACGCGAACGACAAGCGGGCCTTTCAGAAGTACGTCACCGACACGAGCGTTCTGCCGAAGGTCGAGTCGGCCCCGCCCGCGACGGCCGCCTCGGCGTAAGGCAGACAGAGCATGGCAACGATCGACTCCCTGCTCGATGAGATTCTCGAGCGGCGCGCATCGGACCTGCATCTGATCGCCGGCGACCCGCCGCGCATGCGCCTGTATGGTGACCTGCAGCCCCTTAAGCCCGAGCGACTCGAGCCTCAGGCCGTGCGCGATGCGCTCTACGAGATCATGCCGAAGTCGGCGGTGGAGCGCTTCGAGTCCAAGGACGGCGCGGATTTCGCCTATTCGCTCGCCGATCGGGGGCGCTTCCGCGTCAACGTCATGCGTCACCTGAACGGGGTGGGCGCGGTGTTCCGCGCGATTCCCTCCCGGGCGATGACGCTCGATGAGCTCAAGCTCCCCGAGGCCGTGCGGCAGATGTGCCACGCGAGCAATGGGCTCATCCTCGTGACCGGAAAGACCGGCTCGGGCAAGTCGACGACGCTTGCCGCGATGATCGACGACATCAACTCCCGCGTGAAGGGCCACATCCTCACGATCGAGGATCCGATCGAGTTCGTTCACGCTCGTAAGTCCTGCCTCGTGAGCCAGCGCGAGATCGGCATGCACGCCCCCAGTTTTGCCGCGGCGCTGCTCTCGGCCCTGCGCGAGGACCCCGATGTGATCCTGGTCGGTGAGTTGCGTGACCTCGAGACGATCGGCATCGCCGTCACCGCCGCCGAGATGGGCATCCTCGTGATGGGCACTCTGCACACGAACGGCGCGGCGCCGACCGTCGACCGCATAGTCAACGTCTTCCCCGCCGACAAGCAGTCGCACGTGCGCACGATGCTCTCCACGTCGCTTCGCGGCGTCGTCTCGCAGCAGCTGCTCCAGCGCGCCGACAAGGAGGGCCGCGTCGCGGCGCTCGAGATCCTCGTCAACACTCCGGCGGTCTCCAATCTCATCCGCCAGGGCAAGCTCGATCAGCTCGAGAGCACCATGCAGTCGGGCGCGCAGTTCGGAATGCGCACGATGGACTCGGCGATTCAGTCGCTGCTCGAGCAGCGCGCGATCACCGGCAAGGAAGCGTACAAAAAAGGCATCAGCAAGGCGCGGTTCGAGGCCGTGAAGGACCAGGGCTGACCCTGTACACTGCGCGGATGCCGCGCACGCTCTTCGTCACCACCGCCCTTCCCTACGCGAACGGCCCGCTGCACATCGGGCACATCATGGAGTACATCCAGGCGGACGTCTGGGTGCGCTTTCAGCGCATGCAGGGCCACGCGGTGCACTTCCTCGGCGCCGACGACGTGCACGGCGCACCGATCATGCTCAAGGCGGAATCCGAGGGATTGAGTCCGCGCGAGCTCGTGGCGCGCGTGACAGCCGGGCGTGCACCGGACCTCAAGGGCTTTCATCTGAGCTTCGATCACTGGCACTCGACCGACTCGGCCGAGAACGTCGCACTCTCGCAGGACGTCTATGCGCGGCTCAAGGCGGCCGACCTCATCTACGTGAAGCCGGTCGAGCAGTTCTACGATCCCGTCAAGGGCATGTTCCTGCCCGACCGCTACGTGAAGGGCGAGTGTCCCAACTGCCATGCGCGGGACCAGTACGCCGATGCGTGCGAGGTGTGCAGCATCGTGAATGCGCCCGCGCAGCTCATCGATCCGTACTCGACGCTCACCGGGGCGCGGCCGGTGGTCAAGAGCTCCGACCACCACTTCTTCAGGCTCTCCGATCCGAAGTGCGTCGCGTTCCTCGATGAGTGGATCGGCGCGCCCGGACGGCTGCAGCCCGAGGTTGCGAACAAGGCGCGCGAGTGGCTCGGTGGCGCCGGCGGCGAGCGGCTCGGCGACTGGGACATCTCGCGCGATGCGCCCTATTTCGGCATCCCCATCCCGGATGCGCCCGGCAAGTACTTCTACGTCTGGCTCGATGCGCCGATCGGTTATCTCGCCGCGCTCGAGAGCTACTTCACGAGCGGCAAGGCGCGCGCGAACGGCGAGCCGCGCGGCTTCGCGGAGTTCCTCGCCGCCCCCGACACCGAGCAGATCCATTTCATCGGCAAGGACATCATCTACTTTCACACGCTCTTCTGGCCGGCGATGCTGCATTTCGCGGGTCCGCCGTACAAGGTGCCCGAGCGCGTGTACGTGCATGGCTTCATCACCGTGCGCGGCGAGAAAATGTCGAAGTCGCGCGGCACGGGCTTGAGCCCGCAGCGCTATCTCGAGCTCGGGATGAATGCGGAGTGGCTGCGGTATTACATCGCGGCGAAGCTCAACTCGCACGTCGAGGACATCGACTTTGGCCCCGAGGATTTCGTCGCGCGGGTGAACGGCGATCTGGTCGGCAAGTACGTGAACATCGCGAGCCGCGCGGCGAAGTTCGTGAACGAGCGCTTCGCCGGTCGGTTGACCGGCGGGCGGCGCGCCAATGAGGAGCTCCTCGGCCGCCACGGCGCATTCCCCGCGCAGCTGGAGTCGATCCGCTCGGCGTACGAGCGGCGCGAGTTCGGTCAGGCCGTCCGCGCGGTCATGGAGCTCGCGGACAAGGTGAACGAGTACTTCGACCGGCACAAGCCCTGGGAGCTCGCGCGCGCGGCCGATCCACGCGCGAGCGAGCAGCTGCACGAAGTCTGCTCGCTCGCGCTCGTCGGCTTCCTGCGGCTCACGGTGGCGCTCGCACCGATCCTTCCGGAGCTCGCGCGGGCGGCCGCCGGGCTCTTCGGCATCGAGCGGCCGCTCGCGTGGAGCGATCTCGAGCTCTGGCCGGAGCACATTGCTACGTTCCACCACCTGATGAGCCGCGTCGATCCGAAGCAGCTCGATGCGCTCTTCGGCATAGCCCCGCAGGCCGGCGCACCCGTCCTGCCGCCACGCCCGGCCGCACCGCCCGCGCGGGTGGCCGCGCCGAGCGCGGCCGCCCCGGCGAAAACTCCGGTTGCGACCGCGGCCGCGGCGACAGCCCTCTCCATCGATGAGTTCAAGCGGATCGACCTGCGCGTCGCGCGCATCGCCGCCGCGGAGCACGTGGAGGGCGCCGACAAGCTCCTGAAGCTCACGCTCGATCTCGGCACCGAGACCCGCACGGTATTCGCCGGCATCAAGTCCGCATACGATCCGCGGGCGCTCGCCGGACGGCTCACGGTCGTGGTGGCGAATCTGGCTCCGCGCAAGATGAAATTCGGCGTGTCCCAGGGAATGGTGCTCGCGGCAAGTGGCGAGGGTCCCGGGATCTATCTGCTCTCCCCGGACAGCGGCGCTCAGCCCGGAATGAAGGTGAGCTGAAGCCGGCAGCGGCCCGGAGCGAGAACGCCTCGCATTGCGATGTCCACGCACACCCCGAACGCCGCCGAGATCGACGCACTCCTTCCGCAGACGCAGTGCACACGCTGCGGGTATCCGGCCTGCCGCCCGTATGCCGAGGCGATCGCCCGCGGGCAGGCGTCGATCAATCGCTGCCCGCCGGGCGGTGCGGCGACGATCGCCGCGCTCGCGCGGCTCCTCGGGCGCGAAGCGCTGCCGCTCGATCCGGACTGCGGAAGCGAGCGTGCGCATCGCGTCGCGCGCATCGACGCAGACCGCTGCGTCGGCTGCGCAAAGTGCCTGCCGCCCTGCCCTGTCGATGCGATCGTCGGCGCGCCGCGCTTCTTGCACACCGTGCTCGATGCGCTGTGCACGGGATGCGAGCTGTGCATCGCGCCGTGCCCGGTCGACTGCATCGTGATGGTGCCGGCGCGCACGGCGAGCGGCGCCCCGCTCGAGGTGCCGGCCGCACCGCTCAATCGCGAGCGCTACCTCGCTCACCTCGAGCGCGGCGAGCGCCGCGCCCGCGAGCGCGCGGCGCAGCTCGCAGCACGCCTCCCGGGCGCGGAGCCTGCGCGCGGGCCGGTGCGATGACTCCGCAGCGCCGGCGCGCGATCTTCCGCCGCCTCGAGGCCGCGAACCCGCAGCCCGCCACCGAGCTCGAGCACGGCTCGCCGTTCGAGCTCCTGGTCGCGGTCGTGCTCTCGGCGCACACGACCGATCGCAGTGTGAACGCAGCGACCCGCAAGCTCTTCCCGGTCGCGAACACCCCGCAGGCGCTCGTCGCGCTCGGCGAGAACGGGGTGCGCCCGTATCTGAGGAGCCTCGGGCTCTACAACGCCAAGGCACACAACGTGGTCGAGCTCTCGCGGCGCATCCTCGCCGCACACGCCGGGGACGTGCCGAGGGAGCGCGCTCAGCTCGAGGCGCTCCCAGGCGTCGGGCGCAAGACTGCGAACGTGATCCTCAACATTGTTCACGGTGAGGCGACGATCGCGGTCGACACGCACATCTTCCGCGTCGCCAATCGCACCGGGCTCGCTCGGGGCAAGAAGCCCCGAGCCGTCGAGGATGGGCTGCTCGCGGGCACGCCGCCCGCGTACCGCAAGAATGCGCACCACTGGCTGCTGCTGCACGGCCGCTACGTCTGCACGGCGCGCCGGCCCGCCTGCCCGAGCTGCGTGATCGCGGATCTGTGCGAGTATGCGCACAAGACTCCGCCGCCCATCTAAGCATGCCCATCTTCGCCGGACAGAGCCGCCGCGAGCTTCGTCGTGTCTACCTCGAAGCGTGGCGCAAGTGGAAGGAGCAGCGGCCGCTCGAGCCGCTGGAAGCGGCGATCGCCGCGGTAATCGCCGAGCATCCGCAGCTCGCCGCGTGGCTCGAATCCGGTGAGGAGGCGCTTGCGGCCGAATTCACGCCCGCGGACGGCCGCGTGAATCCGTTCCTGCATCTCGCAATGCATCTCGCGCTGCGCGAGCAGGTGGCGACCGACCGGCCGGCGGGGATCGCGCGGATTCATCGCGAGCTCGCGCGCCAGAGCCCGGATCCGCACGCAGCCGAGCACGCGATGATGGAGTGTCTCGCGGAAACGCTGTACGCGGCGCAGGAAAGCGCCGGTGTGCCCGACGAGCGCCGCTATCTGGAAAGGCTCGAACGCCTGGCGGGCGGCGGGCGCCGCGCGCCGTGAAAGTGGATCCTGCTGCGCCGCACCTTCTTGAGGGAGGCGGCGTCGAGCTCAGCGCAAGCCCCGGCACGGGCGCCAGGCGCCACGTGCCGAGGCGAGCAAAGCAGTAAGACCCGGCTCGATCAACCCGACGAGGAGCTGCTCTCGCTCTTCTTCTTGTGCTTCATCTTTCCATGGTGATGATGCTTGGCGGTCGAGGCGCTGGAGCTGCTCGACTCGGAGCCCTGCGCGAACGACGGCGCGGCGCTCAAGCTCATTCCGAGCACGAAGGTGGTAAGGGCCAGTGCGACGATGGACTTCTTCACAAAAAATCTCCCTAGCAAGTGGTGTGCTGCCCATTAGCGGCGGCGGCGAATTCTAACATGCACTCGTCCCGGACCCGTCCGCGCGGACCCTTAAGAATCTTTAAGGGCCGCTCGCTACTTCCTCGGCACGTAAAGATCCGTGAGCGTGCCCTCGAAGGCCTCGGCGGCGAACGCCACCGTCTCGGACAGGGTCGGGTGGGGGTGAACCGTGAGGCCGATGTCGGCCGCATCGGCGCCCATCTCCACCGCCAGGGCCACCTCGCTCACGAGATCTCCCGCATTCGGACCGACGATGCCGCCGCCCAGAATGCGGTGCGTTGCGGGATCGAACAGGAGTTTTGTAAAGCCGTCGTCGCGCCCGAGTGACAAGGAGCGCCCGCTCGCCGCCCAGGGGAATAGGCCCTTCTTGTAGGCGATCCCCTTGGCTTGCGCCTCGGTCTCGGTGAGCCCCGCCCAGGCCACTTCGGGATCGGTATAGGCGACCGACGGCACCACCCGTGCGTCGAACGCCGCCTTGTGCCCCGCAGCAACCTCCGCTGCCACTTTCGCCTCGTGCGAGGCCTTGTGGGCGAGCATCGGCGGTCCGGCGATATCGCCGATCGCGAAGATATGGGGAACGTTCGTGCGCATTTGCCGGTCGACCGGGACGAACCCCCGATCCGAGACCGTGACGCCCGCCGCCTCGGCGCCGATCTGCTTGCCGTTCGGCGTGCGTCCCACCGCGGCGAGCACCCGATCGTAGAGCTGCGGGCCCGGAGCCGCGGTGCCCTCGAAACTCACCCGCAGCCCCTCCGGGCGCGGCTCGATGGCGGTCACCCGCGTGCCGAGCAGAATCTGCTCGTAGCGCGCGCGAATGCGCTTCTCGAGCGGGCGCACGAGATCCGGATCGCAGCCGGGCATCAACTGCGGAGTGAGCTCGACCACGCTCACCCGGGACCCGAGCGCATCGAACACGCACGCCATCTCAAGTCCGATGATGCCGCCGCCGACCACCAGCAGCCGCTTGGCCGCGGGCAGCTCGAGCGCACCCGTCGAGTCGATGATGCGCGGATCGCTCGGCCAGCCGGGGATGCGGATCGCCTCCGAGCCGGCGGCGATGATGCACTGCTCGAAGCGCAGGCGCTCGCTCCCCGACTCGGTCGTGACCTCGATCAGGTGCGGGCTCACGAAGCGTCCCGTGCCTTGCACGACTTCGACCTTGCGCTGCTTGGCGAGGAGCTTGAGTCCACCGGTCAACTTGCGCACCACGCCCGACTTCCAGCCGCGCAGCTTCTCCAGGTCGAGTGTGGGCGCGCCGAATGCGATGCCGTGGGCGGACATCGCTTGGGCTTCCTCGATCACTTTCGCCGCATGCAGGAGCGCTTTCGAGGGAATGCATCCGACGTTCAAACAAACCCCGCCCAGGACGGGCCAGCGCTCGACCAGCGTGACTTTGAGTCCGAGGTCCGCGGCCCGGAACGCCGCCGTGTAGCCTCCGGGCCCGGCTCCGAGCACGAGGAGCTGCGTGCTGCGGTCGGCCTGCGCCTCGATGCGCAGGCGCACCGTCGACTCCGGCGCCGGCATCCGCACGGTATCGCCCGAGGCCTCCGGCAGCTCCGCTTGGGCGGCGATCGCAGGAGCGGGCGGCGGACCCTGGGAAGCGGCGGCGGGCACGGCCGCGCCCGCCGCTTCGGAGGCGACGCGCGCAATGAGACTCCCCTTGGAGACGCGGTCGCCCTTCTTCACCCGCACCTCGGCGATCGTGCCGGCAACGGTGGCGGGCACGTCCATCGAGGCCTTGTCCGTCTCGAGCGTGATGAGCGGGGTGTCGATCTCGATCCGATCGCCCGGGCGCACGAGCACGTCGACCACCGGAACGTCGTTGAAGTTGCCGAGGTCCGGAACGACGAGGTCGGTCGCGCTCATCGCGAGACCCGCGCGGCTCGCCCGCTCACGGTACGGCCTCGAGGAGCGAATGCGCCTGCGCGAGCGTGCGCGCGAGGAACGCCGTGAAGCGCACCGCGAGCGCCCCGTCGATCACGCGGTGATCGTAGGAGAGCGACAGCGGCAGGATGAGGCGCGGCACGAGCGCGCCGTCCACGTACACGGGTCGCAGTGTGGCGCGCGAGACACCGAGTATCGCGACCTCCGGCGCATTGATGATCGGCGTGAATGCGGTGCCCCCGAGACTGCCCAAGCTCGAGATGGTGAAGCTTCCGCCTTGCATCTCGGTGAGGCTCAGCGATCCGCCGCGTGCCTTCTCGGCGAGCTCGCCCGCGGCGCGCGCGAGCGCGTACACGTCCTTGCGATCGGCATCGCGCACCACCGGCACGAGCAATCCGTTCGGCGTGTCGACCGCGAAGCCGATGTGCACGTACTTCTTGAGCACCAACTGCTCGCCGCTCGCATCGAGCGAGGAGTTGAACGCGGGAAACTCGTGGAGCGCGCGGACACAGGCGCGGATGATGAATGCGAGGGGCGTGAGGCGGATGCCGCGCTGCGCAGCCGTGTCCTTGTGGGCGCTGCGCAGCTCCTCGAGCGCAGTGATGTCGGCCTCGTCGAATTGCGTGACGTGGGGGATGTTCACCCAGCTCGCGTGCAGCCGCGCGCCGGAGATTCGCTGGATGCGCGACAGCGGCTTCACCTCCGTGGGCCCGAACTGCGCGAAGTCCACCACCGGGAGCGCGGGCAGGCCGCCCGCGCGGGCCGCGGCGCCGGCCTGCGCGCGCCCCCCGCCCGTGCCCGTGAGGGTCGCCTTGACGAACGCCTTCACGTCCTCCTCGCTGATGCGTCCCTTGAATCCCGTGCCGCTCACCGAGCCGAGATCGACACCGAGCTCGCGTGCGAGCTTGCGCACCGAGGGGCTCGCGTGCGCGCGCGAGAAGCTCGCCTCATCGATGGGGCTCGCCGCGGGCGCCGCCTGGGTCGCGGGTGCGGGCGGAGCGGGCCGCGCCGCCGGGGCGGCGGCGCTCGCCGCGGCCGTGCCCTCGCCGCGAGCCGCAGGCTTCTCCGCTGGGCGCGCGGGCGGTGCAGGGGGTGCCTGCGGTGCAAGGGGTGCTTGCGGTGCCGCGGGCGCTCGCTCGGCGGGCGGCGCCGTGGCGGATGCCGCCGCGGGGGGCGGGTCCGTGGCGGCCGCGTCGGCGACGCGCACCGCCACCACCAGGTCGCCCGCGTTGACGTGTCCACCCTTCCCGACGACCACGCGCTCGACGACCCCGCCGACCGTGGAGGGTACATCCATCGTCGCCTTCTCGGTCTCGAGCGTGACGAGCGGAGTCTCGGGCTCGATCGAGTCGCCCGGCTTGACGAGCACGTCGATGACGGCCACGTCCTTGAAGTTGCCCATGTCGGGCACGCGCACTTCGATGAGGCGAGACACGTTCAATCCCGTTGGGTCGGAGGCGTTGGAGGAGCCCTCAGGCCATGCGCGGATTCGGCTTTGCCGGATCGATCCCGAATGCCGCGATCGCCTTGGCGACGCTTGCGCGATCGATCTTGCCTGCATCCGCGAGCGCCTTCAATGCGGTGAGCGCGATGAAGTGGCGATCGACCTCGAAGTGCTTGCGCAGCGCCGCGCGCGAATCCGAGCGGCCGTAGCCGTCGGTGCCGAGCGTGACGTAGTGCTCGCCCGCCCACTCGCGGATCTGCTCCGGGACATTGCGCACGTAGTCGGTCGCCGCGACGACGAGGCCGGTGCGGCCCTCGAGGCAGCGCTTCACGTATGGCACCCGTGCGGGCTCCTCGGGGTGCAGGATGTTCCAGCGCTCGCAGTCGACCGCCTCGCGCCGCAGCTCGCTGAAGCTCGTCACCGAGAACACATCGGCGGGCACGCCGTGGTCGCGCTCGAGGATCTGCGCAGCGGCGATGCACTCGCGCAGGATCGTTCCGGAGCCCAACAGCGTCGCGCGCACGCGCCCACGCCCGCCGCTTGCGAGCGGGTACATCCCCTTGAGGATGCCCTCCTCCGCGCCCTTCGGCAGTGGCGGCTGCGCGTAGTTCTCGTTCATGCAAGTGATGTAATAGAAGATCCGCTCCTGCTCGATGAACATGCGCCGCAGTCCGTCGTGCACGATCACCGCGAGCTCGTAGGCGAACGCCGGATCGTACGCGATGCAGTTGGGAACCGTCGTCGCAACGAGCTGACTGTGGCCGTCCTGATGCTGCAGCCCCTCGCCCGCGAGCGTGGTGCGCCCCGCGGTCGCCCCGATCAGGAACCCGCGCGCCTGGATGTCCCCGGCCGCCCAGATGAAATCCCCGACGCGCTGGAAGCCGAACATCGAGTAGAAGATGTAGAAGGGAACCATGTTGATGCCGTGGTTCGAGTAGGCGGTTCCGGCCGCGATCCACGAGCACAGTGACCCGGCCTCATTGATGCCCTCCTCGAGCATCTGGCCTTTCTTGTCCTCGCGGTAGGACATGAGCGTCTCCGCGTCCTGCGGCGTGTAGAGCTGTCCGACCGAGGAGTAGATGCCGATCTGGCGGAACAGTCCCTCCATGCCGAAGGTGCGCGCCTCATCCGGAACGATCGGCACCACGAATTTGCCGATGTTCTTGTCCTTGAGGAGGATCGTGAGGATGCGCACGAAGGCCATCGTCGTGGAGATCTCGCGCTCCCCGGTGCCCTCGAGCACCGGATCGAACGCGCTGAGCGGCGGCAGCGCGAGCGGCGGGGCGGAGGTGTGGCGCGCGGGCAGGAATCCGCCGAGTGCCGCGCGCCGCTCCATCAGGTACTTGCTCTCATCCGAGCCCTCCGCGGGCTTGCGGAATGGCAGTCCCGTCAAGTCCTCGTCGGAGACCGGGATGGCGAAGCGGTCGCGAAACGCCTTGAGCGCATCCACGTCGAGCTTCTTCTGCTGATGCGCGATCATCTGGCCCTCGCCGCCCTTGCCGAGGCCGAAACCCTTCACGGTCTTGGCGAGAATCACCGTCGGCTGGCCGCGGTGATTGATCGCGGCCCAGTAGGCCGCGTAGACCTTGCGCGCATCGTGGCCGCCGCGATTCAAGCGCCAGATGTCCTCATCGGACATGTTGGCGACCATCGCTTTGAGCTCCGGGAACTTGCCGAAGAAGTGCTCGCGCGTGTACGCGCCGCCCTTCGCCTTGAAGTTCTGGTATTCCCCGTCGACGCACTCCTCCATCACCTTGCGCAGCAGCCCCTGGTCGTCGCGCGCGAGCAGCGGATCCCAGCGCGCGCCCCACAGCACCTTGATCACGTTCCAGCCCGCCCCGAGGAACGCCGCCTCGAGCTCCTGGATGATCTTGCCGTTGCCGCGCACCGGGCCGTCGAGGCGCTGCAGGTTGCAGTTGATGACGAAGATGAGATTGTCGAGCTTCTCGCGCACCGGCATCGTGAGCGCGCCCATCGACTCCGGCTCGTCCATCTCGCCGTCGCCCAAGAAGCACCACACCTTGCGGTCGGAGGGCTTGGCGAGACCACGGTGCTCGAGGTAGCGCGCGAAGCGCGCCTGGAAGATCGCCATCATCGGCCCGAGCCCCATCGACACCGTCGGGAACTGCCAGAAATCGGGCATCAGCCACGGATGCGGATAGGAGGACAGACCGTGCCCGCCCACCTCCTGGCGAAAATGGTGCAGCTGCTCGTCGCTCAGTCGGCCCTCGAGGTACGCGCGCGCATAGATGCCCGGCGAGGAGTGCCCCTGGATGAAGATGAGATCGCCCAGGTGCTGATCGCAGGGCGCGCGCCAGAAATGATTGAATCCCACTTCGTAGAGCGTCGCGGAGGAGGCATAGCTCGCGAGGTGGCCGCCGTACTCGGAGGAGATGCGGTTCGCCTGCACCACCATTGCGAGCGCGTTCCAGCGGATGTACGCCTCGATGCGCCGCTCGAGCGCGCGGTTGCCCGGGTACTCGCGCTCCTGTCCCGGGAAGATCGTATTCACGTACGCGGTGTTCGGCTTGAACGGTAGGTAACCGCCCGAGCGGCGCGTGTAATCGATCAGGCGGTCGAGCAGGAAGTGCGCGCGCTCCGGGCCGTGGACGCGCAGCACCGAGTCGATCGACTCGAGCCACTCCTGGGTCTCAACGGGATCGAGATCTTGCAGCTTCGGCAGTTCAGTCATGGAGAGCCACTCGGGAAAGCGGCCGCGGACCCCGATCGGACGACTTGAGCGCGGCGGGCGAGTGCGGCTGCTGTGCTAGGATGCGGAAAGACACTCCGCGTGACTTCGATCGTTCCGAACAAAGCCCGCCAATGATCCGGATTTCGCTCGTGACGGTCAAGCAACCGCGCCACCGACACGCGGGCGTCGTGCTCGCGCCGTCCACTTGCCAGCGGCGTAGCCCGACCGCTCACCGGTGATGGCGGCGGCGTTTCCCCTGCCTGCCCTCCCGAGGCCTCCCGAGCTCGCGCGCCGCGCCCGCTTGGGCGAGCGCGCCGCCGCGGACGTCGATGCGATACTCGCGATCGCCTCGAGCGAGGCGCCGGCGGAGGTCTTCGCGGAGCTGCCGCAGAGTGAGCGCTGGCGGGAATTGCGCAAGCGCGCCGGGGCCGCCGCGGGCGTCGCGAGCGGCGCGCTCGGCAACGCCCGCAGCACGCGCACCGTGCTCGGCGCGCTCGGCGCGCGTGCGAGCACCTTCGAAGCCCTCGCGCTCGCCGGGCGCATGCTGAAGGAGTTGGGGCCGCGCGCTCCCGCAAGCCTCGCGCTCGCAGCGCCCGGCGGTGCAGGCGCCCACCCCCACGCGCACGATGCGCTCCTCTCCGGCGCGCTCGCGCACGCCTTCGAGCTTGCGACCTTCCGCAAGCCGAGCGGCGCGCGCGCCGGCATCCGGCGCATCGAGCTCGTTGGCGCCGCGCCGCGCGAGCTCGCGTACCTGGAGACCGCAGCGCGCGGCACCAACCTCGCACGTTTCCTCACGGCGCTGCCGCCCAACGTGCTCGATGCGCGTGCGTACCGGCGCTTCATCACGCGCCTCGCGCGCGAGCGCGGTCTCGGCTTTCGCTGGCTCGATGAGCGATCGCTCAAGCGTCTCGGCGCGAACGCCTTTCTCGCCGTCTCCGCGGGCAACGCCGAGCGCACCGCGGGCATCGCGCACCTCGCTTACCGCCCGGCGCGCCGCCGGCGCGCAGCGCCCGATCTTGCCCTCATCGGCAAGGGAATCCTCTTCGACACCGGCGGCACCAACTTGAAGCCGCACCGTGCGATGCTCGAGATGCACACCGACATGGCCGGCAGCGCCGTTGCGCTCGCAACGCTCGATGCGCTCGCGCGCCTCGAAGCGCCGCTCGCGGTCGATGCATGGCTCGCGATCACCGAGAATCGCATCGGTCCACGCTCGTACATCCCGCAAGAGGTCGTGCGCGCCGCAAACGGCGTGACGATCCAGGTGATTCACACCGATGCCGAGGGGCGCATGGTGCTCGCCGACACGCTCGCACTCGCCGCCCGCAGCCGGCCGCGCCTGATGATCGATTTCGCGACGCTCACCGGCGCGTGCCTGCATGCGCTCACCGAGCGCATGAGCGGGGTGTTCACGAACGAGCCGCAGCTCAGCGACTCGCTGCTCGCGGCCGGCCGCGCGAGCGGCGAGCGGGTCTGGGGCTTCCCCTTCGATGCCGACTACGACTCCGACCTCGAGAGCAAGGTCGCCGATACGTTGCAGTGCGCGGTCGACGGCAAGGGCGATCACATCCTCGCCGCGCGGTTCCTGAGCCGCTTCGTGCCGGCCTCGAGCCCGTGGGTGCACCTCGATCTGTCCTCCGCCGTGCGCGCCGGCGGATTGGGACACATCGGCACCGACGTAACCGGCTTCGGCGTGCGCTACGCGCTCGAGCTGATTGTGCATCAGCGCGTGCTCGAGCAGCTCGGAGCGCGCCGATGAGCGCACCTCGCGGGTTCCCGCTCACGCTTGCGCGTCCCGACGACTGGCACCTGCACCTGCGCGACGGGGCCGAGCTCGAAGCGGTGTTGCCCTTCAGCGCGCAGCGCTTTGCGCGCGCCATCGTGATGCCGAACCTCTCGCCTCCGATCGCGACGGTGGCAGTCGCCCTCGCCTATCGAGCGCGCATCCTCGAGCGCCTGCCGGCCGGCGCGCAGTTCGCGCCGCTCATGACGCTCTATCTCACCGATGCAACCGATCCGGCCGAGATCGAGCTCGCGCGCGCGAGCGGCCACGTCCTCGGGTGCAAGCTCTACCCGGCGGGCGCCACCACGCACTCCGCTCACGGCGTGCGGGACGTGCGGCGGCTCGATCCGGTCCTCGCGCGCATGAGCGAGCTCGGGATGGTGCTCGAGGTGCACGGGGAGGTCACCGATCCCGAGGTCGACATCTTCGAGCGCGAGACGCGCTTCATCGATGCCGTGCTCGCGCCGCTCGCCGCGCGGCATCCGCGGCTGCGCATCGTGCTCGAGCACATCACGACGCGGCACGCCGTCGAGTTCGTGCGCGGCGCGCGCGCCGGCATCGGCGCCACGATCACGCCGCAGCACCTGACGATGAGCCGCAACGCGCTGTTCGCGGGGGGAATCCGCCCGCATCACTACTGCCTCCCGGTGCTCAAGACCGAGGCCGACCGCGAGGCGCTCGTCGCCGCGGCGCTGAGCGGGAATCCGCGCTTCTTTCTCGGTACCGACAGCGCGCCGCACGGGCGACGCGCGAAGGAGAGCGCCTGCGGCTGCGCCGGGGTGTTCTCGGCGCACGCGGCGCTCGAGATCTACGCGGAGGTGTTCGATGCGGCGGGGCGCCTCGATGCGCTCGAGCCGTTCGCATCGCACTTCGGCGCCGACTTCTACCGCCTGCCGCGCAACGCCGCGCGCGTGACGTTGCGCAAGGAGTCCTGGCGCGTGCCCGAGAGCTACCCGTTCGGCACCGACGAGCTGGTACCGCTCGGGGCGGGGGGCGAGGTGCATTGGCGGCTGAGCTCATGAGCGCGGGAGAGCACAACGTGGGCGCGACGCCGCTCGCGGCGGCGGCCCTGCTCATGGCGCGGCGCTTCCGCGGATTTCTTCCCGTGGTCATCGACGTGGAGACCGGCGGCTTTCACTCCACGACCGACGCGCTGCTCGAGATTGCGGCGGTGCTCATCGAGATGTCCGCCGACGGGCGCTTGAGGCGCGGCGAGACCGTGAGCTATCACGTGCAGCCTTTCCCCGGCGCGCGGCTCGACCCGGCGGCGCTCACGGTGAACGGCATCGATCCCTACCATCCCCTGCGCCCGGCGCTACCGGAGCACGATGCCCTGCAGCGAGTGTTCCGCGAGGTGCGCCGCGCGGTGCGCGCCTACGGGTGCCGCCGCGCGATCCTCGTCGGCCACAACGCCGCCTTCGATTTGGGATTCTTGAACGCCGCGATCGCCCGCACGGACCTGAAGCGCAATCCCTTCCATCCCTTCTCGAGCTTCGATACGGCGACCCTCGCCGGGGTCGCGCTTGGCCAGACGGTCCTCGCCAAGGCTGCAACCGTGGCCGGAATGGACTGGGATGCGAGCTCCGCGCATTCGGCCGCGTACGATGCGGAGCGGACCGCGGAACTGTTCTGCCGGATCTCAAACCGCATGCAGGCGAGCTACCTCGATGCGGAGGAGCGCGCCCGCGCGCTCGGCTGGCTCGAGGTGCCGGGCGCGGAGGAGCGCGGCGAGCCCGCGCCGGGCCGCGAGCTCGATACGCCTACGCCGTGACCGCGCCGGCCTCGGCGAGGAGCTTCTTGAGCTCGCCGCTCCGATACATCTCGAGCGCGATGTCACAGCCGCCGACGAGCTCGCCGTTCACGTAGAGCTGCGGATAGGTTGGCCAGTTCGAGTACTGCTTGAGCGCATCGCGCAGCTCCGGGTCCTCGAAGATATTGACGTGCTTGAACTCAGCCCCGCACGCGCGCAGCGCCGCCACCGCCTGCGCCGAGAAGCCGCACTGGGGAAAGTCGGGTGTGCCCTTCATGAAGAGCACGACCGGGCCCGATTCGAGCTGCGCCTTGATTCGTTCCACGACATCCATCGTTAGTGATCCTCTTTTCAGTCGCCAGCGGCGCTCCAGGGTCGCGATCAGCTGCCATTGCTCGGCGGCGCTCGCGGCGGGCCAGCGCCCGATTTCCGCGGCGGTGCGCAGACACCCGGTGCAGTAGCCCGCGGCATCGAGCACGCAGATCTTCACGCAGGGCGAGCGCGGACGCTGCGAGTGGCGCTCTTCGGATTCCTCGAGCTTCGCGCCGCTCGTCTCGCTCGGCATCCCGCCCTCGACGCATCGACACCCGCCTAAGTTGAATTATGGGGGTTAGTCGCCTATTCTTCAAACTTGGGCTTCGCGTTCACGCCGAGCCAGAATAACAAGCGGAACGCACACCGAGTGTTCCAACACCTGAGGGGGGAATCGCCGTGAATCCACTCAATTCCATTTCCGGCTCGATCATCTCCGGAATCGTCCTCGCCATCATCGTGATCGTGATCGCGGTTGCCATCGGCGCATCGCCCGGAAGCTTCCACGAGGCGAGCCTTGCTCGCTGGCTGCACATCCTGAGCGGAATCACCTGGATTGGCCTGCTCTACTACTTCAACCTGGTGCAAACGCCTGCGCTCGCGGTCGCCGCCGCCGACAAGGGCGGCCCGGGCGGTGCCGGCATCGGGAAGTACATCGCGCCGCGCGCGCTCGCCTGGTTCCGCTGGGCCGCGGTCGCCACCTGGGTCACCGGCGCCTGGTACTTGATCCGCAACAGCAATTTTTTGAACGCCCTCACGCTCGGTCACGGCGGCCACGACTCCTACGGGCTCGTCATCGGCATCGGTGGTTGGCTCGGCACCATCATGCTGTTCAACGTCTGGGCCCTCATCTGGCCGAACCAGAAGAAGATCCTGGGCATCGTGCCCGCGACCGACGAGCAGAAGGCGAAAGCGCGCAAGATCGCAGGCATGGCCTCGCGCACGAACTTCGTCCTGTCGATCCCGCTGCTGCTGTGCATGGGCTCCGCTTTCCACGGACTGCCCTTCTAGGGGATGATTGCGCTCCCCCGGCGCGCCGCTTGCGAGGCCGCAGGCGGCGCGCAGATGGCGAGCGAAACACACCTGAATATTCCCGCGGACGTACCGGCGCAGGTCGGCGCTGCGCTGCGCGAGGACGTGGGGAGCGGCGATGTCACCGCGGCGCTCGTGCCGGCCGACGAGCGCGTGCGCGCGGAAGTGGTGACGCGCGAGGACGCGGTCATCTGCGGTGTGCCCTGGGTCGCGGAGACCTTCCGCCAGTTGGATCCGCGCATGGCGCTCGCGTGGTCGGTCCGCGACGGCGAGCGTGCGCCAGCCGGAGCGGTCGTGCTGCGCCTCGAGGGCCTCGCGCGCCCACTCCTTACCGGTGAGCGCACCGCTCTTAACTTCCTGCAGCTGCTGTCGGCCACGGCGACCGAAACGCGACGCTTCGTCGAGGCCGTCGCGGGCACCGGTTGCGCGATCCTCGACACCCGCAAGACGCTTCCGGGTCTGCGCACCGCGCAGAAGTATGCCGTGCGCTGCGGCGGCGCGCGCAATCACCGCATGGGCCTGCACGACATGGTGCTCGTGAAGGAGAACCACATCGCCGCTGCGGGCTCGATCGGCGCTGCGGTAAGCGCCGCGCGGCGGGTGGCAACCGGCATTCCCGTGGAAGTGGAAGTCGAGTCGCTCGCCGAACTCGAGGAGGCGCTCGGTGCCCGCGCCGACATCGTGATGCTCGATGACTTCGGCCTCCCCGACATGCGCACTGCCGTCGCGCGCGTGCGCGCACTCGGCTCGCCGGTGAAGCTCGAGGCCTCCGGAAGCGTGAGCCTCGAGACCGTGCGCGCGATTGCCGCGACCGGTGTCGACTTCATCTCCGTGGGCGCGCTCACCAAGCACGTGCGCGCGATCGATCTCTCGATGCGCCTTCGGTTCGCGCACGGCTAGATACTCGCACCGGCCGGGGCGCTCCCGCCGTGCTGCGCACCGAGATGCTGCAGAGCCATGGCGAGCTGATCGAGCCAGTGCTGCACCTCCGGCCAGTGATGCGCGGCGAACCACGCGACCCAGATCAGCAGGCCCACCCAGACCACCGCGCCCCAAAGCCCGACCCAGCTCGCCGCGGACGGCCCGTAGTGGCCGAAGTGGTGCGCCGGACGCAGTGGTGAGGCGATGACGGAATAGATCAGCACGAGCCCGACGATCCCAACCCAGATCGGCAGATGCCGCGGATAGACCCATCCGAGGATTGCGTGCGAGGCGAGCAGGGAGATGGCCGCGAGCACGAACGCCGCGAAGATGAGCGCGCCGAGGATCGCGATGAGCGGGCTCATGAGCCCCCCGAGCACGTGCACCGCATGGCCGGCACCTCCCATGCGGCTCTCCCACGGCGGGATGCCCCCGACCGCGCGTTGGGCGCGCCGCGACGAGCGGGCTTGCGCCCGCCACGCGCGCTGCTGGGATCTCCAGGAGCGCCGCTCCGCGCGTGAGCGGCGCCGCCACTGCTGGCCGTCCTTGAACTCGGCGTAATGGCGCTTCGCCCGATCGATCAGCTCCTGCGCGGTGAACTGCCAACCGTGCGCCGCCGCGCGCTGCTCGGAGGTCTCCGCGTAGGGGATCACGAACATCATCACGATGTAGGCGAGAATCCACGCGCCCCAGCTGAGGATCGCGAGGGCGACGAAGGCGACGCGCACGATCGTCACATCGACGTCGAAGTACGCGGCGATTCCGTTGCACACGCCGCTCACCATCGCGCCCTCGCGGATCTGGTAGAGCCGACGGGACGAATCGCGCGCCCGCGCTCCGCTCGTCTCTCCCGGTGCCGCCGAGCCCTGCGCCTCCTCTCCGCCGTCGACCGGACCCATCTCGCGCAGCACCTGCTCGATCTCCTCCTCCGTCACCACGCTCTGGTGCGCGCTCAGAAAGCGGCTGCACTTCTCCGCAATCGCTTGCTCGAGATCCGCGAGGATCTCCGCACGATCGGGATTGGTGGCGAGGCGGCCCGCGGCGGTGGCGAGATAGGCGCGCAGGGACTCGTAGCCGCCCTGCTCGATCTGGTAGGCGTTGCCATTGAGGCTGATCGTCATGACCGGGCGCATGTTCATCTCCCCAGGCCGCGGATCGCCCCATGGAGGGCGTCCCAGTACTCGTTGAGCTCGGCGAGCTGTGCGCGGCCCTTCGCCGTCAGCTCGTAATACTTGCGGGGCGGCCCGGCGTCGGATTCCTTCCACTCGTAGTCGACGAGACCCTCCCGCCGCAGTCGGCTCAAGAGCGGATAGAGCGTCCCCTCTTGCGTGGCGAATGGCGTCTCGGCGAGCCGCTTGAGCATGTCGGCGACGTAGAGCTTGTCCGCATCGACGATCTTCAGGACCAGGAACTCGAGCAGGCCCTTGCGGATGGGACCGAACTTCTCGTTGACCGACATGAACCCTGCGATTCAAGACCCGTGCGTTTGGCCCTTGTTCTTAGCAGCTACCTTTCTATCACAAGGTAGCTTGGCATGCAAGGCCTCGGACGGCGCTGCGGGGATGGGGCAGGCGCCTTGCTCCCCGCAGCGCCGTCTGAGGATTTCAGGCGACGGCGGACTTGAGCACGCGCTGAGGCTGGGCGACGCCGTAGCCCTGTGCGTAGTCGACACCGAGGCTCGTCAGCATCTGGATGATCTCGGCATTCTCGGCGAACTCGGCCACGGTCTGCTTGCCCGTGAGATGTCCGATCTCGTTGATCGAGCGGACCATCTCGCGGTCGATCGGGTCGCGCAGGATCTCGCGCACGAAGCTGCCGTCGATTTTCAGGTAATCGACCGGGAAGTGCTTGAGATAGCCGAACGAGGAGAGGCCGCGGCCGAAGTCATCGAGCGCGAACTTGCAGCCGAGCTCCTTCAACGCCTGGATGAAGCGGTTGGCCTGCGCGATGGAGTTGACCGCCGCCGTCTCGGTGATCTCGAAGCAGATCTTGGAGGCGTCGATCCCGCTTCTGTGGAACTGATCGATGACGAAGGGCAGGAACTTATCGTCGCCCAGGCTGTGACCCGAGAGGTTGATCGAGCAGAGCTTCAGCCGCTCGCGCTCATCGGCCTCGGAGACGAGCCAGCGGAAGGCGTTCTCGATCACCCAGCGGTCGATCGCCGGCGCGATCCCGTAGCGCTCGGCGGCGGCGATGAAGTTGTCCGGCGAGACGATGCGGCCGTTCTCATCGCGCAGCCGCAGCAGCAGCTCGTAGTGCGCACCGGGCTCCACGCGCTGCAGCGGCTGAATCTGCATGCGGAAGAGCTCGAAGCGGCCTTCCTCGAGCGCGGCGTTGATCCGCGCCGCCCACTGCATCTCGCGCCGGCGGCGCATGAGCTCCACGTCGTTCTCGGCGAAACTGTGCACCCGGTTGCGCCCGCCCTCCTTCGCCGCCCCGCAGGCGCTGTCGGCGGCGGAGAGCACCGAGGCCACATCCTCGTTGTCGGCGGTGATCGGCACCACCCCGATGCTCGCCCCGAGCCGGAAGACGCGATCTTCCCAGCTGAAGCGGAAGTTGCGCACGGCCTCGCGCAGCTGCTCGGCGGTGCGCATCGCCTCATCGAGCGAGCAGCTCTCGAGGAGAATTCCGAACTCGTCCCCGCCCAAGCGCGAGAGCGTATCGCGCCAGCGCACCTTGCTCTTGAGCAGCGCGCCTACCTGGCCGAGCAGCGCATCGCCCGCGCTGTGTCCGCACGTATCGTTGATGATCTTGAACTGATCGAGATCGAGGTAGCACAGTGCGTAGGAGGCCTCGCGCGCCTTCGCGCTCTTCAGCGCCCGCTCCAGGCGGCTCTCGAACTCGCGCCGGTTGACGAGCCCGGTGAGCAGGTCGTGGCTCGCGTGATAGGAGAGCCGACGATTGAGCTCGCGCGATTCGCTCACGTCGTGGAACACGAGCACGCCGCCCGCGACGTGGCCCTGTCCATCGCGGATCGGCGCCGCCGTGCTCTCGACGTAGAGCTCGTTGCCGTCGCGACGGATGAGAAGCGTCGGTCGCACGGACTTGATCGGTCGCAGGCGCCGGATCGACACCGTGAGGGGATTCTCGAGCGGCTCGCAAGTCTCCTCGTGGAACGCGCGGAAGATCTCCTCCACCGGCCGCCCCATTGCATCCTCGAGCCGCCACCCGGTGAGCTCCTCGGCGACCGGATTGATGTAGTCGATGACGGAGCTCGCGTTCGTGGTAATGACTCCATCGCCGATCGACTGCAGCGTGATCTGCGCGCTTTCCTTCTCGCGAAAGAGCGCCTCCTCGTAGATCTTCCGCTCGGTGATGTCGAGCTCGACGCCCACGAGCCGCAGCAGCCGCCCGTGAGCATCCACGCGCGCCTTGGCGCGGCTCATGACCCAGCGCCACTCGCCGCTGCGGTGGCGCATGCGGTGCACGCTCTCGAAGATCGGCGTCTTGCCGGCGACGTGATCGCGGATGGCCGCCTGCACGCGCGAGGTGTCGTCCGGATGCACCAGATTGCGCCAGTCGGGAGAGTCGCGGATCTCCTCGTCCGCGTACCCGAGCATCGCCTTCCAGCGCGGGGAGAAATAGACCTCGTTGCTTTCCACGTCGAAGTCCCACAGCCCGTCGTTCGCCGCGCCCTGCGAGAGGCTCACGCGCTCCTCGAGCTTGCCCAAGCGGTGCTCGAGGCGCAGCCGCTCGAGCGCCGTCGCGAGGCTCGCGCCGAGAAGCTTCAGGAGCAGCTGCAGATTCACGTCCCACGGACCCCGTGGCAGGCCGTGGGCGAGTGCGAGGATTCCGGCGGGCTCGTTCTGAACCCGGAACGCGACAAGCAGGACCGAGCCCAGATGCAGCGCCGCGAAGCGCTGCGCCTCCGCGAGCTGCTCGCGCCGCGCGGCGGCCGTGTCGCGCAGCTCCGTGAGCCGCAGGTGCTCCAGACGCGATTCGAGCCACGGGTAGCGCGAGAGCGGCTCGCCCTTGAGGTCCTCCGGCTGCACCGCCGCGAGCCCGCGCCGCGCGACGTGCACCTCGGTAAAGCGGCGATCGGCGCCGATCAGGGCGACGAAGGCGCAATCGCTCGCGGTGATCTCAGCGAGGATCTCGAGGTTGCTCTTGATGCAGTCATCGACGGCGTCGCGCCGCATGTTCTGCAGATCGACGGCGATCTTGGTGCAAGCGACATCCACGCCGAGCACCGGTGCAATGGGACGACCGGTCCAGGCATCGGACGTGAGCACGTCCGAGGCGGTGAGCTCCGCAGTCGTATCCGCCGGCTGGCTCGACATCGCGCGCCGTCCTCTCCCTAACGGGATCAAGGATTTAACTGTCGCAGATCCGATGCACCGCCGCAGCGAAGTGCGTCATGACCCCGCACCGGACCCCGCACCGGTGCGCGTTCTGCCGCCATCCGATCGTCACCAGCGTGACGGTGGCTTGCGCTCGATTCTCGCACACCGTTTTAGGAATACAAGCTAAATGGCTGTACGAACAGGGTTTTGCTACTTTACAGAATCCATGGGCGTCGCGAGCGCCGCGCGCGCAACGCGATAGAGCCGCTTGAGCTCCTCCTGCATCCCGATTTGCAGCCGCTCGAGGGAAGTGGCGTCAGTGACGCGCGGAACGTAACGCGGCGCGCCGATCGCAATCGCGACGCGGGCGAACGGCGCGGGGATCACGAACCGGTCCCACTTGACGAGCCAGGCGCGGGAGGCAGCGTACGCCATCGGCAAGATGGGCCGCCCCGACATCTGCGCGAGCAGGATCGCGCCCGGCTTGAATTTGAAGCGGGGGCCGCGCGGGCCGTCCGGAGTGATGACCGGCGAGACGTTGTCCTTGACGAGCGCTTGGTAGTAGTCCCTGAGCGCACGGGCGCCCGTATGGCTCGAGGAGCCGCGGATCACCGCGCCGCCGAGCCGCCTCACCATCATCGCGCCGAGCTCCCCGTCGACCGAGGGACTGATGAGCCAGCCCACGCGAAGTCCGCGAGGCCGCTCGGCGAGCAGGAATTTCGCGCACCAGAGCTGATGCTGGTGCCAGTAGCAGGGAATGAGCGATGGCGCGCGCGCGAGCGCAGAGGCCAGGTGCTCGGTCCCCTCGATGCGCACCAGGCGGGTGAGGCCCAAGTACCCCCGCACGAGCGCGAGAGCGAGCGGGACGGCGAGCCCGTAGAGCGCACGGCGGGCGCGCGTCATGCGCCGCGCCGAGCGCGTCTGCGTTCGATACAGCGTGTTGCGCAGCTCGCTGTCCGGATCGCTCACGGCGGAGCCTCCGCGCCACGACGGCAGGGGACCGGGCAGTGGCGCTTCCGGTAAGATGACCGCATTCGCGAGATCGTCCCCTCAAGTGAGTTCATGTGACCGCGACCGAATCGGCCGAGCACCTGCCGCCGCAGGCCGAGACGCAGTTCGACATCGGTTCCACCGAGGATTCCCTCGAGCGGATGTGCGAGCTCTTCTTGGGCCTCGGGGACCTCTACCGCGTCTACGCCCCCGCCCGCCGGTCCTACACCTACGTCACGAGCCATCCCGAGGCCGTCAAGCGGGTGCTGGTCGCCAATCACCGCAACTATACCAAGGGGATCGGGCTCGACCGCGTGCGGATCCTCCTCGGCAACGGCATCATGACGAGCGAGGGGGAGCTGTGGAAGCGCCAGCGCTACATGATGCAGCCGCTCTTCCACCGGCGCGTGATCACCGGGTTCGCCCAAGTCATCGACCAGGCGAACGAGCGCTTCCTCGCGCGCTGGGAGGAGCTCTACCGGCGCGGGGAGCTCGTGAACCTCACCGACGAGATGAGCGAGCTCACCCTCGACATCGTGCTGCGCTCGATATTCGGGCGCGACCTCGAGCGGCTCGCGCGCGAGCTCGGCGGCAATCCCTTCGACGTGGTCACGCGCGAGCAGGCGCGGAACCTGCAATTCGCATACAAGTTCCGCTCCCTCGCGCGGCTGGTGGGCGGGCTCATCCGCCGTCGCGTGAGCGAGCCGGAGGAGCACTTCGACTACGTCGCGATGCTCATGAGCGCCCGCGACAAGGACAGCGGCGAAGCGATGGCGGAGCGCCAGCTGATCGATGAGATCATGACTCTGGTGGTCGCCGGGCACGAGACCACCGCGAGCGGGCTCAACTGGACGTGGTACTTGCTCTCCCAGCACCCCGAGGCCGATGCCAAGCTCCATCGCGAGCTCGCGGGCGCGCCCGAGCTCACCGCGCCGAGCCTCGCGCAGATGGAATCGCTCCCGTATGCGCAGCAGGTGCTGAGCGAGGCCTTGCGGCTCTATCCGCCCGGATGGCTGCTCTCGCGCCGCGCGATCGGACCCGACGTGCTCGCGGGGTACGACGTGCCAGCGGGGGCGGATGTGCTCCTGTGCCTGTATCTGCTGCACCGGCACCCGCAGTACTGGCACGATCCCGACGCCTTCCACCCGGAGCGCTTCGCCCCCGAGCACGAGGCCGAGCGCCCGCGCTTCGCCTACATGCCCTTCGCGGCGGGTCCCCGGCACTGCATCGGTGAGACGTTCGCCCTTTACGAAATGCTCATGCACCTGTACAAGGTCGCCCGCCGCTTCCGTCTCGTGTACGAGTCGGACGAGCCGATCGAGCTCGAGGCACAGATCAACCTGCGCACCCGCAAGCCGCTGTACATGAGGCTGGAACGCCGCTGATGTTCAAGGCCGCAACGCTCACCGAGCTCCTCGAAGCCAACAGCAAAGTCCCCCGCACCATCACCTACTTCGACGGGGCGGACAGTGCGCGCGAGGTCTCCTTCGCCGAGCTCCACGGGCGCGCGCTCGGCATCCTGCACCACTTGCAGCGCTTGGGCGTCAAGCGCGGTGAGAAGCTGATCCTGTTCGTGGGCGACAACGAGCAGTTCATCGATGCGTTCTGGGCGGCGCTCCTGGGCGGCATCGTGCCGGTGCCGGTCGCCCTCGGCATCAGCGACGAGCACCGCCACAAGCTCCTGCGGATCGCCCGCAAGCTCGGGTCGCCCTTCATCTACACCGACCGGCGCTCGCTCGAGCGCATAGGCACCTTTGCGGCCGAGGTGGGCGAGGAGAAGACCTTCGCCGCGCTCAACGGGCGCGCCTTCGTCGTCGATCAGCTCGATGACGTCTCGCGCGCCGGCAAGCCGCACCGCGCCGAGCCGGATGAGCTCGCCTTCATCCAGTTCTCCTCCGGCTCCACGAGCGAGCCGAAAGGCGTGATGCTCACCCACCGCAACATTCTCGCGAACGGGCTCGGGGTCTCCGAGCTCTGCGGCTTCACCGAGGAGGACGTGAGCCTCTCGTGGATGCCGCTCACCCACGACATGGGTCTCATCGGCTTCTTCATCTACATGTTCGCAAACCGCTCGCACGTGCAGCTCATGCCGACGGAGCTGTTCGTGCGCCGGCCGCTCCTGTGGCTCGCGCTCGCGGCGCGGACGCGCGCGACGGTGCTCTGCTCGCCGAACTTCGGTTACCGTCACTACCTGAAGGTGCTGGGCGAGCGCGGCGTCGAGGATCTCGATTTATCGGCCGTACGCCTGATCTTCAACGGCGCCGAGCCGATCTCGGTGAGCCTGTGCGAGGAGTTCCTCACGCGCATGGCGCCCGCGAAGCTCGCGCGCGAGGCGATGTTCCCGGTCTACGGTCTTGCCGAGGCCTCTCTCGCGATGACCTTCCCGCCGGTAGGCGCGCCCTATCGCGCCGTGACCCTCAACCGGCACCGCCTCAACTTGGGTGAGCGCATCGAGCGCGCACCGCCGGGAACGCGCGATGCGCTCGAGCTCATCTCCGTTGGGCGTGCGATCCCCTACAGCCGCCTGCGCATCGCCGCCGACAACGACACGACGCTTCCCGAGGGCCGCGTCGGTCACATCCTGATCGGCGGTGACAACGTGACCCAAGGCTACTTCGAGGACCCCGCGGCGAACGCGGCGGCGTTCACCGCCGATGGCTGGCTGCGCACGGGCGATTTGGGCGTGATCGACGCCGGCGACCTCTTCATCACCGGGCGAGCGAAGGAGATCCTGTTCGTCAACGGGCAGAACTACTACCCGAACGACCTGGAGGGCATCGCGCAGCGCGCGCAGGGGCTCGAGCTCGGCAAGGTCGTGGTGGGCGGGGCGCGCCCGCCCGGTGCGCAGGCCGACGAGCTCGTCGTCTTCGTGCTGCACCGTCAGGGCCTCGAGGAGTTCGTCGACGTTGCCGCCCAAGTGACCCGGCTCATCAACGAGCACACCGGGCTCGAGGTGGCCCACGTCGTGCCCGTCAAGCGCATCCCGAAGACGACGAGCGGGAAGATCCAGCGCCATCTGCTCGAGCGCGCCTACGAGGACGGAGAATTTGCGGCCGAGCTCGCCCAAGTCGCAGCGCTCCGCGAGGCGCGGCGCGGCCCGCTCACGGCTTCGCGCTCGGCGATCGAGGAGAAGCTGCGCACCATCTGCGATGCCACGCTCGAGGGCAAGAAGCTCGCCGCGAACGACAACCTGTTCGAGATCGGCGCGAGCTCGCTCAAGCTGATCGAGATCCACGAGCAGATCGAGCGCGAATACCCCGGCGCGATCGATCTCACCGAGCTCTTTGATTTCCCGACGATCGCCGAGCTCGCGCAGCACCTCGAGCGCAAGCTCACGGCCGCGCCGGCCTGAGCGCTTGCGCGCACGGCGCAATGGCTGCGAGGGGACGGGGTGCGCCTGCTGCGGCGCGCTAGCGTCCGTAGAGTGATTTCTTGAGCTTCCACCGTTTGTGCGACCACGGCCAGTCCGCCGGCGCGGCGCGGATCTGTGCCTCCACGCACCGCACGTAGCGCTCGGTGAGCTCGCCGGGGACGAGCGTCTCGCCGGATGCGCAGAGCGCGGTGAGCTCGACCTCGTAGTGCCCGCGTGCCGCGCGCCGCATTCCGACGAAGAACACCGGGAAGCGCGTCGCGCGGGCAATCTCCTCGGTCCCGAGGTAGAACGCGGTATCGCGGTTGAAGAAGCGCGTCCAGTGCTTGTGCTCGCTGGTGCGCGGCTCCTGGTCGGCCACCATTGCGATCGCGCGCGGTGTGCGCCCGCGCCGGATGATATCCCCGAGCATCTCCTGCGCGGGCACGAGGCGCCCGCCGAAGCGGCTGCGCACCTTGAGCATCTCACGCTCGGCCCAGTGGTCGACGAGCGGCTTGTAGGCGGCATCGAGCGGGTAACCCACCTCGAGCGAGAGCGCAAGGAGCATCCACTCCCAGTTGCACTGGTGCGCCGCGACGAGCAGCACGGCCGTGCCCGCAGCGAGCCGCTCGCGCGCCGCCTCGAGCCCGCGCAGCGCGACGCGCCGACGCAGCTCCTCGGGGGTGATGCTCGCTGCCTTGAGGACCTCGATCAGCACTTCGCCGAATCCGCGGTAGTAACGTCGCATCAGATCCTCGCGCTCGCGAGCGTCGAGCTCGGGGAACGCCGCGGTGAGATTCTCCTCGAGGGTGCGCCGCTCGAGGCGCACTACGCGCCACGCGAGCCAAGCGAGCGCGTGGGCGAGCCCGTAGAGGAGCCCCCACGGGATTGCGGCGGCAATGCGCACCCACCAGGCCGAGCGGCCAGGGCGGGCGGCGGTGGCGCCGCTCTCGGATGACGTCGCTCGCGCGATCACGCCGTTGAGGTTAACCGATGGCTCCGATCGCCGGCTCCCCTTCGCGGGGCACGTTCAGGCCGCCGGATGTGCTCCGGACTTCGCGACCGGCTGGAGGTGCCGCGACGGCGACGCCGTGAGCAAGCGTCCCACTTTCGGTCCGATCCAGCGCTCCACATCGTCGATGAGCGTGAATACCGCCGGGATGATGACGAGCGTGAGCGCGGTGGAGGTCGTGAGGCCGCCCGCGACCGCAATCGCCATCGACGCGCGGAACTGATTGCCGCGGTACAGATCGAGCGCGACCGGCGCCATGCCGGCGATCATCGCCACGGTCGTCATCACGATCGGCCGCGCGCGCTTGTGCCCGGCCTCGATGAGCGCCGTCACCCGATCGGTGCCCGCCCGCATCTCCTCGATCGCGAAATCGACCAGCAGGATCGAGTTCTTGGCGACGATGCCCATCAGCATAAGAAAGCCGATCACGACCGAGAGCCCCAGGGGGAGATTGAAGGCCAACAGCGCTACCGCGGCCCCTCCAATGGACAGCGGCAATGCCGAGAGGATCGTGAGCGGCTGGAAAACGCGCGCGAAGAGCAGCACGAGGACGGCGAACACCATCAGGATCCCGGTGCCCATCGCGATTTCGAAGCTGGTGAAGAGCTCGTTCAAGAGCTCGGTGTCCCCCGTCTCGACGAGGTGTATGCCCTGCGGCAGGTTCTTCACGGCCGGCAGCGCATCGATCTTGTCCATCGCCGGACCGAGCGCCGTGCCGTTCAAGTCGGCCTCGAGCGCGACGCGGCGGCTCTGGTTGTAGCGGCGGATGCGGTTCGGCCCCTCACCGAGACTCACCTGGGCGACCGCCCTCAGGGGCACTACGCGCCCGTTCGCGGCCGGCACCGGAAGATTCTCGAGCGTCGACAGATCGCGCCGCGAGCGCTCGATCAAGCTCACGCGAATCGGAATCTGCCGGTCGGGGAGCGAGAACTTGGCGCCGTTCTGGGGCAGGTCCCCGAGCGTTGCGATGCGGATCGTCTGGCTGATGCTCTCCACCGTGACGCCGAGCTGCGCCGCGAGATCGAGCCGCGGCCTGATGATGATCTCCGGGCTCTGCAGATCACCGTCGATCTGCGGGTCGCGCAGCTCCGGGAGGCTGCGCATCCCGGCGAGCACGTTCTGCGCGGACTGCTCGAGCAGGTTCGGGTCATCGCCCGTCAGATAGAACGTGAGGTCCCGTCCACCGCCCGCGCCCGACTGCTTCTCGAAGGAGAGGCGCGCATCGGGAATCTTGCGCAGCGCGACCATCACCTGCTTCTCGAACTGCGGAGTGATGAGCTTGCGCTGCCCGAGCGGCAGCAGCTGGATGTAGAGCTGCGCCTCGCGCACGTCACCGCCCGAGCCGATATTCTCGACCACGCTCTCGACCTCGGGCCGCTTGCGGATGATGTCGTACGCTTCGGCCGAGACCGCTGCCGTCTCACCGAGCCGCACGCCCGGCGGAAGCTCGATGTTGAGCTGCGAGCTCCCGTAGTCGTCGTCCGAGGTGAACGAGCGCGGCACGAGATACAGCGCAAAGAGCGACAGCGCAAAGACCACGGTGCCGGCCGCAAGCGTCTTCCAGCGGTGCTCGATGCACCAGCGCAGCACCCGCAGGTACCAGATCATGACCGGTCCGTCGCGATGCGTCGGCACGCTCTCGCCCCGCAGGGTGTAGGCGGCGACCACGGGGGTGATGAGCCGTGCGACGAGGAGCGAGAAGAACACCGCCGCGGCCACCGTGAGCCCGAACTGCTTGAAGAACTGGCCGATGATCCCGCCCATGAAGCTCACCGGCAGGAACACGGCGATGATCGCCGCCGAGGTGGCGACCACCGCGAGTCCGATCTGATCGGCCGCATCGAGCGCGGCTTGGTAGCCGCTCTTGCCCATGCGCATGTGGCGCACGATGTTCTCGATCTCGACGATCGCATCGTCGACCAGGATGCCCGCGACCAGCGACAGGGCGAGCAGGCTGATCTGGTTGAGCGTGAAGTTCATCCACTCCATGAAGGCGAAGGTGGGGATGGCCGCGAGCGGGATCGCGAGCGCGGAGATCAGCGTCGCGCGCCGGTCGCGCAGGAACAGCCACACGACGGCCACGGCGAGCAGCGCCCCCTCGATGAGCGACTCGAGCGCCGTGCGGTACATCTGCTTGGTGATGTCGACCGTCGTGAACACTTGGGCGATCCCGACCTGCGGGTAGTCCTTCGCGACGTTCGCGATCTCCGCCTCGACGCGCTTCAGCACCGCTACATCCGAGGTGCCGGTGCTCTTGAACACGGAGAACGTCGTCGCCGGCCTGCCGTTCAGGCGGTTGATGTTGCGTACCTCGGCGTAGCCGTCGTGGACTTGGGCGAAGTCCTTCAACCGTGCCGTGCCGCCGCCCGGCAGGGCGATCTCGGTGTCCCCGAGATCCACGGCGCTCTGCGCTCCACCGAGCACGCGGATCGACTGCTCGCCCCCGCCGATATCGGCGCGGCCGCCCGGGGCGTTGAGATTGAGGTCGCGCAGCTGCGTGTTCACCTCCACGGCCGTGAGCCCGAGCGCCTGCATGCGCGCCGGATCGAGCTCGACGCTGATCTCCCGGTCGACGCCGCCGCCGCGCTGCACCTGCGCGACGCCCGGGACCGTGAGCAGGCGCTTGGTGAGGGTGTTGTCGATGAACCAGCTCAGTTGCGACTGACTCATCTGTGTCGTGCTCACCGCGAAATACGCGATCGGGCCGCCCACCACATCGACCCTGCGCACCAGAGGCTCGTCGATCCCCTCGGGCAGGTTGCTGCGAATCTTCGCGACCGCATCGCGCACATCCGCGACCGCGCGGTCGATCGGTGTGCCGATCTGAAACTCGACGTCGGTGGTCGCCTCGCCCTCCTCGGCGACCGAGGAGATCGTGTGGACGTTGCCGATACTCGCGACCGCTCCTTCGACCTTCTGGATGATCTGCGTCTCGATCTCCGTCGGCGCGGCGCCGGGATCGGTGACGCTCACCGTGACGAGCGGATAGTCGATATCCGGATCGAGGTTGATCGGCAGCCGTATGAAGGCGACCACGCCGACGACGGAGAGCACGACGAACAGGACGATCGGGGTGACCGGGTGGCGAATCGCCCAGGCGGAGATGTTTCTCACGACGAGCTGCCCGTCGCGGCCGCAGCCGCGCTCGCCGGCGCCACGCTCACCCGCTCGCCGGGGCGCAGAAATGCGGCCGCCGTCATCACGATGCGCTCGCGGCCCGTGAGGCCCGCGCCGATGACGATTCCCTGCGCGGTCGTGTCGGCGACGCGCACGTTGCGCCGCGCGATGCGGCCGTCGTCATCGACCACGTAGACGTAACTGCTCTCCGCGTCAGTGAGCACCGCCGTCTGCGGCAGCACCGGCCGCAGGCCGCGGCCCACGGTCACGGCGCCGCGCGCGAACGCGCCGGGGCGCAGCTGCGGATCGTTCTCGAGTGCGACGCGGATCTCTCCGAGCCGCGTGTTCGGATCGATCACGGCCCCGAGCAGTCGCACACGGCCGCGGAAGGGCCGATCGATGCCGATGAGATGCACCACCGCGGACTGTCCCACCTTGAGCGAGGGCAGGTCCTGCTCGGCGACCTGGCCGCGCATCTCCATCTCCCCGCCCTTGGCGAGGCGGAAGAGCGCGTTGCCGCCCGGCGTGGCGATCTGACCGACCTCGGCCGAGCGGGTGAGCACGAGCCCATCGGCTGGTGCGCGCACATCGGCCTGCGCAAGACGCTCCTGGTACTCGGCGAGCTGCGCAGCGGCCACTTTCACCTCTGCCGCCGCTGTCACGGCCGTCGCGCGGCGCTGCTCGATCGCCTCCGCGGAGAGCGCACCCGAGGAGGCGACCGCCTCTGCGCGCGCGTACTCGGCCTGGGCGAGCGCGGCGTTCGCGCGGGCCTCATCGAGCGCGGCCGAGAGCCGCGCAACCTGGGGGCGTAACACCGAGTCGTCGAGGCGCGCGAGGAGCTGGCCGCGGTGCACCCACTCGCCGGAGTCGACGTACACGGCGGTGATCCGCCCGGCATCGCCCTGGGAGCCGATCGGCAGGTCGTAGCGCGCCTGGATCGCCCCGGTGAACGTGACGCTCGCGGTGACCGGCGTGAGCCCGGGCGCGCGCGCGGTCACGAGCGGAATCGATCCCACGGCCCCGGCGAGCGGAGTGCCGCCCGATTGATTGGCGTAACGCACGACGCCGAGGACTGCGAGGAGGGCCACGACGATCCCGACGCCGATCGCGGCCCAGCGGGTGGGGAGCGGCGCACCGGCCACGCTCCAAGGCGCATCGGCCGGTGTGTGCAGCTCGGCCGGTGTCACGTCACCGGAAGGCGCGGGCAATGGCACGGGGACGGGCTCGGAGGTGCGGGCGAGCTCGCCTTGCTCCGCGTGGGGAGCGCTCAGCGACCGATCCCGACCGATCCAGGTCACCGATTCATCCGCGTCCGGGCCGGTTGTGTGCTCCGGTTGTGCACCCACTTTTGTATCCCTTCCTGACAGTGCGCGGGTTTGCATAAGGCCTGCGCGAGTCGTCGGCCGTTCAGCGGGCACACGCCCGAAAACCTGCCCTAGTCACATGGTGTTGTATATAACTATAACACATGCCCCTCGTCAAGGGGCGGCGACACCCGCCGGGGCGCGATCAGGACGCGCGGCGCTGGCCGACCGCCGCAAGGCCAGCGGTTGCGATGAACTCGTCGATCTCCGCGAGCTCAGCGCCAACCGCCCGCAGCGATTGGGCGAGCAGTTCGCTGGGCGCGCGCGCCGCGTTGGCCTCGAGCTCGGAGGCGAGCTCGCGCAGACGCGTTGCGCCGATGTTGCCACCCGCCCCCTTCAGCTTGTGCGCCGCGCGCGCGAGCCGGTCGCGCTGCTCGGCGCCGAGCGCAGCGCCGAGCTCATCGAGGAGCGAGGCGGCGCTGGTGCGAAAGGTCTCGAGCAACTCGTGCATGAATGCGCGGTCATCCCCGGCGAGACTGCCCAGGCGCGCGAGGTCGAGCGGCGGTGCCGCGATGCTCTGCCCCGGCGCCGCCACCGGCTGCACTCCGCCCTGCATCGAGGGCACGCGCAACACGAAGCGCTCGAGCACCTCGCGCAGCCGCTGCGTTTCGAGCGGCTTGACGAGCACATCGTCCATTCCCGCCTCGAGACAGCTCTGAAACTGTCCGGCGAACACGTTCGCGGTGAGCGCCACGATCGGGGTGCGCACGCCGCTCTCGCGCGCGCGGATCGTGCGGGTCGCCTCGAGCCCGTCCATCACCGGCATCTGCATGTCCATGAGGATGAGGTCGAAGCGCTCGCGCTCGCAATGGTGCACCGCCTGCGCGCCATCCCCCGCGACCTCGACGCTGCAGCCGAGCCGCTCGAGGTACTTCTGCGCCACTTTCTGATTGACGAGGTTGTCCTCCACGACCAGCACCCGCCCGCCGTGCATCGGGTGCGGCGCGGCCGCCTCGAGGGCGCCGTGCGCGCCGGGCGGATGAGTTCCCGTGCTCCACTCCTCCGGCTCGTGCGCAAGCAGGCGCCGCACGCACTCGGTGAGCTCGCGCGCACGCACGGGCTTGGTGAGATACGCGGCGAAGCCCATGGAGGCAAAGCGCGTGGGATCGCCCTGGCCGTCGAGCGAGGCAAGCAGCACGAGCCGCGCGCTCGAGAGCCGCCGGTCCGAGGCGATCCGCTCCCCGAGCAACGCACCGTCGAGCTCGGGCATCTGAAAGTCGATGATGGCCAGGTCGTAGGGACGGCCGGCGGCGAGCGCCTGATGCATCCGCTCGAGCGCCTCCGCGCCGCTTGCGGCCGTGTCCACGGCGAGCTGCGCGCAGGCGAGCTGGCCCGCAAGCACGCGGCGGTTGGTGGCGTTGTCATCGACGATGAGAACGCGCCCGCTCGCCGTGCGCGCGCCGGGCGCATCGGCCGGCGCGCGCGCATGGAGCGGCTTGAGCGGCAGCTCGAACCAGAAAGTCGAGCCGCAGCCCGGCTCGCTCTCGACGCCGATCTGCCCGCCCATGAGCTCGACCAAGCGCTTGACGATCGAGAGCCCGAGTCCGGTGCCGCCGAATTTGCGCGTGGTCGAGGAATCGGCCTGCGTGAAGGGCTGGAAGAGCGCGGCGCGGGTCTCCGGTTTCACCCCGATGCCCGTGTCGCGCACCTCGAAGCGCACGACCACGTGCGGTGCGCGCTCCTCCGCGACGGTCACCTCCACCACGATCTCGCCGGCCGCGGTGAACTTGACCGCGTTGCTCACGAGATTCACGAGGCACTGACGGAGGCGGAACGGATCCCCGAGCACCGTCGCGGGCACCTCACGGTGCACGTCGACGATCAGCTCCAGGCGCTTGCTCGCCGCCTGCAGCGCCATCATCGAGCCCACCTCCTCGACCTGCGCGCGCAGATCCATCTCCAGGGCCTCGATCTCGAGCCTGCCGGCCTCGATCTTGGAGAAATCGAGCACGTCGTTGATGATCGCGAGGAGCGAGTTGGCGCTCGTGCGAATCGCCTCGGCGTATTCGCGCTGCACGCGCCCGAGCACCGTGTCGAGGAGCAGGGTCGTCATGCCGATGATGCCGTTCATGGGCGTGCGGATCTCGTGGCTCATGGTCGCGAGGAACACGCTCTTTGCGCGGCTCGCGGCCTCCGCCGCCTCGCTCGCGCGCAGCAGCGCCTCGCGCGCGGCGCGCGCCTCCGTCACATCCTGAAGGGAGCCGGAATTGCGGATCACGCGCCCGTCGGGGTCGAGCTCCGGCCGGCCGCGCAGCAGGAACCAGCGGTACTCGCCGCTCTTCACGCGCATGCGCACCTCGAGGTCCGGCGAGACGTGATCGCGCAGCATGATCTCGCGGTTCGCATCGTGAATCGCCACGTCATCGGGGTGGATCAGCTCACGGATCATCCCCTTGTGGAACGGCAGCTCGCCGTTCTCGTAGCCCAAGAGCTCGTGCACGCGCGGGGAGAGCCAGCAGCGCGCGGGTTCGTAGGTGAGGTCGATCTCCCAAAGACCGTCCTCGGTGCCGTGCACGGCGCGCTCGAAGCGCACCTGCACTTCGCGCAGCGCATCCTCGGCGAGCTTCTGCTGATGCACCTCCTGGACCGAGCCGGAGACCCGCACCGCCCGCCCGCGCTCATCGCGCTCGGCGACGCCCCCGCGCATGCGATACCAGCGGAAGGACCCGCCGGCCGTCTCGAGGCGGAGCGTGAAGTCGAGCGGCGCGCCCTGCTCGAGGTGCGCCTGCAGCGCACGCGTCGGCAGCTCCCGATCCTCCGGATGGGTGTGACCGGCCGCGTCCTTGAGCGGTCCCAGGAGCTCGCGCGGCTCGTAGCCGAGCAGCGCCTGGAAGCTCGAGGACTGCCAGCGCGTCCCCTTCACGTAATCGAGCTCCCAGTGTCCCTCGTGGCTCGAGATCGAGGCGCGCTCGAGGCGCTGCTCGGCCTGACGGAGCTGCGCGGCCTGGCGCTCCAGCACGCCCGCCGCTTCGACCTCGCGACTGACCTCGCGCGTGAGGCCGACGAAGCGCACCACACGGCCGGCGGCGTTGCGCTCGGCGCGGGCGTGGAGCTCGAGATGGCAGTCGCCGCCGTCGGGGAGCGTGCGCCGGTAGCGGACGGCGACCTGATCGTCACCGCCCGCTGACGCCCGAATCACGCGCTGGAACGCCTCCTTGACGAGCGCGCGGTCCTCCGGGTGCACGAGCTTGCCGGAGTACTCGTTGGGGTCGACCGACTCGCTCCCATCGAGGCGCAGCGCGATCGAGCTTCCGGCGGCAGGGGTGATGCGGTTGGCGTCGAGCTCCCACATCCACGCCGATACGCCGGCGACCTCGCTCGCGCCGGTGAGCAGGCGCAGCGTCGCATCGAGCCGTGCGACCTTCTGGTGAGCGCGGTGCCAGCGCGCGAAGGCGATGCCGCCGAGCGCGCCGATGAGCACGAGCAGCGCCCCTCCGAGGGACACGAAGGAGGCCGATCGCACCTGCCAAACGGCGCGCAGCGCCGCGAAGAGCAGCACGACGAACGCCGCGAGTGCGGCCGTCCAGACAATCAGATGGCGTCGAGAGGGGATACCGCCTGGTGCTCGCATGCGACGTCGACCGCGGGTCCGCCCCCGCGAAAAAGATCGGCCAAATGAGAACTTGCAGTGACTGCGCGCACCCCGCCGTGAGCAAGGTCACGCCCGGCCCATCTTGCCCGGTCGGGAGCGGCGCAAACGCGACCCAGCCGTCATTTATCCACGAAGCCTCAGGCCGCGGCAGCCGGCTCGGGCGGATCAGGAGGGGGGCACCCGGGAGAGGTCGCGCACTGCACCGCGCGAGGCGCTGGTCGCCATCGCGGCATAGGCCCGCAGCGCCGCGGAGACCTTGCGCGGCCTGGCGGCCGCCGGCCGCCAGGCGGCAGGCCCCTGAGCCTTCATCGCTCCCCGGCGACGCTCGAGCACGGCGTCGGACACCTCGAGGGTGATTGCGCGCCGCGGGATGTCGATCGTGATCCGATCACCCTCCTCCACGAGCGCGATCGCTCCGCCCTCGGCCGCCTCGGGGGAAACGTGCCCGATCGAGAGCCCCGAGGTGCCCCCGGAGAAGCGCCCGTCGGTGACCAGGGCGCAGGCCTTGCCAAGCCCCTTGCCCTTCAAATAGCTCGTCGGGTAGAGCATCTCCTGCATGCCCGGCCCGCCGCGCGGGCCCTCGTAGCGGATCAGCACGACGTCGCCGGGATGGATCTGGTTGCCGAGGATCGCGGCTACCGCGGCGTCCTGACTCTCGAAGATCCTCGCCGGGCCCGCGAACGTGAGCAGCGCGCGATCGACGCCGGCGGTCTTGACGATGCAGCCCTCGGTGGCGAGGTTCCCACTGAGCACCGCAAGCCCGCCGTCGGCGCTGAAGGCATGATCGATGCTGCGGATGACGCCCGTCGTGCGATCGAGATCGAGTGTGGCGTAGCGCTCGGACTGGCTGAACGGCACGACGGTGCGCACGCCGCCCGGGGCCGCGCGATAGAACTCCGCGACGGCCGCATCGCCCGTGCGGCGCACGTCCCACGCCTCGAGTGCGTGCGCGAGCGAGGGCGAGTGCACGGTGTGGACGTCGCGATGGATGAGTCCGCCGCGCTCGAGCTCCCCGAGGATCGCCATGATGCCCCCGGCGCGGTGCACGTCCTCGAGGTGCACGTCGGCTTTCGAGGGCGCCACCTTGCAGAGATTGGGCACGCGCCGGGAAAGCCGATCGATGTCCCGCATGGTGAAATCGACACCCGCCTCGTGTGCGGCGGCAAGCAAGTGCAGCACCGTGTTGGTCGACCCGCCCATGGCGATGTCGAGCGTCATGGCATTCTCGAACGCCGCGAGCGTCGCGATCGAGCGCGGCAGCACGCTCGCATCCTCGCCTTCGTAGTAGCGCCGGCAGAGCTCGGTCACGAGCGTGCCGGCACGTCGCATGAGCCGCTCGCGCTCGGCGTGGGTCGCGAGCACGCTGCCGTTGCCGGGCAGCGCAAGACCGATCGCCTCGACCAGACAGTTCATCGAGTTCGCCGTGAACATGCCCGAGCAGGAGCCGCACGTCGGACAGGCGGAGCGCTCGATGACCGCGAGCTCGGCGTCCGAGACGCTCGCATCCGCCGCCGCCACCATTGCATCGATCAGGTCGATCGACTTGCGTGTCGCACCCGAGACGACCTTGCCGGCCTCCATCGGTCCTCCGGAGACGAAAACGGTGGGGACGTTGAGGCGCAGCGCCGCCATGAGCATGCCCGGAGTGATCTTGTCGCAGTTCGAGACGCACACGAGCGCATCCGCGCAATGCGCGTTGACCATGTATTCGACCGAGTCGGCGATGAGCTCGCGCGAGGGGAGGCTGTAGAGCATGCCGTCGTGCCCCATCGCGATCCCGTCGTCGACCGCGATGGTGTTGAACTCCCGCCCCACCCCGCCGGCGCGGGCGATGTCCTCGGCGATCAGGCGCCCCACGTCGCGCAAGTGCACGTGGCCGGGCACGAACTGCGTGAAGGAGTTGGCGATCGCGATGATCGGCTTGCCGAAGTCCTCATCGCGCATCCCGGTGGCGCGCCATAGCCCGCGCGCGCCGGCCATGTTGCGCCCATGTGTGGTCGTTCGGGATCGGTAGGGTGGCATAGCGCTGTTTCCGCTCGTGTCAAGGATTATGGCCGATGGCAACCCGCGGCGCGATGAGCAGCCGCACGCGCCTCGCCGCTCCGCCTGCGGCAGCGCCCGCAGCAGCGAATCGGGACTTTTCTGCAGCGCGGCTTGTCACAGTTCTTGCATCGGTATCGTATCGGCTCAAGCGGAGAATGCCCCATGTCGAGCTCGCTTCTCATGCCGACGGCCCGCAGCACCGCGGCGGCGCGCCCGCTGCACCCGGAGCTCGCGTTCCCCGCGGTCGGGCTCGAGGATCCGGCCATCCTCGTGATGACCGATTTCTCCCACGAGCATCCGGTCACCGTGAGCGACGAGCGGCGGATCGACGATGCGCTCAAGGACATGATCCGCTTCGGAGTGCGCGCGCTGTTGGTGGTGCGGGACGAGCGTGTCGTGGGGCTCGTGACCTCCTACGACATCCAGGGCGAGCGCCCGATCCAGTTTCTGCAGAGCTCCACGTACCGCCGGCACGATGAGCTGCAGGTCGGGCACATCATGACGCCGTGGGAATCCGTGCGCTCCCTCGACTGGGAGAAACTGCGCGTTGCCAGCGTGAGGGAGGTGCTGGAGGTGTTCCAGAACACCGGCGGAACGCACCTTGTCGTCTCGGAGGCGCTGCCCGACCGTACCATTCTGGTGCGTGGACTGATCTCACGCGCCCGTCTGGAGCGTCAGCTCGCGCACAAGTGAGGCGTGCGCCGGTCCTCGTCGGACCGGCACACGCGATGCCCCCTCTGCTCGAGCTGCCCGCGCCGGGCGGACGACTATTTCCCGCCGAGCTCGACGCGGATGGTGGCGTACCACTCCCGCGGCGCGTTGATGTAGCCGTCGACCACGCCGGCCCCGTAGTTGACCGACCCCGCGGTGTAGTAGCGGTCGTCCGTGAGGTTCGTGCCGCCGATCGCGAAATCATACGTGCCATCCGGGTTCACGTAATGGAGCGAGGCGTCGAACTGATGCGTGACCGGCCGCTCGAGCGACGGGGTGTTGAGGGAGTCGAGGAACATCGAGGTCGTGTAGGTGTAGATGGGGATGAAGCGGATCAACCCCTGGTTCGGGAGCATGTAGGTGTAGGACGGATCGAAGGTGAACTTCCACTTCGGCGTGTAGGGCAGTCTCGCATCGAGCGGCGAGACCCCCGGCCAGAGGTAGTCGCACACCGGCCGCGTCGTGCCGGCGATCACGACGCTCAGGGTCGGGCAGACCGTGGTGCCGTCCGGATTCGCATACTGCGGAATGTTCGCCGCAGGGTTCACGTAGGTGTAGTAGTCGTCGATGTAGGAGGCCGAGCCGTTCAACTGCAGACCGCCAGGCAGGAGCGACTGCACCTCGAGCTCCGCGCCCTTGATGATCGCGTTGCCCGCGTTGGTGTACACCGGCGAGATGCCCTGCTGGATGTTGAGCTGGATGTCGTTGTAGTTGGTGTAGAACACATCGGCATTGACGCGCAGATGATGGTCGAACCACTCCGACTTCATGCCGAGCTCCCACTGCTTGGCGTACTCGGGGCCGAAGCGTGCCGCGTACGGGTCGGGAATGAGATCCGACAGACGCGTGGTCCAGCCGCCCTGCTTGAAGCCCTTGCCCCAGGTGGCGTAGGCCATCAGATCATCCGTGAAGTGGTAGTCGACGCTCGCGGTAGGCGTCGAGACGTGCCAGGCCTGGCTGTCCGGAGTCTCCGGAAAGTACAGGTAGTACGGACTGCCGGTCGGGGCGGCACTCGGCACGATCAGGTTGTAGGGCACCGGCGGTGAGCCCGGCAGCCCGCACGCCGTCTGCCAGCACTGCGAGCCGAACGGGAAGGAGTTGAGATCGCCCTGACCTCCGATGAAGTACGTCTGGGCGTCCGTGTAGCGCTCGCCACCGATGAACTCCCAGTGATCGTTCAACTGGTAGTCGAGATGCATGAACGCGGCGTAGTAGGTGTTCTGCACGTCGTTCGCGTCGCTGTCGTAGACATCGAGCAAGCCCTCGAACGGCACGTAGTCGTGCACGTAGCCGTACTCGTTGAAGTAGTACAGGCCGCCCACGTAGTTGAGCCGGTTGTCGAGCGCCTTGCCGAGGAGCTGGAACTCCTGCGAGACCTGCCATTGATGCTGCTGGTCGGTCACCTCGAGCATCGTCTCCGGCGTTCCATCGAGATCGGTGCCGATCTGCCAGAGATCCTGCCGATAGCCCGTGATCGACTTGAACTGCATGGTGTCGGAGAGATCGTACACGCCCGTCATCGAGAAGCCGAAGATGTCCTGCCGCGCGAAGTCCGGGCCGTTGCCGTAGGTGGTGTCGAAGTTGCCCGTCTGCATCGTCGAGGAATCGAAGAAGATGCGCGGGGAGTTCGATCCGCAGTACGGCAGTCCGGCGGCAACGTTGTTGTAGTTGTAGCAGGGATTGATGCCGGCGAACGGTACGGCACCCACCGGCACGCCCACGTACCCGGCGCCAATGAGCGCGGCGCCACCGGTCGAGATGCCGGGCACATGCCCGCGCGGCTGCGAGCACAGATCCGCGAACAGGCCATTGGCCGCGACGGGAAGCCCGCCCGGAACCGCGGCGAGCGCGCCCTGAATGCCCGCGGCGCCGTTCGCGATGCACTCGTCGTACAACGTCGAGAACGTCGAGCCGAAGGGCTGCGAGAGTCCGAGGTTGCCGACGTAGCTGCCGATCACGACGTTGGGGAGCGCCGTCTGGTCCTCGTGCGTCCAGTCGCCGGTGAAGGTGAACTTGAGCTTGTCCGAGAAGATCCACAGGAGCTTCCCGCGCATGGCGACGACACCGGTGCCACCGAAGTTATCCCCGGTGGTGTAGCCGGACTTCGGATAGTCGGTCTGCGAATCGACCACGTAGGGTGCATCGCCCACGAGCCCGTCGGTCGGATACGGGATCACCCTCTGATAGCCGGTCTGCTGCTGCGAGGACACGGTGATGCTCGAGAGCAGCGTGCCTTTGATGATCGGCAGGTCGGCGGTGAATCCGACGTTGCGCTCGTCGTAGCTGCCCCCGGTCACCGTCGCGACGAAGCGGGTCTCATCGCCCGGTGTATGCGTGACGATGTTGATGGCGCCGCCGATCGTGTTCGCGCCGAACAGGGTGCCCTGCGCGCCCTTCAGAATCTCCACCCGGTCGACATCGAGGAGATCCACGTTTGCACCGATCGTGCGCGCGAGGAACACGCCGTCCACGTACACGCCGACGCCGGGATTCAAGTTGAAGGCGAAGTCGTTCTGGCCGATGCCCCGGATCGAGGCGGAGAGTACCGAGCGGTCGCCCGAGAACGGTGCCCCGCCCTCGAGGTCGACGCCCGGGGAGAGCGCCGATAGCGACTGGAGGTTCAGGATGTTCTTGTCCTGCAGCTCCGTGGTGGTGAAAGCCTGCACCGAGATCGGGACGTTCTGGATGCTCTGCGAGCGCTTGGTCGCCGTGACGACGACCTCCTGCAGCGCGCTCCCGTTGGCGGCGGAGGCCTGCGCGGCGGACTGCGATGCGCTCGGCGCCGTGCCGGGCTGTGTCTGATCGGACTGTTGCGCGAAGGCACTTGCCCCGGCAAGCGCGAGCGCGAGAGCGACTGCGCCAACCGAGCCGATCCGCCTGAGGCTTCTCGAGCCCTCCCCGCGGTCCGATCCTGACCCGTGAATGATCGTCATAGCATCCCCCTCAAGACGCATCGTACGAGACCGCGCGGCTGATTGTTGTTGCCGCCGCGCCGCAACGATCTGAAATATCTTATCGAGCCTAGCGCGCGCTACGGCAGTTGTGCGCGGACCAGAGCGCAATAAGCATCGACCTGGAGTGCAATCGGTGCTGCGTTGCGCAAGCGAGCCAGACCCGTACCATTATCGCAACACCCACGCTCTACCGATAGGTGTTATTCGAGCGGTGATCGCCCGCGAGCCAGCGCTTGAGCTCGGCGTGAGCCTTCCCGCGCTGGTCGCGGTTGATCCGGTCGGTGTCGGGGCGATCGAGCGTGAACTCGCAGATCATGCCGTTTGGATCGGTGACGTAGACCGAGCGGCAGTAGCCGTGCTCGAGCACATAGGTCGCGGGGGGCTGGTAGCCCGCGGCGGCGAGCCGCCGCTCGATGCCCTCCTGAGACTCGCGGTCGACCTTGAGGGCGATGTGATGAAACGGGGTCCCCGGCATCTGCGGACCGAACAACGCCTGATCCTCGGGCTTCTCGAACTGGAAGAACGCGAGCGCGCCGCCGTCGCCGAGCCCGAAGAAGCAGTGGCAATAGGTGCGCATCGCCCCGAAGAGCTCGTCGCTCTCGCACCAGGTCGCAACGAGCGGCAGCCCGATCACCTCCTCGTAGAAGCGGCGTGTCGCCTCGAGGTCCTTCGTCACGTAGGCCGTGTGATGGAGCCTGCTCGGTAGTTTCGCTTGCGTCGCCATGGCGTGCCTCGCTCGCCGGCCCGTGCGCGGCCGGCCCTCAACTGCCCCAGAGCTCGCGGGTCGCGATACGCGCACCCTCGACGAGCGATTCGAATTTCGCCCACATCACCTTCGGATGGACCCGCATGATGGTATCGGTCTGCGCAAACCCGCAGTCCGCGCCGGCGATGACGTTCTCGCGCCCGACGATGCGCGCGTAGCGCACGATGCGGTCCGCGACCACCTGCGGATGCTCGACGGTCACCGTGTGGTGCGTGATCACCCCGGGGATCAGGATCTTCCCGGCGGGAAGCCTCACCCGCTCCCACACCCGCCACTCGTGCTCGTGACGCGGATTGGCCGCCTCGATGGAATAGGCACCGGCGTTCACGCCGAGAATGAGGTCGACGATCTCCTCGAGAGGCGCATCGGCGATGTGCGGAACGTGCCAGCTGCCGAAGCACAGGTGATAGCGCACCCGATCCTCGGGAATGCCCTGGAGCGCATGATTGAGCGCCGCGACGCGGATCTCGGCCCACTCGCGGTAGCGCTGCGGACTCTGCTGTACGAGCGCGTCGTACATGTTCGCGAGCACGGCGTCGTCCACCTGCACGAGCAGCCCGGCCTCGTGGATCGCGAGATACTCCGTGCGCAGCGCCTCCGCGAGGGCGAACGCGTACTCGCGGTCGCTCGGATAGAAATCGTTGACGCCGTTGAACGCCACGCTCGCCGGCGCGACGGCCGTCATGAAGCCCTCGACGACCTTGACGGGCTTGAGCGCCTCCTCGAGGTGCTCGATGGCGATGTCGATCGGATGCCGGTCGGTATAGCGGATCGGGCCGACGCAATGCTCGGTCGCGACGCCGCCCATGAGCTGCGGAAAGTCCTGAGCGATCGATTCGGGAAAGCGCTCGAGGTCGCGGCCGAGCCAGACGACGGGGCGAATGTCATCGGTGCGCACCTCGAACCCGCTCATGCGCCGCAAGACATAATTCGACCAGCTTTCCTTGCCGTACTCCCCGTCGTTCACGACGTCGAGACCGATCTCGGCCTGCTTGCGCACCACCTCGGCCACCGCGCGCCGGGCACGGCGCTCGTACTCGAGCGGATCCTGCGGTGGCCCCTTGAGCCAGGTCGACAGCTCCGTGAGCTCTTGGGGACGAGGGAAGCTGCCGACGTGGGTGGTGAGGATCCGCTGCTCGCTGCGCTTCACGAAGCCATTCCTTCCGGTTGATCGTCGCGGCGCGCCAGGTTACGGGTGCCCTCCTCGCTGCGCGCGCCCCAGAGTGTAATCGCAGATGCCTGGCCGCGCAGATGCGCGCGGTAGGAGCCCGGAGCGGCGCCGTAGCGCGTGCGGAAGCAGCGCGCGAAATGGCTCGGCTCGGCAAAACCGCAGCGTGCGGCGACCTCCCCGATCGGCACGCGCGCGAAGCGCTCATCGGCGAGGAGCTGCCGCGCGCGCGCGAGCCGTACCCCGAGCAGTGTTCCGCCGAACGTCGCGCCCCGGGCGGCAAACAGAAAGTGCAGATAGCGCTTGGAGATCCCGTGCGCGGCCGCGACCGTGGCGGGCGCGAGCCCGACCTCGTGATAGCGGTCCTTCAGCGTGCGCTCGATCGCGACGCAGAGCTCGTCGCGGCGCGAGCGCGGCGGCGGCGCGCGGCCGATCGCGAGCGCGAGCAGCGCGGCCAACTGCTCGGCGACCATCCCGGAGGGCAGACTTAGCGTCTGGAGAGTCTCGGGACGCAGGCTCCCGAGCGCTGCGGAGAGCGCGAGCGTCCAGCCCTTCTGGGGACGCAGCGCCTGGCCCACGGCGCGCTCGGGTTGCGGGATCCAGCCGCGCAGCCACTCCTGAGAGAACTGCACGATGAGACTCTGGGTGGGCACCGGACAGCGCACGGCATGCGCGGCGGTGCTGTCGAGCAGCACGCCGTCGCCCGCATGCAGCAGCGTCACACGCCCACCCTGCTCGAGCTCGCACTGCCCGGTGCGCAGATGTAGCAGGTGGAAGAAGCGCTTCGCGCCGCGCCCGACGGCGAACGGCGTGCGCTCGACGCGCTGCGCCGTCACCTCGAGAAAGTTGAGCGTCGCCGCGCCGAGCGCGCACTGCTCGAGATGCCCCTCGAAGCGCTCGCCGACCGGACAGTCGATGCCGAGCTCGAGGATCGCCTCGCACACCGAATCGCGCCAGTAGGCGAGCGCGTCCTTCGGGCGGACATCGCCCGTCGACCAGCGACGCCGCAGCGCCCCGCCCGGTATGTCGCCCGACACTGCCCCCTGCATAGCCGCCCCCGCGAACCCGCACCACCGCACGCGGGCGTGCACCCGCGCGTTCTCGCTCAATATAGCGCAGCGCTCCCTCCGCGCCGAGTGCACCGCCCCGAGGCCGCGAGCGCCCGCGGTCGGGGACGCTTGCCGCCGCACGCGCAGTGCGTCTACAGTCCCTCACCCATCGGGCCGAGCCCGGGAGGTTTCATGGCTTCAAATCAATGGACGGCCGCCAAAGCGGCGATCAAGTCGCCTCAGTCGCTGTTCATCGGCGGTGAGTGGGTGAAGGCACAGTCCGAGCGCACGCTGCCGGTGATCTCCCCGGTGACCGAGGAGGTGCTGATCACGGTGCCCGAGGCATCGGAACGCGACATGGACCGTGCGATCGCGGCCGCGCGTACGGCCTTCGACGAGGGCCCGTGGCCGCGCATGAGCGCCGCGGAGCGCGGCGCGTATCTGATCAAGGTCGCCGAGCAACTGCGCACCAAGCTGCCGCTGCTCGCCGATGTCTGGACGGCGCAGGTCGGTGCGCCGATCGGACTCACCCAATACGCCGTCGGGCAGGCGCCGCTCCTCTTCGAGTACTACGGCAAGCTCATCGAGTCCTATCCGCTCGTCGATGAGCGCCATCGCGATGACGGCGGGCGCGTGCGCGTGGTGAAGGAGCCCGTGGGCGTGGTCGCGGCGATCACGCCGTGGAACGCCCCGCTCGTCCTGCTCTGCTACAAGGCGGCGGCGGCGCTCGCCGCGGGCTGCACCGTCGTCTCGAAACCGGCGCCCGAGACACCGCTCGATGCTCACATTCTCGCCGAGTGCATCGAGGCGGCGGGCCTGCCGAAGGGCGTGTTCAACGTGCTGCCCGCCGGGCGCGAAGTGGGCGACTATCTCATCCGCCACCCCGGCATCGAGAAGGTGAGTTTCACCGGCAGCACCGCGGCCGGGCGGCACATCGCAGAGGTCTGCGCGCAGCGCCTTGCGCGCGGGAGCTTCGAGCTCGGCGGCAAGTCCGCCGCCATCGTGCTCGAGGATGCGGATTTGGGCCAAGTGCTGCAGAGTCTGGTGCCCTATTCCATGCCGATCACGGGCCAGGTGTGCTTCTCGCTTACGCGCGTGCTCGTGCCGGAATCGCGCGCCGCGGAGGTGCTCGATGCCTACGTGGGCGCAGTGCGCGGCACCAAGGTGGGCGACCCGTTCGATCCGCAGACACAGATGGGACCGCTCACGATGGAGCGGCAGTTGAAGCGCGTGCAGGGCTACATCGCCAAGGGACGCGAGGAGGGCGCCCAGCTCGTGACGGGCGGCGGGCGGCCGAAGGGCCTGGACCGCGGCTATTTCATCGAGCCCACGGTGTTCTCGGGCGTCGACAGCCGCATGACGATTGCCCAGGAGGAGATCTTCGGTCCAGTCGTCTCGTTCATCAGCTACCGCGGCACCGAGGATGCCGTGCGCAAAGCGAACGACACCATCTACGGGCTGCACGGCGCGGTGTACACGAAGGATGCCGAGGAAGGCTACAAGGTCGCACGCCGCGTGCGCTCCGGTAGCGTCACCGTGAACGGCCTCATCGTCGATCCGAAGATGCCGTTCGGCGGCTTCAAGCAGTCGGGGCAAGGCCGCGAGGGCGGAATCGAGGGCCTCGATCCGTACTTCGAGACGAAGACGGTGTACTTCGCTTAGCGACTTGCGTCCCCCGCGCGAGCGTGCGCCTGAGTTCGGTCACCGGCGCCCTTCAGCGGTTGCGCGCTCGCGAAATCAGTGGGCCGCGGTCGCTGCGCGCCGGGCGAGCGCCCGCGGGGCAGTCTCGCGGATCCCGAGCGCGAGCAGGAATCCGCCGACCGCGAACGCAAGCATCATCCACACCGGCGCTGCGAGCCCCACGCGGTCGGCGGCGTACCCGGCGAAAAAGGGCGAGGCGACCCCGCCCAATACTTCCCCCGTACCCATGCAAAGCCCGAGCACCGTCGCGCGCAGGTGCGGATCGACGCTCTCGGAGGGCACGGTTGCCATGAACAGCGGAAAGACTCCGTTCAAGCCCCAGCCGACGAAGAAAAGCGCCGCGAGCAGCCACACCGAGCCCGTGAAGAAGAGCGCCCCGAGCGGCAGCACTACGCCGATGAGCGGCATGGCGATCATGAGCGGGCGCCGCCCGATCCGGTCGGACAATCCGGAGACGAGGAACGCGCCCACGGTCGCCGAGATGCCGAGCGTGCCCATGAGCCAGCTTTCCGTGCCCGTGTCGTAGTGGCGCACGCGCGTGAGAAAGAGCGGCATGAACTGCCAGCAAACGACCAGGTAGGAGACCAGCAGAATCGCCATCAGCATGCAGATGACGACGTTGCGCTCGGCGAGCGCGGCCCGCACGCTCGGTTTTCCCGCGGCGGCCGCAACCGGGTGCTCGACCGCGCGCGGCGCGGGCGGCGCCGCCTCATCCTGCGGCTCCTTGAGGAAGCGCCAGATGAGCACCGCCATGAGCAGCCCGGGGATGCCCGCGAGATAGAAGGCGTGGCGCCAGCCGTGCGTGGCCGCAAACGCGGTGAGCACCACCGGGGCCACGAAGGAGCCCAAGAGATTCGAGCCGAAGTTCTGAGTCACGCCCATCGCAAGGCCGCGCAGCCCCGGGCGCACCTCCGCCGCGATGATGGCCTGACTGATCGGCATGATGCCGCCCTCGGCCGCACCCATCAGCAGCCGCGCGCCGAGCAGCACCGCGAACGACCATGCGAGTCCCGATAGGAACGAGCAGGCGGAGAACACGAGCGTCGTGATGACGAGCAGGCCCTTGCGGCTTCCCGTGCGGTCCGAGACGAACCCGATCCCGAATGCCGCGCACGCCCATGTGAGCGACAGTGCGCTCGCGAAGAGTCCCACCTCGGTGTTGCTCAAGTGCAGCTGCGGCTGCACGAACGGCATCAGGAACCCGAGCGCATTGCGGTCGAAGAAGACGATCCCGAAATTGACGCTGAGGAGCGTGACGAGCGCAACCTGATATGCGCGCGAGCTCACGCCCCAGGTGTGCGCCGCGGCCGTTGCCGACGGAACGCTCATCGTCCTACCACCCCACGTTGCGGCCGATCGATGCTATGTTGCTTGCTGACGGGCCGCATTTTGCGCAACGTTAGTCGAGCCCGGTGCAAAATGAAAGCAGACGAGAGCACCCCGACGATCGACGTGGCGGCGATCATCGAGTCCCGCCCGCTCGGCTGGTACGCCGCGCGGGTGGTGCTCGCCTGCGCGCTCGTGATGTTCTTCGACGGCTACGACAATAACGTCATTGCGTTCGCGGGGCCTTACCTCGCCCCGGCGTACCACCTCGACAAGGTGATGCTGAGCTACCTCTTCAGCGCCGCGAACTTGGGAACGCTGTGCGGCGGATTTCTCTTCGGTCCGATCGGCGATCGGATCGGGCGGCGGGGAGCGATCCTGCTCGCGACGGCGAGCTTCGGAATTCTCACCCTCGCACTCTCGCTCGCGACCAATTACTGGCAGTTCATGGCGCTGCGGTTCGTGAACGGCATCGCCTTGGGCGGGGCGATCCCGCTCATCTGGGCGCTCGGCACCGAGTACGCCGCCACGCGCTACCGCGCGACGATCGTGACGCTGATCATGCTCGGCTACGGGATCGGCGTGAGCGCCGCGGGGCCGTTGAGCGTCGTGCTCATTCCGCGTTTCGGCTATCTCTCGGTGTTCGGCTTCGGCGGCGCCGCCACGCTCGTTGCCACGCTCGTTCTCCTGCGGGCGCTGCCCGAGTCGCTGCGTTTTCTCGCCACGAGCGGCAGGCGACCCGATCTGCTCGCGCGCGCCGTGCGCCGTCTCGCCCCCGAGCGCGCGGTGCCGCGCAACGCCCACTTCGTGCTCACCGACGAGGGGCGCTCCGAGGGTGGAGTGCTGCACGTCGCGGCGCTGTTCTCCGGCCAGCTCCGGCGTATCACGCCGCTCCTGTGGGCCGCCTACCTGGTGAGCTCCATGACGACATTCTTCCTCACTAACTGGGGACCGATCGTCTACGAGGGTCTCGGCTTCAGCCGCGACGCCGCCGCATGGGTGACCTCGAGCAACTCCATCGCGGGCTCCTTGGGCGGGCTCGCACTCATGCGCTTTACCGACCGGGTGGGCGTCGGGAGCATCGCCGTCTTTCCCGCGATCGCGGTGCCGCTGCTCCTGCTCGCGGGCTTCGCGCATGTGACCCAGCCGGTGTTCATCGTGCTGCTGATCACGCTCAGCGTATTTTTGGCGGGCAGCCACTTCGGCATCACCAGCATCACCGGCATCTTCTATCCAACCGCCCACCGCGCGCTCGGCACCGGCTGCGCCTCCTCTATGGGCAAGATCGGATCGGTGGCCGGCCCGATCATCGGCGGCTTCATACTCTCCTCGCGCCTGCCGCTGCAGCACACCTTCGCGGTGATGGCCGTGTGCCCGGCCATCTTCTGCGCCTGCATGATCGCCCTCGGAACCCTGCAACGCAGCGCCGGACGCGCTACCGCGCCCGCCGTCGCGCCTTCGTTATGATCGCAATCGCAAGCTCCGTCCCGATGACGCGCGTCGCATCGGGATTGCAATTCCCCGAAGGCCCCATCGCAATGGCCGACGGCTCCGTCGTGCTCGTCGAGATCCGCCGCGGCACGCTCACGCGGGTAACCCCCGATGGGCGGCGCCACACGATCGCGAGCTTGGGCGGCGGCCCGAACGGTGCGGCGATCGGTCCCGATGGCGCGGTCTACGTCTGCAACAACGGCGGCGCATGGGAGTGGGAGCGGGGCGAGACGAGCCTGCCCGCAGGGCCGCCGGCGCACTATGCCGGCGGCTCCATTCAGCGCGTCGATCTCGCAAGCGGCGCGTTCACGACGCTCTACGCAGACTGCGAGGGCAAGCCGCTCAACAGTCCGAACGACATCGTCTTCGATCGCACCGGAGGGTTCTGGTTCACCTGCCTCGGATACAGCGACGGGGAGAATCGCCGCCTCGGTGCGATCTACTACGCACGCCCCGATGGATCGCGCATCAGCCGCTCGCGGAGCGCGCTCATCTCTCCGAACGGCATCGGGCTCTCCCCGGATGAGCGCAAGCTCTACATGGCGGACTGCATGGTCGGGCGGCTCTACGAGTTCGACGTGCCGCGCCCGGGCGAGCTCGCCCCGCCCACCTCCATCGCGGCCGGGCGGGTGGTTGCGACGCTCCCCGGCTTTCAGTGGCTCGACAGCCTCGCCGTCGAGGCCGACGGGCGCATCTGTGTCGCGACGCTGTGGAACGGCGGGATTACCGTGTTCGCTCCGAGCGGCGCGTTCGAGCACGTCGCCTTCCCGGATCCGGTGACGACCAATATCTGCTTCGGAGGCCCCGACATGCGCGATGCGTGGGTGACCTGCTCGAGCAGCGGGCAGCTGTTCAAGTGCCGCTGGCCGCGCCCGGGCCTGCGGCTGCCGTTCAACGCCTGAGACGATGCGCGCGCGGCGCGCCGCGGCGAAGCGCAGCCGCCGTCAGCGCGCGAACAGACCCATCACGTAGTGGCTGTCGAAGTACTCGCGCACCGCGTAGATCTTGCGGTCGCGCACCTCCACTGCCCACGCATAGAGATTCTCGTACGGGCGCCCATCGGCGAGGCAGCCGTCGCTGTGGGACTCGGCGAATACGAGACCGCCCTTGGAGGCGAGCGAATCGATGATGACCTTGGGGTCGCCCTGACGGAACAGGCCGCGCACGGGCGCGAGGAACTCATCGACGATGCCGCGCTTGCCGCGGTGGACTCCGGCGCCCGGGACGGCGCGCACCTGAGGCGTCCACGTCGCCTCCTCGTGCAGCAGCTCGCGCACGCCCTCGAGGTCGCCCGCCCCGAGGGTGGCGAAGAACTTCAGAACCAGGCCTTCACTCTCGTTCGCAGGCTCCACGAGCATGGCACGCTTCTCCTCGATCTAGCCTCTGAGCTCCGGCAGATCGCGAAAGTACTCGAGCGCCTGGGGATTTGCGAGCGCATCGACGTTCCCGACCGGACGGCCATGGATGACATTGCGGACGGCGAGCTCGGTGAGCTTTCCCGAGCGCGTGCGCGGCAGGTCGGGCGCGGCGATGATGCGCGCCGGCACGTGTCGCGGCGAGGTCTGCGCGCGGATGGTCTCGCGAATGCGGCGGCGAAGCGACTCATCGAGCTCGACGCCGGGCCGCAGGCGCACGAACAGCACGATGCGCGTATCGCCGTGCCAGTCCTGTCCCACCGCGAGCGCCTCCTCGATCTCGCTCATCCCCTCCACCGCGGCATAGAGCTCCGCGGTGCCGATGCGCACGCCGCCCGGGTTGAGCACGGCATCGGAACGCCCGTAGATCACGAGCCCGTCGTGCGCGGTGAGCTCCGCGTAATCCCCGTGATGCCACACACCGGGGAAGCGCTCGAAGTACGCTGCGCGGTACTTCGCTCCGTCCGGATCGTTCCAGAATCCGATCGGCATCGACGGAAAGGGTGCCGTGCACACGAGCTCGCCGCGCTCCCCGCGTAGCGCGCGAGCCGCCTCGTCGAACACCTCCACTCGCATGCCCAATCCGCGGCACTGCAGTTCCCCGCGATACACCGGGCGGATGGGGCAACCGAGGGCGAAGCAGGAGACGATGTCGGTGCCCCCTGAGATCGATGCGAGCAGGAGATCGGATTTCACCGCGCGGTAGACGAAGTCGAAGCTGTCGGGCAGGAGCGGTGAGCCGGTCGACAGCAGCGTGCGAAGCGAGGTGAGATCGACGCTGCGGCGAGGCTCGTACGTCTCCTTCTCGAGCTGCGCAAGGTATTTCGCGCTCGTGCCGAAGATCGTGATGCGCTCTTGCTGCGCCATGCGCCAGAGCGCACCGGGATCCGGATGAAGCGGGCTCCCGTCGTAGAGCACGAGCGTCGCACCGGTCGCGAGCGCGCTCGCGAGCCAGTTCCACATCATCCAGCCGCAGGTGGTGTAGTAGAAGATTCGATCCCCGCGCCGCAGGTCCGTGTGCAGCAGATGCTCCTTCTGGTGCTGCAAGAGCGTGCCGCCAGCCCCGTGCACGATGCACTTCGGCGCCCCGGTGGTGCCCGAGGAGTAAAGAATGTAAAGGGGATGGTCGAACGGTAGCGTCGCGCAACGCAGCGGCAGCGCGTGCGCGCCGAGCGCTCTCCAGTCGGTGGCGCGCGCCGCTGCGGCACCGAGGCGCTCGAGCCGCGGCGCCGCATCGAGGTAGGGCACCACGACGATGCGCTCGACGCTCGGGAGCTGCGCGTGCGCCGCTGCGATGAGCGGGAGCGACTCGAGCGCCTTGCCGCCGTAGTAGTAGCCGTCTGCGGTGATGAGGAGCTTCGGGGCGATCTGGCCGAAGCGGTCGAGGAGGGCGCGCGCACCGAAATCCGGCGAGCACGAGCTCCAGATCGCGCCCAGGCTCGCCGCGGCGAGCATCGCGATGATCGCCTCCGGCAGATTCGGGAGAAATCCCGCCACGCGATCGCCCGGCGCGACGCCGAAGTGCTTGAACCCGTGGGCGATGCGCGCAACCTCGGCGTTGAGCTCCCGGTAGGAGAGCGCACGGCGCGCGCCGCGCTCGTTGCGAAAGAGGAGCGCCGGCTGGTCGTCCGCGTAGCGCAGGAGATTCTCGGCGAAGCTGAGCCGCGCGAGCGGGAAGAACCGCGCTCCCGGCATGCGCTCGGAATGCTCGAGCACCGGGCCCTCGCCCCACTGCGCGTGCACGCCGGCAAAGCGCGCGAACTCGCCCCAGAACTGCTGCGGCTGCTCGACCGACCAGGCGTAGAGCGCATCGAAGTCCTCGAGGCGCCCGCCGTGGCGCGCGTTCACACCGCGCATGAAGTGCGTGAGGTTCGCATCGGCGATCTGTGCGGCGGACGGCCGCCACAGGGCGTGATCCATCGGGATTGTTTAACATTGGGCTACGGCAATGTCGAACTCGGGAGGCACGAGATGAAGCGCTTCAATACCGCGGCCCTCTTCTCAACCACGCTGGCGGTTGCCCTCGTCGCGAGCGCGCAGCCGAGCGCACAGGGGCCCTCAAGCGCAGGCACACCGCGCACTGCGCCACCCCCGAGCGGCGCCGAGGTGCCGCGCCCCTCGCTCGCACAAGCGCTCAAGGGACTCGCCGCCGCGATCACGAGCGCGCGCGACGCGGGCATCGCGTTGAGCTGTGCCGTACTCGATGTGCACGGGGATCTCATTGCTTTCGTGCGCATGGACAATGCGCCGTTCCTCACGGGGTCTCTCGCCGAAGGCAAGGCGCTCGCCTCGGCCCTCTTCGGTCGCCCGAGCGGCGAGTTCGGCGCAATGGCGGCCTCGCCATTCTTCACAAGCGTGAATGCCTCGGTGGGCAACCGGATCGTGCCGGCGCAGGGCGCGGTGCCGATCCTGCGCGATGATCACGTGATCGGCGCCGTCGGCTGCAGCGGCGGTGCGCCGCCGCAGGACGAAGCGGCCGCCAAGGCGGCACTCGTGGCCTTCTAGCGATTTGGCGGATAATCGACCGTGGCCGGAACGGTCGCACCGTCCGGAGAGTCCAACAGGCGTGACCCTCGCGCGAGCGCGACTGACGGAGGTTCTCACTATGTCAACTCCAGACTTCTTCCGCAGATGGCGGCTTGTAACGGTTCTTTTCGCGTTCGCGCTCGCAGTCGCGGGCACCGCGGGAGCAGCCGGACACGGCGGCGGCGGCGGTGGCGGCTTTCACGGGGGCGGCATGCGTGGCGGCTTCGGCGGCGGTGCGCACTACGCCGGTCGCGGCTTTGGTGGTCGTGGCTACTATGGCCGCGGCTACTACGGCCGCGGCGGATACGGTGGGTATGGCTGGCGCGGCGGCGGCTGGGGAGGCGGTTGGGGGTGGTGGGGTCCCGGCTGGTGGGGTCTCGGTCTGTTCCTCCCGGTGCTGCCCTGGTACTACACGAGCTTCTGGTGGGACGGTATCCCGTACTACTACGGTGACGATGCGTACTACGTCTGGGACGGGGACGCGGATCAGTACGAGCAGGTGAGCCCTCCGCAGGGATTCAACGGCGTGCCGGCGGGCGCGGCGGCCGATGCGGCCCCGATGACCAACGAGCTCTTCGCTTACCCGAAGGGCGGACAGTCCGAGGCGCAGCAGGCGCGCGACCGCACCGAGTGCCGGCAGTGGGCCGCACGGCAGACCGCCACCAATCCGAGTCCGCCACCCGCAAGCGGGGCCGTGAGCGGTGCACCACCGCCTGCAGCCGCGCCGCCGCCACCGGCTGGGCTGCCGAGCAGTGTCGCCGCACACGAGGGCTACCTGCGCGCCGAGGCTGCCTGCCTCGAAGCCCGGAACTACACGGTGCGGTAGCGAGCGCTCGCGGGAGCGAGCCCCGCCTGCGAGTCAGTTGCGCTCGATCGCGCTCTGCGTGGGAGGCTGTGCGCTGAGCGAGCGTGTCTTGAGAAGCACGCCGGCGCTGTAAATCACGTAGTAGGCGGCCAGCACGCCGAAGATTCCGAGCGTGAGCGGGCTGTGCTGATAGATCGCGGCCCAATTAGGGCTCCCTGCGGTACCGGGACTCGCGGGAAATCCGGAATATCCGGGATAGGCGGCGTGCCCGGCCTGCATACCCTGTCCCAGGTAATACATGACGACGATGCGATAGAGCACGCGCCCGATGAAGAGCGCGCTCACGATGAGGCCGATGTAGGTGTGCGGGGTATAGAAGCGGCCCTGGGGCGTGATTTCGAATTGTGTGTGCCTGAGCCCAACAACCGAGAGCGCCGCGCCGATCGCCAAGCCGGCAGCGAGCGCGCCGAGCGCTTCGAGGTTGCGATACGTGATGAACGCCGCAAATCCACTAAACAGGAGAAACAGCACGATTCGGAAGACCATGCGGCCCTCCTGCACGCTCTGCCGCCCGATGTTGCGTCGCATGCGCCGATAGACGCCCCAGATCACCAGGGCCGCCATCAGTAAAGGAGTAATGAGCTTTGGATCCACGGCTCGCCTCTGCTCCGTGAGTGCGGCTCGCAGTCTACACTGCCGGGGTGAACTCGATCGGTCAGCTCCGGTCGAATCTTCTCGGTCTGCCTGGAGGTGCGTGCCGTGCCTCGTCGGCTCCGGCCTTCGATCCTCGCTTCTCTGGACGTGCCTGTGCTCGCCGTAGCAGCACCGTCACCGCCGCCGCAAGGCTCCGTGGCGCCGACGGTTCATGGTGCCGGCTGAGGGAATCGAACCCCCGACCCCATCATTACGAATGATGTGCTCTACCAGCTGAGCTAAGCCGGCACCGTGGGACAGGAAGGTAGGGCGAGGCGCGGATTCTAGCGCATCGGCCCCTGAGCGGGCTTCTTGCGCAGCCGGATCACGAGATCGATGCCCGCCATCTCCATGCCCGCCGGCGGCGCGGGAAGGCGGCTGAACTCCACTTCCGGCACCGGCACATCGATCAGCCGGCCGCTCTCCACATCGTGGAAGTGGTAGTGGGCGGCGATATTCGAGTCGAACCACGCCCGCGCGCCGTCCACGCACAGCTGCTTGATGAGTCCGCGCGCGGCGAACAAATTGAGGGTGTTATAGACGGTCGCCTTGGACACGCGCACCCCACCGCCACGCAGGCTCGCCAGGATCTGCTCGGCCGAGAGGTGCTGGGGGGCGCAGAGCAGGAGTGCCGCGATCTGCAGCCGCTGTGCCGTTGGGCGGATGCCGCAATCGGCCAGGCGCTGCGCCGAGAGCGCCTGCGCGTCGATCTTTGCCGAGTGCGGTTCCATGGGAATCAACTATATCAAGGGCTCCGAGAGGCCTCAAAAGAGCCGCATCAACGTCGGCACCCCGCGTGCCCGGGCGGCCTTTTCGCGCAGGTGGCCTATGTTCAGTCCCCCTTGGCGTCGGCTCCCGCGTCCGCCGCCTTGCGCCGCAGCTCTCGCGGCAGGGCGAAGGTCACCCGCTCCTCGCGCCCCGTGACCTCCTCGGTCGTCTGCCCGCCCCAGGAGCGCAGCCGCTCGACCACCTGTTGCACGATCACCTCGGGCGCCGATGCCCCGGCGGTGACCCCGACCACCTTCTTGCCCTCGACCCAGTCGCGGTGCATCTCATCGGGTCCGTCGACCAAGTAGCCGGGCACACCGCTGCGCTCGGCGAGCTCGCGCAGCCGATTGGAGTTCGAGCTCGTGCGCGATCCAACGACGATCAACGCCTCGCAGCGCTCGAGCAGCGTCTTCACGGCATCCTGCCGATTCTGCGTGGCGTAGCAGATGTCCTCCTTGCGCGGCGTTGCGAGCGCAGAGAAGCGCTCGCGCAGCACCGCGACGATCTCGGCGGTGTCGTCCATGGAGAGTGTCGTCTGGGTGACAAAGGCGAGGCTCGAGGGATCCCGCACCGTCAGGCGCCGCGCGTCCGCGGCGCTCTGCACCAGGTACATCCGGCCACCGAAGCGGGTGTCGAACCGACCGAGGGTGCCCTCCACCTCCGGGTGCCCGCTGTGCCCGATCAGGATGACATCGCGGCCCTCGCGCGCGTAGCGCTGCACTTCCATGTGCACCTTCGTCACGAGCGGACAGGTCGCATCGAACACGTTGAGCCCGCGCTCGCGCGCAGTGCGCTCGACCTCGCTCGAGACCCCGTGCGCCGAGAAGATGACCGTCGCTCCGTCGGGGACCTCCTCGAGCTCCTCGACGAACACTGCACCGAGTGCACGCAGGCGGTCGACGACGTAGCGGTTGTGCACCACCTCATGGCGCACGTGGATCGGGGCGCCGAAGAGCTCGATCGCCCGCTCGACGATGTCGATCGCACGATCGACACCGGCGCAGAAGCCGCGCGGATTGGCGAGAAGTATCTGCATCACCTGCTCCTGTTGCGCCCCCCGATCCAGGCCTCGAGAAGCATGAGTGCGGCCCCGATCGTGATCGCCGAATCGGCGACGTTGAATGCCGGGAAGTGCACATCCTTCCAGTGGAAGTCGATGAAATCAACGACGTGACCGAGACGCACTCGGTCGATCAGGTTGCCGATCGCACCGGCCAGGATGAGCGCGAGGCTCACGGAGAGCAGCCGCTCGGCGCGCGCATCGAGCCGGTAGAGCCAAACGAGAATGGCACCGCCCACCGCGATCGCAAGGCCGGTGAAGAGCCAGCGCTGCCACCCCGAGGCATCCGCGAGCATGCTGAAGGCGGCACCATTGTTGAAGCGCAGGGTGATGTTGAGCACGGGCAGCACGACCACATCCTCGGCGTAGCGGAAGTGTCGCACCATCCACGCCTTCGAGAGCTGATCGATGACGATTACGACGGCCGCAACCGGCAGCCAGCGCCATCCGCGCGCCCTGCGCGCGATTGCTGCCCCCGGTGCGGCGTTCTCGACGGTCTGCGGTGATTCCGTCACGCAAATCTCCTCTGTTCGCCGGCACCGGCGAGGTTGAGCACGCAGCGGCCGCAGAGCTCGGGGTGGTCGGGGTGCGAGCCCACGTCCGGTAGCCGCTGCCAGCAGCGTACGCACTTCTCGGCGTCGGTTGCCTTGGCGGCGATCCACACGCCCTCGCGTGCCCCCTCGGTCGCGGACACGGCCCATGACGGCGGCGAGGATACCTGATGGACCCGCGCCGCCGAGGTGATCAGGAAGAACCGCAGCTCGTCCCCGAGCGCGTTCAAGCGCGGGTACTCCCCCGGCACGCAGTACACGTCAACCTCCGCATCGAGCGGGCCGCCGATGGCGCCCTCATCACGCAGCTTCTCGAGCTCGCGCAATACGTCGCGGCGCAGCCCGATGAGTGCATCCCAGTCGACCGCGTGCGTGCCGCTCTCGGCCACCTCGTGCCAGGTCGCGAGAAACACCGATTCCGCCCGCGCGCCCGGCAGCAGTTCCCAGATCTCCTCGGAGGTGAACGAGAGAATCGGCGCGAGCCAGCGCACCATGCTCTCGGCGATCTCAAGGAGCGCAGTCTGCGCGGAGCGGCGCGCGAGGCTCCGGGCGGGCGTTGTGTAGAGTCGATCGCGCACCACATCGAGATAGAAGCTGCTCAAGTCGACGATGCAGAAGTTGTGCACCTTGTGGTAGACCAAATGAAAGGCGTAGTCGCGGTAGGCCTCGATGAGCTCGGACTGGAGCGCGCGCGTGCGGGCGAGCGCCCAACGGTCGAGCGCCACCATCTGCGCGGGATGCACGGCGTCGGTGCGCGGATCGAAGCCGTGGAGATTGCCGAGCAGGAACCGCGCGGTATTGCGCAGCTTCCGGTACGACTCGGCGATACGCTTGAGAAGCCCATCGGAGACGCTCATCTCGTTGGCATAGTCCGTCGCCGCCACCCACAGCCTGAGCACGTCCGCCCCGAACGTGTCGACCACCCGCTGTGGCGCGATCACGTTGCCTAAGGACTTCGACATCTTGCGTCCCTTCTCATCCACGGTGAACCCGTGGGTGAGGACACCCCGATAGGGCGCCCGCTCGTAGAGCGCCTCGGACATGAGGAGCGAGCTGTGAAACCAGCCGCGGTGCTGATCGGAGCCCTCGAGATAGAGGTCCGCGGGCATGGCGAGATCGGGCCGCAGGGTTCCGACGCACTCGAACGAGAGACCCGAGTCCGCCCACACGTCCATCACGTCGGTGAGCTTGCGGTAGCGCGCGCTGTCCGTGCCGAGCAGCTCGGCCGGATCGAGGTCGAACCAGCCATCGATCCCCTCGCGCTCGACGCGCGCGGCCACCGTCTCGATGAGCTCGAGCGAGCGCGGATGCGGCTCGCCCGCGCTGTCGACGAAGAGCGTGATCGGCACGCCCCAGGTCCGCTGCCGCGAGATGCACCAGTCGGGCCGGTTCTCGATCATGCCGGTGATGCGCTGCTCGCCCCACTTGGGCGTCCATTCAACCGTCTTGATGTCCCTGAGCGCGTGCTCGCGCAGCCCCTTGCGCTCCATGCTGATGAACCACTGGGGCGTCGCGCGGAAGATCACCGGCGTCTTGTGCCGCCAGCAGTGCGGATAGCTGTGCCGGTGCGGCTCGTGATGCAGGAGCCGGCCGCGCTCGCGTAACGCCTCGACGATCACGGGATTCGCCGCCTCGACCTTGAGTCCGGCGACGAGCGCCGTGTCCGGCAAAAAGCGCCCGTCATCCCCGACGGGGTTCGCTACGCTCAATGCGTAGCGCTGGCCCACGACGAAGTCCTCGTGACCGTGACCGGGCGCGGTATGTACGGCGCCGGTGCCGGCATCGAGCGTCACATGATCCCCAAGCACCACGGGTAGGGTGCGCTCGAGGAACGGATGACGGAGCTTGAGGCCTTCCAGATCGCGGCCGTCGAGCTCGGCGAGCACCCCGCGCTGCGGAAGTCCGTATCGCGCAAGGCACGCGCAGGCGAGCTCGGCGGCAATCAGCAGATGCCGCGCACCAGCGCCTGCGCCGGCCTCGAGCAGCTGGTAGCGGAAGGCGTCGCGCACCGCCACCGCCTGGTTCGCCGGCAAGGTCCACGGGGTCGTCGTCCAGATGACGATCTCGGCCGGCACTGCGCCGAGCGCGCCGGGCACGAGCCCCGCGCGCCGCTCGAGCTCGCGGTTCTCCGTCACCTGGAAGCCGACATCGATCGCAGGCGAGCTGCGCTCCTCGTACTCGACCTCCGCCTCGGCGAGCGCCGAACGGCACTCCATGCACCAATGCACCGGCTTCACGCCTCGATAGACGTGCCCGGCGGCGATGATGCGTCCGAGTGCGCGGATCTGCTGGGCCTCATAGCGCGGGTCCATCGTGAGGTACGGCCGGGCCCAGTCTCCGAGCACACCGAGCCGCTCGAAATCCGCGCGCTGCAGCTCGATCTGCTCCGTGGCATAGGCGCGGCACGCGGCACGAAAGGCCTGCGCATCGAGCTTGTGACCGGGACGGCCGTACTTCTTCTCCACCTGCTGCTCGATCGGCAACCCGTGACAGTCCCAGCCCGGCACATACGGGGAATCGAAACCGTCGAGCGTGCGCGCCTTGACGATCACGTCCTTCAGGACCTTGTTGACCGCGTGGCCCAAGTGGATGACCCCATTCGCGTACGGCGGCCCATCGTGCAGCAGGAATCGTGGCCGCCCGGCCCCGCGCTCGCGCAGCTTCCCGTACAGGTCCATCGCCCGCCAGGCCGCAAGCCGCGCCGGCTCGCGCTGGGCGAGATCGGCCTTCATGGGAAAGTCGGTCTGCGGCAGGTTGATCGTGTTCTTGTAGTCGAGCTTCGTCATGAGTCGGGCTGCGTCATCCGCATCGGTGTTCAGGTGTTGAGGACCGCGCGGGCCGCGGCCGCGTCGCGCCGCATCTGCTCGGTGAGCGCGCCCAAGGAGTCGAACCGCACTTCATCGCGCAGCTTGGCCACGAATTCCACATCGATCTCCCGTCCGTAGAGGTCGCCGTCAAAATCAAAGAGATGCGCCTCGAGCAGCGGCTCGATCCCATCGACAGTCGGTCGCGTGCCGAGGCTCGCGACCCCCGGAACCGGTTGAGCGCGCACCCCGCGCACGCGCACCGCGAAGATGCCGTTCAATGCGGGCTTGCGACGCTCGAGCCGCAGGTTCGCCGTGGCGAATCCGAGCGTGCGCCCGAGCCGCCGGCCTTCCACGACGCGGCCGCTCATCGCGTAGGGCCGACCGAGCCAGCGCTCCGCCTGGCGCAGGTCCCCGCGCGCGAGCGCCGCGCGGATCCCGCTGCTGCTCACGCGGACTCCATCGAGTCTGACCGGGGCCACCACGTCCACCTGGCACCCGAGCCGCGATCCGACCTCCTCGAGCAGGCCCGCGGTCGCCTCGCCGTTGCGGCCGAAGCGGAAGTCGTGGCCGACGACGACCATCGGCGCGCGCAGCTCGGAGAACAGCAGCTGAGCGAACTCCTCACCCGACAAGCTCCGCACGCGCTCCCCGAAAGGCAGCAGGAACAGGTACTCGAGCTGCATGCGGCTCAGGATCCGCCAGCGCTCGCGCCAGGAGGTGAGCCTGGGCGGCGGGTCGTACGGGGCGAGATGCTCCCGCGGCATCGGCTCGAAGGTGACCATCATCGTCGGGCGCCCGAGCCGCGCACCGTGCAGAGCCATCCGCGCGAGCAGCACCTGGTGTCCGAGGTGGATGCCGTCGTACGTGCCGACCGTCACGACGCTCCCGCGCTCGATTTCCCGCAGGTTGACCAATCCACGAATGAGCCTCATGAGCTTGGGATCCGGTCCCCGGCGGCATCCGGCCGGCAAAACGGGGAATTATAGGGAATTCCGCCCACGCGCGAGGCTCCCCGCCGTAGGGGAGGCTCATTGCGCATTACCATGGCCGCAGGCGGCGGAGCCCGCGCCGTGTCCGCGGCGTTGACTTCCCGGCGACCGCTCCGCACACTACCGCGCCTTTTTTCGGGCCCGTGCGCCCTTCGGAGAGTTTCGTGGCCAACACCAAATCGGCGGAAAAAGCGGCTCGCCAGGCCGAGAAGCACCGGGCGCGCAACATCGCGCTGCGCTCGCGCATGCGCACGGCGATCCGTCAGGTCACCGCCGCCGTGGCGGCGGGCAACAAGGAATCTGCACAGGCGAGTTACCGCGAGGCCGTGCCGGTCATCGACACGCTCGTCAACAAACAGATCATCCACCGCAACAAGGCCTCGCGGCACAAGAGTCGGCTGGCGGCGCGCGTCCGCGCGATGTCCTAGCGCCCGTCCTCGGTTCCGTCCCGCGCGCGGGGCAGCGGCACTCACCGCGGCAAAGCGGCCGGCCTCTCCTCCGCGCCTCGCGCCGCTTCCTTCGCCGGCGCGCGCGCGCGCGACTCGAGAAAGCTCATGGCGGCCGCGGCGAGTTCGCGCGTCCCCTCGCCCGTCGCCGCCGAAATCAGGAAATGCCTTCCGCGGAAGCGCAGTCGCCGCACGATCTCCTTGGCGCGCTGCTCGGCCTCCTCGGGCGGCAGCAGATCGCGCTTGTTGAGCACCAGCCAGCGCGGCTTGGCAGCGAGCTCCTTGCTGAACTTCTTGAGCTCCGCGACGATGTCGCGCGCCGCCGCAACCGGATCCGCGGCCGGATCGAGCGGCGCGATGTCGATCAGGTGCAGGAGCAGGCGCGTGCGCTGCAGATGCCGCAGGAAGCGGATGCCGAGACCCACCCCTTCGGCCGCGCCCTCGATGAGACCCGGAATGTCGGCCATGACAAAGCTGCGGTGCTCGCCGACGGCGACCACGCCGAGGTGCGGATGGAGCGTGGTGAAGGGGTAATCGGCCACCTTCGGCCGTGCCGCGGAGACCGCACGGATGAGCGTCGACTTGCCCGCGTTCGGCAGCCCGAGGAGACCCACGTCCGCGATCACTCTGAGCTCGAGCTCGAGCATGCGCTTCTCGCCCGGCAGTCCCGGGCCGAACTGGCGCGGCGCGCGGTTGGTGCTCGATTTGAAGCGAGTGTTGCCCCAGCCGCCCTTGCCACCCCGCGCGACGAGCAGGACCTCGCCCACGCGCGCGAGGTCTCCCAGCTCCTCGCCGGTGTCGGCATCGCGCACCACGGTGCCAACGGGAACAGAGACATAGAGGTCGCGCCCGCCCGCGCCGGAACAGTCCCGGCCGGCGCCGCCCTGTCCGGATTCGGCCTTGAGCGTGCGCTCGATGCGAAAGTCGGCCAGGGTGTTGATGCCGGCCAGGGTCTTCAAGTAGACGCTGCCGCCGTTGCCGCCGTCGCCGCCGTCGGGGCCACCGAAGGGCACGAACTTCTCTCTGCGGAAGCTGACGCTGCCCCGTCCGCCGCGTCCGGCCTGAACTTTGAGCCGCGCTTCGTCGACGAATTTCATGATCCGCGCGCGCCGGCGCGGCGCGATCAGGCCGTCTCCGGCACCACGTTCACGTAGAGCCGCTGCTCGGGGCCTTTCTTCTTGAATACGACGCGACCGCCCACCTTGGCATACAGTGTATGATCGGTACCGACGCCTACATTCTCTCCGGCGCGCATCGGCGTGCCGCGCTGGCGCACTAGAATATTGCCCGCCAACACGTGCTCCCCGCCGAATCGCTTGACGCCGAGGCGCTTGGAGTGGGAGTCGCGACCGTTCTTGGTACTGCCGCCCGCCTTTTTGTGTGCCATGTCTGCCGAAACCTCCGTCAAACCACCCGATCAGCCGGCCGTGATGTCAGTCACCTTGACCTCGGTGAACATCTGCCGGTGGCCCTTCTGGCGCAGATAATGCTTGCGCCGGCGGAACTTCACGATCGATACCTTGGTGCCCTTGCCGTGCCGCAGGATCGTGGCCGTCACCTTGCCGCCCGCGACCCGCGGCGTACCGATCTTCACCTGAGCGCCCTCCCCGACGAGCCGCACATCGGCGAACTCCACGCTGGCGCCGGGCTCGCCGTCGAGCCTCTCAATGCGCAGCACGGCGTCTTTGCTCACCCGATACTGCTTGCCGCCCGTGGCGATGACCGCGTACATCGTGAAGTTCCTGAACTTGAGGGACCGCGCCCGGATGCGCGAAAGGCCGCGCATTCTACTCACCGGGGGAGGATGGGTCAAACCGATGATTCCTCAGGTGCTGCCTGGACTTACCCGCGCCGCGTCCCCACTTTCGGGGCAATCTCCGCTACCCTTCCGTGCGCGACCAAATGAGAGCCCAGCGACAACCGACCGCCATGACGCTCGATGATATCCGCGCGCTCGTCCGGAACGATCTGGCGTCGGTCGACGAGGTGATCCGCTCGCGCCTGAAGAGCTCGGTGCCGCTCGTCGACCGGGTCGCCGAGCACATCATCTCTGGGGGCGGCAAGCGCCTGCGGCCGCTCCTCGTGGTGCTCGCCGGCAGGGCCTGCGGCGGGAGCGGTCCGCCGCACGTCGAGGCGGCGGCCTTCATCGAATTCGTCCACACCGCGACGCTGCTGCACGACGATGTGGTCGACGGCTCCTCGATGCGCCGCGGCCGCCACACCGCGAACGAGGTCTTCGGCAACCAGGCGAGCGTGCTCGTCGGGGATTTCGTCTACTCGCGCGCCTTTCAGATGATGGCCTCGCTTCACTCTCAGCGCGTCATGGAGATCATGGCCGATGCCACCAACGTGATCGCCGAGGGCGAGGTGCTGCAGCTGATGAATACCCACGACCCGGAGACGACCGAGCAGCGCTACCTCGATGTGATCTACCGCAAGACCGCGCGGCTCTTTGAGGCGGGCGCAGAGGTGGCCGCAGTGCTCTCATCCGGCGCGACGGAGATGCAGCGCAGCCTCGCGCGCTACGGGCGCCACCTGGGCGCTGCGTATCAGCTCGTGGACGATGTGCTCGACTTCCGCTCGAACCCGGCCGAGCGCGGCAAGAATCTCGGCGACGATCTCGCGGAGGGCAAGCCGACACTGCCGCTCATCCACGCGCTGCGGCTCGCCGGGGAGCCCGATCGGCTGCTCATCCGCCGGGCGATCGAGACCGGCGGACTCGCCGAGCTCGAGCCGGTCGTCACCGCGATTGAATCAAGTGGAGGCCTGGACTACGCCTTTAAGCTCGCCCGGCGCGAAGCGGAGTCCGCGCTCGAGGCGCTTCAGGTGCTGCCGCACTCGAGCTACCGGGCAGGGCTCGAAGCGCTCGCCCGGTTCGCAGTCGAGCACACGGTCTGAAGGAGCCGCACGGCGCCGCCCGTCCGCTTCGCGTGGCGCAGCGCTTTGTTATAGGTTGTTGAGACGGGGTGACCGCGTCCGCGCCGTCTGCGGCGCTCGGTCGGGAGGATGCATCATGTCGAGCTCAGTGCGTGTCATCGCCTTCCTGCTCATCGCCGCTCTCGCCGGCTGTGTCAACGCACCCGGCGACGGATCGGGCAACGGCGGCGCATCGGCTGCCAACGCCGATGTGACCGCCGACAGCCGTGGCGGGGAGACCGTCAACGGATCGGTGCGAGTGCCGGCAGGACAGAAGACTGGAGATGTGGGCACGGTGAATGGATCGATCAACATCGACGACAATGCGACGCTCGCCGACGCCAACACCGTCAACGGCAGCATCACGGTCGGGCAGCATGCGGCGGCGGACTCGCTCACGACCGTCAACGGATCGATCGCGCTCGGTGACGGATCTCGCGTGGCGCGCGCCGCCACCACCGTCAACGGCCGCCTCACCTTGCGCGATGGGGCGCAGGTCGACGGGGCCGTCACCACTGTGAACGGCGCGATCGATCTGCACGGCGCCGCGGTGGGCGGCGGCATCACCACGGTCAATGGCGACATCAACGTCTGGGGCGCCTCGCGCGTCGCCGGCGGCATCCTCGTGAAGAAGCCCCTGGGCGGGGGCTGGTTCGATTTCGAGCGCGAGCCACGCGTCGTGATCGGTCCCGGCGCCGTCGTGAGCGGCGACCTGCGCTTCGAGCGCAAGGTGCAGCTGTACGTGAGCGACAAGGCGACCATCGGTCCGGTCATTGGCGCGACGCCCGTCAAGTTCTCGGGCGCGAGCCCGCCCGGCTGAGCGCACGAGGGGCCGCGGAGGTGCGTTGAACGCCCGGACGCCATGAAGTAGACTGCCTGATCCTCTTCGAGACCCATCCGGGGTGTAGCTCAGCCTGGTAGAGCACTACGTTCGGGACGTAGGAGTCGCAGGTTCAAATCCTGTCACCCCGACCAGTTGATTCCATTGGAGTTTCTGGGTCCTGCACGGCGTGGGTTCCATTTTGGCCGCGGCCGCCGAAGCACCTTGCCGCACCGGTTCTTGCGATAAGATGGCGCTCGGCTAGGCGACCGGGATATCAGCGACTTGATCGGACACGCAACCCCTCAGAGCGCCGTGAGCGATCAAGGCGCGTACAACGGCGACACGCCCGGCAACCGCTTGATCGCAGAATCGCTTGCGCGCGCGACGAACACTCCGGTCGACGAAGTCGCCGCGATCTACGCCAGGGAGAGCGTCGAGCTCGAGCGAACCGCACGGGTCAAGAGCTTCGTCGGGATCATTGCAACGCGACGCACTCGGGCCATTCTGAGCAAGCGCAGCGGTAAGCGTCGCCAGAGCGCTTAGCCTCGATGCGGGCGCGGGCAAGCTCTACCGCACGAGGCGATCCGCCACACCGCCATACCTGAGCGTGCGCACCAGCTCTTTGCTGTAGAACTCTTGCGGGAAACCGAGATCGACCCGGCTCGCCGCATCGAGCAACTTCAGTTGCGCCGCCGGCAGCGCGAGATCGAGGCTCGCGAGGTTGTCCTCGAGCTGCGCTAGCTTTCGCGCGCCGATGATCGGAATCGCCGGCACCGCCTGATAGCGCAGCCACGCGAGCGCGACCTGCGCCATGCTGCGGCCGAGGTCTGCGGCCACCGACTTCACGGCTGCGATGATCCGGTCTGCGCGCTGCTTTTCGGGCAGGAACTGCGCCATTCCTTCGGCGGCGAGCCGGCCTTCAGCCTTATCCGCCCCACCGTGGTACTTGCCGGTGAGCAGCCCGCTCGCGAGCGGCGACCACGCCACCACGCCCACATTGAACGCGCGCGCCATCGGAATCAGCTCGCGCTCGACGGTGCGCTCGATGAGACTGTACTCGATCTGCAAGCCGACGAAGTCAGTCCACCCGCGCAGCTGCGCGAGTGTATTGGCCCCGGCGATCCACCAGGCCGGTGCATCGGAGATGCCGACGTAGAGCACCTTGCCCGCGCGCACCAGATCGTCGAGGCCGCGCATGACCTCCTCGACGGGTGTCACCTCATCCCAGATGTGCACCCAGTAGAGGTCGATGTAGTCGGTTTGCAGGCGCTTGAGGCTCGCCTCCACGGCCTGCATCATGCTCTTGCGGTGGTTGCCTGCCGCATTCGGGTCGGCGCCCGGCACCGCATTCGAGTACTTCGTGGCGAGAACCACGCTTTCGCGGTGACCCTGCATGAATTCGCCGAGAAATCGTTCGCTCGTGCCGTTGGTATAGACGTTCGCGGTGTCGATGAAATTCCCCCCCGCGTCGCGGTAAGCGGCGTAGATCCTCTGCGCCTCGTCCTTCGCCGAACCCCATCCCCAGTCCTCACCGAAGGTCATGGTGCCGAGCGATGCCTCGGACACCCGTAAGCCGCTATTGCCCAGAAGTCGGTATTTCATGTGCGTGTCTTCCGTAGTGTCGTGCAGCGCGATCGCAACCGAGTCGATTCGCGGCCGTCACCTCAACATAGGGAACCGCTGTCCGCCGATCAAGGCGTCACAGCGGTCCTTGCGTCGGCTCCGCGTTGGTGGTCGCGGTCATCAAACCGTAACACGTCCTGAGCCATCATCGCGCGTCATCCAGTCCGATCACATCTGTCAACCCTCGCCACTCGCGTCCGTGTCGGCATGAGCGGGCGGGCGTCGCAAACAAAGACCAAGGGGTGGTAATGGACGATCTGGCACAGGCTGCGGAGCCTGCGGTGGGCGCCGGCAAATCGGTTCAGGAATACATCGACGAGCGGCCGCTCTGGCCGGATGGCACCGCGCTCAAATCGGCGCCGATGACCGCGATGCAGTGGCGCATCTGGTCGCTCGCCGCAGCGGGAAAATTCTTCGAAGGCTTCGTGGTCTTCATGACCGGCGTTGCGCTGCCGCTCATCGTGCGCGAGTTTCACCTCCTCGCCGCCGCGAAAGGTGTCATCAGCGCAGCGAGCCTCGCCGGCATCCTCTTCGGCGCGGTGCTGCTCGGTGGGCTGTCCGATCTGTTTGGCCGCAAGCGCATGTTCATCGCCGAGATGATCATCTTCGTGTGCTTTCTGGCGCTGCTCATCCTCAGCACGAGCTTCGCTGCGCTCGCCATCTGCTTGTTCGGCCTCGGTCTCGCTCTGGGCTGCGATTATCCGACCGCGCACGTGATCATCTCGGAGAACATTCCGAGCGCCAATCGCGGCAAGCTCGTCCTGGGCGCATTCGCCTTCCAGGCGCTGGGGGCACTCGGCGGTACCGGCATCGGGTGCCTGGTGCTGGTGCTCAGTCCCACGCTCTCGGCCTGGCGCTGGATGTACGCGACGGCGCTCATTCCCGCATTGGCGGTGACGATCGGACGCTTTTTCATCGTCGAGAGCGCCAACTGGCTCACCGTCCGCGGTGCGCATGCGGAGGCCGAGAAGACGGTGAGAAAGCTCCTGGTCCGCAAGCCCCAGTACCCCACCCGCATCAAGCTTGCTCGCAGCGGCGCGCAGGCGGGCGAGGAAACTCGCGGTCAGCAGTCCTTCTGGGCGCTGTTCAACGAGCGCAACCGTCGCGCGACGATCTTCGCCTCGGTTCCCTGGTTCATCCAGGATCTGAGCACTTACGGCATCGGCATCTTCACGCCCGTCATCCTGGCGGCCGCGATTGGCGGTGGCGCCAATCACATCCGCAGCCTGAGCGATCTGATCTCGAACCAAATTCTCGCTGCGAAGGGCGCGGCGATGATCGATGTGTTGCTGATCGTCGGAATCGCATTCGCGGTGGTGCTCGCAGACAAGCTCGGCCGCATCAAGCTGCAGATTTTCGGCTTCATCGGCTGCGCCGCCGGTCTGCTGCTCGCCTCCTTCTCCTCCGGAGTCAGTGGCGAGAGCAAGATCATCCTCATCTTCGCGGGCTTCATGCTGTTCGACTTCATGACCAATCTGGGCCCGAATGCGCAAACTTACCTCCTGGCCGGGGAGGTCTTCCCCACGGAGGTGCGTGGCATGGGCGCGGGCTTCGCGGCCGCGTTCGCCAAAATCGGTGCGGTCGCCACCGCCTTCCTGTTCCCGATCTTGCTCGTTGCGATCGGTACCCGCGCGCTGCTCTATGGCTTGGTGGTCGCCTCGATCCTCGGGGCGGTCGTGACGTGGCGCTACCGAATCGAGACCACGGGTGTGGATTTGGGCCGCATCGGTCACTGATGCGCGACGGATGCACGAAACGGCCCCCATGAGACGTTCCACCCATTCGCCGATCAGGCCGCGCGTCGCGCTCGCCCGCGACGGCCTCGCTCGCGCGCGGCGCGCCGCCATGGCCTGCTGTATCGGGCTCTTGGCGCTCTCCGCGGCGCCCGCTCACGGCGCGAGTACGCTACTGAACGAAACCGGCTCGACCTTGATCTACCCGCTGTTCCAGCGCTGGAGCGTCGCCTACGCGACCGTTGCTCCGGGCGTCACCGTCACGGCCGCCGCGACCGGCTCAGGTGCCGGCATCGCCGCGGCGCTCTCGGGTCGCGCGCGCATCGGCGCTTCGGACGCTTATATGTCCGACCAGCAGGTCGAGCAGAATCGCGGCATCCTCAACATCCCTCTCGCCATCTCGGCGCAGACGGTCAACTACAACATCCCCGGCCTGAGCGGCAGCCCGCTGAGACTGGATGGGCCGACGCTTGCGGGCATTTACAGCGGCAAGATCACCGTCTGGGATGCCGCCCCGATCGTGGCGCTCAACCCGGGCGTGCGCCTTCCGCACCGGCAGATCGTTCCGATTCGCCGCGCCGATGACTCGGGCGACACGTTCATCTTTACGCAGTTCCTCGATTTCTCGACCCAAAGCTGGGAGGATCAGATCGGTTACGGCACGAGCGTCGCCTGGCCCGCGGTTGCGGGCGAGCTCACCGCCATGGGCAACGAGGGGATGGTGCACAAGGCGGCCGCAACCGCATACTCGCTCGCCTATATCGGAATCAGCTTGCATCAAGCGATCGCCCAGGCGGGACTGGGCACCGCCTCGCTCGAAAACCAAAGTGGAAAGTTCGTGCTGCCCACCGCCGAGACGATCAGCACGGCCGCCTCAAAGCTGGACCCACGTACCCCACCCGACGAGCGGCTGAGTCTGGTCTTTGCGCCGGGCGATCAATCCTATCCGCTCGTCAACTACGAGTATGTGGTGGTGTCCACGCGGCAGCCCAACCCAGAGACGGCCGAGAGCCTGCGCCGCTTTCTACTCTGGACGCTTGCGACCGATGGCGGCGGTGCCGGCAAGTACCTCGACGCGGTCGGATTCATCCCGCTGCCGGATTTCATCCGCGCACTGAGCGAGAACCAGATCGATCTGATCAAATGAGGGTTGATGGGGCATTGCGTCTCCGTTTCGGATCCTGGTACCGCGATTCCCCTTTCAAACCTCCGCTCCCCGCGCGAGCAGCGCACTTGCCGCGCGGCCGGGAATGTGGCTGCGCAACAGGTAGAAGCTCGCGGTCGTCGCGAGAATGACCGCGGCGAGGATATAGAAGAACTCCGCCACCGCGAGCCCAAGCGCGAAGAAGGCGCTCCCGACCCCCGAGCTCAGCACGCCGCCCACGCGCGCGACGGCCGAGGCCGCCCCGACGCCCGTGCCACGGATTCGGGTGGGATACGAGTGCGCTGACACGGCATACAGAAATGCCTGCATGCCGTTTAGGCTCGCGCCGGCGACGACGACCAGCCCGAAGAGGCTCGTGCCGAAGCGCGCAGCGTGCGCGGAGGTCGCAATCCCGAGCAGCGCCGCGCTGAGCGCACCGGCGCAGGCGACGCAGGCGCCGACGCTGCGCGAGCCGTAGCGGCTGATGAGGAGCGAGCCGCCGAGCGCGCCCATCATCCCGCCGCAGTTAAACCATACCGAGCCGCTGAGGGCCGCCTGGAGCGGCAGACCGGCGCCCGAGAGCACCGTCGGCATCCAGTTGACGAACCCGTAGAGCGCAAGCGTGTTGCAGGAGAACGCGATCCACAGGAGCAGCGTCGTCGGCAGGTAAGGCACGCGCAGCAGGCTCATGATCGAGCCGTGGCCGCGCTCTTGCGGCTCCGCGACGCTGAACACCTCGGTCCCCTCGAAGCGCCGCTCGCCGACCAGCCGGTTGAGCGAGCGTGCGAGGCGCACGCGCTCCGCGGGCCGGCCCGCGAGGAATTTCGCCGACTCGGGCATCCACGGGAGCGCGAGCGCAAGGAATATGAGCGGTGAGACTGCGCCCACGAGGAACACGGATCGCCAGCCGTAGGCCGGAATGATGCGCGCGGCGATGGCGGCGCCGAGCATCCCGCCCAACGGAATGCCAACGAGCGCAATCGCGACGGCGAGGCTCCGCCAGCGCACCGAAGTCCATTCAGCGCTGAGCGAGGTGGCAAGCGGCGCCGCCCCGCCGAGACCGAGCCCCGTCACGAAGCGAAACAGCACGAGCGCAGCGAGGCTGCCGGCGCCGGCGCTCGCGAGCGAGCCCAACGCGAGCACCGCGATGCACAGGCAGAACGCGCGCTTGCGCCCGATCCGGTCACCGAGCCACCCGAGCGCCACCGATCCGAGCCCCATACCGATCAGGCTCGCGGCGAGCACCGGCCCGAGCAGCTCTCGCCTGACACCCCAACTCTCCGCGAGCGCCGGGGCGGCAAACGCGATCGATTGGATGTCGTATCCGTCGGCGATGAGGATCAGGAATGCGAGGATGGTGAGCCGCGCAGGCACGCCTGCGAATCGCGCGTGATCGATGAGGTGGGTCACGTCGACGCGGCTGCCTGCGGGCATTCCCAGACAGTATCACTGCCAGGGTTGGTGAGACAGGCGGGTGCGCTAATGCACTCCGCGCATGAGCTTGCGGACGCCGGGCGCGGCGAGCAGATACACGAGACTTACGATGAGACCGACCACGAACAGTTGCTCGTAGACGCCCGCGTACGCCGCGATGCCGGCCTGCGCGCCGCGCGTCGCCATCGTCGTGAGCGTTGCGATCCACCCCGCGAGCTGGTAGGCGAGTGCGACGCCGAAGAACCACCCGCCCATTGCGAGCGAGCCCTCGTCGGGTGCCGCAAGCAGGCCCACCAGCGAGTAGCCGATCGGGGAGAGCGCGAGCTCGCCGAGTGTCTGCAGCAGATAGCATCCGGCGAGCACGCTCCAGCCCACCTTGCCGTCGGGGGCGGTCGCGTAGCGAATGGCCGCGACGGTGAGTCCGTAGCTGAGCGCCACGAGCAGCAATCCGATGCCGAACTTGCGGGGTGTGGAGGGGTCCTTGCCGCGCCGATCGAGCCACGGCCACAGGAGCGCGAGGAGCGGCGCGAAGATGAGGATGTAGAGGGGATTGGCCGCCTGGAACAGCGTGTAGTCGAATGGCGCATCGACGTAGTCGCGCGCGAAGAAGTTGAGCGAGGTGACGCCCTGGAAGCTCAGCGTCCAGAACAGCACCATCGCAACGAAGAGCACGAGCAGCGCGAGATAGCGCTCGGTTTGCACCCGGTCGCGACGGCGCCTGCAGCGCACGAAGAAGTAGAGGACGAGCAGTCCCATGAGGCCGTACATGGCCGTGCTCAGCACTTGCGGGTGGGACACGAGGAGCGCCGTCGGCCACACCAGCACGGCAATCGCCACGATCACCCAGAGCGCCGCCCGCACCCCGTGCGGGGGCTCGGTCTGCGCCAAGCGCGGCTGCAGTTTGTGTTTGCGCCACTGAAATACGACGGCCGCGAACGCCATTCCCACGGCGGAGGCGAGAAACCCCGAGCGGTAACCGAAACGCCGCCCCACCAGGTCCGCGCAGAGGAGCGGGGCGACGAAGCCGGCGAAATTGATCGCCAGATAGTACAGCGTGTATGCGCCCTCGCGCCGCGGATCGTCCTGCGCGTAGTTGCGCCCAATCAGCACCGTGAGCGGAATGCCGAGCCCTTGAGCGAGCGCGAAGAGCGCGAGGCCGAGCTCGAAGCCGAAGAGCGTCGGCAGCGCCATCAGGATGAGCGAGAGGGTCCCGAGCCAGAGCGCGATCGCAAGCGCACGGGCCTCGCCCAGGATCTTATCCGCGATGTAGCCGCCGATGATCGGCGTCGCGTACATGAGCGCGAGGAACCCGCTCGAGAGCAGATCGGCATTGCGCTGCGCCGCGGCTGCCCCGAGCCCCGAGAAGAAGCTCTTCTCGATGTACGGGGCCAGATAGGCGCGAAAGCCGTAGAAGCCGAAATTAAGTCCAACGGTCACCGCCAGCAGCATCCACAGCTGCCTCGGATGACCCCACGCGTCGGACTTCCCGGCGGCCGGCGCCGCGATCGTCTCGGTGCTCATGAGCGTTGCGGCCCCGTGTCGAGCGCAACGCAGGAGAATATCCTGATCGCCGCGCACTCACCCTGTTCTTCCGTAACGATGACGGGGATCCGTGCCCCGCGCCTCCGGATCGGGTAGTGTTTGCTGCTCGAGCCCACCTCGGGCCGAGAAAGGCGTCCTCGGGGAGCGTCCGCATGAGCGTGCACGAGTCCGGTTCCTCGCGGCGTCGCGTGACCACGGCGCGCCTCGCGGAAATGAAGTCGCGTCGCGAGCGGATCGCGATGCTCACGGCCTACGACTACTCCACCGCGCGGATCCTCGATGAGGCCGGTCTCGATGTGCTGCTGGTCGGGGACAGCGCATCGAACGTGATGCACGGCCACGAAACGACGCTGCCGATCACCCTCGATCAGATGATCGTCCATGCCTCCGCGGTCGTGCGTGCGGCGCGGAGCGCGCTCATCGTGGTCGACATGCCCTTCGGCAGCTATCAGGGCGACAGCCGCCTCGCGCTCGAGAGCGCGGTCCGCATCATGAAGGAGTCCGGTGCGCACGCCGTCAAGATGGAGGGCGGCGAGGTCATCATCGAGAGCGTGCGCCGCGTCATCTCCGCGGGCATTCCGGTGATGGGGCACCTCGGGCTCACTCCGCAGTCGATCTACCGGTTCGGCTCCTACGTGGTGCGCGCCACGGCCGCCGACGAGGCGGAGCGGCTCGCGAAGGACGCCCTGCTGCTCGAGCGCAGCGGCTGCTTCGCCCTCGTGATCGAGAAGATTCCGGCCTCGCTCGGTGCGCGCATCGCCCGCGAGCTCACGATTCCGGCGATCGGGATCGGCGCCGGGCCCGGTCTCGACGGGCAGGTGCTGGTCACGCACGATCTGCTCGGCATCACGACCGACTTCTCACCGCGCTTCATCCGCCGCTATGCCGCGCTCGGGGAGGTCATGACGGAGGCTTTCCGGCGCTACATCGGGGATGTGAAATCGGGGGCCTTTCCCTCCGAGGACGAAAGCTACTGATCGGCGCACTGCGCGCTCTGTGCGTCGCGCACGCGCCGCCAGAACTCCTCCGCGCTGAGTGCGGGTGCCCCCTGGAGCGACTCGGGCGGGATGACGGCGACAAACGCACCCGACCAGTCCTCGGCATAGTCCCAGCCCGCAAACAGGATGCACGGCCTGCCCTCGAGGAGTCGGAACTCCCCCTGCTCGGGCACGGGCTCGCCCACCCGCTCGATCACGCGCTTGTCGGGCGGGGCGCAGGGCAGATCGAGCGCGGCAGGCGCGCGCTCCTCCGGACCGTCGGGAATTGCGGGCACGACTCAACCTCGCTCGGGATTGTACGCCCCGCGGGCGGGTGGGCGTCCCGCTTGACCCCGCGCCGGCTTCGCGGAACAGTCATGCGGGTGTCGCAGGCCAAGCTCCCAACCGGATCGACCGACGCGACGAGCGCCCGCATACCGTCCGGCGTGGTCACGCTCGGCTTCGTGAGCCTGCTGATGGACGTCTCCACCGAGATGATCCTGAGCCTCCTGCCGGTGTTCCTCGTGAGCGTGCTCGGAGCGAGCGCGGCGACCTTCGGAGCGATCGAGGGCGTCGCCGAGGCGACGGCCTCGATCACGAAGCTCTTCTCCGGTGCGATGAGCGACTTTTGGGGCAAGCGCAAGCCCCTGCTGCTTGCCGGGTACGGGCTCGCGACGCTCGTGCGTCCGATCTTTCCGCTCGCGCATACCGCCGCCCAGATCTTCGCGGCACGCCTCGTCGACCGGATAGGCAAGGGGATCCGCGGCGCTCCGCGCGATGCGCTGGTGGCCGACATCACCCCACCCGAGCGGCGCGGTGCCGCCTATGGCCTGCGCCAATCGCTCGACAGCGCCGGTGCCTTCGCCGGTCCGCTGCTCGCTCTCGCGCTGATGCCGCTCCTCGCGAATGACATGCGCCGGGTGTTCTGGTTCGCGGGCGCCCCGGCGGTGCTTTGCGTGCTGCTCATCGCGATCGCGGTGCGCGAGCCCGGCGTGCACCACGCGCCCGAGCGCCGCCCAGTGCTGGTTGGCGCGCAGCTGCGCGCGCTCCCGGGACACTTCCGCTTCATTCTCGCGCTCGCGGGGCTGTTCACGCTGGCCCGCTTCAGCGAGGGATTCCTGTTACTGCGCGCGCAGCGCGCGGGACTGCCCGTGGCCTGGACGCCGGCGGTGTTCGTGCTGATGAACCTCTCCTACTTCTTGAGCGCCTATCCCTTGGGCCACTTGGCCGATCGACTCGATCGCCGCGCGCTCATCGCCGCGGGCGCCGGCGTACTGGTCGTGGCCGACCTCGTCCTCGCCTTCGCACCAAGCATCGCGTTCGTGCTTCTCGGGGCGCTGCTCTGGGGGCTGCACATGGGGGCAACCCAGGGGCTGCTCTCCGCGATCGTGGGCGATGCGGCGCCCGCCTCGCTGCGCGGCACCGCGTTCGGTCTGTTCAATCTGGTGAGCGGACTCGCGCTGCTCGCGGCGAGCGTGATCGCCGGAGCGCTCTGGACGAGTATCGGTTCGGCGAGCACGTTCCTCGCAGGCGCCGCCTTCGCCGCCGCAAGTGCCATCGCGATCGTGCTCTGGGGTCGCCCCGGAGTCAGATCGCCGTGATCATCCCCTGAAGCTGTGCGAGATCCTGTCCACCCTCGGCAATCGCGTGCGCAGTGACGAGACCGGGCGTGCCGTCGATGCCGAGCGCATGCGCATCCGCGAGGTTGTCGCGGATCTCGGCGCTCACGCGCGGATCGCCCATGCCGCGGCGGAACGCGCTCGGATCGAAGCCGAGCGCGCGCGCGATCCGGGTTGCAACCGCTCCGGTGTAGGTGCCCGAGAACTGCATGAGCAGCTCGTGCGCCTGAAAGAAGCGGCCGCGAAGCGCCGCGGAGAGCGCGATGCGCGCGGCAGTCTCCGAATCATCGCTCAGCACGGGAAACTGCTTGAAGAGGATTCGCAGATCCGGGTTGTGTGCCACGAGCGGGCGCAGGAGCCCATTCACCGCCCGGCAGTAGGGACAGTTGTAGTCGTAATAGAAGGCGAGCACCCGAGGTGCGCGCGCCGGTCCGAGGATCGGCGTGAGCGGACCGCGCTTGAGCGCTCGCCCACGGGCCGCGGCGCGGGCGGAGCCCGAGCTGGCCGCCGCGGCGGCGCAGCCCGCATTCGCAAGCGCAAAGGCCAGCACGGCGCGGCGCGAGATGAGTGTCATGGCGCGACTTCGTTGCAGTGGCCCCGCCGGAGCCTCCCGGCGCGGCGTGGAGCGTTGAGTCAGCGCGCGGACCATAGCACACGCCGGGGTCGACGATCGTTCAGGTTAAGCGTAGGCTGAGCGCCCCGCGGCGCAAACCATTCCCCGGCGGCGCGCTGGCCGTCCTTCGCGGTCGGTGCGAGAGTGTGCGCCGCCCAATCATTGGAAGTGGAGCGGAGCGGCATCATGGCGAACGATCCCCACTTGGATTCGAGCGGCATCTCCACGGTCATTCGCCGCGCGATCCACGAGCATTGGCGGCTGTTTCTCGCCGAGGGCGTCATCCTCGTCATCTTGGGTACGCTCGCCGTGCTCGCTCCGACGGTGGCCTCGATCGCGGCGACCGTGCTCTTCGGCTGGATCCTGCTCGTGAGCGGCGCGGTGGGACTTTACACGACGATTCGCGCGCGCCGCGCGCCCGGATTCACCTGGTCGCTCGTCTCGGCGCTCACCGCGCTCGTCGCCGGGGCGCTGCTTCTGGTGTGGCCGCTGCAGGGCACACTCTCGCTCACGGCCGTGCTGATTGCGTTTCTCGCGCTCGAGGGCGTGGTCTCGATTCTCTATGCGCTCGATCATCGCAAGGGGCTCTCGGGCCGTTGGGGCTGGATGCTCGCAAGCGGCATCGTCGATCTGATCCTCGCCGGAATCATTCTCGCCGGCCTGCCGGGCACGGCGCTGTGGGCGCTCGGCCTGATCATTGGCATCAATATGATCTTCGGGGGCTGGGCGCTCGTCGCGATGGCGCTGCACGCGCGTGCCTCGAGCGGCGTGGTCTGAGGACGGGGCTCGGCCAGGACGGCGCGCGGCGGCGAGCCGTTACCGCAAGCGCTGCTAGCCGCCCGACTTCGCGTCCTGCGGAGCGAGCAGCGCCTCGGCAGCCTTGATGAGCTTCGGCGGGGCGACCATTCGCCAGGCGCGCCCGATGAGATCCACGAGCACGTCGCGGCGCACCTTGTCGAGCCACACGAGGATCATGGGATAGTCCCGATAGTGATCCGTGAGGAAGAACGTCTCCGGCGCGGTCTGCAGCAGGATCTGTCGATCGAGGAAATCGCAGCGGATGGCGAGCGCCCCTTCCGCCTCGGTGCGCAGTCGCGCCAGGAAGCGCCCCTGCACCTTGATGCAGGGCGTGCGATACCCGGTCGAGAGCTCGACACCCGGCAGGGCGAGTGCGATCTTGCACGCGGTCGCGTAATGCCGCTTGAGCGCCCCCGCCGGCTCGATCGTCCGGGCGCGCTTGCGCGGTGTCTTCTTGGCGCGGTGCGCAGGCATCGGTCGAAGCTCCTCGCTAGCCGCAAGCGTACCACCGCATCGCGGGGCGACGGCACCCTAGCGCTTTGGCCAGAGCGCCTCGAGCCCGCTCAGCGCGATGTAGCCACCGACCGCGATCACGACGGTTCCGAACGCGACCGCCAGCGCGCGGCGCCGTGCGGCGAGGATGAATGCAAGGCGTGTTCCGCCGAGCCCACCGAGGAGACCCCCGGCGATGAACGCCGCGGCGAGCCCCCAGTCGACGAGCCCGGAGGTGGCGTAGCTGAGCGCGGTCACGAGCCCGAATGCGGTCACCGCCACGAGCGAGGAGCCCACTGCGGCGATCATCGGCATGTCGGTCGCGTAGAGCAGACTCGGAACGACGAGGAACCCCCCGCCGATGCCGAAGAACCCAGAGGCAACGCCGGTGGCGAGGCCGGTACCGAGCAGCCGCGGCGCCGAAGCGCGCTCCGGTCCCGGCTCGATCCGTCCTGTGGTGCGACCAGCGGCGCCGTGGCGCGAGAAGGTGAGCGCACCGACGGCGAGCATGACGAGGCCGAAGAGCACGAGCAGTCTGCGTCCGTCGGTCATCTTGCCGAGCCTCGCCCCGACCCACGCGCCCACGATGCCCGTGAGCGCAAAGAGCGCGGCGCTGCGCCAACGCACGTTGCCGCGGCGAGCATGCATCAGCAGATTGGTGGCGGCGCTCAACGCCACGGCAACGGCGCTCGTGCCGATCGCGACGTGCATCGAGGGCACGCCAACGAGATAAATAAGGAGCGGCACCGCGAAGATCGACCCGCCGCCGCCGATCAGACCGAGCACCAGCCCCACCAGTCCTCCGGCTGCGATGGCGAGCGTCCAGATCATCGTGCCACGGCGCGCCGCGCCCCCTCTGCCCCGTTGAAGAACGCGACAGGGTAACCCGCTCGGTTGTCGGCTCCCACCCCGGCCGGGCGGATTCGGCCGCGACGGCGCCGCCGCCGTTGAGCCGTTGCGTCCAATGTCGCATCATTTCGGCGCTACCCACGGGGAAGTCCGATGAGGGGCCGTTACCCGCTGCTTGCGCTCACCCTGCTCGCCCTCTGCGTGCCGACGGCTCGGGCGGCCTCGCGCTGCGAGCTGCGACGCGTCGCGGAGCTTCCGGTGACGATGAACGGGCTGCGCCCGCTGGTCCCCGCAAAGATCAACGGCGCGAACGCCCAGTTCATCGTGGACAGTGGCGCCTGGTACAGCCTGATCACGCCCGCAAGCGCCGCGGCGTACAAGCTGCACCTGGAACCCGCCCCCTACGGACTGCGGATCGAGGGCATCGGCGGCAGCGCGCGCGCCTCGGTGGCGACGGTGGATGTCTTCACACTCGCGAACTCTGCGCTACGAGGCGAGGAGTTCGTGGTAGGCGGCAGCGACGTGGGGAGCGGCGCGGCGGGTCTTCTGGGTCAGAACATCCTCAGGCTCGCGGATGTGGAATACGACCTCGCAAACGGAGTGGTGAGGCTGTGGCGCCCCAAAGACTGCGGCGAGAGCGCGCTCGTCTACTGGCCAAACCCGCGCGGCTACTCGGTCATGCCGATCGCCTGGTCCAGCTTGATGAGGCCATGGACGATCGGCTCTGCTCATCTCAACGGCAAGGAACTCCGCGTAGCATTCGATTCGGGCGCGGCGCTCTCGATGGTGTCGCTGCGCGCCGCCGAGCGTGCGGGCTTCAACCCGGCTGCGCCAGGAGTCATTTTCTCCGGCCTCTCGCGCGGAGTGGGTCCGGGGGTCGTTCGGACATGGATCGCGCCGTTCGACAGCTTCGAGCTCGGCGAGGAGCAGATCCGGCATGCGCGGCTGCGCGTCGCGGATATGCGGCTCATGGACATGGACATGCTGCTCGGCGCGGACTTTTTCCTCTCGCATCGGATCTACGTCGCGACCAGTCAGAGGAAGCTCTACTTCACCTACAACGGCGGCCCCGTGTTCAACCTCTCCGCCGCGCCGCTCGGTCAGCAGACGGCGGGCGCACCGGCGGGCGCCGCGGCGCAGTCCGCGAGCAGCGCGGCGAGCCCCGGTGCCGCGCAGTCCGCCGGCGGCGCTCATTCCGCGAGCGCCTCGGCCTCGAGCGAGGCGCCCTTTCTCGCCTCGGATCAGCCGACCGATGCGGCGGGCTTCAGTCGTCGGGGCGCGGCGTACGCGGCGCGGCGCGACTATGCGCATGCGATCGCCGACCTCGACCGCGCTTGCGCGCTTGCGCCGAGTGAGCCGCAGTACTTCTACGAGCGCGGTATGGCTCACCTTGGCAACGGGCAGCCGTTCCTCGCCATGACGGATTTCAATCAGACGCTCGAGCTCAAACCGGACGATCTTCCCGCGCTCATCGCGCGCGCGCGCCTGCGCGTCACGGGCCGCGACGCGTCCGGCGCGCGCGCCGATCTCGATGCGGCCGATGGGCTCGCAGCGAAGCAGTCCGACGATCGCCTGGAGATGGGCGTGCTCTATCTGCGGTCGCGACTCTACGCGCCGGCGGTCAAGGAATTTGACCTGTGGATCCAAAGCCACCCAGAGGACTCGCGCAAGGCCGACGCACTCAACGATCGCTGCTGGACGCGGGCGCTCTGGGAGCAGGATTTGAGGAAGGCGCTCGGGGACTGCAACACGGCGCTGCGCCTGAGGCCGAACGCCGTCGCCTTCCTCGACAGCCGCGCGCTCGTGAGGATGCGGCTCGGCGAGCTCGGCGATGCCATCAGGGACTACGATGCCGTCCTCAAGGCGGAGCCGAAGAGCACGTGGTCTCTCTATGCCCGCGGCGTCGCGGAGCTGCGCATGGGAATGACCGCGGCGGGGAACGCTGATATCGGGGCCGCCACCGCGCAGCACCCGACCGTCGTCGAGCTCGCAAAGAGCCGCGGCGTGACGCCCTAGCGACGCCTCACGCGCGACGGGTCCGAGCCTCCGAGCGATCCCGAACTGCTCCGCTTCGGGCGTTCAACGGCGCGCGCCCGCACGCTGCGCTGCAATCATCCTCGCGTGACTCAGCACCTCGAGCATGCGAACCGAATCCCCTGCGGAGCGTTTCGTGGCTTTCGGGTTGCAGGCACGGGAACCCCGGGTGTACATACGTCCGCCTCTGCGCGGGCACGCGCTTAGCGCCTGATTAGCTTAAGGTTTTCACGACCGCTATGCGATCATCCGGGCTTCTGATCTCGCTCCTCGCGACTCCCCTGCTCGCGGTGGGTTTCGCTCCCCCGGGCAGAGCCGACGACCACCTGAACACGACCCGTTACGCGCGTGAGGGCCATCAGGACTGGGGGATGCTCAAGCAGTACTGCAGCAAGTGCCACAACACAACCGACTGGGCGGGAGGCGTCGCCTTCGACACGCTGCACCCCTCCGGAGTCCCGGCGAACGCGGACATCTGGGAGGCCGCGGTGCGCAAGCTGAGCGGGGGCCTGATGCCTCCACCCGGCAATCCGCAACCGCCGCAAAAGAAAGTCGATCAGTTCGTGAGCTGGCTGCAGGGCTATCTGGATGCGGCCGATCAGGCGGGCGATGAGCCGCTCGCCGGGCACGTGTCGATCGAGCGGCTCAATCGCACCGAATACGGCGAGTCGGTGAAGACGCTGCTCGGCGTCACGATCAACGTCGATGACCTGTTGCCGCCCGAGACCGAGGTCGGCGGTTTCGACAACATCGCCGCGGCGCTCAGTGTCTCACCGCTGTTCCTCGATCAGTACGTGCGAGCCGCGCGCGTCGTGGCGGATCTTGCCGTGGGCAATCCATCGCCGCGGGTAGCGACCACGTTCTTCCCCGCGCCGCGCACCGCGCAGGACAGCTATCAGCCCGGTATGCCCCTCGGCACGCGCGGGGGAATGGCATTCACCTACGACTTTCCGGTCGACGGCGAGTATCGCTTCACCGTCCAGGACCTCGACGTGGGCCTCTACACCTGGGCTACCGAAACGCGCAACACCGTCGTGCTGCTGATCGATGGACGGGAGGTCTTCCACGGGGACTTGGGCGGGCTCAAGGACCTCGAGACGGCCGACCGCGAGGGCGCGACAGGGGCGAAGAAGCTCATGGAACGCTTCGCCAATATCCCGGTGCACGTCACTGCCGGCCAGCACAAGGTAGTGCTCACCTTCGTCAAGCGCGCCGATTCCGAGAATGACGACTACGTCGACGGCAACGGCTTCTTTGCGAGAATGCGCACGGCACGGCTGTTGGGCGGCGTGCAGGTAAGCGGCCCCTTCGGAGCCACTCATCTGTCGCTCACTGCGAGCCGCAAGAGGATCTTCGTCTGCGAGCCCCGGTCGCAGGCCGACGAGCGACCCTGTGCCATCAAGATCACCGAGCACCTCGCTCGCCTCGCCTTCCGCCGGCCGGTCACCCAGAGCGATCTCGATAGCCTCATGCCCTTCTACGACTACGGGAGCAAGCACGGCGGATTCAACGAGGGCATTGCGCAGATGGTCGCGGCGGTCCTCGCAAGCCCGGATTTCCTCTACCGGGCGATCGTGCCGACAGCGAGTGAGCTCGCGACCGGCGCGCCGCATACACTCTCAAATCTCGAGCTCGCCTCGCGCCTTTCCTTCTTTCTCTGGAGCCAGGGTCCGGACGACGAGCTCCTGCGGCTTGCCACGGCCGGCAAGCTCACCGACCCGAAGGTGCTCGCTGCACAGGCGCTGCGGATGCTTGCGGATCCGCGTGCCGCGACGCTCGTCGACCAATTTGCCTTTCACTGGCTCGACCTCGACAAGATCGACTCCGTCGTTCCGGAACCGAAGCTCTTTCCGGATTACAGCGTGCAACTGCGCGATGACTTCACGAAAGAGGCGCGACTGTTCATCGGCAGCGTCTTCCTCGGGAACCGGAGCGTTCTCGATCTGCTCGACGCGAACTACACGTTCCTCGACGAGCGGCTCGCCCGTCACTACGGCATCGATTCGGTCTTCGGCGACCAGTTCCGCCGCGTGCGGCTCGATAACCCGGTGCGCTGGGGCCTGCTTGGCAAAGCCGCGTTTCTGATGGAGACCTCGTACGCCGACCGCACCTCGCCCGTGCGGCGCGGTGCCTGGGTTCTCGACAAGCTGATGGGAACCCCGCCCGCCCAGCCGCCACCGAACATCAACATGGATCTGTCGGTGAAGCCCGGACAGAAGCCGACCACCGTCCGCGCCCGCCTGGCATTGCACCGCGCGAACCCGAGCTGCAGCCAGTGCCACGGAGTCATCGATCCCTACGGGCTCGCGCTCGAGAACTTCAATGCGACGGGCGCGTGGCGCACGTTCGACTACGTCGCGAACGAGGAGATCGATTCGACCTCATCGTTGTCGAACGGCACGCGAATCGACGGCGTGAACGACCTGCGACGGCTCCTGCTCAAACGCCCCGAGCGCTTCGTCACCGCGTTGACCGAGAAGCTCATGATGTACGGGCTCGGACGCAAGATCGAGTACTACGACATGCCGCAGGTGCGCGCCATCGTTCAGGCGGCGAGGAGGGACGACTATCGGTTCTCCTCGATCGTGCTCGGCATCGTCAACAGCGACGATTTCCGCCTGCAGATCGAAGGCAAGCGGGCCCGGCCCGCCGGTCTGAAAGTTGCCCAGAACCTGGACGGGCCGGGCGCGAGCCCGTGAGCTCAACGAGGAGCCGCACATGGCCGTGTTCCTGACGAAGAAGCATCTCTCCCGCCGCACCGTCCTGAAGGGCGTCGGCGTCTCGGTCGCCCTGCCGCTCCTCGATGCGATGATTCCGGCCGGCACGGCTCTCGCCAAGACCGCCGCGGCGCCCAAGATGCGCGCGGGTTTTTTCTACTGGCCGCACGGCGCCATCATGAACAACACCCCCTATGGGGCGAAGATGGACCACTGGATGCCGAGCGGCGCGGGTGCGAAGTTCAAGCTGAGCCCGATTCTCGCCTCGCTCGAGAAGCACAAGCGCTACGTCACCTCCTTCGGCAATCTCGAGGACCTCGCGAGTCTCGACTCCGTGCACGTCCTCGTCCCGGCTGCCTGGTTGAGCGGTGTGAAGCCCAACACCGCCTCGGTGATCCCCGACATGGCCATCACGTGTGACCAGGCCGTCGCCAAGCAGATCGGCCAGGAGACCGCGCTCCCCTCCCTCGAGGTGGCATCGGAAACGACGATCCAGGTCGCCGCCTGCGGCGGCGCCGTCGGCGGGTGCTACTACAGCTCGACGCTGTCGTTCCGCGACGCGAATACGCCCCTGCCGATGGAGTACAACCCGCGCAAGGTGTTCATCCAGCTCTTCGGCGAGGGCGATACCGCGCAGCAGCGCGCGTCCATCGCCCATCAGACCTCGAGCCTGCTCGATCTCATCTCGGAGCGCACCAAAGCGCTTCAGCGCGAACTCGCCCCGAGCGATCGGGTGGTCCTCTCGAACTACCTCGACACGGTGCGCGAGATCGAACGGCGCATCGCGAACGCGGAGGCGCACCAGCTGAAGAACGTGACGCTCCCCGAGGCGCCCGTGGGCGAGCTCGACCAGTTCAACAAGCAGGTGGAGCTCATGTTCGATCTGCTCGCGCTCGCCTATCGTGCGGACGTGACGCGCGTCGTCTCTTACTACATGGTCTCCGAAGGGACCAACCGGACGTACAACTTCATCGGCGTGCCGGATGCCTTCCATCCGCTCTCCCACCACGCGAATGACCTGGGAAGACTCCAGAAGCTTGTCAAGATCCAGGCCTGGCACGCGGAGCGCTTCTCCGACTTCCTGGCCAAGCTCGCCGCGACGCCGGACGGCGATGGCACACTGCTCGATCACTCGATCTTCCTGTACGGATCGAACATGAGCAACAGCGACCGGCACGACAGCTACCCGCTGCCGAACATCTTGGTCGGAGGCGCCTGCGGCAAGGTTAAGGGCGGTCAGCACATCGATCTGCCGCCGCACACGCCGCTCTCGAACGTGCTTCTCACGATGCTCAATGTCGTGGGCGTCGAGGCGAAGAGATTCGGCGGCAGCACGGGCACGATCGCGGTATGACATTCGACCGCAGATCGCTCCTGCGAGGCACGGTGGCCGGATTGATGGGCGTCGCGCTCGCACCGCTCGCGCGCACCGCGGATTCGGCTCCGCAGGCGCGCACCCGGCGTCTGACGGAGAAGATTGCGGTCGTGAGCGGCGTCAAAGACAACGTCGTCGCACTCGCAACCGACGATGGCCTCCTCCTCGTCGACAGCGGCAGTCCCGGCGACGGCGCTGCGCTCATGCGGGCGCTGCGCACGCTCCGCGGCGGCGGGCGCGTGCGCACGCTCATCAATACCCACTATCACGCGGACCAGACCGGGAGCAATGCGGCATTCGGCAAGGCCGGGGCGACTCTCATCGCGCAGGCGAAGACGCGGGCCTGGATCGCGACCGACCACTATGATCCGGAGGAGGATCGCTACGTGAAAGCCATGCCGAAAGCGGCATGGCCAACGCAAGTCTTCTACTCGACGGGCGCCCTCACCGCCGGTGGCGAGCACATCGATTACGGTCACCTGCTCGCCGCGCATACCCAGGGCGACTGCTACGTGTACTTCCGCGACGCGAACGTGCTCGCGGTGGGTCACGTCGCATCGCCTGCGGCCGATCCCGCGTTCGACTGGTTCGCGGGCGGCTGGCTCGGCGGTCGTCTCGATGCGCTCGCGTTGCTCTACAAGCTCGCCGATGAGAAGACACAGATCGTCCCGGCCTTTGGCCCGGTCGTCACGCGCAGCGAGCTCAAGGCGGAGCAGGACCTGCTGCAGACCGTCTACACGCGCATGGTCGACCTCCTGCGCAAGGGCTACAGCGCGCAGGACATGCTCGATGCAGGCGTGCTCAATGGACTCCCGCGCACGTTCAACGACCCGAAGAAGTTCGTTTACGACGCCTTCAAGGGGCTGTGGGGCTTCCAGGACTCCCTCGCCCCCAACATCGTCTAACCGAGGTCCACCATGTCCATTCCCGAACGGTGGCTGATCGCGGCTGTGGGCGCGCTGTGCGTCGCGGGCACCGCATATGCGGATCCCGCCCTGGCCGACCTCGTTCAGGCGGGCAACGACGCCGCGGCACTGAAACTCATCGACTCGGGCGCGAACGTCAATACGCCGCAGGGCGATGGCAGCACGCCGCTCGACTGGGCGACCTACCGCCTCGATGTCGGACTGGTGAAGACGCTCCTCAGGCACGGCGCCGATCCGAATGCCATGAACAATTTCGGCTCGAGCCCGCTCACCGAGGCGGTCAAGGCAGCGAACATCGAGCTCGTGAGGATCCTCCTGCGGGCCGGTGCGCAGGCCGACGGCGCAAACGCGGACGGACAGACGCCGCTCATGCTGGCCGCGCGCAACGGCCAGCTCGAGATCGCGAAGCTCCTCGTCCGCCGCGGCGCGAACGTGAACGCGCGCGAGAAGTGGCGCGGCCAGACGGCGCTCATGTGGGCTGCAGCCGAAGGCTACCCCGCGATGACCGCCTACCTGGTCAAGCACGGGGCCAAAGTCGATGTCCGCGAGATCTACAACGATTGGCTCGACAAGGCGACGCAGATCACCTCGGAGCCGCGCGCTCAGTACCGGCCCGAAGGGGGTCTCACGGCGCTTCTCTACGCGGTGCGCTCCGGGTGCGAGGGGTGCGTCACAGCGCTGCTCAAGGGCGGAGCGGATGTCAACAAACCCACGCCCGAGGGGATCACGCCGCTCATCTCGGCGCTCGATAACCTGCACTTCGGGCTCGCGAAGGATCTCCTTGAGCACGGCGCGAATCCCCGCACGTGGGACTGGTATGGGCGCACGCCGCTCTATGTCGCGGTCGACATGCATACCTACATCCGCCGCTTCGGTCCCGGCTACGGTGCGCAAACCCAACCGGCGGGAAACATCGCGGCGCAAAAGGACTCGACCACCGCGGTCGACATCGTGCGCATGCTGCTGGCGGACGGCGTCGATCCCAACGTACAGCTCGATCTGCACCGCCCCGGCCGCGGCGGCAACAGCGGAAGGTTCACCGATGACCTGCTGCGCACCGGCTGCACGCCGCTGCTGCGCGCCGCGATGTCGCACGACAACGAGGTCGTGGAGCTGCTCCTCGAGCACGGCGCGCTCGTCGATCTGCCGAACGTGAATGGCGTGACGCCCCTCATCGCAGCGGCGGGCATGGGCATGCGCGGAGGGCCCGGGGCGATCGTGCCGGACCTGCGGGGCGACTTTGGCCCCCAGGCCGGCCTCGACGCCGTACGAACGCTCGATCTCCTGCTCAAGGCCGGTGCCAACGTGAATGCCCGGGTCACCGATACGAGCAGCCACTCCGGACGCATCGCGCGCGCGAGCACCATGACCCGGCGTCAAGGGCAGACTGCGCTCTACGGGGCGATCTACCGCGGCTGGACTCCGGTCGTGCAGTACCTCCTCGAGCACGGCGCGCGGGTGGATGTGACGGACGCGGTCGGCCGCTCGCCGCTCATGGCGGCCAAGGGGGCCGACGGCATCCGCGGCTTCAAGCCGGTGAAGGCGATCATCGCGATCCTGAGCGAGGCGAGCGCCGCGCGGGAGGTCACTGCGATCTCTCATCCCCGGCCCACCGAAGGGCCGCCCTCTGCGCGAAACCTCCTCGACTGACACCGGGCGCTCGAGCGTGATCGCAAGCGGCCGCGGCGAGCGCCCCGAGGCGCGCGGATCCGCGCGCCTCGGGGTGCCATCCCCGGCGCGCGGACGGTAGACTTTCGGGCAGGCCATGAGAACGACCCTCCCTTCCGCCTTCCCACCCGCACTCGCGCTCGCCGTCGCGTGCGGACTCATCGCCCCCGCCACGTGTGCGCAGGCTCAGGATTCGGGCGCCAACCCCTTCGGCGGCGCGCCCTCCGCCACGCTCCCGTATGACAAGGAATACCCGACGATCCATTACGAGCAGACCCCGACGCACAATGCGATCTACCGCTTGCAGCAGCGTCTCGATCGCGGCCAGGCAAAGCTCCTCTACCGCGCACCGCGCGGGTATCTCGACTCGGTCCTGCAGGCCCTCGCCATCGACCGCAGCTCCCAGACGCTCGTGTACTCGCGCACGAGCCTGCAGGTCGGGTCGATCAGCGCCGCGACACCGCGCGCGCTCTATTTCAATGACGAGACCTACGTGGGCTGGGTGCAGGGCGAGGGCTTTCTCGAGCTCGCCACCATGGACAGCGCCCTCGGACAGGTCTTCTACACCCTCCCGAACGTGCCCGGGGCGCAAGCGAAGCTCGAGCGGCGCACGTTCGATTGCCTCGCCTGTCACGACACCTATGAGCTCGCGGGTGGCGGCGTGCCGCGCTTCCTGCTGCTGTCGACGTACACCGACATCCACGGCGATCAGATGAGCCACGAGGGCCAGATCCTCACCTACGACGACACACCGCTCAGGGATCGCTGGGGCGGGTGGTACGTGACCGGCTTCTCCGGCGGCCAGGTGCACCTCGGTAACATTCTCATCACGAGCGTGAGCCAGCTCGAGAAGCTCGACAGCTACCGGCACGGGAATCTGGCGACGCTCGACGGGCTCTTTGATACGCATCCCTACCTCACCGACAAGAGCGACATCGTCGCGCTGCTCGTGCTGCAGCATCAGGTCGACGTTGAGAATCTGCTGACACGCGTCGCCTACGAGGTGCGCACCGCGCTTGCATCGGCCGGCGCCACTCACGGCCGGCGCTCGGCCGAGCTGCCCGCGAAGACTCGCGCGGCGCTCGCGCAGTACCTCGACTCGCTCGTCGACACCATGCTGTTCGTCGATGCAACGACGTTCACGAGCCCCATTCGCGGCACCTCGGGGTTCGATACGTGGTTCGAGGCGCAGGGGCCGCGCGATCGGCTCGGCCGCTCGCTGCGCGAGCTCGATCTGAAAACGCGCCTGTTTCGCTATCCGCTCAGCTACCTCGTTTATTCCGCGGCGTTCGACGGCCTGCCGCCATACGCGCGCGACTACGTGTACGGGCGGTTCGCCCAAGTGCTCACCGGACGCGATGACAGCGACAAGTACGCCGCGCTCTCCGCGGAGGATCGCAAGGCGATTCTCGAGATCCTGACGCAGACGAAGCCCGATTTCGCGCGCTACATCGAGTCGCACGGCGGTACCGCGCGCACCGCGAGCCTGGGCGGGCGGGGCTGAGCGTTGCACGGGGCGCTCACGGAGTTTCTTGCTCGCCACGAGCGGCTCCTGGTGCTCACCGGCGCAGGTTGCAGCACCGAGTCGGGGATCCCGGACTATCGCGACGCCGACGGTGGCTGGAAACGCGCGCAGCCGGTGACGCTGCCAGCATTTCTCGGCGGGGAGGCGGTGCGGCGGCGCTATTGGGCGCGCAGCCTCATCGGCTGGCCGCGCATCGCTCGCGCGCGACCGAATGCGGCGCACCGCGCGCTCGCGGCGCTCGAGCACGCCGGCCACATCGAGCTCCTCGTCACGCAGAACGTCGACCGCCTTCATCAGGCCGCCGGGAGCGAGCGGGTGCTCGACCTGCATGGGCGGCTCGATCTCGTGCGCTGCATGGACTGCGAGCGGCGCCTGCCGCGCGAGGAGCATCAGCAGGAGCTCGGGCGGCTCAATCCGGCCTGGGCCGAGCTCCCGGCGGGCGCAGCGCCCGACGGGGACGCCGAGCTCGAGGGACTCGACTTCGAGCGCTTTGCAGTGCCCGGCTGCCCCGGCTGCGGCGGGACGGTGAAGCCCGATGTCGTGTTCTTCGGCGAGAGCGTGCCCGCCGAGCGGGTCGAGCGCGCGATGGCGGGCCTCGATGCGGCCGACGCGATGCTGGTCGTCGGCTCCTCGCTCATGGTCTATTCCGGCTACCGCTTCGCGCGCGCCGCCGCGCGCGCGGGCAAGCCGATCGCGGCAGTGAACCTCGGGCGTACCCGCGCGGACGAGCTGCTCGCGCTCAAGATCGCCCAGCCCTGCGCCGTGGCGCTCACGCCCTACACCGTCACCTGCGGAGCGCGCTCCGAGCTCGCCGCGCCGCGCAGCAGGCTCGCCGCCGAGTAGGGCATCGCAACCGCCCCGCGCGCATCGACCGCGATGAGCCCACCGCGGCCGCCGGCTGCGCAGATCGCCGCGATCACCTCCTCGGCGGCCGTGAGGAGGCTCCGGCCCTGATACTTCACCCGCGCCGCCACGTCGCTCGCCGCGCAGAAGCGCACGAAGTACTCCCCGGCACCCGTCGTGGAGACGGCGCACACGCCGTTCTCGGCGAAGGTGCCGGCCCCGATGAGTGGGGAATCGCCGATACGCCCCGGGAGCTTATTCGTGAGGCCGCCGGTCGAGGTGGCTGCCGCGAGATCCCCGTGGACATCGAGCGCGACGGCGCCCACTGTGCCGCCGGGACCCTCGGAGGCGTCGGGCCGCTCGCGCACCCGCCCGGGCGCTGCTTGCGCGCGCGCGAGCTCGGCACGCCGCCGCTCGGTGACGAAGAAGGCATCCGGCCGCGGGGTTACCCCGCTCGCCAGCGCGAACTCCTCCGCGCCGGCGCCGACGAGCATGACGTGGCGTCCCTGGTCGAGGAGCATGCGGGCGAGGTCGATCGGATGGGCGATGCGGCGCACCGCTCCCACGGCGCCGGCACGCCGCTCGCGACCGTCCATGAGCGCGGCATCGAGCTCGGCGACGCCGTCGCGATTGAGCACGGCACCGCGCCCCGCGTTGAGCACGCCCGAAGCCTCCATCACGCGCACCGCGCACTGGACGGCGTCGAGGCTGCGGCCTCCCGCGCGAAGCGCCGCGCAAGCCGATTCGAGCGCCTCGGTGAGCGTACGATGGATCTGCCGCCGTTCGACCCCTGGCAGGTTCCGCGGCAGCGTCCCGGCTCCGCCGTGCACGGCGACCGCCCACCGCGGAGTGTTTGCTGAGTTCGGCGCACTCGCCGTCATCGATCGCGCTCGCCCGCGAATCCCCTTACCGGGAGCTCAGCACGCGGATGCGCTGCACGCGGGCGTCCGCGCGCATGCGGCGAATCTCGCGCCGACACCGGTAGTCCGGACCCGGGCCGGTGAGCTGCAGCCGCTGCGTGAAGCTCGCGGGGCTGCTGCCGAGCCAGACGAGCGAATAGCCGGGCTTGCCGGCGAGGGAGCTCAGGAAGCCCGGATCGCGGGGATTGGGCACCTCGGGCGAGAGCACCACGGAGAGCACGGCCTCGCAACGCGGGGCAGCGTGGGCGTGAGCGGGATTCATGAGCGCAAGCAGGGCGAGAGAGAGGGCAGCGCCGACCGAACCCGCCGCGCGCGCTGCGAGCGCGCGGCGCAGTGGGATCGGCCGGAGCGCCTTCACCGGGTCACACCGCACGCTCGGCGGGCGCACCCGCGCGCTCCACGGCCGCACCGGTCCCCTCCGCGCGAGTGAGCTCGAGTGCGCCCGTGAGCTCGCGCGTCGTCGGCCGCGGCCAGGCGCGGCGGATGAGCCACAGGACGCCCGCGAGATCGACGATACCCGCGAGGAGCCGCTCGAGCATCCCGTACTTCGAGCGCCCGCAGGTGCGCGGACGGTGGTGGACGGGGATCGAGATCATCCGCGCCCCCTCGCGCAGGAACAGCGCCGGCAGAAAGCGATGCATGTGATTGAAGCGCGGCAGCGCGAGGAAGGTCTCGCGGGAGAAGAGCTTGAGTCCGCATCCGGTGTCGGGTGTGCGGTCTCCGAGCAGGCGGCTGCGCACGCCGTTCGCGATCGCCGATTGCACCCGCCGCCAGCGTGAATCGTGACGCTCGACGCGATGGCCGACCACGAGGCGCAGTGTCTCATCGCGCGCGGCCGTGCGCGCGGCGATGAGGGCGGGGATATCGTGCGGGTCGTTCTGGCAGTCCCCATCGAGCGTCACCACCCACGGGGCGCGCGCCGCCTGCACGCCGGTCCAGATCGCGGCGCTCTGGCCGCGCCGCTCCGAGTGTCGCAGCACCCGCAGCTGTGGCATGACGGCGCGGTGGCGCAGCGCCTCGGCGAGCGTCGCGTCGCTGCTGCCGTCATCCACCAGCAGCAGCTCGAACTCCTTCTCGGCCAGCACTTCGGTGAGCTCGCGCGCGAGCCGAACGACATTCTCTCCTTCGTTGTGCATCGGCACCACGATCGACAGTTCGAGAGCCACTGAATTCCTCCGGATCGACGGGGCGCACCCCACGGTAGCGCCCGCCCTCTCACCTGGAACGAGGACACCCGGTTCGGTTTTGTTCCTCGCGACGGGCGCGGACACGGTATCGTAGCAGTACCGAATCAGGCGTATGGCTGCTTTGAGGTGTCTGTCCGTGTCGCTTGCAGTGCGTCAAGAGACCCCTGAGCGGGCCGCAGTCGTGCAACGACTCGCTGCGGCGGCGGCGTGGCGCACCCGCTCACTCGAGATCCTCTGCATCGGACTGCTCACGGTCACGCTATTCATCGGCCTCGGCTCCCGGCCGTTGTCCGACCCGGACGAGGGCCGCAACGGCGAAGTCGCCCAGGAGATGGTGAGGAGCGGGGAGTTCCTCGAGCCGCACCTCGACCGCCTGCCCTATATCGACAAGCCGTTCGTCTATTTCGCGGTGGTCGCGGGTTCGTTCGAGCTCCTCGGCGCATCGGAATGGGCCGGCAGGCTCCCCTCGGCGCTCGCGACGCTGCTCACGGCCCTGGTCACGGCGGGGCTCGCGCGACGGCTGTTCGGCGCCGGCGCTGGAGTGCCGGCGGCGCTTGCCCTGCTCGCGACCCCGCTCACCTGGATTTTCGGCCAGCTTCTCATCCTCGATGCGCTCTTCACGCTGTGGGTCGTTGGGGCGATCGGCTCGCTTTACCTCGCGATCGAGGCCGCCGACGCGGGCCGCCGGCGCGCGCGGCTCGGCTGGATGCTCGCGGGCTGGGGGTGCGTCGCGCTCGGGGTGCTCACCAAGGGGCCGGTCGGCCTGCTTCTCCCGCTCGCGGCGTGCGCTCCGCTCGCGCTGCGCCGTCGTGCGCTCGCCGTGCTGTTCGATCTGCGCGGGGTGGCGCTCGCCGCGGCGCTCATCGCGCCGTGGGTGTGGCTCATGGCGACACGCGTGCCGGACTATCTGCATTACGTCGCGGTGGTGGAGACCTGGAGGCGCGTGGCAACCGGCGCCCTCAATCGCGACCGGCCGTTCTGGTACCTACCGCTGCTGCTCGTGCCGGGAGCGTTCCCCGCCTCGGGAATCGCCATCGCGGCGGGTTGGCACGCGGCTCGCAGCGGACGCCTGCGCATCGATCCGCGCTGGCTCCTCATCGTTTCCTGGATTCTCGTGCCGCTCGTGCTCTTCTCCCTCGCGCGCTCGAAGATGCCGCAGTACGTGCTGCCGCTCATCCCCGCCGTTGCGCTTGCGGCCGCCGGAGTGTGCAGCCGTGCGCGCGACGGGGCGCTGCCCGGTGTTCGCGCCGCGAGCCTCGCGTGGATCCTGGTTGGTCTCGCACTCGCCGCATCGCCGCTCGTGCACCCGGTGCGCGCGTTGAGCGAGCCATTCCGCTCGCAGGCACACCTCGCCGCCGCGGCCGCCGCGGTCGGCGCGATCGCGGTGGGACTGTACGCACTTCGCGGTCGTCTCCTCGGGCCGCGCGCGCTCGCCATCGCCACACTGCCGCTCATCGTGCTGTATTTCGCCGGCCAGCCGATCTTCGCCCACGCCCTGGAGCACCGCTCGAGCGTTACGCTCGCCGCGCCGATCCGCGCTGCGCTGCCGCCGGGCGGACGGCTGATCGGCGTGAGCGCCTACCCGCAATCGCTCGCCTTCTACCTCGGGCGCCCGATCGAGCTCGCCTCGCCGGATGCCTTCTCGCTTTCGAGCAACTACCTCATCGCCACCTACGGGCGCTGGCTCGGGCCGGACTCGACGCTCCACCCGATCGAGTACTGGCGCTCGGCGCTCGCCGCGTGCGACGTGCCGAGCATCTTCATCGTCCGCGCCCCGGATTCGGCCGCGCGCGAGGTCTTGCGACGGGCGGGCCTGCGAGCGCTCGCGGCCGATGCGCACTATGCCGCCTACGGCCCCTGCCGCACGCCACCGGCAGCGCAGCCGAGGTAGGATGGCGTATGTGCGGGGTATTCGGTGCGCTCAGTCTCGATGGACATCCGCTCGATGCGCGCGAGCGGCTCGAGCGGATGGGTCGTGCGCTCGCGCATCGCGGACCGGATGGCGTGCGCCTGCTCACCGCGCCGCACTGCGCGCTCGGGGCCGCACGGCTCGCGATCATCGACTTGCACGAGCGCGCCAACCAGCCGCTCGCGAGCCCCGACAAAGGAGTCTGGCTCGCCTGCAACGGCGAGATCTATAACGCGGCAGCGCTCCGTAAGCGCTTCCCGGACTACCCGTACCAGTCGAGCTCGGACCTCGAGCCGCTGCTGCCACTGATCGCCGCGGAGGGCGCCGCCGGGCTCGCCGAGGTCGACGGCATGTTCGCGCTCGCGCTCTGGGACGCGCGCCGCCAGTCACTCGTGCTCGCCCGTGACCGGGCCGGAGAGAAGCCGCTCTTCTACGTCGAGCACGACGCGGAGCTATGGTTTGCCTCCGAGATCGCACCGCTCCTCGCCCTTCCGGGTCTCGGCCGCGAGGTCGACCTGGTCGGTCTCGCTCAGCTGCTCGAGCTCGGTTATGTCCTCGAGCCGCGCACGCCGTTTGCGCATGTCCATCGTGTCGAGGCCGGCAGCGCGCTCATCGTGCGCGGCGCCAATCGCTCCGTGCATCGCTACTGGCGCCCGTGGCGGCTCGCGCGCGCCCCGCACCGCGTCGCCCACGATCCCTCCCCCAGCGTGCGCGCGGCTCGGCTGCGCGAGCTTCTCGATGCGGCCGTGCGCAAGCAGATCGTCGCCGACGTATCCGTGGGCGCATTCACGAGCGGCGGACTCGATTCCTCGCTCATCACCGTCATGGCAGCGCGCGCGCTCGGCGCCGAGCGCCTGACGACTTTCAGCGCCCGCTTCACCGCCGCGAGCTACGACGAGAGCGCCTGGGCGCGGCGCTGCGCGCAGATCGCCGGCACCCATCACATCGAGGTCCTCTGTGGCGATGAGGAGCTGCGCGGCGCGCTGCAGGAAATCGGCGAGCGCAGCGCCGAACCGATCAGCGATCCGGCGGTGCTGCCGACGTTCCTCGTCGCCAAGGCCGCGCGTGAGCATGTGCGCGTGGTGCTCTCGGGCGAGGGCGCCGATGAGCTCTTCGGCGGCTATCCGACCTACATCGGGCACGCGCTTGCGCCGCACTATGCGCGCCTGCCCGCGGGGCTGCGTCGGCTCCTCGCGCACGTGCTCGATTTCGTGCCGGCCTCGCGCCGCAAGGTGACGCTCGATTTCCTGCTGCGGCGCTTCGTTGCGGCAGCCGATCGCAGCTGGGTCGAGCGGCACCTCGCCTGGTTCGGCGTCGAGGCGCCGGGCGCACCGAGCGCCGCGCTCAATCGGGAGTGGCGGCTCGCGCTGCGCGCGCAGTACGATGGATTGAGCCCACCGGGCGGGGCGATGCTGCTCGACTATTGCACGGCGCTGCGCGAGAAGCTGCTCGTCAAGAGCGACCGGGCGACGATGCTCAACTCGATCGAGGCGCGCGCCCCGTTTCTCGACTGCCACCTCACGGCCTTCGCGCTCGCGCTCCCGGACACGGACAAGGTGCGCGGGCTCACGACCAAGTGGATCCTCAAGCAGGCGGCCGTGCCGCTGCTCCCGCGCGCGCTCATCGAGCGGCGCAAGCGCGGCTTGAGCGTCCCGACTGCCGCGCTGCTCAACGGAGCGCTCAAGAGCGATGTCGATCACTGGCTCGACCCGCAGACCTTGCGCGCGCACGGGCTGCTCGATGCAGAAGAAGTCCGCCGCCAGCTCGCCGAGCACCGTGCCGGGCGGGCCAATCACGCACGCACGCTCTGGCCGGCAGTGGTGCTGCAGCAGTGGGCGGAGCGCTGGCGCCCGGTGATGACCGACCGGGTCGTGCCCGACTCTGCGCTCGAGCGCACCGTGCAGGAGAAGAGTCGCGCCGCGGCCGGTGCGCCGTGACGCGAACGCGCTGAGCGGAGCGCGGCCCGCCCGTCTCGTCACGGGTAGAGCGATGCCAGCTCCGAGATGCGCTCGCCCGGGCGGCGCGTCGTGAAGCGCCGCTTCTCGAGCAGGCTTGCGAGCGCTTCTCCGCGCCACGGAGCGGCTGCGTAGCAGGCGCGATCGAGCTCGCGCAGCAGCTGCGCGATGCGCTCGTCCGCGATCCCTTTCGCTGCCGCGTGGAGCCCGCGAGGCGCCGGCGGCGGCCACTCGGCCGTGAGCCAGGCAAGCAGATAGCGGCGCGCCGCGCGCGGATCGTCGCGTCGGCACGCCTCGAGGAACGCGCTGCGGGATCGCGCGCCGGAGCCGGGCGGCGACGCGCTCGGCGTCGGTTGCGCCGGGCGCGGGGCGGTGAGTCCCCCGCTCGCGCGTGCGCGCAGCCACGCGGCGACCGTCGTCACCCACAACAGGGCGAGCGCCCCGCTCGCGAGGAGCCACGGGTCGCGGCCGGCGCCAAGCCTCCCGATCCACCGAAAAGCCCCGTGCCTGCTCACGGCCGGCTCGGGCGCGCCTTGCGCGGGCGCACTTGCCGGCGTCGCGGCAGCCAGGGCCGGCAGAACGAGCAGCTCCCGGGATGGCACGACTGCCTCGCGCACGGCGCCGGCTGCCGTATCCCACCAGCGCACCGTGAATCCGGGAAGGCTGTAGCGGCCTGCGCGATCGGCGATCAACGCGACGTTCTGCTCGCGGGTGCCGACGAGGGTCTCGCCCTGCACCGAAGTGTCGAGCTTCGGCTCATCCGCGTAGGCTTTGACGCCGCTCGGCACGCTCATGAGCGAGGAGAGGTCGGGCAGCTGCTCGGCGGTGAGCCCTTGTGCCTGCACCGACAGCTCCAGATTGATCGCGTCGCCCACGTGCGCCTCGAGCGAGCTCGGGTGCCACGCGACGGTCACCCAGAGCTGCTGCGCCGGAAGCCAGTAGCTGCCGACGAGCGCCGCCGGCCTCGGGCGCACGCGCAGCGCGATCGGCTCGCCGCGCAGCTCGAGCGGCTCGACTGCGACCGCCATCGCCCCGTAGCTGTACGGGGCGCCGAAGGCGTTGCCCCCCAGATCGCTCGCGCCCCCGCCGGAACGGCCGACCGAGGTGAGCACTTGCGCATCGAGCGTGGCGCCGGGAATCGCGAGCGGGCCGCTCCGCTGCGGGAAAAGCAGGTACTGCCGCGTGAGCACCTCGTAGAGGATGCCGTCGCGATGCACGCTGTGGCGCTCATCGACGCCCACTTGATGCACCAGCGCCGCATCGCTCGAGGGTAGATCGAGCTCGGGGTGATACAACGGCCGCGCGCTGTAGAGCCGTACGATGACGCGTGTCGCGGCCTGCACGTAAGGATCGTGCGGGCTCACCTCCGTCTCGATGAACACCCGCGGGGCGGCGAGCGCGGCAAGCGGCCAGCCGAGCACGAGCGCGGCGAGTCCGGCGCGCAGCACGCGCGCTGTCATGGCTCCCCTCCCTGCTGGCGGGCGATGTGCTCGATCAAGAATTTCCGCCGCAGCAGCCCCCCGGGGTCGTCCGGAATACGTCGCAGCCACTCCTCGAGCGCGAGCTCTCGCTCGCTCTGCGGGCGCCCGGGCGGCAGATCGGCGGCGCTCGGCGCGGCGCGCGCGCCAGCGCCGGCGCGGTCGGCTTCCCCGTTTGCCGCGGTGCCGGCGCGCTGCGACGTGCGCGGCGCATCGCGTTTCAGCCGGGCGCCAAGATCCGCATCGTGCCGCGCCTGCAGCGCATCGTCCGGGGTGGCCGATCCGGCGCCCGCGGCCGAGCCCCCGTTGGGCGCGCCCGCCTGCTGCTGCGAGCGCTGCTCGGCGCGGTTCTCCTCCGCGCGCTCCTCGGAGCCGGCGCCGTTGGCGGAGGACTGCGCGCGCTGCTCGGCGGCTCCGGGGTGCCCCGATGTGCCGCCGTTGCGCGGATCCTGCGCGAGCTGCTGCTCGAGCGCCTGCGCGACGAGGTCGCGATTGTGGCGCACGTCCCCGTCCTGCGGCGCCTGACGCAGCGCCGAGTTGTACGCGAGCAGCGCTGCCAGCAGCTGACCGGTGCGTGCGAGCGCATTGCCGCGGTTGTACTCCGAATCGACGTCATGGAACGGCTCGAGGAGCTGCGCAGCGCGCGCGTACTGCCCGGCGAGCGCGTAGGCGTGCGCCTGACGCTTCGGATCGCGGAACAGGCTGGCCGCCGCGAGCGGTTGACCGGAGTCGAGCGCGTGCTGGGCGCGTTGCGCCGGCGTGCTCCAGAGATCCGTCCAGGCGTCCGATGCGGCCGCTGCGGCGATCCCGGCGCACATCGCCGCGCCTGCGGCTGCGCAGAGGCGCGCGCTCCAGTGCACGCGGGGCATCACAGCCAGCCTCGGCGCACGATGAGCGCGACGAGCAGCAGAAGCGGTGGCAGAAGCAAGACGCCGTCGTTGCGCCAGCTCGTCACGTCCGGACCGCGGGCCCGCGACGGCGCACTGTCGAAAGCGCGCGATTGGGCAGCGTGCAGCGCCGCGATCAGCGCGCCGACGCCGGCGAGCGTGACAAATTGGCCACCGCCGGCGGCGGCCACCCGCGCGAGCGTGCCGGACTGCAGTCGCGTGATGAGAATGTCGCCCTGCTCATCGCGGATGAAGCTGCCGGCCGCATCGCGCTCGGGCGCCCCGCTCGCGGTGCCGATCCCGATCACGTGCACGGTCACCCCGTCGCGGCGCAATTGCGCGGCTGCACCGAGCGCGCGGGCCGGGTCGGCGATGCCGTCGGTGAGCACGATGATCTCGCCGTGGCGCGCGCCACCGGCGCGCAACAGGCGGCCCGCCTCGATGAGCGCGGGCGTGAGCTCGTTACCTGCCTCGGGCATCAACCGCGGGGACAACGGCTCGAGCAGTGAGCGGATGGTCGCGACATCGGTCGTGAGCGGCGTCACCGTGTAGGGCTCGCCCGCGAATGCGATGAGCGCCACGCGCGCATCGTGCGCGGCCGACAGGATGTCGCGGATCGCGTAGCGCGCGCGGGTTGCACGGTCCGGTGTCACGTCGGTGGCGGCCATTGCGGGGGACAAATCGAGCAACACTACCCACGATGCCGGCAGTCGCAGCACCGATCCCGGCAAGCGCTGCCAGCTCGGGCCGGCGAGGGCGAGCACGGCGATCGACCAGGCTGCACCGATCAGCACCCAGGGCGAGCGGCCGCGCGTCGCACCCCCGAGACTGAGCAGTGGCAGAAGGTGCGCATCCACGATCCGCGACCACGCCCCGTCGCCGGCACGACTTGCGACCAGCTTGACGACGGCGAGCGCGAGGAGCGGTGGCAGCGCGAGCAGCCACAGCGGGTGCAGAAAATGAAAGGCCTCGAGCGCGCTCACGTCCATCGACGCGCGCCCAGGAGTGCGGCCGGAACGCTGAGCACGAGCGCGAGCCCGAGCGGCCAGGTGAACCATTCGCTCTGCGGGCGCCACCACTGGCCGCTCGCGGCCGCCGGCTCCATGCGATCGATGCGCTGGTAGACCTCCTCGAGCGTCGTCGAATCGGCGGCGCGAAAATAGGCGCCGCCGGTGGTGCGTGCGATGGCCCGCAACGTCCCCTCATCGAGATCGGTGTTGCCCGCGGAGAGACCGTAGAAGCCGGGCTGGGCCGCCGCTCCGACCCCGATGGTGTAGATGCGCAGTCCCGTCTGGGCGGCCATGCGCGCAGCCTCGAGCGGGGTCATCACCCCCGCGTCGTTCTGCCCGTCGGTGAGCAGGATGAGAACGGTCTGGGGAATCAGCTCCCCGACGCCGTCCTCCGCCTGCACGCGCTTCAGGGCGAGCCCGATCGCATCGCCGATCGCGGTCTCCGTTCCCGCAACGCCCACGACAGCGTCGTCGAGGAAGCGATGAACGGTCTGAAGATCCGCCGTGAGCGGCGCCTGCAAGTACGGCCGCGTACCGAAGAGGATGAGGCCCACCCGATCGCCGTGGCGCCGATCGATGAAGCGGCCGGCCACATCCTGCACCACCTGCAGTCGGCTCTGCCCGCCCGCCATGTCCTGGATTGCCATCGATCCGGACACATCGACCGCGAGCAACAGCCGCCGCCCCGTCGCGGGAACCTGAACCGGCTCGCCGACCCACTGCGGCCGCATACTCGCGAGCACGACGAGCGTCCAGATTGCCCCAAAGAGCGCGCGACCGCGCCACGGAAGGCCCACATGCCCGTCCTCGTAGGCAACGCTCGCCGCCCACGGTAGATAGAGCCCGCCACTTTGCGGATCGGCGGGGCGCCGCAGCCGGTACGCGATGAGCGGAGCAGGCAGGAGGAGCGCCATCCAGGGCCAGGCGAGGTGGATCATCCCGCGATCCTCGGCGCGCCCTCGCGCACCCGCCGCGTCCGGGGCGCGCGGCGGATGAACTCCTCGGCCGCGTGCAGCCACTCCTCGCGGCGCGCGCTCGGGCGCTCGCCAAATGCCGCCGTGAGGAGCGAGCGGCCCGCATCGCCCCCGAACAGCTCGCCGCCGGCCGCACGGGCGAAGCTCAACCAGGACTCCCCGCTCAGTCGCGCGACGCGCTCGCGGCCGCAGAGCGCAATCGCGTAGCGGCGCAGCAGCTGCTCGATCGCCTGCGCGGCCTCAACGCCCTCGGCCCGGCCGGCGCGGATGCGCCCGAGGTCGCGCAGTGCCGCGCGCCGCGCCCGCCGGTGGGGTGCGCGCCACGCGCGGACCGCGCCGCCGACGAGCAGCGTCAACACGATGAGCGCGAGCCCCGACAGCCACCAGCCGAGCGCCGGCGGCCACCAGCCGATGGCCGCCGGAGCCCGGTCGGGAGCGAGTTGTGCGAGCCAGTTGCCGCTCATGCCCGCGGACCTAGGCGCGCGCCCCCGCACGCTCGAGTTCCGCGCCGAGCCGCTGCTCGACGGCCTCGCTCGTGGTGAGCCGAGTGACGGGCGCGGCGATGCGCTCCGAGAGCGTCTCGATCTGCGCCGTGCGCCGTCGCCACAGCTCGCGCCACGGCTCGCGCACCCGCATCCCATCGAGCCGCCGCAGCTGCTCGGGCAAGCCTGCGCGAAAGCGCCCATCCGGAAGTCCCCGCTCCTCGAGCGGGTCGCACACCCAGTAGAGCCGGCAGCTCGTGTGCGCGGCGAGCGCCGACCACGCATCCCGCGCGCTCGCACCGAGCTCGGCGAAATCGCTGAACACGAGCACCAGGCTCCCGGGGCGCGCGAGCGGCAGCAGCTGCTGCAGTGCGCGCTCGAGCGCCCGCGGCGCAGGCGGGGCGGGTGCGCGCGGCTGCAGATCGAACAGCATCCCGAGGAGCGGCAGCACACCGGCCTCGCGCCCGCGCGGCGGCAGGATGCGCATCTCCGCCGCTCCGGCAACGACCGCACCGACGCGATCGCCCCCGAGCGCCGCGACCCACGCGAGGAGCGCCGCCGCGCGGACCACGACGGCGGATTTCAGCTGCCGGCGCGTGCCGAAGTAGAGTCCCGGGTTGAGATCGACGAGGAGCCACACCGGCCGCTCGCGCTCCTCGCGGAAGACCTTGGTGTGCGGCCGTCCGCGCCGTGCGGTGACGCGCCAGTCGATCGTGCGCGGATCGTCGCCCGCGACGTACTGGCGCACCTCCTGGAACTCGAGCCCACGCCCGCGCTGCGCGCTGTGGTGGGCGCCGAGCGCCACCGAGCGCGCCGCGCGGCGCGCCTCGAGCGAGAGGCCCTTGGCGGTCGCGCGCAGCGCGAGCAGCTCCGGAAGATCGGGCAGGCTCATGGCGCCGGGACTTTTTCCAGCAGCTCCTCGATGCACGACTGCGCGGTGACGCCCCGCGCCTGCGCGCCGTAGTCGAGGAGTAGCCGGTGACGCAAGGCATCCGCGGCGATCGCCTGCACGTCCTCCGGACTCACGAAATCCCGTCCGTCGAGCCAGGCGAGCGCCCGCGCGCCGCGCTCGATCGCGATGGCCGCGCGCGGGCTCGCGCCCCAGTGCAGCCACTCGCGCAGGCGCGCGCTGTAGGCCTCGGGGCTGCGCGTCGCGTCCACCAGCGCCGCGATGTACTCCGCGACGGGCGCGCTCAGGGTGAGCTCGAGCACCTCGCGGCGGGCCGCGAAGACTCGCTCCTGGCTCAAGCGCTCCGGCGGCGGCGGAAGCTCGCGCTGCGTGATCGCCTCGCGGCGCGCGAGCTCCATGATCGTGAGCATCGTTTGGCGGTCGGGATAGTCGACGCGCGTATGCAGCATGAACCGGTCGAGCTGCGCTTCGGGCAGTGGATAGGTGCCCTCCTGCTCGATCGGGTTCTGCGTCGCCATCACGAGAAAGAGCTGCGGGAGCTTGTAGCTTGCGGCCCCCACGCTGATCTGCCGCTCCGCCATGGCCTCGAGGAGCGCCGACTGCACCTTGGCCGGTGCGCGATTGATCTCATCGGCGAGGATGAGATTGTGAAAGAGCGGTCCGCGCTGAAAGTGGAACCCGCCCTCCTCGGGACGATAGACATCCGAGCCCGTGAGATCCGCGGGGAGCAGGTCCGGGGTGAACTGCACCCGCTGAAAGTCCGCCTCGAGCGCCTGGGCGAGCGCCTTCACCGCGCGTGTCTTGGCGAGCCCCGGCGGACCCTCGACGAGCAGGTGGCCGTCGCCGAGCAGGGCCGTGAGGAGCCGTTCGACCAGGCGCTCCTGCCCGATGATCTGACTCGTGAGGTAGGCGCGCAGCGCCTGCACGGCCGCGAGCGTCGCGCTCCCGCGATGCTCGGCCGGAGCGGCGGTGAAACTGCGGATGTCGGCGCTCATGGACTCTTCGACCACTCTCTCTCCGATCGAGCTGCGGGCGCGACGTTCACTGGGCCATCCCGCCCGGCGGGACACCTAGGAGCGCGGCCCCCCTTCTCCGGAGGCCTGCCGCTCCGGGATCTCTGCCGTCCAACCTTGCCAAATCGCAACGAGCGCCGCCATCAGCGCCGGCCCGAGGAAGATTCCGAGGAGCCCGAACGAGTCGATGCCTCCGAGGATCCCGAGGAGCACCCACAGAAAGGGCAGCCGAGCCGCCCCCCCGATCACCGCCGGCCGCACGAAGTGATCGGCGATGAACAGCACGATCACACCCGCGACGACCACCGCAATGGCCGGTCCCACGGCGCCCTCGACGCCCAAGACTACCCCGACCAGCCCGAAGACGAGCGGCGCGGCGAACGGCACCATGGCGAAAGCGCCCGTCACCGCGGCGAGCAGCACCGGATGCGGTGCGTGCACCAGAGCGTACACCGCCCCCATGATCGCGCCTTCGGCGACGGCCACCAGCACGATGCCGTCCACGGTCGCGCGAATGGCGATCACGGCGCGATCGAGTAACCCCTCGACCGCTTCCCCGAAGAGGCGCGTGCTCGCCCGATACACCTCGCTCCGCAGTCGGTCGCGGCTGAGATAGACGAAGAACAGCGTGAGGAGCGTGAACACGAGCGTCAGCATCCGGCGCAAGAGCTGCACGCCGACCAGACGCGTCCAGGCGATGAGCGTCGGGCGGGCCTGCGCGAAGGCGTCCGAGGTGCCGCCCGTATTGCTGAACGCATCGAGCCAGGTGCCGCGCAGCCACTCGCCCACGCCGGGCAGCTGCACGATCCACTGCGGCAGGTCGGGCGGCCCGTTGCGCGCGGACTCGACGAAGGAGCGCACGATCGAGATCGCCTCGCTCACGGCGAGCGCTGCGCCGTAGATGAGCGGCACGATCAGCACGATTCCAACGAGGGTGGTGAACGTGACCGCCGCCCAGATGCGCCGGCGCTTGCCGCGGAAGCGCGCGAGCCAGATGTCGTAGAGCGAGGAGGTCGCGATCGCGAGCACCACCGCCCAGCACAGTGCCGGGACGAATCGCCGCAGCATCCACGCCCCGAGCGCGACCAGCGCGGCGATGAGCGCGTAGCGGGCGAACTTCTGCGCCGTCGATATCTGCGGAGCGCTCACGGTCTCACTCGCCCTCGGTGCGCACGCGAGGCACGCGCGCTAGCCCCGCTCCGCGAGGCGCTCGAAGAGCGCGGTCATCGATTCGACCCGTGCGACGTAAGCGTGCGCGTTCTGGTCGCCGCAGCGCTCGCCGGGCCCGAGCGCGAAGCCCCGCCGCGCGAACGAGTCGCCCGCCCCCGCTCCGCAGAGGTGGATGACCGCGGCGAGCTCGACGGCCTCGCGCCGGCTCGCGCCGCGCAGATGGAGCTGTGCAAGCGTGCCCGCGACGTGTCGGTCGAGATACGCGGAGGTGAGCTCGATCGCGTCGCTCGGAATCACCCGAAAGTAGAGCCCATTGAGCCAGCACGAGCGCCAGTCGTTCCACCCTCCGTCGCGCACCACCGCGTGATCGCGGATGCAGTAGTGACGCGCCTCGGCGAACGTCCCGTCCGTGATCTGGTACATGCCAACGGCGCTCGATGCCGGGCGGTAGAGCTCGAACGGTCTACCGGCCCAGGACCAGCGCCAGTAAGTGCGCACGACCGGATTGCCGGAGCCTTCCACCTGCGCGAGCGCGGCGAGCAGCTGCGCGCTCACCCGCGCTGTCGCGTAGCGGCGGAAGAGCGGTCCGTAGACGAGCCAGGTCTCCTGCGGGGTCTTGTAGAGCGTGCCGCTCACCGGAAAGAGGAGCTCGGTCGGCTTGCGCACGACCTGATACAGCCAGTTGATCGCAAGGAACACACCGGTGGCGAGCGCGAGCACGAGCCCGGCCTGCAGCAATCGCGGAGCGCGCTTCAGTGCGCGCCAGCCGCGGCGGCGCAGCCGCGCCCCCGGCCACAGCCGCCCCAGGAGACCGCGCTTGCGCCGCGTGCGCGTGCGCGCATCGCGGCGCACGGCGCGCGCGCGCGGCGCCCGATTCGGGCGGCGCTTCACACTCGCCAATCGGTCCACCCTGCCCGTGGAATCACGCGATCCTCTTCAAGCATCCACACCCCATGGGAGCACGTTAGTCTACCTGAGCGCCCGCTCGCATTCGCCGCAGCTCGGACATGCCAATCCTTGGCGTGGGTCACGGTGCACCGCGATATGTCATGGTTAGCTATACTGCTTGGATGGGGTGATCTCGGGGAGGCGCCGGGCGCGATGAATCGAGGACAAGCGTTCCTGTGGGCGGTGGTCGCCCCGCTCATTTTCGCCGGAGCGCTCCGGCCTGCGCACGCGACGAGCGACACCGACTCGCCCAGCCCGCGGCCGCCGGCCCACCGCCACCACCATCGCCATCACCACCGCCTGCGCGGGCTCGCGAATGCGATGAGCGTCACCGCAAGCGATCCGAAGCTGCGCTCGACCTCGGCGTTGGTGCTCGATGAGACCGACTCCAAGGTGCTCTACGCGCGCCGCGCGGACGTGCCGAAGCCGATCGCATCCATCACCAAGCTCATGACGGCGCTCGTGGTGCTCGATGCCGGCCAGCCGCTCGATGAGCAGCTCGAGGTCACGCGCGAGGACTGCGCCGTCGGCCGTGGCGCGTATTCGCGGCTCGCGGTCGGCACGCGGCTCACCCGCGCCGACCTGCTGCACCTCGCGCTCATGTCCTCGGAGAACCGCGCGGCGCACGCGCTCGGTCGGAACTACCCGGGCGGCGTGCCCGCCTTCGTGCGCGCGATGAACGCGAAGGCGCGTGCGCTCGGGATGACCTCGACCCATTTCGTTGAGCCGACCGGTCTCTCGAGCGACAACGTTGCGAGCGCGGAGGATCTCGCGAAGCTCGTCACCGCCGCCTCGCACAACGCGACAATCCGCGAGTTCTCGACCGACAGCGGCTATGCCGTGCGCGTGCGTCGCCATATCGTGCAGTACCGGAACACCGACTCCCTGGTCTCCAACCCGACCTGGGACATCATCGTGCAGAAGACCGGCTACATCAGCGAGGCGGGCCGGTGCCTGGTGATGCAGGCGGTGATCGAGGGGCGCAAGGTCGCGATCGTGCTCCTCGACTCCTTCGGCAAGTACACGCGCGTCGCCGATGCCCGGCGCGTGCGCAAGTGGATGGAGATGAGGCTGAGTCAGCGCAGCGCCCGCGGCACCGGCTCCACAGCGTGAGCTCCGCCGGGCGTTGCACCGCATTCGGCGTCGGCCGAGCGCGGGCGCTCATCGGATCGATTCTCGCGGCAGCCCTGCTCACGGACTGCCTCGCTCCCGCCTTCGCGCAGCTCGCGAGCTCGGATACCGAGGAGTCGGCCGCCGCGGTGATCGAGCGACTGCACCTCTCGCCCGCGCCGACGCCAGTCCGGGAGCGCAAGGACTGGCGGCCACCCCGCAAGATCGTGCTGCTCGCCTTCAATCGGCGCACGGCAAGCGAGCGCGATGAGCTCGCGAGCGCCGTCCCCGGCGTCAAGTTCGTCGTTGCGACCGACCGTCGCGCCGCGCTCGCCCAGGTGGTGGACGCCGATGTGCTGATCGGTTTCAATCCCGAGATCTGCGACCCGCGGATCCTCGGCGCGGATCACGAGTTGCGCTGGATTCAGTCCCTGGCCGCGGGCGTCGAGAACTGCATCCCCCTCCCCACCGTGCAGCGCCGGCACCTGCTCATCACCAACATGCGCGGCGTCGACTCGGCGGCAATCGCCGAGCACGCGATCGCGCTTGCCCTCGCGCTCGCCCATGGCCTCGAGGTGTTCGCCGCCGACACCTCGCGGCATCAGTGGAGCCGCGCCGATGCCGCGAGTACGCCGATGGAGGTGCTGTACGGCAAAACGATGCTCGTCGTCGGGCTCGGAGGCATCGGCACGGAGGTCGCGCGCCGCGCACACGGGCTCGGCATGCGCGTGATCGCCACCCGCGATCGCGCGCACGCCGGGCCGGACTTCGTGAGCTATGTCGGAGGACCGGGCGAGCTGCTCAGGCTCGCGCGGCAGGCGGATGTGGTCGTGAACTGCGCACCGCTCACCGCCCAGACCCGAGGCCTCTTCGATGCGCGCTTCTTCGCGGTCCTCAAGCCCACCGCGCTCTTCATCAACGTCGCGCGCGGCGCGAGCGTCGTCACCGATGCGCTCGTGAGCGCACTCGATGAGCACCGGTTGGCCGGAGCCGGGCTCGATGTGGTGGAGCCCGAGCCCCTGCCGCCCGATCATCCGCTGTGGCGCGCGCCGCATGTGCTCATCTCGCCGCACATTTCCGGACGCTCGGATCTGCCGGGCGTCGAGCGCTGGATCGTCGCGCGCGAGAACCTGCGCCGCTACGCCGCCGGGGAGCCGATGCTCTCGGTCGTCGACCTCGCGCGCGGGTACTGAGGCACCGAGCGATCAACCGCTCGCGCGTGCCGAGCGCATGAAGCCCATGACGAGGCCGGCAAGAGAGCTCCCGGTCATGAGCGCCGTGATCCCGAGCACCAGCAGCCCCACGAGCTCCAGGTCGAGCGCGTGGACGCCCGAGACCGAGAGGATCCCGAGCACCAGCACCGCGAGCCCGGCAAGGAGCTGCAGGCCCGCCGAGCCCGTGGCCATCTCGCCGGCAATGAGCTCACGGCCCGTCGTGGCCGCGCCGAGGCGCATCGCCGTCTGCAACACATGCAGCTGTCGCATCGCGCTGCTGCTCAGGATGAGCGCGGCACCGTAGGTAATCACCGCGACCGCGAGCAGCACGTCCGGGACGATCCGCAGCAGCGCGAGAATGCCGAGCACGACGCCACCGGCCCCTGCGACGAAGAGGATCGAGATCCCCTCGCCGGTCGCGGCTTGCACGCCTGCGCTCGCGCTCACCGCCCCGGAGGGATAGAGGATGCGCGAGAATTCCGAGAGGAGCGCACCGCCCTGCACGAGAAGCGCGGCACCGAAGACGATGGTCGCGACGCCGGCGAGCACCTCGGGTGCCCAGCCGGCAAGCGCGAGGATGGCGAGCACGCCCGTTGCGATCCCGCCGGCTGCATCGATGAGGCCCCCGTATCCGGCTGTCTCGTTCGGGTGGCTCTGGAGGTAGGTCGCGTTCATGACAAAGCTCCTCGGGCGCACGCGGCGCTCGTTCCGGCGGGACCCAGTGCCCATTAGAATTGCGCCGGTGCCGGGCGGTTCCAGACGCCCCCGCCGGAATTTCCTCCGCGCTCCGTGAGCTTCATCGCGGTCTTGAGATGATCAGATTTTCGGCAAATTTGAGCCTGCTCTTTCGCGAGTTGCCGCTGCTCGAGCGCTTCGCGGCGGCGCGCGCCGCGGGTTTCGGCGCCGCGGAGATCCAGGTGCCGTACGAGCTGCCCGCGGCAACGCTCGCGGCCGCAGCGCGCGCGGCGGATCTTCCGGTGGTGCTCATCAACGCGCCGCTCGGACCACAGGGCGCCCCGGGCATGGCCTGCCGCCGCGAGCACCGCGCGCTCTTCCGCGCCGGACTCGTGCGGGCGGCCGAGTACGCGCACGCTCTCGGCGCCCCTTGCGTCAACGTGCTCGCGGGGCCTGCCGCACCGCAGGAGCGCGCCGCATGCCTCGAGCAGCTCGCGGAGGGCCTCTCGCACGCCGCCGAAGCGCTCGGCGCAGCCGGCGCGCGCCCCCTGCTCGAGCCGATCAATCCGCTCGATGTACCGAGTTACTGCGTCGCGAGCTTCGAGCTTGCCGCCGCGACGCTCGCGCGCTGTGATTCGCGCGTGGCGCTGCAGTTCGATGTGTATCACGCCGCGCGCATGGGGCTCGATCCGGCGGCCGCGTTCACCGCGATGCACGCGCTCACCGCGCACGTGCAGTTCGCAGACTCCCCGGGGCGCCACGAGCCGGGCTGCGGCGCGCTCTCCTTCGAGCACATCTTCGCCGCGATCGAATCGAGCGGCTACCAAGGATGGACCGGCGCGGAGTACCACCCTTCCACGCCCGATACGCGCGCGAGCCTCGGGTGGCTCACGCGCTGAGCGCGCTCAAGCGGGCGGCGCACCCGCCTCCACCGGCAGCGACAGCACGGTGCCTGCGAGTCGCCCCGGGGCGACCCACACCCGTCCCGGCTCCTCGTGCAGCACCGGATCGCCCGGCTCGCAGACGGCGCATTTCGGCTTGCGAGTGAGATCGGCGAAGTGCCGGCTCGCGATCGTGAGGCTCGGGGTCGCGGTGGTGAGCCGCGCAATCGTGACCGCGAGCGCACGGCTCAAGTCGAGCGCCGCCCCGTCGACCTCGTGGTCGAGCGGACCGTCGGGGCGGAACTCGCTCGCGTATTTGCGTGGCCGCCCCCAGTCGGCCGCGAGCGGCTCGGCGAGGTGACGGATCTGAAACTGCGTGCGCGATTCGCGCGGAGTGTCCGCGTCGCGCACCAGCTCGACACTGGCGCGGGCGACGAACTGGACGCTCCGCAGATCGTCGTCGAGATCGCATTTGAAGCGCACCACCGCGACGTCGTCCCCGCGGGATTCGGCGAGCACGGTGCGCGCGTCCGCCTCCGAGTCCACGATCCGCAACGTCCGCCACGGCCAGTTCGCCTGAGTGCGGTCGAGCGCGGCGGACAGCGCCTCGATGAAGCCGCGGTCGGGCTCGCTCGTCTGCCATGCGGTCGGCAGCGGATCGACACCCTCGCGGGCGTGGCGGCGAATGATGGGCCCGGCGATGAACAGGCCGAGCTTCAGGGCAAGCTGCTCCGCTTCGCTCGGCGGCAGGGGATGCGCGTGATGCACCACCATGAGCGTGCTCGGGCTTGCGACCAACACGAGGATCGGGCGCTCATCCGGGGAAAGGGCTGTGGCGGGCGCGACCGCGACCGCGAGGCTTCCCGCGCCGCAGAGGGGCGCGAGTACCACGAGGAGGGCGAGACGGCGCCGCAGGGCGCCTCGTTTGCTCATTTACGAATGATACGCCACCGCCTCGCCTCACTCCCGCGCGTGTAAGATGTCGCGCTCGAGCGGTTGCACGGGCGGTCATCGATGAAGATCTCCAAGCTGTTCAATGTCGAGGGTTATGGCGTTATCGTGACCGGTGGGGCGAGCGGGCTCGGCTTGGGCTACGCGGAGGCCCTCGCCGAGAACGGCGCGCGTGTCACGCTGCTCGATGCGCACCCGCAACGCCTTGCCGAGGAGACGCGCCGCTTACGCAATGCGGGATTCGACGTGCGCGGCGAGGTCCTCGACGTAACGGACCACGAAGCGCTCGATCGGGCGTTCGAGGAGGCCGCGAAAGCGCACGGCAAGCTCGATGTGGTGTTCGCAAACGCCGGCATCGATTCCGGTCCGGGCTTCGTGAGCGGCTGGGTCGGCGAGTCGCGGCCGCGAGTCCCGGAGGGTGCGCTCGAGAATTACACCGACGAGCGCTGGAACCGCGTCATCGATGTGAATCTCAACGGTGTGTTCGCGACGCTCCGCGCGGGCGCGCGTCACATGAAACCCCGGCGCAGCGGGCGGATGATCGTCACCACCTCGCTCGCCGCCGTGAAATGCGAGGGCGTGATCGGGGCGGCGTACATGGCGGCGAAGGCAGGGGCGGCGCATCTCGTGGAGAACGTCGCGCTCGAGCTCGCCGCGTACAACATCACGGTCAACGCCATCGCGCCGGGCTTCTTCATCACCAACATCGGCGGTGGCCATGCGAAGAATCCCGAGCTGCAGAAGAGGGTCGCCCAGAGCGTCCCGATGCATCGCGTCGGCTTCCCCGACGACATCAAGGGGCTCGCGCTCTTTCTCGCCTCGCCCGCCTCGGGGTACGTCACCGGCCAGCAGATCATCATCGACGGCGGCTGGGGCCTCGGGGTCGCGGACTGACGCTAGTCGTCCATGAAAATCGTCGCCGGGTGCTCGAGATAACCCTTGAGCGTCTGGATCGTCGCGGCTGCGTCGTGGCCGTCGACGAAGCGGTGATCGAACGAGGACGACAGATTCATCATCCGGCGCACGGCGACCTCGCCATCAACGACGACCGGCCGCTCCACCGCGCGGTTGACGCCGATGATCGCGAGCTCGGGCGCATTGATGATGGGCGTCGAGGCGACCCCCCCCAACTTGCCGAGGCTGGTCACGGTGATGGTCGAGCCGCTCAACTCGGCGCGGCTCGCTTTGTTGGTGCGTGCCGCGTCCGAGAGCCGGCGGATCTCCCGCGCGAGCTCCTCGAGCGACCTTGCCTGTGCATCGCGAATGACGGGCACCTTGAGGCCCTCCGGCGTCTGAGTCGCGACTCCGACGTGCACCGCACGATGGCGCACCACCACGCCGCGCGCGGCATCGTGCACCGCGTTGCACTGCGGATGGGCGCGCAGCGTCCGCGCCAGCGCGAGAATCAGGAACGGCAGATAGCTGAGCGCTCCGGCGCCCGCGGCGCGCCGCGCATTGAGGTACGTGCGCAGCCGCTCGAGCTCGCTCACGTCGACTTCCTCGATGTACGAGAAGTGCGGGATCGTCCGCGCGCTCTCGCTCATGCGCTCGGCGATCAGGCGCCTTAAGCCGATGATGCGGATCTCTTCGGTCTCGGGCCCCGGCGCGGCAACTCGCGTGATGGCTTGCGCCCCGCGAGTACTCACGAAAGCGTCAAGGTCCTCACGAAGAATCCGCCCGTGGGGCCCCGAGCCCGCAATGCGCGCGAGATCGACGCCGGTTTCTTGAGCACGCCGTCGAATGGCCGGCGAAGTGAGCACGCGGCTCGCTGCGGCCGCAGAGACCTCCGGGGACGCGCGCGGCGGCGGCGCGGCGGATGCAACGGGTGCGCTCGGCGCGGCGGGCACGGCGGGTGCCGCACCCGCATCCGCCGAGGTCTCGAGGATCACGAGCTCCGAGCCGACAGCGACCCGCTCGCCCACCGACCCGTGCACCTCGAGCACGCGGCCGCTCACCGGCGCCGGCACCTCCACCGTCGCTTTGTCGGTCATCACCTCCACGAGCGGCGCGTCCTCGCTCACGGCCTGCCCGGGCTGCACGTGCCAGGCAACGATCTCCGCATCCACCGTGCCTTCTCCGAGATCGGGCAGGCGAAAGATGAAACGACTCACTTCGTCGCCTCCATGACGCTGCGCAGGGCCGCGGCGATGCGCGCCGGTCCCGGAAAGTATTCCCACTCGAAGGCGTGCGGATAGGGGGTATCCCAGCCGGTCACGCGCGCGATCGGCGCCTCGAGGTGCCAGAAGCATTCCTCCTGCACCGTGGCCGAGAGCTCCGCACCGAAGCCGCTGAAGCGCGTCGCCTCGTGCACGATTACGCAGCGCCCCGTGCGACAGACCGAGCTGCACAGCGTATCCGTATCGAGCGGCAGGAGCGTGCGCAGATCGATGATCTCGGCGTCGACGCCGGCCAAGCGCACCGCCGCCTCGGCGACGTGCACCATCGTGCCGTAGGCGAGCACCGTCACATCCGAGCCGGGACGCACGATCTCGGCGCGTCCGAGCGGCACGGTGTAGTGCTCGGCGGGCACGGCGCCCCTCGGATGCGTGCTCCAGGGCACTGCGGGCTTGTGCCAGTCGCCGTCGAAGGGCCCATTGTAGAGTCGCTTGGGCTCGAAGTAGATCACCGGATCGTCATCCTCGATCGAGCTCACGAGCAGACCCTTCGCGTCGTAGGGGTTGGAGGGCATCACGACCTTGATGCCGCAGACGTGGGTGAAGATCCCCTCGGGGCTCTGCGAGTGCGTCTGACCGCCGCGGATGCCACCGCCGCACGGCATGCGCACCGTCACTGCGGCCGAGAAATCCCCCGCCGTGCGATAGCGCAACCGCGCGAGCTCGCTCACGATCTGATCGAAGGCCGGGTAGGCATAATCGGCGAACTGGATCTCCGCGACGGGCCGCAGGCCGTTGACGCCCATGCCAATCGCGGTTCCGACGATGCCGCCCTCGGAGATCGGCGTATCGATCACCCGCTGCTCGCCGTACTTGCGCTGCAGACCCTCCGTGCAGCGGAACACTCCGCCGAAGTAGCCCACGTCCTCCCCCATGATGACGACGGCGGGATCGCGCGCGAGCATCACGTCGAGCGCAGAATTGACCGCCTGAACGATGTTCATCTGCGGCACTGCTCAGTCCTCGCGCGCATCGGCAGGCGCGCTTTCGGGTGAGCCGCCCGGGCCACCTTTCGCTCCGCTCGCAAGCAGCTGCTTGAGCTCCTCGCGCTGGCGCACGAGGTGCGCCGGCATGACCTTGAAGACATCGTCGAACATCGTCAGCGGGTCGAGCGCGGGCCCCTCGCCGAGCAGCCCGTAGCGGATCGATTCCTTCCACGCATCGGCGACCTGCGCATCGAGCTCGCTCTCGAGGCGCTGCTCGCGCTCCTCGGACCACTCCCCGAGCGCCGTCAGATGCGCGGCCAGGCGCTTGATGGGATCACCGAGCGGCCAGGCTTCCCAGTCCTCGCGCGGACGGTAGCGCGAGGGGTCGTCGCTCGTTGAATGGGCGGAGGCCCGATACGTGACGTGCTCGATCAGCGTCGCACCGGCGCCGCGGCGCGCGCGTTCCGCGGCCCACTGCGTGACCGCGTGCACGGCGAGATAGTCATTGCCGTCGACGCGGATCCCCGGAATGCCGTACCCGGGTCCGCGTGCGGCGAAGGAGCGCTGCTCGCCTCCCGCGAACCCCTGGAACGTGGAGATGGCCCACTGGTTGTTGACGATGTTGAGGATCACCGGTGCCTGGTAGACGGCGGCGAACGTGAGCGCGTGGTGGAAATCGGCCTCCGCACTCGAGCCCTCCCCGATCCAGCTCGCCGCCAACCGATCCTCGCCCTTGAGCGCCGCGGCCATCGCCCAGCCGACCGCCTGCGGGAATTGCGTGGCAAGATTGCCGGAGATCGAGAAGATGTTGCCGCTCACCCAGTGATACATCACGGGCATCTGGCGACCTTTGCACATGTCGCGCGTGTTCGACAGGCACTGGCACATGAGATCGACGAGGCTGCGGCCGCGGACGATCTCGAGGCCCTGGTTGCGGTAAGAGGGAAACAGCATGTCATCGGGGCGCAGGGCCATCGCGGCGGCGACCGACACGGCCTCCTCGCCGGTCGACTTCATGTAGAACGTGATGCGCCCCTGACGCTGGATGCGCTGCATGCGGTCGTCGAACCGGCGCGTGAGCACCATGTGTCTCAAGCCCACCTGCAGATCCTCGGGCTCGAGATGAGGATTCCACGGACCGAGCGCCCGGTGCTCGTCATCGAGCACGCGCACCATCTCGACGGCGAGCGGCTCGATCGCCGCGAGCGGCGCCGTCGGCTCCGGCCGCGCGACGGCGCCCGCCGCGGAGGTCTTCAGATAGCTGAAGTCCGGTCGATCGCCGGGCCGCGCCGGGGGGCGCGGTACGTGCAGCCGTGAGCCCCGAGCGGCCATGCTGCTAAACGGGCGTGAGCCATCCGTACCGGTCTTCCGACTCGCCTCGCTGGATCGCGACGAGCGCGGCACGCAGGCGCTGCGTGTGCGGGCCGACTTCCCCGCTGCCGACTCGGTAGTCGCGGCCCCGGTGGATGAGCGTGCCGACCCCGGCGAGCACCGCCGCCGTCCCCGACAGCGCCGCCTCTCCGTCGCTCACCCAGCGCAGCGTTTCCTCCACGTCGAAGACGCGCTCCTCGACCGCGTAGCCCAGGTCGGGGCCGATCCTGAGGAGCGAGTCGCGCGTGACCCCGTGAAGAAACGTGGTGTCGAGCCCACGCGTGAGGATGCGCTTCTCGCGCAGCAGGAGAAAATTCGCGGCGCCGGTCTCCTGCACCTGTCCCTCGGGACAGAAGAGCACCTGATCGGCCTGGTAATCGCGCCGGGCCGCGAGCGTCGGACCGAGCGCCGCGGCGTAGTTGCCGCCCGTCTTGACCATGCCGAGATGCGGCGCGGTGCGCGGCTTGAGCTCGATCGCGATTCTGAGTCCCTTCATCCCGCCCGCGAAGTAGTCCCACACGGGGCTCGCGAGCACGGTGAGACAGGCCTCGCTCGAGGGCTGTCCGGCCGCCCCGATGTTCGGCACCGTGCCGAACAGAACGGGCCGCAGGTAGAGCGCTCCCGGCGCCTCCGGCACCTGCCCTCGGAAACGATCGACGAGGGTCACGACCATGTCCGCGACCTGCGCAGCATCGGGCTCCGGCAGCACGAGCTGCCGCGCGCTCTGTCGCAGCCGCTCGATGTGACGATCGAGGCGGAAGATGTGCACTCCGCCGTCCTTGCGTCGATAGGCCTTGAAGCCCTCGAAGCAAGTGCTGCCGTAGTGCAGCGCGTGCGCCGCAGGGTGGATCGGGAGCGCCGCGGTCGGCTCCAGCCGTGCGGCGGACCAGGCACCGTCGCGAAACCATGCGATCGACATCTCCTCGGCGAGGACACTGCCGAAGGGTGCCCGGCGCGGATCACGCGGCGGCGCGGAGGGAGCATCCCCGGAGGTGATGCGGGAGGACAGTTCGGTTGCCATGCGCGCAATTATAGAGCGTTGCGGTCGGCGAAGCTGTGCGCGGCATCCGCCACGTCCGCGAGTGGACCGCCCGCGGGGAAAGCTCCGTTTGACCTCCTCGGACACCGGCAGTAGCGTGCATCCATGAACGACCGAGACCGACGCTCCGGGCAGTCGCGGGTGATCCGCGCCGCCCGCGGGGCCACGCTCACGGCCCGCAGCTGGCTCACCGAGGCGCCGCTGCGAATGCTCATGAACAACCTCGACCCGGAGGTGGCCGAGGACCCCTCGGCGCTCGTGGTCTACGGTGGCATCGGCCGCGCCGCGCGCAACTGGGAGTGCTACGAGCGCATCGTCGCGACGCTGCGCCGCCTGCGCGAGGATGAAACGCTTCTCATCCAGTCCGGCAAGCCCGTCGGGGTGTTCCGCACGCACACCGATGCGCCGCGCGTGCTCATCGCGAACTCCAATCTGGTGGGCCACTGGGCGACCTGGGAGCATTTCCACGAGCTCGACCGCAAGGGGCTCATGATGTTCGGCCAGATGACCGCGGGCTCCTGGATCTACATCGGCAGCCAGGGCATCGTGCAGGGCACCTACGAGACATTCGTCGAGTTGGGCCGCCAGCGCTACGGCGGGGATCTCGCAGGCCGCTGGATCCTGACTGCCGGGCTGGGCGGCATGGGCGGCGCGCAACCGCTCGCCGCGACGCTCGCGGGCGCCTCGCTCCTGGCCGTGGAATGTCGACCGGAGCGCATCGCACGGCGCCTCGAGACCGGCTATCTCGATGTGGGCGTTGAATCTCTCGATGAGGCGCTCGCGCGGATCGCCGCGGCGACCCGCGCGCGGCGGGCCGTCTCGGTAGGCCTCCGCGGCAATGCGTGCGAGATCCTGCCCGAGCTCGTTCGGCGTGGCGTGCGCCCCGACGCGGTGACCGACCAGACCTCCGCGCACGATCCGGTCAATGGCTATCTGCCGGGCGGCTGGACGCTCGAGCGCTGGGAGCGGCTGCGCCAGGAGGATCCCGCGCTCGTCGTCGCCGAGGCGCGCCGCTCGATGGCACGGCACGTGGAGGCGATGCTCGCGTTCCACCGCGAGGGCATCCCGGTGTTCGACTACGGCAACAACATCCGCCAGGTTGCCCTCGAGGAAGGGGTCGCGGATGCATTTGCCTTTCCGGGCTTCGTCCCCGCATACATCCGCCCGCTCTTCTGCCGCGGGATGGGACCGTTTCGGTGGGCCGCGCTCTCGGGGGATCGCGAGGACATCTATCGGACCGATGCGAAGGTGAAGGAGCTCATTCCCGGAGATCCGCACCTGCATCGCTGGCTCGACATGGCGCGCGAGCGCATTCACTTTCAGGGCCTGCCTGCGCGCATCTGCTGGGTCGGGCTCGGCGACCGGCATCGGCTCGGACTCGCGTTCAACGAGATGGTGGCGCGCGGGGAGCTCGCCGCGCCCATTGTCATCGGGCGCGATCATCTCGATTCTGGCTCCGTCGCAAGCCCCAATCGCGAGACCGAGGCGATGCGCGACGGCTCGGATGCGGTGGCGGACTGGCCGCTGCTCAATGCCCTGCTCAACACGGCGAGCGGGGCGACCTGGGTCTCCGTCCACCACGGCGGCGGGGTCGGCATCGGTTACTCGCAGCACGCCGGAGTGGTGATCGTCTGCGACGGCACGCCCGCCGCCGCGCGCCGCATCGAGCGGGTGCTGTGGAACGATCCCGCATCGGGCGTCATGCGGCACGCGGACGCCGGCTACGAAGCGGCGATCGCCTGCGCGCGCGAGCGGGGGCTCGATCTGCCGATGCTCGAATGACGCTGCAGATCGCTCTCTCCGGCGCGCCGGTCGGCCTCGCGACGTTGCGCGAGGCCGCGCGCCGGCCGCTCTCGGTCGAGCTGTCCGCCGGCGTGCGTGCGCGCATCACAGCCGCGCATCACGCCGTGACTCGCATCGTCGCCGAAGATGCGCCTGTCTACGGGCTCAACACCGGATTTGGCCTGCTCGCCCAGACTCGCATCCCGCGCGAGCACCTGCGCGATCTGCAGCGCAACCTCGTGCTCTCCCATGCGGCCGGCACCGGTCCGCTGCTTGCCGATGAGATCGTCCGCGTCACGATTTTTCTCAAGCTCGTGAGCCTTGCTCGCGGCCACTCCGGAGTGCGGCTCGAGCTGGTCGATTTCCTGCGGACCCTGCTCGATCGCGACGCGCTGCCGTGCGTGCCCGCGCAGGGCTCGGTCGGCGCCTCCGGCGACCTCGCGCCACTTGCCCACATCGCCGCCGCCGTCATCGGCGCCGGCCGCATCCGCTTGGGCGGGCGCGAGCTCGCCGCCCACGAGGCGTTGCGCGCTCTGGGGCTCGCACCGCTCGCGCTCGAGCCCAAGGAGGGCCTCGCACTCGTCAACGGCACGCAGGTCTCGACGGCACTTGCGCTCGCCGGGCTCTTTGCGACGGAGCGCCTGTTCGCCGCGGCCGTGGTCGCCGGGGCGATGTCGGTCGATGCGCTCAAGGCGAGCGATGCGCCGTTCGATGCGCGTATCCACGCGGCGCGCGGCCAGCCGGGCCAGGAGCGGATTGCCGCGGTCTACCGCAATCTGCTTGCGGGCAGCGCGATCCGCGAGTCGCACCGCGACTGCGCGAAGGTGCAGGATCCGTATTCGCTGCGCTGTCAGCCGCAGGTGATGGGTGCCTGCCTCGATGCGATGAGCCACGTCGCGCGCGTGCTCGAGATCGAGTCGAATGCCGCGACCGACAATCCACTCGTGTTCGCCGAGGAGGACGCCGTGCTCTCCGGGGGCAACTTCCACGCCGAGCCGGTCGCCCTCGCCGCCGATGCGCTCGCCGTTGCGATCGCGGAGATCGGCTCGCTCGCGGAGCGGCGCATCGCGGTGCTGGTCGATCCGAAGATGAGCGGACTGCCCGGCTTCCTCGTCAACGAGAGCGGGCTCAATTCGGGCTTCATGGTGGCGCACGTGACTGCGGCGGCGCTCGTTTCGGAGAACAAGTCGCTCGCCCACCCGGCGAGCGTCGACAGCATCCCGACCTCGGCCAATCAGGAGGATCACGTGAGCATGGCGACCTACGGCGCGCGCCGGTTGGGCGAGATGGCGCGCAACAGCTCCGGGGTGGCGGCAATCGAGCTGCTCGCCGCAGCGCAGGGCATCGAGTTTCACCATCCGCTGCGCTCCTCGGCGCTCCTCGAGTCCGCGCACGCGATCGTGCGCGAGGCCGCCCCGCCCTACGATCGCGACCGCTTCTTCCACCCCGACATCGAGGCGGCGCGATCTCTCGTGGAATCGGGCCGCTTCGCGAGCTTCGTTGCGGACATCTTCGATCGCACCTGAGGAGCGCCCGTGCAGCTCATCGGCTTGCTCGATTCACCCTACGTGCGGCGCGTGGCGGTGTCCCTGCAGCTGCTCGCGCTGCCCTTCGAGCACCGTCCGATCTCGGTGTTCCGCGGGTACGAGGCCTTCCGGGCCGTCAACCCGGTCGTCAAGGCACCGACGCTGGTATGCGACGACGGCACGGTTCTCATGGACTCGACGCTCATTCTCGATTACGCGGAAGCACTCGCCGCGCCGGCACGCTCGTTGATGCCGCGCGAACCGGAGGCGCGCAAGACCGCCTTGCGCACCATCGGACTCGCGCTCGCGGCATGCGAGAAGAGCGTGCAGATCTATTACGAGCTCGAGCTGCGGCCGCCGGAGAGACGGCACGAGCCGTGGCTCGAGCGCATCCGCACGCAGCAGGCCGCAGCCTTCGCCGAGCTCGAGCGCGACGTCGATGCGGAGAGCATCGCGCGCAAGGGTACGATCGATCAGGCTTGGATCGCTTCGGCCATCGCCTGGCACTTTGCCCAATCGATGCTGCCGCAGACGCTCGAGGGAGCGAGTTTTCCGCGACTGCGCGAGCTTTCCGCGGCCGCCGAGCGGCTGCCGGCGTTCATGAACGCTCCGCATGGCGAGGGAACCCTCCGCGCGACCGCGCGCTGAGCATGCCTCAACGACTCCGAGGCTGCGCAACGGCCGTATCTCGCTCGGCCGTGCGCGTGCCCTCGAGCGCCTCGATCTCATCCATCAGCCGGTTCATGCGCGCGACCAGCGCCTGGTAGGGCGCGGGCGTCGCCATGTCGATCCCGGCGCGCTTGTAGAGCGGGTAGGGATAGTCGGAGCCACCGGCGCGCAGCATGGCGAGGAAGCGCTCGCGCGCCGGAACACCCTCACTCAAGATCGCATCCGTGAAGGCCGCCGCGCCCGCCATCGAGGTTGCGTACTGCCAGACATAGAAGTCGTAGTAGAAGTGCGGCACGTACGCCCATTCGATGCAGTAGGCGGGATCGACCTTCATCACGCCCTGCGCCTGCCCGTAGTAGCGCTGCACGAGCCCGCAGTACATCTCGGTGAGCCGCGCGCCCGAGAGCGCGTCACCGTGCTCGATCGCCTCGTGGATCGCGAGCTCGAACTCCGCGAACATGACCTGGCGGAAAAACGTGGTGCGGATCGACTCGAGTCCCGCGCCCAGGTAATAAAGCCTCCCGCTTGACTCCGCGCGTGCGCGACCATGTAGTCGTTGATGAGCATCTCGTTCGCGATCGAGGCGGACTCGGCGATGAACGTCGGATAGTTCGACTTCTCGTACGGCTGAGCGGCATCGGCAAGAAGCGTGTGCACCGCGTGGCCCCACTCGTGCGCGAAGGTCGAGAGCGATTCGTAATCGCCGTTGTGATTGAGCAGCAGATATGGATGCACGCCGTAGGCCGACCCGTTCATGTAGCCGCCGGTCGCCTTGCCGGGATGGGGCAGCACGTTCATCCAGGCGCCCGCAAAGCCCTTGCGAAGGAGCGCGAGGTATCGAGGTCCCATCGGGGCGAGCGCCGCGTTCGTCTGCGCGACGAGCGTGCGGTAGACCGCCTCGGGCATGTTCGACTGGAACAGCGCGGCCGCGAGCGCGCTGTCGTAGCGCCGAGTCCGCGCCGTGAACACATCGCCCATCACCTGGCTCGTGAGCGTCGCTCCGGCGGTGCCCTGGAACCTGGCGAGCGTTCCGAAGAACGCATCGAACACGCGCTTGCGCAACGCCCGGTCGCCCGACTGGCGATACTTCTCGTAGGCCGGCTCATCGAGTCGGATCCGCTTGCCATCCGCAAGGATGAATTGCGGGTAGGGCATGTCGGCGTTCATGAGCTGATCGTGAATCGCCGTCGGCTGCGCGAGCACGTCTCCGGCGGCCGCGAGCACGCCCTCGGCCTGAACGCCGAGCGTGTGCGGGGCGGCGCGCAGCGTGTCGTGCAGAAGGAAATCGAAACGGTGCGTGAGCTCGGGGCTCTCGGTCTCGAACGTGCGGACCTTGGCGCTGCCGAGCGCGATGATCTCGGGCGCGAGCCACGCGGACTTCTCGGCGATCAGCGTGACGAGCGCCTGGGCCTGCTGGCGCCGCTCCTGGTTGGTCGCGATCCTCAAGTCCTCATCACCCTTCAAGCTCGCGTAGACCCCGAGCCGATCGGACTCCTCCTCCACCGCCGAGAGCGCATCGAGCGCCCGCAGCATCGCCCCGGCGCTCGACCCGAGCGACCCCCTGTAGCGCTCGAGCGCCTCTGCCGCCGCCTTGGTCTTCGCATAGGAGGCGCTCCAGGCTTGCGGCGAGCGGTACAGATCGCGCAGGTCCCACAGGGTCGGGATGCCCGCGCCCGGCTGCGGCGGGTCCGCCGCGGCCGCTGAGACCGCCTGCGCGTCGCCGGGCTCGATCGCAAGCGCGCAGGCGAGCAGCACGGATGCCGCCCCGAGCATCACGCTGCGCGCCGATTGCTGCCGGGTTGCAAGGGGCTCGGGTGGGCGATCTGTCATTGGGACCCCTCGATTCAGTCGGGTGTTCGCTCGCGCCGCAGTCGGATCTCCCACCAGGCGCCGGCCATCTCGTGGCGCACCGGGGCCTCGGTGGCGAGCACTTGCGGGTGTGCCCACTGCGTGACGAGCGTTTCCGCGGCAACGTAGTCCCGATGCGCATCGAGTGCCGCCGTCACGGCCTCATCACCCCGGATCTCGAGCGCGATGCGGTCGGCGACGTTGAGTCCGGCCTGCTTGCGCGCCTCCTGGACGCTGCGCACGATCTCGCGGGCGAGACCCTCGCGCACCAGCTCATCCGTGAGCGTCGTGTCGAGTCCGACGAGGTAGCCGCCCTCCTCCGCGCATGCAAGACCTTCGGCGGCCCGCGTCTCGATCAGCAGCGTCTCGGGCGTGAGCTCGATCGGTTCGCCGGCGAGGGTAAGCTCGATCGACTCCCCGCGCGCGGCCCGAGCGGCAACCGCGGCCGCATCGAGGTGGGACAGCGCGACTCGCACCGCGGCCAAGCGCTTGCCGAAACGCTTGCCGAGGATCGGCAAGTTCGGCTTGATCTCGTATCGCACCAGGCGCGCATCGGGCGGGATGAGCTCCAGCCGCTTGACGTTGAGCTCATCGAGTATCCACGCGCCGTGGCGGGCAACCGCGCGCGCGGCGGCCTCCTCCGGAACGCGCACCAGGAGCCGTGCGAGCGGCTGGCGCACCTTGAGCCGCGCATCGTTGCGCGCCGCGCGGCCGAGCGTGACGATCCGCTGCACCACGTCCATCTCATCGAGCAGCGCGCGGTCGAGCCGCTCGGGACGCGGCTCGGGCCAGCTCGCCATGTGCACGCTCAACGGCGCATCGGCACTCCGGGTGCGGGCGAGATTCTGATAGACCGCTTCGCTCAAGAACGGCATGAAGGGCGCCATCAGCCGATTGACCACCTCGAGGCACTCGTAAAGCGTCGCGTAGGCGGCTTGCTTGTCCTCCCCGCTCGCCGCCTTCCAGAATCGGCGGCGGTTGCCGCGCACGTACCAGTTGCTCAACTGGTCGATGAACTTCTCGATCGCCTCCCCGGCACTCAATGCATCGAAGCGCTCGAGCGCCGCGCTCGCGGTGGCGACGGTCTGCTCGAGGAGCGCCAGGATCCAGCGGTCCGCCTGCGTGCGGGCGGCTGCGCCCGCTGCGCCGCCCGCCTCGATGCCATCGAGCCGTGCATACAGCACGAAGAACGCGTAGACGTTCCAGAAAGTGTTGAGAAAGCCCTTCGCCACGTCCGCGACGATCGCCACCGAGACGCGCTTCTGCATGTCCGGGGCCACGCGTGCCGCGAAATGCCAGCGCAACGCATCGGCCCCGACGCTGTCGAAGACCGCGTAGGGGTCGAGGATGTTGCCGAGCGACTTCGACATCTTCCGGCCCTCGTCATCGACGATGTGGCTCAGGCACACGACGTTGCGGTAGGCGATGCTGTCGGAGACCATCGTTGCGATCGCGTGGAGCGTGTAGAACCAGCCGCGCGTCTGGTCGATCGCCTCGCAGATGAAGTCGGCCGGGAAGCTCGCGTCGAAGTCGGCGGCGTGCTCGAAGGGGAAGTGCCACTGGGCATAGGGCATCGCCCCGGAATCGAACCAGCAATCCATCACCTCGGTGACGCGGCGGTACGTGCGCCCGTCGCGCACGAAGGTGACCGCGTCGATCGCCGGCCGGTGCAGATCGAGCTCCCCCAGATCGCGCCCCACGAGCGATTCGAGCTCGCGGAGCGAGCCCACGCACACATACTCGCCCGTGCCGTCGCTCCACAGCGGCAGCGGCGTACCCCAGAAGCGCTCGCGCGAAAGCGCCCAATCGACGTTGTGGGCGAGCCAATCGCCGAAGCGCCCGTCGCGGATGCTCTGCGGCACCCAGCGGATCGTCCGGTTGAGCTCGACCAGCCGCTCGCGCCGCGCGGTCGTGCGGACGTACCAGGCGTTCTTCGCGTAGTAGATGAGCGGATCGCCGGTGCGCCAGCCGAAGGGGTAACTGTGGAGCACGCGCTCTTCGCGGAAGATGAGACCGCGGCTGCGGAGCTCCGTGGTGATGATCGGATCGGCGTCTTTGAAGAACTTGCCCGCGACGGCCTTGATCTCAGGGAGGAAACGGCCGTCCTCGCCCACGGCGTGCACGACTGGAAGCCCGCAGCGCTGCCCGAGCGCGAGATCGTCCTCGCCGTACGCCGGGGCGACGTGCACGATCCCGGTGCCGTCGCTCGTCGTCACGAATTCCGCCGTTCGCACCCGGCAGATCTCCCCCGCGACGGGCAGGTCCTCGAAGAGCCGCTCGTAGCGTGCCCCGTCGAGCTCGGCGCCGAGTGCGCTGCGCAGGATCAGGAACGGCGTATCCCCGAGTGCTCCGAGACGCGCGCGCGCGAGGATCAGCGTCTCGGTCGCGAGCCGCACCCACACGTACTCGACCTCGGGGTGCACGGCGAGGAGCAGATTGGCGGGCAGCGTCCACGGTGTCGTCGTCCACACGAGGAAAAAGGTCGACGTCTCGCCCGCGACGGGGAAGCGCACGTACACGGAGGGGTCCTCGACCTCGCGGTAGCCCTGCGCCACCTCGTGCGAGGAGAGTGTCGCGCCGATGCGCGGGTCGTACGGCACGACCTTGTAGCCGCGGTAGAGCAGACCCTGATCCCAGAGCCGCTTGACGAGCGACCAGACGCTCTCGATGTACTCGTTGTGGAGCGTGTAGTAGGCGTGCTTCACGTCCACCCAGAATCCCATGCGCTCGGTCATCGCCTCCCAGTCGGCGACGTAGCGCATCACCGAAGCGCGACAGAGCTCCACGAACTGCGCGATGCCGACCTCGCGCTCGATCCGGCGCTTGTCGTAAATGCCGAGGGCCTTCTCCACCTCGTGCTCGACCGGCAGCCCGTGGGTGTCCCACCCGGCCCGCCGCTCGCAGTGGTAGCCGCGCATGGTCTTGTAGCGCGGGTAGAGATCCTTGAACGTCCGCGCGAGCACGTGATGAATGCCCGGACGGCCGTTCGCGGTGGGCGGGCCCTCGTAGAAGACGAACGGGGGACGGCCGCGACCCCGCGCGAGCGTGCGCGCGAACACCTTCTCGCGTTTCCAGAACTCGAGCACGGCGCGCTCGATCAGCGGACCGTCGTAGCGCGCAGCGACTTCCTCGAACATGACTCTCCGGCCGTGACGCGCGAGTGTACCCGCGTACCCCGCATCGGTACACGGGAGGCCTGCTCAGACCTGAGCGAGCAGCCGCTTCGGGGCGAAATGCCGGTAGCTCTCGACGGCGAGCGCGCGCAGCTCGCGCGCGCTCACGCGGCCGGAGACATCGAGTGCGATCCAGCCCAAATGTCCGAGGTAGTGCGGGATCGCGAAGCGCCGATCGCCCGCGAGCAGCGCCTGCGAGGCGACGCCCACCCAGAAGGCGGCACGCCAGCCTTGCTCCCTGCAATACACTTGCGCGAACACCCGCTTGCCGACGCGCCAGACCGGCCAGCCGAACTGCGCGGCCTCGGCGCTCTGCGGAAGGGCGAGGCAGGCCGTGCGCATCGCGGCGAGAACGCGCTTGCCGGTTGGGCTTTCCTTGGGATCGAAATCGGCGACCGTGAAGCGGCGCTTCGGCGCCGCAGCGGCGATCTTCCCGAGGCCCTCACTCAAGCGCGCCGGGGCAACGCGCATGTACGCCGCACGCACCAGAGCGCTCACGCGCTGCCACGCGAGTCCGCGGTCGAGCCGCACGCCGAGCCAGCCGCGCGGGCCCACGTATGGGGGCACGAAGTACTGCTCGGGGCTCTCGCGCACGCACGCATCCTGCATGCCCTGCGGCACGTTGAGCCACAGCGCGAGCCGTCCGTCGCCATGATGATTCTGGGCGTAGGTGAGGAAGGTCTTGCCGCCGCGCACCCGAAAATTGAGCATCCCGTGGGAGCGGAATGCCTCGGTCGCGGGAAACGCGAGGCCCAATCTCCCGAGCGCATCCTCCAGCTCGTTCGCCATCGTGAGCTCTGGCTACGGACGGCGCGCTCGGAAAAGCGGCAAGAGCAGCGCGCCCACCACCAGGATGGTGAGCGCGCCCACGACGAGCGACGGCAGGATCCACGGTGAGGCCCCGCGGAAAGCGTTGACCAGGGGCCGCGCGAGCGCGGCGCCGAGCAGCCCCGCGCAGCCCGCGACCACCGCGAGAGCGATCCCGCGACGACCGGAGAGCGCGCCGCGCGCGGAGTTTGGCGGGCTCATGAGTCGCAGCACCTCGAGGACGGCCCCGGAGAAGCATTATAGACCCGCGCGCGCGTTCCGGAATCGCCGGCCTGCGCGCAATTTAGTGCTGCGCGTTGACAGTCAATATTTGGTACTTTATCGTTGCGGTCGTGGCGCGCGGGCCAACTGCCGATGACGAGCCGAGTCTGCCCGCTCTGCTGCGGGCCGGCTGGAGCGCCTACATCGCGGCGGTGCGCGCATCGCTCGATGCGGCGGGCTTCGCCGACCTGCCGCGCAGCGGCCCGTACGTGATCTCGGCGGTGAGCCGCAGCGGTGCGCCGCTCGCGCAGATCATCGCCTCGCTTGCGGTGTCGAAGCAGGCCGCGGGGCAGCTCGTGGACGCGCTCGTGCTGCGCGGCTACCTCGAGCGCAGCGTGGATCGCAGGGACCGGCGCCGACAGCGCGTGAGCTTGAGCGAGCGCGGCCGTGCGGCCGCGGCGATCATTCGCGGCGTCGTCGACCGGATCGATGAGAAGCTCGTGAGGCTCGTGGGCGCCGAGTACGTGGCCCATACCCGTGCAACGCTCCGCGCGCTCAAGGAGATCTGATGCGCCCCGGACTTTGGATCATTGCGCTGTGGGTAGCATTCGCCGCCTCGTGGCTCTTGGCCGCCGGCTGGAGCAGCTCTGCCGACAAGCGCTTGGGGCTGCGCGGCGAGCTCGGCTTTCGGGTTCTGCTCATCCTGGGCGGGGTGATCCTGGCCGTGCGCGCCCACGGCTACGTGGGTCCGCTGCGGCTCTGGTTCGTGACGTGGGCCGAGGCCTGGACGTGCGTCGGAGCAATCGCGTGCGGCTTCGCCTTCGCGTGGTGGGCACGCATCCGCCTGGGTGCACTCTGGTCCGGACAGATCACGCGCAAGACCGATCATCGCGTCATCGACTCCGGCCCCTATGCCATCGTCCGTCACCCGATCTATACCGGGCTGCTGCTTGCGGTCTACGCGACCGCGGCGGCGAAGGGCACCGTCACGGGGGTCGCCGGCGCCCTCATCATCACGATCGGGCTGTGGATGAAAGCGCGCATGGAGGAGCAATGGCTCGCGAAGGAGCTCGATGCGAGCGCCTACCTCGCGTACCGCCGGCGCGTACCGATGCTCCTGCCCTTCGGGCCGAAGGCACGCTGACGCGCAGTCGGCGCGGCTCGCCGCGCGCTCACCTGGCGACAAGCGCGGTCGCCCGGTCCAGCCGGTCGCAATACTCCTCGAGCGCGTGCGCCGTGATGCCGATGTACTCGTTCGCGTCGCTGAAGCGGTCCTGTTCGATCGCCTCGCGAATTCCGGGCAGCGTCTTGGCGCCGTAGCCCGTCAACGAGCCGGGCGCGTAGATGAGGTGCCGGTACCACGGCCGCCCCGGCAAGCCGCGTTGAGCGATGAGCGTCTGCTCCATGCCGCGCAGCAAGTCGTTGAGCTGCCTCTGCGTCGCCTCGCTCACCGAGCCCGTGACCATCGCCTGCGCGTATGCCGCATCGTAGCGCTTGGCGCTCCCCTGCAGGCGAGCGACGGCGTTGTCGAGTGGAGCGAACTCGAAGTACGGCACCGGCGGCTCGCTCGGCGGTGGCAGCAGCGGGTGCTGCGGATCCGATGAGAGCGTGAAAGCCTTGCGACCGAGGAGCATTGCGAGTTGCTCGGAGTGCGCCCGCCGCTCCGCCGCGAGCTTGTGCACCTCGTCGCGATAGCGCGCCACCGTGTCGGCGAACTCGCCGAACTCGAACGGCAGCACCTCGGCGTCCGCGGCCCGCAGCATCAGCCGGCCGGCGACCTCCGCCATGGCGATGCCGTAGTGAAAGCCCGGATCGCCGAAGCGGACGTAGTGATCGAACGAATCGTAGAGCGAGTGGTACGCACCCTGCTGGGCGTCCTCGCCGCCGAATTTGAGATCGACCGAAGCGATGCCAAGATGCGCCAGGAACGCCGTGTAATCCGACCCGGTTCCGAGCGGTCCGATGCGCAGATCCGCACCCGTGGCGGCCGCGGCCGCCTCCTCCTTCGCCTCCGCGCTCGCCTCGCTGCCGTACCCCTCGACCAGCGTGCGCGCGCGCAGGCGCGCCTCCAGGGTGACGTGGGTCTCCGGATCCTCGATGTCCGCGGCCACCTCGTTCACGAGCCGCTGCAGGGAGTGCGATCCCGATGCTCTCAAGAATCCCCGGCCGTTGTCGTCGGTGTTCACGTACAGCACCGCCTTCTGCTCGAGCTCGGAGGCGTGCTCCTCCGCCCACTCGGTCGAGCCGAGAAGCCCGGGCTCCTCGCCGTCCCAGCTCGCATAGATCAGCGTTCGCTTCGGTCGCCATCCGGTTTTCAGCAGCTCGCCGATCGCCTTCGCCTCGGAGAACTCGGCCACCGCGCCGGAGAGCGGATCCCACGCGCCGAACACCCAGCCGTCGTGATGATTGCCGCGGATCACCCACTCGTCGGGGCGTGTGCTGCCACGGATCTCCCCGATCACGTCGTACACCGGTTTCTCGCTCCAGTCGGACTCGATCTCGAGATGAACCGTGGCCGGGCCGGGGCCGAGGTGATAGGTGATCGGCAGCGCGCCGCGCCAGGCCGCGGGCGCGACCGGTCCCGTCAAGGCGGCGAGCAACGGCTGCGCATCGGCGTAGGAGATCGGCAGCACCGGGATCTTGAGGACGGTCTTCGCCTCCGCAATCGTCAGGCGCTTGGCGTCCCGCGTCGCACCGACACCGGGCGTGAGCGGATCGCCCGCGTAGAGCGTCATGTCGGCCACCGATCCGCGCTGCACACCCTCCGGCGGCCGCCAGCCGCCTTGCGGATAGACGTCGCCCTGCGCATAGCCGTCATCGTGGGGGTCGGAATAGATGATGCAGCCGATGGCGCCGTGCTCGTACGCGAGCTTCGGCTTGAGGCCCCGCCAGCCCTCTCCGTAGCGAGCGATCACGATCTTGCCGCGCACGTCGATGCCGCGTCGCGCGAGCGCCTTGTAATCGTCGTCCATCCCGTAGTTCACGTACACCAGAGCGGCGGTCACGTTACCGTCGGCGCCATAGGCGTTGTAGGGCGGCAGTCCGGAGGTCTCGGCCGAGGTCGCATCCCCCGCGACCGGCGGCTCCTTCAGGCGAGCGCGGAAGTGGGTGGGCGCGGTGAGCTCGAGCAACTCGTGCTTCGGGGTGGGGTAGAGGACGTAGAACGTCTCGATGTGAGCATCCCATCCAAAGGAGCGCATCATCCGCTCGATCGTCTCGGCGTTCTCCTTGTCGTGCGGCGAGCCGACGTGATTCGGCTCGGCCGCGAGACTCTTCATCCAGCGCCGCTGGTCGGCCGGGTCGAGCGCCGCATCGAAGCGCCGCTCGAGCGAGAGCTCCCGGGAGCCGTCACCGGAGCCGAATCCGAGGATCCCTCCCGAGTCATCGCTGCCCGCGGGAGCGGCGGCGAACGCAGCGGCGACCGCGAGCACGGCGGCGCCCGCGCCGATTGCGAGAACATGAAGGGCGTTGTGCTTATTCGTCCACGACATGGATGCCGCTCCCGAGCCGGAGGAAGCCGGGACACTAGCATCGGGGCAGTCTCCCCGCTACAGCGGCGGGCGCGCGCGCGATCAGCACTCGGGCACGTTGACGGCGAGCCCGCCCTGGGAGGTTTCCTTGTAGATGGTCGCCATGTCGTGCCCGGTCTGGCGCATCGTCGCGATCACCTGATCGAGAGTGACCTTGTGAGTTCCATCCCCGCGGACGGCGAGGCGCGCCGCGTTGATCGCCTTCACGGCGCCCATCGCGTTGCGCTCGATGCACGGAATCTGCACGAGCCCGCCGACCGGATCGCAGGTGAGGCCGAGGTTGTGCTCCATGCCGATCTCGGCCGCGTTCTCTACCTGCTCGTTGGTGCCGTTGAGCGCTGCCACGAGGCCGGCGGCTGCCATCGAGCAGGCGACGCCCACCTCGCCCTGGCACCCCATCTCCGCGCCGCTGATCGAGGCGTTGCGCTTGTAGAGCATGCCGATCGCACCGGCGGTGAGCAGGAAGCGCACCACGCCCTCCTCGCTCGCGCCCGGCTCGAAGCGCTGATAGAAATGCAGCACCGCGGGCACGATGCCCGCCGCGCCGTTCGTGGGCGCGGTGACAACCCGGCCGCCGCCGGCGTTCTCCTCGTTGACGGCCATCGCCCACGCATTGACCCAGTCCATGGCATCGAATGCGCTGCCGGCGGCACCGCTTTCCATCAGCATGCGGTAGAGCTTCGGCGCGCGCCGGCGCACGCGCAGCGCCCCGGGGAGCACGCCGGTCTCGCGGAAGCCGCGCTCGACGCAGCCGCGCATCACGCTCCAGATGTTGAGGAGCTCCGCGCGCACGTCCTCATCGCTCCGCCAGGTACGCTCGTTGGCGCGCATCAGCTCGAAGATCTCGAGTCCCTGCTCGCGGCAGACGGCGAGGAGCTCGGCGGCCGTCGCGAAGGGGTGCGGGGGTTCCGCATGTCCGGCCTCGCGCGCCGAGGACTCGCCCGCGCGCACGATGAAGCCGCCGCCGATCGAGTAGTAGTCCTCCTCCTCGAGCACGCGGCCACCGGCCCCGCGGGCGGTGAAGCGCATCCCGTTCGAGTGCGCGGGCAATGTCTCCTTGCGCAGGAACAGGAGCTCTCTTTCCGGATCGAAGTGGATCTCGCGCGCGCCGAGGAGTTGCAGACGCCGCCCCGTGCGGATGCGCTGCACCGCGGGCTCGATGGCATCGGGATCGACGGTCTGGGGCTCCGCGCCCTCGAGCCCGACGAGCACCGCGCGATCGGTGCCGTGCCCGGTCCCGGTGAGCGCGAGCGACCCGTAGAGGCGCACAGTGAGCTCATGGGTCGCCTCGAGGAGGCCGGAGCGCTCGAGACCCACCGCGAACTCGCGCGCCGCGCGCATCGGCCCCATGGTGTGGGAGCTCGACGGTCCGATGCCGATCTTGAAAATGTCAAAAACCGACAGGCTCACTCGACCTCCCTCTCCCCTCGATCACACGCCGGCACACGCCGCCGCGAGCTCAGTGGGTGAGCGCCGCCGGGGCGAGCGTTCGCGCGACCGCCTCGTGGCGGATCTCTCCCGCATGCACGTTGAGTCCGTGCGCGAGATGCGCATCGCGCTTGAGCGCGCCCTGCCACCCCTGGTCGGCGATCGCGCGCACGAACGGTAGCGTCGCATTCGTGAGGGCATACGTCGAGGTGCGCGGCACCGCGCCCGGCATGTTCGTGACGCAGTAGTGGACCACGCCGTCGACGGTGAACGTGGGAGATGCGTGCGTCGTGGGCCGGCTCGTCTCGACACACCCACCTTGATCGATCGCGATGTCGACGATCACCGAGAGCGGCTTCATCTGGCCCACCATGGCGCGCGTGACGAGCTTCGGTGCCGCGGCGCCCGGAATCAGCACCGCACCGATCACCACGTCGGACTCGCTCACCAGCTGCTCGACCGCATCGGCGGTCGCGTAGGCCGTCTTGATCCGGTTTCCATAGCGCTCGGCAAGCTCGCGCAGCCGCCTCACCGAGCGATCGACGACGGTCACGTCGGCCTCGAGTCCCACTGCCATGGCGATCGCCTGGCTGCCTGCGACACCCCCGCCCAGGACGAGCACCCGGGCGGGCAGCACGCCCGCGACGCCGCCCAGCAGCATTCCGCTGCCCCCGTTCGCCTTCTGCATGCAGGTGGCGGCCACCTGAATCGACATGCGGCCGGCGACTTCGCTCATCGGGGTGAGGAGCGGAAGGGAGCCGTCGGCAGCGGTAACCGTCTCGTACGCGATCGCCGTCGCGCCCGAGTCCATGAGCGCGCGGGCCTGAGCGGGATCGGCGGCGAGGTGCAGATAGGTGAAGAGCACCTGGCCTTCGCGCAGCAGGGCGCACTCCGGGAGCTGCGGCTCCTTCACCTTGACGATGAGCTCGGCGAAGCGGAACACCTCCTCGGCACTGCGCCCGATGCGCGCACCGGCCGCCTCGTATTGCAAGTCGAGGATCCCGACTCCTTCGCCGGCGCCCGCCTGAATCATGACCTCATGTCCGGCGGCTGCGAGCTCCCGTACACCCGAAGGGACGAGGCCTACGCGGTACTCCTGAACTTTGATCTCACGGGGAACACCAATTCGCATCGCCGGCTCCAGAGTTGGGAAGATCTAATCGCAAGCCTACCGCGTTCGTCTGGAGAAACATTGATATTTCTGTTATATATGAGCTGAGTTTCGGCAGTATCCTGCGTGCAAATGATATTTATTGAATGAATCTGCCTGCCATATGGGCCCGCTGAAGCTCGATCCCGCGGACCGACAGATCCTGGAGGTGCTGCAGCGCGACGCGCGCATCACCAACGCGGCGCTCGCCGAGCAGGTGCATCTGTCGGAGTCGGCCTGTCTGCGGCGAGTGCGCGCGCTCGAGGCCTCGGGGCTCATCGCCGGCTATGGCGCGCGCGTCGACCAGGAGAAGGCGGGCCTGCCGGTGAACGTGTTCGTGAGCCTGACCCTCGATCGGCAGGATCAGACCGACCTGCAGGCGTTCGAGGAGGCGGTGCGGCGCATCCCCGAGGTCATGGAGTGCTACCTCATGACCGGGGACTTCGATTACCTGGTGCGCGTCGTGGTGGCGGACACTGCGGACTTTGAGCGCATCCACAGCCGCCAGCTCACGCGGCTCCCGGGGGTGGCGCGCGTGCACTCGAGCTTCGCGCTGCGCGCGGTGGCGCGGCTCAACGTGCTACCGATCCGCTGAGCCCGCCTGCCATCCCCCGCCGAGCGCCTTGTAGAGCGCGACGAGATCGGTGGAGACGGCCGTGGTCGCATCGGCGAGCGAGAGCTGGTTCTGCTCGAGCGTGCGCTCGGCGTCGAGCACCTCGAGAAAGCTCGTGATGCCGGTTTCGTAGCGGTCGCGGGCGAGCTCGAGTGCGATGCGGCTCGACCCGGCTGCCGCGGTGAGGGCCACCCGCCGGTCCTGATCCGCCCCGTAGGCGGCCAGCACATTCTCCACATCGTGCAGCGCGCCGAGCACCGTGCGCGCGTAATCGATGCCGGCTTCCTTCGCCTGCACATCCGAGAGACGCACCGTCGCATGCGCACCGGCGTCGAACACCGGGAGCTCGAGTGTGGGTCCGATGGAGGCGAAGCGGCTGGCCGCTCCGATCAGCTTCGCAAGCCCCTCGGACTGGTAGCCGCCGGCGGCGGTGAGCGTGAGCTCGGGGAAGAGCCCGGCCACCGCGACGCCGAGGCGCGCGGTCGCCGCGTGCAGATTCGCCTCGGCGCGGCGGATGTCCGGGCGACGCCGCGCGAGGTCGGAAGGCAAGCCGATCGGCACGAGCGGCGGCACGGGAGGAACCGCACGGGCCGTGATGAGCTCGGCACGCAGCGCGCCCGGCTCGCGATCCATGAGCTCGCTCAGCTCATTGATGTCCTGCGTGATCTCCCGGTCGAGCAGCGGAAGTTGCGCCGCGGTGGTGCTCACCTCGCTCGAGGCGTTCTCCACGTCGAGATCCGTCGTCTGGCCGGCGCGCCAGCGCTGGCGCGTGAGCGCGAGCACGTCGCGCTGCGTCCTGAGGCTCTCCACGACGATCGAGCGCTTGAGCTGCGCGCCACGCAGATCGAGGTAGGTCTCACCCACGTCGCTCTCGAGCGAGATGAGCACGTCGCGCTCATCCTCGATCGCTGCGAGCGTGGTTGCGTCGGCCGCCTCGACCTGGCGGCGCACGCGCCCGAAGAGATCGAGCTCCCAGGAGGCGGTGAGCCCGAGCTGGTACTGATCGAACGGATTCACGAATATTCCCCGCGGCAGCTCCGGAATCGCCGAGCCCAAACCGAAGATTGCTCCGTTCGGCGTGTTGATGCTCAGGCGCTGGCGCGTGAACTCGGCATTCGCCCCGAGGCTCGGCCAGAAGCCGGCGCTCGCCACCGCGCGCTCTGCCCGGGCTTCCTCGATGCGCAGCACCCCCTCGCGCACGTCGAGGTTCGCGACGGCGCTGCGCTCGATGAGCGAGGTCAGTGTCGGATCCTTGAAGCTGCGCCACCACTCGACGGGCGGCTCGTGAGCGGCCCTGAGCTTGCCTGCGCGCACGCCGGCGCCCGCGAGCGCGTGCGGCGACCACTTCGCGGGCAGATCGGGGTTCGGCCGCACGAAGTTCGGGCCCACCGCGCAGCCGGTCAAGATGCAGGCGAGAAAGCAACCGAGCGACCGAGGGCGTCGACTCGCGGGAGGGACCTTCGGTGATGGAGCATTCATCGTTCGTTCACTGCAGGCGGTTGCGGAACATCCAGGCGGCCCCCGAGAGGGTCACCCCGGCGATGAGGGCGAGCGGCCAGATGTCGGGGAAGAGCTGCGCGAAGCTCGTGCCCTCCAGGTAGACGCGCTGCGCGATGTCGACGGCGTAGCGCAGCGGGTTGACGAGCGTGAAGTACTGCAGCGCGAGCGGCATGTTCCGCAGCGGCGTCGTCAGGCCCGAGAGCATCGCGAAGGGCATGATCATCAGAAAGGAGAACAGCATCGCCTGCTGCATCGTGTAGGACACCGCGGAGACCATGAGCCCGATCCCGACGGAGGCGAGCACGAAGCAGGTCATCCCCGCGTAGAGCGTGACGAAGGAGCCGGCGAAGGGGATGTGGAACCACAGCTGCGCCACGAGCAGCACGCCGGTCGCCTGGGTGAGGCCGATCAGCATGGCCGGCAGCGCCTTGCCCGCCATGATCTCCGCCGGACGGAACGGGGTCACGAGCAGCTGATCGAACGTGCCCTGCTCGCGCTCGCGCGCCACCGACATCGCGGTGAGGAGCAGCGTCTGGATGAGCGTGAGCGTGCCGATCATTCCGGGAATCATGTCCCAGCGCGTCTCGAGGTTCGGGTTGTACCAGGCACGCTCGTCGATGCTCACCGGCGGGTTCGGCAGGTCGTGCGTCGCGCGCCAATCGGCGTTGAACGCCTCGATCACGGCATTCGCGTAGCCCATCGCCGTCCCCGCGGTGTTGGAGTTGCGTCCGTCGGCGATCAGCTGCACGTTGGCAGCGGCGCCGTAATCGAGCTGCCGCTCGAAGTTGCGCTCGACCTGCAGTACGAGAATGGCCCGGCGCGCATCGATGAACGCGCCGATATCCGCTTCCCGGTGCAAATCCGCCACCCGATCGAAGATCCCAGTGCCGTCGAAGCGCGCGATCAGCGCCCGCGATGCGCCGCTGTCGTCCTGATCGAGCACTGCATAGGGCACGTGGTTCAAGTCGTAGGTCGCGGCGTAGCCGAAGATGAGCGTCTGGATCATCGGCGGCAAGAGCAGGCTCATTCGCGCACGCCGGTCCTTGAGCACCGCGAGCAGCTCCTTGCGGGTGAGGGCGACGATGCGCAGGAGCGAGCCCAGCATGGTCCTCAGGCGAGCCTCTTGTGCGTGATGGAGCGCCCCCACAGACCGAGGATCGCGAGCATCGCGAGGAGCACGGCGGCATTGGGCACGAGCACGCCCCAGAGGTTCCCCGCGAGGAATATCGTCTGCAGCATCGCGACGTAGTAGCGCGCGGGCAGGAGGTAGGTGATGAGCCGTATGGCGGCCGGCATGCTGCGCAGATCGAACAGAAAGCCCGACAGCATGAAGGCGGGCATGAAGGTCGCGAGCATCGTGAGCTGACTCGCGACCAGCTGATTCTTCACGGCCGAGGAGATGAGAAGTCCGATGCCGAGACCGACCAGGAGATAGAGCATCGAGGCGCCGAGGAGCACCCACAGCGAGCCCAAGAGCGGCACATCGAAGAGGAATTGAGCCGCGAGGACGCACAGGGTGAGGCCGACCATACCGAGCCCGAAATAGGGAATCGTCTTCCCCAGCAGGATCTCCTCGCTCCGCACGGGCGTCACGAAGAGCGCCTCGAAGGTGCCTCGCTCCCATTCGCGAGCAACGACCATCGCGGTGAGAAAGGCGCCCGTCAGCGTCATGACGAGCACGATGAGTCCGGGCACGAGAAAGTAATGACTATCATTGGCCGAGTTGAACCACAGCCGGCTCTGCACCACGACCGGACCCGCGATGACGGCGCGGCCCTCGGCCGCCTGGCGGCTCGTCCATGCGCCGATCGCGCCCTCCACGTAGGCCTCGATGATGCGGGCGCGGTTGGCATCGCTCCCGTGCACGATGACCTCGATCGTGGCGTCACCCGCGCTCACGCGCCGCGTGAAGTCCGAAGGAATGCGCACGATGCCGTCGACCGTGCGCGTGACGAGCAGGCGCTCGGCGGCTGCCATCGAGTGGACGATCGTGGGCTCGAAGTACGGCGAGAGTTGGAAACCGGCGGCGATGTCGAGCGCATCGGCGGAGGTTTCCTCCAGATCTAGCGCGACCGGCACGTGCTTCACATCGAGGGAGAGTCCGAAGCCAAAGAGCAGGATCAGAATCACCGGCAACACCACGCCCATCGCGATGCTCGAGGGGTCGCGCACCATCTGGCGGCTTTCCTTGCGGACGAGCGTCCAGATGCGCTCGAGCCGGGGTCGCCATCCGCCGCTCGGATCGTGAGCGCTCCTCATGCGGCACTCGCGCGTGCCGGCTCGCGGGCGCGCGCATCCTCCACCACCGTGATGAATGCGTCCTCCATCGTCGGCACTGCGCCGGCGGCCACGCGCGCAAGTGCGCGGATCTCCCCGGGCGTACCGCGCGCGAGGATCCTCCCGGCGTCCATGATGGCCACGTGGTCGCAGTACTCCGCCTCGGGCATGAAGTGCGTGGTGACGATCACCGTCACGCCCTGCTCGGAGAGCGTGGTGATGCGTGCCCAGAAGGCGCGCCGCGCGAGCGGGTCGGCGCCGCTCGTCGGCTCGTCGAGAAACAGGATCTCCGGCTCGTGCAGAAGCGCCGCGCTCATCGCGAGCCGCTGTTTGAAGCCGCCGGCCAGCTCGTTCGCATCGAGGTGCGCGTGGTCGGTGAGCCCGAACTGCGCCATCGCCCACTCGATGCGCGCACGGCGCCGCCGGCCCTTGAGCCCGTAGGCGCTCGCGAAGAACTCCAGGTTCTCGGTGACCGTGAGCGGACCGTAGAGCGAGAACTTCTGTGCGACGTAGCCCAGGTGCTGGCGTGCCGCCGCCCCGGCTTCGCGCACGTCGACCCCGGCGATGCGCAGCACCCCGCTCGTGGGGGCGAGAAGCCCGCAGAGCATGCGGAAGGTCGTGGTCTTGCCGGCGCCGTTCGGTCCGAGGAGGCCGAAAATCTCCCCGCGGCGCACCTCGAAGCGCACGCGGTCGACGGCGGTGAATGCGCCGAAGCGGCGCACGAGGTCCTCCACTTCCACCGCCGCCCCGTGCGCTTGCGCAGCGAGCGGACGCTCGAGGCGGATGGCAGCCGCGGTCTCGCGCTCGACGCTCTGGCGTAGCAGCACCATGAAGCCGTCCTCGTACCGCGGGGCGACTGCGGCTGCCTCAGGAGGGGGCTGCGCGGTTGAATCGGTGACCACGCGCACCCGCCCGCCATCGGGCACGGCATCGATCACGCCGGGATCCTCGATGAGCCGCGCCTGAAGACTGCGGGCGCTCTGACCGGACGGAGGATCGAGAACGAAGGTGCGCCCGGCTGCCCGCTCGATCACCTGCGCGGGCGTCGCCTGCAACAGCACCCGTCCCCGGTGCAGCACGATGGTGCGGCTGCTGCGCTCGGCCTCATCGAGGTACGAGGTGCTCACGAGCACGGTGAGCCCCTGCTGCTCGACGAGGTGCAGCACGATCTGCCACAACTCACGCCGCGAGAGGGGGTCCACTCCGACCGTGGGCTCATCGAGCAAGAGCAGCTCGGGCGAGCGCACCAGGGTGCAGGCGAGCCCGAGCTTCTGTTTCATTCCGCCGGAGAGCTTGCCGGCGAGGCGACCGCGGAACGCACCCAAGTCCGTCATCTGCATGAGCTCGGGATAGCGCACGCGCCGCTCCTCCGCAGAGACGCCGTGCAGATCCGCGTACAGATCGAGGTTCTCCTGCACGCTCAGGTCCTCGTAGAGCCCGAACTTCTGCGGCATGTAGCTGATGCGTTCCTGAACCGCCTGGGAATCGACCGCCGGGTCGAAGGAGAGCACGCGCAGGCTTCCGGCGTCCGCTCGCAGGAGCCCCGCGATGAGGCGCATCAGCGTCGTCTTGCCCGCCCCGTCGGGCCCGACGAGCGCGGTGAGCTCCCCCGCGCGCACCTCGATGGACACGCCTGCGAGCGCGTGCACCGCGTCCTTCTCCTCCTTACCGAGGCGGAAGGTCTTCTCGATGCCCCGTCCGAGGACTTTCGCTGTCGGCGGCGCGCTCACTGCGCCTCCGCGGCAGTCCCCGACGCGCGCGGCGGCCCGTGCGCGGCGAGCGGCAGATAGACGGTCGCGGGCATGCCGAGCCGCAGCTCGTCGTTCGGATCGCGCACGAAGACCCGCACTTCGTACACGAGACTCGAGCGCAGCTCCGGCGTCTCGACCGACTTCGGCGTGAACTCCGCCTGCGGGGAGATGAAGCCGACCCATCCGCTCAAGCGGCGCCCGGGGAAGGCATCCACGGCGACCGTCGCGGGCATGCCCGGGTACACCCGTCCGAGATCGGACTCATCGACGTAGGCGCGCACCCATTTCGGATCGGTGATCGAGAGCGTGAACGCGCTCTTCTGCGGCGAGGACATATCGCCGGGCTCCGCGATGCGCGAGCGCACGACCGCATCGAGCGGTGCCCGCAGATCCGCATCGGCGAGCTGGCGCTGCGCGTAGGCGACCTGGGCGGCGTCCCCCGCGAGCTGGGCCTCGGCCTGCGCGATGTCTTCCTTGCGCGGACCGATCACCGCGAGCGCAAGCGCCTTGCGATTCACGTTGAGCCTCGCGTCGGCCACGTCCGCGGCCGCCTGCGCATCATCGAGGTCCTGCTGGCCCACGGCCCTGCCGCCGGAGCGCTCGCTCAACTCCTTGAGGCGCTCGAACTTCAGGCGCGCCGTGCGCGCATCGGCCTCCTCGAGCGCAACGTTCGCCCGCGCCTCGGCGATCTCCTCGGGGCGGCTGCCGTGATGGAGCCGCAGCACGACGGCGCGCTCCGCATCGAGCGCCGCCTGCGCCTCCGCGAGCAGCGGCGCGAGGCGTCGCGTGTCGAGTTGCGCGAGGAGCTGCCCGCGCTTGACTCGGTCGCCTTCCTCGACCAGCACGCGCGCGATGCGCTCGCTGTCGTTGAAGGCGAGATCGACCTCGCGCAGATCGACATTGCCGTAGAGGACGATCGCAGTGCGTGGCGCATGCCGGTGAGCGAGCCACCAGCCGAGTCCGCCCGCTGCCACGACTCCGACCCCGAGGAGGACCCATCGCTTCACCGTGCGCTCCTTCCAAGCCGCTCGCCGCTCGCCAGGCATCCCGTTCCCGGCATGCGCCGCGGCACGCCCAAGGATCCGCGGAATTGTCTATCGCTTGACAGATATCTGTCAACCGATAGAATTTCGCGCTCCATGCCTCGAGCGACCACCCGCGCCCCGAAGCGCCGCCGGTTGCGGCGCCACCCCGCCGGCGGCGGCTACGCGCCGGGCGCGCGCACGCGCCGCAGGATCATGGAGGCCGCCATCGTCATGTTCGCGAGCCTGGGCTACGAGCGGACCTCCACCCGCGCCATCGCGCGTCGGGCGGGCGTGAGCCTCCCGGCGCTGCAGTACTACTTTGGCGGCAAGGAGGGTTTGCAGCGGGCATGTGGCGAGTACATCGCCATGGACGTGCACACGCGCCTCGCGCCCGCCGCCGCGCGCGTACGCGCCGCGCTTGCGGCTCCGCGACTCTCGCGCAGCGAGCTGATCGCTCTGCTGCGAGCGGTGCTCGACCCCTTCGTCGAGGCGATGGCGACCGAGCGCCCCGAGAGCTGGGTGCTGTTCCTCACCCGCGCGCAGGCCGAGCGCAGCGCCGCGTTCGATGCGCTGTTCGAGCGGGTTGCCGGCGGAATGATCGGGCTCGCGGCCGAGATCGTCGCGCGCATTCTCGATCGCCCGCGGGACGACCCACAGGTGCTGATCCGGGCGCTGAGCGTCGTCGGTCAGATGGCCCTGGTGCGACGGGGTCGGGAGTTCATGCTGCGCGCGCTCGGGTGGCCGGATTTCAGCGGCCGGCGGCTCGCCCTCCTCAAGGAGTCGCTGTGGCAGCAGATCGAGCGCGGCCTCGGCGGGGAGTGAGGCGGCGCTCGAGCCCGCGAGCGGCGCCGGGCGTTCCTGGTCGCGGCTATAATCCTGCGATGAAATCCCTCGCACTCGCTCTCGCCATAACCTTGGGCACACTCACCGTCAATGCGGCGGACGGATCCCCGGACCCGCGCGCGGATGCGCGCGGCGGGATCGACTTGACCGGAATGGACCGCGCCGTGCGCCCCCAGGATGATTTCTACCGCTTCGCGAACGGCAAGTGGCTCGCGACCACCGCGATCCCACCGGACAAGTCCTCCTACACGATCTTCGCGATGCTCGCCGACCGCGCGCTCGCGGAGCTCCACGGTGTGGTGGAGGCGGCCGCGAAGGATGGCTCGAGCGCGCCCGGCTCGCTCGCTCGCAAGATCGGCGACCTGTATGCGACCTTCATGGACGAGTCGCGGATCGAGACCTCCGGCCTCGCCCCGCTCGCGAGCGAGCTTGCACGGATCGATGCGCTGCGCACCAAGCGGGAGTTGCCGGCCCTCATCGCGCACCTCTCGCGGATCGACGTGACGACGCCGTACGACATCGGCGTCGCTCCCGATGAGCGCGACTCCACCCGTTACGCGGTGCTCATCGAGCAGAGCGGACTCGGAATGCCCGACCGCGACTATTACCTGCGCGACGACGATGCACACCTGAAGGCGATCCGCGCGCGCTACCTCTCCCATATCGCGCGCATGCTGGTGCTCGCCGGGGCTGCGCCGGCCGAGGCCGCACGGCAGTCGCGCGCGATCCTGAAGCTGGAAACCGAGCTTGCCACGGCAGAGTGGACCAAGGTCGAGCTGCGCAATCCCGTGAAGACCTACAACAAGGTCCCGATCGCAGAGCTGCAGGCGCTCGCGCCCGGTTACGACTGGACGGGCTACCTCGCCGCCGCCGGAATTGCCGGCAAGGTGGACTACCTGATCGTCCGCGAGCCGAGCTATCTCACGGGGTTCGACCACGTCCTCGCCTCCACGCCGCTTGCGGTGTGGAAGAGCTATCTGCGCTGGCAGCTCCTCAATTCCTTCGCACCGCTCCTGCCGCGGGCGTTCGTCGAGGAGGACTTCGCCTTCTACGGCACCGCGCTGCTCGGAACGCCCCAGAACGAGGCGCGCTGGAAGCGCGGCGTCGAGCTCGTCGAGGCCGCGATGGGCGAGGGACTCGGCGAGCTCTACGTGGCGCGCTACTTCCCGCCGCAATACAAGGCGCGGATGCAGGCGCTGGTCGCGCACTTGCTTGCCGCGTACCGCAACGACATCGCAGCGCTCGATTGGATGGGGCCCGCGACCAAGCAGCAGGCGCTCGCCAAGCTCGCGCGGCTGCAGCCGAAGATCGGCTACCCCAACCGCTGGCGCGACTACGCGAAGCTCACGATCGTGCGCGGCGATCTGGTGGGCGACATGATCCAGGCACGGCTGTTCGAGTACGACCGGCAGATCGGCAAGCTCGGCAAGCCGATCGATCACGAGGAATGGGAGATGACCCCGCAGACGGTGAACGCGTACTACCGTCCCGACCTGAACGAGATCGTCTTTCCGGCCGCAATCCTGCAGCCGCCGTTCTTCGATCCGCGCGTGGACGACGCCGCGAACTACGGCGCGATCGGCGCCGTGATCGGCCACGAGATGAGCCACGGCTTCGACGATCAGGGGAGCCAGTTCGATGCCGAAGGGAATCTGCGTGACTGGTGGACCCGTGAGGACCACGAGCGCTTCGCGGCCAAGACCGCGGCACTCGTCGCCCAGTACGATGCCGCTCAACCGCTCCCCGGCTATCACGTGAACGGTAGGCTCACACTCGGGGAGAACATCGCCGATAACTCCGGGCTCGCGATCGCCTACAAGGCCTACCATCTCGCCCTCGACGGGCGGCCGGCGCCGGTGATCGAGGGCTTCACGGGCGACCAGCGCTTCTATCTCTCCTTTGCGCAGCTCTGGCGCGGCAAGATGCGCGAGCCCGAGCTCATCCTGATGCTGAAGACCAATCACCACTCCCCGCCCGAGGTGCGTGGAACGCTGCCTCTCAAGAATCAGCCGGCGTTCTTCGCTGCGTTCGACGTGAAGCCGGGCGACAGGATGTACCTGGCGCCGGCCGGGCGCGTGCTCATCTGGTAGGCGCACACTCGCAGTCGACCGGCGCGCTGCCCGTGGCAGCCGCGCGCGACGGCCGCAGGCGTGCCGGCCGCGGGGGGCTCGCGCATCGCCTCGCCGTCCTCGCGAGCGCGATCGGCGCTGCCCTTGCGGCCGCAGCGACGCTCGCCGCGCCCGCCCAATCTCCTGTAACGGCTGCGCCCGTGGTGCGCCACATATTTCTGATCGTGCTCGAGAACGAGTCCTACGCGCAGACCTTCGGCGCGCGCTCGCCCGCGGCATATCTCGCCCACACTCTCCCGAGCGCCGGGCTGCTGCTCAGACGCTACTACGCAATCGGCCACAACAGTCTCGACAATTACCTCGCGCTCGTGAGCGGGCAGGCACCGAACGAGGACACTCAGGGCGATTGCCTGCGCTACAGCGACTTTCAGCTGCGCGCGCCGACCCTCGATGCCGCCGGTCAGGCGCTCGGACGCGGCTGCGTGTATCCGCGGCTCGTGCCCTCGCTCGCCGATCAGCTCGAGGCAGCCGGACTCACCTGGAAGGGCTACATGGAGGACATGGGGAACGACGCGCGCCGCGAGCGGCGCACGTGCGGACACGCGCCCCTCGGAGGACTCGACGGGACGGAGCTCGCCGAGCGCGGCGATCAGTACGCCGCCAAGCACGATCCGTTCGTCTACTTTCACGCGATCATCGACGATCGGGCGCGCTGCGATGCGCACGTCGTCAATCTCGATCGACTGCCCAGAGATCTCGCGAGCGCCGCGACGACGCCGAATTATGTCTTCATCACTCCCAACCTCTGCCATGACGGCCACGATGCCCCGTGCGTCGACGGCGAGCCGGGCGGACTGATCTCGGCCGATGCGTTCCTGCGCCGCTGGGTGCCGCTCATCGTCGCCTCCGCTGCGTTCCGCCGCGACGGCCTGCTCATCGTGACGTTTGATGAATCGAGTGCCGCGGGCACGGAGATGGCGACTGCCTGCTGCGGCGAGCGGCCCCTACCCGGTGCACGCTGGCCACCGGGAATCTTCGGACCTGGCGGCGGCCGGATCGGCGCGGTGCTGCTTTCGCCTTTCATCAAACCCGGACAGGTCTCCGACGTCCCGTTCAACCATTACGCGCTGCTGCGCTCGATCGAGCAGCTCTACGGTCTCGCGCCGCTCGGCTACGCCGCATCGCCCGCATTGCCGACGCTCGCACGGTTTCTCGCGCGCTGACCGCCGCGCGCTGCAGCGGGCGGCGGGTCCTGGTACATTGGCGCGGCATGGCCGAGCCGACCGAATGGGCTTTCCCCGCAGCGCTCCAGCCAACGCCGGAGCAGGTGCGCTTCGATCTCGGTGCGTCGCTGCGCGCCGTGGTGATGGTCCACGCAGAGGTGCCGGAAGAGGCGTTCACCGCCTCCTCGCTCGGCACCGAGCGGCTCGGAAGCGGCGTCGTCGTCGGCGGCGACGGGCTGGTGCTCACGATTGGTTACCTCATCACCGAGGCGAGCGGTATCTGGCTCACGACCAACGACGGTCACGTCGTCCCCGGTCACGCGCTCGCGTACGACCAGACGACCGGCTTCGGGCTCATTCTGCCGCTCGGCCCGCTCGGCGTCGGACCGCTCCAGCGCGGCTCGAGCCACGCGCTCCACGTCGGCGACGATGTGATCGTGATCGGTCACGGCGGGCTTGCGCACAGCCTCAATGCGAAGCTGATCGCGCGACGCGAGTTCGCGGGCTACTGGGAATACGTGCTCGAGGAAGCCCTCTTTACCTCTCCACCCCACCCCGAGTGGGGCGGCACCGCGCTCCTCGGCACCGACGGACGGCTGCTCGGGGTGGGCTCGCTGCTCGTGCAGGAAGCGGTGAGCGGCGAGACCTTCGATGCCAACATGTTCGTGCCGATCGACCTGCTCGAGCCCGTTCTCGCGGACCTTCTGCGCCTCGGACGCTCGGCGGGCCCAGCCCGACCCTGGCTCGGCCTCTACGCCGCGGAGCTGCACGACCGGCTGATCGTCCGCGGTCTCGCACAGACCGGGCCCGCCCATCGTGCCGGCGTGCGCCTCGGAGACTCGCTTCTCGAGGTCGCCGATGAGCCAGTGGCGGGGCTCGCCGATCTGTACCGTAAGATCTGGCGGGTCGGTCCCGCGGGCTCGGCCATCCCGCTCACGCTCGGACGCGGTCGCGAAACGCTGCGGCTGCACGTGCAATCGGCCGATCGCAACGACTTTCTGCTGAAACCGCGCCGGCACTGACGCGGCGGTCGCGCACCGGGGCGGTATCGCGCCTCGGCGCGGCGCTACTTCGCGTGCCGCAGCAGCAGCTCGAGCAGTGCTCCGACCACGCGGTCCACGTCCTGCGCGCGCATCGCGGGGAAAAGCGGCAGCGTGAGAATGTTGCGGCCCACGTACTCGGCGTGCGGAAAGTCCCCTGGCTTCCAGCCCATGCGCCGGTAGAGCGTGAAGAGGTGGATCGCCGGATAGTGCACGCCGGTGCCGATGCCCGCGTCGCGCAGTCCTGCCATCACCTGAGCACGGCGCAGCGTGAGGCGCTCCTCCGGCAGCACCACCTGGAACATGTGCCAGTTACTCTGCTCGAAGTCCGCGGGCGGCAGCTCGAGTCCAAGCGCACGGGCGCCCTGGGACTCGAAGAGCTCGAAGTAGCGTCGTGCAAGCTCGCGCCGCCGCGCATTGAACGACTCGAGATGGCGGAGCTGTCCGAGCCCGACCCGCGCCGCCACGTCCGTGAGGTTGTACTTGCCGCCCGCCACCGCCACGTCCATGCCGTCGAGGCCGCTGCGCACCACGCCCTGCAGACGGTACTGCTCGGCAAGCGCTGCCTCGCGCTCATCGTTGAGGACGAGGCAGCCGCCCTCGATCGTCGTCACGTTCTTGTTCGGGTGGAAGCTGAAGGAGACGAGATCGCCGCAGGAGCCGATGCGCCGCCCGCGCCAGCTGCTGCCGATCGCTTGGGCCGCATCCTCGATCACCCGCAGCCGGTGCTCGCCGGCGATAGCGTAGAGACGGTCGCGGTCGACCGGCAGCCCCGCAAGGTCCACCGGCAGCAGCGCGCGCGTCGCCGAGGTGACCGCTCCCTCGATGCGATCGAGATCGATGTTGCGCGTGCTTCGGTCGATGTCGACGAAGACGGGACGCGCGCCGACCGCGAGCACGACGTTGCTGGTCGCGACCCAGCTCAAGGGAGTCGTGATCACCTCGCATCCCGCGCCGACACCCGCGATCCTGAGCGCCACTTCCATCGTGCAGGTACCGGAGTTGAACGCGCGCACCGCACGGCCGCCGCAGAGCGCGGACAGCTCCGCTTCGAATGCGCGCACCTGCGGACCCGAGGTGATCCACCCCGAGCGCAGCACTTCGGCGACACCGGCGATCGTCTCCTCGTCGATGGCGGGCCGCGTGAACGGCAGGAACTCGCTCATGCGGCGCGCGCGAGCAGCACCACGCCCGCGACGATGAGTCCGATGCCGGCAATCTTCGCGACCGAGAGCGCCTCGCCGAAGAGCGCGGCGGCGGCGAACGCGTTGACGATGTAGCCGATCGAGAGCATCGGATACGCAATGCTCACGGGCACGCGCGAGAGCGCACCCACCCACAGGAACACGCTCACGGCATAGCAGGCGAGCCCGCCCCACAACGGCAGAGCGCGCGCGAGCTGCACCGCGGCCACCCAGGAGACGCTCCCGGAATCGGACACCAGCACGCCGCTTGCACGCGTGGCTGCCTTGAGAAATAGCTGCGCAGCCGCATTCAGGCCGACGCCCCCGAGCATCAGCGCCCAGGTGACCGCACCGAGCGAATCGCCAGTGCCGCGCGGTTCCATCAGCGGCGGCTCACGATGAGCTCATTCGGCGCGCGTGCGCGCACCACCATCGGAAGCGACTGCCGCGCGAGCTTGCCGTAGGTCATCGGGGCCATGGCCGCGAGCGCCTGCGGCGTGGCGCGCCAGCGCCGCGCGAACTCCGCGAGCGTCGCGATCCCCTTCTGCGGTGCGAGCGTCAGGCCGAAGTCGAGCTCGCCGCGATAGTCCACGAGCGTCACGGTGCGCCTCAAATAAAACGGCAGCCCCTGATCATACATTCCCACGCTGTAGACCGCCGGTACCGCGCGCAGCGCCGGGGAGAGCTGCGCCACGAGCGGCCCGCTCGAGTAGATCGGCGCGAGGAGCGCCGCCGCCCAGAGGATTCCCAGGAAACACAGATAGCTCGTCCCGGCGAGGCGCGCTGTGAGCGCGAGGCTCGCCCCGCGGCTTGCGAGCGCGCTGCCACCGCCCACGATCGCGACCGCGCCGATCACGGCGAGCGGCGCGCGCAGGCTCGCGAAGTACGGCGCGCGCGCGGATTGGTGCAGCAGGCGCGGCAGGATGAGCGCCGCGAGCGCGAGCGCAACTCCGAGAGCGGTGAGCACACCGCCGGTGAGCCGCAAGTCGCGGCGCAGCCGCGCCTCGGGCAGGCTCGCCGCGAGAAGCGCGAGCGCCGGAAACATCGGCAAGATGTATGGGATCAGCTTCGAGTGGGAAGCGGAGAAAAAGACGAGCACGATGAGGCTCCATACCCACAGGAGCCGACGCGCATCGAAGGTGCCGCGCGGTTGCGAGGCGCGCCAGCCGCCCGCGAGCGCCCGGGCCATCGGCACGATCCACGGCAGGGCTCCCACCGCCAGCACCTCCCCGAAGAACCACCACGGCTGGTAGCGTGCCTCGATGCGAGTGAGGAAGCGTTCGAAATGCTCGCGCACGAAGAAAAACTCGAAGAACGCGGGCAGCCGGTGCTCGATCATGCCGAGCCACGGCAGCGTGATGAGCAGAAAAAGCGGCAGGCCGACAGGGAGCGCGAGGCGGCGCCAGGGAGCGAAATCGCGCTGCAGTACCGAGTAGCCGGCGAGTGCGAGGATCGGCAGTGCGCCCGCTTCCAGACCCTTGGTGAGGAAGGCCGCCGCGGCGGCCGCCCAGGCGATGAGCATCCAACGATCGCGGTCCGCCGTGGCCGTGCGTGCATCCTGCGCGATGCAGAACCCCGCGAGCGTGACGGTCATGAAGAACGTGAGGAGCATGTCGAGCGTGAGCTGGTGGCTCATCAGCATGACGAGGACCGAGCTTGCGGCAATGAGCCCGCTCAACCCTGCGGCGCGGCGGTTCCACAGGCGCCCACCGAGCCAGGCGGTCACGAGCACGGTCCCGAGGCCCGCGAGGCACGCAAGAAGCCGCGCCGACCAGGCGCTCGCGCCGAACAGTCGATAGGCGATGGCGGTGCACCAGTACTGGAGCGGCGGCTTCTCGATGTACACGAGCCCATCGAGATGCGGAACGACCCAGTCGCCCGCAGCGAGCATTTCCCGCGGAATCTCGGCGTAGCGCGCCTCGTCCGGGTTGTACAGTCCGCGGAATGCGCCGAGCACGATCCAGGAGCCGACGCACAGGGCGAGCGCGAGCGCGATGAGGGCGCGCTGCACAGTGCGCACCCGCATCACCACTACCGGTGTGGCGCCATCGCTCATGCGGATACCGCGGCCGGCGGCTCCGCGGGCTCGGCGATGCAGCCCCCCTGCACGGCGAGTACGCCCGAGCGTCCGGGAATCTCCTCCATCGCGACCCGATGACGCGGCTGCTCGCGCGGCGTGAGCCGCGCGTGGAGGGCGCCCATCGCGAGCGGAGTGCAGCCGTCTTCGAGCCAGGCGCCGAGCAGCCACTCGAGCTGCGGCAGGAGCCTCATCCCCTCGAGCTCGGCGTGCAGCGTGAACACGTGCGCGGCGCACGGCACGACGCGCGTGATCCGGAGAATCTCCTCGGCCGCGGCACGCGCGTCGCGACCCTCGAGTCCGATCAGCTCATCGAGCGTCGGGAGCGTGGTGGGAATCTGCAGGCAGCGCCCCTCGACTCCATCGAGCGACGGATAGAACGGGCACGAGCCGCGCGTATCGCTTGCGAACTCAAAGCCGAGCTCCGGCTCGAGCGCGAGCGCGGCGGCGTTCAACTGCCAGCCCGCGGCCGCATGCGAGCGCGGCGGCGCACCGAACACGCCGGCGAACGCATCCATGCCGCGCTCGAGCTCGCGGCGCGTCCAAGCGGCGCCCGCCGCGCGCACGTTGTCCTGCCAGCGCACGTGATCGTAACTGTGCAGACCCACCTCGAAGCCTTGGTCGCGCACCGCACGCATCACCGCTCCCGCGCGCGCACCGATGTCGGGACCCGGCAGGAGCGTGCCGTAAAGGAGCGTCGCGAGCCCGTAGTGCGAGGTGACCGAGGTGCGCCGCACCTTGCTCAGGAATCCGCGTCGGAAGACTCGCCTGAGCGCACGCCCGGTGTGGTCGGGTCCGACGCTGAAATAGAACGTCGCCCCGACGTTGAGCCGCGCAAAGAGTGCCGCGAGTGCCGGCACCCCCTCGAGCGTGCCGCGCAGCGTGTCGACATCGACCTTGAGCGCCACATGGCGCTCGGGATGCGGCGCGGTCGCGGCGAGCTCCTCTGGCATCGTCGCTCAGCCGGCCTCCACGAGCGCGCGCGCGGCCGGAAGGTTCGCCCGATAGGCCTCGAAGATGCTGCGCAGCGCCGCGGGCATGTCGAGGTGCGGCACCCAGCCGAGCTCCTCGCTCGTATTCTTGATCCACGGGACGCGGCTGCGCACGTCCTGATAGCCCGCGCCGTAGTAGCGCTCCGCGGAGACCTCCACCAGTCGCACATGCGCGGCGGCCTCGGCGTAAGCGTCGATCGACTTCGCGGTCGCGAGCATGAGTTGCGCGAGCTCGCGTACCGAGAGGTCGTTCCGGGGGTTGCCCACGTTGTAGATCTTGCCGGATGCGATGCCGCCCGGGTTGGCGATGATCCGCAGGAGGCAGTCGATGCCCTCCGAGATGTACGTGAAGCAGCGCCGCTGCGTGCCGCCGTCGACGAGCTGAATGTTCTCCCCGCGCACGATGTTCCCGAGGAACTGGGTGAGCACCCGGGAGCTCCCCTCCTTCGGCGTGGTCATGCGGTCGAGCCCGGGGCCGATCCAGTTGAACGGTCGGAACAGCGTGAAGTCGAGCTGGCGCTCGGCGCCGTACGCCCAGATCACGCGGTCGAGCAGCTGCTTGCTGCAGGAGTAGATCCAGCGCGACTTCGGCACCGGTCCGAGCACGAGCGGCGAGTCGTAGGGATGAAATTCGGCATCGGCGCACATGCCGTAGATCTCGGACGTGGACGGGAAGATCACCCGCTTGCGGTGTTTCACGCAGGCGCGCACGAGCGGCAAGTTGGCCTCGAAGTCGAGCTCGAAGACGCGCAGCGGATCGCTGATGTAGGTGGCCGGGGTCGCGATCGCGACGAGCGGCAGCAGCACGTCGCACTTGCGGATGTGGTACTCGACCCACTCGCGATTGATGGTGATGTCGCCCTCGAAGAAGTGAAAGCGCGGATTGCCGATGAGGTTCGCGACCCGATCGCACTCGAGATCCATCCCGTACACGTCCCAGTCGGTGCCGTGGATCACGGCCTCGCTCAGGTGGTGGCCGATGAAACCGTTAACTCCGAGTATCAGCAGCTTTTTCATTCTTCAGGATCCCTTTCCGGGGGTGAGGGTCGAAGGCGAGCCCCGGTGGGCCGCACAGGCGCGCAAGCGCATCCGCATCGGGCGCACGCCCGGCGATGAGGATGCCGTCGATGCCGATACGCATCCCGTCGGCGCAATCGAGGAAGAGCGCTCCGCGCTCGCTGTACAGACAGGGCGCGCGCTCGGGGTGGCGCGCCGGCTCGCCCAACCAGCGCGAGCCGGTGAAGACGACACGCCGGCCGTCGGCCTCGGAAAACGCGCCGGGGAACGGCGGCGCCACGGCGCGAATGAGGTCGTGGATGCGCGCCGCCGGCCGTGCCCAGTCGATTCGCCCGTCCTCCGGGGTGCGCCGGCCGAAGTAGGAGCCCCGAGAGAGATCCATCGCGCGCCCCGGCGGCGGACCGGCGGCAAGTTGCGGCAGTACGCCGCTGAGCAGCGCCGAGGCCGCCTCCGCCACCGCGCGCGACACGCTGAGCGCGGTTGCGTCGATGCCGATCGGCACGCGCTGCTGCGCGATGATCGCGCCCGCATCGGGCTTGGCCACCATGTAGTGCAGCGTCGCTCCGGTCTCCGTCTCGCCGTTCACGATTGCCCAGTTGACGGGCGCACGCCCGCGGTATTTGGGCAGCAGCGAGCCGTGCATATTGAGCGCGCCCCAGCGCGCGCAGGCGAGCAACCGCTCCCCGAGGAGCAACCGGTAGTAAAAGGAGAGCAGGTAGTCGGGAGCGAGCGCCCGAACGCGGGCAATCCACGCCTCGGAGTTCGGGTCGGCGGGCGCAGCGCTCGGCACGCCGTGCTCGGCGGCGAGCTGCGCGACGCTGCCGAACCACGTGCGCTCCCCGGGCGCATTCTCGTGCGTGAGCACCAGGCGCACATCCACTCGCGCGGCGAGAAGCGCCTCGAGGCAGCGCAGCCCGACCTCGCTGTAGGCGAAAACGACTGCGCTAAACACGCTTGCTCTCTCTCGTCCGCTCGGACCGCGCCCCGTGCGTCATCGCAATCCCGGAGCCGGCTAGTCAGCGACTCTGCGCCGCGCACCGCGCTCGGCATCCGGCACGGCATCCCCCGGGCGCGCGGCGCACGCCTCGCCTGTGCCCGTGGCATCGAGCACCGCGGCGATCCAGTAGCGCGGCCGCCCGCGAACCTGCTCGTAGATGCGGCCGACATACTCGCCCATGAGTCCGATACCGGAGAGAGCGATGCCGAGCAGGAAGAACACGATGGCGAAGAGCGTGAACACGCCCTGCACGTCCGGCCCGTTGCGGATGCGGTCGTAGATGAGGTAAGCGAACAGCGCGCCCGAGAGCGCCGAGACGATGAGCCCGAGCATCGAGAACAGCTGCAGCGGCACGACGCTGAAGCCGGTCATCAGATCGAAGTTGAGCCGGATGAGCTTGTAGAGCGAGTACTTCGAGGCACCCGCATGCCGCGCCTCGTGAGCGACCTCGATCTCCACCGGATCGCGCGCATACAGGTAGCCGAGCGCGGGGATGAAGGTGTTGACCTCGGCCGATGCGTTGATCGCAGCGACGATCGTGCGCGAGTACGCGCGCAGCATGCAGCCCTGATCGCTCAAGCGGATGGGCGTGGTGCGCTCGCGGATCCGGTTGATCAGGCGCGAGACGTAGCGGCGCGCCCAGTGGTCGCGGCGGCCGCGACGGATGGTGCCGACGTAGTCGTGTCCGGCGCGCGCCGCATCGACCAGGCGCGCGATCTCCTCCGGCGGATTCTGCAGATCCGCATCGAGCGTCACGACGAGCTCCCCGGTCGAGTACTCGAAGCCGGCGAGAATTGCGGCATGCTGGCCAAAGTTGCGCTGGAACAGCACGACGCGGGTCACCTCCGGGCGCGCTTGCTGTTGCGCGCGCAGCAGCGCCGTCGAGCGATCGCGGCTGCCGTCGTCGATGAAGATGCACTCGTAGGAGCTCCCGAGCCGATCGAGCGCCCCGTACAGGCGGGCGAACAGCGCGGGAAGCGAGGCTTCCTCGTTGAAAACGGGGACGACGATGCTCAGGTACGGCCGTGCCTTCGCCTCGGCGGACGCTCGCAGCGAATCCACGGAGAGAGTCTGCATTGACCGCTTATTCTAACCGAGTTGACGGACTGCCGCCGGGGGCGGAATGATCGCTCGGATGGAGAGCCCGGGCCCGAAACTCGAGCTGGCGCAAATCGGCGACGCACCGCTCATCGCCGCGATGTCCTGCCAGCTGGTCGAGTCGGGGCTCGCCCCCTCTTGGCCGGCCGAGCGTGTCGCGCGTCACATTCGCCACGCCGAGAGCGTCGTGCTCGCTGCGAAGCACACGGGCCGGCTTGCGGGCTTCGCGATCATGCAGTTCGGCGACAGCACCGCGCACCTGAATCTCCTCGCGGTCGATCCCTCGAGCCAGCGCCACGGCCTCGGACGGGCGCTCGTCCACTGGCTCGAGGAGAGCGCACTGGTCGCCGGGACGTTCGTGATCCAACTCGAGCTGCGCGCCTCGAACTGCGGAGCACTCGCCTTCTACCTGCGTCTCGGCTATCGCGAGACGGGCCGCGTGAGCGGGTATTACCAGCGCGTCGAGGACGCCATTCAGATGTCCCGGGACGTGCGCGTGCCGGGTGGACACGCCCATCCGCGGGTCTCGGGCGCCTAGGTACAACCCCCGATCCTACGCGCGCACGCTTCGAGCTAGGCTCGCGCCATGAGCCATTTTCCGGAGACGGCGAGCTTCCAGGGCTTCATGCGCCCCGGACGGTTCGAGGTCGACCTGCAGGACCTCGAGTTCGAGGGCCGCGTTCCGGGCGACCTCCAGGGCGCATTCTACCGGGTCCACCCCGATCCGCAGTTCGCCCCGCTCCTGGGCGATGACATCTGGTTCAACGGCGATGGCATGGTGTCGCGGTTCCGCTTCCGCGACGGGCGCATCGATCTCAGGCACCGCTGGATCCACACGGACAAGTGGCTGCTCGAGCACGCCGCCGGGCGCGCGCTCTTCGGGGCCTATCGCAATCCGCTCACCGACGATCCGGCCGTGCAGGGGCGCATCCGCGGCACCGCCAATACCAACGTCCTCGTGCACGGCAACCGGCTCTGGGCGCTCAAGGAGGACAGTCCGCCGCTTGCCATGGATCGCAGGACGCTCGCGACGGAGGGCTATTTCGATTTCGGCGGACGGCTCACGAGCAAGACGTTCACGGCGCACCCGAAAATCGACCCGCAGACGGGCGACTTGTGCGCATTCGGCTATGCGGCGAAGGGCCTGCTCACGCGCGATATCGTCTACTACGAGATCACGCCCTCCGGCAAGATCGAGCGCGAGGTGTGGTTCGAGCTGCCCTACTACTGCATGATGCACGATTTCGGCATGACGCGGGACTACGCGGTCTTCCACGTCGTGCCAATCGTCGGCAGCTGGGAGCGCTTGCGCCACGGCCTGCCCCACTTCGGCTTCGACACGCAGCTCCCGGTGTACCTGGGCGTCTTGCCGCGCACGGGCGGCGCGGCCGACGTGCGCTGGTTCAAGGCGCCCAATTGCTTTGCCTCGCACGTCATGAATGCGTTCAACGAGGGCACGCGCATCCACTTCGACACGCCGGTCGCCGCGAACAACATGTTTCCGTTCTTCCCGGACGTCCACGGCGCACCGTTCGACCCGGTGGGTGCGCGCTCACGGCTCACGCGCTGGACGGTCGACATGGACTCGCGGTCCGAGGGGTTCGAGAAAACCGAGCAGCTCTGCGAGCTCGTGGGCGAATTCCCCCGCATCGACGATCGCTACGCGATGGCGCCGTACCGCCACGGGTATCTGCTGGTCGCCGACGATGCGCGTCCCGCGCAGTACGCACGCGCCGGGCTGTTCATGAACACGCTCGGGCACGTGGATCTCGCGACCGGCAAGACACGCACGTGGTGGTGCGGCCCGCTCGCCTCGCTCCAGGAGCCCGCGTTCATTCCGCGCTCGCCGGGCGCGCCCGAAGGGGAGGGCTATATCGTGATGCTCTGCAATCGGCTCGCGGAGATGCGCTCCGATCTGCTGCTGTTCGATGCCCAGCGAGTCGATGAGGGGCCGATCGCGACGGTCTATCTGCCCTTGCGGCTGCGTCCGGGCCTGCACGGCAACTGGCACGCCGAGGACTGAGCGCGCCGCCTCTGGCCGCCTCTAGAGGTTCTCGTCCCAGCAGCGGATCGCCTCGGAGTTGTCGCGGCTCGCGCCCAATCGGTCCCGCGCAAGCGTCCAACGATCGCTCACCAGGCGCATGAGCGGCGCGTCGAGCTTGACTGCCGCGGCGAGATCGGCCGCAATGCGCACGTCCTTCGCGAGCAGCCCGAGCGCGAACCCCGTGGCATGCCGCCCCTCGATCACCTGCTCCTGCATCACGAACTCGGTCGCGAAATTGCGCGCGGTGCCGGCATTGAGCACCTCGAGCAGCGTCGCCGGATCGAGGCCGAAGCGCTTGCCGGCAAGCAGCGCCTCACACGCGGCATTGAAGCCCGTCGCCGCGACGAAGTTATTGAGCGCCTTGAGCGCATGGCCGCAGCCGAGCCGCCCCACCTCGAACAGCCGGTTGCCCATGCTCGCGAGCAGAGGCTTCGCGCGCTCGACGGCCGCGCGATCGTCGCAGCCGATCATGATCGCGAGCGTGCCCGCCTGCGCGCGCGGCACCGCTCCGGAGACCGGCGCGTCGATGAGGGTGAGGCCGCGCGGCGCGAGCGCCGCGCCGAGCTCGCGCGTGCCGACCGGCTCGGAGGAGCTCATGTCGATCACGAGCGTCCCGGACTTGAGGCTCTGCGCAAGCCCTCCGCCCTCCTCGAGCAGAACGCCGCGCACGTCGCGCCCGGTGGGAAGCATTGTCACGATGGCATCGGCGGGCTCGAGGTCCGCGAAGGAGCGGGCGAGGCGCGCGTGCCGCTCCTCGGCGAACCGCGCGGCACGCGCCGGGTCCTTGTCGTAGACGATGAGCGGCCAGCCGGCCGCGGCGATGTGCGAGGCCATCGGCCAGCCCATGTTGCCGATGCCGACGAACCCGACGGTGAGTGTCGTCGCCATGCTAGAGCGAGATCCCGATGGCCTTGGTCTCGGTGAGGCTTTCGACCCCGTCGCGCCCGCGCTCGCGGCCCCAGCCGGACTGCTTGTAGCCGCCGAACGGCACCGCCGGGTCGAGGCCCACCCCGCCGTTCACCTGGATGGTTCCCGCGCGGATCTTGCGGGCGAGCTTGTGCACGATGCTCACGTCGCGCGTCCAGATATAGGCCGACAGACCATAGGTGGTGTCGTTGGCGACCTTCGCGATGCGATCGAGGTCCTCGTCGTCTATCGGCATCGCGCACACGACCGGACCGAAGATCTCCTCACGCATCACCTTCATGCTGCGGTGGGTCTGGGCGAGCACCGTGGGCTTGAGGAAGTAGCCGTCGCCGGGCTCACGCTCGCCGCCGATCACGACCTGCGCCCCCTCGGTCTTGCCGGAGTCGATGTAGCCCGTCACGCGCTCGAGCTGGCGCTGCGAGATGAGCGGACCCATTTGAGTGTCGGGCTCGAGCCCCGAGCCGACCTTGAGCGCCCTCGCCATCGCGGTCACGCCTTCGACGACGCGATCGAACACCTTTTTGTGCACGTACAGCCGCGATCCGGCCACGCAGATCTGGCCGGCGTTTGCGAACACCGCCATCGATGCGCCTGGGATCGCCTTCTCGAGGTCCGCGTCGGGGAAGATGAATGTGGGGGACTTTCCTCCGAGCTCGAGCGTCACGCGCTTGAGCGTGGCCGCGGCGGCCTGAACGATCCATTTGCCGGTCGCCGTCGATCCCGTGAAGGCGATCTTGTCCACGTCCGGGTGCTCGACGAGCGCCTTGCCGGCCGGATCACCGTAACCGGTCACGATGTTGATCACACCGGCTGGCACGCCCGCCTCCTGCACCAGCCGCGCGAGCAGGATCGCGCCGAGCGGCGTGAGCTCGGCGGGCTTCAGCACGAGCGTGCAGCCCGCCGCCATCGCCTGTCCGACCTTGTCGGCCTCCATCGCGAAGGGGAAATTCCACGGCGTGATGGCGCCAACCACCCCCACCGGCTCCTTGAGGGTGTAGGCGAGCTTGTTCGGCTCCGAGGGGGTCGGGACGGCCCCATCGATCTTGCCGCACCAGCCGGCCAAGTAGCGCAGGTTGCGCGCGGTGCCGAGTGCGCCGGCGAACTTCGCCATCATCATCGGCATGCCGTTGTCGAGGCTCAGGACGTAGGCAATCTCGTCGGCCGCCGCTTCGACCGCATCGGCGAGCCTCCAGATGAGCCGCGCACGCTCGATCGGCGGCATCGCCGGCCACGGCCCGCCCTCAAACGCAGCGCGCGCGGCGCGCACGGCGCGATCGACGTCGGCAGCGCCTCCCGCGGCCGCTTTCGCGAACACCTTCCCGGTCGCCGGGTTGATCACCTCGATGGTCTTGCCCGATTCGGGCTCGACCCACTCGTTGTTGATGAAGAGCTTGTGCGTCTGCGCGAGGAAGCCGGCGGTGCGGGTCTCGATCTCGGGCCTCAATACGGCGTTCATGGGGCGGCTCCTGTCAGGGTCTCGAGGTCATTTCGGCAGATCGTGCAGCCGGATGTGCGTGACGCCGTTGTCGTCGACGTACTCGTGGTTGTTCTCGCACACGTACTCCTGCATCTGGTAGTGCGGCATGCGCTTGTACGCGAAGGTGAAGGTCCAGGGCTTCTCGAGCGTCACGGGATCGGTCACCGTGATCTGATCGTGCAGGATATCGGGGGAGACGAGCCGGATGCGCTCGGTGATCCGCATCTGCTCGCTGTGCGGCATCTCATTGTGCCCGAGCACCTCGGGCTTGACGCCGACGGTATCGACGACGAGCGTGTCGCCCTCCCAGTGACCGACGCTGTGACCGTAGTACTCGGGCGGCACGTCGGAGATCTTCAGCTGCGGCTCACCCAAGTAGATGCGCCGTACCTGGCTGTAGGCCTCGGCGATGATCGTCACCTGACCCGGGGTCTGCAGGATCTCGAGCGGATAGATCGCCGACATCATCTCCGGCATCCCGTAAGGCAAGCAGTCGACTCCCGGCGCGGCGATCGGCGTGCCTTCCTGGTCCGAGTGCTCCTCGGCCTTGGTACGCGCCGCATACGCCGTCGCGTACGGTTCCTTGAGCATCATCTTTCCCGGGCGCGGGGCCGCGTAGCGCGGATCGACCGCACGCCCGAGAAAGCCGTAGCGCGCCCATCGGCCCGTGATATCCGCCCCCTTGAGGTGCCAAGTGGTGCCGTCCGCGTCATCCGCGTGCAGCGGCAGCGCCGCGGCGAGGAGCGCGAGGGCGGCGAGGAGCGAGGCTCTTCTCAGCATCGTGCGCCCTCCTTCACTGTCGCTGGCGCGGGAACACGCCGCCCGGAGGATTGCCATCGGAGAGCACGCGGCCGTCGGCGAGCGTCGCCTTCTCGAGCATGCCGCCCGGCTGGCCGCTCTTCAGTGGATTGACGAGGAGTGTGACCTTGTCGCCGGCTTTCACGTCGTTCCACTTCCAGCCGACACGCGTGAGGACGTTCGGGCTCGCGCACTCGATGCTGTACTGCTTCACCGCGGCGCCGTCCGGCACCGCGAGCTGAATGAATACGTGCGGATTGGTCCAGTCGAACTTGACGACGGTTCCCGTCACCGTGATCCGGTGCACGTGGTCGAATAGTGCGAACGAGTGATGCGCGAGCGCGAGCTGGGGCCCGCCGAGCGCACCGGCGCCTGCGAGCAACGCATACGCGAGACCGACTCTGACCTTCGCCAACGACATGACCATTCCCCCTCGCTGAGTGCGGCGAGCCGCTCACGGTGCTCGCGCCTCGTCTTTTATGACACGACCCGGGCAGCGGAGCAATGGCCGTGCAGCCGTGCACCGGCCAACCGAGGCGCGGGCGGCGCGGAGTGCCACGGCGCCTCGTTGCCCTGACAACGGCCGGGGGCCGTGCCGGTTGCCAAGCGTATCGAATCGGTTCAATCTCACCGCGCCAGCATCGAGCATGGGGCAGGTGGGCTATGAGCGATCCCGAGCCACGCGACCCGGCAGGCGACGGCTCTGCTTACGGACGGCCGCAGCAACACTCGAACCCGCTGCTGACCGAGGTGGGCCGGGGTACGCCCATGGGCGAGCTGATGCGCCGCTACTGGCACCCGGTGGGACTTTCCGCGAAGCTGCGCGATTTACCGCAGAAGGTGCGCATCCTCGGTGAGGATCTGATCCTCTTTCGCGATCGCGCGGGGCGCGCGGGCCTGCTGTACCCGCGCTGCATGCACCGCGGCACTTCGCTCTTCTACGGCCGTACCGAGGAGCGCGGTATCCGCTGCTGCTACCACGGTTGGCTCTTCGATGTGCAGGGGCGCTGCCTCGATCAGCCCTGCGAGCCCGACGGCGGCCGTCACCGCGACGCCGCGCGCCAACCCTGGTACCCGCTCGAGGAGCGCTACGGCTTCGTGTTCGCCTATCTCGGTCCACCCCAGAAAAAGCCGGTGCTGCCGCGCTACGACAATCTCGAGGGCATCAAGCCCGGAGAGAAGATCTGGTGCAGCTTCGGCGGGTTCGGCTCAACCGGCGACGACACGCTGAAGGTCGTGCCCTACAGCTGGCTGCACATGAACGACAACGTGATGGATCCGTTTCACGTGCAGGTGCTGCACTCGACTTTCAGCGTCGTGCAATTCGTGCCGCAGTTCGCGGTGATGCCCAAAGTCGACTACTTCCAGACGGACCACGGTGTCTGCTACACGGCGCTGCGCCGGCTCGACAACGGACAGGAGGTCGACCGCATTTCCTCCTGGATCATGCCGAACATCATGAGCGTGCCGGACGTGACGATGAAGGCCGGGCCGTCGACCGGTGTCTCGTGGGTCGTACCCGTCGATGACGCCCACTACGTCCAGGCGATGGTGAGTCGGATCCCGGAGGGCGTGAGCTTTCGCGGGATGCTCCTGAACGGCAAGACGTGGGGTGAGATGAGCGAGGAGGAGCATCAGCGCACTCCGGGCGACTACGAGGCCCAGGCGGGCCAGGGCCCGATCTCGCTGCACTCGGAGGAGCACCTGGTCACGAGCGATCGCGGCATCATGATGCAGCGTCGCATGCTCATGCAGCAGATGGAGATCGTCGCCGCGGGCGGCGACCCGGCCGGTGTCAACTTCGATCCCGCCGCGGCGCTCGTCAAGATACGATCGGGCAACTTCTACCGGACGGCGCAAGCGACCGCCTGAGGCTTTGCTGCGTATTCACTTCTCCAGCCCCGGCGCGGGCTCCTCCGGAAGCATCGAGCCCGGCCCGTACTTTCGCCTCATCGGCGCGATGCTCTGTCGCGGCCCGGGGAACGAGCCGGTTGCGACCTATCTCAAGCGCTGGCGACTGCTCGAGAGCGAGTTCACTCGACTGGAAGCGCTCGATCCGGTGGTCGTGTACTTCGAGAACAACGCCGGACTCGCCTCCGCCCCCTTCGGGCCGCTCGAGGAATTCCACGTGGCCGACGGCGCCGCCCGCGCCGACGGCCGCGTGCTCGCCGAGCTCGACGAGCAGTCGCTCCTGTGGTTTCCGCCGCGGGCGCTCGATGGCTGGGCGTCGCTCCTCATCGCCCCGCCCGGTATCTCGCGGTTCGATCTCACCGGCGAGCGCTAGGGGGCTATCCCCAGCGCGATGGCTCCGCCCCTGGCACGAAAGCCTCCTGCGGCTTCCCGGTCTTCGATGTGGCGAGCGCCTGCTGCACGGCCGGGCGAGCGCGCACGCGGGCCAGGAACTCGATCAGGCGCGGCGCCACCCGCTCGTTCACGAGCTCGGGTGCGAGGTGGGCGAGCGGACTCAACATGGCGAACGCGTCGATGTCGGCGATCGAGTAGGCGGGACCCGCGAGCCACGGGCCCGCGGCGAGTGCATGCTCGAAGCGCATGACGGGCATCTGCAGCCGCTCGCGCACCGCCGCGAGCGCCGTGTCGTTGAGACTGCCGTCGATCACCGCCATCCAGGCCGCGCGGCGCTCGAGTGGCTCGATCCGACCGATGCGTTCGCGAAGCTCGGCCTGATCGCGCGCCCGGAGCACCGGGGCGAGATATCGCGCGCAGCCGAGCGCGCACACGTTGGGTGAGAGCTGCAGCGCGATGAACTGCCCCCAGGCGCGCGCGCGGTAGTGCTCGTAGGCGTCCCCCGGAAGAAGCTTCGCGGCGGGAAAACTCTCGGCAATGTACTCGAGGACGAAGAACGAGCTGGTGAGGACAGTCGCGCCGTCGACGAGCAGCGGACCCTCGCGCTCGAGCTGGAGCGCGGATTCGAGGTTGTGGGGAAACTCGGGCGAGCATTGCTCGAGCGTGGTCGGATCGAAGTAGCGGCTCGCAAAGGGCGCGCGCGCCTCCGTGAGCGCAACGAGCGGCTTCAGAAAATAGATGTTCGGTTCGCCGTGGTAGAGCTCGAGCATTGCGATCACCCTTGAGCGTTGCGCTTGAGCATCGTCACGCGCGAGGCGAGCTGGGTGCGCCCCTTCGCCCAGGTCTGCTGGGTGGCCGGACGCTCGTAGATCTTGCGCAGCCACTCCATGATGTGCGGCGTCTTCGCGTCGTTGCAGTGCTCGGGCTGCGACAGCGGCAGTGCATAGCCCAGATTGAAGCCGTTGATGTCGGCGAGCGAGAAGCTCTGGCCCGCGATCCACGGGTGCTGCGTGAGGTGCCGCTCGAGCACCTGGGTGCCGAACAGTCCACGGCGGCGCGATTCGGCGAGCTCCTCGGCGCTGAACTCGTTGAACATCGCCTTGCGCCAGGCGATACGCCGGGATTCGAGCGGGATGCGGGCGATGTGCGCCTCGAGCTCCTTGCGGTCGCGGTGGCGCACTGCCGGGCCGACGAACACGCTCCAGCCGATCATGCTGAGCGAGGGCGCGAAATAGGAGTCGAAGAAACGCATCCACCAGCGCATGCGCCAGCGCTCTTCACGACCGCTCGGCCGCAGCGGCGGTCCCGCAAACGCCTCGTCGATGTACTCCATCATCGGCGTCGACTCGGTGAAGACCCTGCCGTCATCCACCATGGCCGGGATAGTGCCGTCCGGATTGATCGCGAGATATTCCGGCCGGTGCTGATCGAAGTTGATGAGGTCGACGTAGTGGCTCTCGTACTCCACGCCCTTCTCGGCGAGCGCGAGCATCGGCTTGCCCGAGTTGGCGTTCGGCTCCCAGTGGTACAGGCTCAGCATCGCGTCCTCGCTTGGGGTCTCGCGCTTGACGGCGCTCGCACCCCCTGTGCGCCAATATAGCGCCGTTAGCCGCGTCCGATGTATGGCATCTTCGTCGCCATGATCGTCATGAAGAGCACGTTCGTATCGAGCGGCAGGCTCGCCATCTGCAGTACGGCGGCTGCGACGTACTTCACGTCCATGAGCGGTTCGGGCGCACGCGAATGCTGCGCGATGCGACCGGCGAGCTCGGTGCGCGCGTTACCGATATCGATCTGACCGCAGGCGATGTCGTACTCGCGGCCGTCGAGCGCGGTCGATTTGGTGAGGCCCGTGATTCCGTGCTTGCTCGCGGTGTACGCAGCCGAGTGCGGCCGCGGCGTGTGTGCGGAGATGGAGCCGTTATTGATGATGCGCCCGCCGCGCGGATTCTGGCTCTTCATGAGCCTGAAGGCCTCCTGCGTGCAGAGGAACGCCCCGGTCAAGTTGGTCGCAATCACCTGCGCCCACTGCGCGTAGGCCACCTCCTCGAGTCCCACGGCCGGGCCGGTCACGCCCGCGTTGTTGAAGAGCACATCGAGCCGGCCGAACCGCTGCTGGGTCTGCGTGAAGAGCGCGTGGACGGATGCGGGCTCGGTCACATCGGCGACGATCGCGAGCGCGTTGCCGCGAGCCTCGCCCGCGAGTGCCACGGTCTCATCGAGGCTCGCAAGGTGCCGTCCCGCGAGCGCGACGCGCAATCCCGCGGCGAGAAACTCGAGCGCGACGGCGCGCCCGATGCCGCTGCCCGCGCCGGTGATGATCGCGACCTTCCCCTCGGTGCTCATGAGCGTCCTCCGCGTCTGTGCGCCCGCCTGAGCATTGCCGGACACCCCCTGCGGGGTCAAGCGAGCGCGCGTTGCCTCGATTGGCCGCGCGTGGGATACTTGCGATGTTAAGTACCTCAACCGTAGGCCGCGAAACCGCCTCATGGCGCACATCCTCATCGAGCACTCCGCAAACCTGCGCGGGCGGCTGGATGTCTCCGCATTCGTGCGTGCCGTGCACCAGGCGGCGCTCGGCACCGGTATCTTTCCCGTCGGAGGCATGCGCACGCGGGCCTACGAGACCCAAGCGTACGCGATCGCCGATGGTCATCCCGACAATGCCTTCGTGCACCTCTCGGTGCGCGTCGGGCACGGACGCGACCTCGCGACGCGGCGGAAGGCCTGCGAGGAGATCTTCCGTGCGGCGTGCGACCATCTGGGCGAGCTCTTCGAGCGCATACCGCTCGGGATCTCGGTCGAGATGCAGGAGCTCGATCCGCAGTTGAGCTTCAAGAAGAACAACCTGCACGAATACGTCAAGCGCCGCCAGGCACGCGGCGCGGCGCAGGCCTGACGGCCGTGAGCACCGCACTCGAGGCGAATCTCGCGAAGGCGGCGCGCCACCTCGAGCGCTTCCGCGGCGCACCGCTCGGTCATTTCATCGCGGGCCGGCCGCTGCCGGGGCGTGGCAGGCTCATCGAGAACCGCTCGCCCGTCGACGGGACCCTCATCTGCGAGGTGCGCTCGGGGACCCCTGAGGAGGTGGACTCCGCAGCCGAGTCGGCGAAGGCCGCGTTCGCCGGTTGGCGCAGGGTGAGCGGGGAGGCACGGCGCGCCTTGCTCCATCGGATCGCCGATCTCATCCAGGCACGGAGCGAGGAGATCGCGCTCATCGAGTGCATGGACACAGGCCAGGCGCTGCGTTTCATGAGCAAGGCGGCCGAGCGCGGCGCCGAGAACTTCCGCTTCTTCGCCGATCGCGCGCCGGGTGCGGGCGAGGGCCGTGCGCTCCCCGCCGCCGAGCACATGAACTACACGGTACGTGAGCCGCTCGGACCGGTAGCGGTGATCACGCCGTGGAACACGCCGTTCATGCTGTCCACGTGGAAGATCGCCCCGGCGCTCGCCGCGGGTTGCACGGTCGTGCACAAGCCCGCGGAGTGGAGTCCGCTCACCGCGATGCTGCTCGCAGAGATCATGAGCGAGGCAGGGGTGCCCGCAGGCGTCGTCAATCTCGTGAACGGCATCGGCGAGGAGACCGGCCGTGCGCTCACCGAGCACCCGGCGATTCGCGCAACTGCGTTCATCGGCGAGTCCCGCACCGGCGGGCTCGTGATGAGCCAGGGCGCATCCACGCTCAAGCGCGTGCACCTCGAGCTCGGGGGTAAGAATCCCGTGATCGTGTTCGCGGATGCCGATCTGGAGCGCGCGCTCGATGCCGTCGTGTTCATGATCTACAGCCTGAACGGCGAGCGCTGCACCTCCTCCAGCCGTCTGCTCGTCGAGCGCTCGATCCACGATCGGCTCGTCGAGCGGATCGCCGAGCGCGTGCGGCGGCTCAGGGTCGGCCACCCGCTCGACCCCGCCACCGAGGTCGGGCCCCTCGTGCACCCGCGCCATCTGGAGAAGGTGCTTGGATACTTCGACATCGCGCGCGCGGAAGGCGCCGAGATCCGCTGCGGCGGGGAGCGCTTGGCCGCGCACGGTGCGGGCAACTACATCGCCCCGACGCTTCTCACCGGCGCGCGCAACGGCATGCGCATCGCGCAGGAGGAGATCTTCGGTCCGGTGCTCACCGTCATCCCCTTCGACGAGGAATCCGAGGCGCTCGCGATCGCGAACGACGTGCGCTACGGACTCACCGCGTACATCTGGACCGAGAGCCCGGGGCGCGCGTTGCGGCTCGCTCACGGCATCGATGCGGGCATGGTGTGGGTGAACAGCGAGAACAACCGTCACCTGCCGACGCCCTTCGGCGGCACCAAAGCGAGCGGCATCGGACGCGACGGCGGCGACTACAGCTTCGACTTCTACATGGAGACGAAGAACATCTGCCTCGCGTTCGGCACGCATCGCGTGCCGAAGCTCGGCGCCTGAGGAGCCGCGCCGCTGCGCGTGCCCGTGCCACCTTGAGGAGGGACCGACGATGAGCTTCAGTCTCGGCGATCTCAAGGGCTCGATGCCCCCGCTCGTCACGCCGTTTCGCAACGGAGCGGTGGATTACGACGCCTATGCGCGCCTGGTCGCCTTCCAGATCGACAACGGCACGCACGGCATCCTGGTGAACGGCACCACCGCCGAGCCCTCGACGCTCACTGTCGAGGAGCGCAACCGCCTCGTCGAGGTGGCGATCGCGGTGGCCGCCGGGCGCGTGCCGGTCGTCGCGGCGACCGGCTCGCAGTCCCTCGCGGACAGCCGCCGTCTTACCGAGCACGCCGCGCGCGCCGGGGCGGATGCCCTGCTCATCGTCACACCCTACTTCCTCAAGCCACCGCAGCGCGGCATCGTCGCCTACTACCTCGAGCTCGCCGCAATCGCGCCGCTCCCGTGGATGGTCTACCACATTCCCGGCCGCGCCGCGGTGAGCGTGACCATCGACACGCTGAAGGAGCTCAAGGGGCGCTCGCCCACGTTCGTCGGCATGAAGCACGCGGTCAACGACTTGGGCTTCGTCTCGGAGTGCTTCGCGGTGCTCGGCGCGGAGTTCAAGATCTTCGTCGGGCTGGAGGAGCTGAGCTTCCCGATGATGGCGGTGGGCGCCTGCGGACTGATGAACGCCGTCGGAAATCTGCAGCCACGGCTGCTCGCGGAGCTCTGCGAGGCGGTCTGGCGCAACGACTTGAAGCGCGCGCGCGAGCTCCATCGGCGACTATTCGAGCTCAACCAGGCGGTGTTCTTCGACACCAACCCGATCCCGATCAAGTACATGATGCGCCGCCTCGGGCTCCTCGCGACCAACGAGCACCGCCTGCCGATGGTGCCGGCCACCGTCGAGCTCGAGCGCCGGCTCGATGGCGTGCTCGAGCGCGCGGGGCTGATCGCGGAGCGTGCCGCGTGAGACTGCTCAATTTCGCCGTCGGTGGCCGCCGCTCCTGCGGCGCGCTCGCCGCCGGCGGCATCATCGACCTCGGAGCGCGGCTCAACACCCCGGCCCCGGACCTCACGAGCGTGATCCGCGCCGGGCTCATCGCACCGGCGCACACCCTCGCGCAGGCCGGGACGTGCGACTACCGCCTCGAGGAGGTGAAGATCCTGAGCCCGGCGGGCTACACGCGCTACTTCTGCATCGGCGTCAATTACCCCGAGCGCAATGAGGAGTACCGCGACGGAAGCGAGCGGCCGCGCTATCCGAGCGTGTTCATGCGCACGCATACATCTCTCACCGCGCACGAGGAGCCGCTGCTGCGGCCGCGCGAGTCCGAGCAGCTCGACTACGAGGGGGAAATCGTCGTCGTCATCGGCCGCGGCGGCAGGCGGATCCCCGAGACGCAGGCGCTCGCCCACGTGCTCGGCGTGACCTGCGGCAACGAGGGGTCGGTGCGCGACTGGCTGCGACATGCGAAATTCAACGTCACGCAGGGAAAGAACTTCGACCGCTCCGGGTCGCTCGGCCCCTGGATCGTCACGCTCGACGAGCTCGCCCCGGGGCCGCTGCGCCTCACCACGCGGGTCAACGGCGAGGTGCGCCAGGACGACTCGAGCGACCGCATGGTCTTCTCCATTTCCTTCCTCATTGCCTATCTCTCGAGCTTCTGCACCCTCGAGCCCGGAGACGTGATCTTCTCCGGCACTCCGAGCGGAGCCGGCGCGCGCTTCGACCCCCCGCGCTACCTGCGGCCCGGCGATGTGGTGGAAGTCGAGGTTTCGGGAGTCGGGGTGCTGCGCAACGCGGTGAGCGACGATGCGCTCTAGGAGCGCGCAGGCACCAATGCGTGCATTCGCGAGCTCGCTGCCGATGGCGCTCCTGAGCGCGCGCGAGTCGGTGATGCGCCGCTTCCGTCCTTCCTTGCGCCGGCACTCGGTCACCGAGCAGCAGTGGCGCGTGCTGCGCGCGCTCGCCGGCCACCGTGGCATCGAGCTCGCGGAGCTCGCCGCGCGCACCTGCTTGCTGCCGCCCAGCCTCTCGCGCATCCTGCCCGACCTCGAGCGCCGCGGACTCGTTGCGCGCGCGCCCGTCGCCGCGGATATGCGCCGCTCGAGCGCCTCGCTCACCGCCGAGGGCGTGAGGCTCATCGCCGCGCATGCGCCGGAGTCGGAGGCGATCTATCGAGCGATCGAGGACCGTTTCGGTCCCGAGCGCCTGCGGTACCTGCTCGGCCTGCTGCGCGAGCTCGAAGAGGCTGCCGCGCCGCCCACACGCGCGGTCCAGGCAATCGCCCGGCGCGCACCCCGATCAACGGGAGCAAATGACCGGAGCGCACGATGAGCCTGTACTACGTCCAGAAACTTCTCTTCGAGCTCAACCGCGACCCCGCCGTGCGCCGCCAGTACGAGGAGAACTTCGATGGGCTCTTGAGGAGCTATGCCCTCACGGAGGAGGAGCTCAATGCCATTCGCGAGCCCGACATCGGTCTGCTCTACGTGATGGGCGTCAACGGGCAGCTGCTCATGCATTATGCGGCGCTGCGCGGCTTCGAATGGGACGCCTACATCGCCGCGATGCGCGCGGGCGAGAGTCGTTACGGTCCGGTGCGCACCGGTCTCTACAAGCGTGCCGGCCAGAGCACATGAGCCTCGTGTTCGCCGGAGCCCTGAGCCACGCTCCCGGAATCACCGGACGGGCCGGACGCGCCGATCCCGCGCTGCGCGACGCGTTCTACGCGAGCCTCGCGCGCATGCGCGCCGCGCTCGAGGCCGAGCGCCCGGACGCCCTCGTCGTCATCGGTGCGGAGCACTTCGCGAACTTCTTCATGAACAACATGCCCTCGCTCTGCGTCGGCATGGCGGATTGGTACGACGGCCCGATCGAGGACGCGGGCTGGCTCGGCATCGAGCGCACGCGGGTGCCCGGTGCCCCGGAGCTTTCCGAGCGGCTCGTGACGGCGATGATGAACGAAGTGGACCTCGCCTACGCGCAGGAGTGGAAATTCGACCACGGCATCATGGTGCCGCTCCATTTCCTCACCCCCCGCTACGCGCTGCCCGTGATTCCGGTGAACATCAACTGCCAGGGCCCGCCGCTCATCCCGTTGCATCGCGCTTGGGCGTTCGGCCAGGCGCTGCGCCACGCCTGCGATGCGGCGCCGGAGCGCATCGCCGTGGTCGCAACGGGCGGCATCTCCCATTGGCCGGCCACACCGGACTCGGGCAAGATCAACGAGCCCTGGGATCGGGCGTTCCTCGAGCGATTCCTCGACAACCGTCGCGCCGAGCTGCTCGCCTACGGCGACGCCGAGACCTACCGTGACGCCGGACAGGGAGGCTTCGAGATCCGCACCTTCATCGCGCTCGCCGGTTGCACCGAAGGCAGCAAGGGCGAGCTGTGGTTCTATGCCCCGATTCCGATCTTCGCGGTCGGGTGCACGGTGGCCGTCGTGCGCCTCGCACCGCAGGTAAGACCATGCCGGGATTAGAGCCCGCTCCGTTCGAGGCCTACGCCATCCGCTACGCGACCGTGGCGCGCCGCGGCGCGGAGAACTTCATCGGCGGCGACCCGCACGAGAGCGCCACGCGCATGGATTACTTCGTGTGGCTCGCGCGGCGCGGCTCGCAGGCGATCGTCATCGACACGGGGTTCAACGCCGAGGCCGCGCGGCGCCGGCGCCGCGAGTTTCTGCGCTCGCCCGTCGAGGGACTGCGCCTGCTCGGTGTCGATGCGGCGAGCGTCACCGAGGTCATCGTCACGCACCTGCACTACGATCACATCGGAAACTTCGAGCTCTTCCCGCGCGCGCGCTTTCACCTGCAGGATGCCGAGATGGCATACGCGACCGGCCGCTACATGGCGACCGAGTTCTTCGCGGCCGCCTACGAGCCCGAGGAGATCCTGGCGATGGTGCGCAACGTCTACGCCGGCCGGGTGTGCTTCCATGCAGGCGATGCCGAGATCGCATCCGGCCTCACCGTGCACCTGATCGGCGGACACACCCGTGGCCTGCAGGTCGTGCGCGTCTGGACCCGCATCGGGTGGCTCGTGCTCGCCTCGGACGCGAGCCACTACCTCGCCAACATGGGCGAGGGCCGTCCGTTCCCGGTGGTCGCCGATGTGACCGCGATGGTCGACGGCTGGCGGCGCGTGCGCGAGCTCGCCTCCGCGCCCCAGCACGTCATTCCCGGACACGATCCGGCGGTGATGGAGCGCTACGCGGCGCCGAGCCCCGCCCTCGAGGGGATCGCGGTGCGACTGGACGCCGAACCGGCCGGCTGAGAAGCTCTGACGCAGCAGCGGCGGCGCGTGCGGCATGCGGGAGACGACTCATGGCGACACTCGAGGATCGCGGGCAGACGCCTCCGAAGGGCTTCAAACGCCACGAGTACGCCGTCAACGGCGTGCGCACGGTGGTGTACGCGGGCGGTCAGGGCCGGCCGATCGTCTACTGGCACGGCGCCGGATCGTGGCACGGCATCGATTTCGCGCGCCCCTGGAGCGAGCGCTTCAAGGTGCTCGCGCCGTTCCATCCGGGGTTCGGCGAGTCCGGCGATGACCCTGCGATGGACTCGATGAGCGAGTATCTGCTGCACTATCTAGACCTCTTCGATCAACTCAATCTGCAGCAGTTCGACCTCGTCGGCTTCTCCCTCGGCGGCTGGATGGCCGCGGAGTTCGCGGTCGCTCACACCCAACGCGTCCGCAAGCTCGTCCTCGTCGCCCCGGCGGGCCTGCCCGATCCGGCTCATCCGAGCCCGCCGATCGGCTCCTGGTCGCTCGAGGAGATGTACGCACACCTCGCGAGCGACCGCGCGGTGCTCGAGCCGTATCTGCCGCGCGGGCCGGAGGCAGAGGAGCTCCATGCGGAGCAAATTGCGCGCGAGATGCGCTCGAGCGCGCGGCTCGCGGCGCAAGGGCCGTACAACCCGCGGCTCTCACGCTGGCTGCATCGGCTCACGATGCCCACGCTCCTCGTTTGGTCGAAGGCGGATCGCATCGCGCCGGTCGGCCGCGCGATGCAATGGATGGAGCGGCTGCCGAACGCCAAGCTCGCCCTCTACGAGCACGCCGGTCACCTGGTGCTCGATGAGCTCGAGGAAGCGCGCGACGACGTTGCGCGATTTCTCGCTTGAGGATGCTGCCGCACGTGCGACTCTACGATCAGAACGGCGGCGAGCTCATGCGCATCGAGTCGCTCGAGCGCGATGGAAGCGAGCTCATCATCAGGGGCAAGGTCTTCGGCGCGATGCCCCTCACCGCGCGGCTGCGGCCCGAGGAGACCCGCGCTCTGTGGAGGCTTCTCAACACCCGCACGCTCCTGTTCGTGCTCACGATGCCCTTCCGGCGGCGCCGCGCCTCGTGAGCCGGGAGCCCGTGGTAGCGCTCCCGTCGGGATCCATCGCCGCCGGCCGCCGCGCGGCCCTCGCGTTGTGGATGAGCAACGCCAGGGCGCCCAGGCGGTTGCAGATCAAGGACGCCCGTCGCGGTGAGGCATTCGCATGTGGCACGCGCGACACGTCCTTTCCCATCGCCCGGTCGCGCATGGTCCGCTGCAACTGGCGCCTCCCCTCAGGGCTCAACCGGTCGGCTGTTGCGCAAACGCGAAGGGCAGTCGTGACCGCGTCTGCTTGATGCACCGCTTCGCCCACGCACATGCGCGCCCGCGTTGTGAAATATTGACAGTGACACTTCGTGCCAGCTACGCTGCTGCCGTATTTCTCCACGGAAAAAGAACTCGATCCAAAAGGGAAAATAACTAGCAACAGTGGTTCACACCGCGAAGCCTCAGAGGGGAAACTGCGATGGCGAGGTCGTGTGTTGAGTCCGGTGGTCGTTCATTGTCTTTTCTGTCTGCGCCGCGCGCGCGCCGCGCGGCAGGCGTCGGAGGCGCGCTTGCACTGCTCATGAGCGCCACTGCGTTCGCGCAGAACGCACCGGCGCCAGCGGCGCAGTCCACACCGGCGCCAGGCGGCAATCAGCTGCAGGAGGTCGTGGTCACTGCGCAGTTCACTCAGCAGAGCGTGCAGCAGACCCCGCTCGCCATCACCGCGATCAATGCGGAAGGCCTCGCCGAGCGGGGACAGACCAGTCTCGCTCAGATCAACGAGGACGCCCCGAGCGTGCAGTTGGCCCAGGAGGTCGGCGCCTTCGGACCCTCCATGTCCGCCTACATCCGCGGCATCGGGCAGTCCGACCTCGATCCCGCGCTCGAGCCGGGCGTCGGCATCTACATCGACGATGTGTACTTCGGCACGCTCACCGGGTCGCTCATGGACCTGCTCGATCTCGACCGCGTCGAGGTCCTGCGCGGCCCGCAGGGAACACTCGAGGGAATGAACTCCGAGGGCGGTGCGATCAAGCTCTTCTCGAAGAAACCGGATGCCACCGAGGCTACGACCTTCGACTTACTCGGCGGCAGCCGCAATCACGTCGAGCTGCGGGCGATGACCAACTTCGCGATCACGGACAATCTGTTCGTGCGCATCACCGGCGTCGGCAATCACCAGAACGGCTACGTGACGCGGTACGATTTCGGGTGTGCCAATCCGAGCTTCACCGCAACCGACATCAACGGTGTCACGGGCACCTACTCGGTGACGCCCGGGTTCACCGGCCAGGGTAACTGCGTGCTCGGTCAGGAGGGGGGCCTCGGCTATGCCGGCGGCCGGGTCTCGGTGCGTTTCGTCCCGAACGATAACCTGGAATTCAACTGGATCTCCGATCTCACGAACACCAATCAGGAGGCCCCGGCCGAGACCCTCGGATACGCAGGTCCCGGTCCGCTCGCCCTGCCCACGGCCAACCCGTCTGCGGCCGCGGTGTTCTCGCCGGCGCTCGCGATCCCGACGACGAACGGACATCTGCTGCCGTACGACTCGGCCTACGTGCCGGCGATGATCCCCTCGAACTTCTATGCCACCTACGCCAACTTCTGCCTGCCCGCGGTGACGAACCCGGTCACGATTCCGGGTCTCGGGTCAAGCGCCAACAACCCGGCCTTCTGCGTCTCGCCGCAGCAAACCATCCAGAACTGGGGTACGGAGCTCACGACGGACTGGAAGATCGCCGACAACCTCTCGCTCAAGAACATCCTCTCGCAGCGCGGTTACAGTGCGAGCTGGGTGCATGACAACGACGAATCGATCTGGCCGATGGATCTCGGCGCCGAGTCGATGGGTCATCATCAGTTCAGCGAGGAGCTGCGCTTCTCCGGCAACTGGGGAACGCTCATGGACTACACCCTCGGCGGCTTCTACTTCCACGAGCAGACGGTGTACTACGGGCATGAGGATCTCTGGTACGCAATTCCGACCTTCCCGGGAATCTTCAACTTCTTCCAGGACGATCCCGTCGATGCCCACGACCGGGCCGGGTTCCTTCATACGACCTGGCATCTGATGCCGAAGCTCGATTTCATCCTGGGTGCCCGCTACACCAGTCAGGACAAGATCTACCATTACGTCCGCCTGAATCCCGAAGGCACCACCGGCGGCTCGGCGACGCTGGTGAGCTCGCTCAACGGTACTTCATCGACTTACTCGGCAGACCGCAGGGACTGGCGTGCGGACCTCGACTATCACATCAGCGACCACTTCATGGCGTACACGCAGTACTCCACGGGGTTCAAGGGCGGCGGCGTGGATCCGCGTCCGTTCTACGTGGCGCAGTCGATCGAGTTCCGTCCGGAAACCCTCTCCACGTTCGAGGCCGGAGTGAAGAGCGACTGGTTCGACAACCACCTGCGCGTCAACCTCGATGGCTACTTCTCCCAGTACCGCGACATTCAGCTCACCCTGGCCAATTGCAGCGAGGTTCCTCAGATCCTGGCCGCATCCGAGGCCGCCGGCTTCAACTTCGGGTCTCCGTGCGCTCTCCCGTACAACGCGGGCGACGGTCATCAGAAGGGTGTGGAGTTCGAGTCCGAGCTGCGCTTCGGCGGCTTTCAGGCCGACATGAACACGAGCTGGCTGCAGTTCAACTACGTGAGCGTGAACACGGCGGACACCGGCGTGACCCAGAACATGGTGACCCCCTGGACGCCGAAGTGGTCGGGCGGCGGCGGTATTCAGTACACGGTGCCGGTTGCGGTGGCCATGGGCGCGGTCACGGGGCGTCTCGATGCCACGACCCGCAGCAACATCTACACCGCCGCGGTCAACGATCCCTACAACCGCCTCGGCGGATATACGACCTACAACGCGCACCTGAGCTGGCAGTCGAGCAAGGCGGACTGGCAGGTCATCCTCCAGGCGCTCAATCTGACGGGCAAGCGATACTACCTGAACAACTTCGATCTGGTGGAGGCCGGACAGGGCACCGAGGGACTCGCTCCGGCACCGCCGCTCGAGCTCGATCTGGAAGTCAAGCACAGCATGCCGTGAGCACGGATCGTGCGCCGCCCCGCACACCGGGGCGGCGCGCGGCCGAGCGCCTCAGGGGCGCCGTCGCGCGCGGCACACGTGCGCGCTCGGCGGCTCGCGGTAGAGCTCCTCGACCAGCGCCGCTCGTCGCGCGACGACCGCGCGTTGATTGATGGATCCCTTGTCGGTCAACTCCCCGGCCGCGAGGCTCGGCGGCTCCTCCATGAGCAGTGCGCGCGCGATGTACGTCGAAGAGCCGGTGCTCAGCGCCGCGAGCCGATCGAGCGCGCCCTGCAAGCGCGCGCGCACCGCCTCCGCATCCGTCGCGCCCAGGGCTCGACACGCCGCGACGTCGGCAAATACGAGCGCCCCCACCTCATCGCGGCCCTCGCCGGCGATCACTACGTCCTGAACGACCGGATGGGCCTCGGCGAGCAGCCGTGCGCGCAGCGCGGTCGTGCCGACCCAGGTACCGGTGGAGAGCTTGAAGTCCTCGGCGAGCCGCCCGTCGAAAGCGAGCCCGCGCACGTGATCCGCGGGATCGACCCACGAGAGCGCATCGCCGGTCGAGAGGAATCCCTCCGCGTCGAACGCGGCGCGGGTGCGCACCTCCTCGCGCCAGTAGCCGGGGGTGACGTTCGGCCCGCGGATGCGCGCTTCGAGTTTCCCACCGTGCGGAACCAGCTTGAGCTCGACTCCGGGCACGGGCAGTCCGGCGAGGCCTGAGCGCTCCGCGTTCCAGTTGGCGCAGAGCGCGAACGGAGCGGTCTCGGTGGCGCCGTATCCGCAGATCATCGGAATGCGCTCGCCACAGGTGGCCGCCGCGATCTCGTCGAGCTCTGCGACCACGGCATCGGCGAGCGGGGCGCCGGAGTAATAGAACATGCGCACCCGCGAGAAGAAGCGCTCGCGGAACGTGCGATCGCTCTTCAGGTGCGGGATGAGCTCCGCGTATCCCCTTGGGACCGTGAAGTAGAGCGTCGGGGGAATCTCGCGCAAGTTTCGCACCGTCGCACCGATTTGCTCGGGGAGCGGCCGGCCCGCATCGATATAGAGCGTCCCGGCGTGATAAAGCGTGAGCCCGAGGATCTGATTGCCCCCGGAGGTGTGATGCCACGGCAGCCAATCGACGAGCACCGGCGGCTCGGCGGCGACGAGGGGCAGTGCTTCGCAGAACATCTGCTGATTGCAGCAGAGCATGCGCTCGGTATTGATGACGCCTTTCGGCACGCCCGTGGACCCCGATGTGAATAGCACCTTCGCGACGGTCTCACCGTGCACGCGCGCGCTCGCCGCTTCCACCTCCGAGAGGTTCCGCTCGCAAAGGAGCTCCGCGAACGCGGTCGTCGCTCGGCCGGCGACCGGTGCCTGCGCGACCACGATCTCGGCATCGGGGTCCACCGCCCGAAGAAGCGCCCGCTCGAAGGTGACCCCGTGCTGCGCAAAGACGAGCCCGGGGGTCATGAGCGCGAGCACGTGCCGCAGCCGCGCCAGGTCTTCCGCGGCGAGCGAGTAGGCGGGCGAGACGGGTGCGAACGGGATGCCGACGTGCATCGCCGCGAGCGCGAGCAGCGCGTGCTCGATGCTGCCCGCCGAGAGAATCACGAGCGGCCGCTCTGCGGAAAGCCCGCGGTCGAGCAGCGCGGCGGCGATGCACCGCACGTCTGCGAGCGCTTGGGCATAGGTGAGCCTGCGCCAGCCCTCCTCCCTCTCGCGTACGGCGAGGAACACTCGATCGGGATAGCGCTGCGCGGCCTCGATGAGCCGATCGGTGAGCTTGACCGGATAGTGCCCGAGCGCGCTGCGCGAGCGCACCAGCACCGCGCCGTCGCCGCGCCGCTCGACCTCTACCTCGCGCGGACCGAACTCGACGGCGCGATGACGCTCACCCATGGGGCTCAAGGACCCAGCCGCTCCTCGAGGTAGCGTGCGGCCGCATCGAGCGCGATGCGCTCCTGCCGGGCCGTATTTCGGTCGCGGACGGTCACCGTGTGATCCGTGAGGCTCTGCCCGTCGACGGTGAAGCAGTAGGGACAGCCCGCCTCGTCCATGCGGGCGTAGCGCTTGCCGATCGCCTGCTTCACGTCGTGCTCGATGAGTCCGCGTCGCCAGAACCGCGCACGCAGTTCCGTGTACAGCCGCTCGCTCACCTCGGGCAGTCCCTCCTTGTTGACGAGCGGAAAGACCGCGGCCTTGATGGGGGCGAGGCGCGGCGAGAGCAGCAGCAGCTCCGGGCTTGCGCGCGCGGGATCCTCGCGGTACGCCTCGCAGAGCACCGCGAGCACTCCGCGGTCGAGCCCCGCCGAGGGCTCGATCACGTGTGGCAGGTACTTCTCGCCCCTGCGCGAGCCATTCGGAAGCTCCTCGCCACGCTCGGGGTCGAAGTACTCGAGCGATGTGCGGGCGTGCTTCTGGTGCTGCGCGAGATCGAAATTCGAGCGATGCGCGACGCCCTCCAGCTCGCCGAAGCCGGGCGCCGTGAACGGGAAGCGGTACTCCACGTCGCTCGTGCCGGCACCCTCGCGCGCGTAGTGCGCGAGCTCGCCCGGCTCGTGCTCGCGCAGCTGCAGGTTCTCCCCGGCGAGCCCGAGCCCTTGCCACCAGCGCATGCGCTCGGCGCGCCAGAACGCATACCAATCGCGCGCCTCCTCGGGATGGCAGAAGAACTCGATCTCCATTTGCTCGAACTCGCGGCTGCGGAACGTGAAGTTGCGCGGCGTGACCTCGTTGCGGAACGCCTTGCCGACCTGTGCGATGCCGAAGGGCACCTTCACGCGGGTCGTGTCGATGACGTTCTTGAACTGGACGAAGATGCCCTGCGCGGTCTCGGGTCTCAAGTAGGCGAGATCGTCCTCGGTCGCCGTGGCTCCGATGTAGGTCTTGAACATGAGGTTGAACGCGCGCGGCTCGGTCAACGTGCCGGGCTTGTCCGCATCCGGACCCACCACGCGCCGCCACTCGGCCTGAGGAAGCCGCGCGAGCGCCATCGTCGTGACCTCCCCGAGAGCCTTCTCGGCGCGCTTGCGCTGCTTCGCCTCGCTCGGCGTGTCCGGCATGAACGCAAAGAGCGCTCGGGTCGACTCCTCGGGCGCGGTTGCCTCCGACGGGACATACACCATCAGATGATCGTAGCGGTAGCGCTGCTTGGTCTCGCGGCAGTCCACCATCGGATCGCTGAATCCCGCGACGTGTCCGCTCGCCTCCCAGACGCGCGGATGCTGGATGATCGTCGTGTCGAGCGGCACCATCCGCACCGGCTCCCCGTTCGGTCCCGGGCGGCCCCCGCAGGGGTTGAGCACGGTGTCCTCCCACCAGGCATCGCGCAGATTCTTCTTGAGCTGCGCGCCCAACGGACCGTAATCCCAGAAGCCGTTGATGCCGCCGTAGATCTCGGAGGCCGGATAGATGAAGCCGCGGCGCTTGGCGAGCGCCATGATCTTGTCCATCGGTTTGCGAGCGACGATTGTCAACCTGGTCGTACCTCTCGAGGTGCGCGAGCCGGGCGCGCTATTGTGCCTTCTCGGCGTCGAAGGCGCGCGGCAGCAAGGTCGCATCGCGACGGAGCAGGTGCTTGGCGACGCGATGTGAGGGAGTGTGGGGAAGCGTTTCGGCGAAGGCGATGAAGCGCGGTACCTTCATCGGCGCGAGCCGCTCGCGGCACCACGCGTGAAGGTCCGGGGCGTTGACCTGAGCGCCGGGCCGCGGCACGACCGCGACCAGGATCTCCTCCTCGCCGAGCTCGGAGGGTACGCCGATCGCCGCGGCCTCGAGCACCTCGGGATGGTCGCCGATGATCCGGTCGAGCTCGGCGCCCGAGATGTTCTCGCCGCGGCGGCGGATGATGTCCTTCTTGCGGGCGACGAAATAGAAATAACCGTCCGCATCGCACCGCACGAGATCTCCGGTCAGAAACCAGCCGTCGCGGAAGGCCGCCGCGGTCTGCTCGGGATCGTCGAGGTACTCTTTGAACATCATCGGGGTGCGCACGACGAGCTCGCCCGCCGAGCCGACCGGTACGTCGTGGCCCTGCTCGTCGACCACGCGCAGATCCGAGAACTTGCCGGGCAGGCTCGGATGCACGGCCGGCAGACCGATGCTGCCCGGCTTGCGAGTTCCGAGGAACGGATTGCAGCAGGCGCCGGGAATCTCGCTCATGCCATAGCCCTCGATCAGGTCCGGCACGTGGAATTCCTCCCGGAACACACGATCCATGCGCTCGCTGATCGGCCCGCCGTAGAGCTTGCTGATGCGATGGCGCGGATCGAACTCCGCGCGCGCCCGATTGATCAGGATGTTGCCGACAGCGGCGAGAAAGTTGAACTCCGTGGCGCCGGATTCGGCTGCCAGGCCCCAGAACTGCGAGGCGCTGAAGCGCGGAGCGGTGATCAGCGTGCCCCCGCAGGCGATTGCGCCGCCAAAGGAGTAGAAGAGCGCGTTGATATGAAAGAACGGCATGACGGTGAGCAGCCGCTCGGTGGGCTGCAGATGCATGCGGGCGACGAAGCCCTCGGCCGCGAGGATGTAGGTGCGATGCGTATGGACGACGCCCTTTGGGAAGCCCGTGGTCCCGGAGGTATAGATGACCACGACGGGATCATCCGGGGAGATCGCGGCGGCCGCGCCAGCCGGCCCGGCCGCGCCGAGCGTCCGCAGGCGCTCGAGCACGCCGTGCGCATCGGGCTCTTCCGCGCCGAGCTCCTGCATCGAGAGCACCTGCGGCACGGGCGCGAGGCCGCGCGCGACCTCGCGCACCCGCTCGAGATCGCTCGCCTGAGCGACGAGGAGCGCGGGGCGCGAATGGCCGAGGAGGTATTCCAGCTCGGCGCGCGTCGCTGCCGGATTGAGCGGAATGAAGACCGCACCGATGCGCGCGGCGGCGAGGAACAGGATCAGCGATACGTCGCAGTTGAGCGAAACGAGCGCGATCCGGGCCGCGCGCCCGAGCCCACGCGCGGTGAGCGTGGCAGCGAGCAGCGTGCTCGCCTCCTCGAGCTGCCGGTAGCTCCATGCGCGCTCATCGACCTCGAGCACGATGCGCTCGGGCTGCACGGCGGTGCGCGCGCCGAGGAAGGAGCCGATCGTGCCCATGTGCTCGGGAAAGCGGGCGATCACCTCCGCCGGCTCGAGCGGCGCGCTCGACTGATCCGTCACGGCGTGCGCGCGCTCGAGGCTCCGCGCAGCCGAAAGTCGAACTCGGCGGTGTAGTACGGCACGGCGAGCGACTCGCCGGTCGGGGCGCGGCCCGGCTGATGGCGCAGGAACGGCACGATGAGCGACTCCTTCGTGCCGAACACCGCGTCGGAGTCGAGATACGGACTCGCAGCGACGAAGAGGTGCGTGGTCACCGGCTCGTAGCCTCCCGCCGAGACGATCATGTGGATGTGGCCCGGACGATACGGATGCCGGCCCATCGCCTCGAGCATGCGGCCGACGGGCCCGTCGATCGGCACGGGGTAGAAGCTCGGCCGGATGCTGCGGAACCAGTAGCGGCCGTCGCGATCGGTGCGGATCTTACCGCGCGCGCGCATCTCCGTCTCACCTGGCAGCTGCATGTCGTAGTTGCCCTCCCCGTCTCCGGACCAGACGTCGAGCACAGCGCCAGCGATCGGACGCCCCTCGACATCGAGTACCCTTCCCGAGTAGAACGTCGGCTCGCCCTGCACGCCTTCGGCGAGATTGCTCCCGAGGGGCCGCTCCGGAGCGCCTTCCCAGTAGTACGGTCCGAGCACCGTGGACTCGAGCGAGCCGCGCATCGGCGGATGATTGAGTGAGATCACGAGGATCGACACCCCGAGCGTGTCGGAGAGCAGGATGAACTCCTGGCGCTTGTCGGTGCAGGTCTTGCCCACCGCCGTGAGGAACTGGATCGCAGTCATCCATTCCTGCTCGGTCAGCCGCACCTCGCGCACGAAATCGTGTAGATGCGTGATGAGCGAGGTCATCACCTGCTTGAAGCGCGGGTCGCGCGCTTCCGCCATCCGGTCGATCACGGCCTGAGTAATGCTGCGCTCGTCGAACTGCGACATCGTTGTTCCCCCTTCTGGCACGCGCACGAACGGCTCGTACGCGCGCAAATCAGCCCACCGTGAGCCCGCCGTCGACCACCAGCGTGTGCCCGGTGACGAAGGAGGCTTGCTCCGAGCAAAGCCACACGATCGCGCTCGCAATTTCGGCGGGACTCGCGATCCGCCCCATCGGGACGCTCTCCGCGATCGTGCCCACGTCGATGTGGCCCGCGACCATGCGGTGCAGGAGTCCGGTGTCCACCGGCCCCGGAGCCACGGCATTCACGCGGATATTCGACCGCGCGAGCTCGAGCGCCGTCGCCCGCGTGAGGCCGACGACCGCGTGTTTGCTCGCAGTATACAGAGCCACGTTCGCGATGCCCGTCACCCCGGCGCTCGACGCGGTATTGACGATCGCGCCGCCCCCGCGGGCGAGCATGTGCGGAATCTGGTGCTTGAGCCCGTGCCAGATGCCCTTGAGATTGACGCCGATGATCTGCTCGAAATCCGCATCGCTCGCATCCTGCACGGGGCCGAAGCGCCCTTCCGTGCCCGCGTTGTTCACGGCGGCGTGGATGCGACCGAACGTCTCGGTCGCGCGCTCGATGACCGCGCGCACTTCGTCCTCGTGGCGCACGTCTGCCTCGAGAAAGAGCGCACCGGCGCGCGAGCGCCGGCGCAGCTCCTGTTCGAGGGAGCGCCCCTCCGCGGCGCCGAGTCCGGCAATCGCAACGCACGCGCCAGCCTCCGCGAAGGCGAGCGCCGTCGCCCGGCCGATGCCCGCCGTCGCACCGATCACGACGGCGGTCTTGCCCGCAAAATCGCTCGCAGCCATATCCCGAGCGACTCTAGTCGCCGGCTCCGCGAGCGGCAAGCAGGCCGCGGGATGAGATCGCCCGCGGCGGCTGGCATAATCATCTCACCTGTTACTGTCGGGAGCCGCCGATGACCGCCCCGTTCCGCGCCGATCAGGTCGGCAGCCTCCTGCGCCCCGCCGCGCTCATTGCCGCGCGCGCCGCGGCGAAGCAGGGCCGCGTGAGCGCGGCGGAGCTGCGGCTGCGCGAGGATGCCGCCATTCGCGAGGTGGTGGCGCGCCAGGAATCGATCGGGCTCAAGTCGGTCACCGACGGCGAGTTCCGCCGTGAATGGTGGCACCTCGACTTCCTCGAGCGGCTGCAGGGAGTGACGCTGAAGGAGAATCCGGGGCCGAAGTTCGGCGGGACCGGAGACCAGCCTCCGATCGCCACGGTCACCGGTAAGATCCGCTACGCGACACCGATCATGGTGAGCGACTTCGAGTTCCTGAAGGCCGCGACGAGGGAGACCGCCAAGTTCACCATCCCCTCGCCCTCCATGCTTCACCTGCGCGGCGGCCGCAATGCGATCGCGCGCGCGATCTATCCGGATCTCGATGAGTTCTGGGAGGACGTGGCCGCAGCCTACCGTCAGGCGATCGCGGCGTTCGCGGCCGCCGGCTGCAAGTATCTCCAGCTCGACGATGTTGCCTTCGCCTACTTGGGCGACGAGCACTTCCGCGCGAGCTGCCGGCGCAACGGCGACGACCCCGAAACACTGCCGCGCCGCTACGCGCAGACGATCAACGCCGCCCTGCGCGACCGGCCCGCGGGGATGGCGGTGACCATTCACACCTGCCACGGAAACTTTCGCAGCGCGTGGGCAACCGAAGGTGGTTACGACTTCGTCGCCGAGGCGATGTTCCAGAGCGACATCGACGGATTCTTCATGGAGTTCGACAGCGAGCGCTCCGGCGGATTCGAGCCGCTCAGATTCCTGCCGCGCGGCAAGCGCGTGGTTCTTGGACTCGTCACCACCAAGGTCGGGGATATCGAGAGCGAGGAGCAGCTCCTGCGACGCATCGATGCGGCGAGCCGCTTCGCGCCGCTCGAGAGCTTGTGCCTCTCACCGCAGTGCGGGTTCGCGAGCCACGAGATCGGCAACAAGCTCTCGCACGAGGATCAGTGGCGCAAGCTCGAGCTCGTCGTGAAGGTCGCCGCGCAGGTCTGGGGCACGAGCTGAGCGAAGTTGCTCACGACTCCGTCACGAACTTCGTGACGAGGCAGGCGTCGAGACCCTCGATCCCCTCCTCCGAGCCGTGACCGCTCTCCTTGATGCCGCCGAATGGGGACTCCGGCACCGAGATCTGGAAGCTGTTGATGCCGATCATGCCTGCTTCCAGTTGCTCGCCGAGCAGATTCACCGTGCGCGCGTTGCGCGTGAACGCATAGGCCGCGAGTCCGTACGGGAGCCGGTTCGCCTGGGCGATCACCTCGTCGAACGAGGCGAACGAGTTGATGAGCGCGACCGGCCCGAAGGGCTCCTCGTTCATCATGCGCGCGCTCAAGGGCACCTCGGAGAGCACGGTCGGCTCCCAGAAATAGCCCTTTCCCTTGATGCGATTGCCACCGGTGTGGAAGCGCGCACCGTTGGCGCGCGCATCGGCAAGCAGCGCCTCCATGGCGCCGATGCGGCGCGGATGTGCGAGGGGTCCCATCTGCACGCCCTCGGCGAGCCCATCGCCGACCCGCAGGGCCTTGGCCCGCTCGGTGAAGCCCTCGACGAAGCGGTTGTAGATGGACTTGTGCACGTAGAAGCGCGTCGGCGAGACGCAGACCTGACCCGCGTTGCGGTACTTCGATGCGATGGCGAGATCGAGCACCTGATTCACATCGACGTCGTCGAAGACGACGACGGGCGCGTGCCCCCCGAGCTCCATCGTGGTGCGCTTCATGCCCTCCGCGGCGAGCTTCATGAGCTGCTTGCCGACCGGAATCGAGCCCGTGAAGGTGATCGCCCGAATGATCGGCGAGGCGAGCAGGTACTGCGAGACTTGAGCCGGCTCACCGAAGACGACCGATAGCACACCTTTCGGCAGTCCCGCGTCCGCGAGCGCCCGCGCCACCTCGAGCGCCGCGGCCGGTGTCTCCTCCGCCGGCTTCAGAATGCACGGACATCCGGCCCCGAGCGGCGCACCGATCTTGCGCGCGGGATTCCCGATCGGGAAGTTCCACGGCGCAAAGCCGGCGACGGGTCCGACCGGCTCGCGCAAGACTGTCATGCGCACCCCAGAGGCACGCTGCGGCAGCACCCGCCCGTAGGTTCGGCGACCCTCCTCGGCGTACCACTCGAAGATCTCCGCCGACAGATTCACTTCCCAGCGAGCCTCGGCGAGGGTCTTGCCCTCCTCCTGCGTCGCAATGCGTGCGATGTGGTCGCTGCGCTCGCGCATCAGGTCGGCCGCACGCCGTAGGATGCGACCGCGCTCGTGCGGCGCGAGCGCGCGCCAGACGGGAAAGCTTCTCTGCGCAGCCTCGAGCGCCCGATCGAGGTCCGCGCGCGAGGCATGTGGCAGCTCCCCGAGCACCTCCTCGGAGGCGGGGTTCACCACGGGCTCGCGAGCCCGGCCGTCTCCGGCGACCCACTCCCCGGCGATGAACAGCTTGAGCTCGGGATAGCTTGAACGCAGCATGGTAATGAGCCTCCGGAAACGGCCTCGAGATCTGCTCGGGCCTCAACGGCTCCAAGTATCGGGCCGACGGGGTCGGCGATGCAAAGCGGCCTGGTCGCGGGTGCGCGGGCGCGCGCGCCCGATGCGGCGAGTTCGCGGCTAGTTCGCGGCGAGCCGCAGAGCGATCCCGCCGTGAGTCTCGGGCACGTGGTTGCGAAGATGCGTGCGCCGCCAGGTATCGAACGCCGCAAGACGCAGTGACCCCGGCTCGGCCGTCCACGACGCCCCCTTCAGGTAGCGCCAGACGTATTCGCGCAGAAAGCCCGCGGCGTCGACCCGATCGAGATCGGAGAAATAGACCGATGAGAGCGCGGGGTGTGCTCGCGCCAGCTGTCGAAACATGTTCACGGCCACTCGCCGTGCGCGCACCTCCTCATCGAACGAGGCCGCGCGCTCGCCGAGCGGCAGCTGCTCGTGCTCGCTCTCGCGCGCAACGTGTGCCGCCCGCGTGAAGAGGTAGGCCATCCAGATCTCGCGCTCGTTGACGGGCGTCGTCGGGTCCCATTCGATCGCGATGTTGACGTGGCGTTCGACGACCGTGCGCGCCGTGGCCGCGGACGATGCGCGGACGGGCCCGGGCGCCGTCGCGAGTGTCAGTGCGAGCGCAAATGCAAGCGCCCCCGCCATTGTGCCGAATCGCTGTGCCATCTAACCCCTCGCCTGCCCGTTGCGGCGCAACCGCAAGCACTGCACGGTGCAACGGCCGTGCCCTGCTCGAGATCCCGTACCCGCGCAACGACTTACCGCCGCTCCGAATCGCGGGCGGCACGCTCACTGTCAAGCGTACCGACAGCGGTGAACCGCGCCGACCCGCGCATCGGGCGCACGACGCGCGGGGCATCGCCAACCGTCGAATGCGTTATGGAAAAGAGCTCGCGCGCGCCGGGGGTATACTGCGCCGCCCGATCCCACCGCCGTCGGTTGCGCGCTCATGCTCTGGCTCAAAGCCTTTCACATCGTCTTCGTCGTCACGTGGTTCGCGGGGCTGTTCTACCTGCCGCGCCTGTTCGTCTATCACGCAGCCGCCGCGCGCGCGGAGGGGGAGACCGAGCGACTGCTCGCGGCGCGCTTCGCGGTGATGGAGCGGCGCTTGTTCGTGATCATGACGATCGGCGGAGCGCTCGCCCTGCTGTTCGGCATCGCCCTCGTCGCGAGCGCGCCCGCGTATCTGCGCTTCGGGTGGCTCCACGTGAAGCTCGTGCTCGTGGGCCTCCTCATCGTCTACCACGGCTGGTGCCATGGGCTCATGAAGGACCTGCGCTCGGGACGCGCGGCACATGCCGACGGCTGGTACCGGGCCTTCAACGAGGTGCCGAGCGTCCTGCTCATCGCGATCGTGATTCTCGCGGTCGTGAAGCCCTTCTGATTCCCCGGCTTGCGAGCTCGTCGCTCCGCGCTTCGATTCGAACGGAACTTAGAAGAGTCCCACTATCTTGCCGGATTCGTCGACGTCGATCGCGTTCGCCGCCGGGACCTTCGGCAGCCCCGGCATGGTCATCACGTCCCCGCAGATCATCACGATGAACTCGGCGCCGGCGGCGAGGCGCACCTCGCGGATATTGACCATGTGGCCCGAGGGCGCGCCGCGCAGCTTCGGGTCGGTGGAGAACGAGTACTGCGTCTTGGCGACGCACACCGGGTAGTGCCCGTAACCCGAGTCCTGCAGCTGCTTGATCTGCGCGCGAACCTTGGAGTCGGCCGTGATGTCCGCGGCGTGGTAGATGCGCGTCGCGACGGTCTTCATCTTGTCCCACAGGCTCGCGCTCTCCTCGTAGACGAACCTGAACTCGTTCGGCTGCTCGACGAGCCGCAGCACCTCCTGCGCGATGTCGACCGCGCCCGCGCCGCCCTCGGCGAAGTGACGCCCGAGTATCACCTTGGCGCCGTGATGGGCGGCGCGCTCCATGAGCACGCGGATCTCCGCGTCCGTGTCCTCGGTGCGGTGGTTGATGGCGACGAGGCAGGAGAGCCCGTAGTTCTTCCGCACGTTGTCGATATGGCGCTCGAGATTGACGATGCCTTTCTCGAGGGCGGGAATGTTCTCCTTGCCCACGTCGGCCACCTCGACGCCGCCGTGATACTTGAGCGCGCGCACGGTTGCGACGATCACCGCTGCCGAGGGCGTGAGGCCCGCCTTGCGGCACTTGATGTCGACGAACTTCTCCGCGCCGAGATCGGCGCCGAAGCCCGCCTCCGTGACCACGTAGTCGGCGAGCTTGAGCGCCGTGCGGGTTGCCATCACGGAGTTGCAGCCGTGCGCGATGTTCGCGAACGGACCGCCGTGGATGAAGGCGGGATTGTTCTCGAGCGTCTGCACCAGATTCGGTGCGAGCGCATCGCGTAGCAGCGCCGTCATCGCGCCATGCGCCTTGAGGTCGCGCGCCAGGACGGGCTTCTGATCGGTGGTGTATCCGACCACGACCTTGCCGAGCCGCTCCTTGAGGTCGCTCACGCTGGTCGCGAGACAGAAGATCGCCATCACCTCCGAGGCGACGACGATGTCGAAGCCGTCCTGACGCGGGTAGCCGTTCGCCGTCCCGCCCAGGGCGACCACGATGTCACGCAGCGCCCGATCGTTCATGTCCACCACGCGCCGCCAGGCGATGCGGCGCGGATCGAGCCCGAGCGCGTTGCCGTGGTGGATGTGGTTGTCGATGAGTGCCGCGAGCAGGTTATTGGCCGCCGCGATGGCGGCGAAGTCCCCCGTGAAATGGAGGTTGATGTCCTCCATCGGCACGACCTGCGAGTACCCGCCGCCGGCGGCGCCGCCCTTCACTCCGAACACGGGCCCGAGCGCGGGCTCGCGCAGGCAGATGATGGCTCGCTTCCCCAGGCGGTTGAGTGCATCGCCCAGACCGACCGTCGTCGTCGTCTTGCCCTCGCCGGCTGGCGTAGGCGAAATCGCCGTGACGAGAATCAGCTTGCCGTCCGGCCTGTCCTTGAGGGAGCTCACATAGTCAAGAGAGAGCTTGGCCTTGTAGCGCCCGTAGGGCGAGAGACTCTCCTCCGGGATCCCGAGCCGATCCTTTGCGAGCCCGACGATCGGGCGCATCTTCGCCTGCTGTGCAATCTCGATGTTGCTCTTCGGAGGTGCCATACCGGTGCTTCTTTCACGGCCTCGGGCCGGGGGTCATTCGGGAGCGCGGCTTCTTTTCGTCCGCGGCTCGCAAATGTAGCATGGCCTGCGACCGCGGAACGCCCCCGCGACCGCTCGAGGTACCCATGGCCAAGGTCACAGGCGGTGAGCTGCTCGTCCGCACGTTGGTCGATGCCGGCGTCGACACCGCGTTCGGACTGCATGGTGCGCATCTGGAGACGATCTTCCAGGCGTGCGCGGCGCACGACGTTGCGCTCATCGACACACGTCACGAGGTCGCGGCTGGACATGCCGCGGAAGGCTACGCGCGCGCCGCGCGCAGGCTCGGCGTCGCGCTCGTCACGGCCGGTCCGGGGTTCACCAACTGTGTCACATCGATCGCCAATGCCTATCTCGATCGCACGCCCGTGCTCTACCTGAGCGGCGCTGCCGCGTTGAAGGACGCGGAGACGAACACCCTGCAAGCCGGCATCGACCAGGTGGCGATCGCCCGGCCGATCACCAAGTGGGCGCACTCGATCACGGTGCCGGCCGAGATTCCGCGCTTGGTCGCGCACGCCATCCGCACCGCGACCTCACCGCCGACCGGGCCGGTACTGCTCGACTTGCCGATGGACGTGCTCACGGCGGGCCTCGAGGAGGAGGCGGTGCGTATGCCGCACACCCTGAGCGTCGAGATGCGTGCCGGTCCGTCTGCCGAGGCGATCCGCAGCGCCATCCAGCTCCTCACGCGCGCGGAGCGCCCGATCATCCTGGCCGGCGCCGGTGCCTGGCAATCGGGGAGCGCCGCGGAGCTGCGCGCCTTCGCCGAGCTCGCCGGGATCCCTGTGTTCTCCGACTTTCAGGCGCATGGGCTGCTGCCGAGCGATCATCCGCTTTACGGCGGGACTTTCCATAAGCTGGCCGACCTCGCCGCACCCGACTCACGGCCGGATGTGGTCCTCGCAGCGGGAGTCCGATTCGGTCTGTTCACGCTCGGCAGCAGCGATCGCCTGGTGCCGAGCGCCGCCAAAATCATTCATGTCGAGGTCGATCCGCGCGAGATCGGCAAGCTTCGCGACGTTGCAGTGGCAATCCCGGCGGATCCGCGCGAGACGCTGCGTGCGCTGCTCGCCGAGGCCCCGGCGCACCGCTGGCCGGACCGAGCCGGGTGGCAGAAGTCGGTGAGCGACGCCAGGGTGGCACGCCGCAAGCGCCTGAGCGAGGCGCTCGAGCGCACGACGCCGCCGATCCACCCGTATCGCGCGGTGAGCGTGATCGCCGAGAGCATCCCCGACCAGACGATCGTCATCGGTGACGGCGCCGAGGCGTATCACTGGATGAACGAGACGATCCGTCAGCGCAGCCCCGGGAGCTACATCACTCACGGCTTCCTGGGCGCCGTCGGCTTCGGCCTCGGGCTCGCGATCGGAGCGCAGAGCGCCTACCCGCGGCGCCCGGTGCTGCTGCTCGCCGGAGACGGCGCGATCGGCTTCACGATCGCGGAGTTCGACACACTTGCGCGACATCGGCTGCCGGTCGTGGTCGTCGTGATGAACAATCGCAGCTGGGCCGCATCGCAGCACTTCCAGGAAATGATCGGCAATCCCGTGCGCGGTACACGGCTCGCGGACGCGAAGTACCACGAGGTCGCCGCGGCGCTTGGCTGCACCGGGCGCCACATCACCGATGCGGAGGAGCTCGGGCCTGCGCTGCGCGAGGCGTTCGCGAGCGGCCGCCCTACGTGCCTCAATGTCGAGATCGACGTGAACCCGATGCCTCCGGAGCTCGCGCTACTCGCATCCCGGCATTCCTGATCGGGCACGCCCGCTCAGGAGCTCGCCTGATCGAGCTTGCGCACCGCCTCGGCGCCGAGCTCGAGGCGCGTCGCGCCGACGATCTCGCGCAGCTGCTCGGCGCTCGTCGCGCTCGCGATCGGTGCCGTCACGCCGCGCGCGATGAGCCAGGCAAGCGAAACTTGCGCGGGCGTCGCGCCAAGCTCGCGTGCGATCTCATCGAGCGCGTGCAGGATGCGAAAGCCGCGCTCGTTCATCATGTCCTTCACCCGGTAAGCCCGCGCGCGGTTGACGAGATCCTTCTCGGAGCGGTACTTGCCGGTCAGAAACCCGCTCGCCAGGGAGAAATAGCTGATCACGGCGACCCCTTCGCGCCGACAGAGCTCGGCGAGCTCGCCTTCGAATCCCGCCCGATCGTAGAGGTTGTAGCAGGGCTGCAGGCACTCGTAGCGCGGCAGCTGCGCGCTGCGCGCGAGCGCGAGCGCCGTCATCAGACGCTCCGCGGAGAAGTTCGACGCGCCGATCGCGCGCACCTTGCCCTGCCTGATGAGATCGCCGTAGGCACCGAGGGTCTCCTCCATCGGGGTCCCGGGATCGTCCCGGTGCGATTGGTAGAGGTCGATGTAGTCGGTGCCGAGGCGCTCGAGCGAACGCTCGACCGCGCGCATGATGTACGGCCGCGACAGCCCCTGCTCGCCCGGACCCATCTCGATTCCGACCTTGGTCGCGATCACGACTCGCGAGCGATTGCCGCGGCTCTTCAGCCACTTACCGATCATCGCCTCGGACTCCCCGCCGCGGTGCCCAGGAATCCAGCGCGAGTACACATCGGCGGTATCGATCAGATTCAAGCCCGAATCGACGAATGCGTCGAGCACTTCGAAGGAGTGCGCCTCGTCGGCGGTCCACCCGAACACGTTGCCCCCGAGCGCGAGTGGACCGACCCTCAGGCCGGAGTTTCCGAGCTGCCTTTGATTCATCGGGGTTCTCCCGGCAAACAATCGATCAGGCTGCGAAGTGTACGGGCAATCGTATATTGTCTGCCTCCCACGAGGTGACTTCCTTATGCACGCCGACCCTCGCGCAGACTTGCGGCAGTACATTCGAACCATCCCGGGCTACCCGCGGGAGGGGATTCAGTTCCGCGACATCACGACTCTGCTCGGCAACGCGAGCGCGTTCCGGCGCGCCGTGGACGAGCTGGTGCAGCCGTGGGCGGGCGCCAAGATCGACGGAGTGGCCGGAATCGAGGCGCGGGGCTTCATCCTGGGCGGGGCGATGGCTCACCAGCTCTCGGCGGGCTTCGTGCCGATTCGCAAGAAGGGGAAACTCCCCCATACCACGGTGCGCGTCGTCTACTCGCTCGAGTACGGCCTCGACGAGATGGAGATGCACACGGATGCGATCACCCGCGACGAGCGCATCATTCTCGTCGATGACTTGATCGCAACCGGGGGCACCGCGGAGGCCGCCGTGAAGCTGTTGCGCTCGCTCGGCGCGCAGCTCCTCGGCGCCTGCTTCATCATCGATTTGCCGGATCTCGGCGGACGACGCAAGCTCGAATCGCTGGGCGTCGAGGTGCGTACGCTCGTCGCATTCGAGGGCCACTGATGAGCGAGGAGATCGACAACGAGGCAACCCACGCCGCGGAGCTGCGCCGCGCCGTAGCCCGGGTGCAGACGCTGCTCGAATCGCTCCCCGATGCGGGCGATGAGAATCTCGCCGCGCTGCGCGAGCGCGTTGCGACGGGCATCGCGAGCGTGCGGGCGCGGCTGGAATCGATCGAGGCCGGCGGGAGCCGCGCGCTCGAGACGCCGACGGCGGTCTTGGAGCGCTGGAGCCGAGCGAACCCCTGGGCGGCGCTCGCGATCGGGGCCGGGGTCGGTCTGCTCGTCGGACTCGCGCTCGGCGGTCGCCGCTCGCGCGAGCACGGCGCCGATCCGCCATGAGCACCGTCGGGGAATCCTTCGTCGCGCGGCTCAAGTCGCTGCTCGGCGAGCTCGCACGCATCGCGCAGACGCGACTCGAGCTGCTCACGATCGAGCTCGAACTGGAGAAGCGCCGCCTGGCGCGCGAGCTGCTGCTCGCGGCACTGTGCCTGATCTCGGCCTGGCTCGCCGGTTTGACGCTCGTGATCTGGGCCGCGCTCGCGCTGCCGCCGCGAGCGCGACTCCTCGTGCTCGCGGTGCTGTTCGCGGTGTTCCTGCTCGCGGGCGTCGGCGCGTGGATCGCCCTCAGGCGCTCGCTGCGCCGCGACCCCCTCTTCTCCCGCCTCATTGCGCAGCTGCGACTCGATCGCGCCTCGCTCGATCGCCCGCCGTGACCGCGCCACGAGCGCACCATCTCGCGCGCCGCCTGGAGCTGCTCGAGCTCGAAGCCGAAGTGCAGCGCGTCGCGCTCGCCGCCAGGCTCGCGCAGTTCGAGCAGCTCGAGCAGCGGAGACCGCTCGCGTGGCTCGCGGGAAACGGATACAAGCTCCTGCGTACGATCGTCTCGAACCCGCGCCTGCGCTGGCTGCTCGTCGCCGCGGTGCTGCGTCGGCTCGGGCGCCGCACCCGCAGCTGACGGTGCGTGCGAGGGCGGCGCGGTCTCAGTGAGTCGCGTCTCCGGGCGCGGCAGCCTCCGCGCCCGTGCCCGTCTGGCCCGCCGGCGGGCCCTCCTTGCCGTTGTAGGCCTCCAGCCGGTTGTAGAGCGTCTTCAAGCTCACCCCGAGGATCTCCGCGGCCTTGCGCTTGACGTGCCCGCAATGCGCAAGCGTCGCCATCGTGACGCGGCGCTCGACCTCCTCGAGCGGCATGCCGACGCGAATCGTGATCGTCGTACCGTCCGCGAGCGCCGCGGGTGGCTCCGAGGAGCCGATGTCGCACTCGATCTCGGCGTCGGCCATGATGTAGGCGCGCTGCACGCAGTTCTTGAGCTCCCGGACGTTGCCCGGCCAGCTGTAATCGCGCAACCGCGCGAGCGTGTCGGGCGCGAAGGTCTTGGCGGTGCCCTCGATGCTGTTCAGCTCGTCGAGGAAGTAGCGCGCGAGCTCGTCGATATCCGCCCCGCGCTCTCGGAGCGGCGGCAACCGGATCGGGAAGACATTGAGTCGGTGGTAGAGATCCTCGCGGAGCTTGCCGTCGCGGACCGCCTTCTCGGGCTCCCGGTTGGTCGCCGCGACGACGCGCACATCGCATGCGATCTGCTGCGATCCGCCGACGCGCCGGAACGTGCCGGTCTCGAGGACGCGCAGGAGCTTCACCTGCAGCTCCATCGGCATCTCGGTGATCTCGTCGAGAAAGACGGCGCCGCGGTCGGCCCGCTCGAAGAAGCCCTTGTACTGTCGATCGGCGCCGGTGAAGCTCCCGCGCTCGTGACCAAACAGCTCACTCTCGATGAGCTGCGGAGCCACCGCGCCGCAGTTGAGCGGCAGGAACGGCGCGTCGCGCCGACGGCTCAGCTCGTGCAGGGTCTGCGCCGCGAGCTCCTTGCCGGTGCCGCTCTCCCCGATGAGCAGCACGGTCGCGGAGGTGGGCGCGACGCGGCTCAGCTGGTCGTACAGGAACTGCATGCGCGGGGAGCCGCCGAGGATGCGCCCGAACCGGCCGAGCCTGCGCAGCTCCTCGCGCAGCGCGCCGATCTCGTGCTGCAGAGCCGAAGTCTTGCGCGCGTGGCGCAGCACCGTCTGGACGCGCTCGAGATCGGCGGGCTTCACGAGGTAATCGCTCGCTCCGGCGCGCAGCGCCGCGACGGCGCTGTCCACCGTCGCGTGTCCGGTGACGACGATCACCTCGGTCGCATCAGGCCGCTCGAGTTCGTGCGTGAGCTCGATGCCCTCACCATCGGGTAGCTTCAGATCGGTGAGCAGCACGTCCGGGTGCTGCCTTCCGAGCTCGATGCGCGCCTCGCGCAGCGAGTTGGCGCGCGCGATCGTGAATCCCTCCAGGCGTGCGACCTCCTCCAGCCACTCCACCACGTCAGGGTCGTCGTCCACAATCAGCGCATGTGCCATGTCGCCCTCACCGATGGCGCCGCCCGGCACCCCGCCACGTACGGCTCGATGGCTATGTTGCCCGGTTTTGCCGCATCCAGGGTAGTGTCGCCAGAAGGCCACGCGCAGGGCCTCGCCCAGCGACCCGCTAGTGCTGCCGCTGTGGGTCGACGGGTCGATTGCCGAGCGGCAGAGCGGTGAGGCCGTGCAGTGCGATCGACGTGGCGAGCACGGCGACGGTTACAGCAATGAGCTCGCTTGCGGTCCTTCCGTCCACACCCTGGTCGACGGCGAACATCAGCAGGTAGATCGGGGCGAGCCCGCGTACACCGAACCAGGCGATCGCACGCCGGTCGAGCTCGTGGCCCTGGAGGCTCCCAAGCGCGAGATGCGCCGCGAGCGGACGAACTCCGACGATGACGAGCAGGGCGAACAGGATGAGCGCCGGCCGAACGTCGGAGACGGCGAGCAGCGCACCGACGCCCGCGACGATAGCGAGACCGGCTGCCTGCTCGGTGCGGCGCGCACCGGCCGCCAGGCGGCGGGCGAGCCGTGCCGTAGGCGGCGAGCGCGGTGCGAGACGCCCGCGAAAGGAGAGCGCCACGCCCGCGACGAGCACGCAGAGGAGCCCGTTCGCGTGCAGCGGCAGCGCCGCTCCGTAGGCGAGCGTCGCAGTGCAGGCGAGGACCAGCAGCTCGAGTGCGCCAAAGGGTCCGCGGGAGTCGAGGCGCGCGAGCGCGAAGGCCGCCCCGGCCCCGGCTGCCCAGCCGAGCGCGACGCCCGACGCGCTCGCCCAGACAACATCGACCATCACCCAGCGCAGCGCACCCGGCCCGAGGTCGTGATCGCCACAGAGGCCGAGTGCGAACAGCACGGCGGGCAGCGCGAGACTCGAGGTGAGCGCCCCCTCGGCCACGAGCACTTGCCGCGAGGCGCCGTCGGGCATCACCGGCAGCGATCCGGCAAGCACAGCGTCGGTAGGGGCGAGTATGGCCCCGAGCAACATGCCCTCGTTGAACGGCAACCCGAGGAATACGTTCGCAACTCCGGCGATGAGCGCGATCGTGGTCGGCATCGCGATGAGCGCGAGACGCAGCGACCCGTCATGGATCGAGCGCTCCAGGCCCTCGGCGAGGGTGACCCCCGCACAGGAGAGACAGATGACGAGTGCGCACTCGCTCAGCACCTCGAGTGTGTGCGCGTGCTCGAGTGCGCTCAGCCCGAGGCGCGCGACTGCGGCGCCGATCAGCAGACCGGTGCCAAGACACGCGAGCGCCGCGGCGAGCGACGTGCGAGCGTTGGAGCTAGCGGGGGAGGACGGCATCGGTGCCGCGGGAAATCGGTGACCGTCGCATCATCTTGCCCGCGGACCAGGCGCAAATCTACTCGCCATCCCGGAAAGCGAGCCTGCACGGGCGCGCACGTTTCCCGCCCCGCTCGAGCTTGGACCGACGCCCGCGTGCTGTAAGAGTTACAGCGCCCTAGAGCGCGGGAGAATGAATTTCAAGCTGAACGCGCAGAGTCCCGATCTGGTCGCATCGATCCATGACGCGATCCGCCTGCAGACCGATCGTCCGGCGGATGCGTTCCGGGAGATAGCCACCGAGCGCCTCCGCATAGCAGCGCAGCGCGCGCTGCTGCGCGCGCTGCCACGCATCCATCAGCGGGGCGTCATTTCGGCCGCTCAGCATCACGCGCAGCGCAAGCCGCATGCGTCGCGTTCGAGCCGCAAAGCTCGCCGAGGTGACCGGCTCGCCCCCGAGCAGCAGAACAAGGGCTTGCAGCTCATCGCCGAGCCGCCCCCACTCCTCGCTGCGGTGGAGCAACAGCGCGCGTAGCGCGGCGCTCGATGCGCGCACGCCGCCGCAGCCGCACAGCTCTTCGCCGTCGCGACAGACACGAATGAGTCCATTCAGTTTGTCGATCGTCTCCTCGGTTCGCATGGCCATCTTGTCGCCTCACGCCCGCAGGCTCAGAGCATCGAGCAGGATCCATGCCCATGTTCCCAGGTAGTTGCGCCGCAGCGCAGGACGGCCTGGCACAGCGATTGCAGCTTTGGAGACAAGGGACGTCGATCGCGTGCGCGCCCAGGCTTTCTCGACTCCCGCTGCCGACTCCGGCTGCGGAGGAGTTCAACCGGTGACCCCCCGTTTGGCGGGCTGTGGTGCGACCAGCCCGCTATTTTTTTCCTTGACTCCGCTGCGGCGCAGCGTCGGCAGTTGCGTGCGCTCGCGATTGGAGTTGAAATGAATGACATGAACGGGGAGCACCTGGAAGCCATACACCAGGCCTTGACCGCGGTTCAGCAGGCCGTCCTCACGATGACCTTCCCGAGCTGCGATCAAGAGGATGTCGTAGAGCTGATCGACCGAGTGGAGGCGGAGCTGCGCGCCTCGCACCCGAACGTCCCGGTAATGTGCACCTTCCTCAATTCCATCGCGCGGAGTTTGCGCGCGCAGCCCGAGGCGCGTGAGGCCTGCCTCACGATCGAGAGCGCGATCAGCACGGCCGGGATGCCGAGCACCTGGCAGTCGGGAATCTGACCCGACGCGCCTGCCGGGGCAGCGCGCCTGGCACGGCTGTTGCTTGATTCCGCCGGCGGGCTGCCCGCGAAGCTCCCGAGGACCCCGTCGTAGAATGAGCAACGCCGTACTGGGGCTGCGCCTCCGGCAGCAGCTCACGCTCACGCCCCGGCTGCAGCAATCGGTGAAGCTGCTGCAGCTCTCGGCCCCGGAATGCGTGCAGGAGCTGCAGCGCGCCCTCACCCAGAACCCGTTTCTCGAGGAGATCCCCGAAAGCGCCGATGGCCGCGCGCGCGAGGAGACGCCTGCCGAGACGGCGGCGCGCGAGGACCTCGACTTCGGCTTGGCAGGCTCTGACCCCCCGGGAGGGGCGCTGCCCGACTGGACCGAGTGGACCGCAGCGCCGACCACGCTTCGCGGTCAGCTGCGCGACCAGCTGCTCGTGCTCGGGCTCACGGAGCGCGAGCACGAGCTCGCCAACCTCATCGTCGATGCGCTCGACGAGGATGGATTCCTGCGCGATCCGCTCACCGAGCTGGCCCCGCTCGTCGAGAGCCCGGCCGCGGGTGAGCTCGAGGCGGCGCTCAGGACCGTGCAGGAACTCGAGCCGACCGGTGTTGCGGCGCGCAATCTCGCGGAGTGTCTGCGCCTGCAGCTCGCAGCGCTGCCGGAGCAGACGCCCGGGCGTGCGCTTGCGATCGAGATTGCGAGCGGCCTTCTGGAGCTGCTCGCGGCGCGCGACCATGGGCGTCTGTGCCAGGCGCTCGGCTGCGCAGAGCCCGAGCTCGCCCCGGCGCTCGAGCTCATTCGCAGCCTCGATCCACGCCCGGGTTCGCGGCTCGGCACGTTCGAGCCGCGCATGATCGTTCCCGACGTGATCGTGCGCAGGGAGAAGAAGCGCTGGGCGGTCGCGATCAACGCCGCGATCTACCCGCGGATCCGAGTCAATCAGCGCTACGCCGAGGAGCTGCGCCGCGTCCGCAACGGGGAGACGGTGCGCTTGAACCAGCATCTCGAGGAGGCGCGCTGGCTCGTGCGCAACCTCGAGCAGCGCTTCCTCACGATCCGGCGCGTGACCGAAGCGCTGGTCGCCCGCCAGCGAAACTTCTTCGAGTACGGCGATCTCGCGATGCGTCCGCTCACCCTGCGCGAGATCGGTGCCGAGTTGGGCCTGCACGAGTCGACGGTCTCGCGCGCCACCCAGCACAAGTACATGGCCACCCCGCGCGGCGTCGTCGCATTCAAGCGCTTCTTCTCGCGCGAGCTCGCGACCCTGAGCGGTGGGTCGTGTTCCGCGACGGCGATCCGCGCGCTGCTCCGCGACCTCATCGCTGCCGAGGACCGGCGCCATCCGCTCTCCGACGTGCAGCTCGCGGGACTGCTCGCGGACCGCGGAGTCAAGGTCGCGCGGCGCACGGTCACGAAGTATCGCCGCTCGATGCAGCTGCCCGCCGTGGATCTGCGCCGCAACTAGCTCACGGCGAGCGCGCGAGCGCCGCGATCCCTGCGCGCGAGAGCCGATAGGTGGTCCACTCCTCGTTCGGCGCGGCGCCGAGACTCACGTAGAAGCGAATCGCGGGCTCGTTCCAATCGAGCACGGCCCACTCCATGCGCGCGCATCCGCGCTCCAACGCGATCTGCGCGAGATGGGCGAGGAGCCGCCGACCGATGCCCCGACCGCGCGCGGCTTGGCGCACGTACAGGTCCTCGAGATAGAGCCCAGGCCGTCCTGCGAAGGTAGAGTAGTTGTAGAAGTACACCGCGAATCCGAGCGGCACGCCGGCCTCGCAGGCGATGAGCGCATGCGCGTACGGCTGCGGGCCGAAGAGCGTACTGTGCAGGTCCGCTTCGGTCGCCACCACGGCGTGCGCGAGCTGCTCGTACTCGGCAAGCTCGCGGATGAAGGCAAGGATCTGCGCCGCATCCTCGGGCGTCGCCGGCCGGATCTCGATCTGCGGCTGCCCGCTCATCCGGTGCTCTGCAGGCCCTGCGCGATGCCGCTCACGCTCGCGAGCAGCGCATCGAACAGGTCACGGTCCTGCCGGCCGGTCGCGCGCCAGCGCTTGAGCAGATCGATCTGCATGAGGTTCATTGGATCGACGTACGGATTGCGCAGCGCGATCGCTCGCTGCAGCGTCGCGTCCCCGTCGAGCAGCTCGCGCGTGCCCTTGATCTCGAGCAGCCGCTCGCGTGCGAGCGCGTACTCGCGGCAGATGTCCTCGAAGAACGGCTGCAACGCCCGCGGCGCGAGCGCATCGTACGCCCGGGCGATCTCGAGATCCGTCCGCGCGAGCGTCGCCTCCACGTCGTCGATGAGATTGCGCAGAAAGAACCAGCTGTCGTAAGCCTCCCTGAGGACTGCGAGTCCGTGGCGCTCGAGCGTCTCGCTGAAGCCGCTTCCGGCTCCGTACCAGGCCGGCAGCAGAAAGCGCGACTGCGTCCAGGCGAATGCCCACGGCACCGGACGGAGCAACTGAAGACTCTCGCCCTCGCCGCGGTATGCGGGCCGCGAGCCGATCTGCATGCGCTCGAGCACGTCGATCGGCGTGACGAGGCGGAAATACTCGTGGAACCTCGCATCGCCATAGACGAGCTGCCGGTACGCGGCGCGGCTCGAGGCTGCGAGTGTCGCCGCGCAGGCCGCATGCGCCTGCGGGACTGCGCGCGGTGCGCCTGCCGTGCGCACCGCCGCCGTGCGCACCGCGAGCGCGTTGAACGCGCGCTCGAGCGTGCGCATCGCGATCGGCAGCAACCCGTAGCTTTGGTTCACCACCTCGCCCTGCTCCGTGAGCCGCAGCACGCCGTTCACGGCGGCATCCGGGGCGGCGCGCGCGGGCGTGTCGATGCGACCGCCGCCGAGCGCGACGCTGCCGCCGCGCGCATGACAGAGGACGTGGCTCACGCGGCCCTCCGTGAATGCGCGCGCGAGCTCGGCCTGCGCAACCTGGATCGCAAACCGCGCCGCGCACAGACCGCCTTCTTTGTCGGCGTCGGCATAGCCGAGCACGACGCACTGGCGGTGACGGCGGGTATCCAGGTGGCGCCGGTACAGCGGGTCGCTCAGGAGGCGGCGCATGATCTCGCCGCTTCCCTCGAGCGCATCGAGCGACTCGAACATCGGGGCGATGTCGAGCGCCACCTCCCCGGTGCGCTTGTCGCACACGTCCGCCCAGCGCGCGAGCAGCAGCGCCGCAAGCACGTCGTCCACGTCCTGGGCGCCGCTCACGATGTAATAGCCGACGGCCGCCGCGCCGTAGCGGTGCCGTCCGGCTACGATCGATTCGAATACACCGCGCGTGCGACGGCCGAGCGGATCGAGATCGACGAGTGGTCCGCCATCCCGCTCGATCGCCTGCGCGATGAGCCGATGCCGCTCCGCGCTCGGGCGTGCGCGCCACTCCGGATCATCGAGCGCCCGCGCGAGAACGTCGTGGTGCACGCTCGCATGCTGGCGAACGTCGAGCGTGGCGAGGTGCAGCCCGAAGGTGTCGATCCGGCGCAGCAGCCGCTGCACCGAGTGGTGGCCCGCGTTCCAGCCCCGGTGCGCGCGCAAACTGTCGGCGATGAGCTGAACATCGGCGCGCAGCTCCGCCGCCCGCTCGTAGCCGTTCGCGCGGCCCTCGAACGTATTGATCAGGCGTGCGCCGATCTGCGCGAGGAATACCCGATACGGCATGCGGTCGTGGCGCGCCGGGGTGACCGCGCGCGCGCCCGGTAGCAGCGTCGCGTACTCATCGATGCGCTTGGAGAGCGCTGCCGATACGTCGATGCGGCTCGCGCTCTGCGACAGGCGCTGCGCGAGCGACTGACACTCCTCGTAATAGGCGTGCACGATCACCTGCTGCTGGCGCGCGAGTGTCTCGCGGATCGTCTTCCCGTGCACGTCGGGATTGCCGTCCATGTCCCCGCCGACCCAGGTGCCGAAGCTCACGATCGCGGGAAGCTCGAGCGCCTCGGGCTTCACGTCGTAGAGCCCTGCGAGCGCATCGGCAATCTCCTCGTAGAACGTCGGCACCGCGCGGTAGAGCACCTCGCTCAGGTAGTACAGGACGTGCTCACGCTCATCGGACACCGTGAGTTTCTCGCGCGGATGATCCTCGGTCTGCCAGCCCGCGGTGAGCTCCTGGCGCACGCGCCGCCAGAGGCTGCGCGAGTCACGCGGCGTGAGCGTCGGATCGAGCCGCCCGAGCAAGAGCTCAGCGATGCGCTGCTGGCTGCGCAGGATCGTGCGGCGCAGGGACTCGGTCGGGTGCGCGGCGAATACCGGCTCGATGCGCAGGCTCCCGATGAGCGCGAGCACCTCCTCGAGCGCGAGACCGCGCTCCTTCAGGCTCGCGAGCGCATCCTCGACGCCTCCCGGCTGCGGTCGGGCGCTCTCCTTGAGAAAATAGTGGCGGCGGCGGCGAATGCGGTGGACCTTCTCCGCCAAGTTGACGGCCTGAAACCAGGTGGAGAACGCGCGCACGAGGTCGCGCGCTTCGGCCGGCGGGCGCCCCCGTACCCGCAGCGCGAGCTCGGCCGCCGCACCACTGTCGCCTTCGCGGCGCCGGATCGCGAGCACACGGTCCTGCTCGACCGTCTCGAGCAGCTGCGGCCCGCCCTGCTCGCGCAGCAGCTCGCCGAGCAGCTCGCCCAAGGCGTGCACGTCCTCGCGCAGTGCCTCGTGCTTCGGCGGAAAGTGGATCTCGGTGCGTTTCATGGTCTCATCGGCCTCGAGTTCATCCGGCGAGCAGCACGCCCTCGGCGTGCTCGAGCGCTTCGGGAAGCCCGTAGATCACGACGATATCGCCCTCGCGCAGGCGTGTATCTCCCTGCGGCTCGCGGCCGAGTATGCCGTGGCGGCGGATTCCGGTGATTGCAACTTCGGCGCCGCGCGCGCGCAGATCGCTCACCGTGCGCCCGACCGCCCAGGCGCCCGGGGGAATGACGATGGACTTGAGCTCCTCCCGGTAAGGATGCGTCTCATCGACCGGGCGGGCGTCCGCGCGGCGATGGATGTTGCGCAGGACCTCGTAGCGGCTGTTGCGGATCGCGCCGATCGTATGCACCACGCGGCTCACCGGGACATCGAGCAGCATCAGCACCTGGGAGACGAGCATCAGGCTCGCCTCGAAGGTCTCCGGCACGACCTCGGTCGCACCGGCATCCTTGAGCTCCTGCAGCCGGGCGTCATCGGCCGTGCGTACCAGCACCGGCACCTCCGCGCGCAGCCCGCGGACGCTGCGAATGATGTCGAGCGCGACCGCGGGATTCGAGAAGCTCACGACCAACGCGCTCGCCCGATCGATGCCCGCCTTCACGAGCATCTCCTCGTCGGCCGAATCCCCGTAGAGCACGGGCTCGCCCGCCTGACGGGCGGCACGGATCCGCGCCGGATCGATGTCGAGCGCGATGAACTCGAAGCCCTGCGCTTCGAGCACCCGCGCGACGTTCTGCCCGACGCGTCCGTAGCCGCATAGGATCACGTGCTCGCGGCGCGCGATGGCGCGCGTCGCCTCTTGCTCGGGCTCGAGCGGCGCAACGCTCGGACCCTGCTCGCGCAGCACCGCCCGCGCGATGCTGCGATTGTGATGCAGTACGAGCGGGCTCAAGACCATGGAAAGCACCACCGCGACCAGCAGCGGCTGCGCCAGGCGGCCCGAGACCGCACCGCTTTCGAGCACGATGGTGAGCAGGGCGACTCCGAACTCCCCGCCGATCGCGATCACGATTCCCGCGCGCGCAGCCTTGAAGGTGGAATCGACGAACAGCCGCGCGGCCAGTGCGCCGATCACCGCCTTGAGCGCGATGAGCCCCACGAGGATGGCGGAGACGAGCGGGAACTGCATGATCACGAGGCGCACGTCGAGCAGCATCCCGACGGAGATGAAGAAGAGACCCAGCAAGATGTCCCGGAAGGGTCGGATGACCGCATCGATCTGGTGACGATATTCGGTCTCCGCGAGCATCATTCCGGCGAGAAAGGCCCCGAGGGCAAGCGACAGCCCGGCGACGTACGAGATCCACGCCGAGGCGAGCACGACCAGGAGCGCCGTCATCGTGAACAGCTCCCGCAGGCGACTGTGCGCGATCTCGTGCAGCAGCGGCCGCAGCAGCCAGCGTCCCGCGGCGAGCACCACGATCACCGCGAGTACGCCCGCGCCGACCGCCTCCATCGCCGCTTGGAGCGAGTAGGCCGCCGGCCGCTCGAGCCCGGAGGCGAGCGCGAGCAGCGGCACGAATGCGAGGTCCTGGAACAGGAGCATGCTGAAGGCGAGCCGGCCGTGCGTGCGGTTCAATTCGCCGCGAGTCGCGAGCTCGTTCACGATGATGGCGGTCGAGCTCATCGCGACCGCCCCGCCCATCAACGCCGCGATGAGCCACGTTGCCCCGGTCGCATGCGCGATGACGGCGCATGCAGCGACGGTGGCGCACACCTGCAGCGCGCCGAGTCCGAACACCTCGCGGCGCATCGCGAGCATGCGCGGGAGGGAGAACTCGAGGCCCAGGGTGAAGAGGAGAAACACGACCCCGAGCTCCGGAAGCACGCGCGTGATGGAGCTCTCGGAGATGAGCCCGATCGCATGCGGCCCGAGGGCCATGCCGACGATGAGATAGCCCAGGATCGGCGGCCAGCCGAGCCGGCGGGCGAGCGTCACGATGAACACGGACGCCGCCAGCAGTATCAGCACTTCGGTGAGCGGCTGCTCGATCATCGCGCGTGGTCGACGTCTCCCCGACCGCCACTGTACTGATGAGCACCTGAGGCGCGCAACGCCGGTCACCGGGCGCGGCGCCGCGCCCGGTG